>JAABSC010000026.1 GCA_011390565.1 Thioalkalivibrio paradoxus | reverse complement strand
TAACGTTTCCCTTGGTTCATTTCATTAATCGCTGGCTACCTTTGACGCTTGGGCGACCCACCTCCGTTAAAGGTCATCAAAATGTCTGATTCGAAGGAAGCTAACCAACCCACGGGAATCAACTGGCAACGGTACGCCCGTTGGATCGCACTCCTGATTGTCCTGCTAGCGAGCGTTTTTTTCTTAATCGAGGTCTGGCGCAATCTCGACGAATTGCGGGCGATTCGCTGGGACCGAAATACTGCTGCCGCACTCGTTTTGTCTTTGCTCGGCATGCTAGTCGTCGCCGTTTTAGGTGGGGTGATGTGGGGCATACTGCTGCATGATCAAGGGGCCCACCTCCCCATGCTTCAGGCCATTCAGGTCACAACCATTTCCCAAATTGCCAAATACCTTCCGGGCAATGTCGGACATTTTGTTGGCGTGGCCACTCTGACCACAGCAGCCGGCGTCCCCATGGGGATGGTCATAAACAGTTTGTTAATCTCCACCTTATGGTTATTATCCCTTGGTATGGGAATGGGCGCTGTCGCCCTGATGTATTTTGTCGATCTTCCTGGCTTGAACGAAAAGATCATTATTAATCTTCCCTTTCTCCTGGCGCTTGGGTTTTTTTTGGCATCTCTCCCCTGGATTTTCATTCCGCTGATCAATCGCGCCCTGCCTGGATTGGCGAATAAAATATCGCGTGGTGGATTGATCAATGTCCCTAGATTCCGAACCGGCCTTGCTTTGGGAATGGGGTTTTTGCTTTGCTTCTTTATTTTCGGGCTCCTTTTAAAGATGCAGGCGCAGCTGCTTTTCGGGATCGAGGATGGTGATGTGATTAGCCTCACATTTCTTTTCACAGCCGCCTGGGTAGCCGGCTATGTTATGCCGGGTGCGCCAGGCGGCTTGGGCGTTCGTGAGGCGATGATGGTAATCCTGCTGTCGCCGATAGTAGGCCCCGCTGCTGCAGCGGGATTGGGGATCTTTATGCGTATCGCATCCATCGGAGGAGACGGTTTGGCTTTCCTCTTTGGTTGGGGGCTGAAAAAAATCGCCTGAGGGCGAGAGCCGCCTGATGCGAGAGTCCATTTTGACTGCGGCTAGATAAGAGGTCGAAGAAATTGCTCAAACAATATTCGCTGCATTACCTGAAATTTATATACCACTTTTTTAATTGCCTGCTACGACAATCCCAAGCCTATCTGAGGCTCACGCCTTTCGTACGGGGAAAGATATTTTTTCTTGATAAACGCAAAGGCCGATTTTTTTATCTTTATTCAAGAGGCTTTGCGGATTCACAAACGGCAGACGAAATCTACACCAAGAGTGACTACGATATCAGTTTCTTGGCCCGCGCCACCGATATTTCCGGCAAATACCACGACATGGTGGCTCGGGGGAAGACCCCTTTGATAATCGATTGCGGCGCCAACATCGGGCTTGCTTCCCGGTATTTTGCTCAATGCTACCCAGCGGCGAAAATCGTTGCTGTTGAGCCCGATAAATCCAACATTGAAATGGCAAAAAAGCATTGTGCGAATCTGTCTAATGTGGATTTGAGATTGGCTGCAGTTGGCGCGGAGGCAGGATTTGCCGAGATTACCAATTCGGATGCGAGCTCTAATGCCTTTCAGGTTAAGCGTACCGCACAGACCGGCGGTCTTCAATTCGTTACAATCAATCAGCTTCTGGGTGAAGAATCCAATACCGAATTATTCATGGTTAAAATCGACATCGAAGGGTTTGAACGCGATCTTTTTGTGAAAAACACGGGCTGGCTCACGGATTGTTACCTCTTAATCATAGAGCTGCACGATTGGATGCTTCCGAGGTCGGCCAGCAGTAATTCTTTTTTACGAGCGGTCAGCCTGGAATCGCGTGATTTTGTTTTTCGACGCGAGAACGTTTTTTCAATTAGCAACCGCTGAGTTTCGCACAAGTTGAAATTAGCCTGGAGCGAGCAGCGGGAATCTGGAGATGTCCGGTACGGTTCTTTGCGCCCCCTCGGAATCGGGCAAGTCATCCACGGTAGTTACTGCATCTTCATGAGCGCTATTGTTGGACCGATGCTGGCTCGGAACGTCGTTTCAATACCCATGCGACAAGCGATGATGGTACAAAGCGTAAGGCAAGAACGACCGCTTTCAGCGGAAGGCGCTGGTGTCGAGCCACGAGGAAATCCCTTGTACCTTCCCGGAGGTAAGACCGTACGCCCCGGAACTCCTCTGCACGGTATGCGCGGGCCAGGTACATCAGGACGAGGAGGCGCAGTGCGGAACGGGCCGCCCGAACGCGAAAGCACGACGAAGCATGGTCGTTTTGCTGATGCGCATAGATTGCAGACGTCAAATCCAGAGCATTGAGGATCTCGAAGTCGCGGTCGTCCATGAGTTGGGTGGTTTTCGCCTTGTTGGTCATCGAGGCGGGATGTTCTTTGTAGGAATACAGAGGTCTGGGGTCGAAAACGACCCGGCGGGCGTGTGGGGCAAACTCTGAAATGAACACGAGATCCTCGGCAAAGCGCACAGCCCGGAATTCCAGACTGTTCTCACTCAAAATCTGGCGCCGAAAGATCTTGTTGCAGGCACTGAGGCCAACGTAGTTGGTGGTCAGGAAAAGTTCATATAGCTCATCCTTCGATAAGCGTTTCTGGTCTACTTCCCTGAACTTCCATTCCCCTTTAAACCGGTCCATTCCCACCATGAAAAGGTCAAAGTCGCGGCCCAGAAGACCATCGAACGCAGCGGCATAGAATTCCGGGTAAACCTCGTCATCGCTGTCGACGAATGATACGTAGCTGCCGCCGGCTACCGACAGACCTGAGTTTCTCGCAGCGGACAGCCCGCCATTTTCGCGTCGAACATAGCGTATCCGCCCATCCTGGACGCGGTACATTTCACACAGCGCTGAAGAGCCATCCGTAGAGCCGTCGTCCACAAGGATCAACTCGAAGTCGCGAAATGGCTGCGACAGAATGGAATCGACGCAGGATGCGAGTGTCGCCTCGGAGTTGTAGATCGGGACGATGATGCTGAGCAGGGGAGCCACGCGGGATTCCGATTCGCCCACCGGAGCCTCGACCGTGTTTCCGGGCGTACCCATTCAGCGTAGAGCCCGCTTGAGGCCATAGACGCCTCGTTTTAACGAGGGCTGCAACGTGGCGGCCGTGATCTGCGGAAGTAACGGTCTTGTTCCCGATACCATCACCCGCCCAAGCCTCATCAGCCGCTCCGCGCCCGGATTGCGCGACAAGCGCTCGGACCTGAAATCGCAGGTAAGTCCGACCCTCAATCCCTGCTCAACACATAGATCGACCAATGTGTCCGTATACACGCCATTGGGATAGGCGATGGCCTCCGGCTTGAAACCGAGATGGCGTTGAAAGAACGCGTTCGTCTGCTCGATCTCTGCCTTGACATATTCCCTGTCCCGTCCCGCGAGTACGGTGTGGTTGAACGAGTGATGGCCGATCTCGACGCGGTCGGATGCCGCCAGGGTCTTGAACTCATCTAACGACATCGCGCGATCCAACTCGCCAGCCGGCTGGAACCCCCCGGGCCAGCGCCCCTCGATGCGGGACCTCGCTTCGTCAAAAGGCATTTCCTGGTATTCCGAAAAGGAGTGAATACCCTGGGCATGGAGCGCATCCCACCAAAACCTGCGGTGCTCGGAAATATGCGCTGGCGAGAGGAAAAATGTAGCTTTGGCGTCGTGCCGTTCCAGGATGGGCAGGGCACGAAGATTATCCGCGTATCCGTCATCGAAGGTGACCATCACCGATCGCTTTCCGACGTGCTGGCCACGAAGCACCTCGGACGGCGTGATGAACCCATAGCCCAGCGCGCGGCAATGACCCACGAAACGATCAAAAAGAGGAACCGTCACGCGCTCGTGCACGTAGATATCCTCGTTGAGTTCTTCTTCGGTGAAAAGACGGTGAAAAAGGAACGGCAGTACCTCCCCCTCGTCCTCATTCAGGGGAGCGGGTCCAGCGAAACGTCGCGTAACATGGTGATCGAGGAACTCACATACGCGGTTTACCTGTTCCTTCATTGCAAACCCTCTCAGACGTTCAACCCAATCGCAGTCTTCGCTCCGCCAAACCGGCTAGCATGACCCGTATCAGAGCCCGGCCTTCGGCAATCCGGCGCAGGTTCCTTACCTTGTGGCTCGAGTCTGAAAGGTGCGGACATGAAGGCTCCTCGGAGCGGGCTCAGCCAACCTGGCTAAATGGCCCACCCAGCGAGACGAAACACGGAAGGCCAACGCTTGCCAATCAAAGGCCGGAAAGCTGAGTCAGCCATGGCGTAAGCCGATCGCCAACAGGCAACTCCCCGATGCGTCGAGTGAACTTGACGAATGGAAAGCATTGGGATTGTAGTCGATGTGCGCCTTCGCCTGTAGACCCCGATCCGGAGACTCCTCTCAGGCACTGGAGACCGCGCGTTGCGTGAATCTCCAGGCGCTGGTGCACATTTCTTCCAGCGTCCTCTCTGCACGCCAGCCAAGATGCTGCCACGCCTTGTCGGCCTTGGCGTAGCAGGTCGCGATGTCACCGGCTCTCCGATCGGTAATCTGATATGGAATGGGCCGCCCGCATGCCTGTTCGAACGCGCGGACCATCTCGAGCACGCTGAAGCCCTTTCCTGTGCCCAGATTGATAGCCTGCCACCCGGTACTCTTCTGGAGGTGCATCAACCCGGCAAGGTGGCCGTCCGCAAGATCCATCACATGGATGTAGTCACGTACGCCGGTACCATCCGGGGTGTCGTAATCATCCCCGAAGACGTTCAGATGAGGCAGACGTCCACTCGCCACGCGAGCGATATAGGGCATCAGATTATTGGGGATATCATTGGGATCCTCGCCAATCAGTCCGCTTTCATGTGCCCCCACCGGATTGAAGTACCGCAGACACAGGATGCGCTGCGAACTATCCGAGCGCGCAAGGTCGGCCAGTAATTCCTCTATGTGCAGCTTGGTTCGTCCATAGGGGTTGGTTGCCGACGTAGGGTGGGATTCATCGATGGGGAGATAGTGCGGTTGGCCGTACACAGTGGCGCTGCTGCTGAACACGAGATTTCTGATTCCAGCACAATGCATGGCCTTGAGCAGGCTCACGGTACCCACGACATTGTTGTCGAAGTACTCGACAGGCTTTTCGACCGATTCACCGACCGCCTTCAACCCGGCGAAATGAATCACCGCCTCGATGTCATGCTCGCGCAGCGCCCGTTCAAGTGTGGCCGTATCGCGAACATCGCCTTCAACCAGATTGAATCGCTGCCCCGTGATGGTTTGCAGGTTCTGAATCACGGAGCGACTGCTATTCGAGAAGTTATCGTAGAGCGTTACACCGTAACCCGCATCGGCAAGGACCACGGCCGTGTGTGACCCGATGTAGCCCGCGCCCCCGGTAAGCAGGATATTGTTTCCCTTCTGCATTCGAACTCCGCGTGAATCGCTGCCTTCGTACTGCTTCAGGATTGGTGGCCGGGCGCCATGTGAACTTGAGGCCACATCGCTCTTGCCCAAGCGACAGCAACGCAACTGGCGACCCGCGCTTCGCCTCGGCAATCCTGATCAGAGTGGATCGTATCACCCCAAACTCGTGCAATGAGTGCTGTCGCCCGAGGGAGCGACCTCTCTTCGCTACAGCAGAACCTTCTCGATCCCCCCCGCCCTCGCCCGCTGGACGAAATCGGACTGCCAGTTGTCACCCAGCACCCGGTTCGCGAGCTCGACGACGATGTAATCCGTGTCCAGTCCCGTGTCCTCCCGGTAGCGGGACAGCCCCTGCTGGCACGCCGGGCAGCTGGTGAGGATCTTCACGTTGCCGTCCTGCACGCGGTCGTCGCCGGTCAGCGCGCGGATGCCCTTGTGCAGTTCTTCCTGCTTGCGGAAGCGGACCTGGCTGGCGATGTCCGGGCGGCTGATCGCGAAGGTGCCGGCCTCGCCGCAACAGCGATCGGACGGCAGCACCGGCTGGCCCAGCAGTTCGTTCGCGACTGTCGTCGGGGCGTGGGTCTTCATCGGCGAATGGCAGGGGTCGTGGTAGAGGTACTGCACGCCGGGCACGCCCTCGGTCTTCACGCCCTTCTCCATCAGGTATTCGTGGATGTCGAGCAGGCGGCAACCGGGGAAGATGCGGTCGAATTCGTACTTCAGCATCTGGTCCATGCAGGTGCCGCAGGAGACGACCACGGTCTTGATGTCGAGGTAGTTCAGCGTGTTCGCCACGCGATGGAACAGCACGCGGTTCTCGGTGGTGATCGCCTTTCCCTTGGCGGTGTCGCCGTTGCCGAGCTGCGGATAGCCGCAGCAGAGGTAGCCCGGCGGCAGCACGGTCTGCGCACCGACCTCGTAGAGCATCGCCAGCGTCGCCAGCCCGACCTGGCTGAACAGGCGCTCGGAGCCGCAGCCGGGGAAGTAGAACACGGCCTCCGAGTCGATGTCGGTCTTGACCGGGTCGCGCAGCACCGGCACGTAGCCGGCGTCCTCCAGACCCAGCATCGCGCGGGTGGTCTGCGCCGGAAGCCCGGCGGGCATCGGCTTCTTCACGAAGTGGATGACCTGCGCCGGAATCGTCATTTTGCCGGTGGTCGCGCCCGGGGGCTTCTGCTCGTTCAGCAACTTCAGCCGGCGGAAGGTCGCGTGACCCAGGCGCTGCGCGGCGTAGCCCCACTGAATCATGCCCTTGCGCATCACCTTGATGGTGGTGGGATCCTTCACGTTCAGGAAGGCCATCGACGCCGCGGTGGCCGGCTTGAAGTGGCGCTGACCCCGGTTCTTCAAAATCGCGCGCATGTGCATCGTCACTTCGCCGAAGTCGATGTTCACCGGGCACGGGTTCAGGCACTTGTGGCAGATCGTGCAGTGATCCGCGACGTCGTTCATCTCCTCGAAATGCTGCAGCGACAACCCGCGCCGGGTCTGCTCCTCGTACAGGAAGGCCTCGACGATCAGCCCGGTCGCGAGGATCTTGTTGCGCGGCGAGTACAGGAGGTTCGCGCGCGGCACGTGGGTGTTGCAGACCGGCTTGCACTTACCGCAGCGCAGGCAGTCCTTGATCTCCTCGTTCAGTGCGCCGAGTTCGCTTTCCTCGAGGATCAGCGCCTCCTGTTCGACCAGGCGGAGCGACGGCGTGTAGGCATTTGCGAGGCCGGAGCCATACAGCAGCTTGCCGGCGTTGAAGACGCCGTTCGGGTCCGCCTTGCGCTTATATTCGGTGAACGCCTCGATCCGCTCAGGCTCCAGGAACTGCATCTTGGTGATGCCGATGCCGTGCTCGCCGGAGATCACGCCGCCGAGGTCACGTGCGAGCTTCATCACCGCCTCGACCAGCCGCTCGGCCGACTGCATCATCGGGTAGTCGTTCGAGTTCACCGGGATGTTGGTGTGCACGTTGCCGTCGCCGGCGTGCATGTGCAGCGCGATGAACAGGCGGCTGGTCAGGACGCGGTCGTGGATCGCGGTGATGCGCTTGCGCACCGATTCCAGCTGGTGCCCGTCGAAGATCTCGAACAACGGCCGCTCGACCTCGCGCCGGTACGAGATGCGCAGGCTGCGCCGCAGGAGGAGGTCGATCAGGCGGTCGCCGGGTCGCAGGTCAGCGCGGGCGGTATCGTCCAGCCACGCGTCACAGTCGGTGGCGCTACTGAGAAAATGATCGTCGATCGCGGCCCAGCGCGCGTGCACCGCCTCCAACACCTCCACCGCGCGCTCGCGCTTGGCCGCGAACCACTGCTCGCCCTCGCTGCCGTGTTCGCCGAGAAGCTCGCGCAGTTCCGGATGTTCACCGCGCAGGCAGACGAGCATTTCGTCGACCATCCTGCGCTTGTTCTTCAGCGATTCACGCACGTTCAGCGTCTCGATGCCCTCGGTGTACTCCGCGAGCCGCTCGAGCGGGATCACCACGTCCTCGTTGATCTTGAACGCGTTGGTGTGTGCGGCGATCGCGGCGGTGCGGGCTCGGTCCGCCCAGAAGCGCTTGCGGGCCACCGGACTCACCGCGATGAAGCCGTCGCCGTTGCGGGCGTTTGCGGAACGCACCATCGCAGCCGCGCGCCGGGCCAGCGCATCCTCGTCGTCGGAGACGATGTCGGCGATCAGCACCATTTTCGGGGATTCGCCGCGCGCGCCCTTGGGCGTGTACTTCACCGCCTTCACGTAGCGTTCGTCGAGGTGCTCGAGGCCCGCAAGCAGCACGTCGGGATCGGCATCCGTCGCGTTCTTGATCTCGACAATCGCCGGCACCGCTTCGTGCAGGTCGCTGCCGTAGAACTCGAGGCACACGGTGCGTACGAAGTCCGGCATGCGGTGCAGGATGAACTCGGCCGAGGTGATCAGACCGTCGCAGCCCTCCTTCTGGATGCCGGGAAGGCCCATCAGCGCCTTGTCGGTCACGTCCTTGCCCAGGCCGGCCTTGCGGAATGCAGGGCCGGGCAGCTCCAGCACCTCGGGTTCGCCGCGTGGGGTGCTGCCGTCAGGGCCGAAATGGCTGATCCGGAAGCGGACCTGCTCGGCATCGTGAATCTTGCCGAGGTTGTGATCCAGCCGCTCGACGAGGATCCAGTCGGCCTGCGGCGTGACCATGCGCCACGAGGCGAGGTTGTCGAGCGCGGTACCCCACAGCACGGCCTTCTTGCCGCCGGCGTTCATCGCGATGTTGCCACCGATGGTCGACGCATCCTGTGAGGTCGGGTCGACCGCGAAGACCAGACCGTTCTCGCCGGCGAGTTCCGAGACGCGGCGCGTGACCACACCGGCTTCGACATGGACGGTGGCCACGTCGCGGTCGACGCCCGGCAGGCGTCTTTGCACCACCGGCCCCATCGCCTCGAGCTTCTCGGTGTTGATCACCGCCGCGCGCGGCGTCAGCGGGACCGCGCTGCCGGTGTAGCCCGTGCCGCCGCCGCGCGGGATCACCGTCAGTCCCAGTTCGATGCAGGCCGCAACCAGCCGCCCCATCTCGGCCTCGGAGTCCGGCGTAAGCACGACGAACGGCAGTTCCACGCGCCAGTCGGTCGCGTCGGTCACGTGCGAGACGCGGGCGAGCCCCCCGAACTGAATGTTGTCCCGATGGGTGAGAGCGGAAAGGCGCTTGCGCACGCGCTCACGCAGGCTAGCCGTATCCCGGAACTCCTGCGCGAACGCGCCGACGGCGCGCTCCGCCTGCCGTGCAAGCTGCAACGCCTTGTCATTCCCCGCGGCCCGCACGACGATCTGCTCGATCCGGTGCCGCATCGCGTCGATCAGGGACTGCCGACGTTTCCGGTCCCCGAGCAGGTCATCCTGAATATACGGGTTGCGCGAGACCACCCAGAGATCGCCGAGCACCTCGAAAAGCATGCGCGCGGACACCCCCGTCCGCCGCTCGCCCCGCAGTTCGTTCAGCAGATCCCAGGTGTCCGACCCGAGAAAACGAACGACGATCTCCCGATCGGAGAACGAAGTGTAGTTATAGGGAATCTCGCGAATGCGCTCAGCGCTCATGGGGGCAGATGCCAGGGAACGAACGGAAGCCAAGGGTACCGGTGACGGGCCTTTCGATAAAGACAGAGTCCTGTCGGAAGGGTTTATCAAGCCGGGAATGGAGCCCATGCGGCCGAGCGGGTGGAACCCGGACGGCTTTCCCTCCTCCCGCACGTTGTGTATCGTTCGCAACCCGGTTCGGGTCGTCCAGGAGTCCTCCCATGCATCCCATGCTGAATACTGCCGTGAAGGCTGCGCGCGCCGCGGGTCGCGTGATCACCCGGGCCTGGGACCGCACCGAGAACCTCAATGTGCGGGAGAAATCCCGCAATGATTACGCCAGCGAGGTGGACCTGCAGGCCGAGCAGACCATCGTCCAGATCCTGCGCCATGCCTATCCTGATCACGGGATTCTGGCGGAAGAAGGCGGCCATACCGAGGGAAACGACTTCGTCTGGGTGATCGACCCGCTCGACGGCACGACGAATTTCCTGCATGGCATGCCGCATGTGTCGATCTCGATCGCGCTGAAGCACCGCGGACGCCTGGAACAGGGCGTCGTGTACGACCCCCTGCGCGAGGAGCTGTTCACCGCCACACGGGGCAGCGGTGCGTTCCTGAACGATCGCCGGATCCGCGTGGCGGATCGCCCGGACCTGCACGGAGCGCTGCTCGGCACCGGCATCCCGTTCCGCGACACGCAGAACCTGGACCGGTACCTGCGCACACTGCGCGCGCTGATCGAGGACACCGCCGGCGTGCGCCGCCCGGGGTCCGCCGCGCTGGATCTGGCGTACGTAGCGGCAGGGCGCTTCGACGGCTTCTGGGAAATGAGCCTGCGCGACTGGGACATGGCCGCGGGTGTTCTGCTGGTGCAGGAAGCCGGCGGCCTGGTCAGCGACTTCGAGGGCAAACCCGACGTGTTCCGCCGCGGCGATGTCGTCGCCGGCAACCCGAAGATCCTGAAGGCGATGCTGCAGCGGCTGCATACGGCGTTGGCGGAAGCGCCTTCGACCTGACGTACAGCGTTCCCGAGACTCGCTAACCGACCGCGCAACATCGCCCCCCGCGTCACCCGACCGGAGCGTCGCCCATTCGTCATCCCGACCGGAGCGCCCAATCTGTCATCCCGGCCGGAGCGAAGCGGAGAGCCGGGATCTCGCAGCGTTCGGGTAGGCGTCAGCACCCAAGGTTTGCTCGTGCGCTGCATGGACCCCGGATCAAGTCCGGGGTGACGTCCCCCTGTCGGCCGGATCAGGTCCCGGGTGGCGGCCGGATCAGGTCCGGGGTGGCGGCCGGGTGATGTGCCCCACTCCGTCATCCCGGCCGGAGCGAAGCGGAGAGCCGGGATCTCGCAGCGTTCGGGTAG
>JAABSC010000025.1 GCA_011390565.1 Thioalkalivibrio paradoxus | reverse complement strand
AACCAGGCGAACCAGAAGACGATCAGGCTTGGGATTTCCTCACCCTGGGCATCGAGGACGCGGCCCGACTGGGCGTCCGCATCGATCAGGATCGTAACGGACTCGCCGCCAAGCTCATCTTCGATGCGGTGCCGGCCCGTCTCGGGAAACGCGGAAAACGGATAGGCGCGTGCCAGTTCGCCAACGCGTACGCCCAGAACCGGCGTTTTCGGATGCTGGCCATGCATCCGGAATCGGACCGGAAACATCAGCGCCTCGTCCTCGGCGTATTCGGCATAGGGGTCCCGATCGTAGTTGCGCGAATGCGCCGTGTTCCTGGACAGCACGAGGCTCTCCGGGTGTTCCGCCCGCCAGGCGGCCCAGGTCGTGTTCGCGATCGGAATGGTCTCCAGCGTCTCGCCACGACGGGGCCCGCTGATCGCCCGCGCCGCGATCTGCGACCAGAGCGACTCGGTACGCCGGTCGTAGAGCAACACATCCGAGTTGTAGAGGAGCCCGGACACGCCCAGCATCAGCCGGGCACCGTCCCGCTCCTGCGCCCGAAAGGCGACGCCCGAGAAACACAGCGGGCAATAGGTCACCGCGATGGGCTCCTCGGCAAAGACGTCGTTGACGACCTCGTGGTAGTTCATGATTCCGAGCGGATAGGCCTTCGCGATTCCGTTTCGGTACACGCCCAGGACACGGTCCTCGTCACGCAGCCAAGGCGCATCCCCGGCTTGCAGAAACTCCGGATCGTTCAGCGCGGGGATGCCGTCTCGAGGCGGCCCTCCCCGGTGAATCTCGGACAGCGGCACTGCCGCTTGGGAGAGATCGAAGCCGTTCATCGTCTGCGCTTTCGCGTAGCCCCACCCCCCGAAGAGAACGAGAGTCGGGACGAGCAGCATCGCCGCAGCCAGCAGAACCCGGGAACGGCCGGGCCATAACTTCAGGGTCTTGTTCATCACGGTATCCTCCGCTTTCAGGCTACCGCCCCAGCACCTGCCCAGCAGTACGTGATGCTACGTAAGAAAAAAGGGGACGGAGCGATGAAAGTTTGCCCCGTCTCCTGCCGCCATCTCTCGAAGGTCGCCTCCGGTTCTCGGGCTTCGCGTCACATGGGGTCTGGGTCGATGTCCTCGTAGGCCTCGCGGGTGAACCGCGGGGTGCAGACGGCGAGAAAGACGAGATCGCAAGCGCCGACGTTGCGGATTCGCTGCGACGCACCCGGCGGCACCACGACGACGTCGCCTGCACCGACTTCCAGCGGCGCCGCTCCCGCCACCTCGGCGCAGCCCGTCCCCTCGAGGATCACATAGCGCTCGGTCACGCCCTCGAGGCGGTGCAGCCGGGTGGTCACGCCGGGCTCCACGCGGGCACGGGCAACCGACACCGCGGCATCGGCCGGCGTATTCCACCACTCGGTGATGTGGCAACGCTCCTCGAACCAATACTCCGCGGCGGGCTGGACCTTCAGCGTCACTCGACGACCTCCTTCTTTCCGGGGACAGTACACCTATATCACCGGCACGCGGGGGCAGAAACCCGGCTCGACCCGCTCATCGTGCATTTTTTCAGATCCGGCAGACGACCGGATCATGCCGCCGAGGCGAGCCTCGGAGAAAACGGGTGTACTGTCCCCGGAAAAGGCCCAAGCGAGGCTTGGGAAGAAATCGGTTTACTGTCCCCGAAAAGGCGGCGGCTCCGAGCGGCTAATGAATTGCTAATTGAACAAGAATTAGCAGTAAACTGTCATGCGATGAAAATGCCCCTCACTCCTCCGCCATTGCAACAGGTCCTGCGCGATCTGTTGCGTGACTCGCCGGAAACTGCGTTGCAGGCGGCCCAGCCGCTGGTAGCAGGGCGCTACCTGCACTGGGATGACCTCCGCCATCGCAGTCCGCCCGAGGGGATGAGCCACGAGGGGTGGTGGGCAGGAATCAAGTTGGCGCGGCAGGGGCTCCTGCGCCCGTTGCCGTTTCGGGACAAGCACGGGTCCTCGATCCAGTTTGGCATGCCCGACCCGGTGCTGAAGGCGCTGCACTCCATCGACCGCCGGGCCGCGGGCAGCCTGACCATGGATGTGCCCATCGTCTCCGGCGAGGACCGGGACCGCTATCTGGTCAGCTCCCTGATCGAGGAGGCCATCACCTCAAGCCAGTTGGAAGGCGCGGCCACCACCCGAGAGGACGCCAAGGCGATGCTGCGCTCCGGGCGCAAGCCGCGTGACCGAAGCGAGCGCATGATCCTGAACAACTTCCAGGCGATGGAGTGGATCCGCGAACTGGGCGATACACCGCTCACGCCTCAGCACATCCTGGAAGTGCACCGTATCGTGACCGCCGACACGCTGGACGACCCGACCGCGGCCGGCCGTTTGCGCAAAGCGGGCGAGCGCGTGCAGGTGGTCGATGCCCAGCATGTGAACGTGCTGCACGACCCTCCCGATGCAGCGAGCCTGCCGAAGCGACTGCGGGCCTTGTGCGACTTTGCCAACCGGAAGGGGGATGTGGAGTCCTTCGTGCACCCGGTGATCCGAGCGATTCTGCTCCACTTCATGCTCGGCTACGATCACCCATTCGTGGATGGCAACGGACGCACCGCACGCGCACTCTTCTACTGGAGCATCGCCCGCTCCGGTTACTGGCTCCTTGAGTACGTCTCGATCTCGCGTCTGTTGAAACAGGCCCCCGCGCGTTACAGCCGCGCCTATCTCCACACCGAGACGGATGCCAACGACACGACCTATTTCATCCTGCACCAGCTCGACGTGATCCAGCGAGGCATCGAGGCCCTCTACGACTATCTGGGCCGCAAGGCCGCCGAGCAGCGCAGTGCCGAAAACCTGTTGCGCCACTCACCAAGCCTGTCTGAGACGCTGAACCACCGCCAGATTGCATTGCTCAGCCACGCGTTGCGGCATCCCGGGCACGACTACACCGTGGAAAGCCACCGTCGCTCGCACCGGATCACCCCCCAGACCGCGCGTATGGACCTGCTGCGTCTGACCGAGACTGACTTGCTCGAGCAGCGCAAGCGCGGGCGGGCCTTCGTCTATTTTGCGCCGCCGGATCTTGATCAGCGTATTCGAGCTGCTTCGGTGGACAGAGGACGTGCCAGTTGACGCGGGACGCCAAAGACAATCCCAGTCTGGACCTCTTTGCGGAAGAGACTCCTGTCGATTCGCAGGCGCACCGGCTGGACTGGCCCGACGCCGCTCGCTTTCCCCTCAATGTGGATCGCCGGCAGGTGGGCGCTCGGGTTCTGGAAGATCTTCGCGCATCGCAGGAGCCGTTGATTGTTACCGGGTACGCTGCGTTGGATCACCTGATCGATTTCATTGCCGAAACGCCCGAGGACGGCCACCTGCGTCTGCTGCTCGGATTCGAACCGTTTCCGTCGCGCCGAGAGAGTTTCGAGGTACACGGTTACAGCTTTCCAAGAGAAGTTGAGCGGTATTGGCTCGAGCGTGGAATCTCGATGGTTCTCAGCGCGAAGCTGATCCAGTGCATCGAACGTCTGAAGAGTGGCCAGGTGCGGGCACGTTATCTTTCGGATCGGTATCGTCGGCTGCATGCCAAGATTTACGTTGCTGATTCGGCGGCGACGGTGGGGTCAAGCAACTTCACGCAATCGGGCTTCAAGTCTCAACTGGAGGCCAACGCGCGCTTCGACCGGGTTCACGAACCGAAACGCTATGCCGAACTGCGGGAAATTGCCGAGAACTATTGGTCTTTAGGGCGGGAATACAATGACGAACTGATTGCACTGCTGGACAGGCTCCTCCGCGTCGTTTCGTGGCGCGAGGCCCTTGCTCGGGCCTCCGCCGAATTGCTGGAGGGTGACTGGGCGCAGGATTTCCTGGAGGCCGCTTATTTTCCCGGAGACGCGCAATTATGGCCCTCGCAGCGCCAGGGGATCGCCCAGGCACTCTACGTGCTCTCGCGCCATGGCAGCGTTCTGGTTGCCGACGCAACCGGCTCCGGCAAGACGCTGATGGGATCGCACCTTGTGCGCGCGATACTGGACCACATCGCCGGATCCGGCCGCTTGCGCAAGGGCAGAGCACTGATGGTCTGCCCACCCGCCGTGGAGGAACACTGGCAGCGTGCGGCAACGCTTGCGAACGCGCCGCTCGACACCTATTCG
Organism: Thioalkalivibrio paradoxus; assembly: GCA_011390565.1. Lineage (GTDB taxonomy): Bacteria > Pseudomonadota > Gammaproteobacteria > Ectothiorhodospirales > Ectothiorhodospiraceae > Thioalkalivibrio > Thioalkalivibrio paradoxus_A. Next base: position 7,795 of record JAABSC010000025.1, on the reverse strand, counting down.
CACGGCATGCTCAGTCACGCGCGTAGCAAACGGCATCACATGACCATCGATGCGTTGCGCCGCGCCCAGATCCTGTGCGTCGACGAAGGCCACAACTTTCTGAGCGTAAAGTCCAATCGAACGCAGAATCTCCTCCGCAACATGGCGGATCACGTGCTCCTCTTCACCGCGACCCCGATCAATCGGAGCGTGGTGGACCTTCTGCGCATCGCGGACATGCTGGGAGCCGACAACCTCGAGCCGTCCACCCTGGCCGCATTCCAGAAGATGCTTGGAGTGCGCGACATCCACCGCTCCCTCGACGAGCAAGAGACCGGCCTGCTGCGCACTGAGATTCAGAAGTTCACCGTGCGCAGGACCAAGCGCATGCTCAATGTGCTGATCGATCGGGAGCCAGACGAATACCGAGACAACGCTGGCCGCACCTGTCGTTTTCCGTCGCACAGCCCGCGCACCTACCGGCTAAACGAATCTGAGAAAGACTGTGCGCTCGCGGCGGAGATCCGGGACCTCGCCGATCAGCTGTACGCGGTGACCCACTTCCAGCGGCCCATCGAGATGCCGGAGTTCCTGCGGCGGCAGGGCCGCAGTGAGGAGAGTTTCCTGCAGGGCCGCCTGGTTTCGGCAAAGAAGATCGCACGTTACATGATCATGGCGTTGCTGCGTTCGTCGCGTCCGGCTCTGGCCGAGCATGTCGTGGGCACGCGGCAGGCGACCGAGGATTTCGCTCTGGAGGATTTCCAAAAGGCCAGCCCAACAGGGAACATGCTGGCGACTCTGGAACGCATTGGCGGAAGCCTACCCCGGAACGGGCTGTCTGTCCCGCTGCCCAGGTGGCTCGCCGACCCCGTCGAACATGAGGCAGCATGCCACCACGATCGCCAGATCTACGCACGGATCTACGAATGCGTGCGCGAGATGAGCGACGGTCGCGAAAAGGCCAAGGCTTCGAAGCTGGTCGAGCTCTCAGGTCGGCATGCCCTGTTGCTCGCTTTCGATCGTAGCCCGATCACCCTGGCGGTGATTCGGCGTCATATCCAAGCGCAGCAACCTGATCGAGACGTTCTTATCGCGACGGGTGACGCTACGTCGGATCGTGGGCGCCTGCTGAACGCGTTTCAGTGGGGCTCTGCGGAGAAAGGAATCATCGGTCTGTGCTCGGACAGCCTGGCGGAGGGGGTCAACCTGCAGCAGGCATCCTGCATGGTCCACCTCGACATGCCGAGCGTGGTGCGCATCGCCGAGCAGCGGGCAGGGCGTGTGGATCGCATGGACAGCCCCCACGCCAGCATCGAGGTCTGGTGGCCTCAGGATGCGCCGCAGTATGCGCTCGCTTCCGATGAGCGATTCGTCGAGCGCTATGAAACCGTCGAAAGCCTGCTGGGTGCGAACATGCCTCTGCCTGCCGAGATGCTCGAGGCGAGCTCGCGTCCGGTGGCCACCGAGGAGGTCATCAACGAGTACGCGCAAACGCAGGAGCCGGTGGAATGGGATGGCATCCGTGATGCGTTTGAACCGGTTCGACGACTGGTGAGTGGGGACAGTGCGCTGGTTGAACCGGAGACATACGAGTCCTATCGCCACGTCAATGCGCGCGTGCTTTCACGAGTGAGCATCGTACGTTCGGGTTCGCCGTGGGCATTCTTCAGCCTGGCCGGCGGGAGCTTCCGAGCGCCGCATTGGGTGCTGTTTGGGAGGCTCTCGGGTACCCCACTCACCGAACTCGCGGCCATTTGCGACGAACTGCGGACCCGTTTGTCGGCAGATTTGAACGAGCTGCCGCTAAGTCCCGCGAGTGCTGAACTGTTGGTCCGTTTCGTCCAGCGGTTGGGAGATGCGGAGCGTTCTCTGCTGCCTCGCCGCAAGCAGCGGGCGTTGGACGAAATGAGTGAAGTCGTTGACCACTTCGCCCACGTGGCCGCTCAGAAGCAAGATCAGTTGGCCCTGGGGCGCTATGAGGCCATCCTGCGGGCACTGCGGAAGCGGGGCGATGAAGCTCAACCGAATTGGGATGATGTGGCGAGCCGCTGGCTGGACCTGATCCGCCCCGTTTGGTACGGGCGGCTGAAGCAGAAGCGCCGCCGTCCACTCCTTCTGAAGGACATCCGGGACGATCTCAAGAAGGAGGAAGCGACGCTGGGACCGCAGATTGTCGAGCGCTTCGCGTCTTTTCCGGTCATGCCACCGCCGGAAGAGCGGATCTCCGCTTGTATTCTCGGGATCAACCCGTAACGCGTGTGTAGCGTGTCATCGTGGCACGGCAAATCCGGCGTGTTTTCCGGGGACAGCACACTCGTTTTCTTTGCTGCTCGCCTCGGAGAAAACGGGCGTGCTGTCCCCGGAAAAGGTCTCACGAGGCGTGGAGATAGTCCGTGGGATCGGCAATGCCGGCGGCGACGAAGGCCGCCCGGCGCGCCTCGCACTGCGGGCAACGGCCACAATGTCGGGGGTGATCGAGCAGGCAACTCCAGGTGCGGGTCCAATCGATGCCGGTGGATGCAGCGGCGCGGATCACCTCCGATTTTTCCAGGTCGTGCAGCGGCGCCACAACCTGCAGACCGGGCACCAGGGTTTCCACCAGGTTCGTGAAGGCATGCAGGAACTCGGGCCGGCTCCCGGGGCCATGTTTCCGGTCATCGCGATTCAGTGCAAGCAGGATGCGCCGGGCCCCGAGGTGCTGGGCCAGATTCACGGCAAGGGCAAGCACAGCCAGATTGCGTTGCGGCAGCGGCACGTGGCTCACCCACTCGGAAGCCCGAGTGAAATTGGCACGCAGTCCGGAAAGATCCATGGTCTGCAGCGGGGTGCCGCAGTCTTCAGCCAGGTACCGCGCCGCTTCCCGTTCGTGCCGGGCGTTGCGCTGGCCATAGTCGACCCAAAGGGCCTGCGCTGGCTCCGCCTGCTGTCGGAGCTGGTACAGCAATGCGGCGCTCTCGATTCCGCCGGAGAGCAGCAACAGCGACGGTGCGGACGGGTTGGGCTCGGCCATGGCCGGACGATACGTGACCGTGCCGATTACCGCCGCATATTCCGCAGTGGCAGCGCGGATCTGCATTTTTTCAGCGCCCCAGACAACCAGATCATGTTGCCGAGGCGAGCGTGGGGCCTGCCAGGCGCGGGCAGTCGGGCAACCTCGACCCTTGCCAAATTTTGCCAAGGCGACCTAGACTCGGGCCATGAGCACGATGAACATTTCGCTGCCCGAAAGCCTCAAGGCCTTCGTTGATGAGCAGGTCAGCCATCGCGGCTACGGTACCAGCAGCGAGTACGTGCGCGAGCTGATCCGGCGTGATCAGGATCGCTTGCAGCTGCGCAACCTGTTGCTCACCGGTGCATCGTCGGCGCCCTCCGCACCGGTGAACCAGGCGTACTTTGACGGCTTGCGTGAGCATGTACGCGGTACCGCCGGGGCGGGTGGCAAGCCCAGCCGCAAGGCCTGACGGGCAGGATGAGCGTCAAGCCCGGCGTCCCGCGCGAGCAAGCACAACGGGACGTCCTAGACGCGGTCGGTTTCTACCTCGCCGAGGGTGCCGAATCGGCAGCACTCGGCTTCATCGACGCCTTGCAGCAGGCCTACGCCCACATCAGCCGCCATCCCGCCACCGGCTCACCCCGCTACGCCCACGCAGTCAACTTGCCGGGCCTGCGTCATTGGCACCTCCCGCATTACCCCCACCTCGTCTTTTACGTCGAACGCGCCGACCACATCGACGTCTGGCGCATTCTGCATGGGCAGCGAGACATTTCGGCGTGGATGCAGGAGTCGGACGGGCCATGATCCCCAGTCCGCGCGTGGTTCTGTTGTCCGACGGCGCGAAAGACCAAATCGCAAGCGCCGACGTTGCGGAGCGGAAGAGACACCCGTCGGTGCCCAGGCGCACTGAGCTTGGCTTTAAGCATAAATGGATTATTTTTCAGAACTAGGACATGTTGGTCTTTTCATCGCTGCATTTTTGGCCGCGACGATTTTACCTTTAAGTTCGGAAGTTGTCTTAAGTGCTTTATTGCTGAGTGATTTGCCACCCACCACGCTGGTGATCACAGCAACAGTAGGAAATGTGTTGGGTTCACTGACGAACTATGCCTTAGGTTACTGGGCTAGCTTGGTAGTGGTAAAAAAGTGGTTAAGGATGTCGGAAGACGATTTCCTGCGAGCAGAACAGCGCTTTATTAAGTACGGGACGTTTGCCTTGTTATTTGCTTGGGTTCCAGTAATTGGTGACCCATTAACCGTTATAGCAGGTGTTTTACGGGTTCGTTTGCTGTGGTTTCTTATATTGGTTACCGCGGGTAAATTGCTGCGGTATGTTGTCATCAGTTACATGGTATTACAAGTGAATTGAGCTGATGCAATGTCTAACAAGGGAGTTCAGTTGACCGCTAAATGCGGCCGCTGATTCTGAGCGTTGAGCCAACGGGCTGATTTTCCGGGGACAGTAGACCTGTATCGCCGGCACCGATTGTCGCGCTTCAGCCTGAAGCCGGCACGGGGGGCAGAGACACGGCTTTGCTGTCTTTTCACGCATTCGTCGCCCCGACAATAGGCAGGGTTTCAAGGTGCCGATCCACAGCCTCGACGACATCTGCGCCCATCGGGAGATGCGCCTTTTCCTTTTGCCAACGTTCCACGAAGAGTTCGACCGTCTCGCGCGCCGTATCCGTGACGAGCTTGCGCGGCAGTGCCGCCCTGGCGGCGAGATGGGAGAGTTCATCTTCGGTGAATCCATCAAATCGCCGCGTGCGACTGAAATTCAGTGCCGCCTGATCGCCGGGAATGTAGGGGATGGTTGAGACGAAGTCATAGGCCGGAGAGAGCCTGGCGCGCCGTTGGTCGGTGTAGATGAGCGACCAGTTTTTCAGGTGCATGTCCCCGTTGCCGATGAGCGTGTTGAAGGTCAGGCGCCGGATGAACTCGGCGACATCGGCATGATCCGACTCCGTGGCGATCACCGAGGCGATATTGCGATAGCTTGCCTTCTTGTACTTGTCTTCGGGGTAGACGCCGTACACCTGGGCAAAGTCCTCGATATGCACGGAGGCGCCGTCATCGCGCCGGTCGAAGCGCTCGATGACAAAGGCCTTGTCTCCCAGGCGATCGACTCCCGAGGGCAGATTGCCGATTGCTTTGACATCCACCAGGTCGATCGCGGGAACGTTGATCCCGATCATTCGGGCCAGCGTCATCATCGAGAACTCGTTTTCCGGCACGCCCCGATACTGCTGTGAGGGAAGCTTCACGATCCACCCGCCCCCGACGCCACTCGCGGGAATCGTCAGGCCACCGGTCGCGTCGGCGACCGCCGAGAACTTGAGCTGTACGCCGGCCAGAGAGAACCGCAAGGCGTTCTCGTGGGTGTTTGCCGTGGACGCATGGCGGATTTCACCAAGAGGGCCGGCGGACGGCCACGCCTCGCTGTCGGCGGGCGCGACCGTGACGGCACCGGGCAGGTCGCGACCCAGTACCCAGAGAAGGAAGAACTCCCGCTGCTCATGAATGCCGGCAAGCTCCGAGAGGTAGCGGCGCAGCGGCCCTTCGGGCAGCAGGTTGGAGAAGAACGGCGCGAGCTTCCGCTTGGTCGGCCGGAACTCGGTGATCAGGTCACCGAAGCGATCCTTGAAATTCAGGCTCAGAGTGGGCCTGTCGTCGCTTTCGATATAGGCGTCATGGAACGAGAAGACCGATCGCTCGCCGCCGAGATGGGTCAGAGTGCCGATCGGCTCGCCGTGAAGGTGGACCGTGAGGACGGCGACATCAGGCATCGTGGTCGTCGTCCAACGAGTACGCGGGGCGGGCGCCGCCCTCGTCGACTTCAGCATCGGGATCGTGAACGGCCTTGTTGCGGAGCGCCTCCCGGGTCAGAGCCCGGACAGCGGGAACCGCCTTGCGCGGGACGAGCGCCAGCTCGAGGTCCAGGGCATGCGCCAGCGCGACGAGGCTGGAGAGGCGCAGATCGACGGTGCCCGCCTCGATGCGGGAAATCTGCGCCTGCGGGATACCCGCCAACGCGCTCAACTCGCGTTGGCTCAGCCCGCTGGCTGCGCGTGCGGCTCGGAGCCGTTCCGCTATCTCCTCTGCCCCATAAGCCATGTCGATGTGTCTTCCTACATCACATAGATCATTTGATGTCGAATAAAATATCGAAAACCTTGCAAGAGGTCAATGTTCAGCCCAAAAAGGAGACTCAAAAAGGCGACGGAGGGATTTATTCTTATTTCCTCCGTCGCCTTTGTTGAAACAAGCTGCATAAGGGGCGGATTGATGGACTCGTGTTCGCCCCCAAGTGCGCGCTGCGTGTCCCCCAGCGCCGTAATCGGCACCAAAGCGATATCGGTGTACTGTCCCCGAAAAGGCTCAAGCTCGCAGCACGGATCATCCGGAGGAGCGTGGGTCGGCCTCCTGCAGCATGGTTCGAATACAATCCTCCAATGCGGGAAGGTGTGTGTCGACCACGGAGGCGATCGTCAGCGGATCGATTTCGCCCAGGTAGTTGTGGACCAGGATGTTGCGAAAGCCGCTGATCTGGCGCCAGGGGATGTCGGGACAGAGCGCCTTCTGTCGATCCGGAAGCTGCTGGGTTGCTTCGGCCAGCGTCTGAAGATTGCGCAGGGCAGCATCGTAGAGGATGTCATCCTCGGCGATATCCCCACGCGACCTGATTCGGCGAATCTTGGCGATCGCATCGAGAACGTGCAGAGCGTAGGGTTCCCACGGTTTGTTCACAACGCTACGGCCTCCTCGAGGACGCGCTCCCGGATGTGGCGATTCAGTTCGTGTTCCGGCACCACCTCCACGCGCCTCTGAAGCAAATCGGACAGATCCTCCGTAAGAGGCAGCCGTTGTGCAAACAGGTCGTAGCCACGAGAAAAGTCGACCAGAAAATCCACGTCGCTGTCGGGGCCCTCTTCGCCGCGCGCGACCGATCCAAACACGCGGATGCGGCGGGCACCGTAGCGCTCACCCAGCGCACTGATTTCAGCCTTCCTGTCGCGCAATTCATCGAGAAGCATGGCTACCTCACGTCGGTCCAGGAGAGTGGATGCCGAGAGCATACGAGCACCGGCCGGCTGCAGCAAAGACCTCGGGCGGAAGCGGTCTCACAAGCCAACTCTTCGTGGCGCGGCATGCGGGCAGGTGATACCTGACCCCGCACCCTGGAAATCCGTTGACCCGGTTAGCCCAGGGCTGTAGCCGTGTGGGCCATGAGCAAGCGGGACAAGCGCGCTCCGGCGCGTGAACGGGCAGCGGTTCCACGTGGATGGATCCTTCCCGGGGAAGGGCCGGCGTGAGGCGTTCCGGGCCTGCGCTAAGCTGCTGTTATGCCAAACCGTTCAGGAGATTTCGATGCGCCTGACAGCACAGCAGCTGGCAGATGCCTGGCGACAGTGTCAGCGGCACGCCCATCATCTGAGGCATGCCATGGCCTCCCTGGAAGACAAGCTTCCACTGGCGGGCAGCCAGCTCGCCACTCTGGACGACGAAGCCGTCTGGAAATCAGTGAGCAGTGGCAGCGGCTTCGGACGATCCCTAACCGCTTCTCCCATGACTACCCGGACGACCCCGACAAGAATGCCGCGCTGCTCCAGTTGGTTGGGGTGAAATAATTTGCGCGAGGTCAGGGCGCGCGGCCCGCTTTCGTGGGCGATGGCAATCACTGTTCCAGTGGCCCCTCACGCACCTCCTCCTGACCCTCCCTGATGATCCTGAGATTGACGATGCGCGGATACACAGGGACATAAACAGGAACCAGTCCCCTTTCGGCCTTGGGGAAGGAAGCTTTCGTTAGAACTGGCTTAG
>JAABSC010000024.1 GCA_011390565.1 Thioalkalivibrio paradoxus | reverse complement strand
TCGCCCGGATTGGCAGGACCGTCTACCTTCACAACCCGAGATCACTATGCGACCCGAGCCGAACCAGTTGCAGGACGTTTTCCGCTGGTTTGCGATAGATCAGGACCAAATCGGGCTTGATGTGACAATCGCGATGGTCGCTCCAGTCACCGGTGAGCGCGTGGTCGCGGTGCTTGGCTGAAAGCGATGTGTCCATCGCCAAGGCCTTGATGAGGCCCGCGAAATCGGCCTCCAGCGCTCGGCGGTGAGGGCCTTTCCGCACGCGCTTGAAATCACGCTTGAACTGGCTGGTGTACTCAATCGTCCGCATGCAGGTCCGCCATCAACTCCTCGACGCCAGCGGCGGACTTCAAGCCCCCGCGACGGGCCTCCTTCATCGCTTCGATCGTCTCCTCGTTCGGCACCAGGGGTTCGAAGGGCAGAGCCTTCTCGCGCGCAACCCGAGTCAACATGATCCGGAAAGCATCCGATACGGTGAGCCCCATCGCCGCCAGAACGACCGTTGCCTCTTCTTTGGTCTTCTCGTCGATTCGTGCTCGTACGACGGCATTAGCGGACATGGCGGCATTCTCCGTGGAAACTTATGTGGGCTACATTGTAGCTCACACGCCAAATGATGACCACCGAGAGATGTTGCCCATTGGTAAACTTGAGGATACACTGAATCATGCATGAACTCCGTTACAGGAAAGCGGCGCTCAAGGCACTGATGAAACTGCCGGCGGAAGCGCGTCAGCGTATTCAGGAGGCACTGAGGCAGCTGGCCGATGACACGGAGACAGACAAACTCGACATCAAGGCACTTCAAGGTAGAGACGGGTTCAGACTCCGGGTGGGCAAGTGGCGCGTGATCTACCACAAAGACGACAACGCGATGATCATTCTGGTGGTTGATGCGGGTTCAAGAGGAGACATCTACAAATGAGGGCTCAGGTACAGATCATCGAGCGCGACGGGCAGCCGGAGTACGCAGTCGTGCCCATCGAGACCTACCACCGATTGCTGGCGCTGGCCGAGGACATGGAGGATATCCGGGCCTACGACCAAGCCATGGCGGAGATCGACCGGGGCGAGGGCGAGATCGTGCCTGCCGATTTGGCCGAACGACTGCTCACTGCCGAAACCCATCCGCTGCGGATCTGGCGGGAGTATCGCGGCCTGACCCAGCAGCAGCTCGCCGACGCTGCGGGGGTCGGCAAGTCCTACATCTCGCAGATCGAAGCGAGCAAGAAACGCCCTACTGTGCGGGTATTGCAGGCATTGTCACGCACCCTGGCGGTAGACATGGAAGACTTGGTTTGAAGCTTTCGGCCGCCCTTGGCGCGGCTCTCCAGGACACCCACATTGCTTGAACGCCGGCCACCGCCGAGGTAGATTTCAATCAGCCCAGATTCCATGGAAGGAGTCCCGCATGACCCAGCCGCGATCCACCCTCGTCTCCCTCGACGCCACTCCCTGGTACCACTTCGGCGCCCGCCACGTGCGCCGCGCCTTTCCCGGCTGGGCACGATGCACACGCCGTTGTCGAATGCCGTTGCACGTGATCCTGCTCGCGAATGTATGTACAAACGGGTAGGCTTATCGCATGCTGAACATCCGGGTCGCTGGATTCGAGTGGGATGAGGGCAACTGGCCCAAGTGCGCGAAACACGGGGTTGGGAAGGCACAGATCGAAGCGATGTTCAGCAATTTGCCGGCCGTCTATCCGGATCCGGCGCATTCGACCGTTGAACAGCGGTTCCTGGCCATCGGGTCGAGTGATGATGGGCGTTTAATGCTCATTGCATTTACCCTGCGGCCAGGCGGGCAGAAGGTTCGGATTCGCCCGATCAGCGCTCGGTTCATGCACCGTAAGGAGATCGAACACTATGAACGACAACGAGAGACGGCCCGCACTTCCCCCGCTCAAGACCGATGAAGAAGCGGAGCGCTTTGTCGATCAGGCCGACTTGACGCGCTACGATCTCTCCCATTTTCGCCCGGCGCACTTCGAATTCGAGAAGAAGACGGCCCGCGTCAACATGCGCTTGCCCGAAGCACTGCTCCGAGCCGTGAAGGCCAAGGCACAGACACGAGGGATTCCCTATCAGCGTCTGATCCGCGAGGCGATCGAGCAGGCGCTAGAAGACGAGTTGTCGTGACGACAGGCAAGAACTTCAAGAGCTCCGGGACACCCACTTTGCTTGCCACCCATGACCCGCTCGTCGCCCGTTACCCAGGACCGGTTCGTCATGTTTAGAGGCCACTCCGGGACACCCACTTTTCTTGAACACCGGCCGCCGGCGCAGCAGCCTTTGGCCAAACCAGATTCCACGGAAGGAGTCCTGCATGACCCGGTCCCGCCAGGCCCCCATCTCCCCGTGGGAAATTCCGGGGACAGGTACTCATTGGCCGATTGGAGTACAATAAGCACACATTATGCATCCGGTGGGCCATGAAACCGATTTCCTGGAACCCCGAGAAGAACAAGCAGCTCCAGCGCGACAGGCAGGTTTCATTCGAGGATATCGTCTACCACATGATGGCCGGCGGGATCCTGGACACCCTGGAACACCCGAATCAGGAACGCTATCCGGGACAGAAGATTCACGTGATCGATGTGGAAGGGTATGCCTACCTCGTACCGTTCGTGGAATCGGAGGAGGAAGTGTTTCTGAAGACCATTATTCCGAGTCGCAGGGCGACCAAAGCCTACCTGGGAGGTGCCGAATGAGCAGACTGGACAACGAAGAGCAGCAGATTCTTGAAGCCTTTGAGGCCGGAAAGCTGAAACGCTCGCCTGACCGTGCGGATTTGCAGAAGCGGCACCAGGATTACGCGGAAGCGGTCTTCCGCAAGGATGCACGGATCAACATCCGCCTGTCTTCGCGGGACCTCCGGGGATTACAGAAGAAGGCGCTGGCCGAGGGGATTCCCTACCAGACCCTGGTATCCAGCATCCTCCACAAGTATGTGGAAGGGCGCCTGCGCGAGGAACCATAATCGCCAGCAATTCGATTCCGGGGACAGTGAAGTAAAGTAACTCCAGGACACCCACTTCTTGGGCAATCTATCTGCAGGACACATCGCCCAGGTCGATGTGAACAATCGCTTTACTGGGAACAGTGACCGAGTTTGCCGCTTACCGTTAAACGGTATAAAATCACGCTCATGATCAGAAGCTTCCGCTGCAAGGACACGCAGGCGCTGTTCGAGACGGGAAAGGCCCGCCGGTGGTCCTCTCTCAAGGCGGTGGCAGAACGCAAGCTCATACAACTGCATGTGGCGGAAAAACTCTCGGATCTCAAGGCGCCTCCAGGGAACCGCCTGGAAGCGCTCGCGGGGGATCGGGAGGGCGAACACAGCATTCGGATCAACGACCAGTGGCGACTCTGCTTCCGCTGGACACCCGACGGACCCGAGGGTGTGGAGATCGTGGATTACCATTGAGGAGACAAATAATGACGAGCACCAACGGCATGCGCCCCATTCATCCGGGCGAAATTCTCCGGGAGGAGTATCTCGCGCCCCTGGGTATGAGCGTCAATGCGTTGGCGGGGGCTCTGCACGTGCCGACGACGCGCATGAATGACATCGTTCGCGAGCGGCGCGGTGTAACGGCCGACACCGCCCTGAGACTGGCCCGCTATTTTGGTACCAGCGAGCGCTACTGGCTTAACCTGCAAACGGAATACGAACTGCGCAGAGCACAGGTCCAGTCTGCCGCCCGCGTACAACGTGAAGTCGAACCCCGCGCAGCCTAGGCCCGAAAACCGGCGAGCGCTGGGATCGGTGAACTCCGGGACACCCACCTTGATTGCCTCTCTCGACCGAATCCGGCCTGCCGACTACGCAGGCCGTGCGCCGGGGTTCAGGGCACCTGGTACAGACACCGGAACGGGCTGACCGTGTTCGCGTTCTGCGTACCGGGATTGCCCTCCACGAACTCGACGAACCAGCGGCGATTGCCGGCGGCCTGATCGCGGGTCCAGTAGTTGCCGGTGCCGAACCCGCCGATGGGTTCGCGGTTCTCGAACAGGAACTGCGTGACCTCGTTTACGTTGCCCTGGAACCAGCCGTTTCCCTTGCCCCCGCAGGTGCTCAGCGCCGTATCCCAATTGGCGGTGCCTTCGTCGTTCGTGGTCGTGAAGATGAACCCGTCCTGGTAGTAGCCGATGTAGACCAGGCCGTTATAGGGCTCACCGGCCGAGTCACAGACGTTACCGATGTTCGGGCAACCCGCAGGCCCTTCGACCGTCTGGATTCCGGGGCAAAGCTCGGTGAAGCAGTAGAAATCCGCGGGGTTTTCGTGGAACGGGTGTGTTACGCCGAGCACCGTGAACGGCTCCCGGGTCATTTCGGCAATGCAGTCGCCCGGGCCGGGATTGTTGCCGATGTTCGCCACCAGGAAATGATGCCCCTCGATGGAGTGCCCGTCCGACAGGCCGATGGGGAACAGGATCGGCATGCCGTCCTCGCCGGTCACGGGGCTGCCGTCCTCCTCGTACCGGTACTCGTACCCACGGTAGCGCCGGAACGGGCTGGGCATGGCCGTTGCGGGATCCGGCGAGGCCGCGCCCACACAGACGCCGTCCTGATTGGCTGCGGTCGGGTGCAGAATCCCGAGGTTTCCGTACCACCCGAAGGTCGTGTAGGGCTCGGCCGAACTCGACGACGCCATGTAACAGATGTAATCGCTCACCGAGTAGTTCGCGCTCTCCGCCTGTGGCGTGGTCCGGATGCAGAGCGCAAGCGCCGTGGACTCCACGAGCACGTCGAGCGCGGTCCCGCCGACGTTATCCCGGATATAGAGGGATCCGGAGATCGTCGATGGGACATGCGGGGAATACACCAGGATCGTCTCGCCCGTGTTCGTGTCGATGATGTAGACGTTGCCCTTGGACGCGTCGGTCACGCGAATGACGCCGGGCGTGGGCTCGTCGACCGAGCCATGTTCCAACTGCAACTGCTCGATTTCTTCCTGGGAAAGCTGCAACAGGCTGGCGCCGCCGGTGGGTGGAGCCACCAGCGGAGGGCTGAACTCGCCGCCCCCCGAGCCGGGATCGATACTGCCGGCAAAAGACCCTTGCGCAATATACGAGACCAACGTAACCACCTCGCGCTGACCGCTGGGGGTGTCCCAACCGACCTGGATGTTCGCAAGCTGCATCACGTCGCCGGCAATGCCGGTGAGATCTTCGAACGTCCATTCGACCGTGTAGGTGGCCAGTCTCCCCGTGATCTCGACGCTGTCGGGCTGGAGTTGTGCAACGTCCATGCTGCGAAAGTGCGCGATCTGCTGTTGGGCCAGCGCGATCGCCTCGTTGCGCGCCTTCGTCTCGCCACTGCTACGCGTCAGGCTACCCTGAAAGTTGGCCAGAACGATCAGGCCAACCGCCAGTACCACGACGGCCACAAGCACTTCGATCAGGGTGAACCCGCCAAAGGTGCGCTGGGTAAAACCGGATGCTTTCATCTTTGTCTGCATGGCTCATTCTTCCCGGCTTGGGCGCGGCGACGCCTTGCCATTGCTCGTGCTTTTTCGATCAGTCTTCACGCCAGTCGCGCCAGGTGCCGGGCACGATGATGGCCGCGGCCGTATCCAAGGAAACCCCCTCGATCACGGACGAGTCGTAGTAGATGTCGACATTGCCGTTCCCGGTGACCTGCCCCTCGACGATCAAGGAACCAAACATCCGCAGCGTGCCATTGACGACGAGATCGCCGCGGACGTACACGACCCCGTAGGCCGCCGGGTTACCCGCGATATCCAGATCGCCATCCACGATCACGAGCGATGGGCTCACGGTCAGATCCTGGTGATCGCCGCGGCCACATTCCTGGTTCGGCTGGAGGCCGCCGCTGCAACCCACGGTGCCGCCCTGCAGCGAGAGTGACCCGTCCACGCTGTAGGCCCCGCCTTCCAGTGGACCCGCCACCGCGGCGACGAAGTCTCCGGACGAGATCGACTCGACGTTGCCATCGGCGAGCAGCTGCGCGTGCGTCTTGCCGAAGAAATTGAGGAAGTACTGGTCGGCCGTAAGGGCGCCCAGGTTCGGATCGTTCGCGATCACGCTCAGGCCCTGATCGTTCATCAACTGGCCCGGGCTGTTGCCCGTGGGACGACAGCTCTGCAGCAGGATCCCCGAGTTGGTGTAATCGCAGGGGTCGCTTGGGTTCGAAATCAGCGTGTGGCTGTTGGCCGGATCGTGGTCGGCGCCCGTCCAGATGGTCAGGTTGGCTTCGGGATTCATGATGTTGTGCGCCGACCCTCCGCCCGTCACGTTGCCGCGGGCGATGAGCGGGTAGGAAGGCGTGCTGCGCAAACCGATGCCTCCACCCGAAACGCTGACACGGATTCGGCGCTCCCCGATACAGTCGTCACTGAACCCCAGGGAGTCGACCGCATAGGTGTTCTGCACCGGGCGCTGCGACGCGAGCACGAACTGAGGCAGGGCACCGCCGGCCGTGCAAGCGGCCCCGGTCACGTTGCCGGGCACCGGCGGGGCCGTGTCCAGGATCGCGCCGGTAATGCGGTCGACCTGATCCAGCTCCACCAGCGCAACGAAATAGTCGATGCCGGCCTGGGCGGAGTTGAAGGCCTGCATTTCGCGCTGCTGGTTCGCGGTCACTTTCTTTTCGACTGACACGGTATGCCCGGTGTACACGACGAACAGCGACATCGCGAAGAGCAGCATGACGGTGATCACCAAAGTGGCCGCGCCCGTGTTCCAGCCGCGACGGTCCGTGCCTTGTGTTCGATTCATGGCCATTTCGCTCGACTTCGGTTGTGGGTGGCGGGGCATGGCATCAGTCCGAGGTGCAGCCCTGCTCGCTGTCCCAGCGGCAGCGACGGTTGTTCTGGATACAGATCGAAGTCGTCAACCCGGTCTGCAGGTCGGGATAGCGCGCCGACTGCGCGACGACGGTCAGCAGCAGTTCGCGATGCTCGACAAGAAGGTCCCCCTGCTCGGCCAGGATCTCACCGTCGATCGCGGCAAAGTCGCAGGGGAACGCATAGGCGTCCGGCGGCAGCCAGGACCAGTCGTCCAGCGTCTGCGTCTCATCGCTCTCGTCGCGGCGGTTCAGGTTGAAACAGCGTGAGCCGGTGAAGCAGCGGGACTCGTGCGTCGGATCGATGGTGCGGAGGTGAAACTCGGTCACATGCGTCTGCCAGGGATCGGTAAGAAATCCGTGGGGCTCCAGGACCCAGCTGTCGCAGGTGGCGACCTGAGGTCGGGTCTCCATCTCGATTACGCCGACGCCGTTCAGGTCCGGGTGCCAGCGGAAACCGAGGCTCTCCTCGGCGGTCATGCCGCGGTTGTAGCGGTACCGGATGCAGCTGCCGCCGTCTGCCAGCTCGAGGCTGGCGAACGGGTTCCCGACCTGGGACAGCGCGGTGTCCGCGCTGCGAAATCCCGAGCGCTGGAGTTCGCTTGCGACGATCTCGGTAACCGTGCGGACTTCCTGGTTGAGTTTCGCCATGGCCAGCGTCGCGTTGCTGGCGCGGACCGACCCCAGATACACGGCAATGACCGCTGTCAGCAGCAACAGGCCGATCAGGATGCCGATCATCAACTCGACCAGGGTAAGGCCCCGAAGGCGTCGGCGTAGTACGTTCCGGCAGGCGTTCTTCACCATCAGACTCCTCTCAGAGACACGCTCCGTACGCAAGGCCGGGACCGCCCGTCGCACCGGCGGGCACGCAGATCTCCACCCGTCCCATCACGTTGATCTGCACCTCGAGCTGCTTGCCGCGGGCCGATTGCAGCGCCACCTTGCCCCAGGCCTGCATGGGCTCGACATCGAGGAAATTCCGGACGGTGCCCCGAACCGGATCGAACAGTGCTTCGTTGAAGTCGACGCTGCTCTGTACTCCGGGAAAATCCGCTGAATCGACCTGCATCAGGCATCGATCGGCGTCGGCATCCCGGCAGAAGTCCATACAGGCGGTTTCCTCGACAACGAGCCACTGCGCGCCGGCTCCTGGCGTCAATTGGAAACAGGTGGTGCGGCTGCGCTTGAAGGCCTCGCTGCGCGCGAACTGCATCGCGTTCTTCACGGCCTCGGCGGCGCCGGCGAGGCGGCGATTGTCGATGAACTGGCTGAACGAGGGCGCCGCGATCAGCGCCAATACCGCCAGCACGAGGATCGTGATGATCAACTCGACCAGGGTAAAACCGACCGCTCGTCCGTTTATCGCTTTCATTTGTGCACTACTCATATTGAATATAGCAGTGCGCGGACCTTTAAACCGGATGGGCACGACCGTTCATTCAGGGAAAAGCGCCGCCCGAGCGTGTCGATGCTGCGGCGCGGCAACCAGCCTGGGACGGCTATACTCAAGATGGAAGACACCAGAGAAATCGAATTGAACCGGTGTCGAGGAGTGTCCGCCGTGAAACAGCCATTCGGGGTCCGCAGGGGCTTCACGCTGATCGAGCTGATGATCGTGGTGGTCGTGATCGCGATTCTCGCGGCGATCGCCTTTCCCTCGTACCAGTACTTCGTGCGCAATGCCCAGCGTGCCGACGGCATGAGCGCGCTGCTGGACATCCGAACGGCGCAGGAGCGCTGGCGCGCGAATAACGCCACCTACGCCGGCAATGCGGCCATCGGCAGCCTTGTGCCTTTTGGCGCCACGAGCCCGGACGGGTTCTACACCCTGGCCATTACCCACAGCTCGGCATCGACCTTCCGGGTGACCGCCACCAAGACCGATGGCCTGCCCGATCCCAGCTGCAGTCCCCTTGTGCTGGCGTTCGGCGTGCGATGGGATGCACCGGAAACACCGGCCCCGGGGCTGATCAGTCAGGGCCCGGCCGATTGCTGGAAGCGCTGACACACCCCGGGCCACCGGCCACGGCTGCCCTCGGGGATCAGAGCCCCGGCGTCTCGAACCATCCGAAGAGCCGGCCGGGCTCTTGAGCGCCTTCGCGCCCGGTGAGTTCGATCCAGCGCTCGCGGGCCTCGGCCGAAAGCAACCCCTGCAGCGCCGCCCAGAGGGCTCCACCGGGCTCGAACGTAACGTTGCCACTGGTCTGAAAACGGCTGCCGCTGGAGCCGGTGGCCCAGGTTTCTGCCGCGGGATCCTCGATCGGGTGCAGCAGCAGCGCGCCTTCCACCGTGCCTTCGCCCGGGCCAATGTCGAGCACGGGCCCCAAAACGACGATCAGCCCGCTGAAGTCCGGCGGCTCCTCGAGCGCCAGGCTTCCGGTCACGATCAGGATGCCGGCGCCGGTCATCTTTCCGGGAACCGCCAGATCGACCGGCTCGCCACCCACGCCGCGAACCAGGTGAACGGCCGGGTCGTCGGGGTCGCCGTAGTCCCAGGGCACAGGACCATCGGAAACGCCGGGCAGCTGCGCAATCGCTTCCACCAGGGCCTGGAGCAGCATCGGATCGGCGAGGCCGGCATCGCTTTCGAGGGCCTGGATTCCGCCCGAGAGCTTCGCCTGTTGTTCCGAAGTCAGTGTTTCCTGCAGAAGCTGTGCGTCATCCGCCGTCGCGGCCAGGATCGCAGGCGGGTCAGAATCGCCCCCGTCCGGATTCACCACAACGGAGCCCTCCCCGGCCAGTGTGAACTCCGCGAGGGCGCCGCCGAATACGACGGAAGCGGGAAACCCGTCCACCGCGCGCGGACGTTGATACCGGGCGCCGACTTCGCGCGCGGTCCCCGCGCCGTCGACCGTGCCGGCGCTGACCATCGTCACGACATCGCCGTCGAAATGCAGCTCGCGGATGGACCAGTGCAAACCGGGGCGCGGTGTTCGGTCCAGGCCGGCCAGCGCTGCCAGCGCACCTTCCGGATCGAGCCAGTAACGCTGATCATTGCGCTGCCCCCCATCCTGCTCGCGCCACCAGTCGGCCGCCCGGATCAACCCGGCTTCCGCGGCCATGAAGGCCTCGGTGACCTGCCGCTGGTTACCGGCAATCCACTCGTGCATCAGCGCATGGCGCATTCCCGCCAGGGTGATCAGGAGCGCGATGGCCAGCAGCAGCAGAACCACCACCATTGCCAGGCCGCGCTGCAAACCGGGAATGCCTGACCTCATGGGCTCATCCCGCCGGGTTCCGCAGCAGCACGCCATTGCGCAGGCTGACCACGAACTCCAGCGTCCGCGTCAGCACCTGCGCGCCCGAGCGGGTCTCGAATTCCAGCTCGATGCGCAACGCCACAGGGTGGTCCCAATCCGAATGTCCATGCGCATCCAGCGCCACGACAGAAAGCCCGATCACGTCGTTCACCAGGGGCTGGACCTGCGGCGGCGAGGCGTCGTTGCCGCAGCGCAGGGTCCGCCCCTGCACACTGTAGGTGCTGGCCACCCACGCGCCGGTGTCGCCCAGACAGTTCATGCCGGCCTTGCGCACCGTGAAGGAGGTCTGATCACCGTGACCCGGATTTCCGGGCTCCACCCCGCTGACGAAATCGACTCCCCCGGTTTCCGTGAGTCCGGCGGCACGGATGTCGCGGGCCATGAAATCGGCCGCGAAGCGCAGGTTTTCCTTGAGACGCCCGACCCGTTCCTGCTCCTGGGAAACCTGTTTCGTGACGAGAAAAAGGCTGGCGGCAGCCGCCACAAGCAGCAGGCTGAGCATCATCGCCACCATGAGTTCGACCAAGGAGAAACCCCGCGCTGGAGGAAGATGCGGGCGCGCTCGTTTCATGGCGGCCCTGCCGGAAGAACATCGACCACATACTCAAGCATCGCCCGCGCGTCGGGTTCGTCGAGCCGGGATTCATTCCAGGAAATGGTGATCGCCCAACCGTCGCCCCGGGGCTCGAGTTCGACCTGCAGCCCGGGAAGACAGACATGCCCGGTCGCCTCGGCGCAGTCCCGGTAAAGCTGCCAGTCTGCGAGCCAGTCTTCCGCCGGCGCACCGTCCGCGAGCCCGTGCCACAGACGCTCGGTGGCATCGGCGGCAAAGAGGCTGGCAAGGTTCCGCTGGTAGGCTGCATGGGTGGCCTTGAGCGCCTGCACCTGAAGCAGGGCCGTCCCCAGCGCACCGAACGACAGCAGCACCACGGTCACCAGCACCTCGACCAGCGTGAACCCCCCGCAAGCGCGTGCATGAAACTTCATCCGACCGCCCTTACCAACAGGCCGCCCCGGCCTGTCCCGAAGCCGAACGCTGTCCGGTCTGGGCCAGTTCGAGGTACGCACATGCCGGAATGTCGGCGGCCTGGGGCCCGATGGGTGTTGCCCGCAGACGGTACGTATGCGCACCGCGCGCCTCGGGCTCGGTGATCCGGTAGAAGCCCTCCGGCGATTGAACGGGGATGATGCAGTCGGGGTGGCTGTAGCTCTGGTGGACGGTCTGGCATCGCTCCAGAAGCTGCGCGGCTTCCAGCAGAGCCACCCGGGCATCGGCGCGGCGGGACTTGTGCACGGTGTCCTGGTACGACGGCCACGCGACCGCGGAAAGAATCGCGAGCACCGCCAGCACGATGAGCAGTTCCAGCAAGCTGAACCCGTACGCCATGAATATGCGGTTCATGCAGTGCAGCCGCCATGCTGCTGGCGCAACCGACCGGTACGGCTGATGATTACCCGGCGACCCTGCGTACCCGCGCACACGGTGAGGGTCCCCATCTGCAGGCTGCCGTTGGCGCGTCGCGTCGCGCCGAGGCCGACGTAGGAGACGTAACGCTTGACGGGGTTGTTGCCGGTGATCGTGACACCGTGGGTGGCGCCCTCGCCCGCCGCAAGAATCGGGTCCCCGGCCGCTCGCGCGCCGGTTCCCGAGCCATCCACAAAAATGATCCAGCCCTGATCCCAGTCACCCTCGGGGGCGCAGAAGACTCCGTCCGCACTGGCGCACAGGGTCACACGGGCGTTGCGCCGCACCGCCTCGGAACGGGCGAGGTGCAGGGCCGAAACGAGCCGGTTGGTAGTCGATGTCAGGCGACTGTCGGCCGCGAACGCGCCGAGCGCGGGGACACCGATGCCCAGCAAGATGCCGAGCACGGCAATGGCAACGAGGAGTTCGACGAGAGTTAGACCCGCTTCCCTGCGCATCTGGCGGCCTCCATCCCTGAGGCGTTTACGATTGCTCCCGAGGATAGATCAGCCGCGCCAGGATTTGAAGCACCCCAGCCTGAATCCGGCCGTCACCCCGACCCAAGCACCGTCACCCCCGGGCACAAGCACCGTCACCCCCGGGGCACAAGCATCGTCACCCCCGGGGCACAAGCATCGTCACCCCCGGGGCACAAGCACCGTCATCCCGACCCAAGCACCGTCATCCTGGACACAGGCACCGTCATCCTGGACACAGGCACCGTCATCCTGGA
>JAABSC010000023.1 GCA_011390565.1 Thioalkalivibrio paradoxus | reverse complement strand
CGCTGAGATGGGCATAAATCGTGCGCACATTTTGCGCATGTTCGATCTCGACCATGAGGCCGTAACCGCTCCGGCGTCCGACAAAGGCGACGGTGCCGGGCTGGGTGGCGTATACCGGCGATCCCAGTTCGGCGGCGAAATCCACGCCGCTGTGCATCCGGACGCCACCGTGAACCGGGTGATCCCGAAGCCCGAATGAGGAACTGAGCCGCGCGCCCGGAATAGGCTGACGGAAGACCCGTTCAAGGCTGCCGTCCTGGTAGATCCAGCTATCGCTGGACTCATCGTCGGGCCAGAGCACCTCGTAGCGCGCATCGCCAAGATCGAGCTCCGCGAAGTCAATGACGGGGTCGCCGATCACGCGGTCGCCCAAACGGGTCTCGCGCCAGACGATGCGCAGGCGCTCGCCGCCGGTAACCGCACGTCGAAGCTCAAGGGTGCCGTCGAGGATTAGCTCCAGATCGGTGGCAAACCTGGTCGGCATGCCGGCCTCGTCCAGGGCCGCGTAGATGGAGGTGCCGATCTCCGCCTCGCCGGCACGGACCACGGTCTCCAATGCGGGAGGGATCGTTCTCACGGATGGATTTGCGCCGAATGCGGCGTGAACGCGCAGCCCGTCCTCGACCTCGAGCATGGCGCTGCTGGGCGCGCCATTCGGGCCTATGTGCAGCGAAAGGCGATAGCCTGGTTGCAGACGCCGGAGATCATATTCGGATCCGATCGCGCGGGAGATTTCGGCCCGCACAGGAGCGGCAAGGCCAGCCTCGGCCAACAGGATATCGAGGCTCTCGCCAGGACCGATAACGCGGGACCAGTTGCGAACGTGATCCGACGGCGCGTCATCCATCGGGCCACGCTGGGCAGAGGCGTCTTGCCCACTGCTCACGATACTATCCGGCGCAGGGCTCTCCTGAACGCGCGGATTGGGGGGCGGAGCTACGATCTGCGGGCCAGACTGGTAGCCGTACCGCACCGCGAAATTAACCGATGCGGCAACCACGACGACCAAGGCTGTCCAGTACCTCAATCTCATGCGGCCATTGCCGCGCTATCGTCATCTCGATGCACGGGATCATTCTGTTGCAAGACCCTCGGGTGGGTCGGGTTTCTGGAATGCCTCGCGGAACACGCCAAAACATCCATCTAATCAAGATGTTGTTCCGACAGCATTGCGAAGATTACTTCAGGCATAAGGGTAGCGTTCTAAGCCTCGATCCACAACCGTTGAACCGGCCGACAGCGGCAATTTGCCCATCGCGACCGGAGCAGTACCAACATGCCGAGACCCGCAGTGCGAAGATGCCAACGCCGATCAGGCCCTGCAGTTGACCTCCGACGAGCGGCCGGCTAGGCCTAGGGTGGCCTTGTTCGAATGGCCAAGGCACATTGAGCAGGTCGACGTTGACATACGTGGTGCAAGGAGCGGTCCGCTCCGAGACAGTGCCAGTGACCGGCTCGAAATTGCTGCAAGTCGACACTGGAGGGGTCCCGACACCCGACTAAACATCGCCAGGTTCTGCTTGCCGCCTATCCGAAACACGGAAAGGAGTTCGGCATGACAGCGAAGGAATTTTCATTCGACATCGAGGCGCGCAATCGCATGCTGGCCGGTGTCGATCAGTTGGCGCGCGCCGTCGGCGTGACGCTCGGCCCCAGGGGACGAAACGTCGTCCTCGAGAACGGCTCAACCACCCCGCATATCACGAAAGACGGTGATACCGTCGCACGCACCTTCGAGCTCGAAGACCGCTTCGAGAACATGGGGGCGCAGATGGTCAAGGAAGTTGCATCCCGGACCAACAGCGAAGTCGGTGACGGGACAAGCACGGCGACCGTGCTTGCGCAGGCCATCGCTCATGAAGGTGTGAAATTGGTCGCCGGTGGGGCGAACCCGATGGACGTGAAGCGCGGCATCGACCGGGCTGCCGCTGCAACGGTCGCCGCGCTCAGAGGGGCCGCGCGTGCCGTGACCGATCAAGGTGACATCACCCATATCGGCACGGTGTCCGCCAACGGCGAGGCCGAGATCGGCAGGCAGATCGCCGACGCCATGGACCGTGTCGGACCGGACGGCGTCATCACCGTGCAGGAAAACCCCGGCCTTGCCACGATCACCGAGGTGGTGGAGGGATTGCGGTTCGATAACGGCTATCTCAGCCCGCATTTCGTCACCGACCCGGAACGGTCGACGGTCAGTTTTGAGGACGTGTACATCCTGCTGCACGACGGCAAGCTGTCCTCGCTCCAACCGCTCGTGCCGATCCTGGAGACGGTGAACCAGTCCGGGCGCCCGTTGCTGATCGTCGCTGACGATGTCGAGGGCGAGGCTCTGTCTGCGCTTGTCGTGAACGCGGTGCGCGGCGGGCTCAAGGTCGCGGCGGTCAAGGCGCCCGGCTTCGGCGATCGCCGCAAGGCCATGCTGGAGGACATCGCTGCCGTCACCGGCGGGCGCGTCATAAGCCGCGATCTCGGGATGACACTGGAGGCCACCGGTCTCGAGATGCTGGGACGCGCCGCTCGCGTCGAGATCACGCGCGACAGCACGACGCTGGTCGGCGGCGCCGGCGACACGGACCGGATCGAAGCGCGAATCGGACAGTTGCGGCACGAGGTTGACGCCTCCACAACAGGACGCGAGAGAGATGCCCTCCATGAACGCCTTGCGAAGCTTGCCGGGGGTGTCGCGATCCTTCGCGTGGGGGGCAATTCGGAAGCCGAACTGCGCGAGCGTCGGGATCGCGTCGAGGATGCCCTGTACGCGACCCGCGCCGCTGTCGAGGAAGGGATTACAGTCGGAGGTGGCGTCGCCCTGGTGCGCGCTGGCCGGGTCCTTGACGATCTCACCGGCGAAAATGCCGACGAGAACGCGGGTGTCGCTCTCGTGCGCAAGGCGTTGAACGCGCCGCTGATCCGGATCGCAGACAATGCGGGTTTCGACGGCACATTCGTGATCGGGATGGTGCGGGATTCTGAGGTGGACTCGTTCGGTTTCGACGCCGCACGGGGTGATTACGGCGACCTTGTGGAGCGCGGCATCATCGATCCGGTCAAGGTCGGTCGGATTGCCTTGGAGAATGCGTGTTCGGTGGCCGGCGCCATGATCACCGCTCAGGTCGCCATCGCCGATTCCATGCCTGACGCCAAGGTCGAAGACGCCGCGTGAACGGACGGGGTTTGGCCCCGTCCAACCTCGACCGCCGACCCAGTTGCCTTCGATGCCGGGAACATGCCGATGAAACAGCAATTGAAAAACCTCATCGAAAGGGTTCTCGTCGCACGACCGGATGCTTCGCCCGATGACTTCCGCAATCTGGTGCCCGCGCTGCGCGAAAAGTCGGATGAGGAGATCGAGAGGATCGCAACGCCTCTCCGGGAGCAGCGATCCAGGGACGCGAAGTGACGCGAACCGGTCGACGATTGAGATTTCGAGCGATCCAGCCGATAAGGGAGCATCCTGAAATTCAGACAGAAAGGCGGCCGTGCGATCCGCGCCGGCCAATGACATGAGCCATTTGTTCGAGGAACTCGATTACTGCCCGACACCGATCGGCGCGCTCAGTCTTCGCCGGCGCCGAGATTTGCGGCTGGGCGTGGATGTCTGGGAGATCATACTGGGACAGGAGTTCCTGATGACCAGCCATTTCACCGCGTCCGAGGTTGCGCTTGGGAAACTCGGTGTTGAAGCCTGCGCGGGCGATGCGCTCGACGTCGTGGTGGGTGGACTCGGTCTTGGCTACACGGCCGAGGCAGTTCTGGCCGAGACGGGAGTCGCGAACCTCATTGTGGTCGAATACCTCGCCCCCGTGATCGAGTGGCACGAAAGCGGTATTCTTCCCCTTGGAACGCTGCTCGCTGACGATCGCCGGTGCCGGCTGATTGAAGGCGATTTCTTCTCCATGGCCGGAGACGACGGGTTCGATCCGGATCTGCCAGGACGGCGCTTCGACGCGATCCTTGCCGATATCGACCATGCGCCGGACCACCTGCTCGATCCACGCAGCGACAGCTTCTATCAGGTCGAAGGTCTGCGCGCGCTGGGGCGCCACCTCAAGCCGGGCGGCATCTTCGGCCTGTGGTCCAATGAGGTGTCGGATGTGCGTTTTCTGGAGCGGCTGCGCGGTGCTTTCGCCGAAGCCTGGGCGGAGCCCGTGACCTTCGACAACCCTCTGACCGGCAAGCCCTTCACCCAGACTGTTTATCTCGCGCGAGCCGAGGCGGAATGAATCTCGCCCGTAAAAGCACCGCCGCGGCACACGCGGTAGAGACC
This sequence comes from Thioalkalivibrio paradoxus, assembly GCA_011390565.1. Taxonomy (GTDB): domain Bacteria; phylum Pseudomonadota; class Gammaproteobacteria; order Ectothiorhodospirales; family Ectothiorhodospiraceae; genus Thioalkalivibrio; species Thioalkalivibrio paradoxus_A. The sequence goes on along the minus strand of JAABSC010000023.1, from coordinate 11,206 downwards.
TGCACATGCCCGCTCTGCGCTGCGCGGGCCGATCCGTTCCTGACAGTCGACGGGTGCAGCTACTTTCGATGCCCGGCCTGTGAGGCGCGGTTCATGAATCCCGCGCAACGGCCCCCTGCCGCGGACGAGTATGCGCACTACTTGCACCACGAGAACGATCCGGGTGATCCCCGGTATCGCCGTTTTCTGTCGAAGCTTGCCGATCCTCTGCTCGCACGTCTCCCTCCGGGCTCGCAGGGGCTCGATTACGGCTGCGGCCCGGGTCCGGCGCTCGCGGCGATGCTGCGCGAGGCGGGGCATGAGGTGGCGCTTTACGACCCCTTCTTTGTCCCCGACCCTTCCCCTCTCGCAGGCACTTACGATTTCGTCACCTGCACGGAGGTGGCAGAGCACTTCCACGATCCGGCAACCGACTTCGAGCGCCTGCGCGCGCTGGTCCGGGCCGGCGGCTGGCTTGCGATCATGACGTGCTTTCAAACGGATGATGCGCGGTTCGCTGACTGGCACTACCGCAAGGACCCGACCCATGTCGTGTTCTACCGCGCCACGACCTTCCGCCACCTGGCGCGTCGCTGGCGCTGGTCCTGCGAGATTCCGGCCAAGGACGTCGTTCTGATGCGTCGGCCGGAGACGTCCGCATGACAAGCCGGTTGCACGAGGAACGGTTGAAGGTCGAGAGGTGGTTCAGACGATCTGAACAGCTTCGCAGAACTTGATCATCCGATCCGATCAAGCGACGTTGCGAATTCTTGGTAGCTCATCGTGGAAGGTCCGTTGGAACGACATATTCTATTTTCAGCACAACGAAACGAGGGACCGTTCCTTCTGGAATGGCTGGCCTATCATCTCGTGATCGGTTTCGACCGGATCGTTGTTGTGTCCAATGACTGCACGGACGGCTCGGACTGTTTGCTCGACTGCGTTTCGCGCCATGCACCGCTGGATCACGTCATCCAAACAGTGGAGGGGCCGAATGCCCCTCAGCACCAGGCTCAGCACGCGGCGCGCGAGGCAGGGCTGCTGCGATCTGGTGATTTTGTGTGCTGGCTGGACGCCGACGAGTTCCTGAACATTCATGCGGGGGCTGGGTATCTGGTGGATGTGCGTGCGGCTATAGGCTCTGCTGACGGGATTTGTATGAATTGGAAGCTCTTCGGGGCGGCTGGACGGCACCAGTGGCCGGGGCGGCAACTGGACCCAGTTTTTTCCCGCTGTGGACCGCCGCTGGGCAAGTCGGTGCAATTCTGCAAGACGCTTTTCCGGCTGACCGACGATATAGAGTTTCTTGCCATCCACCGGCCCGTGTTGCGGTTGGACGCCGCCCGCGATCATCCCGTTTGGCTGCGTGGCGACGGGCAAAGGCTTGACCCCACCTTCGTGCATGACCGTTTGCCCAAGGGTCTACCGCCAAGTCGCTTGCCCGGATTTCCGAGTTATCAGATCGCGCAGATCAATCACTACGCTGTGCGGACGCCCGACCTGTATGCGCTGCGCGTCAGTCGCGGGGATGGCAGCGTTGCACGGGATCAGCCGCACCGGATCAAACGGCGATACAATTCACGTCACTACCGTCGATATGACCGGAACCTGTTCCGGGACAGGACGATACAGCGTCACGCCGCCGCCACCTCGGCGCGCATTTCGCATCTGCTTGAGCAACCGGATATAGCGGCAGCGCATGCCGCGTGCCTTGCCGCAGCGGGTCTCGACCCGGGACTGACATGATCCATTGTTTCTCCTCCAAACGTTGCCGGGATCCGGACCGAAGCAACGCTAAGTTTCGCGCCTGGTGCGACCCCGCGGCAGGTGCGGCGGTATATGCTGTCAAGGTCCGCGACATCGGTGGCCACCACCCAGAACTCGGCGACACCAGCCAGATCGCGGTGTTCCGGATTGGCAAGAAAACAGCCCCACGACGGCGGCGTGAAGACAAGAGAAAGACGAAACACTGCTGAAATGACAACGGACAAGGACTTCGAGACCCAACGGCTGACCGACTGTTTCGTCCGCATTGACGCCAATCTCGGCGAGATCGGCGAGCGTCTGTCCGACTACCAGCGCGACATCCAGGCGGCCCACGACCACATGTGGGAGGCCCGTCGTGACATGGATCATCTCGACAAGGTGGCGATGCGCCAGTCCATCGACCAGATGATGCGGTCCACGGACATATTGCGCGCCGAGGCCAAGAAGCTCGAGAAACTGCGCAAGTCCCCGTATTTTGGGCGCTTCGACTTCCGGCGATCCGACCGGAACCAGGCGACGGCCTACTACATCGGCATCCACGACTTCCGAGACGAGGAAACGCAGGAGCCTTGGGTCTACGATTGGCGCGCGCCGGTCTCGTCACTGTTCTACGATTTCGAGACAGGCCCGGCGCACTACGAGGCGCCCTCGGGCAAGATCCCGGGCGACCTGGCGCTGAAGCGGCAATTCCGTATCCGCAATGGCGCGATGGAGTTCATGCTCGACGTGAGTGTGAACATCGTCGACGATATGCTGCAGGAGGAACTGGCCCGCGCATCCGACGACGGCATGAAGAACATCGTCGCCACGATCCAGCGCGATCAGAACGCCATCATTCGCGACGCAGAGGCGCATACCCTGATCATCCAGGGCGTCGCCGGATCGGGCAAGACCTCGATTGCGCTGCACCGGATCGCTTTTCTGCTCTACCGCTTCAAGGACACGCTCAGCTCATCCGACATCCTGATCATCTCGCCGAACCAGGTGTTTGCCGATTACATCGGTAACGTGCTGCCGGAACTCGGCGAGGAAACCGTCCCCGAGATCGGGATGGAAACGCTCGCCGCGCAGATCCTCGGCGACAAGATCCGGTTCCAGAGCTTTTTCGAGCAGACCGCGCGGCTGCTGGAGAGTGACGACGAGGCTATGAAGGAGCGGATTCGCACAAAGGCCGCCCCCGAGTTCCTGCGCCAGATCGAGGCCCATGCCCAGCATCTGGAAAAGACGACGTTCGTGCCAAGCGACGTTGTGGTTCGCAAGCGTCCTCTGCCGGGGTTCGTTTTCGAGACCACGTGGGAGAGGCTCAAGCATCTCGACACCGCCGAGCGCATCGTTGCCACCGGCAATTCCGTGATCGAGCAATTCGAGGCCCAGTACAACATCGAGCTCCGCAAGGAAGAGCGCGCCGTGATCCGCAAGGCCGCGCGCGGGATGGTCAAGCGCACGACGCTGCGCAAGGCTTACAAGGAATTCTTCGACTGGATCGGCCGGCCCGAACTCTTCAGGGCGACCGGCGGCAAGCTCGAATACGCCGACGTCTTCCCGCTGATCTACCTGCAGATGCTGACCGAAGGCGTCGAGAACCCCTATGCCGGAGTGAAGCACCTGCTGGTGGACGAGATGCAGGATTATACGCCCGTCCACTACGCGGTTCTCGCGCGGCTCTTCAAATGCCGCAAGACGATCCTTGGCGACGCCACGCAGGCGGTGAACCCCTATAGCGCCTCGACGCCCGAACGGATCGAACAGGTGCTCGACGGCGCCTGGCGGGTGACGCTGAACAAGAGCTATCGATCTACCTGGCAGATCATGCAGTTCGCACTGAAAATCTCCCCCAACCCCGACCTTGTCGCGATGGAGCGGCACGGGCCGGACCCCGACCTGGCCTTGGTCAGGTCCCAGAAGGATGCCTTGGCGCACATCGTGAGCGCCGCCCGCGACTTTCGCGCCTCAGATCACATAAGTCTCGCCGTGCTGGCCAAGACGCAAGGACAGGCGAAGCGGCTGCACAAGGCGCTCAAAGATGCGGGCGTGGAGGCGCGCCTGCTCGAAGACGGGAGCACCGGATTTTCCACCGGCGTCGTCGTCTGCACGCCACATCTCGCTAAGGGGCTTGAGTTCGATCGGGTCATCATCCCCGACGCCAGCGAAGCCGTCTTCTCAACGGAGATGGACCGGAACCTGCTTTACGTCGCCTGCACCCGCGCCATGCATCGACTGAGTCTGATCTCGGTCGGGAGGCCATCCGTTTTCCTCGATGGAGTCTGGACCCTCGATGCACTGCATGAGGGGAGACCGGCGATTTGATCCCCGTTGGACCGCCGTCGCCCGTGCTGTCCATGCCGCCGGTAGACAAAAGTCGCCCTAGGCCCTATCTCTTAGCGATAAACCAGCTTGCCACCGCTGTAACATCGCGGCAGTGCGCAGCACGTTTACCCGCACATTGAGAAGACCGAGCGCCCGATCTGTGCCGACAGGCAAACAGATCGAACCCGGAAGACAACGACAGAATGAAAGATAAACAGTGAGCCTGAAAGTACATATCAAGAGGAAAGAAAACGAAATTGTCGGGAAAGGGACGATCGACGGTATCGTTCCATTCTACTTCAAGGACCAAGGCCATCGATGGATGGTCCGCATCGGCCAGCAGTGGACCTTCAAGCAGAAGGAGGTCGACGCCAAAGCAGAGCTAAACGCACCCGCGGCGCGCAACAAGATGTACTGGGCAATCGCTCAGTTCCGGAACCAGATGCGTGACGTTTCGTCCGCGTCGGCGGCCTGACCAAACAGGAATTCAGTTCAATTTGGAGGAGAGAATGCTTCAGAAGATTGCATTGGTCGAAACCATCAGCCGCAAGACGGCCGACAACCTGCACCGGTATCTGATGGATTTCGCCGCGGGTACACATCGGCTGTTCTGGACGGACAATCGCGCTTACGTCGAAGTCGATCGGCCGAATGACGCCGAACTTCTGCGGCGTGAGTTCCCCCGACTGATCAAGGATGAAACCCGGTACACGGGCGCGACCTTTCCGTGGTGAGGCAGGCATCGGACGGAGGCTTCCACCCGGCAAATTGCCTGTGAGACCTGAAGAAGCAGCCCGGCAAGTCTGAGGGTCAGCTATTGGCAGATTTCACCGGCCCCCGCGACTTCCTGAATTTCCGCTCCGAGGTATCCTATCGGACACGCTATCTGCATTCTGCGAATGGCCAGAAGTTCCTGCGGGCGGTCGCCGATTCCTGCAAGGCGCGCCTCCGAAACTTCTCGGAGGGAGCGGAGTTCTGGCGCGCTCAGGTCGGACACGACTGGACGAGTGACGCCGACGGGCGACGGATCAGCGGTCCCCATCCCGAGACGCGCATGCGCCCGTGGCAGGATCGCGCCTATGAAGGTCGCGTGAACGCCAAGGGAATTCCCTGTCTTTACCTGGCGACCACACGCGAGGTCGCCATGTCGGAAGTCCGCCCATGGATCGGGTCGATCCTCTCGGTGGCGAGGTTCAGCCTCGGCCGGGACGTGACTGTTGTCGACTGCTCGAAGTATCACGGCCTTGATGCCCCGGACGCGGAACTCTCGGACTCCGAAGAGGTCAACGAAGCCGTGTGGGCGCAAATCGACTACGCTTTCTCGCGCCCGGTCACGCGCAGCGACAACACGGCCGAATACGCAGCGACCCAGATCATTGCCGAAGTGTTTCGGGCGGAAGGCTATGACGGCGTGATCTACAAGAGCGCCTTCGCGCCCTCGGGGTACAATATCGCGCTCTTCGATCTCGATGCCGCGCTTCAGACCGAGTCCTACCTGTTCCAGGTCAGCACCGCGACATTCGAGTTTCGCGAATTGACCCTCGACTGATCGGCGCCTTGGTCGTGCTGGCCGATGGTGCTTCCTTCGCCGCTGGGTCAGCCAAGACGCAGCTCTCGTGTGAGCCGCCGGTCGCTCAGCACACATCCGATCGTCAGGACGAAGCACCAGGCGCGCCCATGAACAGGCGCCGCTTACGGAAAGTCGATTCCGCGGTCAATCAGTACGCCGGTGATACCGGGGCCAATGGCCGTCGAGATCACCATGAACGTCGTTGCAAGCGGCCGGATGGAACCAAGGCACCGTGAGCCGTGGGCAAACGGAAGCAGCACGCCCCAACGGATGGGCGCATCAAACCGGAATCGGTGGCATATCACCACCGAATACGCAGACCCTATTGAAGCTGGACATTTTGCGGAGCATCAGTTAGCGCAACCTTGTTGGGCACACAAGGATTCCTGTCGTTGCGCCCCGTTTCCCAGCAACATGCTCGATTGTCCGGCTCGCAGCATCCTGCAGCGAGCTGCAGGAAAATCAGGAGGTGCATGTTTACGAAGATCGCATTGAAGAGGCGGCTCAGCCGCAAGACCGTGGCACAAATCCATCGCCACCTTTTCAATTTCGGACAGGGCGCCCATTGCGTGTTCTGGGTCGGGGACCGCGCATATCTGGAAACCGATTGTGCGTCCGATGTCACCCTGCTCAGGGAACAGTTTCCGAGGATGGTCGATGCCGAGGTCGAACGGTCGTCGCATGACTTTCCGTGGTGATGGAAACGATCGGAAAAGGAGGGAATGATCCATTGAACAAGAAAGCCAGGAAATCGACGCCGCGGGAAATCGTCGAGCAGGACTACGGCCGGTACATGATCAAGGCAGGGCTTCTGCAGAACACAATTGTCGCGAGAGCTTTTCCAAAGCCGCCATCGAAGTTCCGTCACCTTGTCGCGGAGGCTTCGGGCGAAACGATAGAAGAGGCCATCGAACACCTGATCGGGAAGCTGGAGCAACTTCGCACCGAACGTCGGTCGCTAAGGCGCTCGGACCCGGACCTGGCAAGCGGAGTTCCCACGGCCGAGGAATATGCCGATGCCTTGCGCAGCCTGTCGCCTGGCCCGAAGCTTCTTGGCATCCTCCACGATCATGCGCGTTTCGGGCGCCGCGGAGTTCAGCTGGAGGAGTTGGCTAAGGTCGGCGATTTTTCCTTTGCGCAGGACGTGCTGAACGCCTACGAAAAGCTCGGACGTGATATTCTCGGCATCGTCGAACCCGATGAAATCCTGAAGGCCGGACTTCCCGTCGTGATGCCGAGCCTCGAGAACGGCGGATCGCAAGCAAATGCATTGCGGTCATTACAACCAGAACTTCAGGAAGCAGTCCTGCGTCTGCTCGGATCTGAGCAGCGCCCCGAATAGGGGCTCGACCGCGTGGTCGCCCGATCAGCTTGCGCAGTCGCGGCACCGCATGAAGGTCGGTTCCAACTCGAGGCGGCGCAGGCCTATGAAATCGCCGCAGTTGTTGCAGAAACCGAACTCTCCGGCCTCAATCCGCCGAATTGCCGCCTCAAGCGCTCGGATCCGCCCATGTCGCCGGGTCTCTTGCGCCGTCGCCATGGCCTGTTGCTGCATCGCATCCATCCGGCTGAGCCGACCGACGCTCTGCTGATCCAACTCGACGGGCTTGCGGTCCGCAGCTGTGTGGGCAGACGCCTCTCGCAGACCCCGCAACTCGTTCTCGATTCGCGACAGGAAGGTCGCCTTCAACTCTTCGGGTGTGGGTTCCGCCATCGCGACTACCGCATCAGGACGACAGGCACTTTGCAGGAGCGGACCATCTCGGTTGTGGTCGATCCGATCACGAGACTGCGGATTCGGCTATGGCCATAGGCTCCCATGACGACCATCCCGAAGCCTTCTTCCTCAACCAGCTTGCCAAGTTCGGTTTCCGGCTGACCCGGAACGACCCTCGTCTCGGCCTCGATGCCTGCGGCCTTCAATAGGGCCTTCGCGTCCGCAAGCCCCTTCTTGATCTCCGGCGTCTCGGTGCCGACGGTCACCACGGTCACGGCGAGCCCTGCGAAAAGCGCGCTGCGAGAGATGTGATCCACCGCCTTCATTGAGGACGCGCCGCCGTCAAAGGCCACCAGCACGCTTTTAATGGGCTCGAAGGCACGCGCGGCTACGAAGACAGGCCGGTGCGATGCGCGCACGATCCGTTCGAGGTTGGACCCTAGATGCCCCTTGGCGAAATCCGCCGCCTCACCGCGCTTGCCGATCACAATGACGCGCGCCTCACCCTCGATTTCGCCGATGGCCTCGACAATGTCGCCATGGCGCAGCCGCGTGGTGATTTCCGACACGCCGTCCTGATCAACGATAGCGCGGGCATCCTCGAGAATCGCACGGCCCCGATGGCTGACGAGCTTCGCGCGCTGCGCATCGAGTTCGGCCAGTTCCTCCATAAGCTTTGTGCGCGCACCGAGTCGGATCGCACCGGAAAGGTCGGATTTCTCCGGCGCCTCACGCCGGCCCAGCACATGGATGAGTTCCACGGGTGCTTGCGTCCGTTGCGCGATCCAGGCGGCGTGGTGGCAGACACTTTCCGAATAGATGGAGCCGTCCACAAGGGCGATGATCTTGTTTGTCATGGGTTTTCCTCCCTCAATGTTCCATCAGCTTGTCCATGGCGCCGGGTTTGTCATGGATGGCAAGCCGGTCAACCAGGGTTTCAGTTGCTTCATTCATGCCCACGACCTCGACCTCGGCCCCATCGCGGCGGAACTTGAGGATCGCCATGTCGAGCGCCTGCACCGAACTGATATCCCAGATATGCGCGCGGCTGACGTCGATCACGACGCGTTCCGTGGCTTCCTTGAAGTCGAAGGCATCCATGAAATCTTCGACCGAGCCGTAGAAGAGCTGGCCCACGACATGATACGTGCGGACCCGGCCATCGGGGCTGATTTCATTGCTCACTGTGAAGAGCTGCGCGATCTTGCCCGCGAAGAAGATTCCCGACAGCAAGACGCCCATCAGCACACCGATGGCGAGGTTGTGGGTGTAAACGACGGTCACCACGGTCGCAATCATCACGATGGACGACGAGCGCGGGTGCACGGTCAGTGCCTTGATCGAGGACCACGAGAAGGTTCCGATCGCGACCATGATCATGATCGCTACTAGGGCCGCCATGGGGATGATGCTGACCAAATCACCCAGCACCACGACCATAAACAGCAGATAGACCCCGGCAGCAAAGGACGAGAGCCGTCCTCGTCCGCCGGACTTCACGTTGATGATCGACTGGCCGATCATGGCACAGCCCGCCATGCCGCCGATGAAGCCGGTCGCCGTGTTGGCAATGCCTTGGCCGACGCACTCCTGGTTGCGGTTCGACTTCGTGTCGGTGAGATCGTCCACGATGTTCTGTGTCATGAGGCTTTCGAGCAGACCCACGACGGCCACCGCCACCGAATAGGGCAGGATGATCATCAGCGTCTCGAAGGTGAGCGGGATCTGCGGGATCAGGAAAACGGGTAAGGTGTCGGGCAGTTCCCCCATGTCACCCACCGTCCTCACATCGAGCCCCAAAGCGAGAACCAGCGCCGTCAGAACAACGATGGTCACCAGCGGAGAGGGGATCGCCTTTGTCAGCAAGGGCAACAGGTAAATGATGGCGAGGCCGGCGGCGACCAGCGCATATGTCAGCCACGTCACGTCGCGCGGATCGAGTTCGGGCAGCTGCGCCATGAAGATCAGAATTGCCAGAGCATTGACGAAGCCGGTCATGACCGACTTGGAGACATAGCGCATGATGAAGCCGAGCCTGAGGACACCGGCGCCGATCTGCAACAGACCCGCCAGCACGGTGGCGGCAAGCAGGTATTCCAGCCCGTGGTCGCGCACCAGCGTGACCATCAGCACCGCCGTCGCGGCGGTCGCGGCCGAGATCATGCCGGGGCGCCCGCCCGTGATCGCGATGATGACAGCGATCGAGAACGAGGCATAGAGGCCGACCTTGGGATCGACACCTGCGATGATGGAGAAGGCGATAGCCTCCGGGATGAGGGCCAACGCGACGACAATTCCAGCGAGCAAGTCGCCGCGAATGTTGCCGAGCCATTGGCTACGGTAAGCGTCGAGAGAAATCATATGATATTGTCCGATACCGGTCCTGCGCGGCTCGCGCGAGATCGGTGCACATGTGCACATTGTCTGTGGTTATCCGGCGGATTGGCGGCCGGAAGAGCCACCCAGAATAGCTTCCGGGTCCAAGTTCGCTGAGCTATCACCTAAGCGGTTATCCCTCGAAGGGCAACACAATAGGGAGATGCCTGCGTGGGGTTGGCGACCACGCCATAGGGCAGAGCTAACTGCTCAGGAAATAGACCGAAATAGATCAGACAGCGCGCTTCTTGGACGAATGTATGTTGAGTACGTTCGACTCCGATCCTCTCGAAGCTTGCCTATTCGAAAGCGTTCTCCCGGTCCTTCCACAGCAGGATTTTTCGCCAGCACGACGCTGCGGCTCGACAAACTGGGCCGCCATGTCAAATGCAGTCTCGAAAATCTCCGTGATTAAGCCCTGAAACGATGTCGATGTCAGGAAACGTGGTAGTTAGCGACTGCACTCACTCGGGGATTTTCCATGCCACATGGCGTTCGTGTCTATCGCTGGATCGTTCTGCTGATGGCGGCGGGGTTCGTCATGGACCGTGCCAGCATCGAGAATTTCGCCGATCTAAGCGATTTCGGCTGGCAGTTCCGCTATCTGACAATCTGGGCGCTGACCGGCAGCCTGATCGCGGCGGCGATGATGCTGACGCCCCACTACGGCCAGCGGAACAGTCGCGGCGAGGTGTTCGTGTCGGTGGTCGCCGTGCTGAACATGATCGTGGTGGTGTCCTACTGGCGGCTCTATTTCGACGACCCGACGCTGGTGAACGGCGAGAACCGGATCGTGCCGCTGCGGGAATACTATCTGCATCTGGCGGGGCCGATTTTGCAATGGATCGATGTGCTGCTGCTGAAACGCGGCTTTCGGCGCATGGGTGCCGTGGCGCTCTGGCTGGGCGTCGCGGTGCTTGTCTATCTGGGGTGGGCGGATTTCGTGGTGGCACCGCTGAACAACGAACCTGTCGGCACGGTCACGGCGGGCCTGCCCTATCCATTCTTAAACGACATGGTACCCGCCGCGCGCGCGGTGTTCGACGGCGCGACCTGGGCGTTGGGGCTGCTGTTCATCGCGCTGTTGCGGGGGCGCACGGGCCGCCGTGGACCGTTTTTCAGCGCCTCGCGCATGGCGCGCGGGAGCGTCATGATGGGCGGCTCTGGCGTTACTGGCATTGTACGGCCAAGGGGTCGTCGCGCGCAGTAGGCCCCGTGTGGGGGGTACTGGTCAAATGTTGACCATGTGTTGACCAGAATTGCGCAGGCTCATACACAAGCGAAACGCTCGTGTTTTAAACCATTGATATGTTGAGGAATTTTGGTTGCGGGGGCAGGATTTGAACCTGCGGCCTTCAGGTTATGAGCCAACGATGACGTGATTCCAATAGCTGATTAAAAACAATGACTTATGCGACAAGCCTTTGATTTCTCGAATTTTCGCTCAGGATATTGAACGACATTGGCGGGTTTCAACCGCCATAACCGGG
>JAABSC010000022.1 GCA_011390565.1 Thioalkalivibrio paradoxus | reverse complement strand
CCGCTGTGTGGATCCCGGCTCTCCGCTTCGCTCCGGCCGGGATGACGATTTTGGGGGCGCTCCGGCCGGGATGACGGTGTTGGGCGGCGCTCCGGCCGGGATGACGGGGCGGGGCACGTCATACTGGACCCGAGCCGGCCGTCACCCCGGACTTGATCCGGGGTCCATGCAGGGCCGGTCGAAACCCCGGGCGCTTCGGATAATCCGGACCGCTGTGTGGATCCCGGCTCTCCGCTTCGCTCCGGCCGGGATGACGATTTTGGGGGCGCTCCGGCCGGGATGACGGGGTGGGGGAAGCCCCGGCTGTGATGACAGGGCGGAGGTGCTTCGGCGATGATCGCGCTTCGCAAACCGGGCCTGCGGAAGAATGTAACAGGGCCGTGGTACATTTCAGGGACGAAGTGAATGGGCGTTGAATGATGGATCAGGTCGCGAATCCTGCCGGGAATCCGCTGCTGCCGCGCGCGGTCGGCCTGCTGCTGCTCGTGGCGGTGGGGGTACTGGCGGCGCAGGTCACCTGGCAGATCGTGGAACCCGATGTGCGCCCGCACGTGACGCTGGCGATCGAGGCCGTCCCGGCCGCGCCCGCTGCGACGGGGGCCAGCGAATCCCCGCTCGCCTCGGTGGCCGACCTGCCGCTGTTCGGCGTGCTCGGCGCCCGCACCGCTCCGCCACCCGCCGCCGCGCCGGAGACCCGGCTGCGCCTGCGCCTCGTCGGGCTGGCGGCGGGCGACGCGCCGGGGCAGGGCCACGCGATCATCGCCGAGAGCGGCAGCCCGGAACGCCTGTACGCGATCGGCGACACCATCGCCGGGCAGGCACGCCTGCACGAAGTCCACGCCGACCGGGTGATCCTCGAACGGGGCGGCAACCTGGAGACTCTGCGACTGCCGCGCTCGGATGCGTCCCCGGCAGCGACCGCCTCCGCACCGGCGCGCGCCGCGCCGGGCGCAGACCTGCCGCGGGTGCAGCGCTCCGAGTGGCTGGACGACCCGGAGAAGCTGCTGCAGTCGGTGCAGGGGCGGCCGATCATCCGGGACGGCGCGCTGTACGGGCTGGAGGTGCGTCCGGTGCGCAACGCGCGGCAGTTCCAGCAGGCCGGACTTCAGCCGGGCGACGTGATAACTTCGGTGAACGGGATGCCACTGGCCGCGATCGAGGCGCCGGAAAACCTGTTCGAGGAACTGGCCGCGCAGAGCCAGGTGGGCATCGTGGTCGAACGCGGCGGCGAAGCGCTGCCACTGACCATTCAACTGATTGACTGAGGCTGACCATGCCGCGCCGACTGCTGTCCCTCTCCCTGTTGCTGAGCGCTCTCTGGCTGGGCGCACTGCCGGCGGCGTCCGAAACCCTGACGCTGAACCTTCGCGACGCCGAGATCCAGACGCTGATCGACCTGGTCGCCGAGGAGACCGGCACCAACTTCATCGTCGATCCCCGCGTGCGCGGGCGGGTGAGCGTGGTCTCCGGCCGGCCGGTCGCGCGCGACGAACTCTACGACCTGTTCCTCGGCGTGCTGCGCGTGTACGGCTTCGCGGCGGTACCCGGCGACACGGCGGTGAAGATCGTTCCCGACGTGCAGGCCAAGCAGAGCGAGATTCCGGGGCTGTTTGCCGACGACACGCTGCGGGGCGACGAGATCGTGACCCACGTGATCCAGACCGAGCACGTCAGCTCCGCGCAGCTGGTGCCGATCCTGCGCCCGCTGGTGCCGCAGGGCGGTCACCTCGCCGCCGCGACCGAAACCAATTCGCTGATCGTCTCCGATACGGCCGCGAACGTGCGCCGAATTCGCGACATCGTGAACCGTATCGACCGGCCGACAGCAGAGGGATTCGAGGTGATCGAACTGCGCCACGCCAGCGCGGCCAGCCTGTCCACCCAGCTGCGCGAGCTGGAAGCCGGGGGCGGCGGCGAAGGCGCGACGCGCGGCCGGGTCCAGGTGATCGCGGACGAGCGCGCCAACGCGATCATCCTGTCCGGCGATCCCGAGCGGCGGTTGCCGCTGCGGGCGCTGATCTCGCAGCTCGATACGCCCGTCGCGGCGGGCAACACGCAGGTGCATTACCTGCGCTACGCGCAGGCCGAGGACATGGTCGAAGTTCTGACCGGGATCGCCGAGACGCGGCAGATCGCCGAGCAGGCCGGGGATCCGCGCGGTCGGGGCGAAGGCAGCGTCCGCATCCAGGCGCACCAGAGCACCAATTCCGTCGTGATCTTCGGGCCGCCGGAGCAGACCCGAGACTACACCGACGTGATCGCGAAGCTGGACATCCGTCGCGCGCAGGTGATGGTCGAGGCGGTGATCGCCGAAGTGTCCTACGAGCGTGCACGCGAACTCGGCGTGCAGTGGGCCGGGCGAAGACCCGGTTCCGGCGTCGGCCTGATCAACTTCAACCGCGACGGACGCGGCATCCTGCCACTGCTGCCGGGTGTCGGGGACATCCTCGACGGGTCGGTCGCGGCCCTTCCGGAAACCCTGCCGAACCCCGGAGACGGGTTTTCGCTGGGGCTGCTGGGCGCCGTCGGCAGCACCCAGATCGCGGTACTGGTCAGCGCCCTGCAGGGCGATTCCTCGAGCAACATCCTGTCGACACCGAGCCTGCTGACGCTGGACAACGAGGAGGCCGAGATCGTCGTGGGTCAGAACGTGCCGTTCATCGTCGGCCGGTCGATCGAGGACTCGGGGCAGGCCTTCGACACCATCCGGCGCGAGGACGTCGGCGTGAAGCTGCGCGTGAAGCCGCAGATCAACGAGGGCAACGCGATCCGGCTCGAGATCGAACAGGAAGTCTCGCAGATCGCCCCTGGCGCCAGCGCCGCGGCCGATCTGATCACCAACACCCGGACGCTGCGCACGCACGTGATGGTCGATGACGGCGAGATGCTGGTGCTCGGTGGACTGATCGACGAGCAGCGGGTCGACACCCGGGACAAGATCCCGGGCCTGGGCGACATTCCCGGCCTCGGGCGGCTGTTCCGCTACGACAACGACCGCCTCGAGAAACGCAACCTGATGGTGTTTCTGTACCCGCGCATCGTGCGCACGAACGCGGCGGGCGCCGAACTGACCAGCGAAAAATACAGCCTGATCCGCCAGGAACAGCTGCGCGAGGCCGGCCGCGGGAACCGCGCCTTCGGACAACAGACCCCGGTGCTGCCGGAGTGGGACCAGCTCACCCGTCTGCCGCCCGCGTTCGCGGATCTTTACCCCGACCTGGCGCCACCCCGGCCGGCCCCATGAGCGCGCTTCCGGAACCTGACACCCTCTCCGCCGACGACGGCGGCGCGCTGAGCCCGGGCTACGGGTTCTCGCGCCGGTTCGGCGTGCTGCCGGGCCCGGTGATCGACGGGCAACGCGTGCTGTACCTGCGCGCGGACGCCGATCCGATGGCGGTGCTGGAGATCCGCCGGTGCAGCGCCGAGCGTCTGCAGCTGCAAACGCTGGCGGATGGGGACTTCGACCGCCGTCTGCGCGAGAGCCACGAACGCAGCAGCAACGAGGCGATGACCCTGGTCGAAGGGCTGGGCGAGGAAGGCGACCTGCTCAGCGTGGCCGAGGCATTGGCCGAGCCGGAGGACCTGCTCGAGGCCGAGGACGACGCGCCGATCATCCGGCTGATCAACGCGCTGCTGACCGAGGCCGTGCGCGAGAACGCCTCGGACATCCATATCGAACCCTTCGAGTCGCGCCTTTCGGTGCGCCTGCGCGTCGACGGCGTGCTGCGCGAGGTGCTGAACCCGCCGGTGAGCCTGGCGCCGCTGATCGTCTCGCGGGTGAAGGTGATGGCGCGGCTCGACATCGCCGAGAAAAGGCTGCCGCAGGATGGGCGGATCTCGCTGCGCGTCGCCGGCCGGCCGGTGGACGTACGCGTGTCCACATTGCCCTCGGGTCACGGCGAGCGTGTGGTGATGCGCCTGCTGGACAAGCAGGCCGGGCGCCTCGAACTGCGCCAGCTGGGCATGTCCGAGGTCCAGTACCAGGCGATGGAACGGGTGATCAGCCGGCCGCACGGCATCGTGCTGGTGACCGGGCCCACCGGCTCGGGCAAGACGACCACGCTGTACGCCGCGCTGATGCGCCTGAACGACCGCAGCCGCAACATCCTGACGGTCGAAGACCCGATCGAGTACTACCTCGACGGCATCGGCCAGACGCAGATCAACACGCGCATCGACATGACCTTCGCCCGCGGCCTGCGCGCGATCCTGCGCCAGGACCCGGACGTGGTGATGGTCGGCGAGATCCGCGACCTGGACACCGTGAAGATCGCGGTCCAGGCGAGCCTCACCGGACACCTGGTGTTCTCGACGCTGCACACCAACTCGGCCGTCGGCGCGATCGCGCGGCTGCGCGACATGGGCGTCGAACCCTTCCTGCTCGCATCGACGCTGAACGGCATCCTCGCGCAGCGGCTGGTGCGCGTGCTGTGCTCCGAGTGCCGGGAGCCGCGGATCGCGAATCGTGCCGAGTGCGAACTGCTCGCGGTCGATGCGGCCGAGCCTCCGGTGATCCACGAAGCACGCGGCTGCCCGGCCTGCAACGGCTCCGGCTATCGGGGGCGTACCGGCATCTACGAGCTGATCGAAATCGACGATGCGCTGCGCCAGATGATCCACGACGGCGCCGGCGAACGGGCGCTGACGGAGCACGTGCGCGGCATCACGCCCGGCATCCGCAGCGACGGCGTGCGCCGCGTCCTCGACGGCACGACCTCCGTGGAGGAGGTGGTGCGCGTCACCCGCGAGGATTGAGGGTGATGCCGGGTCGCCCCTGCTGCTCCCCTGTCCCGCCTGCGGGAGATGGGTCGGGGGTGAGGGCATGATTCTGCGCCGCGCTCCCTCCCCAACCCCTCCCCCGAAAATCGGGGGAGGGGCTTTTGGCCCTGCGGATCCCCCGAAGGTCGGGAGAGGGGCTTTGGATACGTGCCAAGGTTGGACTGATGCCGGCGTTTGAATACCAGGCACTGGACGCCGGCGGACGCAGACGCAAGGGGGTCGCCGAGGGCGACACCGCGCGCTCGGTGCGCGCGCGCCTGCGCCAGGACGGGCTGACGCCGCTGCAGATCGACGAGGTCGCGGAGCAGGGGCGCGGTTCCGGCGGCCGCACACGCGGCGTACGCGGCATCAGCGCGCTGGATCTCTCGCTCACGACCCGCCAGATGGCGACGCTCGCCCGCGCCGGGCTGCCGGTGGAAGAAATCCTCGGCACCGTCGCCCGCCAGACCGAGAAGGCACGCATCCGCAACGTGCTCACGGCCGTGCGCACGCGGGTGATGGAGGGCCACTCGCTGGCCGCCGCGCTGGCCGCGTTCCCGCGCGTCTTTCCGGACCTCTACCGCACGACGGTCGCCGCTGGCGAGCAGTCCGGCCACCTGGACCAGGTGCTGGAACGGCTTGCCGACTACACCGAGAGCCGCAACGCGCTGCGCCAGAAGATCAGCCTGGCGCTGTTCTACCCGCTGATCCTGACGCTGGTCGCGATCGGGGTCACCGTGGCGCTGCTGGCGTTCGTAGTGCCAGAGGTGGTGCAGGTGTTCGCCGGTCTCGGGCAGGAACTGCCGTGGCTGACCCGGGCGTTGATCGCGACCAGCGACGCGCTGCGCGACTACGGGCTCTGGGCGCTGGGCATCCTGGTTGTGCTGGGAATCGGCCTGAACCGGCTGCTGCGCCACGAGCACTGGCGTCACCGGTACCATGCGATGCTGCTGCGCCTGCCGCTGATCGGCCGCCTGACACGCGGGATCCACACGGCCCGCTTCGCGCGCACCCTGAGCATCCTGGCCGCCAGCGGCGTTCCGCTGCTGGAAGGGCTGCGCACCGGGGCCGAGGTGATCGGCAACCGGCCGATGCGCGCGGCGGTCACCTCCGCGGCGCAGCGGGTGCGCGAGGGCAGCGGCATCGGCCGGGCGCTGGAGCAGAGCGGTTATTTTCCGCCGATGACCGTGCACCTGATCAAAAGCGGCGAATCCAGCGGCAAACTCAACGAGATGCTCGAGCGCGCCGCGGAGACCCAGGAACGCGAACTGGAAACCCGGATCAGCATGGTCGTCGCGCTGTTCGAGCCGCTGCTGATCGTGACGATGGGTGCGGTGGTGCTGACCATCGTGCTGGCCATCCTGCTGCCGATTTTCGAACTCAACCAACTGGTGAACTGATGATGCAACGCCGCACTTCGCCCCGTTCCGCCCGCAGCCGGGGTTTCACGCTGATCGAGATCATGGTGGTGGTCGTGATTCTCGGAATCCTCGCCGCGATCGTTGTGCCCCGGGTCATGGATCGCCCCGACGACGCCCGCATCACCAAGGCGAAGACCGACATCCGCGCGCTGGAATCGGCGCTCAACCTGTACCGGCTGGACAACTTCGCCTATCCGACGACCAACCAGGGCCTGCAGGCACTGGTGGAACGCCCGGGCACCGGGCCGGAGCCCCGCAACTACCGCGGCAGCGGCTACATGGACCGCCTGCCCAAGGACCCCTGGGGCAACGAGTACCAGTACCTGAATCCGGGCACCCGCTCGGAAATCGACATCTTCAGCTTCGGGGCCGACGGGCGGCGCGGCGGCGAGGGCATCCACGCGGAGATCGGCAACTGGAACCTCGACCAGTTCTGAACCCCGTGCACCGGCCCAGCAGCTCCTCCGGCGGCTTCACGCTGTTCGAGTTGCTGGTCGTGATGCTGATCCTCGGTCTGGTCGCGGGCTTCGCGGTGCTCTCGCTCGGCAGCGGGGCGTCGCGGCAGCTGGAACACGAGGCGCGCCGGCTGGTGGAGCTGGCCGGGCTTGCGCGCGACGAAAGCCTGCTCACCGGCCAGACCCGGGCACTGGGCTTCGCTCGCGACGGCTACGCGTTCCTCGAACCCGTGTACCTCGAAGATGCGCAGATGACCTGGGTGGCGCGCGAACAGGCGCCGCTGCAGCCGCGCTCGGTGGCCCGGCTCGGCCTGGAGCTGCGGCTGTTCCAGGAAGGACGGCGGGTCGCGCTGGACGAAGACGCCGACGCCGCGCACGTCGAGTTCAACGGGGCGGGCGAACTGACGCCGTTCGAGCTTGAATTGCGGCCCGGGGATCCGGGTACGCCGGTGCTGCGCGTGACGGGCCTGCGTAACGGCCGGCTCACCTGGGAGACCCTGCGCTGATGACCGCTGCACGGCCGGGTGGCGCGCGCGGCTTCACGCTGCTGGAAGTGCTGGTCGCGCTGGCGATCCTCGCGGTCACCCTCGGCGCGCTGATCAAGGCCGCGACGGAACACACGCGCAACACCCAGTACCTGCAGGAACGCACGCTGGCGCACTGGGTCGGCCAGAACGTGCTGGCGCGGTACGAAGCGGGTCTGCTGGTCGCGGAACGCGGGGCCGCCTCCGAAGGCACCGTGCAGCAGGCCGGGCAGGAATGGGCCTACCGCGTGGCCATCGACGAATCGCAGCCGGAAAGCCTGCTCGAGCTGGCGCTGGAACTGCCGCCGGTGCTGCGCGTCGAGGTCGTCGTGTGGCCGGCCGACGGCGCCGCCACGGACACGCGGGCGCGGATCCAGGGGTATCTTCTGCCATGATCCGCGCCCGGGGCTTCACATTGCTGGAACTGCTGATCGCCGTGGCGGTGTTCGCCGCACTGAGCGCCGTCGCCTACGGCGGGCTGCAGGCCGTACTGAACGCGGACGTACAGACCCGCCAGCGCGCGGAACTCCTGGCCGAACTGCAGGTGACCCTGGCGGTGCTCGAGCGCGACCTGCGCCAGGCCGTGCCGGTATCCCCCCGCGACGGCTTTGGCGACCGCCTTCCGGCGCTGCGCTACAGCCCGCTCGCCACCGAGCCCGAACTGGAACTCGTGCGCGCTGGGAGCGGCGGGGTCCAGCGGCTGCGCCGGGTCGGGTGGCGGGTCACGGCGGCTGGCCTCGAGCGCCGCAGCTGGCCGGTGTTGAACGCCGGGGACGACACCGAACCCGGCGCCCGGGTGTTCCTGGCTTCGCACGAGGCCGACGGCCTGCTCGAACCCGTGACGATGGAACTGCGCTTCGTGGTGCCCGCGGCCGGCGGCGAGGAGGTGCTCGACAGCTGGCCGCCGTTGCAGCTGAGCGGCGAGGCCCCGATGCTTCCGCCGCTGGTGGAGGTGGTGCTGGAGGTCCCGGGCCTCGGCCGGGTCGAACGTCATCTCGCACTCTCCGAGAACGCGTCGTGAGCCGGCGTCGCGAGAAGGGTGTGGCGTTGATCACGGTGCTGCTGGTGGTCGCGCTGGCGGTGACCGCGGCCGTCGGCATGGCCGTACGCGACCACGCTCAGATTCACCGCTCCGGTCTGGTGTTCGAACAGGAACACGCGCGCAGCCTGCTGCTCGGCGGCGAGATGGTCGCGCTGCGCTTCCTGGAACAGTGGCCGGACCTGGACGAGCTGCCCTGGGACGAATGCGTGTCGCCGCCGGTACCGCTGGCGCTCGACGGCCATGACCTTGTCGCCCGGCTCGAGAACCTGCACTGCCGCTTCAACCTGAACAGCCTGTCGCGTACCGAGGAACCGCCGCTGGCTGCGTTCGCCGAGCTGGTCGCGCGCGCCACCACCGAGGCCGGAACGACCGGCGGCCCGGGCGGCGAGACGCTGGCGCTGGCGATCCGCGACTGGATGGACCCGGCGACCGACGACCCGGTGTACCAGCTGCGCACGCCGCCGGAGCGCAGCGGCAACCGCCCGTTCCGGTTCGCATCCGAGCTGACCCGCGTGCAGGGCATGACGCCGGAACTCTGGGCCGCGCTCGCACCCTACGTGACCGCGCGCCCGGGAACGGATAACCTGATCGACCGGGTGCGCGCACCCGAGTTGCTGCTGGACGCGATCGCCGGGCAGCCGGAGGAAGCGGGGGATCCGCGCTACTTCCGGCTGGCCCTGGTTGCGCGGCTGCCGCAGCGCGATTTCTTCCACTGCGCGGTGCTCGATGCCCCGAACGGCCGCACCGTCATCCGCGAATTCACCGCCTGCGAGACCTGAGAGCCGTGACCCTGACCCGCCTCGCCCCGCACTGCAGATTCCCGGCTCGACCCACCGCGACGCGGGTGCGCCGATGAACGCGTTCGTGCTCCTGCTGCCCGAGCCGGACCGGGATCTTGCCGATCCCGAGGTGACCTGGGGGCGCGTGGGAGCCAGCGGCCAGGTGGCGGACCGGGGCCACGAGCCGCTGGCACAGGCGGCGACGCGGATCCGCCGGGGCGAACGCGTCGTGGCCGTGGTCCCCGGCGAACGGGTGCTGCTGCACCACGTGACGATTCCGGCACGCTCGCGGGCGGCCCAGCTCCAGGCGCTTCCCTACGCACTGGAAGACCGTCTCAGCGAAGACCTCGACGTGCTGCACATCGTGCCCGGCCCGCGCCGATCCGATGGCCAGCTGCTCGCCGCCGTCGCCGCGCACCGCGACATGGACGTCTGGCGCGGCTGGCTGGGCGCGGCGGGCATCGTGGCCGAGCGCCTGCTGCCGGACACCGCGCTGGTGCCTGCCGAAGCCGGCCACCTGCACGTGTACTGCGACGCCCGGCGCTGCCTGCTGGCGCCCCCGGGCACCGCCGAACCGGTCGCGCTGGCGCCGGAACTCCTGCCCTGGTGGCTGGAACGCTGGCAGGCGCAGGCCGACGGCGCGCTGGAGACGGACGTGCACGCACCGCGCGACCAGGCGCCCGATACGCCGGCCGACGCAGCGCACGCTACGTTCCACGACTGGGACGGGGACTGGCTGCAGCTGTTCGCCCCGGCACTCGCACGCCGGCCCGCGCTGAACCTGTTGACGGGTCGCCACGCCGGTTCCGCCGGCATGGGTGCGGCACTCGCACAATGGCGGGTGCCGGCGGCCATCGCGGCGGCCCTGGTCACGCTGTGGACCGGCTCGCTGTGGCTCGAGGTACGCCAGATGGAACGCGAGGTCGGGCAGCTCGATCGGGCCATCGCCGGGATTTTCGAGACCACTTTGCCGGAAGCGCGCCTGGTCGACCCGGTGCGGCAATTCCAGCAGATCCTGACCGCCGGTGACGGAGAGGCCGGGGCCGCCGCGGGGCCGGTCGCGACGCGGCTGGCCCGGGTCGCACCGGTGCTGGCGGGTGACGGCGTCGAGCTGCGGCAGATCCGCGCCGAAAGCGACCGGCTGGAGCTGGAGCTTGATCTGGCCAGTATCGCCGAACTGGACCGTTTGCGCGGTCGACTGGCCGACACCGGTGCCGGCGCGGTGCGCATCCTCGGCGCCGAGTCGGGCGAGGCCGGAGTGCGCGCGCGCCTGCAGATCGAAGGAGGCGGATCATGAACGCCTGGTGGGAAGGTCTCGCCCCGCGCGAACGCCGCATCACGGTCGTCGCGCTGCTCGTCGCATCGCTCGCGGCCCTGTTCCTGTTCGGGATCGAACCCGCACTCGAACGGCGGGCTGCACTGGGCGCCCAGCTGCAGACCCTGGTGAACGATCAGGCCTGGATGGAGACGCAGGCGCCGGCGGTGCGCGCGCGGGCCCAGGCCGGCGCTGGCCGTGTCCCCGCCACGCCGAGCGCCGGGAGCTCGCCGCTGGCGGTGGTCGACGCTTCGGCGCGCGGGGCCGGGCTCGGTTCCGCGCTGCGCCGGGTACGGCCGCTGGAGACCTCGGTCGAGGCCGAACTGGAGGACGCGCCCTACGCGGTTCTGGTCCGCTGGATGGGTACCCTCGAAGCGCGGCACGGGCTGCGCATCGCAAGCCTCGGGATCGATCGCGGCGCCGAGCCCGGCCGGGTGAACGCGCAGCTGCGCATCGAGCCGGTGACGGAGCGCCCGTGACCCGCGCCGATCGCAGGCGGTGGCTCGGCTACGGGGCGCTGCTGGCCGCCGTCTACCTGGTCTCGCTGCTGGCGCTGTTGCCCGCCCGCGCCGCCTGGCCCCTGATCGAGCCCCGGCTGGATCTGCCGGTGGCGCTCGAGGTCGCGGGGCTCTCGGGATCGGCATGGAAGGGGCGGGCGGACGACGTACGGTTGAACGGACGTCCGCTCGGGGCCCTGGAGTGGCGCTGGCGGCCGTCGGCCCTGCTCGGCGCGCGGCTGGGATTCCAGCTGGTCTGGAGCGAAGGTCCCGATCGGCTGGATCTCGCGCTGGGTCTGCGGCCCGGAAGCCTGCAGGCGAACGATATCCGGGGTCACGTCGCGGCCGACCGGTTGCAGCGCCTGTTCGATCTGCCGCTGCTGCTGGACGGAACCTTCGAACTGGACGTCGCCGAGCTCGGGTATGCGGGCGATGCCGGATTCCGGAACCTGCAGGGAACGCTGGCCTGGCATGACGCGGCCGGCGGTCTGCCACGCCCGATGACGCTGGGGCACTACCGCCTGGAACTTCAGGACGACGACGGCCGGTTGCTCGCGCGGGTGGCTTCGGGACCGGAATCCGCATTGGAGGCCCTGGGTTTCGCCGACTGGCACCCGGTTTCCGGATACCGGGTCGAGCTGGACCTGCGCGCGGGCGCCGGAGCCGCTCCGGGCCTGATCAACGCACTGGACACGCTCGGGCCAAGGCAGCCGGACGGGAAATACCGCCTGCGCCGGGCCGGCACACCGTGATCCGCGGCTGTATGGCGACCGGGTCCGCGTTATCATGGCCGCCTTCCGGATGGGCAGGATGACCCCGATGCGCTGGATGTTCGTACGTCTGCTGTTGCTGTTGCCGCTGGCCTGGCTCGCCGGCTGCGCGACACTGCCCGAGGAACCGGGTACGGCGCCCGGCGCGCTCGACCGCGCCCTGGCAGCCGGCGACTGCCGGACGGCCTACACCCTGCTGGAAACGACGCCCGGCGCCGGCGCGCAGGCGACCCTGCAGACCGCGCAGGTGTGCCTGCAGGTCGGGGACTTCCCCCGCGCGCGGCGGATGGCCGGGGATTTCCTGCGCGACCAGCCCATCCACCCGGACGCGGATTACGCCGCGTACGTGCATGCGCTGGCCGGCTTCGGGGAATGGTCGCGTGCCACACGCGCCGATCCGGAAGCGCGGGTGCGCGAGGGCCGGGCCCTGTTTCAGGAAATCGCCGGGCACCTGCGGGATCGGCCGTTGTCCGAATATGCGTCCGAACTCGCACCGCGACTCGTGCGCCTGCGCGAAGGCGTTGCCGAGGCGGAGTTTGCCCTGGCCGAGCGCGAACACCGCTATGGCAATCCGGCCGTGGCCCGCGCGCGCGCCGAGTACGTGGTGGAGCATTACCCCCGAACCCAGGCCGCGGCCGACGCCGCTCGCCTGCTGCTGACCCTCGGCAGCTACTGAACGCAAGGAAACCCGACCGATGTCCGAAACGCCCCCCCCCGAGAACCTGAAATTCACCGAACGCCTCGCATGGCTCGGCTTCATGCTGTTCTTCGTCGTGGTGCTAGCGATTTACGTCGCCCGGGGCATCGGTCTGGAGCGGGACGTGACCGAGGCGAACCGGGAACTGCTGGAAACGCAGCTGGAGCTGGCCCGGTACACGCGCGACGAAGTGCCGCGGCCCGCCGACGTCGGACTGACCCACGCCCAGATCCAGGCCATGCAGCGACGCGGCATCGCCCGGCCCGAACCAACGCTGGTGGAAAGCCTGCTGCAGCAGCCGCAGCTGATCCCGCACGAGCCGGTGCTCGGCGGCGAGATGTTTTTCCTGCCGCAGGGCATCCACGTGCTGAACGATCGCTGGGTGCTGGCGCACTTCGAGGACGGGCACGTGCGCGGGCAGATGCTGCTCGAATACGACGTCGCCCACGGCAACGTCACCTGGCAGGTGCTGGAATCCTACCTGGAGTGAGTCCCTGCGAGGTGTTCGCGGGCCTCGGCAATACGGGCCAGCACCTGGACCGGCGCGGTGCCGCCGAGGAGGTCGCGTGCGGCGGCCGAACCCTCCGGGGTCAGGAGCGCGTAGACGTCCGCATCGATGCGTGAGTCGAAGGCCCGCAATTCTTCCAGCGTGAGGTCGGCGAGATCGCAACCGCGTTCTCCGGCCAACCGAACAGCGCGACCGACCACCTCGTGCGCGTCCCGGAACGCGAGTCCCCGGCCCACCAGGTAATCGGCGAGATCGGTCGCGGTCGCAAACCCGCTGCGCGTGGATGCCAGCATGTTCGCCGGATTTGTCTGCAGGTTCGGCACCATGTCGGCGAAGGCCCGCAGGCTGCCAGCAAGCGTGTCGACGGTGTCGAACAGCGGTTCCTTGTCTTCCTGGTTGTCCTTGTTGTACGCGAGCGGCTGGCCTTTCATCAGCGTCAGCAGCGCCATCAGGTGGCCGTAGACGCGCCCGGTCTTGCCGCGCACCAGCTCCGGCACGTCCGGGTTCTTCTTCTGCGGCATGATCGAGGACCCGGTGCAGTAGCGGTCCGGCAGGTCGATGAACGCGAACTGGGCGCTGGTCCAGAGGATCAGCTCCTCGGCCTGGCGCGACAGGTGCATCATGATCAGCGCCGCGCAGGCGGTGAATTCGATCGCGAAATCGCGGTCGCTGACGGCGTCCAGCGAGTTGCGGCAGACGCCGTCGAAGCCGAGCAGCCGTGCGGTCAGCTCCCGATCCAGCGGGTAGCCGGTTCCGGCCAGCGCCGCGGCGCCGAGCGGCAGGCGGTTCACCCGGCGCCGGCAGTCGGCCAGCCGCTCGGCGTCGCGCTCGAGCATCTCGTACCAGGCCATCATGTGGTGGCCGAAGGTCACGGGCTGCGCGGTCTGCAGGTGGGTGAATCCCGGCATCACGGTCGCGTGCTCGCGTTCGGCCAGATCGAGCAGCCCGTGCTGATAGCGCCGGATCTGCCCGAGCAGCGCGTCGATCGCGTCGCGCAGCCACAGGCGGATATCGGTGGCGACCTGGTCGTTGCGCGAACGGCCGGTGTGCAGCTTCTTCCCGGTCTCGCCGATCAGTTCGATCAGCCGCGCCTCGATGTTCATGTGCACGTCTTCGCGGGCGACGCTCCAGGTGAACGCGCCGGATTCGATCTCCTCGCGGATCGCGCCCAGGCCGCCGATGATCGCGGCGGCTTCCTGCTTCGTGAGCACGCCGACGCTCGCCAGCATCTCGGCGTGCGCCATCGATCCGGCGATGTCCTGGCCGTAGAGGCGCCGGTCGAATCCCACCGACGCGGTGAATTCCTCGACGAAGGCGTCCGTGGCCTCGCTGAAGCGGCCGCCCCAGAGCTTGGCGGCGGGATTGGAATCGTCGTGCTGCGACATGGGCGATCTCGGGGCTGAACGGGCCCGGCGAGTATATCACCCGCCCCTCGGCCGGAAGCTCGCGCAACCGCGTTGCCATGCCTTTCCCATGTCGGTCATCCCGGCCGGAGCCCACCCAGTCCCGTTATTCCCGGCCGGAGCCCACCCAGTCCCGTCATCCCGGCCGGAGCCCACCCAGTCCCGTCATCCCGGCCGAAGCGCAGCGGAGAGCCGGGATCCATAGGCGCGGGTGGAAGGCGCGAGAGTTCGTCGCTACCCCACCGCTGCATGGTTCCCGGATCAAGCCCGGGATGACGACCGGATCAAGCCCGGAGTGCCCCCCCCCAGCCCGTCATCCCGGCCGAAGCGCAGCGGAGAGCCGGGATCCATAGGCGCGGGTGGAAGGCGTGAGAGTTCGTCGCTACCCCACCGCCGCATGGTTCCCGGATCAAGTCCGGGATGACCACGGAGTCCGGTCCGAGATGCGGGACGATGGCAGGCGGCTATAATCGCCCCTCATCCACGCCGCGCGACGGCCGACGACACGGATCCGCCATGAAAAGCCTGCTTCGCATCGCCACCCGCAAGAGCCCGCTCGCCGTCTGGCAGGCGGAGCATGTCGCGGAGGGTCTGCGGCGGCTGCATCCGGGCCTCACCGTGGAACTGGTGACGATGACCACGCAGGGAGACCGGATCCTCGACGCGCCGCTGGCCCGGATCGGGGGCAAGGGGCTGTTCGTGAAGGAACTCGAGGTGGCGTTGCTGGAGAACCGGGCCGATATCGCGGTGCACTCCGTGAAGGATGTGCCCATGGAGCTTCCCGACCACCTGGTGCTGCCGGTGATCCTGGAGCGCGAGGATCCGCTCGACGCCTTCGTGTCGAACGACTTCGCCGGTCTGGAGGCGTTGCCGGAAGGCGCGCGCGTGGGCTCGTCGAGCCTGCGCCGGCAGTGCCAGCTGCGGGCACGCCGGCCGGATCTCGTGATCAATGATCTGCGTGGGAACGTGAATACCCGATTGGGCCGTCTGGATGCGGGCGACTACCATGCGATCCTGCTCGCCGCCGCGGGGCTGAAACGGTTGGGCTTCGACGCACGCATCCGTGCTCGGCTGGATCCCGAAGTCAGCCTGCCGGCTGTGGGCCAGGGCGCGATCGCGATCGAGTGCCGCGAGGGCGACGATACGGTGCTCGGTCTGATTTCGGGCCTGAACCACGGGGACACCCACGATCGGGTCGCGGCCGAACGGGCGTTCAACCGGCGTCTGGAAGGCGGGTGCCAGGTGCCGCTCGCGGCCCACGCGGTGCTTGAGGGCGAGACGCTCTACCTGCGCGGCCTGGTCGGGGCGGTCGACGGCAGCCGGATCCTGCGCTCGGAGGTTCGCGGGCCGCGTTCCGAGGGCTCCGCGCTCGGCGTCTCGCTCGCCGAGGAACTGCTGGACCAGGGGGCGGGCGAACTCCTGAAGCTGGCGCACCGCTGAACGCGATGGACGCTCCGACGGCCATCACCGGAAACCTTGCCGGGCGCCGGATCGTCGTCACCCGGCCGGCCGCGCAGGCCGAACCGTTCTGTGCGCTGCTGGAGCGCAGCGGAGCCACGGTGTTCCGCTTCCCCGTGATCGAGATCCGGGGCCCGAGCGATCCCCGGGCGCTGCAGGATCTCATTGCAAACCTGGACCGCTTCGACCTTGCGGTGTTCGTCAGCACCAACGCGGTGGAGTACTTCGTTCCGCTGGCCCTGGAAAAAGGCCCCTGGCCGGCTTCGCTGCGCACCGCGGCGATCGGCGCACGGACCGCGCAGGCGCTGGCGGAACAGGGTACCCCCGCCGGGATCGTCCCGGCGCAACGCTTCGACAGCGAGGCCCTGCTGGCCGAACCCGCGCTGCAGTCGGTCCGTGGATGGCGGGTGGTGATCGTGCGTGGCGAGGGCGGTCGCGATCACCTGGCCGACGGCCTGCGCGAGCGCGGCGCCGAGGTCGCGTATGCCGAGGCCTACCGAAGGGCGTTGCCGGAGACCGACGCGGCCGCCCTCGGCTCCGAGCTTTGCGCGGGGCGAGTCGATGCCGTCACCGTGACCAGCGGCGAGAGCCTGCGCAACCTCGTGGCGATGGTGGGCGACGCAGCCTACGGGGCCTTGCTGGACACGCCGCTGGTGGTGGGCGCCGAACGTGTCGCCGAACTCGCGCGGGAACTCGGCTTCCGGGGCCCGATCGTCACCGCCAAAGACCCCACCGACGCCGCGATGCTCGAAGCCCTGCGCTCGCTCCTGAAAGACTGACCCGCTCGAGCCCCCACCGCGTCGTCCCGTCCGGAGCGCGCCCAGTCCCGTCATCCCACCCGGACTGCACCCAGTCCCGTCATCCCGGCCGGAGCGCACCCAATCCCGTCATCCCCACGGGAGCTCCCCCCATCCCG
>JAABSC010000021.1 GCA_011390565.1 Thioalkalivibrio paradoxus | reverse complement strand
CTGTCGGCGCTGCGGTACCCGGATGCGAAGCTCGGCGCGGTACCAGCCGGGCCTCAGCACCACCGCGAGGCGAAACCGTGGGTCGTCGGTCGTGGCCTCCCAGCGCGTGCCCTGTTCGCGCCTCAGGTTCGCGGGTTCGACCAGATCCTCGATCCCGAAGGACCGACGCACGCGGCTCTGCAGCCCGCGGTACAGGCGAGCACCCAGGGCACGGAGGCGATACAGGCTCATGGCTTCACCGGCCCGCGCCTACCCTTCGAACGCGCCGCCGCGATTGCGCAAGCCATCGCGCCAACCGCGAAACATCATCGCGAGCACCTCACGCCGCCGCGACGCGAACAGGCCGAAGAACACGAGCATCTGCAGCGAACGCAGCATGTCCCCGAGTTTCCAGTCGAGCCGCACATAGCGCCGACGATAAAGCAGCACGCTGTTCCGAAACATGTAGTAGTAGCGCACCGGGTGATGGCTGGACACCTGACGCCAGCGACCGAACCAGATGCGCTGCGAATGCTCCCCAAGGGCGTGGGTCATCCGCACGCCACAGACGCCGAAAAACCGGTACCCCTTCGCAGCGGCGCGCAGGCACCATTCCGTATCCACGTGATCGATGAACAGCGCCTCGTCCATCCCTCCGACATCGTCGAGCACGCACAGCGGGATCAGGGATCCCGACGAGATCAGGAAATCGGCCTCGACGATATCCGCGTCGCTGCGGCAGGGCCGCCGCCCGAACCCCCACCAACGGATGCTGACGAAACCGGGCCAGTGCCGGGAGCCCGCACCCTGGTAGGCCACACCCACCGCGCCCGGCGAGTCCCCCTCCGCGTCCCGCTCCCGCCACGCGTGTGCAAGCGCCGCCACGGCGCCGATGGGCGGCAGGCTGTCCTGGTCGAAGAACACCACCGCGTCCACGCCCTGTTGCCGCGCGACCTCGATACCCTGGTTCTGTGCGGCCGCCAATCCGACATTGCGAGCGTTTCCCAGCCGGGTCGTATGGCTCGGATGCAGCCCGGGGAGGCTGGCTTCGGCCTCCGGCTCCAGTGGCCCATTGACGACCAGGATCGTATGGGCCACCTGCGGCGTCAGGGCATCCACCAACTGCCGCAGGCTTTCGAGGTCGGGGCGATACGCCACCACCACGGCCGCCACGGTGAACGAATCGCCCGGCATTCAGGCCGATCCCCGGAGTTCCAGCGTCGCGCGGGTATGTCGCAACGACAGGTTCGGATTGAAAAACGGGTCGATTTCCCGCGTGCGATAGGGCTCGTAGTGGATTTCCGACATCCGGAAGTCGATTTCGGGGATTTCCGGCGAACGCGTCTTCGACTCGTGGTGGACCAGACGGGCCTCGGCACACAACACGTTGTAGAACCCCGCCTTCCAGGCCTTCAGGCAGAACTCCACGTCGCTGCCGCAGATGATGAATGCCTCGTCGAAGCCACCCAGCGCCTCGTACCGCGCTCGGGTCACGGCGGTGCACGCGCCGGTCACGGACAGCACGTTGCGCGTCAGCACCGGCGATACGAACGGGTTCGCCGCGTTCAGGTGATCCGGTTCCTCGCCCCGGAATACATGGTCAGCCCAACCACCCATGCCGACCACGACGCCGCTGTGCTGGATCGTTCCATCCGGGAACAGCAGGAGCCCGCCGACCGCTCCGACATCCGGCAGTGACGCGTAACCGGCCAGGCTGGACAGCCATCCCGGCGCAATCACCTCGGTATCGTTGTTCAGGAACACCAGTATCGAACCCCGGGCTTCGCGCGCGCCGAGGTTGTTCACGCCGGACCAGTTGAACGGACGGTCGTCCCGGACCACGCGCACCGCGTCGTGTTCCGCCGTTACGGCCTCGAAATACGCGGCGCTTTCGGGCTCCACCGAGCCGTTGTCGACGATCACGATTTCGAACGGAATCCCCGTCGTCTTCTCGAGGATGCTGTCGACACAGGCGCGCACGAGATCGACGCGGTCGCGCGTGGGGATGATGATGGACGCCAGTTCGTTATGCTGGCCATGAAAAGCCAGTCGATACGTAAAAGGGAAGTCACCCCGCTCCACGGTGCCCTCGAGACTCGGATAGCGCGCCTCGACATACCGCTGCACCGCCCGCAGCCCAGCATCGTCGGCGTAGGGCTTGGCCTCGGCGTCCTGGGCAGTGCTTCCGGCGTGGGCTCGCCAGTGGTAGAGCACGCGCGGGACGTGCGCGATCTGCGCCGGCTCCAACTGGTTCGCACAACGCAGCCAGAGGTCGTAATCCTGGGCGCCGTTCAGGTCCGGATCGAAGCCGTTTCCCACAAGTTCGCGCTGGATCGCCACCAGATGCCCCAGGTAGGCCTGACTGATCGCGAGCTGTGGCGACCAGTCCGGTTTGAAGAAGGGTTGTTGCCTCCGCCCTGCCCCGTCCACCTGATCTTCATCCGAGTAGATCAACCGGGCGTCCGGCTGCGCGCGCGCCTCGAGCATCAGCCAGGCCAACGCGTTCGGCGCCAGCCGATCGTCGTGATCCAGGAACGCGACCCAGTCCCCGGTCGCCAGCGCAAGCGCCGAGTTGGTCGCGCGGGAGATATGGCCCGTCTCGGAACGGAATTCCACCCGGATCCGCCCGTCCTCGGCAGCGTAGCGCTCGAGGGTCGCCCGAACCTCAGGATCGCTGGACGCGTCGTCCGCGATGCACAGCTCCCAGTGCGGGTAGCTCTGTCCCTGCACGGACTCGATCGCATCGCGCAACCAGGGGATCGGGCTGTTGTAGGTCGGCATCAACACCGAAACCCGCGGCGGATCGTCGAGCGCGAGCAACCGCTGCAGCGGCTCCCGGATGGCGCGCGCCTCGTCCGCCTCGCTCGCGCGCACCCAATCGGCATAGACGACCGAAGCATCGTGTCCGCGCAAGGCACGAAGCGTCCCGCGGAGCCCGAGTCGCCGCGCGCGCTGCCACACCCTGGCCGCGCGTTCCCGCGTCCAGGGAGCGCGCACGCGTGTCCAGACGCCCGACGCGACGCCGCGCAGGCGACGCAGCTTGTGCATGAGTCCATTCATCGTGGGTGAACGCTCCGCGGGACTCAACGGCCCCGAACGCGGGTCATGAATCCCGCCGATCCGGCATCTTCCCCCGGATCTCTTCCAGAAGTTTTCGATTCGCCGCGAGGAGGTCGGCCACGAAAGCGATCAGGATGGTATGGAAACCGATCACCAGCAGGGAACTGGCGAGGATCAGCGACTGCACGTGCCCGAGCCCGTCACCGGAGAAATACTTGAACAGGAATCGGACCCCGATCAGGAAGCCGATGGTGAAAAGGACGATGCCGATGGTGCCGAAGAAGCGGAACGGCCGGTAGATCACGAACACCCGCACGATCGTGCCGATGCTGCGCTGGATATACGACGGGATACTCTTCACCAGTCGCGAAGGCCGCAGGTCTCCGTTCACGCGAACCGGGACCGACACGATCGCCATGTTCTTCTGGCCCGCCTGGATGATCGTCTCGAGGGTGTAGGTGTAATCGTTGAATACCACCAGTTGCCGCGCTGCGTCCCGGCTCAGCGCGCGAAAGCCGCTCGGTGCGTCCGCCACGTCCGTCTGGCTCGCCACCCGAACCACCCAGCTACCGAGCTTCTGCAAAAACTTCTTCGTCAGACTGAAGTGCTCGATCGCCTCGATCGGGCGCGCACCGATCACCATCTCGGCCTTGCCCGAGAGGATCGGCGCGGTCAGGGCCGGAATGTCGTCGGCCTGGTACTGGTTGTCGGCATCGGTGTTCACGATGACGTCCGCGCCGTGGGCCAGACAGGCCTGGAGCCCGTTCATGAAGCCGCGGGCCAGTCCCTGGTTGCGGGGATGGCGGACGATGTGATCCACGCCATGAGCCAGCGCGACGTCCACCGTGGCATCCGTGCTGCCATCGTCGATGATCAGCCACTCGACCGTATCGAAACCAGCCACTTCCCGAGGTAGCGCCGAAAGCGCAATGCCAAGCGTTTCCGCTTCGTTGTAGCAGGGGATCTGGATGATGAGTTTCAACGTAACCTCCGATCGAACACGGCGAGCACCAAAACGGCCATGATAAGACCCGCGAACAGGATAAGCACCCAGCCCGCGATACGCTCGCGCGTGTTCCCCGCTATGGTGCGCAGGTGATAGACCAGTGTCCGCTCCACTTGCTGCCCATCCACCGTCGCGCGCACGGCACCCTCGTGGCCCGAAAGCCAGGCCGTGACCGAACGACCCAGTTCGCCATCCAGGCTGCGGATCCTCAGGAACGACGGCTGGTCGATCACGTCCGCCAACCGGACGCCAGGGAAGCAGACCGTATGGAACTTGTTGTCCTTCACGGTCGCCATGTCTACCTGAGACTGTCCCGATATCTCTGGGCCCAGCCATTCGACCTCGAGTGTCCCGCGGTTACCCCGGTTGCCATACGTGGCAAAATACAGTGCCGCGCAGACCGTGTTGTCTTGCGCCCGGGCACGGGCGAGTGGCTTCAAGCGATCCCACTCCACCGGCTGCACCACTTCGCGGCCCGCGGTCAGATCATCCACATGCGCAGGGTCCTCGATCGGCGACGGGTACATCGCGTCCTCGATCGCATATCCCCGGATCCAGTCGCCATAGACCCAGGCATAGCCCGCCCAGACCAGCAGGACCAGTGGAATACCGAACTTGAGGATACGTGGCAGCCGCCTCATACGCGCACGCTGATGTAGAACGGAATGACCTGTTCCAGGAACGCGTCGTAGAAGGCCAGACCCAGGACAAGGACGATGGCCAGATAGGCCAGCGTCGGCACGCGCAACCGCTCGAACGCGATGGCGACGGAAACGATCAGCGGCGGGATCACCGGGTACAGGTAACGTCCGTGCACGCCGCGCAGCCATTCGTTGTACAGGAACCCCTGGTAAATCTGGTACAGCAGGATCGCGCCGAAGAACAGGAACACGACAGGGCCGTAGAGCGCGATCCGGTCACGCGCCTCCTGGGGCAGCAGCACGGCGGCAAAGGCCGTGAGACCCGCGAGCGGTGCCGCTGCCATGATCCAGAGCTGAACCGGACCGGTCGCGGTGTCGCGCACGTAGCTCTGGGTGAGCAGCACCGTCGCAAGCACAGCTCCCACCAGCACGCCAGCGCCCAGGAGCATGCGGCCGACGATGCGGTTTGATGTGACGGCACCGACGTGTTCCCGGATCGAAAGCGCGGGCCCCGACGCAGGCTTCGCGAAGATCGACCGCCATGCAACCAGCCCCAGATAGACCAGAAAAACCACGGTGAGCACCAACATCACATAGGTAAACGCGGTCATCGGAAACAGGAACAGCCGGGTCATCTGAATACCCTGGCACAGGTGAATCAGGTCATAGTTGATGCAGTAGCCGGAGAACCCGAACAACCCGTAGAAATGCTCGAAGAACGAGTCGAACACGGGCTCGTCCCGGATAAGGTCGAGAAAGCCGTAATCGAAGACCTTCTTGCCCCCGGTACCCGCTCCGGCAATATGCATCGGGTGCCCGAAATGGATCACGTTGCGCACCATCCACCAAACCGGAAGCGCCAGCGCCACGACCAGGATCCCGGCGGCGTGACGCAACCAGGCCCACAGCGGCTGGCGCATTTCGAACAGCAGCAGGCCCACCACCGGTGCCATCATCACCCATGCGGTCATCTTCGTCGCTCCGGCAAGACCCAGCCAGAGCGCGCAGAGATAGGCATCGCTCAGACGCTGGCCCAGCACGAAACGCACCAGGTACAGCATGGCCAGCGCACTCAGCAAGAGCAGCATCAGGTCATTGTTGGTGCCCGAGGACAACTGGGTCACCATCGGCACGAATCCGATCGTGGGCGCCACCAGAATGGCCCGACGCATGGGGACTCCAGCGACGACCAGGGTGCGGAACAGCACCAGAATCAGGGCGCCCAGCGCCAGCGCGGATACAATGCGGGGCGCTCGATACAGAAACCAGCCGCTATCGGTGAACACGTCCCCGACCGCCAGCGGGACGGCCGCCAGCACGTAGTAGAGAGGCGGATGCTGCACGATCCAGTTTTCCCGGGACTCGGGGCGTTGCAGGGCCTCGGGCATTCCCCAGAGATCGGGCGCCATGTAGGACTCGCCCAGCAGCGGGAAGATCTTTCCGTCCGCGATGTCCCGCACGTAGGAGTAGTGACCGACCTCGTCGGGTACGTCGCCTGGCGGGGTCAGAAAGAAGGCCAGATACAGCGACTGCAACGTGAACAGGGCTGCGAGCACGAGGATCTGCCAGGGATATCCCGGCGCTGTGTTGCCTTCGCTACCCATGCCGCCGTCCATTGCTCGCATCGATCACGCACCCCGGTTGGAAAACCCATGCTGCGTACCGCCGGACGGGAGTCGCGGCGGCCAGGCCAGGGTGAAATCCCCCTCTCCCGACAGGTTTGGATTGTAGTGGTTTTCCTGGACCCCGTCGGCCCATCTGCTGGACCAGTGCCCCGCATCGGCCGGAGTCACCGAACGGTCCACGAACACGTTGCGTCGCCCGCGGCATTGGCCCGGCTGCAATGTCACGGTGGCCTGCGGCAACCAGAGGTTGTGGTACCCCAGGCCGTCGGCCCGCAGCGTGGCATCGACGCCGGCGAGCGGGCCTGCAAAGCCTTCGTCCAGACCGCCCACGCGCTCGAAGACCTCCCTGCGGCACACCATCACCGCAGGGGACAGCGCCCGGAAACGCTGGTGCAGCACCGCGCGTCCGCCGTGGCCGTAGATCCCCTTGAGCAGGTACTGATTGGCATAGACGGCGTGATCTGCGTCGGTGAAGAGGATCCCGCCATGATCCAGCCGGTGACGGGTGTTGCAGATGCGGGGCGACACGAAACCGACCCGCGGCTGCGCGGCAAAGGACGCAAGTTCCTCCAGCCAGCCATCGGTCGCGTATTCGATCCCGCATTCGACGAAGGCGAAGAAATCTCCTTTGGCCTGCGCGGCCGCGCGGTTGGCGGCAACGGGGAAGATCCCCACCTCCTCCCGGGGGATCCGTTGATGCCCCAGACCGGGCTGCGTGGGGAGTGAAGCAAGGGCGCCGTCGATCGCGGATGGATCCCAGTTTCCGGCAAAAACCAGTTCGATCCGCCCTTCGACCAGATGATCGGTCAACGCGCTCAGGGTTCTGGCCAGCGCAGGGGCATCCGCGGGACCCAGCAGGATCACGCTCACGCGGTAGTCTGTCGTGCCCTGCCGGTAGTTCACCCGGTGAAAGATGCGCAACTCCTCGCAGGGTTCGGCGCTGGCCGGTTGCCCGGTGCGGCGCAGGTGCTCTTCGACCGCCCGTTGCGCCGCGCCCGAGGCATAGCCCTTTTCGGAGTTCTCCAGCGCGGTGCTGCCCTTGATCGCGCGCCAGTGGTACAGGATGCGCGGGATGTGCACCACGCGGGAGTGTTCCACGCGCTCGACGATGCGCAGGGCGAGATCCAGGTCCTGCGATCCCTCGAGCCCCACGCGAAAACCCCCGGCTTCTTCGACCAGCAACCGGTCGTAGACGCCGAGGTGGCTGATCATGTTCTGCGCAAGCAGCAGTTCGTAGTTGAAATCGGGCTTGAAGTACGGTTCGTAACGCTTCTGTCCGAATTCGTCGATGCGGTCCTCGTCGGAGTAAAGGATGGCCGCGTCCGGATGCTCGCGCAGCGTCATCGCGACCCAGAACAGCGCATCGGCGGGCAGCAGATCGTCGTGATCGAGCAGCGCGAGGTAACGACCGGAAGCCAGGGCGAGCGCCGAATTCGACGTCGCCGAGATATGGCCGTTTTCCTCGCGGAACACGACCCTGATCCGTGCCTCGTTTGCGGCCGCCTCCTCCAGAACGTCCCGGATCCGCGGGTCGGTCGACGCGTCATCGGCGATACACAACTCCCATTTCGGATAGATCTGCCGCTGGACGGAGGCGATGGCCTCGCGCAGGAGTTGCGGCGGCGGATCGTAGACCGGCATCACGACCGAGATCAGCGGCGCCTCGGGAAGCCAGTCCGCCATGGCCGTCCGTTCCGTTGAACTCGGTGCGAGCTGCTCCCCGTATCGTTCCAGCCACGCGGTGTAGTCGTTGCGATCGAAAGGATAGGACGCGGCGGACGGATGCTGCTTCCCGGCCGTGAGGATGGTTTTAATGTGCCGCAGGATCGACGCACGCCCGTACCTGCGAAATTGACGTCCTTCCTCCCGCAGCAACGCGCCGACGCCGTCCGAGCGCTCAACCTGGTCGCTCGTCCACTGGTAAAGATCCCGGAACCAGTACGAGAACATGCGCGGCAGACGCACGGGAAAGGAGACGCGCCAGCTCATCGAGCGGCGCAACGCATCGACCTCTTCCTGGAGCGCGCGCACCCTGGCCGCGCTGCGCTTTTCCGCCTCGCGCGCGCCCAGAAGCTCGCGCTGGCAGGCCCGCAGCTCCGCCTTCAGTGCTTCCGGGCCGGATTCCGCGGACTCCGCGCGCTCGGGTCGGGCCTCATCCATCCGCGCGTTCCGGTTCCGGCACATCGACCATTGCGGTGTCCGGGTTGCCGCGGCGTCGATCCATTTCACCGAGCGCAGCGCGTGCGAGGCCGGAGAAATCGAGGCTGCCGTGGAGATAGTGTTCGAACTCCGGGGAATGCGCGCGTTCAGCAGCCGCTGGATCGGCTTGCTCACCGTAGCACGCCAGCTGCTCACCAAGCGCGTCCGCGATGGCCTGCGGGTTCGGGTTGCGAACCGAGATGATGTTCTCGGCCCACTGCGACAGGTCCTTCTCGCCGTACCCGTTGGTGACGACGCGCATCCCGGCGGCGGCCATCTCGAGCGGCGGGTAGCTCGGATGCGGCGACACCATCAACGAGAGCCCGGCGAAGGATTTTCCGAGCTGTTCGCCGTATTCGTCGATCGACAGCTTGCCGAGCGATTCCAGCACCTTGCCCTTTCCCAGCGCCACCGGCGCGTGGGCTTCGCCGACCGACACGAAGCGCCAATCGGACACGTCCCGGGCCGCGACGAGGCGCCGCAGGGACATCACCACCAGCGGAAAGGCGTTGCGTTCCACCGTCGGGCGGCCGTAGACGAGCACCTGGCGCTCGCGGGAAGCCGGACGCTTGCACAGGCTTTCCTGCACCCCCTCGTTGATCACCGGATCGAAGTGCAGCGCCGCGTCCGGAACCAGCCCCAGTCGCACCGAGTGATCCTTGAGCAGCCGCGTGTTGAACACGGGCACGTAGGCCGAGGGATCCTGGTAGGTCTGCTCCGCGAGTACGTACCGCGCGGACCAGGGATAAAAACCCGGCTCGAAATCCTGGATCAGGTAGATGAACGCCGGAGCAGCCTCCGGAAACAGGTCCTGCTGCTGACGCAGAATGTCGCGCGCGATGTGCGCGGTCCACCAGGATGTGGCGATGAAGCGATCGCCTTCGGCAACCGCCAACGATGCCTGTTCCCGGTCTTCGGTCGGTACGATCCGCCGTCCGCCACCGTCCTCATCCTCGAGCGTGACAAACTCCCAGCCCGGGAAACGCCGGTGTTCGGTCTCGGCAAGCCGACTCTCGTCGGTCACGATGATGCGAAAGTGCGGAGCGGTGCCCTCGAACCCCTTCAGGAATTCGAGGGCGGTTGCGATGCCGCCGAACACGTGGCGCTCGGAAAGACCCGGTAACAGCAGATTGATTCGGGGTTCCGCCAGTGCCGAGGGCCGAACCGGCATCGGCATCACTTCCCGGATATCGGGATTGCTGTTGCGGATGCGGCTGATCTCCTCGAAGAAGGTGGTGTACAGGCCCTTCAGCGCCCGAACCACCCACTCGCGTCCGAGGAAGAATCGCAGGAGACGCCGTGTCACCCGCCACCACTCGAGCCGACGGGACCGCCTCGCGCGAGGCGCTCGATCAAGACGCGCGCCCCATGATCTGGTCAGCGACCCGTTTCCCGCTCATGATCGAGTGATCCATGTTGTAGTACTGCCAGTCGCCGAAACGACCGCAGGGATGGATGCCGATCCCGTGCAGGTAGTCGTGGATGATCTTCACGTTGGTCTCGTAGTCGAGGTCGTAGATCACGTAGGCGGGGTCCACGGAGAGCACGTCAGCCACCACAACCCGGTCGGAATCGCGCATGATCCCCGCCTTCTTCAGACCCTCGACGGTGGCGTCGATCAGCGCCTGGTCGCCCTCCACGCGCGGCGGGCGATGGTCCGACGAAGCGATTTCGCAGCACACCGAACTGGTTCCCGGCGGGCAGGTGGCTTCCGAGAAGTTTCGCGGGAAGCTGATCCGGTGGAAGATGAATTCGTCCTCGTAGAAATAGAGCCACTGGTAGGGGCTGATGTCGGTGCGGTCGATCCCGATGTTCACGCATTTGATGCGGTTGTACTGCAGGCCGTTGATCGCGGTCATGACCTCCGCCGGGATGTCGTCGATGAACTTCGGGAGATTCGTCAACGGCAGGGTGTACACGAGGTTCTCGTAGCCGAAGACTTCGCCGCCCTCGAACTCGATGGTCCTGGCCTTCGGGTCGATGTGCGTCACGGTCTTGTTCAGACGGATGTCCGAGACGCGCTTGGCCAGAGCGACCGGCAGGGCCTCGATGCCCCCTTCGATCGGGTACCAGAAATCCTTGTTGAACCCGGAGAGTTCGGTCTCGTCCTGCAGCGCGCCGCGCAGGATGGACTCGAAGTCGGGCTCCGGAACACGGCGGTCGATCCAGTTGAAATTCATATGTTTCGGATCGATGGTCCAGATCCGTTCCGCATAGGGAATCATCAGGTGCTCGGCGATCCCTTTCCCGAAGCGCCAGTAGAGCCATTCCCGATAATTCTGCGGCTTGGGCCGGTCCGGATCGCGCAGGACGTCGACCAGACCGCTCAGGCAATCGATGATGTCCTGCGCCGGCAAGCCATACAGGTGCGACTGGTACGGGAACCGCGTGTAGAGGTCGTACTTGCCGTGATAGAGGTAGGCTTCGCGCTTCTGGATCCGGATGTTGCCTTCGAGCAGTTCGTGAATCAGCTTCGACGCGTAGGGGTCGACCGTATACAGAATGTGCGGCGCGTAGTCGAAGTAGAAGCCGTCGATTTCCTCCGAACGCGCAAGCCCGCCCGGCTCGTCCAGTTTCTCGAAAACGGTGTAGTCACGTTCAAGGTGGTAGGCGGCGCTCAGGCCGGTCAGGCCCCCGCCGAGAACTGCGTGCTTGATCTGTTCCATGAGGATTCCTGTCGTTGCGGGTTTCTGGAGCGGGCCTTCCCGCGATCAGTTGAGCGCTTTTTTCGGCACGACTTCCGCGAAAATGCCGTCCAAGCCTTCGCCGAGCTTCTCGATCGTGCAATATCTCTGGAAGATCGCATAGCCATTCACGGCGATCGCGTCGCGAAGCTTCGGATCCTGCGCAAGCGTGCGGACCGCGTTGGCCAATGCCTCGGGGTTGGCGGGCTCGACGAGGTAGGCACTTTCGGCGTGCTTCAGCAACTCCTGCACCGGCTGGTTGTGCTCGGTGATCAGCGGCTTGGCCATGCCAATCGCCTCGATCACCTTGTTGGTCATCACCAGACCCGCGCGATCGTTGTCGCCGAAGATTCCCAGGCAGATGTCCGCGCGTGCCATGAAGTTCGCCAGCTCATCGTAGGGCACGGGATCGTGGAACACGACGTTCTTGAGATCCAGTTCGCGAGCGAGTTCCATATCCTCCTCGTAGGTGATGCCCTTACCCACGATCTGGAACCGGACCCCCGCATCCTCCAGCAGCTTCGCGGCCCGCAGGATATGCCGCACGCCGTGGAACGGTGTGTATTCGCCGTGAAAATGCACCATTAGATCGCCCGGCGCGCGCTCGACCTCCCGCGGATGAATGACGCTGTCATCGACCGCGAGAAACAACCGCCGCAGCTTGCCCGTATCGACCCGGAAGAGCCGGCCGAAGTGGGCAATCACGTGATCGGTATCAAGGATGGAAATCGACGCCGCCTTGTACGAAAGCCAGTCGCTGAAGCCGTAGATACGGGCCTTGAGCGTGCCCGCCCTGGCCTTCCGGCGGTCGAAGACCATGGTGTCGTAGGTCGTGATGTACATGTCGAACACGATCGGTTTCCAGGTCAGAAGCCGGATGAACGGCACCAGCAACTGCCCGTAGAAGCCCACCAGAACGACGTCACAGCGCGGGGCATTCCACAGTGTCTGCAACAGCAGCCACGGATAGTGGCGAAACCGGCGATCCGGCGGCGCGCAAAGCACCACATCGTGACCACGCCCGCGCAGGGCCTGCGCGACGATGCGCGTGCGCGAATAGCTCGCCTCGCGTCCAGCGACGTAAAGAACCTTCATCCGACCCTGCTTCCCCTCGAGTATGACCAGTGCGATCCCGGACCCCTTCACACAGCCGGATTGAAGAGCCGACGATGCCGGGAACGTGATATTGGAAAAGCTTGAAAGAATATCACAGGGTTCGATTCATGAACCAAGGGACGGGGACATCAGGCGACCAACGTCCTGTCAGCTTTTCGGACCCGATTTCAGATCGGGAAAATCGATCACATCGTTCCGCACACCTCTCGGGGACTCGGCTTCGGCGAAGTCACGCATCCAGTCGGAAAGCTCGGGCTCCGGATTGAATTCCGGCACCGCTTCATGAAGGACCGCGAGAGTTCTTCGCGGAGACTGAGCGGACATCGCCTGCTGCAGGCGCGTCAGCAGTTTCTGGAGAACCTCCGGAGACAGCAGGCTCTCGTCGGCACGGAGGATCTTCGGATGCAACGTGCCCTTGGCACCCTCGCCGATCAGCAGTTCCTCGAAAAGCTTCTCGCCCGGACGCAGACCGGTCAACAGTATCTCAATCTCTCCGTCGGGATGGTCCGCGTCACGCACCTTTAACCCGTGCAGATGAATCATGCGATGCGCCAGACCCAGAATGCGCACCGGATCTCCCATGTCCAGCACGAACACGTCGCCGCCGCGTGCCATGGCACCCGCCTGCACCACGAGTTCCGCAGCCTCGGCAACGGTCATGAAATAGCGCGTGATATCCGGATGCGTGACGGTGACCGGCCCGCCTTCAGCGATCTGCCGGTGAAACAGCGGGACAACCGAACCGGACGAGCCGAGCACGTTGCCGAAGCGCACCATCGTGAAAACGGTATCGCTTTCGCGCGAGGCCAGATCCTGCAGAATCAACTCCGCCAGGCGCTTGGTCGCCCCCATCACGCTCGTGGGACGAACGGCCTTGTCGGTACTGATCAGAACGAAGCGTTCGACCCCCAGTTCAGCCGCGGCCTCCGCGAGAATCCGCGTGCCGAAGACATTGTTCTGAACCCCCTGCAGAAGATTCCTCTCGACCAGGGGCACATGTTTGTAGGCGGCGGCATGGTAAATGGTCTGCACGCCGAAATGGCGCAGCACGGACTTCACGTGTGGAGCGTTGGACACCGAACCCAACACCGGAATCACGCGGTCGGCAAGACCTTCGGCCGCCGCCAGCCGGACGAGTTCGTGCTCGATCTGGTAGAGCGCGTACTCGTTCTGCTCGAACAGGATCAGCTTGGCTGGTTGCTGCTTGAGGACGGTCCGGCAAAGCTCGGAACCAATGGAACCCCCGGCACCCGAAACCAGAACCACCCGGTCGCGGATGTCGCCGGAAAGCAGCTCCGGAACGGCTGGAACCGGATCGCGCCCCAGGAGATCCCCGATATCGACATCCCGAATCTCCTCGAGGCGCGCCCGATGCTCCACGATGTCGCCCAACGGCGGCACCGTCTGTACATGGACGGGGTAGGCCTCGAGTTGTGTCAGGATTCTCCGGCGCGCTTCGCGGCTGGCCGACGGAATGGCCAGCAAGACACGGCTCACGTGAAACTGTGCAATCAATTGGGGGAGTTCGGTCGGGGCGTAGGTGGGAATGCCATTGATGACGCTGCGCCGAAGCTTCGGATCCTCATCCACGAAGGCGACCGGTCGCAACCGCCCCGCCGAGCGCAGCAACTCCGCCAGCTGCGCACCCGCCGCGCCGGAGCCGAAGATGGCCACCGCCTCGGCGCCACGGGAACCTGCGGCGAGGAGTCCGTGGTAGATCGCGCGAACGACGAAGCGCGATCCGCCCACGTACAAAAAGACCAGGGCCGCGAAGAAGATCGGCACGGAACGGGAAATGTACTGACCGGACAGCGCTCCGGCCGCAGATACCACCAGACCCAGAATGAGCGCACCGAGGAACACCGACCAGATCGCGCGCGCGCCCATGAACCGGACCACGGCCCGATAAAGTCCCAACCCGGCGAATACGGCGACCCCAAGAATCGGGATGATCAGGAACAGCCACCAGACGCGGCCCATCGCTTCGGGGGTGGCATCGGCGTAGCGCAGAGCGTACGCGGACCAGAGTGCGGCCGGCAGGATCAGCACGTCCGCCAGCATCATCAGCCAGCGTTTGCCGGTACGCGGAAGTTCAAAGAGGCGGGTCAGAGAAGAATTCACGCCGGGTGGACCCTTTGAATTTCATGTATTTCTAGATCTTTTTTAAACAAATCGCAAGGCATCCGGGAACGGTGGCGAACGATCGCCGGATGTCTTGCGAGAAACGCCGACCCCATGACCGGACCAGCCAGGGCCCGAGCGTGACCTAGTGGGCCATGCGGAAAGTTCGGTATCAGATCGCTTCGCCAGAAGCGCCGGCGCTGTGTTGGGCACGTTTGAAATAGGGTGGCTATTCCGGCACTTGCCCGCCTTGCTCCGGCACTTCTGGCTGTGCTCCGTAGTCACCGAACTTTCCGCATGGCCCACTAGAATCGGTATTTGGCGACCACAGTCAGGCTTT
Source organism: Thioalkalivibrio paradoxus (assembly GCA_011390565.1). Lineage (GTDB taxonomy): Bacteria > Pseudomonadota > Gammaproteobacteria > Ectothiorhodospirales > Ectothiorhodospiraceae > Thioalkalivibrio > Thioalkalivibrio paradoxus_A. The sequence continues at coordinate 5,183 of JAABSC010000021.1, read as the reverse complement.
CGTCGACTTCTCCCTGATCCGAAGAAACGGCGAGCGCCGCGCTCACGTCGAGATCTTTCGAGAAATTCAGGGTCGCTCCCAACCCCAGACCGGCGCGATCGAGGCGGTCGCGGTCGAAGCGCTCGCGCTGCACGACACCCGGCAGCGCGGCCTCGACCATCGAGACCTCCAGGTCATCGCGATACAGACTCGAGAGGTACCGCGCACTTCCGCTGAGGACCAGCGACCGGCCCTCGGCCAGACGCATCGGCGCGAGCTGGAGATCGACACCCAACTGACCGATCCACTCGTTGGCCCGCGAACCGCTGAAGTTGACGTCGGAGGTATAGAGCGATGTCGCCCGCGCCGGATCCAGCTTGTGCGATTCATGCGAAAGCGAGACCCACGGCACCACCATCGCGTACCCGAGATCGGTGGGGCGGCTCAAACGCTGTTCCACTGACCAGGTGTCGCCACTGCCCTGATTGGCCACCACGAACCCGAGGATATCGTCACTGCCGCGACCGTCGAACTCATGTTGAAGGTACGAAAACTGGGTGGTCGACAGAAGACCCGCCGTCGCCTGCTGCCAGTAGACGGCCATCGCGTCGGACACGTAGTCGGTCTGCAGACCACCCGCCAAATCCGCCTCGTTCAGCCTGCCGTCGTATCGGGCGACCGAGAGCCCGAAGCGCGAATCCACGCCCGACCCCTTGCGCGCCGGACGATAGTCGAGCAGCACACCACCGGTGTCGGCCCGCGCGAACAGCGGATCCACGGAACCCCTGCCGGCTCGGCGTTCGAGCTGTGCGGCGTCATCGAGATTGTACCGGCTGTCCCAAATATCCCCCTCGCGACCGCCGAACGTGTATGCCGTCAGACCCGAGCTGGACGTGTCGTCCCCCGCCATGCTGAGGCGCAGGATCCCATTATCGAGATCCCGGCTCAGTTCGCGCACCGCCTCGGCACCGGCCGCCGTCTGGTTGGCCCAGTCCCAGCCCCGGGTGAGGTAATGATTGAAGGTCCGGGCGATCATCTCCTGGCCCTTGCGTCCGAAATGCGAGCCGTCCAGGAACAGCGCGTCGATCGACGCCCTGCCCGCATCCACGGTCGTTACGTTGGCGAAGCCGTAATCCGCCGGCCGGGCGAAGATGCGATCGAAGACGGTAAAGAGATCGACCGCCACCACGTTCGGACTGCTGTTGGCCGTCTCGGCGACGATGTTGTTCCAGTCGATCACCTGCTGACGGAACGCGCTGTTGATCCCCGGATTGCGACTCCAATCGTGAATCTGGGTCAGGAACAGGCGGCGGTTCTCGCTGGCCGCACCGGCATTGATCAGCAATCCGACCGACGTGGTGTAGCCAGCGCGGGCATTGGCGAAACCATCACGATTTCCCCCGGCACCGATATCGTTGTAACCGAAATACGCCACCGTCAGATCACGATCGTTGACCGGGCGGTTCGTGCGCAACCAGCCATTTACCTGGTCGAAGAAGCCTCGGCCCTGCCCGAACGCCGCCCGGTGCCCACCGACCGCGTAATTCTCGGTCCGCTCGGCAATCCCCGAGGACTGAAGGAAGGCCGGCCAGGTCGGCGTACCCTTGTAGGACGGCACTGAGTAACTGTCGCCGAAGACCCGCAATGTACCCACGCGAACGTTATCGGCATTGTCCTGAGAAGCGGCAAACGGATTGGGGACACTGAACCCCGATTTCGTGCCACCCGACGACCCCAAACAGCCAGTCAACGCAAAGGCGACTGCCGCGAAGACGACGGCCAGTCTCAGACAGGGGCAGGTTCGTTGCATCCGAAATCCTCCAAACCACTTCAACAGAAAAGCCAAAATATTTGTATCGATGGAGAAACCCATCAACTCCAACGCGCCCCAGACAGGACACCGCCGATCCAGCGTGCGCCCCAGACTCCGACAGGAACGTAACCTTAATCGAAATCCCCGTTTCGAGAAAGCGTGGGGGTACCCGGCGGGCACCCTGTCCACATGCGGTTTTGGCGCCCCCCATGGCCGCGCGAACCGTTCCCAGACAAACCCGGGGCGCCCACACGGCGGCCCACACGGAGGAATTTCACGGCTGCACGTTCCACTCCGCCGTGAACCGGCTGTCCCGACCTTCAGCCGGGAATCCCGGCGGCTCTGTTGATTCCCTTTTTAAAACTCAGGACGGGTATTCGCAGAGACCGGCCACGCACGTTCCACTGGATCTGGATCCGGGATTCATGAGAACCTCAATCATACTTTGCAATGACCGAAAGCCAGGAAATAACAATTTTGATCGATATTGATCGATTTTCACTAATTTCCAGTTGATCCAAAATCGAGAAACTAACTACGTTCCTATAAAAATGTTTTTCCGGAAACTTTCGAGAACGCGCGGGTTGGGCTCGGTTCACCCTAGCCCGATTTCACGATGCCTTCTCGCAGGTGGGATCGCCGTTCTACTTTTTGCGATATTCACTTTGGTCGACCGCGAGTTCGCATTCGAACTGAACCTGGGTTTGTACGACGACTCGGACCATGCGGAGATCTTCTATACCCTTCGTGATGATCCGTTTCATCCTCGCCGCAGTAATCGATGGACCACGCGTTCTGATCACACGTTGAACCTCATGTGGGCCTATCGCGGCCTCGAGACGCCACGCCGGATACGAGTCGACCCGAGAGCTTCGCCAGGACGCCTGTATGTTGGCCCCCTACGTGTGTCCGGCGCCGGTGGAGACATCGAACTGAACGGGTACGATTTACTGCAGTGGATTCAGGATCCCCATCAACTCGAACTCGTTTCAGCAGAGCGCAACAAGGTCGTTTTCCGGGCCCTCGGTTCAGACCCGCATTTCCATATTCGGATCCCGAAGGATCTCAACTGGCCCGGGATCCGCTGGTGGATGCCACGGGTGGCATTCGCCTTCGTGTTCGGGGCAATCACCTGGCTGGCGCTCCAGACGGGCGCGGCCTGGTTACGCAGAACGAGTCCCCGTCTTCACGCCCATCTTCGGGATGTTCGGATCGGCCACTGGACGCTCGTGTTACTGGCCTGCGCGGCTCTCACCTATCAGGTATCCCTGCAAATCACCGACCGACACATCGTTGGCGACGCTATTCAGAACCTCCGCGCCGCACACAACATCTACCTCCACAACACCTTTTCCCATCGTGACGGCGATGATCTGATTCCAACCAACTTCAGGGAACCTTTGCCGCCCTTCGTAACGGGCGCTTACCTGAAGCTGGCCTCCCTGAATGGGGGACAGTGGTCATTCGAACAACTCAGAAGCAGCGAGCTGTCCCGCCTCGTCAAGCTCAGCAACCTGATCTGGGTTTTCCTCGGTCTGCTCGCGACATGGCTCCTGGCGCAACACCTCTTGCGTTCACACTTCGCGGCGATGCTGGTCACGGGGTTCGTTTTCTGGTTCACCTTTCACACGCCACGACTGGTCGACACCCTGTACACCGAACTACCCGCAGCAACGCTGTTGTTATGGACCGCCTACGCCCTGCTGATGGCCACTCAGAGGCGATCGTTGCTGCTCTTTCTGGCCGCCGGCCTGCTCTTGGGGCTGCTCACCCTGACGAAGGCGGCTTTTCTGTTTGTGGGTGCGGTGGCCATCCCCCTGATTGGAGTTCTCCTGCTACTTTCGGGCAAAACCAGCCGCGCATCCTGGCTGAGAGGAGGCGTACTGCCGAGCCTCACCATGCTGGTTGGCCTGAGCGTGCTCGTCGCGCCGTGGATGGTCCGGAACCATCTGCTGCTCGGCGACCTCGAAATCAGCCAACGTGCGGCGGTGGTCTACGGGCGCGCCGTGCTGAATCAGATGTCCGCGGAAGAAATCAAAGGGGTCTTCTACCTGTATGGCCCGCATCTGTACCAGCGAATCGTCGCGGGAACGACGCTTGCCGATCTCGGGGACGACTTCGAACGGGGCGGGCGCTGGCAACGCCTCAACCGCGGCGCCTCCACCTTCGCGCTATCGGATCGGGAGGCGCGACATGCCGGCCGCCCCGAGAACGCCGTGAGCTTTCACCATTTCGTCAGCGCGGAGGGCGTCGCGTTCCACCGCCAGCTGAAAGAGTCCGGGCATCCCAATCCCGACGCCGCCACCAACGACCATTTCCGAGATCAGGGCATGCGGATGATTCTCGAGCAACCGGGACGTCATCTGATGATGTCCGTTCCGTTCTTCTGGAAGGGCTTCTGGAGCTTCCGCCATGTCCATATCCCCTTTGCTCCTGTGCACTGGCAGCAGGAGATCGTGGAAATCGTGAACCTCCTTTCGGGCCTCGCACTGTTCGGACTTTTTGTCCTGGGCGTTCTTCGGTTGCGTCTCGACTGGGTGGCCGTCACCCTTCTCCCGGTCGGCATGCTCCTGCTTCATGCGCTCTTCACACACAACATCCCGCGGTATTCCGTGGCGGCCCACCCATTGATGCTGCTCGCATTGGCGGTCGTCGTGGCCGGCTTGCTGCAGCACCTCTGGACACGGCTCCGTCACGACGCTCCAGGCGCTCGCAATCCTTCGGTCCCCACCATGGCAAACCATTCCACGAGGCGGCCAGACCATCCGTTGCCCGGTTCTTGATCCAGCCGCGGGAAAGAGCCTCTTTCTGGTAGCATTCCGACCACGTTCGAGTCGATCGTGCCCGAGTCCGGACCATGCCCAACCTGTTCAGGAACTTCGTTGCACCTCGGCCAAGAAACGCCGCGCGACGTCCGATGGGAACAGCCGGCCGCGATTTTCCAAACGACCGAGTGGTCCCCGACTGGACAACGTATCGCGGCACACCCTGAGGCCGTGCTCATCGGTCAGCTTCCGCTGCGCCAGGGTCGAGCCATGCTCAACGTAATGCGTCCACACGAGCTCTAGCTGTGTGAACTCAATAGGTTGTTCACGGAAAGACCACTTCGGCTAATTGGTGGTTGGTAAGCGAGGCTAGCATGGGGCCTGTGCCAGTTGTACTGATGCAGCCAAGGCAAGAGGTGCCGCCCCCGCTGCTCAGACGATTCATAGGAGCGCGCGTAGGCCCATTCGCGCAAAGCGGTTTGGATGAAGCGCTCTGCCTTCCCGTTGGTTCTGGGCGTGTAAGGCCGGGTGCGCTTGTGTACGAGCTGGAGACGCCGGCACAGGCGCCCGAAGCGCCTGGACACATAGGCGGCGCCATTGTCCGTTAGCACCCGTTTAAAGCGGAT
>JAABSC010000020.1 GCA_011390565.1 Thioalkalivibrio paradoxus | reverse complement strand
CCATGTAGGCGGCGATGCGGCCGTCGTCCAGTTCCTTGATCGCGATGGCTTCGTGCTTGAACCGGCCCAGCGCAGTGCGCTTGACCGGCATCTTGGTGCCGTCGAAGGGATCGATCTCCATGGCCCAACCGAAGCGATTCGACTCGTTCTTGTAGGCGTCATTGGATAGGTCGAAGCGCGGATCGTACACGTGCCAGCCGTACCCGAAACCGTTCGCACTGAAGCCGTAGCGAGCGTAGCTCTTTTCCTGCAGGTCCTGCAGGTCCCCTTTAGCTCCGGCCGGGTTCGATCCATCCGTTGTGCCAAAGTACCCGTTGAAATTCTCTTCGCAGGTTACGTACGTCCCCCAAGGCGTCATGCCCGAACCGCAGTTGTTGACCGTGCCCCGGAACTCGTTGCCAGTGTTATTCTTCAGCAGCTCGCTATCCGCAGCCGGCCCCGAGAATTCCACGCGCGTATTGACGGTGATGCGGCGGCTGTTGGGATTCGACACCACGCTCCAGTCGCCCCAGCGATTGCTGGCGATGGCGACCACGGACACACCATGGGCGGCCTGCGAGAGCCGCACGTCTTCCAGGTCTTCGGGCGACGACTTACCCAGCACATGCGAGTTGCGGCCGAATTCGTGGTTGACGCACAGCATGCCGGCGCGGCTGTCCAGCATCGCGGTCCGCGCCTTCGCCGGAAGCATTTCGCCACGGCGCGCTTCCATTTCCAGCACCTTCGGCAGATTGGAGGGATAGAAGAACATGCCGTCATGGCCGATGCCGATCAGCTGCTCCTGGTCTTTGGAGGTCGGCCGTGTCTTGGGGTCACCTTCGTAGGCGGGCACGCCGAGCGCGGGGTCGATGGGCGAACCCCAGGGGATCAGGACCTGGTACTCGTAGTCCGGAGAGATGGTCACGGTCTTACCTTCAGCCGCCACCGCATCCGCGATGGACAGCGGTTTGAAGCCCACCAGCGGCTGGTTGGGTCCCCCACGACCGAAGCGGCCACCGGGCCCGAAGGCCATGGCCGGGGCGGGCACCAGGAAACCCGCTGCCGCGGCAGCGAGGGAACCTTTCAGCACCTGCCGGCGCGACACGCCGGCGTTGACGATGTCGCGGAAGCTGGGGTTGTCCGTCGGGTTCGACGAAATGTTTTCGCTGTCGTCCAGGTTTTCGCTCAGTTGGGAAGAGGTGATGCTGGTCTTGTCGTCCATCGGTATCCTCGCTGTGGTTTGTGCCGCGGTCTCTGTTCCGGTCCTTTCCGACGGCCTGCAGGTCATCCGCAGCCGGGTCAGGAAGCTCCGTATGCTAGGGACCGAGTTTTACGACTCGATAGCGGGCGGATGACAGTTCGGTGATACCCCAGGGGATTGGCGTCCTTGATCACTTAGCTTGAAGGTGGTCATGGAAGTGCTGAGCCGGCTCGTCCAGCGGGGGCGAAGCGATAGCGCAGGGTGTCTTGGTGAACATGTTCAAGGCTGAGTCCAATACTCGCTCCCTGGGTGCCCGTTCCCGAGAACGTGGCTGTCGCGGCCGAACGGGAGCGCAGAATTCGCCAGGGGCCGGTCAGCGCTCCTCACGAGTGAAATGCCGACCGACGTTGGTTGGTCAACTCTTGCTCCGTTCAGCCATTTTCAGCGCGTCATCCACCTCTGAAGGATCTTGGCAATGCAGCCCGACCCGTAGCGCTGCGCCTCCGGAAAACCCAGGTGTTCAACACGCTTTGGCACGTGCAGATCGAGCGAGTATTGACTGCACTCCGAGGTGGTTTAGGCCTGTAACCGATTCCTCAGGGGCTGCGCGATGCACTTCATCTGCATCCGCACCACGCTCGGGGCCGCCTTCCCCGATGGACCGCCAATGCCCGGGTTGGCCATCGAACCTGTGTGGATGCAGCTCGAGCCATCCTCAGACCTGCAGGCGTTCATCAAGCAATAAGGACTATCACCGGGACATGCACCCGTTCGTGAAGGTCCGCCAGCCGCGGCGCGTCGCCGGCATTAGGAGCGAATACCAGCACGGTGGGGCGGCCGCAGTGCTGTTCGTAAAAGGTCACGCGGGTACCCGGCGGTCCGGGCATCAGGAAATCAGGAGCGATCTGCCCGGGCCAGAAATCTTCGTGGAACTCGGTCATGGGGGACCTCTCGTGGACACCGTTCGCATCCCGGCAAGGTAGGGATTCGCGGTTTCAGCGTGATGACGAACCCGGTGTTCCGAAGCTACGGGCCGTTGAACGACGCCGATGAACCCGGGTCTTACGCGATACACACGGCGATGCCAGGAATTCAGGGCTTCTCGGGGACCGGTTCCGGGAACGCGGTCTGTCACTTGTATTGACGGAGTCCTGTGGTAGCCTCCGGTCAGCAGCGTGTTGCCGGTGTCCACCCGGTCGGTCACCCAGTCGATCATCATTCAACAGGAGGTAGCGTTCCATGAAGAAAGCAATGTTCTCTCTCGCCGTGGGGGCCCTGGCGCTCGCCGTCGGTGTCGCCGCGCAGGCGCAGGTCACCGCGGAAGACATGGTCAAGTTCCGCCAGTCGGGTTACACGTTCATGGCGTGGAACGTGGGCAAGATCAAGGCGCAGGCGGTCGATGGCTCGGTGCCCTTCAACCAGGAACAGGTCGCGGCCGCGGCGAACGTGATTGCGGCGATCGCCAACTCCGGGATGGGCGCGCTGTATTCCCCGGCCACGCTGGGTGAGACCGGCTGGAAGGAAACCCGGTTGCTGCCCGAATTTTTCGAAGAGCAGGACAAGGTGCGCGAGGTGGCGATGAACTTCGTGCAGCAGGCCAACGCGTTGCAGGAAGTCGCGGCCATGGGCGATCAGGCCGAAGTCGCCGCTCAGCTCGACGAACTGAGCAAGGCCTGCAAGGCCTGCCACGACAACTTCCGCGCCGAATAAGACGCAGAACCGCTTGCAGGGTCGAATGCGGGCCGCCTTCGGGCGGCCCGTTTCGTTACCAGCCCAGGTCCGGGGCCGGCGGGGGCGGAGGTGGCAACAGCCCCCCGCCGGCGATCCAGAAGGCGGCCGCCGCGGCGGCCAACGCGATCATGAAGGGCAGCATGCCGCCGCCCTGCAGGGAGCGTGCGGCCGGGTTCGAGACCCGCTTGCGCCCGGTGATCATGGGCAGAATCAGGTTGTCGCGCCGGATCAGGGTGTAATACAGGATCGCCAGCACGTGCAGCGCGACCAGTCCGTACAGCGCCCACTCGCCGCGGCGGTGCCAGGTGGTGAGCCGATCGCTGAGATCGGACCCGGCGAGCGGGTACAGCGGACCGCGGAAGGCGATGGCGTCGTTGGCGAACAGGCCGGTGACCGCGAGCGCGGCGAGCAGCAGCAGCAGCGCGACGACCGAGAGCGCCCCGAGCGGCGTGTGCCCGACGCCGCGCCAGCGGCCGCGCAGGTAATCGAATACAGCGCCGGGTCCCCGCACGAAGTGATGGAAACGGGCGTGGGTCGAGCCGATGATCCCCCAGACGATCCGGAACACGAGCAATGCCAGGATCAGATGGCCGAATCGCCCGTGCCAGACCATTGCGTTGCCCCCGATCTTGGCCGAGACCACGGACCCGATCACCAGCACCAGCAGCACCCAGTGGAACAAACGGACCGGAAGGTCCCAGAGATGGATCACGCGCTCACGCATCGGTGTCTCCTTGGGATCGGGCGCACTCACCCTACCAGCCGATGGCATCGGGCAGCCACAGCGCGATGCCGGGGAACACGATCAGCAGACCCAGCGCGACCAGCTGGATGATCACGAACGGTACCGCCCCGCGGTAGATCTCGGAGGTGCGGATGTCCGGCGGTGCCACGCCTTTCATGAAGATCAGCGACCAGCCGAAGGGCGGGGTCAGGAACGAGGTCTGCAGGTTCATCGCGATCAGGATCGCGATCCACACCAGCGAGAACTCCGGAAATCCGGCGAGGAAAGGCAGGAACAGCGGCACCGCGATGTAGGTGATCTGGATCCATTCGAGGAAAAACCCGAGCAGGAAGATCAGCAGGAGCATGAACAGCAGCGTCCCGTAGGCGCCGCCCGGCACCCAGTCGAACATCGCCTGGATCAGGAATTCGCCATCCAGTCCGCGGAACGCCAGCGCGAACACCTGCGAGGCGATCAGCACGAAGAACACCATCGCGGTGATGCGCACCGTCGACATCACCGCCTCGCTGAAGATCGGCCAGCTGAGCCGACGCATGATCATCGCGACGATCACCGCGCCGACCGCGCCGACCGCGGCGGCCTCGGTCGGCGCGGCGATGCCGGCGATGATGGAGCCCAGCACCGCAGCCACCAGCAGCCCCGGTGGCAGCACGGCGGTGAACAGGTCCTTGAGGATCTGGGTCTTGCTCATCAGGGCCCGCTCCTCGGCATCGATCGCGGGCACGTCGGCACTGTAGAACCACGCAAGCACCATCAGATACAGCACGTACAGACCGGCAAGCATCAGGCCGGGAATGAGCGCCGCGGCGAACAGGCTGCCCACGGAGAGGTTCATGGTGTCGGCGAGGACCAGCAGGACCAGGCTCGGCGGAATGATCTGCCCCAGCGTGCCCGCGGCGCAGATGGTGCCGCAGGCGACCGTGCGCTTGTAGCCGCGCCGCAGCAGCGTGGGCAGGGCCATCAGGGTGAGTGTCACGATGGCGGCGCCGACGATGCCGGTGGCGGCCCCCAGCAGCACGCCGACCGCGATCACCGCGAGTGCCATGCCTCCGGGCAGGGCGCCGCTGGCATAGCCGATGACCTCGAGCATGCGTTCGGCGACCCGGGTCTTGTCGAGCATCACGCCCATGAACACGAACAGCGGGATCGCCAGCAACGTGTAATTGCTGATGGTGCCGAAGATGCGTGCCGGCAGCAGTTCGAACAGCCAGCCTTCGAAGCCGATGAAGCCGAACACGAAGCCCACGGCGGCGATCGCGAACGCCACCGGCATGCCACTCAGCACGAGGACGAAAAACGCCCCCACCATCATCAGCGCAATGTACTCGAGGGGCACGACTCAGCGCTCCGGAACGGGCCTGCGGCGCGGGCCGCGGTAATGGAAGACGAGCCGGCGACCGCCGGACAGGAGTTGGCGCAGGGCTTCGGCCAGCACCAGCGCAAACCCGACGAGAATCATCGCCTTGGGCAGGAACAGCCAGGGCATGCCCCCGGCGTTCGGCGACCCCTCGCCGCGCACGTAGGAGACGGCCATGTACGGCCACGCATAGAACAGGATCAGGAGCGAGGTTGGAATCGCCACCAGCAGCATGGTGAGGCTGTCCAGCCAGAGCTTGCCCACGCGGCTGAAATAGGTCGAGAGCACGTCGATGCGTACGTGGTCGTCGTGGCTCATCGCATAGGCGAACCCGGTCATGACCGTGAACGCGAGCAGGTAGAGTTCCAGCTCCTGCAGCCAGACCGCGCCGCTGCCGAGCAGGTACCGAGCCGCCATGTTCCCGAACACGAGCAGGATCATGAGTACCATGCCGAGTCCGGAGAGCCCCCCCGACAGGCGGGTGAGTCCGCGCAGAATCCGCTCGACTCTTAACAGCAACCTGGACATGGAGGTGGATTCCCCGAGATTTCCTGGATTCTGCGCCGCATTCTATCGTGAGGCGGGCGCCGCCTCACATTCCGCGCGCCGCCCGCGAGCCTCGCCCGGTCCCGAACGGGAGGGGCGAGGGGCGGTGTCGGTCAGCGTGGCGTCAACCCAGGATGGTCTGCCCCAGATCCCGGATCTGCGTCTGGAACGCGGTCTCGGAGTTGGCCTGCCAGCGGTCGTGACGGGCCTTGAACTGGAAGTAGCTCTCATGGACCCTGCGCACGAGCGGATCCTTGGCCGCGTTGTCGCTGAGGATGTCCCGCGTGGCTTCCAGCAGCGCCTGGATCACGTCGTCGGGCAATGGCCGGAAGTTCACGCCGTGGTTGGTGATCAGATCGTCGAGCGCGTCGGCGTTGCGGGCCTCCAGCCAGCTGTGCGAGGTGATGTTGCAGGCCGCGGCGGCGTTGCGCATGATCGCCTGCAGGTCCTTCGGCAGCGAGTCCCAGGCCTCGCGGTTCACCACGACCTCGGTGCTGGTCGCCGGCTCGTGCCAGCCGGAGGAATAGTAGTTCTTCGCGGCATTCTGCAGGCCGAGCGCGCGGTCCGAATACGGTCCGACCCACTCGGCGGCATCGATGGCACCCCGCTCGAGCGCCGCGAACAGTTCCCCGCCCGGCAGCAGCCGAGCGTTGGCGCCGATCGCGTTGTAGATGTCGCCGGCGAGCCCGGGCATGCGGATGTTCAGGCCGCGGAAATCGGCGAGGCTCTCCACCGGACGCCGGAACCAGCCGACCGGCTGCACGCCGGTGCAGCCCACGACCAGGGGTACCAGGTCGAAGGGCTTGTAGACCTCCTCGTAGAGTTCGTAGCCGCCGCCCTCGTTCAGCCATGCGTTATGGCCCTGGAAGGTCATGCCGAAGGGCACCGTGGTGAAATACTGGGCGGCGAAGGACTTCCCGGACCAGTAGTACGCGCAGCCGTGGTTGAGCTGTACCTGGCGGCCCGCCGATGCGGCGTCGAAGCCCTCGAACGCCGGGACCAGTTCGCCGGCCGCGTAGACGCGGATGCGGATGCGCCCGTCGGACATGTCCTCGACGCGCTGTGCGAAGTCGGTCGCGCTTCCCGGTCCGGTCTGGAAGAACGGCAGGCCGGAGGGCCAGGTGGTGGTCATGCGCCAGTTGAACCGTTGCTGAGCCTTGACGATCGCGGGTGCCGCCAGGATGCTCGCTCCAGCGGCGGCGGCGGAACCCAGTTTCAGGAAATCTCGACGTTTGACGGTCATTCTTTCGTCTCCTCGTTTTCGTATACCTTCCGCAAGGCGGGTCCGAATGCTCACCCTGTGCCCGGGCTTGAGCCCTGGCGAGCCGTGCCCGCCCGATCCCGGACGGCCCGGCTTCCCAAAGTCTAGCCTCTGTTCGGCCGAACCGGCACGAAATCGCCGTTGTCGTCGTGGATCGTGTAAAGATTATGTAACATCGCTGTTATCTAATGCCGAGCATGTCATTTCCGGGATCGAGGCGATGAGCTTGAACATCCTCCTGGTGGAGGACGACACGGCCGTGCGGGAAGTGTTGCGCGGGCCGCTCCAGAAAGCCGGTCTTCACGTGATCGAGGCCGGTGATGTGCGGCAGGCGAAGGAGGCGATCGTGCAACAGGTCCCGGACCTGATCCTGCTCGACTGGATGCTGCCCGACGTCAGCGGCGTGGAATGGGCTCGGATACTGAAGAGTGCCCCCCACACCCGTGGTGTCCCGATCATCATGCTCACCGCACGGGGTGAGGAAGAGGACCGCATCAAGGGGCTGGAGGTCGGCGCCGACGATTACGTGACCAAGCCCTTCTCGCCGCGTGAACTGATCGCGCGCATCCGGGCCGTGCTGCGGCGCACGGCGCCCACCAGCAGCGACGAACCCGTTGAAATCGACGGTTTGCGACTCGATCCGGTGAGCCACCGGGTCAGCGCCGAGGGCCGAACGCTGGACATGGGGCCGACGGAATACCGGCTGTTGCATTTCTTCATGACCCACCAGGATCGGGTCTTCACCCGTGGCCAGCTGCTGGACAACGTCTGGGGCACGAACGTCTACGTCGAGGAGCGCACGGTCGACGTGCACATCCGTCGCCTGCGCATCGCCCTGGCCACGACCGGCCACGACAGCCTGGTCCAGACCATTCGCGGCGCCGGCTACCGGTTCTCGCGTCAGCCCTGAACCTTGTACGTAATCCCGGTGCCGGGCCATCATGAGCGCCCGACCCGTCCGGTACCTCCGATAGCTGCGATTCGCGATGAAGCCCCGTAATCCCTGGCCCGCGATGCAAGCCCGGGCGATTCTTTCGCTCGTCGTCCTGGGCCTGCTCGCATGGCTGACGGGCCAGTGGCTCCTCGTTTTTCTGCTCGCCGCAGTGGCGGTGGTGGTCTGGGATCTGGTCAACCTGCGCCGTCTCGAACGCTGGTTGCGGCTGACCCGGAAGCTCGATCCGCCGCGCTCGACCGGGCTGTGGGGCGAGATCTTCGATGGCCTGTACCTGATGCGCCAGCGCAGCCGCCTCCGCGACAAGCAGCGGCGCAGCCTCGTGCGCAACTACCGGGATTCCATCAAGGCCATGCCCGACGCCACCGTGGTGCTGACCGGCGACTACCGCATCGATTGGTTCAACGAGGCGGCGCGCAACCTGCTGGGGCTGCACTGGGTGCGCGACGAGGGCCAGCGCATCACCAACATCGTCCGTCACCCGGATTTCGTGGGTTTCCTGTCGGTGACCACGCGGGAGTCGAGAACCCTCTCCCTCCCCGCGCCGGAAGACCCGCAGAAGTGGCTGGAAATCCGGTTGATCCCCTACGCGAAGAAGCGCTTCCTGCTGCTGGCTCGGGACACCACAGCGCTGAAGCGCCTGGAAACCATGCGCAGCGACTTCGTGGCGAATGTCTCGCATGAACTGCGCACGCCGCTCACCGTGATCTACGGCGTATCCGAATCCCTGAGCGACGAGGTTGCCGACGACCCCGATCTCGCGCGCTCGGTGCATCTGCTTCGGGAACAGGCGGAACGCATGAAACACCTCGTCGACGACCTGTTGCTGCTCGCACGGCTCGAGTCCGGCACCGAGGCCGGGAACGGACACTGGCTGGACGTTCCGGCCCTGCTCGCGACACTGATCGAGGAGGGGCGCGTGCTTTCCGGCGAGCGCGCGCACGAGTTCGAACTGGACGCGAAGCAGGGGTTGTTTCTTTACGGCAACGAAACGGAACTTCGCAGCGCGTTCGCGAACCTGCTGTTCAACGCAATTCACTATACCCCGGATGGTGGCCACATCCGGGTGCACTGGGGCTCCGACATGCGCGGCGGGGTGCTGGAAGTCGAGGATACCGGGATCGGCATCGAGCCCGAACACATCGAGCGCCTGACCGAACGCTTCTACCGCGTGGACACCGGCCGGTCGAAGAGCCGTGGCGGTACGGGGCTGGGTCTGGCGATCGTGAAGCATGTGCTGATGCGCCACGATGCGCAGCTGCGTATTCACAGCGAACCGGGCAAGGGCAGCCGGTTCACCTGTCTGTTCCCGGCGCGCATCCTGCGCTCGTCGGCCAACGGGCATGTCGAGACCTCGAGGATCTGATTCATGTTTTTCAACGTTTCCCGTCGCCGTTCCATGACCCGTCCGATCCGGATGGGGCTGTTCGTCTTCTGTTTCCTGACCCTTGGCCAGCTGGTGGGAACGGGCGTCGCCGCGGATGGCCCGGCGCCGATCGATTCCGATCCAGAGGCGCGCGCGCACGCCGCCATGGCCCTGGACCCGCCGGACTGGCCGTTGGCCCTCGAAGCTTTCACCGAGGCGGCGGAGGCCGGTTCGCCCACCGCCATGAGCTACGCGGGCTGGATCCACGAACAGGGTCACGGCGTGCCGCGCGATGGCGAGAAGGCGGCCGAGTGGTACGGCCAGGCCGCCCGTGCGGGCGCCCACGATTTCGCGGTGAAGCTGGGATGGATGTATCTCGGCGGCGATGGCGTCGCGCGTGACCGGGAACGGGCCGAAGCCTGGTTTTCCCGCGCGGTGGACGCCGGACACGGGCCCGGGAAGATCGCCTGGGCGTCGGTGCTGATCGCCGATGCGCAGGGCGGCCGGAATCCGGACCGGGTATTCGAAGCGCGGGCGTTGCTCGAGGAGGCCCTGGAGGACGGCCTGGTGCTCGCGTCCTATTTTCTGGCGCGCCTGTACATCGAGGGGATCGGCGATCATCCGGTCGAGGATGAGCCCGCGGCCCGGTACACGCGCATCGGCGCTGAGTCGGGGCATGCGCGCATGCAGGGTTGGCTGGCATTGATGCATCTGGAGGGTCGCGGAGTGGAGCAGGATCTCGTCACTGCGGCGCAATGGGCCAACCTGGCGGCCGCAAACGGGGACCGCACGGGTGATCAGGTGCGACGGGTTCTCGAGGAGCAACTGAGCCCCGAGGAACTTCGCGAGGCCCGCGAGCGGGCCGTTGACTGGGCGCTGCAACAGCGCTGAGGGAACCCCATGCTTCGTGTCATCCTGTTCAGTCTTCTGGCCCTGGCGGTGGTGTTTGTCATCGCGCAGTCGCTCGGGTTGACGCCCGAGCAGATCGAGGACCAGATCCTGCTCGCGGACATCAACGCGGAGGAGGGTGCCGCCTACCGTGAGGCCAACGCGCGTCGGCCGACCGTCGTGACCACGGCCAATGGCCTCCAGATCGAGGTCCTGCTTGCAGGAGACGGCACGGTCCCCATGGAGGACGACTGGGTGCAGGTGCATTATCGTGGGATGTATATCGACGGACGCGAGTTCGAGAACTCGTGGCGCAAGCGGGAACCCGCAACGGTGGCCGTGAAAAACACCATTCCCGGCTGGCGTCAGGCCCTGATGTCGATCCCGGTGGGCACCCGCATCCGGCTCGTGCTGCCCCCGGAACTCGCCTACGGGCGTCCCGGCGGCGGCCACATCGGGCCCGAGGAGACGCTGGTGTTCGAGCTTGAATTACTGGCGATCGTCGAGCCGGAACAGCCGAGGGAACAGGATGAGTGGGAAAAGCCCGTTCCGGGCCTGCGCTGACCCGGCGCGCCGCCGGGATCGACTGAAGCCCTGCCGGTTGTGGAACACCCCCCGGTGCTGGTGACCGCCTGGATCCTGGGGCTGGCACTGGCGGGCGCCGCGCTGCTCGGTCTCCTCTGGCTGCGCCAGCGCCGCATCCGGCTCCAGGTGGAGGCGCGCTACCTGTCCGCGGTAGCGGAGTTCGATACGCCGGCACCCGATGCCGCGACGCTTTTTGCGGGCGTTCGCGGCGAAGCTTCGCGTCGCTTGCTGCGGGGTCTGATCGGTCCCGGGCTTCCCCTGGGGCCGGCTTCCTGGACGTCCAGCGGCTGGCTGCGCTACGACAGCGACGCCCGCGAGCGCACCGTGTCGGCCGTCACCTATTGTGTCCCAGGCGCCTGGTGGGCTCAGATTCGCCGGGTGCACCTGCGCGGTCTCGGGTGGATCGACGAGATTCACCAGGTTGAGGGAACCACGGTTTCCAGCGGGTACTGGTGGTTGGGACTGTATCGGGTGGACCGCCCGGGCCTGGGGCCCGAGCCGCTCGCGTTGCAGGCACAGGCCCTTGGGGAGGCGGTGCTCGTGCCCTGGGCCTGGTTCGTCGACGGCCGGATCGACTGGGAGTGGACCGCCGACGGCCGTACCGCAGACGGCCGCGTGGCGGCCACGGGGCATCGGGTGCGGCTAGGGCTCGATGCCGCCAATCGGCCCGAGACGTTCGAGCTTTGGGGCGCGGAGGATCGAACCCGCATCGAATTCGCCGGCTGGCATTGGTCCAACCGCGCGCTGGGGCCGGAGAGCCTGCGTCTGATCGAAGGGGTGGGCACCGTCAACGAGTTCGCGCGCCTGGAAGTGCGTCTGCATGAAATCCAGCGTGCGCCGGTGCGGGATCGAGCGACTTCGTGAACACCCGGTGCCGGCCCCTGTCACCGAAATGTCATATTTCAGTCATATCTTTGTGATGCATGGGCGGGATACTGCCCGTCGCGAATTCAAGGGCCGGGTTTTCCTGCCTGTCCTGTTCGTGACCAACATTCCAACCGAGGAAGACCGATCATGATGAAGAAATCCCTGTTCCTGGGCGTCGTTGCCGCCCTCGGCATGTCCGCTGCCACCGTTTCCGCCGAAGTCGATCCCAACCTGCCCTCCTACGAGCGCGTGTCCGGCATCTCCGGCAACCTGAGTTCCGTGGGTTCCGACACCCTGAACAACCTGATGACCCTCTGGGCCGAGGAATTCGCGAACATCTATCCGAACGTCAACATCCAGATCCAGGGTGCCGGCAGCTCCACGGCGCCCCCCGCCCTGATCGAGGGTACCGCCAACTTCGGTCCGATGAGCCGTGCGATGCGCGATTCCGAGCAGCGCGAATTTGAAGACAAGTACGGCTATCCGGCGACCGAAGTCCCGGTCGCGATCGACATGGTCGCCGTGTACGTGAACAAGGACAACCCGATCGAAGGGCTGACCATGGAACAGGTGGACGCGATCTTCTCCGCGACCCGCGCCTGCGGTTACGACAAGGACATCAACACCTGGGGTGATGCCGGCATGAGCGGTGATTGGGCCAACCGCGACATCACCATCTACGGCCGTAACGCCGTGTCCGGAACCTACGGCTTCTTCAAGGAAATCGCGCTGTGCGGTGGCGACTTCCGTTCGACCGTGAATGAGCAGCCTGGCTCCTCGGCCGTGGTCCGCGGTGTCGAGCAGACGCTCGGCGGCATCGGCTACTCCGGTATCGGCTACAAGACTTCCGGTGTCCGTGCGATCCCGCTGAATGGCTTCGAAGCCACCGCCGATAACGCTGCCACCGGCGACTTCCCGCTGGCCCGCTTCCTCTACGTCTACGCCAACCAGCATCCGAACGACGGCTGGAACCCGCTGGAGCAGGAGTTCTTCAAGATGGTCCTTTCCAAGGAAGGCCAGCAGGTGGTCGACAAGGACGGCTATGTCCCGTTGTCCGCGGCCGCTGCGGAGCGCTTCCGGACCGCCAAGAACCTCGACTGAGGTTCTCGCTGACCCGTTTGGCCGGGCCCTGTCACGCTTTGTGGCAGGGCCCATCTTTCTCTGAAACGAGTTCGAGTAATCAGGGGTAGACCATGTCTGCAACCACGCGGGAAGAACCACTTTCTTCGGGTTCTCTGCTGCCGGCCGCCGATGATCGCCGGAAGCTGCGCAAGAAGCGCGCTTTCCGCGACGCTTTCTCTCGCTATGGCGTGGGTTCGAGTGGGATCGGCGTGATCATCGCCCTGGCCCTGATCTTTGTTTATCTGTTCTACGAAACCTTCCCGTTGCTCAAGCCCGTGAGCGTCGAGTTGGAAACCGAATTCTCGGTGCCGGGGGATGCCGATCGCGCGCCCACCCTGCACCTGACCCTGGATCGTTACGAGGAGATCGGTGCCCGTTTCTCCGAGTCGGGGGTCATCACGTTCTTCGAGGCCGGAACCGGTGCGCTTCGCTCGCGCCTGCAGATTCCCGTCCCGGAGGGTGAACGCATCACCACCTTCGGCAGCGGCGAGAGCCGTCGCAGCCTGTTCGTCTACGGCTTTTCGGACGGCAGCGTGTTGCCGTTGAAGGTCGATTACACCCAGAGCTTTATAGACGGAGTTCGCCAGATCGAGCCGAAACTCTCGTTCCCACTGGGCGAGGAGCCGACGGTTCTGGGCGATGGCGCGATCGAGATCTACTCCGCGTTGGCGATCGTTGAGGGTCGCGGTGGTTACGTCGTTGCCGGGGGCACGGAGGACGGTGACCTCGTCATGGCCCTGTTCAGTACGCGCACGAACCTGATGACGGGCGCGGTGCAGAAACAGCGCGAGGACTTTTCGCTGCCCTCGATCGGCCGTCCCGTGCGCCAGGTCCTGGTTAACGAGTCGCTGCGTAACCTGTTCGTGGTCGATGACCGCGGGCGGCTGTTCAACTTCGACATCGTGGATCGCAACAATCCAACGCTGATCGAGGAGGTCGACCTCGTCGGCACGGACGCCCGCGTCACCGCGGCCGAATTCCTGGTCGGCTCACGTTCGCTGATCGTCGGTGGCTCGGACGGCAGCGTCCGCCAGTGGTTCCTGGTTCGGAACGAGGAAACCGGCAAGTCGCACATGACCTTCGTGCGCGGTTTCCAGAATCATGCCGGCGCGGTGACCACGATCGAGCCCGAATACCTGCGCAAGGGCTTCATGACGGGAGACGACCAGGGCAATGTCGGCCTGCACTACGCGACGTCCAACGTCACGCTGAAGATGCAGCCCGTCGCGGAAAGTCCCATCGTGCGCATCGCGATGGGCCCGAATAACGGTCGCGCGCTGGTGAAGAGCGAGGACCTGGGAGCGATGCAGGTGCTTGCGATCGACAACCCGCATCCGCAGACTTCGATCAGTGCGCTCTGGGGCAAGGTCTGGTACGAGGGTCGGGCGGAACCGCAGTTCATCTGGCAATCCTCCTCGGCCGATGACGCCTTCGAGGCGAAGTTCAGCATCGTGCCGCTCTCGATCGGAACCCTGAAGGCCGCGCTGTTCGCGATGCTGCTGGCGATGCCGCTGGCGATCATGGGGGCCATCTACACCGCCTACTTCATGGCGCCTGCCATCCGCAAGGTCGTCAAGCCCTCGATCGAACTGATGGAGGCGCTGCCGACGGTCATCCTGGGGTTCCTCGCCGGCATCTGGCTGGCGCCCTATGTCGAGAACAACCTCCCGATCCTGGTCACGGGCGTGATCCTGTTTCCGCTGCTCATCCTGGTGGCCGCCTTCGCGTGGTCGCGTCTGCCCCAGGCGATCCGGAGCTGGGTGCCTTCCGGGTGGGAGGCCGCACTGCTGGTGCCGGTGGTGATCGGAACCGGGTGGTTGGTCGTGACCAGCAGCCCCTGGATCGAGATCTGGTTCTTCGACGGGTCGATGCGGCAATGGTTTACCGATGTCGGCATTCCCTATGACCAGCGCAACGCGCTGATCGTGGGCATGGCGATGGGGTTCGCGGTGATCCCGACCATCTTCTCGATCGCGGAAGACGCCGTGTTCAACGTGCCGCGCCATCTCACGAACGGTTCGCTGGCCCTGGGTGCCACGCCTTGGCAGACTGTCACCGGGGTCGTGCTGCTGACCGCCAGCCCCGGGATCTTTTCGGCGATCATGATCGGGTTCGGCCGCGCGGTCGGGGAGACCATGATCGTGCTGATGGCCTCGGGCAACAGCCCCGTCGTGAACTTCAACCTGTTCGAAGGCATGCGCACACTCGCGGCCAACATCGCCGTGGAACTGCCGGAAACCGCGGTGGGCTCCACCCATTTCCGGGTGCTGTTCCTGTCCGCGCTCGTCCTGCTGATGTTCACTTTCGTACTGAACACCGCCGCCGAGATCGTGCGTCAGCGCCTGCGCAAGCGCTACGCCTCCCTGTAAACCCGGATCCGATTCGAGGACGACGAGATGAAAGAGTGGTGGAAAAGCGGCGCCCCGTGGATCTGGCTGAACGGAGGTGCAGTCACCATCAGCATGATCATGGTCTTCGGACTGCTCCTGTTGATCCTGGTCCGCGGTTTCGGCAACTTCTGGCCCCACGGCATCTTCGAGACCACGTATATGGAGCCGGGCGCGGACGCGCCGGTCCGGGTCATCGGTGAACTGCGCCGTTCGGAGACCCTCACCGGAGAGGCGATGCGGAGTGCGGGTGTCGATATTCCCGAAGACCAGGTACTCGTGGAGCGGCATCTGGTGAAGATGGGCAACCGCGACGTCACCGGCCGGGATTTCGGATACTTCATCGACGATTTCATGGACGAGTGGCGCTACCCGGAAGACATCACGGTCCTGGAGCGGCGCGAATGGGGCGATTTCCTCGGCACGCCGCTCCGTCTGCTGGAAAACGATGTCACGGTGGCCGTCGGCGACAGTCTCTGGCCGGAATTCCAGCAGCGCCTGGAGCGCAGCAACGATCTCTTCGACGAAATCCGCCGGATCGAGCGCGGCGCGATCGGCAACGTCAATTTCCGGATCGAGCGCGTGCGCCTGGACGAGCGCCGCGCCGAACTCCGCGGGACGACGACTCCCGAGCTGGAGGCGCAGTTTGCGCAACGCCGGGCCGACCTCGAGGCGGAATACCGGGTGCTCGAGGAACGCCTGAACCGATTGTATGACGATGCGGCGCGCGACAGTCTCGTGCTGCGCGTGGCGGATGGACAGGAAGTCACCGTCCGGCTCGCCGACATCGTCAAGGCCTGGCAGCCGAACAACATGTCGATTCCGGCCAAGGTCGGTTTCTACGTCAGCGATTTCTTCGGCTTCATCTTCGGCTACCCGCGCGAAGCGAACACCGAGGGGGGCATCTTCCCGGCGATCTTCGGCACGGTGGTGATGGTGCTGGTGATGTCCATCATCGTTACGCCGTTCGGCGTGCTGGCCGCGATCTACCTGCGTGAATACGCGAAGCAGGGGGCGCTGCTGAAGACGATACGTATCTCGGTGTACAACCTGGCCGGGGTGCCTTCGATCGTGTTCGGCGTGTTCGGTCTGGGCTTTTTCGTGTACTTCGTAGGTGGGCAGATCGACCAGGCGTTCTACCCGGAGGCGTTGCCGGCTCCGACCTTCGGTACCCCGGGTCTGTTCTGGGCCTCGCTCACGCTGGCCCTGCTCACGCTGCCGGTGGTCATCGTGTCCACCGAGGAAGGCCTCGCGCGCATCCCTTCGACCATCCGTGAGGGCTCGCTGGCATTGGGGGCAACCAAGGGCGAAACGCTCTGGAAGGTGGTGGTCCCGCTGGCCACGCCGGCGATGATGACGGGACTGATTCTCGCGATTGCCCGCGCGGCGGGGGAAGTGGCGCCACTGATGCTGGTCGGTGTGGTGAAGCTCGCCCCGACGCTGCCCATTGACGGGAATTTCCCGTTCATCCACCTTGAGCGAAAGATCATGCACATGGGTTTCCATATCTACGACGTCGGGTTCCAGAGCCCGCACGCCGAGGCTGCGGAGCAGCTGGTGTATGCCACTGCGCTGATCCTGGTGCTGCTGATCGTGGTGCTGAACCTGACCGCGATCACCATCCGCAATCATCTTCGCGAAAAATACCGGGCCGAGGGCGACTAGACCCGGTGTTTTCCTGAAACCAAGGTATATACGTAATGCCATCGGAGAATCCCATGAGCCAGAGGAACCCCGCAGCGTCCAGCATGAGTGCCGGCCTGTTCGAGGGCAGCACCCGCACGGTCCGCTCGCTGGCGGACGAGGAGATCGCGATCTCCGTCGAGAACCTGGACCTCTACTACGGTGACACGCAGGCGCTGAAGAGCGTCAGCATGAAGATCCCCAAGCAGCGCGTCACTGCGTTCATCGGGCCATCGGGCTGCGGCAAGTCGACCCTGCTCCGGTGCTTCAACCGGATGAACGATCTCGTGGACGGCTGCCGCATCGAGGGGGCGATCAACCTTCATGGCGCGAACATCTACGATCGCAAGACCGATGTCGCGGAACTCCGCCGGCAGGTCGGGATGGTCTTCCAGAAGCCGAATCCCTTCCCGAAGTCGATCTACGAGAATGTCGCCTACGGCCTCCGCCTGCAGGGTGTGAACAACAAGCGGGTGCTGGACGAGGTCGTCGAACGCTCGATCAAGGCCGTCGGTCTCTGGGACGAGGTCAAGGACCGGCTCCAGAGCAACGCCTTTGGCCTCTCCGGCGGCCAGCAGCAGCGACTGGTGATCGCCCGCGCGATCGCGATCGAACCGGAAGTGATCCTGCTGGACGAGCCGACCTCGGCGCTCGACCCGATCTCGACCGCCAAGATCGAGGAGCTGATCGAGGAACTGAAGGAGAAGTACACCATCCTCATCGTGACTCACAACATGCAGCAGGCGGCGCGCGTGTCGGACTACACCGCCTACATGTACCTGGGCGAACTGATCGAATACGCGGACACGATGCACCTGTTCACCAACCCGCGCGAGAAGGCTACCGAAGACTACATCACCGGCCGCTATGGCTGAGGGTCACCGGTCCAACATGCACGCACACAGGGTCTACTGAGGAGAGTTCGGGATGGAAAGCAAGCGTTTGGCCGGTCATTACTCGCATCGCTACGATTCGGAGCTCGAGGAGGTCGTCAACCGGGTGCTGGCAATGGGTGGACTGGTGGAGAGCCAACTCACTCGCGCGATCCAGTCCTTTCTCGATGCGGACACCGCGGTCGCGCACGAAGTGATCGACACCGATACGCGGGTGAACAGCTTCGAAGTCGCGATCGACGAGCGCTGCGTCGAGATCCTCGCCCGCCGGCAGCCGGCCGCGCTGGATCTGCGCCTGGTGGTGGCGGTGATCAAGACCATCACCGATCTCGAGCGTATCGGGGATCTCGCCGAAGGCATCGCGCGCATGGCCGTGCGCCTCGCTGACGGGGAACGCCCGCGCAAGCAGCTTTTTCGGGACATCGATACCATGGGAAGGCGGGTGACGACCATGGTGCACGACGCATTGGACGCCTTTGCGCGGATGGATCCCGCCGCCGCTCTCGACGTCGTCCGCCAGGATTTCGCGATCGACGCCGATCACGAAGCCATCATGCGACAGAATGCGACGTTCATGATGGAGGATCCGCGCAACATCACGCGGATGCTGGACGTCACCTACGCGGCGCGCGCATTGGAACGCGTCGGCGACCACGCCCGGAACATGTGCGAGTACACGATCTACCTCGTCAAGGGGCGCGACGTACGCCACATCGATCTGGCGGAAATGGAGGTCGTGGTGAAGGGGGAAACCGCCTCCTGACACGGCGATCTCGAGTGCGCTGAAGGCCCGGGGGAGACGTTCTTCCCCGGGCTTTTTTCTGGCTCCGTGGCCGAGGCGTGCGGGCTCCGGCGCCGGGAATCTATTTTCCGGTCGACAGGGCCGCTGTAGCCGAAACGGAACCGAGCCAGGCCAGTTCGGGCGGCAGACCCGCGGACGTGTCGGCATGGTCCACCGGCACGGCGTCGCTGGCGTCCAGGCGAACGTGGTCGGACCAATGCAGGAGGTGGAGGTACCCGGAGTGGTCCTCGATCAGTGCGGTGCAGTGCTCGACCCAGTCCCCGGTGTTGCAATAGAGCACACCTTCCCGCTTGCCGATTCCGGCCTTGTGGATATGGCCGCCGATGTACCCATCGAACCCCTGCTCCCGGGCGTTGCGTGAAGCCGTGGATTCGAAGCGGCCAATGTAGTCACGGGCCTTGCCGACCCGGGTCTTGGCCCAGGCCGACAGCGACCAGTAAGGGAGGTTGAGGTAGCCGCGCAGTGTGTCCACCCAGTGGTTCAGGCGCAGCAGCAGCTGGTAGCTCATGTCGCCCAGCAGGTGCTGCACGCGGCTGTGCCGGACGGCGTCGTCGAACTCGTCGCCGTGGCTGACGAAAAAACGCCGGCCGTCGGCGTTTTCATGCGCGAGGTTGCGCAGGATGCGCACACCGCGAATTTCGGTGTCGACCAGCGCGCGCAGCGCCTCGTCGTGGTTGCCGGGGATATAGACGACATCGACGCCCCGGTCCGCGAGCGCGAAGATGTGCTCGATGACCTTGGACTGCGCGGCGGTCCACACGACCCGTCGGCGCATGGCCCAGATGTCGAACACGTCGCCGACCAGAACCAGCCGTTCACAGTCGAGGCGTTGCAGAAAGTCGAGCAGGTAGGGGGCCCGGCAGTCGCGGGTGCCGAGGTGGATGTCCGAGATGAACGCGGTACGGCAGTCCAGAGAGGGCATGGCGCGTCTCCATTTTCCATACCCCTCCAGAGTGAGCCTGGTCCGTTACGAAGCCGTGGCGCCTGGTTGAACTTTTTCTGAATCGGAGCCGCGGGCCTCGGGCACGTCGGGTTACAGACCCCGGGCCACCTGAGATACCAGTTCCACGAGGCGGTTGGCGTAGCCCCACTCGTTGTCGTACCAGGCCAGGATCTTCACCTGGGTGCCGTCGATCACCAGAGTCGATGGCGCATCGACGATCGCGGAGCGCGGATCCGTGCGGTAGTCGGCGGAAACCAGCGGGCGCTCCTCGTACCCGAGGATGCCGGCGAGCGGTCCTTCCTCGGCGGCTGCCCGCAGCAGCCCGTTGACTTCCTCGGCCGAAGTCGTGCGAGCCGCTTCGAAGGTGAAATCCGTGAGTGAGGCGTTCATCAGCGGCACCCGGACCGCATGTCCGTTCAGGCGTCCCTCGAGTTCCGGAAAGATGTCGCCGATTGCCCGCGCGGACCCGGTGGTGGTCGGGATCAGCGAGATCCCGGCGGCGCGGGCCCGGCGCAGGTCGGCCTGCGGGCGGTCCACCGGCGACTGCGTGTTGGTCATGTCGTGCACGGTCAGGATGGCGCCGTGGCGTATGCCAACGGAATCCTGCAGAACCTGGACGATCGGAGCGAGACAGTTGGTGGTGCACGACGCTGCGGTGATGACGTCGTGCCGTGCCGGGTCGTACCGGTGATGGTTGACGCCGACCACCACATTCAGCGCGGCGGGATCCTTCACGGGTGCCGCGACGACCACCTTCTTCACGCCGGCATCGAAGTAGGGCGCGAGCGTTTCCAGCGTGCGGAAGCGCCCGCTCGACTCGATGACCACGTCGATCCCGTGTTCACGCCAGGGCGCCGCGCCGGGCCGGTCATGGGTCGAATGAGCGATCCAGCGCCCTTCGATCCCGATGCGATCCGCTTCGCGGCGGACCGCATGCGGCCACCGGCCGTGGACGGAGTCGAACTCCAGCAGGTGCCCGGAGACGGTGCCGTCGCCGCCCTTCTCGTTGATCAGTCCGAATTCCAGGTCCTTGCGTCCCCAAGCCGCCCGCAGCG
This sequence comes from Thioalkalivibrio paradoxus, assembly GCA_011390565.1. Classification (GTDB taxonomy): domain Bacteria; phylum Pseudomonadota; class Gammaproteobacteria; order Ectothiorhodospirales; family Ectothiorhodospiraceae; genus Thioalkalivibrio; species Thioalkalivibrio paradoxus_A. Next base: position 6,348 of record JAABSC010000020.1, on the reverse strand, counting down.
CCAGACGTCCGATGCGACCGAAACCGTTGATGCCTACCCGAACCGTCATTGCACTCTCCCGAAATCGGCGAGTGTCGCAGTCCTGTGTGACACCCGGGTTACGTGCCCGGAGGGACGCTACAGCAGCGAGCGGTAGAGATCCACCATGCGGTCGGCCAGAGCCGGTGCGGACCAGGTCCTGACATAAGCGCGCGCGTCGGCGGACAGTTCGGACCGCAGTCGCTGGTCGCGCAGCAGCCGCGTCACCTGCGCGGCGAAATCCTCGATGTCGTGTTCGGCGACCAGAGCCCCGCGCAAAGGCGCCAGAATGTCGCGCGTGCCCATTTCGGCCAGGGCGACAACCGGGACACCCACGGCCATGGATTCCAGAAGCACCAAGCCCTGTGTTTCGGTCCGTGAGGCGAACGCGAACACATCGCCGGCACGGTAACAGTCGAGCAGCTCGCGCTCGCGGTCCAGGTAACCGAGGAACAGCACCTGATCGTCCAGGCCGAGCCGGTGTGCCAGTCGCTCCAGATGCCCCCGCGCGGGGCCTTCGCCGACGATCATCAGCAGGACGTCGGGAATGTCCCGGCGAATGCGCTGCACGACGTGCAGCAGGAAATCGATGTTCTTTTCGTGCGCCACCCGCCCCACGTGGACCAGCACGGGGCGCTCCGGAGCGATCCCCTGTTGCCGGCGGAAGCGCGCGCCGTCGCCCCCTTCGAAGCACTCGAGATCCAGTCCCGTCGGAATCACGTGGATCGGCTTTTCGACCCGGTACCCCTGAAGGGCTTCCAGCACCGGTGTCGACGGCACGACCACGGCGTCGACCTGGTTGCACTGGCTGCGGGTGAAGTGGCGGGCGCCGGCACGCAGCCATGCTGCCGGCAGCCAGGGCAGATAGTGATACAGGTATTCCTCGAAGTGCGTGTGGTACGTCTCGACGACGGGAACGTCCAGACCGCGCGCGACATGCAGGCCCGTGTAATGCGCGACGAATGGGGTCTGGATGTGCACCAGGTCGTAGGCCGCTTCGGCCAGCTCCGGAAGTTTTCGACGGATGGCGCGGCCGGACATCATGCGGTCTTCGGGATCGAAGAACAGAAAGCGGGAGGGAATGCGCTGGATGCCGGGCTCCGCGAACCTGGAGCGCGCGGGATATTCGGGTGCGATCAGGTCGACCGTGTGCCCCATGGCCCCGAGATCCCGGCGAAAGGTCTGGATCGAAGTCGAGACACCGTTGATCCTCGGAAAGTACACATCCGAAAGCATCAGAATACGCATGCAACTCCCGAGTAAGGGGCCGGGCTCAGCGTATCAGGACCGGTTCGCGCAGGAAATGTCTTCGATACCGGTCCGGTACCTGCTGCACGTCGAGCAGGATGAAGACATCGGCGACACCGAAATCGGGATCCCAGCAGGCCTCGCCACAGACCCAGGCTCCGAGCCGCAGATAGGCCTTCAGCAGGGGTGGCAGGGGAGCCGGCGAAGCGGAGCCGCGTGCGCGGTCCGGCACCGGCTGTCGGGGCTCCACCCGGAACGCTGCCGGGGCCGGGTGATCCTGGTACAGCTGCCGAAGCAGCGCCGGTCCGGAAGCCTCGTCCGGCGACAGCGCAATACTCGCGCAGCCCATCATGTAATCGAAGCGGTGCGCGGTCATGAAACGGGCCAACCCGGTCCAAAGCGCGTTGATGGCCCATCCGGTACGATAGTCCGAGCGCACGCAGGTCCGTCCGACCTCCATGACCCGGCCGGGCAGGTATTCCAGTGCACCCAGGTGAAATTCGCTCTGCGAATAGAAGCCGCCAGCCTGCGCGGCCTCCTCGGAACTCAGGATGCGTGTGGACGCGACGACATCCCCGGTATCGGCCTCGCGCACCAGCAGGTGCCGGCAGAAATCGTCGTAATGGTCGCGGTCGATGCCCTGATCGGCACTGGGCAGCCGTGCCCCCATCTCCTGTGCAAAGACCCGGAACCGCAGCCTTTGCGACGCCAGAACGTCGGTCGGGCTCGACGCAAGCTCGGTCACCAGGGCCTGGCGGGGCGAAGAAGCCCAGGGTCCGTACTTCGCCAGTTCTGGCATGTTCGCGGCTCTCCTCGATCCGTTCGTGACGTAGCTTGTTCTCTTTCGGTGACAAGCCGGTGACCGATCGATGACTGCCATGTGAAGACTTCGCGATACCGGTGTCCCGTCTGTGGCGCATACCGGGAATAGGCGTACCGTCATCGGGGCGTAACGAATCTGTGGTACACAGAAAGGTCATGAAAAATTTCGAATCCATCGACGTCGATCCGGAGCATCGCGCACTGCTCGACGACATGCTGTCCCTGCGCGGCCAGATCGTGGCCGGCTCTGCGAACCGCCTTTCGGCGCTCTCGGCGCCGGATTCCGAGGGACGTTTCCCCCCCAGCGCCCGCAACCTTGCGAAATACCTCGCGCTCCGCTGCCAGGATCTGCGGCCACTGCAGTTGCGGCTTGCGCGTCGCGGCCTCTCCTCGCTCGGACGCGTCGAAGCCCACGTGCTGGCGAGCATCGACGAGTTGATTCGGGTGCTGGCGGGTCTGTGCGGCCAGCCCCTGCCGGAACTCGACCCGGTGCCGGCGCCTGGATTCGATGCGGGAAACGAACTGCTGGCGATGAACACCCGCACCCTGTTCGGACCGCCGCAACCGAGCCGCACCGCCCGTATCATGGTGACCATGCCCTCGGAGGCGGCTTCGAACGAATCCCTGGTGCGGGCCCTGCTGGAATCAGGTATGGACTGCGCACGCATCAACTGCGCGCACGACGACCCTTCCGTATGGCAGCGCATGATCGAGAACATCCGCCGTGCGCAGGAGACGGTGGGGCGGGAGTGCCGGGTGGTGATGGATCTCGCCGGACACAAGCTCCGGACCGGGAGCATCGCCGACGAACCAGCCTTGACACGGCTCCGGCCGCGCGGGACGGCCGGTGACCGGCAGCCGGCTCTGGTCGCGTTGCTGGCCGCGTCGGAGACGGATCCCGCTCCGGTGACCGACGTTGCGCAATGGCTCCTGACTGTGGATGACGGCGTGATCGGGACATTCACCGAGGGTGATCGCCTGATCTTCAACGACTTGCGGGGCCGGGCGCGGCATCTGGTCATCGAGCGGCCGCTGGACGGCCGTGGGTGGCTGGCCCATTGCGGAAAGAAGACCGTGATCGGGCCCGAGACCGCGATGTATCTGATGCGCTGGCAGGACGGCGTCTGGACCCGCGTAACCGAACAGAGCGTGTATCTCGGCGGGCATCGGACCCGTCCGGTGAAGATCCGGCTGCATCTCGGCGAGCACCTTCGGCTGACCGGCCCGGAATGGTTGGGGCAGCCCGCCCGGTGGGATGCCGAGGGCCGGATCGTCGAGCCCGCGCGTATCGGGATCACCACGCCCAGCGTGCTTGAGCGGCTGGAGGTTGGGCAGGCGGTCTGGATCGACGATGGCAAGCTTGGTGGCGTGATCGAGGCGTCCGGTCCCGAATCGGCGCTGCTGCGGGTCACCCACGCGCCCCCCGACGGCTTCCGGCTGCGTCCCGACAAGGGCATCAATTTTCCTGGTGCGGCGCTGCAGCTGGGTCCGCTGAGCCGGAAGGATCTCGAGGATCTCGATTTCGTCGCGCGGCATGCCGATCTGGTTGGCTTCTCCTTCGTCGAGACCGGTTCCGATATGTGTGCCTTGATGGATGAACTGGCGCACCGGGGTGCCGGCAACATGGGAATCATCGCCAAGATCGAGACCGAGCGCGCCCTGCGCCACTTGCCGGAAATCATGCTGAGCGCGATCGGGAAGCATCCACTGGCGATCATGATTGCTCGAGGGGACCTGGCCGTGGAGATCGGGGGCGAGCGTCTGGCCGAGATCCAGGAAGAGATCCTGTGGCTGGCCGAAGCGGGTCACGTGCCGGTGGTCTGGGCCACCCAGGTGCTGGAGACGCTGGCGAAGACGGGTATGGTGTCCCGGCCCGAACTCAGCGACGCGGCGATGTCGGTGCGCGCGGAATGCGTGATGCTGAACAAGGGACCCTTCATCGTGACGGCCCTGCGCGTGCTGGACGGTATTCTGCACCGCATGCAGGATCACCAGCAGAAGAAGATGCCGCAGCTGCGCGCCCTGCATCTTGCGGCCGACAAGAGCGACTCCGCCCGCGCGGCGCAGCCCGGCCGGGAGGCGACCGCGGCCTGAATCCGTCGCCCGCCGGGTCGGTCAACCGATCAGCAGCGGCCAGAGCGTGATCGAGGTCCAGGCGACGGTCGCGCCGATCACGGCACCGGCCAGCACGTCGCTCGGGTAGTGCAGTCCCAGCACCGGTCGCGACGCGGCGACCAGCGCAGTGAAGGGGACCACGATCCAGAACCACTCGGGCTGGTGACTCAGCAGCACCACCGAGAACGACACGGCGTGCAAGGTGTGCCCGGACGGAAAGCTGTACTCGTCCAGCGGTGGCACCCGGCGAATGATGCTGTCGCTGACCATGAACGGCCGCGGGCGACTCGTGTTCGCCTTCAGCCACTTGTAGATCAGCAGCGAGACGACGCCGGTGAGGGCCATGTGAACGCTGGTCGCCACGGCGCCGAGTCCGTGGACCAGTGGCAGAACCAGCATCAGCGTGTACCAGAACACCCCGTCACCCAGCCGGCTGAACAGCGCGAAGAACCGGCCCACCACCTCCCGGCGGTTGGCTCGGTTCAGCCAGCGGCAAAGCGAAAGGTCCAGCGCCCGGATTCGCGCCAGCGCGGGGGAGGGCGTGAGCATGGGGTCAGTCATGGATGGCCTCCAGGGATTTCCGGAGCAGCATTTCGTAGCGAAGACAGACATTCGACCAGTCGATGTCCAGCGCAGTGGCACGGGCCGCGGCGGCGAGCCGGGTGACTTCATCGGGCTGCCCTGCAAGCTCCGCGACGGTGGCGATGAAGCCCTCGGCATCCGTGGGATCGAGGGCTCGGCCGTTGTGTCCGTCGACGATGTGCTCGCGCGCCGCGGCGTAATCGAAGGCCACTGCGGCCAGCCCGCTGGCCATGGCTTCCAGGGTCACGTTGCCGAAGGTTTCGCTGAGACTGGGGAACACGAAAATGTCGGCCGACGCATAGTGCTCGGCCAGCGGCAGCCCGGTCTGCATGCCGGCAAAGTGGACATCCGGATGGGAACCGGCGAGCCCGGCGCGTGCGGGGCCGTCGCCGACGACCACCATGCGTGCGTTCGGGATCTGCTCACGCGTCCTGGCGAATGCGGCGAGGGCGAGCGGAAGGTTCTTTTCCGGTGCGATCCGGCTCACCATCAGCAACACCGGATCGTTCGGGCCGGCGCCCCAGGCTTCGCGCAGTTCGGGGTTGCGCCGCTCGGGGGTGAACAGCTCCGTGTCGATGCCACGGGCCAGTACGTCCAGGTCCCTGAAACCGCTGCTGCCCAGATCGTCGGCCAGCGCCTGCGTCGGAACCAGGGTGACCCGCGTGCGGTTGTGCAGGCCGCGAAGGTAACCGAGCGCGACGCGGCGGAACAGCCCGACGCCGTAGTGCGCGGTGTACTGGTGGAAATTGGTATGGAAGTCGCTGACGACCGGAATCCCGAGCGCGGTCGCGGCGCGCACCGCCGACCAGCCCAGTGGTCCCTCGGTGATCACGTGCACGATGTCCGGACGGGTCTCGGTCCATGCCGCCTTGAGCCGGCCCACGGATGGAACACCCATGCGCAGCCCGTGATAGCGGGGTACCGGCACACCGGGCATCAACTCGGTGCGGACGTCGGGCACCTGTGTGCCGAGGTCGTCCTTGCCCTGGCGGACGCGGATCAGTGTCACGTCGTGCCGGGGTCCGAGCCAGGAGACGAGTTGGTGGATCGTCATCGCCACGCCATTGACCTCGGGAGGCCAGGTCTCGGTCACCACGGAGACACGGAGGCGCCCGGCTTCCGGGCGTGGCTCCGGGGACAGAGCCTCGGGCATCTTCAGCGGAGTGCTGCTCATGGGCGCACTGTGCGCCCGGTCTTTGTCAACGGTGTGACGGCATCGTGATGAATCGATTACAGAAGAAGAACCCCGACCCGGACGAACGCCATGGCGCGCCCGTCACCCCGCACTTGATCCGGCCGTCACCCCGGACTTGACCCGGCCGTCACCCCGGACTTGATCCGGCCGTCACCCCGGACTTGATCCGGGGTCCATGTCGCGCTGGATGGAGCCACGAACGCCGGTGGCCGCCCCTGGATCCCGGCTCTCCGCTGCGCTCCGGCCGGGATGACAGGTTGGTGGAGTGCGGCCGGGATGACGAGAGTCGCGTCACCCGGACTTGATCCGGCCGTCACCCCGGACCTGATCCGGCCGTCACCCCGGACTTGATCCGGCCGTCACCCCGG
>JAABSC010000001.1 GCA_011390565.1 Thioalkalivibrio paradoxus | reverse complement strand
CCTCGATGATGCTGGAGAAGTGCGGGTTGTCGGAATGATTGCTCATCGGCTCGTCGCCGTTGTCTTCGATCATCAGGTTCGGTGGGAGTTTCTCGCTCATGACTGTCTCCGGACGGTTGGGGGTGGACCGAGGCTCGGAGACTAGGACCAAATCGTGACCGCATAACGGCAGTTCTGTGTAGGGTTCGTGACGCATTCCCCCACGAATCGGGGTGCATTGAATGGCACCTTGGCCTCGGCCCGCCGGAGCACCCGAATTCCGCAAGAAAGGCGGCCGTTGCTGCGGTCCGCGTGCGGATGCTGTTACCGTCCGGATACCCTGCGACTCGGAGGAAGCCATTGCCTTACCACGAACAGAGCATCACTTCGGTGCGCCGCTGGTCGCCGAAGACCTTCAGTTTCACCACCACCCGCCCGCCGGATTTCGTGTTCGAGAACGGTCAGTTCGTAACCCTGGGTCTGCGCCGCGAGGGGAAGCTCGTCCCGCGCGCGTATTCGATCGTCTCGGACCCGCGGGAAGCGGACCTCGAGTTTCTCAGCATCCACGTGCCGGATGGCGCGCTGACCAGCCAGCTCGCGGAGCTGGGGGTCGGGGACCACGTGTGGATCAACAGCAAGGTGACCGGATCGCTGACGCTGGACCACGTGCAGCCGGGACGCAATCTGTACCTGCTGGCGACCGGAACCGGACTCGCGCCATTCATTTCGCTGATCCGCGGCGAGAAGGTGTACGAGCGCTTCGAACGGGTGATCCTGGTGCACAGCGTGCGCACCGCGGCGGAGCTGAGCTACCGGGAGGAGATCGAGGCGCGCGTCGGCGAACGCCTGCGCTACGTTCCTACCGTGACGCGCGAGCCGCACGCGAACAACCAGCGCGGCGCTGACCTGTTCCGCGGCGGCGAACTCTTCCGCATGCTCGACCTTCCTGCGGCGGATCCCGAGCACGACCGGGTGATGCTCTGCGGCAATCCGCAGATGAACCGGGAAATGACCGACTACCTGAAGGCGAACGGCTGGACGATGACCAACTACAAGGGCGTCGGCAATTTCACGGTGGAACAGGCCTTCGTCGGCGTCGCGGCCGGAGACTGACGGCGGGCGGCCGCAACGGGAAGACGCTCCCCGGCCTGGCATCGGTCGGGAGTTTCGACCCGAATCGCGGACGCGGCCGGGTCTACTCGACTGCGATCGTCCGGCGCCGGGACTTCGAGGCCTTCGGCAGCCGCAACTCCAGGATGCCGTCCTTGAACGTGGCGGTTGCCTTTGTGGCGTCCACCGTGTCCGGCAGCGACACGGTACGCGAGAACGAACCGCGCGAGATCTCGCAACGGTGGAAGTCGCCCTTCTCTTCCTTTTCCTCGTGCCGCGTGGCGCCCTTGATCGTCACGCTGTTGTCGGTGGTCGAAACTTCCAGGTCCTTCTTGTCGACACCCGGCAATTCGGCGCGCACCAGGATTTCGCCCTTGCGATCGACGACGTCGACCTGCGGCATGCGCCCTTCGAACGGCAGGCGAAGCTCGGCCCAGTCGGGCCAATCCATGCCGGGAGGACGCAGCCAACCGCGCTGGAAGAACGTCTCCAGGAGCCGCTCCATGTCGCCGAGGGGGCTCAACGGACGTTCCGGCGCGGCCTTCTCGACTGCCTTGCTCTCACTCTGCTTCTTGCCTTTTGCAGCCATGACATCTCCCTCCGTGAGGTTTGGGTGATGGCCACCGCAGAACCGGATTTCAGGTTCCGCGCCTATAGATATAGAGCAGAATGCGATGCGGCGCCGGACCGCGACTCCCGATGCCTCAGGTGCCCGAGCCGAGCTGGCGCAGCGCGTCGGCGATCGCCGTCTTGTCACGTGTGGCGGCATCGACCTTCTTGATCACGCGCGCGGGGACACCGGCGACCACGGTGTTTTCCTCGACGTCGGCCGTCACCACCGCGCCGGCGGCCACCACGGCACCGCGCCCGACGCGCACACCTTCGAGAATCACCGCGTTGGCGCCGATCATCACGTCGTCGTCCACGATCACCGGCTGCGCCGACGCCGGTTCGATCACGCCGGCCAACACCGCTCCCGCACCAACGTGGCAGTTGCGCCCCACCATGGCCCGCCCGCCGAGGACAGCGTTCATGTCGATCATCGTGCCCTCGCCCACCACCGCGCCGATATTGATCACCGCCCCCATCATCACGATGGCCCTGGCGCCGATCTCGACGCGGTCCCGGATGATCGCACCGGGCTCGATGCGGGCGTCGAGGTTACGGGTCTCGAGCAGCGGAACGGCGGAATGCCGCCGGTCGCTCTCCACCACGTGATCCTCGATGCGCGCGGCGTTCTCCCGCAGCAACGGCTCGATCTCATCCCATTCGCCGAACAGCACGCCGGCGCCGCCGGACAGGAACGCGCGCACGCTTGAACCGAAGTCGATCCCGTCGAGGTCGCCTCTCAGGTAGACCTTCACGGGGGTGCGTTTCCGGCTCTGGGCAATGAATTCGATGATGTCCTGGGCATCCATGGTGTCGATCCTCGTGTCTACCCGTTGATGAAGAACAGAAGCGTGGTGATCGCGCCGACGAGCACGATCGTATTGCGCAGCACCGCCGGCGGCAGCACGCGGCCGATGCGGGCGCCCACGAGGCCGCCGAGCGTGGCGGCGATCGCCATGGGCAGAATCTCCTGCCAGGAGATCAACCCGCCGAGCGCAAAAATGGCCACGGCGATCAGCGTCAGCACCGCGGAGAGCAGGTTCTTCAGGCCGTTCGCCACGCGCAGATCGTCGACGCCCAGCAAACGGAACAGCGCGAGCATCACGATGCCCATGCCGCCGTTGAAGTAGCCCCCGTACGCGCAGACCCCCAGGATCCCCAGCCGGCCGCCGAGCCCCCCCGCGCCGTCGGCGCGCTTCGGCAGCCGGCGCTGCAGCGCCGGACCGAACGCGAACAGCAGCGTGGCGAACAACAGCAGCCAGGGGATGATGCCACGGAACGCGGCGTCGGACGTGGCGAGCAGCAGCGCGGCACCGGCGGCGCCACCCACCGTCCCCAGCACCAGCACCGCGACCAGCGAGAGCCCCACCGGCGCGCGCATCAGGTCCCGGTAACTCCACGCGCTGGCCAGGTAGCCGGGCAGCAGCGCCGCGGTGCCGGTCGCGTTCGCGGACACCGGCGGAACCCCGACGAAAACCAGCGCGGGCAGCGTCAGGAAGCTGCCACCGCCCGCGAGTGCGTTGATCCCGCCCGCGAAGAACGCGGCGAGCGAAATCACCAGCAGCGGACCGAGTTCCAGCGCCATCAGCGGCGCGTATCCGCAGGGCGGGCGGCAGTCTTCAGGACGGCAGCTCCCGGGACTTCACGCCGTCCACCGAGCGTGCGCTGATTTCCGCCCGGTAGAACCACTCGTTGCCCGGGAATGCATTAGGGTTGGGAAAGACGATGAACCCGTCCGCGGGCGACAGGACCGGCTGCCCATCGGCGCGCTGCCCGATCGGCTCGCCGGCCCGGACCCGGTCGAAGCTCTGCCACGGACGCGTGAAGCGATCGTCCATGTGGTCGCGGTCGACCACCTCGACGAGGCGCAGCACCTCGAGGTCGGGACGTGGCGGGGGCGGCGGCAGCTCCAGCATGCCCAGGTGGGCAAGCGCGTTCAGAATGGCCTGGTAGGCCACTTCCGGCGCTTCCGGATCGTCGTGCTGGCCGCATTCGAGCGTCACTCCGTAGCCTCCCTGGCCGCGCATGTACTCCGTCGTGCCGATGCCGTAACTCGGATCGGTGCTGAGCATCTGCGCGCGCAGCGTCGCGTTCGGGTTCGCAATGCGCCGGGCCACCCCGCGGGCATAGGTCTCGAGCCAGCCCTCGACGATGCGTCGTGGCCCGAGACGGCGGACCAGTGCCTCCTCCTCGGCCGCGCGGCGAAAGGACTCCAGACCGGCGGCGTTGTCCTCGGGGCCAAGCATCACGAACGGCTCACCGGGCGTGTGGAACGAGTGCAGGTCGAGCAGCACGTCGTGTGCCGCGAGCAACGGGCACAGACGGTTGGCGATCCGGTCCTCGAAATCCGCGGGTGCCGCGGTGATCCGGAAGTTGCGGTTCAGGTTGCGCTCGCCCATGCGCTCACCCCTTTGGTAGGCGAGCGGATTGGTCACCGGCACCAGCGTCAGCAGGCCCTTGAGCAGTTCCCGCTCCCCCCGTTCGAGTTCGCCCACGAGGCGCAGGATCGCCTGGGTGCCGCAGGTCTCGTTGCCGTGAACGGCGCCGAGCACGACCAGGCGCGGTCCTTCTTCCAGTCCGTGGTAACTGATCGTGCGCACCGCGGTGGGGCGGCGCGTGGGCTCCGGGTTCGGGGACATCCTGGCGACTCCGTGGAAGGGGATGAATTCAGGCACGATTCCTGCCGGCGCATGCGTGCGGCCGGCTCAGGCAGTACACTGCGCCTCCATGGACCGCCGGCCACCGACCCACCGTACCCGGCGGGACAACTCCGGTTCGCACGAGAGGCCACAGGTGTTCAAGGATATCGAAAATCAGCCCCGGGGGGTCCGTTTTCCGCGCGCGGAGGTCCTCGCCAACCTGCGTTTCAACGCCGACGGACTGATCCCCGCGATCGCGCAGCAGCACGACACCGGCGAGGTCCTGATGATGGCCTGGATGAACCGGGACGCATTGGAGGAAACCCTCGACACCGGGCGGGTCTGCTACTTCTCCCGCTCCCGCGGGAAACTCTGGCGCAAGGGAGAAAGCTCGGGGCAGATCCAGCGGCTGCAGGGACTGTACATCGACTGCGATGGCGACACGCTGCTGCTGCGGGTGGACCAGACCGGTCCCGCCTGCCACACAGGCCGTTCGGACTGTTTCTTCCTCCGCGTGGACGGTGACGAGGTCGTCATCACCGGAAATCCGCTGATCGACCCCGAGACGCTGTACGGCACGGATTCGAAATGAGCACGCTCCATCTGCACAACACCCTGGGTGGGAAGCTCGAACCCTTCGTGCCCGGCGATCCGGACCGGGTCACCATGTACGTCTGCGGACCCACCGTCTACAACTTCGTGCACATCGGCAACGGGCGGCCCGTGGTCGTGTTCGACGTGCTGTTCCGCGTGCTGCGCGCGCTGTATGGCGCCGGGCACGTCATCTACGCGCGCAACATCACCGATGTCGACGACAAGATCAACCAGGCCGCGGCCGCCAACGGCGAGGCGATCGGCACCCTGACCGCGCGCTATACCGAAGCCTTCCACGAGGATGTCGCGAAACTGGGGGCCCTGGCGCCGACGCTCGAGCCTCGCGCCACCGACCATGTCCCGCAGATGATCGCGATGATCGAACGCCTGATCGAGCGCGGTCACGCCTACGCCGCCGACCACCACGTGCTCTATGCGGTGCGCTCCTATCCCGGGTACGGGCGCCTGTCCGGGCGCAGCCTCGACGACATGCAGGCGGGGGCGCGGGTCGAAGTCGCCGACTACAAGCGCGACCCGGGGGATTTCGTGCTCTGGAAACCCTCCAAGCCCGGTGAGCCGTCCTGGCAAAGCCCGTGGGGCGAGGGGCGTCCCGGCTGGCACCTCGAGTGCTCGGCGATGATCGAGGCCCACCTCGGCGAAACCATCGATATCCACGGTGGCGGCCACGATCTCGTGTTCCCGCACCACGAGAACGAAATCGCCCAGGGCTGCGGCGTCCACGATGGCGAGTACGCCCGCTTCTGGGTGCACAACGGCCACGTGACCGTGGACGGCGAGAAGATGTCCAAGTCGCTGGGCAATTTCCGGCTGCTGCGCGACCTGCTCGAGGTCTATCCGGGCGAGGTTCTGCGCCTGGGCCTGCTGGCACGGCACTACCGGGCGCCGCTGAACTTCTCCGAACGCGGCCTCGAACAGGCCCGAAGTGCGCTGAACGGCTTCTACCGCGTGCTGCGCGATCACGCCGGTACCCCGGCAGCGGAGACCGACCCGACGGACAACCCGGTATTCTCGGCGCTGCTGGACGATCTGAACACGCCCCTCGCGGTCGCCGAACTGCACCGGTTGGCCGACGCACTGGCGGCCGCCACGGATCCCGCGGAAGCCGCGCTTTTCAAGGCGAAGCTTATGGCGGCCGGCGCACTGCTGGGGCTGCTGCAACAGGATCCCGCGGACTGGTTCCAGGCCGGGACCCCCGAAGGTCCGACGGCGGAGTGGATCGAGGCCCGGATCGAGGAACGTCGGCAAGCGCGCAAGGATCGGGATTTCGCGCGTTCGGATGCCATCCGCGACGAACTGGCGGCCGCCGGCATCCTGCTGGAGGACACCGCCGAGGGGACCCGCTGGCAACGCGCGGAGGCCAGCGCCCCGGCGGGTTCATGATCAGACGCGCGGGCCGGTGGTTCCTGTTCGTGTTCGCGCTGACGTCAGCGGGTGCGGTCCACGCGCACCCGCATGCATGGATCGACCTTCGCGTCAGCCTGGCGTTTGACGCCTCGCGAATGCTCCCCACCATGCGCCAGGAATGGGCCTTCGATCCAAGCTACAGCCAACTGCTTCTCGAGGAGATCGATCATCGGCAACCGGGGCTGACCCTGCAGGAGGCGCTGCAGATCGTGGGCGGGCGGCTCCTGGGCAACCTGCGCGGCCACGACTACTTCACGGAATTCCTCGTGGGTTCAGACCGTCTTGAGATACCCGACGCGACTGCAGCCGATCTGGTCTGGGAGGGCGAACGGCTGATCCTGCGTTTCGAACTGCCGCTGGCGGACGTTCGGCCCGGCGCGGAACCCGTTTTTTCCTACCGTGTCTACGATCCGTCGTACTGGATCGAGGTTCTGCATGATCCCAACGACGTGATTCACCTGAAGGGGGGCGAACATTGCGAACACCGGCTGCAGGCGCCGCGTCCGGATCCATCCCTGGTGGCCTATGCGGCGACCCTGAACCGCAATCAACGGGCCCCCATCGAAAACCTGGGTGCGAAGTTCGCCGAAACGGTCCTGGTCCGGTGTTCCCGTTGAATCCTGCCACGCTTCCTTCGAATCCCTTCACATCGCCGATGCGCCCATCGTTCCCGCCAACCGACAGGCTCGCAACGCCGACACTGGGTTACGCCCTGGCCGGGCTGCTGTTGGCCCTGTTCCTGCTCCTGTGGGCGCCGGTCGCAGTGGCCGACGATCCGTTCGGAGCCCTCGATGCCGACCCGGCCGAATGGACGTCCCCGGTCGAACGCGCGTCGGCGTGGATTCTCCAGACCCAGCGCGACCTTCATCGTCGCCTCACCCTCGCGTTGCACCGGCTGGACTCGGCGCCCACGGCCCGTACCGCGGGGATCCTGATTCTGGCGAGCTTCCTGTACGGCGTCTTCCACGCGGCAGGCCCCGGGCATGGCAAGGCTGTGATCAGCGCCTATCTGATCACCCACCCGCAGACGCTGCGCCGCGGCATCGGGCTGTCCTTCGCGGCGTCGATGATGCAGGGGGTCACCGCGATCGCGGCCGTTCTGATCCTGACCGGCCTGCTCGGCTGGCTTGCCCGGGACGCGCTCGGACAGGTCCGTGGGCTGGAGCTTGCGAGTTTCTTCCTGGTGACGCTGCTGGGGCTCTGGTTAATACTGCGGGGACTGCGTTCAGCGTGGCGCATCTGGCGGACACCTCGCGATGAGCCTGCGGTCGCGACGATCGAGGCCCAGCAACACGAGCACGCCGAGCCCGAGCCCTCTCAGGCAATGTTCAGGCGGGTCGAAGAGAAACCGAGCGCGGTCCGCCTCCCAAGCTCGGACCACGTGCACACCTCCGACTGTGGTTGCGGCACACCGCATCACGTGGATCCGAACCAGCGGGGTCCCTGGCTGGCAACGGTGTTGGCGGTCGGGATACGCCCCTGCTCCGGCGCGGTACTGGTGATGGCGGTTTCGCTGCTGCTGGGGATCTGGATGGCGGGGGTGGCCGCGGTGCTCGCGATGTCCCTGGGAACGGCGCTGACCGTTTCCGTGCTCGCCATCCTCGCGGTGAAGGCGCGCGACTGGGCGGTCCGCATGCTGCAGCCCACGGGCCTATCCCGTCTGCGTTATGCGGGAGCGGCAGCCGGAATTCTGGGTGGTGGAGTCATCGCCCTTCTGGGCTGGACCCTCTTCCAGGGTACGCTGATGGTTGAACCTTTACGTCATCCATTAGGTCTTTGAACAGGGGACTGGAAGCCCTGACGCAACTGTAGCACCATGTCGGGATTGTGACTGATCTTGATCGATTTCGATCGGGATTGACTGGAGTTCCACGCGCCTCATGACTCAATCCTTGATCACGCCTGCGTCTGCCGGAACGCTTTCCGGTCTCTTCCGCCACCGCGTTCTCGCAACACCCGACAAGACAGCCTACCGCCAGTTCGACCATGCGAACGGGGACTGGGTCGGCTGTACGTGGTCCGACGTCGCCCACGAGGTCAGCCGCTGGCAGGTCGCGATGGATCGGGACGGTCTCGAACCGGGAGACCGCGTCGCGATGATGCTGCGCAACTGCCGAGAGTGGATCACCTTCGACCAGGCTGCGCTGGGCCTGGGCCTGGTCACCGTGCCCCTCTATACGGACGATCGCGCCGAGAACATCGCCTACATCCTGGAACAGGCCGGCGTGAAACTCCTGCTGATCGAGGGGAAAACCCAGTGGCAGCGTCTGTTGCCCGTGCGCGAGGAGCTGAAAACCCTCCAGCGCATCGTGTCACTGCACGCCATCGAGGACGAAAAGCTGCCTTTCGATCACCGGCTGATCTCGGCCGCGGACTGGCAGTTCGGCCTCCACGGGGAACTGGTGACACGCACGGTGGAGCCGGATGCGCTCGCGACCATCGTCTACACCTCGGGCACGACCGGTCGCTCCAAGGGTGTGATGCTCTCGCACCGCAATATCCTGTTCAACGCCCACGCGGCGTCGAAATGCGGCCCGCTGGGAGACCAGGACGTGTTCCTCTCCTTCCTGCCGCTGTCCCATACGCTGGAGCGCACCGCGGGCTGTTTCCTGCCGATGCTGCTGGGCGCCGAGGTGGCCTTCGCGCGCTCCATCCCGCAACTGGCCGAAGATCTGAAGACCATCAGGCCCACCGTGCTGATCTCGGTGCCCCGAATCTACGAGAGCGTCTACGCGAAGATCCAGGCGGGCCTGCGGAAGAAGTCCCGGCTCGCCCGCATGCTGTTTCAAGCCACGGTCAACGTCGGCTGGCGACGGTTCGAACACGAGCAGGGACGCGCCTCCCGGTCCCCCAGCTTCCTGTTCTGGCCGCTGCTCCGGAGACTCGTTGCCAACCAGGTGCTCCAGCGACTCGGTGGGCGGCTCAATTTCGCTGTCTGCGGCGGGGCGCCGCTGCCCCCCGCCATTGCCCGGTTCTTCATCGGGCTGGGTCTGCCCGTCTACCATGGCTACGGCCTGACCGAGGCCAGTCCCGTGGTGTCCGTGAACTGCCCGGATTCGAACCTTCCCGCGTCGATCGGAAAGCCGATGGAGGGTGTGGCGATCCGCATCGGCGACCAGGACGAACTCCTGACCCGAAGCCCCTCGGTGATGCTGGGCTATTGGGAAAACCCCGAGGCGACCGCGGCGGCCATCGACGGGGAAGGCTGGCTGCACACCGGCGACAAGGCCCGTGTCGACGAACAGGGTTATGTTTTCATCACCGGGCGGATCAAGGACATCATCGTGCTGGGCAACGGCGAGAAACTGCCGCCTGCCGATATGGAGATGGCCATCCAGCTCGATCCACTGTTCGAGCAGGTGATGATCATCGGCGAGGGAAGACCCTTCCTGGTCGCGCTCGTGGTGATCAATCGCGATGTCTGGCTCGAGTTTGCACAGGAACTCGACGTGGACCCCGAAAGCGACGAAGACCTGAACAGCCGATTCGTCGAGCGCAGCCTGCTGACCCGCGTGCATCGGCATCTGAGGGATTTTCCGGGTTACGCACGGGTCCGACGCCTTACGCCGCTGCGTGAAGGCTGGACGGTCGATGACGGGCTGCTGACCCCGACGCTCAAGATGAAGCGCGAACGCATTGCGGTCAGCCTGAAGGACAAGATCGAAGCCATGTACGCGGACTACACAGACGTTTGACCCATGCCCGGGAACGTTCGACGGCGTACCCGCGACGAATAGCGGCCTCAACCCCCGCGAGAGAACAGCGCCTGCAGGCGTTCCATGGCTTCCTTCAGTCGCACCAGTGGCTGGGTATAGGCGATGCGAACGTGACCGGCGCCCGAGGTCGGACTGAAATCGGTACCCGGCGTAAGCGCGACGCCGGCTTCGTTCAGGATCCGTCGACAGAGATCCTCCGAGTTCCCGCCGTGGACTCGGCTGTCGGTGTAGATGTAGAACGCGCCCTCGGGCCGGGCGCGAACCTCTAGACCGAGCCCCGGCAAGGCCTGGAGCAGGAAGTCCCGACGCGCCGCCAACTCCCGAACGCGAGCCTGCAGCACGGCTTCGGTGCCGGGTTCGAACGCGGCCAGGGCAGCCGCCTGCGCGAGTGTCGACGGCGCCACGAAAAGGTTCTGTGCCAGCCTCCGCACCGGCTCGACCCAGGCCGCCGGCACGACCATCCACCCAAGCCGCCAGCCGGTCATCGCGTAATACTTGGAGAAGCTGTTGACGACGATCGCGTCGGGAATCGCCGACAGCGCCGTGAGCGGTGCCTGATCGAAGACCAGGCGACCGTAGATCTCGTCCACGATCAGCACACCGCCCCGTGACCGCACCACTTCGGCAATCGCGGCCAGCTCGTCCGGGTCCAGCACGGTTCCGGTCGGGTTCGCGGGCGAAGCCAGCATCAATGCCCGGGTCTCGGGCGTCCAGGCGGCCGCCACCTGTTTCGCGGTGGGTTGGAATCCCTGCTCGGGCGGCACTGGAAGCAGGACGGGCAAGGCGCCCAGCGCCGACACGAACTGACGATTGCAGGCATAGCCGGGGTCCGGCAGGAGAACCCGGTCCCCTGCATCCGTCGCCGCGGCGAGCGCCAGCAGAATGCCTGCGGAAGCCCCGGCCGTGATCACCACGCGCTCGGGGTCCAGGGACAGCCCGTACGCCCGGGCATAGTCGGCGGCAATGCCGGAACGCAGGTCGTCCGTGCCCTGTGCCGCCGTGTAGCGGACACGACCGCCCGCGAGCGCGCGGCGACCGGCTTCGACGATGGCTTCCGGGGTCGCGAAATCGGGTTCACCGACCTCGAGATGGATCACGTCCGCGCCACGCCTCTCCAGCGCATGCGCGTCGGCCAGCACCTGCATGACCCGAAACGGCTCCATCGCGTGAGCCCGCGCGGAGAGCGTCGACAAGGTACTAGCGGCCCTTGACGTGGCGCAGCAGGCGCTTGCGCTTGGTCTTCTGGCGCTCGGTCAGAACGTTGCGGCGACCGGCGAACGGGTTCTTGCCGCTCTTGAATTCCAGGCGCAGGGGTGTCCCGACGAGACTCAGGTGCCGGCGGAAGAAGTTTTCGAGAAAGCGCTTGTAGGCCGGCGGCAGGGCATCGGTCTGGTTGCCGTGGATGATGATGACGGGCGGGTTCCGGCCACCCTGGTGGGCATACCGCAGCTTGATACGCCGATGACCGACGAGCGGGGGCTGGTGCTCGGCCACCGCGGATTCCAGCAAGCGTGTCAGTTTGGGTGTGGAAAGCTCGGCGAACGCGCTTGCATGGGCCTCGCGCACGTCCTCGAGCAGGTGCCCGACATTGGTTCCATGCAACGCGGAGATCAGCCGCATGCGCGCGAAGCGCAGGAAACCCAGTTTGCGCTCGAGTTCGGCGCGCACCGATTCCCGTTCCTCGGGCTGCAACCCATCCCACTTGTTCACCGCCAGCACCAGCGCCCGCCCGGCATCCAGCACCATACCGAGCAGGTGGGCATCCTGATCCGCGATCCCGGCGCGGGCGTCGAGTACCACGATTACGACCTGCGCGGCATCGATCGCCTGCAGGGTCTTGATAACGCTGAACTTCTCGACGACGTCCTGAACACGGGCCCGGCGCCGCAGGCCGGCCGTATCGATCAGCGTGTATTCCTGTCCGTCCCGCTGGAACGGGATGAAAATGCTGTCTCGGGTGGTCCCGGCAATCGGGGTTGCGACGACGCGTTCCTCGCCGAGCAGCCGGTTGATCAGCGTGGACTTGCCAACGTTGGGACGGCCCACCATCGCCACCCGGATGCCGGGCCAGCGATCCAGCGCCGCTCCCTCCGGTGCCGTATCCCCATGTTCCGCGGCGATGGTCTCCCCAACCCGCTGCATCAGGACATTGATGCCGCGTCCGTGGGACGCCGCGATGGGCAGGATCTCGCCGAGGCCCAACGCGTGGAATTCCACCGTCGCGGAATCAGCGTCGAGCCCGTCGGTCTTGTTCGCGACGAGCAGTGCGCGAATGCCCTGGGATCTCAGGTCGCGGGCAATGGCGTCATCCTGCGCCGTCAGACCGGCACGTGCATCCACCATCAGGAGCACGAGGTCCGCTTCCTGAATGGCCTGGCGCGTCTGCTGCGCCATGGCGGCATCCATGTCCTCGTCCTCTCCCGAGAGCCCTCCGGTATCCACCACCATGTAGGGAAAATCGCCGACCCGGCCGATGCCGTACTGACGGTCGCGCGTCAAGCCCGGCAGGTCGGCAACCAGCGCATCACGCGAACGTGTCAGCTGATTGAACAGTGTGGACTTGCCCACGTTCGGACGACCGACGAGGGCGATCACGGGAATCATCCCGGACGCCTCCGGGAAGTCGGAGGCAGGGGAACGAGAAAACCGATCGTCTCTCCAGGCTCAGTCATTGCCCACGCGCGCGCGGACTGCGGTGACCTGGCCGTTGCCAGAGGCCACATAGAGCACGCCATCACGCAGTACCGGACGGGTCACGATGGGCCCCGAACCGACACGGGTGCGCGCGAGCAGCCGGCCGTCGCTCACGCTCAGCCAGTGCAGGTAGCCCTCGTAGTCGCCCACGATCGCCTGGTCTCCCACCACCACCGGGGCGGTTACACCGCGCAGGCGCAGGCCTGTCTGCTGCCAGAGATCACCGCCGGTACGCGGATCGAGGCCCCAGACATGACTGTCCGCCGCCGTGACGACCAGCGTTTCGGACTCGGGGCTGATGTCGCCTCCCTGGTAGGACGAGAACTCCCGCGTCCAGATGAGTTCGCCCGTATCGAGCGCCACGGCGGCAAGGCGGCCCTGGTACGCGGTGGCAAAGGCCGCACCACGGAACATCGGAACATGTCCGTCGGCATCGATCAGGCGCTCGAGTTCCGAGCGGCCGGACGGCACGGCGATGGTCGCCTCCCAAAGCGGGTTGCCACGGGCGGCTCCGAGCATCAACAGCCGGCCGTTGTCGAAGCCGGCCAGCACCCGACCGGGCAGGATCTGAGGAATCTGTGCACCGCGAAGACTCAGCGCGGGCGTGGTCCTGAGCACCGTCCACTGCACCGTTCCGGAGGCTGTATCCAGCGCATGGAGGCGACCGTCATTGGTACGGGCGACCACAATGCCGTCGGCCACCGGCGATACCGCGAGCACCTCGCTGGACAGCCGGGTGCGCCAGATCTCGCCGCCACCGTCCAGCCGCAGAGCAATCGCATCGCCGCCCAGTGTACCCACGACGGCCACGCCATCTCCGACGCCCACGCCAGAGGCGATACGGATTCCTCGCAGTCGGTTCTCCCAGCGCGGATTCCCGGTTCCGCGATCGAGCGCCGTCACCCGTCCGCTTGCATCCGCCGCCACGACCAGGTCATCGGTCACCCCCGGCTTGAGCTGCCAGAGGAAGCGGTCGCCACGCACGCCGATCGATCGCGACCAGACCGTCGAGGGGCTTCCGATCGCGGAAAACTGCGGCAACGGAGCCGGCGGCTCGCTGGTATCACGGGTCCAGAGTCCGCAGGCCGCCAGAGCGAACGCGAGCGCGGTCACAAGCCAAATACGCAGAAGAACGGTCATCATGAGCTTGGGCACCCCTTACGCGGAGAGTTCATCGATCTTCAGACGGAGGAATTCGGTGTCGTTCCCTGCCGCCCGAGCTTCCATATAAAATTCGCGGGCGCGCTGCGCGTCACCCCGGGCGCGAGCGATATCGCCGCGCAGCTCGGCACGCAGTCCGGCAAACGCATCACCGGCGACTTCGCCCAACAGCGTCTCGGCTTCGTCCAGCCGGTCGGCTGCAACCAGATGCCGGGCCAGGCGGAGACTCAAGATCTGCCGATAACCGCGATCAGGGGTCGAGGTTCGCGCCTGCTCCAACGCATGGATGGCCTGCTCGTCTTGCTGCTGGCGCACCGCGATGTCGGCGATCATGGCCCAGCCCACCGCCGCATAGGGCGTACCCCGCCCCTTCTCGGTCAACTCCGACGCCACCGCCGAAGCCCGCGTGTACTCGCCAGCAGCGAACTGAGTCAGTGCCATCGAATAGAGTTCGGAAGCGGACTCGGCCTGCGCGTCCTGACGATCCGTCCACCAGTTCCAGCCGAACAGGCCCGCGACCCCGAGCACCAGCCCGCCAATGACCGCGGTACCGTTATCCACCCACCATTTCTTGATGGCCTCCGCTTTCTCCTCGTCGGTGAGGTAGCTGCTCATCGGTCCCTTCCTCCGGATTGTCTCTCGAGCCGCGCCCGCATCAGCGCCGCCAGGTCTGCCTGTGCCACCGTCAGCTGCGCCTCTTCGGTGTCCCGCAGCGACTTCACCAGCGCCGTCCCCTGCGCGATCTCTTCGGCGCCAAGGATAACCGCGTAGCGCGCGCCCGTCCTGTCGGCTTTCTTCATCTGCGACTTCATGCTGCCCCCGCCGCAGTTGAGTACCAGCTGCAGTCCGGGAAGTTCGTCACGCAGACGCTCGGCCAGAACGAGTGCCTGCGGGCCGGGATCGCCAGGCACCACGAGATACACGTCCGGACCCGTCACCTCGGGCACAGCCGCCTGGTCGAGCAACAGGCTGACCAGGCGTTCCAGACCCATCGCGAAACCGATCGCCGGAGTGGCGCGACCGCCCAGCTGCTCGACCAGGCCGTCGTAACGACCGCCGGCACAGACGGTGCCCTGTGCACCGAGTTCGTCCGTGATCCATTCGAAGACCGTGTGGGTATAGTAGTCCAGACCGCGCACCAGTCGCGGGTTGTGTGTGTACTCGATTCCGAGCGCGTCGAGATGGCCCCGGAGACCGTCGAAATGGGCCCGTGAATCGGCATCGAGATCATCCAGGAGGGTGGGCGCCTCCCGGGCGACCGCAGCCGTTTCGGGATGCTTGCTATCGAGCAGGCGCAGCGGGTTCTCATGCAACCTGCGGAGCGCCTCGGCATCCAGGGCTGCCCGGTGCTCTTCGAAATAGGCGATCAGACGCTCTCGATATTGCTGGCGGCTGGCCGGTGTTCCCAGGGTGTTCAGCTCGAGACGCAGATTGCGCAGGCCCAGCGCGCGCCACAGGCGGGTGGTGACGGCCAGCAGTTCGGCGTCCACATCCGGTCCGGGCACTCCGAAAACCTCGACACCGACCTGGTGGAACTGACGATAGCGCCCTTTCTGCGGCCGCTCGTGGCGAAACATCGGCCCCTGGTACCAGAAACGCTGTACCTGATTGTGCAGCAGCCCATGCTCCACGCCCGCGCGAACGCAGCCCGCCGTTCCTTCCGGCCGCAGGCTCAGAAGGTCGCCGTTGCGGTCCTGGAAGGTGTACATCTCTTTTTCGACGATATCCGTGACATCGCCGATGGAACGCGCAAAGAGTTCGGTGAATTCCACCGCGGGCAGCCGGATTTCCTGGTACCCGTAAGCGCCGAGGATGTCGCGCAGGCAGCGTTCCAGATGCTGCCACACATGCACCGCATCCGGGAGAATGTCATGCATTCCCCGGATCGACTGGATGGCCTTCATGCCGCCTCCTGCCCGGCAATACGCGATCGCGCGCCGCAGGTCATGGGTTGGCGTCCAGATCGAAGCGGGCGGTGCGGTCGCCACGGGTGTGCGTCTCCAGATCGACGGCCACACCATTCAGATCCAGCGCCACACCGGGCGCGTTGCCCAGAACCACACGCGCGGGCAACTCGACCTCGACGCTGCGACGATCGCCGCGGTCGAACACTCCGCGCAGTTCGATCACGTCCGATGCCGAGCGGATCTCGGCCCAGGACGTCTCCTGGAATGACAACTCGAGCACGCCGCGCCCGGCGGATGGGGCGACGGCAACCGGCTCGGGCGGGAGGGGCGATGCCTGCTCCAGCGACGCATCGGCCGCAGGTGCCGCGGACTCGGCCCGATCGCCCGGCTCCTGCGCGCCGGACTCGACGGCCTCAACGGCCTCAACGGCCTCAACGGCCTCAACGGCCTCGGTCATCGGAGAGTCGATCGACGTGGCCGGAGCGGATCGGGGGACGTCGGACACGGGACCGACCTGAGGACTCCCGACCGGCGCGGGTTCCGGCATCGGGTCGAACGCCAGCTCGACCAGCGGGTCCGGCTCGGCGGCCGGTTCGCCGACCACCGCCTCCGGCGCCTCGACGGTGGCCCCGTCGACCGGCCCGGTGGGCGGAGACGAATCCAGCCAGGAACCGCCCGGGATCCCTTCGAGCACATTCCCGCCGCTGTCCGCCAGCCAGAGGTATGCGCCGAATGCAAGCGCGCCGAGCACCGCCAGCAGGATCAACAGGTACCCAAGGCCGCTACGAGAGCGCTTGACCGTGCCAGCAGCGGCTCCCCTGGTCATCGGCCCCACCGTCGGATCGGCATACCCAAGGTTTTCAAAGGCGCGGACCCACGCGTCGCCGTCGGCGTCCAGCTCGCGGGCCACGGCGCGCAGATAGCCGCGCACGTAGGTGGGGGGAATCTCACTGAAGCGGTTGAACTCCAGATCCTCGATGGTCTTGCGCGACAGCCGTGTGCGCTGCGCCAGGGTGACTGTGTCCAGGCCCTTGTGCACACGCGCCTCACGCAACGCTTCCCCGGGGGTGCCTGGAAGCGCGGGGTGCGCCTCCACCGGGTGATCACGCGTCGTCAGACCGCTGGCGGACGAAACCCCGGGTTCACCGCCCTCGGCCCTTTCGGGTGGGTCGGGCGCATCGCTGCGCAGGCCCACCGATGAGACCGTATTCTCGCCCAGGTCGTCGAGCTGCCCGAAACGCGGTTCCTGGTCTTTCCGATCACCCACCGATGTGCCCTCTGCGGCGAAGCTCGGCGGCCTCGTCGCTCTCTCCGAATTCACGCATCAGCCGCTCCGCGCAGCGTTGCGCGTCGACCGGATTTCCCAGGAGTGTTTCCGACTCGTAGCAAAGTTGGAGCGATCGGGGCGTGGCCACACCCAAGCCCTCGAGGCGGGAGAGAAAGGCCCGGGTCTGAAACGGGCGTTCCTGTTCGAAGGTGAGTATCGCCATCTGGAACAGCGCCTCGGCATAGTTCGGATCCTCCCGCAACGCCTCGCGGATACGGGCCTCGGCCTCGGCCGTCTCCCCCGCGCGCAGGTGGCACATGCCCGAGTTGAAGAGTGCCAGCTGGCGCATTGCGAAGGAGCGATTGGCAATGGCCTTGCCCAGAAGCGCCTGCCCGTCCCGGATCTCGCCACTGCGGCAGAGGATGTCACCGAGGTTGGTCTGGGCGTAAGCGTTGTCCGGTTCCAGCCGCAGCGCCTCGCGGTAGTGCTTCAGCGCCAGTTCCTCGGAGCCCTGCCGCTCGCGCAACGAAGCCATTCCGAGATGTGCCAGCGCGACATTCGGATCGAATTGCATTGCGCGGTCCAGGGCACGCTGCGCCTGGGCAAGTTCATTGTTCTGCAGATAGTTGATGCCGAGCTCGGCATTGACCTCGGCCGCCCGGCGCTGGTCCGTGGACGGCTTGGGTTGCACTCCGGTGCAGCCGGCAAGCACGAGCAGCACGAGGATGAGTCCGGCCACCCCGCCCGGGAGGAAGCGCGCGCGGACGGACGGCCCGTTCACAGCCGCACACCCGCGGGTGCGGGCAACTCGGCATGCAGGCGGATCATGCGCGGGGCCCGTCGGCTGCGGTCCTCGACCTGCCCCACCAGCTGTCCGCAGGCGGCATCGATGTCGTCGCCCCGGGTGCGCCGCACGATGGTGACGAATCCGGCGGTCCCCAGCAGGCGCTCGAACTCGCGCACGGCCGCTTCAGTCGGGCGGACGAAGGGCGCTCCGGGGAACGGATTGAATGGAATCAGGTTGATCTTGCAGGGTACATCCCGAAGCAGACGAATGAGTTCACGGGCGTGCTCGGGCTGATCATTGATCCCCGCGAGCAGCACGTATTCAAAGGTGACCCGGTGATGCCGACCCCCATCGCGCGTGTACCGGCGGCAGGCGGCGAGCAGTTCCCGGATGGGATATTTGCGGTTGATCGGCACCAGACGGTCGCGCAGGGCATCGTTCGGCGCATGCAGACTCACCGCCAGCGCAACATCGGTGATGTCTCCCAGGCGATCCAGGGCGGGTACCAGACCGGAGGTGCTCAGTGTGACCCTGCGCTTGCTCAGGCCATAGGCATTGTCGTCGAGCATCAGATCGATGGCTTCGACCACCGCATCGAAATTGGCGAGGGGCTCGCCCATCCCCATGAACACCACGTTGGTGACTGCACGAGAACGTCCCTCGGGTACCGGCACGCGGTTGTTCGCGAGCCAAAGCTGGCCGATGATCTCGTGGGCGGTGAGGTTCCGATTGAAGCCCTGCTGTGCCGTGGAGCAGAACGTGCAGTCCAGCGCGCAGCCCACCTGCGAGGAGATGCAGAGCGTACCCCGGTCGTCCTCCGGGATATACACGGTCTCGATGGCATTGCCATCGGCCAGACGCAGCACCCACTTCACGGTGCCATCATCCGACCGGCGTTCCAGCGCGATTTCCGGAATCGTGATCTCGGCGACCTCGCCGAGCTTTTCCCGAAGCCCCTTGGACAGATCGCTCATCACGGCAAAATCGGTCACGCCGCGCTGGTGGATCCATTTGATCAACTGGGTGGCGCGGAAACTGCGCTCGCCCCACAGCTCGAACTGCCGGGCCAGATGCTCGCGCGGCAGTCCCAACAGGTTCAGACGGAGAGAGGACGATACGGACATGGCTTCTGTGTCAACGGTAAGGCTTCCAGTGTAATGCACGGTGGGTACCAGCGCATGCCGGTGCCGCGTACCTGTTCCGCCGTAGACCGCGGCGTGTTCCGCGCCCAACCGCGGGGCAGGCATACCGGCGCCGCCGGCCGACCCCACGGGGCGTGCAATTCAGCGGGTACGCGGGCAGACACCATCTTCGCCGAAGAAGAACGCGATCTCGTTCCGCGCGGTCTCCGCCGCGTCGGAGCCGTGCACGGCATTTTCGTCGATGCTGCTCGCGAAATCGGCCCGGATGGTTCCCGGAGCGGCTTCCTTGGGGTTGGTGGCACCCATGATTTCACGGTTGCGCGCAATGGCATTCTCGCCTTCGAGCACCTGCACCATCACCGGACCGGACATCATGAACTCGACGAGATCGGCGAAGAAGGGGCGTTCCTTGTGTACCGCGTAGAAGCCCTCGGCCTGCTCGCGCGTCAGGTGCATCATTCGTGCTGCGACAATGCGCAGTCCACCCTTCTCGAAGCGGCTGTAGATTTCGCCGATGACGTTTTTCGCAACGGCATCGGGCTTGATGATGGAAAGGGTACGTTCGTCGGCCACGGGTCTTCTCCTGGGATAAAAAAACGAGAACCCGCCAGAAGTTTCGGCGGGTATCTGAAATCGTGGCGTAGTCTAGCGGCAGGCCCTGTTCAGGGCAATGAAGCGCAGTCGGCTCGAACCGGCGATCAAATGCTCCATGTACCCCGTCGCCGGCGACGTCCTACTTGGCCGCCGCAATGGGATACGTGCGGCGGCCCTTCTGCCTCTTTTCAAGCGGAACCGTCGCTCCGGAAGCATCGCCGGTCCGCGCGAGTTGGTGCCGCTCCAGCACGTCGGCCAGCGACCGGGCGCTCAGAAAATCCTGCAGCTTGTGCGAGAGTTCCGTCCAGAGATCGTGTGTGAGGCAACGGGAGTTGCGATGGCAGTTCCCCTTGCCGCCGCAACGGGTGACGTCGACCGGCTCGTCCACGGCCAGAATGATGTCGGCCACGGTAATTTCCTCGGGACTGCGCCCAAGACGGTACCCTCCGCCGGGGCCACGCACACTGCGCACCAGGCCCTGGCGCCGCAACCGCGAAAACAACTGTTCCAGGTAGGACAGCGAAAGATGCTGGCGCTCGGACACCTCTGCGAGCGAAACCGGACTGTCCTGCGAGTGCATCGCAACGTCGAGCATGGCCGTTACCGCGTAGCGCCCCTTGGTCGTCAGTTTCATCCGGTTCCCACAACTGGTTTCGAATTTTTCGAATATTAACCCAATAAATTGATCAGTTATTTCCCGAGGTCTTGTGTGGGGGAATTTCGCAGCTTTCGGGCTCAAGCCCCTCGAGATCACCGCGGGAGATCGGATGCATCTCGCCGTCGCCGCCGATATCGATCCCCGCGTTCTTCAACGCGGTGCATGCGCGTTCCATCCGCTCATCGATCTCGTGCATATGGTCCACGATGCGATGGATCGCATTCGCGACCGGATCGGGCATGTCGCGGGTCAGTCCGTAGGCATCGAATCCCATGCGATCGGCCATCGCCTTGAAGCGATGGTTGGGTTCCGGACGAGGCCCGAGGATCCGTGCCGGAATGCCCGCCGCGGTGGCATCCGCCGGCACATCCCGCAGTACAACCGCGTTGGAACCGACGCGTGCGCGGGCACCGATGCGGACGGGCCCCAGAATCTTCGCCCCGGCACCGACCACCACGCCATCGTCCAGCGTGGGATGCCGCTTGCCCTTGTTCCAGGTGGTCCCGCCCAGCGTCACCTGATGATAGATCGTGCAATCATCACCGATTTCCGCGGTCTCCCCGATGACCACGCCCATTCCGTGGTCGATGAAGAAACGCCGGCCGATGCGCGCGCCGGGATGAATCTCGATCCCGGTCAGAAGTCGGCTCAGATTGCCCACCACCCGTGCCAGCCAGCGCAAGCGGATGCGCCACAGTCCATGGGCCGCGCGATGAAACCAGACGGCATGGAGACCCGGGTAGGCGGTCAGCACCTCGAAGCTGTTGCGCGCGGCCGGATCGCGCTCGAACACGCACTGGATGTCTTCCCTAAGCCGCTGAAACATCATCGCTCGCCCGCCGCACTTCAGCAAAGTTCTACGATATCACGGGCGCGTGGAGCGACGGCCACCGCCGCGTTCGGTGTGCGTCAGGATACCGCGCAGGATCCGTACTTCGCTGGCGGTCATCCCCTTGCGCTGATACAGGTGACGCAGGCGCCGCATCAGATGGCGCGGACGCTCCGGATCCACGAACTCGATCTGGATCAGAACCCGCAGATAATGCTCGAACAGGGCTTCCATCTCCTGCTGGGTCGCGGGGGGATCGTAGCCTTCCTCGATCGGCTGCTCTTCACCCTCCTCGAGCGCCGCCATCCTGCAGGCATAGGCCATGACCTGCACCGCCGCGGCCAGGTTGAGCGACCGGAAATCGGGGTCGGTCGGAATCTGCACGAACGCATTGCAGCGATCCAGCTCGTCGTTGCTCAACCCGCTGCTCTCGCGGCCGAAAACCAGGGCGACCGGTCCGCCCACCGCATGAGCCAGCAATGCGTTCGCAGCCGGTTGCGGCGGCAGCACGGGGACTGACTGACCGCGACTCCGGGCACTGGTCCCCACCACCCATACGCAGTCGGCGATGGCCTCTTCCAGGCCCGGGAAGATCTGCGCCCCGGTCAGCAGGTCGTCCGCCCCCGCCGCGAGCGCAGTAGCTTCGGCCGAAGGGAAGCGCTGGGGGTCCACCAGGACGAGCCGGCGCAGCCCCATGGTCTTCATCGCCCGGGCCGCGGAACCGATGTTGCCCGGATGCGTGGTACCGACCAGCACCACGCGAACGGATTCGAGGCCTTCACGCACGGCCGGGATCCCTCCAACTGAAGAAGGCGCGGATACGTTCCAGCGCGGTCACGGGGGAAACGATGATCGCGGCAGTACTCAATCCTGCTTCGCGGGTGGAGCGTTGAGCCCATCGGGCGGACGGTAATCGGGATCGTTCGGATTCATGAAGATGAACCGCCGATCACCCGGCTCCATCTCGACGAAATCGAGAACCGCGTTCTTGAGCAGTTCCACGCTGCCCGGCTCCACGACAAGGGTCACGCCCTGAGTCTTGAATACCAGGTCGCTGTCCTTCTCGTGATCTTCGAAACCCATTCCATAGTCGATTCCGCCATTGGGCATGCGCTTGGCGGCGATTCGCAGTGAGGACCTCTCCAGGCCGCTCTGGCGGGCCGACTCCTGGATCTGTTTCGCGGCAGCGGCAGTGATCGTGATCATGTTTTCTCCTTGCTCGAAAAATCAGACGGCTGTGGCAGGGCGCGAAGTATCGTTCGCGGCACGCTGGATGACCACCGACCGCACGAACTGTACGAATCGTTGGGCCCAGGGGTTCTGTCG
The DNA here is from genome assembly GCA_011390565.1 of Thioalkalivibrio paradoxus. Taxonomy (GTDB): domain Bacteria; phylum Pseudomonadota; class Gammaproteobacteria; order Ectothiorhodospirales; family Ectothiorhodospiraceae; genus Thioalkalivibrio; species Thioalkalivibrio paradoxus_A. Next base: position 752,740 of record JAABSC010000001.1, on the reverse strand, counting down.
GGTACTCTGCAGGTGGCTGTAGCTGGCGAGCAGATTGCGATGGACGATGCCGTCATGCTCCCCATCGATCCCCTGCCCTCGGAGCACCCGGTAGGCATAGACGGTTTCCGAGGGCAGCGCTTCGAGGGCCGAATAGTGGAATTCGTGCGCGCCGAAGGCCTCGGGAGACGCCTCGCCAGCCGAATGCCCCCAGGGTCCCTTCCCGGTTTCCTGCAGCCGCACATAGCCGCGGCCCTGGGGGCGCTCGTGCATGACCACCTCTCCCGGCAGCACTCCCGCCATCGAACAACGACGACCGTTCCATTCGATGCTGCGTGCGAGATACATCAGGCCGCCACACTCGGCATAGGCGGGCAGACCCGACTCGATCGCCGCGCGCACCGATTCCCGCATGGAGCCATTGCTCTCGAGTTCAGCCATCCGGCTTTCGGGAAATCCGCCGCCGATGAAAAGCCCATCCACCACCGGCAGGACCGGGTCCGACAAGGTGTCGAAGAATACGAGTTCGGCACCCGCGCGCTCCAGTGCCTCGAGGTCCGACGCATAGTAAAAGCCGAAGGCCGCATCGCGCGCGATGCCGATGCGCACCCGAGGTTCCGGAACGGCGGAAGGATCCACCGTTGGACGCGGCAGCGGCGCCGAATCCTGCCCCAGTCGCGCCACGCGGTCGACATCGACCTGTGATCCGATCACTTCCGCGAGCCGCCGGATCTGCGCGTCCGCGGCCTCGTGTTCGTTGCTCGGAATGAGGCCCAGATGGCGTTCGAGGATGCTCAGATCCGGGTTCTCCTGGACCATCCCGAGCACGGGGACATCGGTGTAATGTTCGATGACGTTGCGCAGCTTGGATCCGTGCCGGGCGCCACCCACCCTATTCAGGATCACCCCCGCGATACGGATATCGGCTTCGAACGCCTGGTAGCCCAGCAGCAATGGCGCGACGCCACGCGTCATGCCACGACTGTCGATCACCAGGACCACGGGGGCATCGACCAGCCGTGCCAGCGCAGCGTTGCTGTTCGAGCCCTCGAGGTCGAGGCCGTCGTAGAGTCCCTTGTTGCCCTCGATCAGGGCGACGTCGCCCTCGGCAAGGCCCCGGCCGACGGCCTCGCGGATCTCCGCGTGCGACATGGTGTTGAAGTCGAGATTGACGCAGGGCTGGCCAGCCGCACGCCCCAGCCAGAGGGGGTCGATGTAGTCCGGGCCCTTCTTGAACGGACGGACGCGCTGGCCACGCGCGGCCAGGGCCGCGCACAGTCCCGTACTGATGGTGGTCTTGCCGGAGGACTTGTGTGCGGCGGAGATCAGCAGGCGCGCCATGAGCACCCCGCCGCCGCAGCGGCGCGCTTTTTCACGCGCCGGCCGCAGCCGTGCGTGTTCCGGATTGGTCCGCGTGCGGATCGACGTGTTCGTCGGAAAGGCTGGCCGGCAGGAACGGCAGGAATTTCAGCGCCAGCGCGAACAGCAGGAAGGCGAAACCAACGCCGCCGACCCCCAGCATCAGCTCGGGCAGGGACGGCACGTAACTGGCCACCACGCCGTCAAAGAAGCTGCTGCTCATGTCGTATCCGGGGAACATCTCAAGCGGATAGGCCTGTCCGCCGATCACGATCACGTACAGCTGCGCGAAACCGCCGACCAGCACGAGCCCGGCTGCCGCGGCAATCACGCGGCGCGACTGGCTCCAGACCGGGTGGAACAGCAGCACCAGCGGCAGCACACTCCCGATGCCGATCTGCACGACCCAGAACAGGAACGTGTAGATGCCGCCGTTCAGGAGCACGAACGCCTCGATACCGTGCAGCCGCGTCGCGTACAGGTTGGTCAGATGATAGGCCAGCACGAAATACAGCACGCCCGCGACGAAGATCCCGAGGAGATTCTTCATCCGCCGAAGGATCAGATCCCCGAGCGGGCGCCCCGTGCCCAGGAACGTCGCCAGGACGACGAGGATGAAAACCGCCATACCGAGAGAGAACGACATGGCGATGAACATCGGTGCCAGGATCGCCGCGTCGTACGCCTCGCGCGCGACCAGGAAACCGAAAATCGAGCCGGTACCGGTCGTCAGGATCAGCCGCCAGATGAATGCCGTGTAGCCGGCAATCGGCACATACCGGTTCATTCGGCGTTCGATCATGAACCACAGGTACACCGCCACGACCGCCAGGAACCCCGTGTACAGAAAGATGTTCCAGGCGAAGATCGACTTGAAGTTGTAGTGCGTCATCGCCACGACGAGGCGATCCGGCCGGCCCAGATCCAGCACCAGAATGACGAGCCCCCCGATCAGCAGCGTCATCGCGAGCAGCCCGGACACGCGCGCGAGCGGCTTGTAGGCGACACGTCCGAAGACGGAGGAGAACGAAGCCGCGTTGAGCGCACCCGAGGCGGCCACGATCAGCAGGATGGCAAAGATGTGCGGGAGCCCCCACACCACCTGATTGTTCATCCCGGTGATGTAATGCCCCTGGCTTCCCTTCATCAGTGCGGCCAGCACACCCAATGCGACGAGCACGAGCAACCCGCCCAGCAGGGCCACGTAGCGGGCGCTCCGGCCCTCGATGTCCCGGAAGTGTGTCTTCAGTGTCATTTCATTCCTGTCCGGTTGATAACCCTGCCCGGGTCAGATGCCCTGGTAGCGTACCGCTGGATTCAGCCGCAGATCCGCGCGGATCGTCGTACTTCCATAGTTTCTGAGGCGCTGCGAGATTTCGCTGTCCGGATCGTGCAGATCGCCGAAGGTCATTGCCTTGTGCCCGTCGCGGTTACAGGCTTCGACGCAGGCCGTCGTTCTCTCGCCGCGGTCGATGCGATGCACGCACAGGGTGCAGCTCTCCACCGTGCCCTTGCCGCGCGGCGCGTGCGGCTTCTGGTCGGTAAGCTTTTCGTGGATGAACGAACGTGCCTTGTAGGGGCAGGCCATCATGCAGTAGCGGCAGCCAATGCAGGAATGCTTGTCGACGAGGACGATGCCGTCGGGCCGAATGAACGACGCGTGGGTCGGGCAGACATCGACGCAGGGCGGGTTCTCGCAGTGCTGACACATGACCGGCAGCGAATGCTGATGACCCGTTGCGCGTTCGGTCAGGTTCACCTTCCGGATCCACTGAGCATCCGTCTCAGGGCGCCCGAGACTCCGGACGCCGTTCTCTTCATGGCAGGCACGCACACAGGCCGTGCAACCATCGGCACACTTGCTGGTGTCGATCAGCAGGCCCCAGCGCGGACCGTCCGCCTTCTGCGCGGCCTCCGCGGGTTTCAGCAGGAAAACACCCGGGGCAATGGTCAGACCCGCCACCGCGGCGGCGGCACCGGTGATGAACTGCCGCCGGGACAATGGGGCGCTGTTGTCGCTACTCATGGAATCGAAACCTCCACTGCATTCGTGGACGCGTCCGCGTGGGCCGCAAGATGCCGTTCGATCGACTCGTGCAGATCCACGTTGCGATGCGATGCCGGCGCCGCATCCGACGGCCGGTCGGTGTGGCACTGGAAGCAATCCATGCGCACCGCGTTGAACTCGTGGCAGGCCATGCAGAAATGCGTGGATGGATCCTCGCGGTTCGCCGTCGGGGAGACATGGCAGTCCACGCAACCCACAAAACTGTGATCCGGGTTGCGCCGGCCGTACCGCTTGGCCTCGTCGCGCTCATGCATGAGAATTTGCATGTGCTCGCGGCGCATCACGTCCGTGGGCTCCACACACTGGTCTCCCCGTGCCTCGGCCAGCAACGATGCCGGCGGGGGCTCGACCTTGCCACAACCCGAGAGTGCGAAGAAGACCAGCCCTGCCAGCAGCGCTGGCAGGGAGAGTCCTGCACGGGTCAAGACGGATGGCATCGCTTACTCACCCATCGCCATGTCGATATAGCCCGTGGGGCAGACTTCGGCACAGATATGGCAGCCGATGCACTTGTTGTAGTCGGTATCCACGTAACGGCCCGTGGCCGATTCCTTCTTGGGCACCCGGAACACCGCGGTTTGCGGGCAATAGATCACGCAGTTGTCACACTCGAAGCACATGCCGCAGCTCATGCAGCGCTTGGCCTCGGCCTGGGCGTCCTCGGTGCTCAGTGACTTCATGCGCTCTTCGAAGTGACCGATCACCTCGTCGGCGGATGGGCCATGTTCCTCGCGGTGGTGACGCGGCGTGTAGGGGAAGTGCCCCTTGAACAGCTTTTCGTGCGAGATGATCTCGTGGGCGGAGCGATCTTCGTAGTTGTGCACCGCAAAGCGGGCATCGGAGGTGCCGCGGATCTGCTCGCCGGAGTAGGCATCGGGCTCGAGTCCGGTCTCCTGCAGCTTGCCCAGCAGGTTGAAGTGGTGCACGTCGACGCGCGGACGCTTGATCGGTTCTTCGTGGCGCAGGTAGTGGTCGATGCTGTCGGCAGCAATCCGGCCGTGGCCGATCGCGGTGGTGAGCAGGTGCGGACGGATGATGTCGCCGATGACGAAATGACCTTCCTTGCCGGGTACCTGGTAGAACTTGTCGGTATTGATGAAGCCGCGGCCATTGTCCAGAGCCTCGAGCCCCGTCAGATCGCCGCCCTGGCCGATCGCGGAAATGATCAGGTTGGCCTCCAGCACGAACTCGGTGCCTTCGACAGGCTTCGGTGCATTGCCCTCGAACGTGCACTGGGCCATCTTCAGGCCCACCGCCCGGCCCTTCTCGTTGAGGACCACTTCCAGCGGAATCACACCGTCCAGGATCTTCACACCCTCGCGCAGCGCATCCTGCACCTCGTGCTCGGTGGCGGTCATCTTGTCCTTGGTGAACAGCGAGGTCAGCGTCACATTGGCACCGGTGCGCATCGCTGCGGTCGCTGAATCGTGCGCGACGTAACCGTGGATTGCATCCTCGGGGTGGTCTACCGGGTTATCGGTCTCGATCTTGCCGAGACGGCGGGCCACGGAGACGACGTCGATGGACGTGTCACCACCCCCCACGCAGACAATCTTGTCGGTCGGCAGTACCTTGAGGCGTCCCGTGTTGAACGCGGACAGGAACTGCACGCCAGCGATGCAGTTCGGCGCATCGCCGCCCGGCACGGGCAGCTTGCGGCCGGTCTGACAGCCCACGGCCCAGACCACCGCGTCGAATTCCTTCTCCACCTCTTCCATGGAGACGTCCTTGCCGACCCAGGTGTTCAGGCGCAGGTCGATGTCGCCCAGGGACAGGACGCGCTCCATTTCGGCACGCAGCATCGGGCGGGGTACCCGGTACTCCGGAATGCCGTACATCATCATCCCGCCCAGCTCTTCGTGATCGTCGAAGATGGTCGAGGCATGGCCCCGGCGACGCAGGTGGTAGGCCGCGGACATGCCGCCCGGACCCCCGCCGATGATCGCGACCCGTTTGCCGGAAAGCTCCGGCGGCGGATCGAAGCTGAAGCCTTCGGTCAGCGCGTTGTCACCGATGAACTGTTCGACGGAGTTGATACCGACGAAGTCCTCGACCTCGTTACGGTTGCAGCCGGACTCACAGGGGGCGGGGCATACACGGCCCATGACCGAGGGAAACGGATTGGCGTCGGTGGCACGGCGGAACGCGTATTCCTGCCAGGTCATTTCGCCCTGCGGCTTCTCGATACCACGAACGATCTGCAGCCAGCCGCGAATGTCTTCGCCGGCGGGGCAGGAGCCCTGGCAGGGCGGCGTCCGGTGAACGTAGACCGGGCACTTGTGGGAATGATCGCCCTCGAAAATCGCTTCTTGCCAGTTCCGTTGTTCGTGGTCGCCGTCCCGGAACTTGCGGAAAGTCAGTTTCATGTCTTCGCTTGAAGTGGCCATGCCGTGTCTCCTGTGAAATCGGGCCGCGGCCCGACAGTTCTTCGGTTCGTGAATTATTGCTGGGCGTCGAGAACGATCGCGTCGCTGACCAGTTGATGAACGCTGATGATCTGGTCCATCTGAAACCCGTAATACGGAAGTACCTTGCTGAACTGGCTCTTGCAGATGGCGCAGATCGCGGCCATGTGCGTGACTTCGTGCTCTTCCACCACCTGCTTGAGCGCCGACATGCGCGGCAGCGCGCCCTTGACACGCAGTTCCATCAGGTCGTCGGTGAGCAGACCTCCACCGCCACCGCAGCAGAAGGTCGCCTCGCCGATGGTCTCGGGGGCCATGTCGTAGAAGTGGTTGCAGGCTGCCTTGATCACTTCGCGCGGAATCACGAACTGCCCGCCCGGCATGTCGCCCATGCGCGACGCGCGGGCCACGTTGCAGGAGTCGTGGAACGTCACCCGGCGGTGATCGTTGCGACTCTTGTCGAGGGTGATCACGCCGCGCTGGATGAGGTCGTGCGTAAATTCGCAGATGTGCTGCGGGACCGGGTAGCGCGGGTCCAGGAAGTCGAACGGTCCGGCCAGCGTGTTCAGGTAGCTGTACGCCACGCGCCAGGCGTGCCCGCACTCGCCGAAGATGATGCGCTTCACACCCAGATCCAGCGCCGCCTCGCGGATGCGCATCGCGATCTTCTTCATGTTCTCGTTGGAGCCGATGAACAGGCCGAAGTTGGCCGCTTCCGAAGCGTGGGACGACAGGGTCCAGGAGATCCCGGCCGCGTGGAAGACCTTCGCGTAGCCAATCAGGCCGTCGATGTGCGGCTCGGCGAAGAAATCGGCCGACGGGGTCACCACCAGCACCTCGGCGCCTTTTTCGTCGAGCGGGAAGCGCACGTCGATCCCGGTCTCGTCCTTCACGTCCTCCTCGAGCCCGAGCAGGGTGTCTTCGAGCGCAGGCTGCGGGAGACCGAGGTTGTTCCCGATCTTGAACACCTTGCCGATGATCTCGTTACTGTACTTCTGACCCTTGCCCACCGCGTTCATGATGTCCCGCGTGGCCATCGTGATCTCGGCGGTATCGATGCCGTAGGGGCAATACACCGAACAGCGGCGGCACTCGGAACACTGGTGGAAGTAGCTGTACCACTGGTCCATCACCTCCTCGGTCAGGTCGGTGGCACCGACGAGCTTCGGGAAGTACTTGCCGGGCAGCGTGTAGTACCGGCGGTAGACACCACGCAGCAGGTCCTGGCGCGCAACCGGCATGTTGCGGGGGTCCGACGTACCGAGGAAGTAATGACACTTGTCGGTGCAGGCGCCGCATTTCACGCAGGAATCCATGAACACCTGCAGGGCGCGGTTGGTTTTCAGCAACTCGCCAAGCTTGGCGATCGCAACATCCTTCCAGTCGTCGGCCAGTTCCCCGGGGAAACCCAGCGGGGCCTGGAACTGCTCCTTGGAGACGAAAGGACGACTGTGGGACATCACGCCCTTTTTGAGGGCGGGAATTTCCACGGTTTCCTGCAGTTCCGGGGTCTCGAAATTGGCCATGTTGCAAGTTCCTGGTTAGGACGCAGCCGTTAGCATTACTGATCCGCGGAGGCCGCCGGTTTCTCGACGGCGATCATCCACTTGACGTTGGCCACGTGGCGCTTTTCACGCGGGTTGTCGACCTGGTTGCGGGTCGGACTGAAAAACACTCCCGGCGCATGAAGAAGCTTGCTGAACGGAAAAATGACCATCAGGGATGCGACGAGGAACAGGTGCAGAAGCAGCAGGGGCTGCGTCGGCAAGGGGTTCAACTCGAAGCGCATCAGGCCGGTGAAGAAAAGCTTTACGGCCGAAATATCGGTGTGCCAGAGATAGGTCATGCCGAGGCCCGTGAGGGCGATGCCCAGCAGCAGCGCCAGCATCAGGTGGTCCGAAGGCGAGGAGATATAGCGGATCCGCTCCACGAACACGCGTCGGGCCCAGAGGCCCGCGAGACCGATCACCATCGCAAACGCCGCGTACATCCCGAACGGCTGGATGAGCACCACCCAGGTCGGCACGGGATCCAGGAAATAACGCAGGTGGCGCAGGAGAACCAGCGCCAGCGCGACATGAAACATGAAACCGAACAACCAGATCCACTTGTTCGCCTTGAACAGGCTGTTGAACAGCAGAACTTCGGTGCCCATGCGCACCACGACACCGCCGCGCGTCGTCGGCGCAGGCGTGGTCGGGATCTTCAGGGGTGCGGGTGTCCGTGCGTACCGGGCGATGCGCATGCCGAGGCCCACCAGGAAAATGGCGGTGGCCACGTAGAAAAGCAGGGCAAAGAGCACGGTGACGAACACGGGCAATCCTCCGGATCAGGGTTCCGGGTGAGGCGGAGACCTCACCCGGAGGGGTCGTGCAGATGGATCAGACGCAGCCGGTCGGCTTGGGCAGGCCGGCGTATTTGCACGCCTGCTTCGCGGGACCGTAGGGGAACAGCTCGTACAGGTACTTGCTGTTGCCCTTTTCCGGCCCGAGCTTCTTGCCAATCGCCTTGGTCAGCACGCGGACGGCCGGGGCGATCTGGTATTCCTCGTAGTACTCACGCAGGAAGTTGATGACTTCCCAGTGGTTCTCGTCCAGATCGGCACCGTCGGCCTTGGCCATCGCGGTGGCCAGATCGGGGTTCCAGTCATTGAGGTCGGCCAGGTAGCCTTCCTCGTCGGTTTCGTAGGTCTTGCCACCAGCTTCGATAGGCATCGCGTTGACTCCTCTTGATTGCAGTGCGGGTTAAAGTGGGTATGGACGGTTCAGACCCAGGCCTGGACCTTGTCGTGCTGCTCGGTGAGATCCACGAAACCGCCGTAATCGACGACCGAGATCCCCTCGATGACCTGTTCCGGGCGCATGCCGCGGGCCAGAAGGTCCGGCCCGAGGACGAAGACCTTGTGATCGGCAACGGCGCCACGGACCGTGTCCTCGTGCGCGGTGCCCTGAACCGCGGCAAATACGCCGTCCTCGATCAGCAGGATGGCCGAGCCGGACTTGGCGTGGCCCAGGCACGACGCCAGGGTGTTGCGCTCGAAAGGCGATTTGTTAACGGTGTGCAACATGGTCATGACTATTCCCTCAGAAGCTCAGAATCACATCCTGTTCGTCCATGAGCTCGGCCAGGGCCTCACGACCCATGACCTCCACGGGAACGAGCAGATCATCCTCGGAAAGCCCACGCTCGGCCAGTGACTCGGCCTCCACATACAGCTTCTCCACGTCGTAGCCTTCCAGCGCCCGATAGGTCGGCGAGAAATTCTTCATGCCGATACCCTGGGTATCCTGACCTTTCTTCAGCTGGTACACACCGTCGTCCAGGAACGCCATGCTGACATCCTGTTCGAAGGCCGCGGCGATCAGTACGACTTCCAGCGATTCCAGCGCGTAGATGGTTCCGTACGGGGCCTTGCGGTTCACGTACATGAACTTCTTGATCGTGCCTGGACCTTCTTCTTCCCAAGGTTCTGACATTTGCTTCTACCTTCGTAATGAATTGGACGCGCCGGCCGTCACTCAGCGGGTAGCCTCACGGAACCCCTGCTCGCGCAACCGGCCCCTGCGCTCAGTCGCCGAACACCACCAGTCGGTCGCACTGGATGCCGGCCTCGATCAACTGACCCAGGCCGGAGATGCGAAAGCCGGGCGCAATGTTGTTGCCATCCTTGCCCTGGCGCTTCGCCTCACCCTCGTCGAGCAGTCCCCGACGCTGCGCGGCGGCGATGCAGATCACGAGGTCAACACCGTGCTTCTCGGCCATTTCGCTCCAGCGCACCGTGATGTTGCGGTCATCCTGCGGGGGCACGGCAAAGCGCGTCCCGTTGTTCACGCCATCGTGGTAAAAAAATACGCGGAACAACTCGTGTCCCTTGTCCAGCAAAGCCTGAGCGAACTGGTATGCGGTGTCCGAGGCCTGGTGCTGGTAGGGGCCCTCGTTGACCAGAATTCCATATTTCATGAACGCGGTTCCTGTTGAGCCTGTTTACGAACCGGCGGCCTTGTGGCCGCCGGTTTCTCCCCTTTCGAGATCCGGTTCCGCCGGATCAGAACCGGATGTGCGTGGAGGCGTTCAGGCTGTTGCGCGCGCCTCTCCAGTTCTCGATGTGGTACCGGGTGAACGGGAGGCCGGTCTTCTCGAAGAAGGCGGGCCAGCCAATCCGCTCGATCCAGTCGTTGATCCGCTCCCAGTCCTGACCGTCTTCCTGGTAGACCTTCAGGATCCGCTTCACGATCGCGGTGGCCTCGGGCCAGCGCGGCGGGTTGTTCGGGATCCCGGAGGCGACCAGTTTCTGGAAGGTCGGCTTGCCGCGAGCGTTGGAGTGGTTGCCACCGACCCAGATCGCGAACTTGGTGTGCTCCGCGTCGTTGATCTGCATCGGGGGGCACGGCGGGTAGCAGGCGCCGCAGCAGATGCACTTCTTCTCGTCCACTTCCAGCGACGGCTTGCCGTTCACCAGCGCAGGCCGGATCGCCGCGACCGGGCATCGGGCGACGACCGACGGACGTTCGCAGACGTTGGCCACGAGGTCATGGTTGATCTTCGGCGGCTTGGTGTGCTGCACGTTGATCGCGATATCACCCTGGCCGCCGCAGTTGATCTGGCAGCAGGAAGTGGTGATGTGCACGCGATTCGGCATGTTGTGGTTGCGGAACTCGTCGATGAGTTCGTCCATCATCGCCTTGACCACGCCAGAAGCATCGGTGCCCGGAATGTCGCAGTGCAGCCAGCCCTGGGTATGGGAGATCATGGACACCGAGTTGCGGGTGCCGCCGACGATGAAGCCCGCTTCTTCGAGAGCGTTGATCAGGGGCTCGACCTTGGACTCGGCATCGACCATGTACTCGATGTTCGAACGGATGGTGAAACGCACGTAGCCGTCGGCGTATTCATCACCGATATCGCAAAGCTTGCGCAGGGTGAACACGTCCAGGATACGCTGGGTGCCGGCTTTCACGGTCCAGATCTTCTCGCCGAACTCGGACACGTGCAGCAGCACGCCGGGACGGGGATGCTCATGGTACTTCCACGCGCCGAAGTTGCGGCGCATGACCGGGTGCATGTACTGGAAACCGTCCGGGCAACCGGATTCGATCGGCGGACGCATGGCTGGTTGTGACATCGGTAACTCCCGCTATCTTGGTATACGTTGAGATTCGATCAGGGTGCGGAACCGCGGGATCAACCCGCGGCGGCCTGCCGCTGTTCCATCTTGTGGCGGAGGTAGTTCTCCGCAGCCTCGTCGTACTCGTCCATGCGGATGTACGAGCTCTGGCGGGGATGGTTGACCATGTTCGGATCGGCTTCCAGGCCCATGCCCTTCAGGAAGTTGACCAGACCGATGCGCTCGATCATCTCGCCGCAGCGTTCGTGCTCCAGACCGTTCTCGGCCCAGAAGTCGATGATGTTTTCGGCCAGTTCCACCAGCTCCTGGTAGTCCTCTTCGGTTTCGAGCTTCTTGAACGGCACGATCACGGTGCCCATCAGGTCGCCGATCTTCAGCGTGCGCTTGCCGCCGACCAGGATGCTCACGCCCTGGTCATCACCCGGGGACAGGGCCTTGGTCATCACGTTGATGCAGTGCATGCAGCGGACGCAGTTGCCGTTGTCGATCGACAGCGTGTTGTCCTCGTTCAGGGTCATGCACTTGCTGGGGCAGCGGTTGATCACGTCCTGGTGGACCTTGTCACGACCGTATTCGGCGACGAAGTTCTTCACCTCTTCCTGATCGATCTTGATGTCGTCGCGCCAGGTGCCGATCACCGCGAAGTCGGAGCGCTCGATCGCGTTCACGCAGTCGTTGGGGCAGCCGGAAACCTTGAACTTGAACTTGTAGGGCAGCGACGGACGGTGCACATCGTCGGTGAACCGGTTCAGCAGGGTGCGGTGCACGCGCTGCTCGTTCACGCAGGACTGCTCGCAGCGGGCCGCGCCGACGCAGGACATGCCCGTGCGGACGCAGGGGCCGGCGCCGCCGAGGTCCCAACCGTATTCGTTGATCTCGTCGAAGAACGCCTGGGTGTTGGTGCTGTTCACACCGATGAACATCGCGTTCCCGGTCTGGCCGTGGAAGGTCACGAGGCCGGAGCCGAACTTCTCCCAGCTGTTGGCGAGCTGGCGCAGCATCCCGGTGCTGTAGAAGTTGCCCGCCGGCGGCTGCACGCGCACGGTGTGAAACTCACGGGATTCCGGGAAAGCCTTCGAGACTTCGGAGAAACGCGGGATGATGCCCGAGCCGTAACCGAACACCGAGACCGTACCGCCCTTCCAGTACCCCTTGCGGGTTTCGTAGGAATGCTCGAGCTGACCGAGGAGGTCGTTCGTCATGTTCTGGATGCGCTCATCCGGATGCTCGTCACGGAGGCGCTTGATACCGGAAATGAAACTCGGCCAGGGGCCGTTTTCCAACTCGTCGAGCATGGGGGTCGGATGATGTTGGTTCGCCATGGCGGTCTCCTTGATCAGGTTCAGGTAACGGAGCGGCTCTTCGGTTCAGATTCTGACGTGATGCCCGGTACTGGTGTGCCCGCGCCGAGTCCGCGGCGGGGCGGCCGGACCGGTTGCCCGGCCAGAGAAACTCCGTGGGGAGCCTCCCCTCATCACACGGTGGCTAACTCTAGGTTCGAACCCAGAGTGAAAACATCCTACTCATGGGGGGGGGTTACAGGTGGGGGCTATCTCCAACGGGATATGCCGAAACCGGGTCGGATGGAGGGCTGGGGGATTCGCCGTCACACCCGTGCATGCCCAATCGGGGATTCGGGCACCATCGAGCCCAGGCGCCGGAACCGGGGCTTCTATCCCGGATGGATAGTTGCCGGTTTCGCTATCCCGTTTAAACTCGCGGCGTCCGTCGGCGCCTCGCGGGAGTACCCGCGCAAAGAATGCGCCTTATCAGGAAGGGATCGCCACGAGTCCAGCATCGGAATCCGAGACACTGATGACCTCAGTCCAGCATGCAAGCCGCGAACGGCGAACGGCAACGTCGATACCGACGGACAGCCCGTTTCACCTGGAAAACGCCGAGGGCTACCGCAAATGGCGCGATGCGAAGCTGGCGCGGTTTCCGGCCTCGGCGGATGCGCTCAGGGTGGACGTGAACGACATTGAAAACCCGACGGCCGCCGAACGGGCCGCGCTGCGCGAGCAGATACGCAAAGCGAATGTCGCGGTCTACCGCTGCGCACGCGCCGTGGATCGCGAGAGCATCGCCCGATTCGGCGAAGCCCTGGGGTTGCGCCGGCTCGACGAGCACCTGTGCACGGAGGAAGACGGCATCAGCGAACTGCGCGTCAGCGAAGGCGGGAGCAAGGGCGACTACATTCCCTACACCGACCGCCCGCTGAGCTGGCATTGCGACGGGTATTACAACACCGCCGAGCAGACCATCCGGGCCATGCTGCTGCACTGCGTGGCCGAAGCCGCCGAGGGTGGAGAGAACGCGCTGCTGGACCACGAACTCCTTTATATAGTGTTGCGGGACGAATCCCCGGAGCACGTCGCGGCCTTGATGCACCCGGAAGCACTGAGCATCCCGGCAAACGTGAAAGAAGGCCGGGAGATTCGCCCCGAGCGCACGGGACCGGTTTTCAGCGTCGACCCGGCCTCGGGCGCGCTGCACATGCGCTACACCGCGCGAACCCGCAACGTACGCTGGAATGAAGACGGGCTGATCCGAGCCGCCGCGGCCCGGATCACACAGCTCCTGGAGTCCGGGGCGTTGCCGATCTTCCGCGTGCGGCTGCGCCCCGGGGAAGGGATCGTCTGCAACAACGTGTTGCACAACCGTACCGGATTCCGCGACGATCCCTCCTCCGGCCGGCAGCGTCTGGTGTACCGTGCGCGCTTTTTTGAACGTGTGGCCGAAACCTGAGGGAAGCCGATGCTTTGGTTGAGCGAAGTGCTGATGCAGAACCAGGACCTGGAATCCTTCCAGCAACTCATCGAGATCGTGCGCGAGCGCGCCCGCCAGGGCGAGCGCTTCCTGAGTTCCGACGTGCGCCCGCCGTTCCCGGACACTCCGATGGACTGGGAGGAGCGCATCGAGGCGGCCTTCACGTCCGCCCATGACTAGAGGCGTCGCGGCAATGTTCTGGGACGAAGCCCCACGTGACGAATCGATCGATCTGCGAGACGTGGTGGATGTCTCGTTCCGGATCGAGTGCCCCTGCCTTCCGCTCGATCACGCGCACGCGCTTTCGTCCGCCCTGCTCGAGCAACTGCCGTGGCTCGCCACCGAGGAACACGCCGGGATTCACCTGATTCACGGCGCGGAATCCGGCAACGGCTGGATGCGCCCGCAGGATCCCGAGAAGGATCTGCTGCATCTTTCGCGGCGCGCGCGTCTCCGTCTGCGCGTGCCGGAGGCCATGACCGCGGACGCGGAAGCCCTTGTCGGGGCCCGACTGGACATCAGCGGGTTCGTCCTCGGAATCGGCGAGATGAATGTCCTGCCCCTGCAGGCGCTGCCGGTGGTCTTCGCGCGTCACGTCGTCGCCGACCCCGAACAGGACGAGGCCGAGTTTCTGGGCCAAATGGCTGCGGAACTGCGTCGCCTCGACGTCCCGACCAACAAGCTCCTGAGCGGTCTCCAGCACGTGCTGGGCGTGCCCGGGGGGATGCTGCACACCCGCAGCCTGATGGTGGCCGAATTGGAACCCGAGGCTTCATTGCGCCTGCAGCGCAGTGGCATCGGATCCGACAAGACACTCGGGTGCGGACTTTTTCTCGGGCACAAGGACATCGCTCCCGTGCCCGGGGACACCTGAGTCCTACAACGCAGTGCATCCACGAATCTTTGAACAAGGGAGGTATCCTTCATGAGTCTTGAAGTCGACGGCGTCACCATCGCGACCAACCCCAACGGCTACCTGGAAAACATTTCCGACTGGAACGAGAAGGTCGCCGAGACCATCGCCACCAAGGAAGGGATCGAACTCACCCAGCGCCACTGGGACCTGATCAATTACCTGCGCGACGAATACATCAACCACAACGAAAACCAGCCCAACACACGCACCATCGTCAAGGCGATGCAGCAGCTCTGGAATGACAAGAGCGTGGATGCGAAAACCGTCTACGATCTCTTCCCGCTGGACCCCAGCAAGCAGGGCGGGCGCATCGCTGGCCTGCCGGAGAGCCGCCGCAAGGGTGGTTACTGAGCCCCTTGCCGCATCCGGGCCTATCCCCTAAGGGGGGTTAAGCGCCCCGGCAGCCGGTGCTACAGTCGCGCAGGCTGTCGGGGCACAGCCCCATCAATCGGAGAGATCGAGACATGAGCAAGAAGCAGGAACTGATCAAGGAAATGCTCGAAATGCAGAAGCATTTCACCGAGTACGAACAGCAGAACGGCGTCGATCCCACGGAATACTACCTGGCTCCGGAAGGGCACCCCCTGCACGGCTACCACAAGAAGTACCGTGATGTCGCGATGCAGCTGGTCGACATCGCTCACGAGGAAAAGGGTTCCCACCGCTGATCCCGCAAGGGCCTCGCGCGACCGGCAGCATTCGCGCGCGACCCCGATCCACGCGGGTTATTTCGACCCGCGTGGACACCTCCGTAAACTACGCCCTGTCCTGACGAGGGTGTCCGCCATGCCTGAGCTGCTCCGATTTGATCCCGAACTGATTGCGCCTCTGCGCAAGCGCCTCGATTCCCATCCCGTTTATGCGCTGCGCGATCTTCCCGATCTGCGCCGGTTCATGGAGCACCACATCTATTCGGTCTGGGATTTCATGTCCCTGATCAAGTATCTGCAGGCCCACATTGCGCCTGTCCAATACCCATGGGGGCCCGTCGGCGACCCCGCAGTGCGCCGCTTCATCAACGAGCTGGTGCTCGAAGAGGAATCCGACACCTTTCCGGGTCCGGACGGAAACGATCTCTACATGAGCCACTTCGAGCTCTACTGCGGAGCCATGACCGAACTCGGGGCCAATCCGGACGGTGCCCGGCGTTTCGTCGGGGTCGCTCACCAGCGCGGCATCGATGCCGCCTTGGCCACCGGCATCGCGCCCGATCCGGCCGCACGGTTCGTGCGCTCGACCTTCGATTTCATTGCCACCGACAAGCCGCACGTGGTCGCCGCCGCCCTCGCCGTGGGACGCGAGCATGTGATCCCCGGCATGTTCCGGGGTTTCCTGCGGGAGATGGGCATCGGTGAGGACGAGGCACCCCAGTTCCACTTCTACCTGAACCGCCACATCCATCTCGACGAGGATTTCCACGGCCCCCTGTCGCTGCGGATGCTCGATCTGCTCTGTGCGGGGGATCGGGTGAAGCTGGAGGAAGCCCATGAAGCCGCGCAAGCTTCCATCGAAGCTCGAATCCACTTCTGGGACGGCGTACACGCCGGCATGATGGAGGCCGCATGAGCCTGCGTCTGCGCAATCGCTGGAAGCAGGGTGGTCGAGAGCGCAGCATCGAGGATCTCGCGTCGGTCGGCGCGGCGAACGCGTGGCGGGCCGCCTGCAACGGAGTGCTGAACCTGGAGAACGAGGGTTTCGAAACCAGCTCGCGCGCGCAACGGCTGGACATCATCGAGGAATTCTCGGCCTTCCTGCTGCTGATCGCCGATCGCATGGTGTACGGGAAATTT
The DNA here is from genome assembly GCA_011390565.1 of Thioalkalivibrio paradoxus. GTDB lineage: Bacteria > Pseudomonadota > Gammaproteobacteria > Ectothiorhodospirales > Ectothiorhodospiraceae > Thioalkalivibrio > Thioalkalivibrio paradoxus_A. The sequence continues at coordinate 736,329 of JAABSC010000001.1, read as the reverse complement.
TCCGACGACGAACGTGCCGAGTTCATCACGGGTATGGCCAAGCGGCTGGCGGAACTCGTGGACGAGAACCGTTCCGACGCACAGGGTCCCGGCGACTACGGCAGCCCGTTCATCGACAAGCTGAACGAACGCACCGGAATGTATGCGGAATGCAGCTACAGCGACGAGGAAGGCCCGGGTTTCTCGATGCTGTGCTGCCTCGGCGACCGCGTCACCGATGTGCTGGGCCCGACCAACCGCAAGTGGGCTCAGGACCAGGTGGTCGCCATTGACGGCCCGGAAGCGGCGCAGTCGTTCAGCCGGGCGATGAAGGGCTTTTTCGGCGGCGGCGCCCCGCGCGGAGAGCGCGCTCCGCGCCGTCCGCTCGCCGACGACTGACGTTGCCGCCGGAGCGTCCGGCAGGGATCAGACGTCAGCCCACATCCGCATCAGGTTGGCCCGGATACGTCCGGTCCTGCGCGTGACTTCATCGTCCGGTCCCGCCGCGCGCAGTTGTTCTTCCACCTGGTAAACATCGAACAACAGGCGCCGGCGTTCGGGTTCGCGCACCATCGACTCGGCCCACGCCACAGCCACCAGCCGCTCTCCCCGCGTCACCGGCGCCACGTGATGCAGGCTCGAAGACGGATACACCACGGCGTCGCCCGCCCCCATCTTGATCCGCTGCTCACCATACTCGGTCTCGATCACAAGCTCGCCGCCGTCGTAGGCCTCCGGCGGCGACAGGAACACGGTCATCGAAATGTCCGAGCGGTAACGCCCGTTCTCGGGCCCCATCACCGGGTCATCGACGTGTGGGCCGTAGTGCATCTGCGGCCGATACCGCGCGAAGAACGCGCCGGACAGGCGTCGCGGCATGGCGGCCGCCTGGAACAGCGGATCTCGGTACAGGGGCAACAGCACCAGCCGATTGAGCAACCCCACCCGCTCATCCGTGGAATCCGCCTCCTCGTTTTCCTTGACCCGGCGCGCATCGCCCCCGGCCGAGCTGCGGCCGTCGACGAAGGCGATGTCCCCGAGCAGCGCACGCACGCGGTCCAGCGCCACGTCGTCGAGAACCCGGGGGATGGTGATCAGCATATCGGCTCCCTGGAAAACGGCACCCTGTGAACGAGTTCGGATCCGACAAGCATCCGAACCTCCACGAAACCGCTAAAGGCCTCAGGCCAGATCGGGCTGCAGTTCCGCAAGCCGATCGTCCTCCACCGGCCAGGATGCCGACGGTTCGGCCAGCAGGCGCTGCGCCACCTTCAGCCAGTGCTCCCGTCCAGGCGCGATCAGCGCCTTCAGCGCCGCCGCCGACGCACCCTCGGTCCAGCGATCGTAGGCCTCGCGCAACTGGGGGAAAAGCGCCGCGCGCATCCCGGTCAGATTGGCGAAGTAGAAATGCAGGGCCCCGTCGGCACCCTCCTCCAAAAGCGCCGGCAAGGTGGTCAGGCAATCGGCGAGATGGTCCCGCACCGCGCGCGCGACGACTTCCCCGCGCGTGCCCGCCACCTCCATCACGCGATCCTGCCAAAGCGCACCCAGACGCCGCCCTGCGAGCACCTCCCCCACCTCATGCCAGACCACGGACTCCACTTCGCCATCGGTCATCCGTTCCAGCGACGACTCATCACCGGGGACGTACCCGTAGGCCTCCAGCGCACGCGCCAGAGCGTCATCCGCCGGCGAACCGCGCATCTGCCAGGCCTCGATCATCTCGAACAGCAAGCGCTGCAGGGACTCCCGGCGCACGAAGATCAGATCGCCTCGGGACATCGCCGGAGGCGAAGCGAGATCACGCGCCTTTTCCTCGCCCACCACGCAGACCCGATACCCCTCGAAATCCTCGCGCCGGAGCAGCGTTCCCAGAAAAAACAGCGGTCGAGCGCCGCGACCGTAACCCGCACCGTAAACCAGCCCGTGCCCGTCCAGAAACCGGTTCACCGAGTCCTGATCGAACGGGTCGCGGCGGACCCCCCCGAGCGGCAGGGACTCCGGATCGAGACCCTCGAGCGCTTCCCAGCCCTGCTCGCGCTGGCTCACCCAGTCGCCGACTTCCTGGCGGTTCAGTGCGGCGGACAACGGCAGGCCCCGTTCCCATCGGTAGAACTCGCGCATTTTCAGCAGGTAGGTGCAAAGCGTGTAATTACCCGCAAACCGGGCATCGGCGATGTCGCAGTTGCGCTGCACCGCGGCGCGCAGATCACCGATCCAGGGCGCGGAAGGCGCGGGCGAAAAAGCCACGGTCGTTGGGTTCACCGGTTGAGATCTCCTCACGCTCAGGCGCATGCCTGCGGGCATTCTGACCCAAGCGCGCTTCGTGAGGAAACCCACCCACTGCATTCGTGCGCTTTCCTCCCGGAGCCGCGCGGCGCGGAACCGCAACGCCCCCAACCGGTCTGAAAGTGACATCAAAGAGCGGTACCCTTCGCCCCATGCGCCAACGTTCCTTCCGCAACCGCCCGCACGATCTGCGCGTGGACTGCATCACCTTTGATCTGGACGACACGCTCTGGCCGGTGATGCCCGCGATCCACCGCGCCGAAGCGCGCTTCTACGAATGGCTGCGTGAGCATGCGCCGGAAGTCTGTGCGCGCTACACGCCGAACGCGCTGGTCGAGGCCCGGTCACGCTTCATGAAAGCCGCGCCCGCGGGCGAGAAGCATGACCTGACTCGACTGCGCAGACGCTGGCTGCGGGGGATCGCGGAAGAAACGGGCGCCTGCCCCGACCGCATAAGCTCGGAAGGGTTCGACGTGTTCTGGGTCGCCCGCAACGAGGTCGACCCGGACCCGGAGGCCGCCGAAGTTCTCGAGATGCTGTCAGGACATTTCCGGCTCGGGGCGATCAGCAACGGCAATGCCGACGTCTTCCGCACGCCGCTCGGGCGCTTCTTCGACTTTGCCATTCCCGCTGCCGAAGCCGGCGCGGCCAAGCCCGATCCGGCGATCTTTCACGCCGCTGCACGACGGGCACGGGTGCCGATGGAAACCATCCTGCATATCGGCGATGACGCCGTCTGCGATGTTCTGGGTGCGCGCAAGGCGGGCATGCAGTCGGCCTGGTTCAATCCCGGCACGACGCGCTGGTCGCAACCCGAGCCCCAGCCGGAGCTGACGTTCGGTCGCCTCGGGCAGATTCCGATGCGGCTGGGGCTGGTCACGCCCACGCCGTTGCGCCCATGAGCGCCTCGAGACGCTCGACATCCTCGGGCGTATCCACGCCGGCGGGGATCGGCGCGTCGACGATGCCGACCTGAATCCACGCGCCGAGCGCCAGCGCACGCAACTGTTCCAGTTGTTCCAGCCGCTCCAGTCCCGCGGGCGCCTGCGCGGTCAAGCGCCGCAGGAAGCCGGCCCGGTAGGCGTACAGACCGAGGTGGCGACGGGCCAGCGCCAGATCGGGCTCATGCCCGAGACGCTGCGCCTCGCGATCCCAGGGAATGGGTGCCCTCGAAAAGTACAGCGCCCGGCCGGCATCGTCGGTGACCAGCTTGACCTGGTTGGGATCCCTGAGATCTTCCACCCGCCGAAGCGGCACACCCATCGTGGCCATGTCGGCCTGCGGATACCGTTGCAGCAACCCCGCCAGCCGGTCGAGCAGGCTTCCCGGGGTCAGCGGTTCGTCGCCCTGAAGATTGACCACACAGGTCGCGTCCGGCCAGCCCTCCTCCGCGGCGACGGCTGCGATCCGGTCCGTACCCGAGGGCAGATCCGGGGCGGTCCAGCATGCCTCGGCGCCGGCCTGCCGGGCCGCCTCCAGCACCCGTTCGTCATCGCTGGCCACGATCACCCGTTGCGCGGCACTTTCCCTCGCGCGGGCCACGACGTGGGCAATCAACGGCCGGCCGGCGATCGCGATCAGCGGCTTGCCCGGAAGACGGCTGGAACCCATCCGCGCGGGGATCACCACCACAAACCCCGGATCGGTCATGTACCCCTCCGGAAACCACCCCGATCCGGATTCGGTCCATCAATGAACCACCAACGGCCCGTTAGCCCGGCACCTCCCGACCTTTCCACGGGTGTCGGCAGCAGGGATGCTGCCGTCAAGCCTTCAGGGGTGTATTCACGGCGTCCCGTGGAAAAGTCGGGAGGTGCCGGGCGGCGGCCGCAACGTCCGGGTATCACTTCGATCGCCAGCGCTGTTTCTCTTCCTCCGACAGCACCCGCGCCTCGTCCTCGAGCATGACCGGGATGTCTTCCCGGATCGGGTACGCGAGCCCGGCGGAGACCGAGATCAGCTCACCCGCATCGCGGTCATAGTGCAGCGGCCCCTTCGTGACCGGGCAGACGAGAATATCGAGCAGGCGCTTGTCCATCGTGTTTCACCCCAGGTATTTGAGCCGGATACAGGTTTCGATTCGTTGCAGAAGCGCCTTTTCGAAGGCGGGCTCCGGTTGGGCCGACACCGGCCAGTACCAGTGGCGCTTGTCGGCAATCTCCGTGCATTTTACTGCATCCTTCTCGGTCATCAGTACCGGGTAGCCGTCGTCGAAGCGAATCTCGCGCGCGCGGAAGCGGTGATGGTCCGGGAACGGGTGTCGGATCACCTGCACGCCGGCCGCTTCGAGAGCATCGAAAAAGCGATCGGGATCGGCGATCCCGGCGACCGCATGCGCCGGGCGCCCGCAAAACTGGGTGAGCGGGCGGACGCCGCCGCCCGTCCTCACCGCCACGACGTCATCGTCCGCCAGCAGAGCCATCCCGAACTCTCCCTGTTGCGGCTGCCCACCCACGGTCACGACGAAATCCGCCTGGGCCGCCGCCGCGCGCGGTTCACGCAAGGGGCCGGCCGGCAGACATAATCCGTTCCCGAAGCGACGGCGGCCGTCCACCATCAGGACGGCGATGTCTCGGGGCAACCGATGATGCTGCAGACCATCGTCGGAGATCACCACCTCGATGCCCTGCTCCGCGAGCGCACGCGCGGCGCGCACCCGATCGCGGTCCACCTGCACCGGCACGCCGGCGCGGCGCGCCAGCAGGATGGGCTCGTCGCCCACCACCCTGGGGTCGGCTCCCGGATGGACCTGGAATCCGCCCTCGCTGGGGCGGCGGCCGTAGCCGCGACTGACGATGCCGACGCGATAACCCTGCCGTTCCAGTCGACGCGCCAGCCAGGCGGTCATCGGAGTCTTGCCGCTGCCGCCGACGGTCAGATTGCCCACAACGATCACCGCTTTGAGGGGCAGCACGACGTGGAGCTGGTTTTCGTCCAGACGGGAGCGGTTCCAGTTGGCCAGTGCCGCGTAGACCAGCGACAGCGGAAACATCGCGGCCGCAAACGGGCCGCGACGCATCCACTGTTTCCAGAGCCACCGCTCTACCATGTCCAGACCTGATCCATCAGCGCGGCGAGGTTGGCGTCCACCTGACGGCGTTCCTCCCAGAAGCGCCGCCGTGCGGCATCGCCAAGCCCGCGTCGACGTTGTTCGTCATCGCGCAGGCCCCGCCACCGCTCGATCACGGCCGGGATCTGTGCAACAACCGGGAAGGCGGGATCACGGGTCGGCCCCGCCGCACCCAGCGTGACCGCCGCTCCGGCCGCGAGCGACTGCCAGAGCGCGGCACGCCCCGGAACGGCCAGGTGAATGGCGTGCGCGGCGCTCGCCGCGGCGGCAAACCAGCGCGGATCGTCGAGATGCAGGATGCTGCCTCCAGGGAGCTTGCGACGATCCCAGCCGCTGGCGGTGAGCGAGGCCTGCGGGAGAACCGTACCCGACCCGAGGCTCGCGAGCAGAACATCGGTCCCGGAAAATTCAGCGCCCCGCCACGCGGCGAGCCAGGCGGGCCACTGCTCTGCGTCGCCGTGCCACCACCACAGCCGGCGCGTTTCGCCGCCGGCGAGGGCGCGCAGCACCACGTCGGCCTGCGCCTCGGTGAAACGGGCCTGCGGATCCGCGGGAACCATCAGTTCGGTCGCGCGGCCCGAAGACGCCCACGCATGATGCTCCTCCGCGCTGAGCGGCCAGACGACGCGAACCGGAGCCGGCGGCAGCGGGGTACCGACAGCGGCCACCGGCACCTGCACGCCGCGCAAAAGTTGACCCGGCGGTTCGGATTCGGCCAGGAGAATGCCGCAGGGCTGAAACCGGCGCAGCACCCTGCGCACGACCGCCGGACGATCGCAGGGGCCGTACCCGACACCCACCCCGCGCCAGGGTTGCATCCAGGTCTGCAACAGATCCGGATTCTCGTTTTCGAAGGTCATCACGATGCGCACGTCCTTCCGGCGCTCGCGGACGGCGCCCACCAGTTCCACCCCGAGACGCAGCGACTCCGGGGTGCCCCCGGCCTTGATCCAGACCACCCGCCCGCGACCCTCAGGGGGGGTGAGAAAGCCGTGGCGTGCCCGAGCCCTGGCGCCTGCGCCCGAGCGGTAATCCCGAACGGTCGCCCGCCAGACCGGCCAGAAGCCCCCGCCGTAGCCGGAATCCACGACAGCCACCGGGTCAGACGACCTCGGATTCGCGGAACTGGAGTCGGTAGAGGTGGGTATACAGGCCGTCCCGTGCCAACAGCTCATCGTGCGTCCCGATCTCGGCAACCTGCCCGGCGTCGAGTACCACGATGCGGTCAGCCCGCTCGATGGTGGACAGTCGGTGCGCGATGATCACGGTGGTCCGCGTCTGCATGAGGTTCTCGAGAGCGGACTGCACCTTGCGCTCGGATTCGTTGTCCAGCGCCGACGTGGCTTCGTCGAGGATCAGCAGGGGGGCATCCCGCAAGAGGGCTCTCGCGATCGCGATGCGCTGGCGCTGACCGCCGGAGAGAAGCGCCCCGTTTTCGCCGACCTGGGTGTCGAATCCCTCGGGCAGACGCTCGATGAATTCGAGCGCGTGGGCCGCCTCCGCCGCGGCCCGGATCTCCTCGGGCGTCGCCTCCATGCGCCCATAGGCGATATTCGCGGCAACGGAGTCCGCAAACAGAGTGACGTTCTGCCCCACGTAGGCGATCTGCCGCCGCAGGTCACGCAGGCGCAGATCCTCGAGATCGTGGCCGTCGAGCACGATGCGCCCCTGGGTGGGTCTGAAGAAGCGCGGCAACAGGTTGACCAGGGTGGACTTGCCGCTGCCGGACCGGCCGACCAGCGCAATGCTCTCGCCGGGCCGGACCTCCAGACTCACGTCGCGCAGAACGTCGGGGCCCTGGGGTTCATAGCGGAAACTCACCCGTTCGAAACGCAGGCTGCCCCGGGCGCGCTCCATGGGCGTATGCCCGGCGTCGCGTTCGGCTTCCTGGTCCAGAACCGCGAAAATGCTCTGGCCCGCCGCGATGCCGCGCTGCAGCGTGGCGTTGATCATGCTGAGCCGGCGCACGGGAGTGAGCAGGAGCAGAATCGCGGTGAGAAACGAGACGAATGTCCCCGCGGTGACCTGCTCACCGAGCACGTCCGAGGTTGCGGTCCAGATGATGAACGCGAGCACCAATGCGATGATGAACTGGATCAGCGGAACGTAGGCCGCCTTCACGCCCTCCATGCGCATGTGCAGGTGCCGGTTGCGCTCGTTGATGGCGTCGAAGCGCTCACGCTCGTAGGCCTCACCCCCGAAGATCCGAACCACCCGATGGCCTTCGATGACCTCCTGGGTCACGTGGGTCACGTCACTCATGTTGCCCTGGATGCGGTGCGAAATCTTGCGGAAGCGCCGGGCCACGACTTTCACCACCAGCACCACGAATGGCGCGATGACGAGCACCGCCAGGGTGAGCGACACACTCAGATAGAGCATCCACCCGAGCAGCACGAGAATGGTGAGCGTGTCGCGGACGAGTACGCTGAAACCGTCGGTGGCCGCGTTGGCCACCTGCTCGACGTTGTAGGTCAGGCGCGAGATCAGTTCGCCGCTGGACTGGTGCTGAAAATGCTGTACCGGCATCACCAGCAGGCGCTCGAACAACTGCCGGCGCAGATGCTTGACCACCTGGCGCCCGACATAGCGCATCGAATAGGTCGAACCGAACTCGGCGAAACCGCGCACAGCGAACAGCACGATCAGCAGCAACGGAATCCAGCGCGCCAGTTCGCTGCCGCCCTCGCCGAAGGAATCGTCCATCAGCGGCTTCATCAGCGCGGCGAAGCCGGCCTCGGTCAACGCCATCACCATCATGGTGACGGTGGCGATCAGCAACAGCGGCCAGTACAGGAAAGCGATTGCGAGCAGCCGCCTGTAGACCCGCATCCCGGAGTCGTACGGGGCGTGCACGGTATCAGGGGTCATCGGGAGTGCGGCCGATGGTGGCGATGGACACGGAAGTCACACCGAGCTTGCCGATCACGTCCAGCGCGGTCACCACGGACTGGTGGGAGGCGTTGGCGTCCGCACGCACCAGGACCGGTTGTCCGCTGCGCTCGCCGAGCACGGTTTCCAGCATGCGCTGCAAGGTCTCCGGGCGACGGTTCACCAGTTCGCGTCCGTCGACGTAGTAGGTACCGTTCGCATCGACCAGAACATCGATCCAGGCCTGTTGCGCGGGCGAAGGATCCCGATCGGCCGACGGCAGTTGCAGCTGGATCTCCCCGTGACGTTCGAACGTGGTCGAGACCATGAAAAAGATCAGCAGCAGGAACACCACGTCGATCAGTGGGGTGAGATTGATCCCCACTTCCTCGTCCCTGCGGCGCTGGAACTTCACACCGCCCCCCCGACGGCGGCCGCGCTGCGCTCGCCGTGAATCACCTCCACCAGCTTCACCGCCTCCATCTCCATTTCGATCACCAGTTCATCGACCCGGCCGCGGAAGTAGCGATGGAAGATCAATGTCGGAATGGCCACCCCGATTCCCGCTGCGGTGGTCACCAACGCCTGGGAAATCCCGCCGGCGAGATCGCGCGGGCTGCCGACGCCGATCTCGGTGATCACGGTGAATACCTCGATCATGCCCACTACCGTTCCCAGCAACCCGAGCAACGGCGTGATCATTGCGATCGTGCCGAGCGTGTTCAGAAAACGTTCCAGTTCGTGGGCGACCCGGCGTCCGGTCTCCTCGATGGTCTCCTTCATCACCTCGCGGGACTGATCCTGGGCGGCCAACCCCGCGGCCAGCACCTGACCCAACGGCGAACGCGCCCGCAGACGCTGGAGCTGGATCCGCCCCGCGGGATCACCCGCCCGGGTCTCTTCCCAGACCTTCATCAGCAACCCACGCGGTACGACGCGACGGCGACGCAGGCTCCAGAGTCGCTCGAGGACGATCGCCACCGCAATCACGGAACACAGCAGGATCGGCACCATCAGCCAACCGCCCGCCTTCACGATCTCAAGCATCCAGTTCTCCCAAACTCCGAGCCAGGCCCAGTTGAAGGATTCGAAGCCCGCATTCGATCATACCTGCAGGCGGAGGCAGGCGAAACACGCGTCGGAAGCCCCGCTCCGTACTCGTGACGGCGACGCTCAGGCCCGGGTGAACAGCGCCATCGACTCCACGTGCGCGGTGTGCGGAAACATATCCATGATGCCCGCGGCTTCGAGCCTGTAGCCATGGTGGTGCACCAACTGCTCGGCGTCCCGGGCCAGCGTTGCGGGGTTGCATGAGACGTAGACCAGGCGGGGAATCGCGCGCGGCCCAAGCGCAGCGACGGCCGCGGCCGCCCCGGTGCGCGGCGGATCGAGCAACACCCGGTCGAAGGACCCGCCGAGCCAGTCGGCATCCGCCAGCATCTCGTCGTCCAGATTGGCGCGAAGATAACGCGTGTTCAGGATGCCCTGCGCCTCGGCGTTCGCACGGGCACGCTCCAGCATCACCGGGTCCCCTTCGACGCCCAGAACACCCGCGGCGTGGCGAGCCAGCGGCAAGGTGAAATTGCCCAGCCCGCAGAACAGATCCAGCACCTGCGAATCGGCCTCGGGTGCCAGCAATGCCACTGCCTGGCGAACCATCTGGCGGTTGATCGATGCATGGACCTGGATGAAGTCCAGCGGCTCGAAAGCAACCGTGACATCGAACTCCGGATGCCCGTATTGCAACGGGGATCGAGGGCCGGCATGGAACTGCACGGTCGACGCCCCTCCGGGCTGCAGGTAGACCTGCACGCCCTGCGTTTCGGCGAATGCACCGAGCCGGTCGAGATCCCCCGGCGAGAGGGGCTGCAGGTTCCGGAACACGAGCGCCGTGTTTCCGGCATCATCCACCGCTGCCTCGATCTGGGGGATGCGTTCGCGCGCCTCGAGGCCCGTGATCAACTCGCGCAGGAGATCGATCCGTTGCCCGATCGCCGGATGCAACACCGGGCAATCGTGCATGTCGGCAAGGTAGCGGCCGGCCCGTTCCCGGAAGCCCACCAGCACCCCGCCTTTGCGGGCCACGTACTTGACCCCGAGCCGGGCCGTACGCCGATAACCGAGATCATCACCGACGAGCGCGGCCAGTCTGCGCTCGGGCTGCACATGCCCCACCCGCGCCAGGGTTTCGAACAGGCTCTTTTCCTTCAGGCCGCGTTGCAGACCGATATCGGCATGCATCAGACGGCAGCCGCCGCACATGCCGAACCACTGACAGGGCGGTTCCACGCGCTCCGGAGCCGGCTCGAGGACCGCTTCGAGACGCGCAGTGTCGAAGTTGTGCTTGCGGCCTGTCTGTACCGCGCGTACCCGTTCGCCGGGCAACGCGCCGTCGACGAAACAGGCCTTGCCGTCGCGGCGTCCGACACCCTGCCCCTCCAGGGTCAGGTCATCGATCCGCAGCTCGAAGGGCGTACGGTCGATGTTCACGGGCTTCCCGCCTGCCACGCGGTTGCGAATGCCTCGAGGTGAGGTTGGCCCGAATCGGCCAGGTAGGCATGCAACTGCGCCTCGCGCAGGGTATGGGCCTCGGGGCTCAGGCCTCCACGCATCAACTCGAAGCGCAGGTAGACGAGATAGGTGTTCAACACATCGTGTTCGACGTAATCGTGGATGCTCTCGCGATCTCCGTCGCGCCAGGCGGGCCAGACCTTGCTCCCGTCCATCCCCAGCTTGCCGGGGAACCCGAGCAGGGAAGCCATGGTGTCGAGGCCGGAACTGGCGCGCATCTGGTAGCCGGCCAGCACGTCCATCAGATCGATGTGACGCCAGTGAAAGCGGTTCAGGTAGTTGTTGTAGCGGAACGACGGATCGTCGCTGCCCTGCTCCCAATAGCGCGGCGCCTGGATCCGCTGCAGCAGTGCCCGGTAGTGCAGCACCGGAAGGTCGAACCCGCCCCCGTTCCAGCTGACCAGCGTGGGCGTCCTTTTTTCGATCACGTCGAAGAACTGGCGCAGCAGTTCCGCCTCGTCCTCGGTATCGCGCCCGAAGGCCGAGAGCTTCAACTGGTCCCCGCCCTGGTAGAGCACGCCGATGGAAACCACGCGGTGCAACGCGTGGGCGAGAAAATCCGAGCCGGTCTTGATCCGCCGCAGCGCGAACAGGGCGTCGGCGACTTCCGCATCGCTGAGTCCGTCGAAGTCGTGCAGACGCCGGGCACCCTCGAGATCGGGCACGGTCTCGAGATCGAAGATCAGCACCGGGCCGGTCATGCCGGAAACACGCCGGTGGATATGTAGCGGTCGCCGCGATCGCATATGATCGCGACCACCGTTCCGCCCGCCACCTCAGCCGCGACCTGCAGCGCCGCCGCCACGGCACCCCCGGAGGAGACCCCCGCAAAGATGCCCTCCTCGGCCGCCAGCCTGCGCATGGTGTTCTCCGCTTCCTGCTGGCTGACCTCCAGCGTCCGGTCGACGCCGGCCGGATCGAAGATCGACGGCAGGTATTCCTTCGGCCAGCGACGGATTCCGGGAATGGAAGATCCTTCCGTGGGCTGAACCCCGACGATCTGGACGCGCGGATCCTGCTCCTTGAGATAGCGCGAAGTCCCCATGATGGTGCCGGTGGTGCCCATTGACGACACGAAATGCGTGACGGCACCCCCGGTATCGCGCCAGATTTCCGGGCCGGTGCCGCGGTAATGGGCATCGGGATTATCCGGATTGGAGAACTGGTCCAGGACCCGGCCCCGCCCCTCCCGCTCCATCTGCTGGGCCAGGTCGCGCGCGCCTTCCATGCTCTGCTCGCGGGTCACCAGGATGATCTCGGCCCCGAACGCCTTCATCGCCGCGCGTCGCTCGGCCGACATGTTCTCGGGCATGATCAGCACCATGTGGTAGCCCTTGATTGCCGCCACCATCGCGAGCGCGATGCCGGTGTTTCCGCTGGTCGCCTCGATCAGCGTGTCGCCGGGCCGGATCTCGCCCCGGGCCTCCGCCTGCACGATCATGTTCAGTGCAGGGCGATCCTTGACCGAACCCGCTGGATTGTTGCCCTCGAGCTTCGCCAGCACCGTCGACGGCAGGCCCTCGCCCAGACGCTGAAGGCGCACCAGCGGCGTGTTGCCCACGAACTGTTCCAGCGTGGGATAGCGTTGCGGGTTCGATCGCGTCATGGCGCGACAGTATACCGACATCATCCGAGCCCGGGGACGGAACTCGCGGGGTGTCCGGGCGCGGGTCGCAGGACCCGTTAGCTTGAAAAACCAGCCACGGAAAACACGGAAGGACACGGACATTATGGGAAACGAAGGGACTGCCAGGCTCGTTCCGTGTGTTTCCGTGTTTTCCGTGGCTCGCCTTTTCATCGTCAGGTGTGCCTCAGTGCCACGACAAGTGGGACGCCGTGAATACATCCCAGTGCCCCGCGGGCCCTGCGACCTGCACAACCTTCCGGGGTGCGGAGAACACCGAGCCGGCCGTCCTTTTGTCAGACCGAATCCACTGTCGACGCATCCGGGGGATTGTCCCCCTCGAGCACGACGAAGGCCTGGGCATACTCGTGCTCGTCGCTGATGCTGACATGGATCCGGACCACGCCGAGCCGCTGGGCCGTGCGCGCGGCCGCGCCGCTCAATGCCAGTGCCGGGCGCCCCGACGCATCATGAATCACGCAGGCATCCGGTAACGCCATGCCCTTGCCGATGCCACAACCCAGCGCTTTCGCGAGGGCCTCTTTCGCTGCGAACCGGCGCGCGACAAAGCCCTCCGGACGGACCGGGGGCAGCTGTGCCTGTTCCTCGGGGTGGAGCACCCGCCGCAACAGACGCTCGCCGTATCTCTCCAGCAGCCGGCGAAGTCGCTCCACGCGGACGAGGTCAGTCCCGATGCCGAGGATCATCGTTCGCCTACCAGGGAACCATCAGGCGCCGTCGCGCCGGGCCGCGTCCATGATGCTGCGCATGTGGCTGACGGCTTCGGGAAGACCGGTGAACAGTGCACGCGCGATGATCGAGTGCCCGATATTGAGTTCGTGGAACAGCGGGTGCGCTGCAATCGGCCGCACGTTGTCGTAGTCCAGACCATGACCCGCGTTGATCACCAGACCCATGTCGTGCCCGCTTCGGGCGGCATCGAACAGCTCGCGCAGCAGGCGGTCCCGCAGTTCCGGTTCGCGCGCGTTGGCGTAGGCCCCCGTGTGCAGTTCGACCACCGGCGCCCCGATCGCGACAGCCGCCTCCAGCTGCCGGACATCGGGTTCGACGAACAGGGAGACCTCGATGCCGGCCGCTGTCAGCGGCTGCACGAACTCGCGCAGTCGCTCGCGTTGTCCATGAGCATCGAGGCCGCCTTCGGTGGTCAGCTCTTCGCGCCGCTCCGGCACGATGCAACAGGCTTCGGGCAGCAGGTCCAGGGCGATGGTCTGCATGCCGTCGGTAGCGGCCATCTCCAGGTTGAGAGGCCGTGCCAGCCGCGGCTTGATGCCGAACACGTCGTCGTCCTGGATGTGGCGGCGATCCTCGCGCAGGTGCAGGGTGATGGAATCAGCACCGCTGGCCTCGGCCAGGCGAACCGCGTGCATCAGGTCCGGATAGGGGGTATGCCGCGCCTGGCGGATGGTCGCGATGTGGTCGAGATTGACGCCGAGCCGAAGCGGCCCGGCGCCTGTATGCGAATGTGAAGTCATGGGTTGTTTCCGTCAGAGCAGGCGCCGGGTCAGCACTTCCCGACCCTCCAGATGGTCGTCGATCAGACGCCGCATGAAATTCCGGGCGGCCCGGTGTGCATTATCGGGCAGGCCCGCGCCGGTGGCGAGCGCTCGCAGAACCGCCCCGGAAACCGCACCCGGTGCCCGCTCGTCCACCGTCTCGCTCAGCCCCTCCTCGGGCCGATAGCGGTAGTGGCAGTCCTCACTGAAATCGCCCCCGACGAGATGCTCGAGACCCGAGTCGAGCAGGCTCAGCAGCGACCACTCGGCGGCACGCAGGGTGTCTTCCGGCCGGCCATCGTCCAGCAACCCGCCATAGGCCCGTTCCAGGATCGTGACGAGTTCTCCGGCCGGCGCATCGCGCGGGATCAGTTTCAGCACCAGTTCGTTCAGGTACAGCGCGCAGATCATGCGGCGCCCGGACAGCGGATACGCCCGGCGTTCTTCCCCGGTGGTCAGGCTGGGCAGTTCGCCGCGGCCACGCCAGGCCAGGTCGAGCAGGACGAACGGTCGCAGGCCACCGGAGCGGCCGCGGGCGAGTACCGCGAGCCGCCCGGCGTCTCGCGTCGCCAGTTCCAGGATCCGGCTGGTTTCCCGGAACGGGCGGGCATGCAGCACGAACCCCGGTGTGAGCGTCTCCGGCCGTCGCGCCGTCACCGCGACTCTTCGATCCCGAGATCGCGCAACGCACGCGGACTCTGCGACCAGCCCGGTTCCACCCGGACGGTCAGGCGCAACATGATCTTGCGGCCGAGCAATGACTCCAGCTGCTCCCGGGCCGCCTGACCGATGCGTTTGAGCATCTGGGCCCCTTTGCCGATGACGATCCCTTTCTGACTGTCCCGCTCGACCAGGATCACTGCATCGATGTGCGTGATGCCGGGCGCATCCTCCCAATCGTCGACACGGACCGCGACCGCGTAGGGCACTTCCTGCCCCAGTCGCTCCAAAAGGGCCTCGCGGATCATCTCCTCGGCGCGAAAACGCTCGGGACGATCACTGAGCTGTTCCGCGTCGTACAGGAACGGCCCGACAGGCAGGTGCTTGCGCAACTCCTCGACCAGTCCCTGCAGATTCTTGCCGGTCTTGCCGGACAGGGGCACCACACCCAGGTAGTCGTACTCGGCCACCCGTGCCTCGATGAACGGCAACAGGGCCGCCTTGTCCGCCACCCGGTCGACCTTGTTGATGACCAGTACCGCCGGCCGGCCCGCCGCCTTCAGGCTCTCCAGAATGAACGCGTCGGCGGAATCGAATTGCAGCGCTTCGAGAATCAGGCAGACGATGTCGGCGTCTCCCAGCGCCTGGACCGCGGTCCGGTTCAGCGTCTGATTCATCAGCTTGCGCCGGTCGGGGTCGATTCCGGGGGTGTCCATCAGCACGATCTGATCGCGGTCCTGGGTCACGATCCCGAGGATCCGGTTGCGCGTGGTGTGCGGCTTGCGGGTGATGGCGGCCAGTTTCTCGCCCACCATGCGGTTCATCAGCGTGGTCTTGCCCACGTTCGGGCGGCCGACCAGCGCCACCATTCCGCACCGTGTGGTTCCTTCCGTCGTATCCGTCATCCGGTTTTTCCTGTCTGCAGTTTTTCCAGAGCCGTCTGGGCCGCCACCTGTTCCGCCCGGCGCCGGCTCGGACCGCGTCCCTGACACCCCCAACCGAGGCCGGGAAGCCAGGTTTCGACCAGGAACTCCCGACGATGATCGGGGCCACTCACTTCCAGCACCCGGTAGTCGGGAAGCGCATCGCCCCGCCCCTGCAGGAATTCCTGCAACCGGGTTTTCGGATCCTTCAGGGATTCCGCGCTGGGCAGGTCCGAAAGCCGCTCGTCGTACAACCGCAGCACGAAATCCCGAGCCGCCTCGAAACCGGCCACCTGGAAACTGGCGCCGATCAACGCCTCAAGGGCATCGGCCAGGATCGATTCGCGGCGCTGTCCGCCCGTCTTGCGCTCGCCCTCGCCCAGCGTCAGAGAACCTTCAAGACCGGCGGCTCGGGCGATCTGCGCCAGGGCTTCCCGATTGACCAACGCCGCACGCAGCCGCGTCAGGTCACCCTCCGGAGCCTCGGGCAATCGATCGTACAGGGTTTCGGCGATCACCAGCCCGAGAACGGCATCGCCCAGGAACTCGAGCCTTTCGTTGTGCCGGCCACCGGCACTTCGATGGGTCAGCGCCTGTTCGAGAGACGCCTCTTCACGCAGGGCGGGAGGGAGCAGGTCACGAAAGCCGGATGCCAGCCGACGCGGCGCGAAAACCTTCGACATCACCTCACGTCGCCGGGGAAACCCCGCGGCACGCCTCAGGGAGCAAGGGCATCGCGGCGCCCGAAACTGGCCACCATATCCAGGTTGCCGAAATAGGGCTTGCGCACCTCGTATTCCAGTACCAGATACTTGTTGTCCGCCACTTCCTCGAAGCTGAAGTTCTCGCGCGTGACGTTGTCGTACACGGAATTGATCGAGAAACGCCGATCGATGTCATTCCAGATCTGCTGCGGCGAGCGCTTGGACGCACCCGGCGTCGTTGCGACATCGCTCATGATGTTGCGCACGGTCCAGTACTGCATGTAGACCGTTCCCATCGTCAGCAGGAAGTTGCCGACCAGCACCACGAACAGCAGGATCACGATCACCGTGATCGCTCCGATTCCGCGCATGTGTTCCCTGGATCTCGTCATGACCGTACCTCCCCTCGCCCTGAATCACTGAATCCGGTTGCCGATCCGGGAAAAGTCCCAGTTTCCGCCATTGTAGTCCCAGT
This sequence comes from Thioalkalivibrio paradoxus, assembly GCA_011390565.1. Taxonomy (GTDB): domain Bacteria; phylum Pseudomonadota; class Gammaproteobacteria; order Ectothiorhodospirales; family Ectothiorhodospiraceae; genus Thioalkalivibrio; species Thioalkalivibrio paradoxus_A. The sequence continues at coordinate 719,649 of JAABSC010000001.1, read as the reverse complement.
TGAGCCAAATGAAGAGCGCGCGACCCACCAGCAGTTCTTCGGGGACGAAACCCCACATCCGGCTGTCGTTGCTGTTGTCCCGATTGTCCCCAACCATGAAGTAGTGCCCCTCCGGCACCCGCACGGAACCACTGAGCCCGGCAACGTTCTCCCGCATCAGGATCTCGTGAGGCACTTCGCCCAACGATTCCCTGAAGCGCATCGCACCCGTCATCATCCGGCCCGACCCCACACCGTCGTAGGGACCGAGTTTTTCCAGCGCCTGCGGTTCGCCATTGACGAACAGTGTGCGGTCACGAAACTCGATGAGGTCCCCGGGAAGGCCGACCACGCGCTTGATGTAGTCCTCGGCCGGATTCCTCGGGTACTTGAAGACGACTACGTCGCCGCGCTCCGGACGGCCCGTGTCCAGGATGACCGTGCGGGTCACGGGGAGGCGGACCCCGTAGGAGAACTTGTTCACCAGGATGAAATCGCCGACCAGCAGCGTCGGCATCATGGATCCGGATGGGATACGAAATGGCTCGGCCACGAACGAGCGCAGCACCAGCACGATCAACAAGACGGGAAAGAACGACCGCGAATAATCGACGTACCAGGGCATCGAGGCCTGACGCTCGGGGCTGAGCCGCCGCCGGATCACTGCCCAGGTCAGCCAGATCACCCCCGTCACGAGGGTCGCCAGCACCAAAATCAGCTCCAGGCTGAACGTCATACTCGATCCTTATCCTGTAGAACGTGTCCAACTGTCATGGCCCTGCGCCACCCCTGACGATGAAAGGGCGTGCCGCGGAAGAACACGGAAACGAGCGGAAGGAAGTTTGAATTCCATTCCTTTGCCGTGATGTCCGTCTTCTTCCGTGGCTCAATTTTCACGTTAACGTCCCAACCCGGCGGGATCGTGAGGAACACGCGCGGGACACTACGATTTGTCACCGGTGGACAACACGGCGAGAAACGCCTCCTGCGGAACATCCACCCTTCCGATCTGCTTCATGCGCCGCTTGCCCGCCTTCTGCTTCTCCAGAAGCTTCCGCTTGCGCGAGACGTCGCCTCCGTAACACTTGGCGAGCACATTCTTGCGCAGGGCCTTCACCGTCGAGCGGGCGATGACCTTGGAACCGATCGTGGCCTGAATCGCGACCTCGAACATCTGCCGCGGAATGATGTCGCACATGCGCTCGGTCAACTCCCGACCCCGGCTCTGCGCCTGATCGCGATGGAGAATAGCCGAAAGCGCGTCGACCCGCTCTCCATTGATCAGGATGTCCACCCGCACCAGCGGGGCCGCCTGGAAACGCAGGGGCTGATAGTCGAATGAGGCGTAGCCCTTGGTCGCCGATTTCAGCCGGTCGAAGAAATCGAGCACGACCTCCGACATCGGCATCTCGTAGGACAACGCCACCTGCCGGCCCATGTACTGCATCTTCACCTGCACCCCACGCTTCTCCTGGCACAGGGTCATGACCGCTCCGACGAAGTCCTGGGGTACCAGGATGTTCGCGAGGATGATCGGTTCACGGATCTCGTCGATCTCGTTGGCAGGCGGCAACTCCGAGGGGTTGTGGACCGGAACCACATCGCCGCTGGTTTTGGCGACTTCGTACACCACGGTCGGCGCGGTGGTGATCAGATCGAGGTCGTATTCCCGTTCCAGGCGCTCCTGCACGATTTCCATGTGCAGCATACCCAGGAATCCGCAGCGGAACCCGAAGCCCAGTGCCTGCGAAGTCTCCGGCTCGAAATACAGCGCGGCATCGTTCAGACGCAGCTTCTCCAGCGCCTCGCGCAGGTCGTTGAAATCCTCCGCGCTGATCGGAAACATGCCGGCGAACACCCGGGGCTGTACTTCCTTGAAGCCCGGCAGCGGAGTCGTCGCCGGTTTCTGCGCGTCAGTGAAGGTATCCCCGACCTTCGCCCCGGAGATGTCCTTGATGTTGGCGATGAGGTAGCCGACGTCCCCGACGTCCAGGAACGGCCGATCCACGGGTTTCGGAGCAAACACACCCACCCGGTCGACCTCGTACACGCGCCCCACGGACATCGCGATGACGCGCCGCTTTGCGTGCAGGCGTCCCGACTTGACGCGCACCAGCGCGACCACGCCCAGGTAATTGTCGTACCACGAGTCGATGACCAACGCCTGCAGTGGCGCTTCCGCGTCGCCCTCCGGGGGTGGAATCCTCCGAACGATCTCTTCCAGCAGTTCGGGCACTCCGACCCCGGTCTTCGCGGAAACCCGAAGCGCGTTCTCCGCCTCGATGCCGATGACGTCCTCGATCTCGGTCGCGACCCGGTCGGGATCCGCGGCCGGCAGATCGATCTTGTTCAGCACCGGAACCACTTCCAGCCCCTGATCGATCGCGGTGTAGCAGTTCGCGACGCTCTGCGCCTCGACACCCTGGGACGCGTCGACGACGAGCAACGCCCCTTCGCAGGCGGCCAGAGAACGCGAGACTTCATAGGAAAAATCGACGTGGCCCGGGGTGTCGATGAAGTTCAGCTGGTAGCGCTGCCCGTCGGCGGCATCGTAGTACAGCGACACGCTCTGGGCCTTGATGGTGATCCCGCGTTCGCGCTCGAGATCCATCGAATCGAGGACCTGTTCGGCCATCTCGCGCTCGCTCAGGCCACCGCAGGACTGGATCAGCCGGTCCGCGAGCGTGGACTTGCCGTGGTCGATGTGGGCGATGATGGAGAAATTTCGGGTCAGTCGGGGCTCAGTCATGCCGGGTCAGCTCTTCGATCAATGCGGCTGTATCGAGGCGATGGCAGCACAGGATGTCTCCGTTCACTGCCAGCACCGGGACCTTGGCATTGAAACGAAGCGCCAGGCCAGGATCTTCATCGATGTCGATACGTTCGAGCGCGAAAGTATAACGGCATTCCAGTGCCGAAAGTTCCGCGGCCATCTGATCGCAGAGACAACATCCGTCCCGGAAATAAAGGGAAAGCAGCGGCGCGGGCCGCTCAGCGTTGGAAGTCACGAGTGTCCCGTGGGGTGTCGGCGACCCGACACCCCCGATCCGGGCTCAGGAGGCCGGAATGCGCAACGCGATGAATACCGGAGTGCCGTCCCGATGGACCAACACGGGTACCGAGCGACCCTCCGGCGCAGCTTGAGCGTTTTCCTTCAGATCTTCCGGCGAGCCGACCGGTTCGCCGCCGAGCTGCACGATCACGTCCCCGGCCCGAATGCCGGCAGCGCGCGCCGGATCCCCGGTGACTTCGATCACCCGGACTCCCGCGTCCCCCAACCCCATCGCCAGACGTTCCTCCGGGGCCAGCGGCTCCAGCTGCATGCCCAGGAAACTCTGCGGGCGGGTCATCGGCGGTGGCGTCCCTCGCGCACTGGCCACCGCTTCGGGCAGCGCGTCGATCGTCACCGGAATGGTGATCTCCTGGTTCCCGCGGCGCACATCGACGTCCACCTCGGCACCCACGGGCGTGCGTCCCACGATCGGCGGCAATGCACTGGAACGGGGCACTTCGATACCATTGAACCTCAGGATCACGTCACCGCTACGGAAACCGGCACGTTCGGCGGGACTCTCCGGCTGGACCTGTGCCACCAGGGCACCCGTCGGGCGGTTCATGCCAAAGGAATCGGCAAGTTCACGCGTAACTTCCTGAATCAAAACGCCCAGCCAGCCGCGAGTCACCACGCCGGTATCACGCAGCTGCTCGGCCACCTCGACCGCCATTTCGATCGGAATCGCAAACGACAGGCCCATGAAGCCGCCGGTACGGCTGTAGATCTGCGAGTTGATGCCGACGACCTCGCCATCCAGATTGAACAGGGGGCCGCCGGAGTTTCCGGGATTGATCGCGACGTCGGTCTGGATAAAGGGCACGTAGTTATCGGAGGGCAGGCTGCGACCCTTGGCACTGACGATGCCGGCAGTGACCGAATGATCGAAGCCAAACGGCGAACCGATCGCCAGCACCCATTCGCCGACCTTCAGGTGTTCGGAGGACCCCAGTTCCAGCGTGGGCAGATCCTCTGCCTCGATTTTCAGTACAGCGATGTCGCTCTGGGCATCGGAACCGATCAGTTCGGCGCTGAACACGCGGCGGTCCGATAACCGGACGGTGATCTCCGAGGCTCCGTCAACCACGTGGTGGTTGGTCAGGATGTAGCCATCGTCCGTGTAGATGAAGCCCGACCCCATGGCACTGCGTTCAAACGGTTGCGGTGTGCCGCGTTCCCCGAAGAAGCGCTCGAACAGATCCTCGAACGGTGACCCCGGGGGGAATTCAGGCATGGTGCCGGAACCCGACGCCACGGTCTGTTCACGGGACGATGAGATATTCACGACCGCAAGGCTGTTCTGCTCAACGAGTGGAACGAAATCGGGTAGCGTACGTGCCGCGGATGGCAATGCCACGGCCCACAGCAACACGAGGACCAGTGGCCAGGAATATACTTTCATATCAACCTTCTCAAGTTATCGGGAGTACACGTCTAGAGGCGTCGGACATCGGCAAGTTCCCCGGGGACTGCGGATTTTCCCGGAACCCTGGAGCCCCGACAAAAGGACCCGCGACCCGACGCCCTCGTCATCCGGCGCCGCACCGCGGAATTCCGGAGTCTCAAACCACCGAGGATGGCTGGTGCGCAAGCAGTACCGGGTCGAACCGATTGCCCTGTCGGCGCAGCCACCACCGGACCGCGAGCAGACCGAGCCCAAATCCCGCGAGCCCGCTGAGGACCAGCCAGCCCTCGGTCACTCCGGGTATCAGGATCGACAGCAAAGCCGGGACGCCGATCAGACCCGCGAGCGGCAACAGATACATGACGACCGCGCCGGACACCAGGGATCGGTCGCGAATCCCCAGCGTCACCCGATCACCCGGCTGCAGGCGCTCCCGATTCGGAACGCGGAGTTCCAGGGCTCGCCGCCCGAGCACCTCGGACAGTACCCCGTTGCCGCAACCGCTGCGCGCAGAACAGGAGCCACAGGTCGATTGCCGCTGGACGCGAACCGTTGCCCAGCCATCCGACACCGACACCACCACACCGTGCTCTTCCATCCAGTCGGACATGGTGACGTCCTCAGTTTCCGGAAGCCGGCGTCACGACGGGTGGCTCGAACCGAGTGGAATCCGCAATCCATTGCACGGTCTTCTGCGGAACTTCGCCCACCACCGTCACCTGGTGTCCCGCCAACGGCCGCGCGACCGCATGCGTGGCGCCGGAGCGCGTAGCCCCTTCGAATACCTGCGAGCGTTCAGCAGCCTCGTCGATGTACACCGAGACCGTCGCAAGACCGTCGCTCAATACGAAATGGAGCGACGCCGGGGCATCGGGAACGAACTGACGTTCCGTCACAATGATCGGGCTGAACCCGGGCGGCAGATCCTCAAACCACCATGGGCCGTCCATCTCACCGCCGTTATCCTGTTCGGCACCGGCACGGACCTCGATGTGGCGGGCATCGCAGTCGCGGGCTTCCAATGCATCTTCGAACACCACGTCCAGAAACTCGAGTTCGGTGAACACCAGCCGTTCCAGCAACTGGCCATCGCCGTCGATCAGTTCGCTCAGCAGCGGCACACCGGTGTCGTCGTGAACGCAGTATTTCTGGCTGTAGCGCAATGCGTCCTGCGCCTTGGCATGAAGCATGTAGCAGGGCAGGCCCGCGATGCGGTCGCGCCCCGGCGACATCAACTCGTAGTGGGCTCCGTTCTGCAGGAGTGCGGTGGCAATGGCCGGTGGCCACTGCGGTCCCTGTTGCGGGCCGCCCAACGTCTCGGCGCCCTCGCCTTCGAACGTACGCAACCGATCCACGGACCGAATCACCTCCCGAGCCGATCCGGTCAGGGTCTGCAGCCGCTCGCGGTAGCCGTCGTCCTCGACGGCGTGCACGATGCGTACGGTGTCGATGCGGTCACCACGCTGCAGGATGAAGGTCCCTGAATAGCTGTGATGATGGATGCTTTGCTTCATCCGCTCGAGCCATTCCGACGGCTCCATCGCTCCAGCTCCAGCCGCCCCGGACAGCAGAGCCAGCAGCGCCAGTGGAAGCAGCGAGAACCAACCCCTCATGCCGGAATCAATCGCCGTCGACCGAATTTCGAACCCGGGCGAACGCCGAAGACCCGGGAGTCAGCAGCTCTGCATGATTCTCGAGATAGCGGGCAAACCTCGGGTCCGGCGTCTCGGCAACCTCGGTTGTGGACGGCTCGACAACCGGCGCCACCTGCACCGTCGTGTTTGCAGGAGCCCCATCATCCAGCCCCTGGGTCACCATCATCTGGAACCCGAGAAGCGTAACCGCGGCAACCGTCGCCGCCACACCCAATCCCGCGACCGGGCGAAGCCAGGGGCTGCGGGCGGTTTCAGGCTCCGCCAGTGCAAACGGCTCTTCGTCCGCGATTCCCTCACGGACACCGTCGAGAAAGCTGGCCGGGGCCACCTGCTTCATCCCGCCCCGCAGACTGTCACCGATCAGGTGATACCGGGCCCACTGGGCCCTGTCGCCTTCCGACCGGACCAGTTCGTCGATGAGTCTTCGGGTTTCGAAGGCATCGGTTTCGTTGTCGACCAAAGCGGAGAGGCGCTCGGTTTTGGAAACTTGGGTGTTCTCGCTGTTCATGTTGGGCTCATTCAGTCGTTCAGCAAAGGACGCAAGGTCCGGTCGATGGCCTCCCTGGCCCGGAAGATGCGCGAACGGACGGTGCCGATCGGGCATCCCATGGTCTGGGCGATCTCTTCGTAACTCATCCCTTCCAGTTCGCGCAGGGTAATCGCGGTTCTCAAGTCATCCGGCAACCTTTCGATCGTCCTTTGCACGGCCGCCTGTATCTCTTCTGACAACAACTCCCCTTCCGGGGTTGCATTGTCCTTCAGCGCAGAATCACCGCCGATCTGCTCGGCGTCCTGGGCGTCGATTTCGGCCTCGGGACGACGCCGCCCCTGGGCCACCAGATGGTTCTTTGCGGTGTTGATGGCAATTCGGTACAACCACGTGTAGAACGCGCTCTCTCCGCGAAAGTTCGCGAGGCCGCGATAGGCCTTGATGAACGCTTCCTGGGATACATCCAGCGCAGCCGCGTGGTCATGGACATAACGACCCACGAGGTTGATGATCTTGTGCTGATACTTGAGAACCAGGATGTCAAATGCAGCCTTCTCGCCACGTTGAACGCGCTTCACCAGGGCCTCGTCCGAAGCCTTCTCGCTCATGTGGGGACTCCCGCATGGAACCCCGACTTCGGTAATCTTGAATACATGGACCCCGTGACCATCCTGAAGTTCGCCGACAACGCCCAAACGCTCTGCGTCTTCTGTCGACGCAGATGAAACAACGCCGGAACGTTACCTGAGCCATGGGCGCAACTCAACAGGGCCTGAGCGCGCAACGGTTTGATGTCCTCATCGTCGGCAGCGGTGCAGCGGGCCTCACCGCCGCGCTCCATCTCGCTCCTTTCCGGCGCGTCGCGGTGATCAGCAAGGGGCCAGTGGACGAGGGCAGCACCCGTTACGCGCAGGGCGGCATCTCCGCGGTCCTCGACGCGACCGACTCCTTCGAAGCCCACGTGGCCGACACGCTGGACGCCGGAGCGGGGCTTTGCGATGTCGAAGCCGTGCGCCAGACGGTAGCCGCGGGACCCGAAGCGATTCAGTGGCTGCTGGGTCTGGGAGTGCCGTTCACCCGCGAAGCGCATGACGGCCGCAGCCGTCTCCACCTGACCCGCGAAGGTGGGCACAGCGCCCGCCGGGTGGCGCATGCTGCCGACGCCACCGGGCAGGCGATCGAGGAAGCGCTGGTCGGCACGGCACGGGGACAGCCACACATCGAAGTGTTCGAGCGTCATCTCGCGGTGGACCTGATCGTGGATACCGACGATTCCGTCCCGCGCGTCATCGGCGCCTATGTGCAGGATGGCGAGACACGCCAGGTGGTGACGGTTCTCGCCCCCGTGGTGATTCTGGCAACCGGGGGCGCGAGCAAGGTCTACCTGTACAACTCCAATCCCGACGGCGCCACCGGTGATGGCATTGCGATGGCGTGGCGTGCCGGGTGCCGGGTCGCGAACATGGAGTTCATGCAGTTCCACCCAACGTGCCTGTTCCATCCGCAGGCCAAATCGTTTCTGATCTCCGAGGCGGTCCGGGGTGAAGGCGGACACCTGGTGCTTCCGGACGGAGACCGGTTCATGAAGCGATTCGATGCGCGGGCCGAACTTGCGCCTCGCGACATCGTCGCCCGCGCCATCGACAATGAAATGAAGCGCCTCGGCCTGGACCACGTGTACCTCGACATCAGCCATCGGCCGCCGGAGTTCGTTCGCGAGCACTTCCCGATGATTCACCAGCGCTGCCTCGAATATGGATTCGACATGACGACCGAGCCCCTGCCGGTGGTGCCCGCCGCGCATTACACCTGCGGCGGCGTCCGGGTCGATCGCCACGGCCGCACCGACCTCCCGGGCCTGTACGCCGTCGGGGAGGTCTCCTACACGGGCCTGCACGGGGCCAACCGCATGGCCAGCAACTCGCTGCTGGAGTGCCTCGTGTACGCCCGATCGGCGGCAGACCACATCCTCTCCGACCCCGGGCCGTTCACGCCGGAAAGCCTTCCCGAACCGCCGAACTGGGACGAATCCCGGGTGACCGATTCGGATGAAGAGGTCGTTGTTTCGCACGACTGGGACGAACTGCGCCGCCTGATGTGGGATTATGTCGGCATCGTGCGCACCCGAGACCGCCTCCTGCGCGCGCACCGCCGAATTCGCGTACTGATGGAGGAAGTACACGAGTATTACAGCCATTACCGGATCACACCGGACCTGATCGAACTGCGCAACCTGGTCCTGGTTGCGGACATCATCGTGCGCAGCGCACTGGAACGGAGCGAAAGTCGGGGGCTGCATTACATCCGCGATTTCCCGGAACGCGATCCCGCGCTCGACGGTCAGCCCACGGTGCTCGCGCCGCCCGGATCCAGGTATGCGTGAAATCGCCGCGCCTCAGTCCCCCTCGGGCGCGGGCATGCGGATGAAGTGTTCCCGGTAGTGACGGAGTTCGTCGATGGAATCGCGGATGTCCTGCAACGCCTGGTGGGTCGCTTCCTTTTTCGAGTGGGCGATGACCGCGGGTGCCCAGCGGCGCGCCAGCTCCTTGAGCGTACTGACATCGAGGTTCCGGTAATGGAAGTACTTTTCCAGATCGGGCATGCACCGGGCCATGAACCGGCGATCCTGACAGATCGAGTTGCCGCACATGGGTGAGGCATTGCGCGGCACCCATTGCTTCAGAAAGTCCAGGGTCATGCGCTCGGCGCCCAGTTCGTCCGTCATGCTCCGGCGCACTCGTTCCACCAGGCCGGAAGCGCCGTGCGTGCGCCGATTCCAGTCATCCATGCCGGCCAGTATCGCGTCCGTCTGCCGTATCGCGACCACCGGACCCTCCGCCAGAACGTTGAGATCCTTGTCGGTGACGATGGTCGCGATCTCGATGATCAGATCCCTGTCGGGATCCAATCCGGTCATTTCGAGGTCAATCCAGATTAGATTGTCGGCATTCTGACCCATGTATTCTCCTTGATCGCTCTTTCGAGTTTATCATCAGGGACCGGTCCCGAGTGACCCGACTGAACACACCTCATGCATCACCGCATGCAAAGGAGAAAGACCATGCATCATTTTGGAAAAGCAGTCTCCATCCTCGCCATCTCCGCCGCCTTCAGCCTCTCGGCACAGGCCAGTGACGTGCAGCGGGGTGAACAACTGCACCAGGACAACTGCATCAGCTGCCACGTGAGCATGGCCGGCGGGGACGGCTCTGGGCTCTACACCCGGGAAGATCGCCAAGTGGGCTCCTATGATTCCCTGGTGACGCAGGTGAACCGCTGCAACGTGAACCTTGATGTCGGCTGGTTTGATGACGAAGTCGAAGCGGTCGCGGCCTATCTGAACGACCGTTACTACAAGTTCTGAGACTCCGCGGAGATCCTGGAATGGATGCACTGAAAGCGCTTCACTGTGAACCCCCGGAGACCTTCACGGGGCCCATGGACGCGGCCGAGTGCGCGCGAGCCGCGGAAGAACTCCATGCGGACTGGCGCCTGGACCCGGAGGCCGGTCGGATTTCGCGGCAGCTGCGATTCCCTGACTACCACCAGACCATGGCGTTCGTGAACGCGGTCGCGTGGATCGCCCACCAACAGGATCATCACCCGGATATGGAAGTGCACTTCAACCGCTGCGTGGTGCATTTTTCCACGCACGCGGTCGGCGGGCTGAGCCGGAACGACTTCATTTGTGCGGCGCGCATCGACGCGCTGTTCGCGTAGTCCACCGTGTGACGGTCGCCTCGAGGCGATTGCACGGCTCGGTAACGCGGCGGTCGCCGCGATGAATGACCCGTTCCGGGTGATCGCGCGCTATGGCAGTGAAGTCGACATTGCGCGGCCCGGTGAGCCCGTGTTGCGCGCGCACCTTCGTCGCAGGAATGACGATGTGGTCTGTGGCGACCTCGTGTTTCTCGAGAACGGAAAAGCCGCGGTCGCCCGAAGGGCGGAACGGGTAAATCGACTGGTTCGGCGGGACGGGTCTCATCGCGTGAAGACCATCGCCGCCAACATCGACCGGGCCTGGATCGTGGTGGCACCCCGACCTGAGACACCCCGCCTGCTGATCGACCGGTTCCTGGTCGGCATTCTGAACCTGCCCGCGCGGGCAGGCATCCTGATCAACAAATCGGATCTGGTCACGTCAGCGGAAGGCGGCCACGGAACCCTGGCGGCGGACGACTACCGATCCCTCGATATCCCGATCCTGTCGGTCAGCGCGCATACCGAAGACGGACTCGACCTCTTGCGCGCCGCCGCCCGGGGTGCAAGCAATATCCTCGTCGGGCCTTCGGGTGCGGGAAAGTCGTCCCTGATACAGGCGCTGTTGCCCCGTGAAACGCTCCGGGTCGGGGCGTTGGGCGACACCGGCGAGGGCCGGCATACCACCACGACCGCCCGCTGGTACGAAACCGGCGATGGTGCTGCCTGGATCGATTCTCCCGGGGTCCGGGACTTTTCTCCCGAGATTCGCGGCGCGGACGATCTGGCCCGCGGATTTCCAGACATCGCCGAAATCGCGGAGCACTGCCGCTTCCGCGACTGCACGCACCGCGCCGAACCCGATTGCGCGGTCCGGATCGCGGCTGACGAGGGTCGCATCATGGCGGGCCGCATGGCCGCCTGGCTGGAATTGTTCTCGGGAATGGAGACGGGCAGCGGCGCATCGGACCGACACACCCCCCTGGAACGCAAGGGGCATGCGCGGAACTCCGAAACCTAGTGGGCCATGCGGAAAGTTCGGTGACTCTGGAGCATAGCCAGAGGCGCCGGAGCAAGGCGGGCAAGTGCAGGAAAAGCCATCCTATTTCAAACTTTCCCAACGCAGCGCCAGCGTCTCTGCGAAGCGATCTGGTACCGGATTTTCCGCCTGGCCCACTAGCCTCCGATCAGAAATTCAGCCCCATCTCGACGCCGACGACAGACCTGCCGCCATTCAACCCGTCCCGAAAATCGAGGCCGCCGTCGAGCCAGTTGCGGGCATCCGCAGCGCCGTGGTCGTCGTAGAAAAGACTCACCGACATCTCGGTCTGGTTGCTGAACCGCAACCGGCTGTCGAGGCTCAGATAGCCGGTACCGCGCGCGCCGTCGCCCCGATGCCCGTAAAACGAGCTGCGCGAATCCGCTTCGCCCAGAATCGGGTAACGCACCCCGACCCGAATCCGGCTGAGCAGATTACCGGTTTCATAGGTGGGTCCGGCGCTGAAATCACTGACCACCAGCGGCGACGTTCCCGCAAAAGCGGCGTCGGCCGCATCGGGCGCCTGGTCCCATGCGGAGGCGTACAGGCCCACCCCGAAATTCACGCCATAGCCGAAACCCCTATCGCCGAACCGATGGATGAACCCACCGGTCGTCTCGATCGACTGTTCCCCGAGCCCGGGCTCCAGTGCGGATGGCAGGCGCGTCGAGCGCACACCCAGACTCAGCTCCTGCCCGCGAGGCGCCTCGCTTCGAAAACCGGGACGCAACAGGTCGTTCGTGGAATAGGCTTCGAGCGAAGGGCGGGCTTCCTCGCCGAACGCATAGGAGAGTTCGTACACCGAGCGACTGTCCGCCTGCGCCAGCGCCGGGACCAGCAACAAGACGAGCGCACACAGCCAACCACCGGGGCGGCCGAGGTGCAAGCTGGATTGTGATGGGGCGTTCATCATCGCATTCGTACGGCTCAACCGCGTTCGGGGCCGAAAAACAATTCGTCACCTCGTAGTATAAACCTTTTCCATCATCCCGGGGGCCAGCCCAGCGCGCGCCCGCCAAGGACGTGAACATGGAGATGGTAGACCGATTGCCCCCCGTCCTGGTTGCAGTTGATCACGGTCCGGTAGCCGGCTTCCGCGAATCCGAGCCGCCGGGCGATCTCGGCGGCGCCCAGCAACAGATCCCCGAGGATCGCCCGATCCTCATCCCCTGCCCCATCCAGCGTGGCGATATGCTTTTTCGGGATCAGCAGGATGTGCTGCGGCGCCTGTGGATTCAGATCGTGGAAAGCGACCAGCGTGTCGGTTTCCAGGATCAGATCGGCGGGAATCTCCCGGTTGACGATTTTACAGAAAATACAATCGGTCATGACGCTGTCCTCCCGGATGATCGAGCCCGCGCATCGGCGCGGCACTCAGTAGTCGCGACGACCGGAAAGCGCCTGATTCAAGGTGCCTGAATCCAGATACTCCAGTTCGCCGCCGGAGGGGACACCCTGCGCGATGCGGGTGGCCCGAATCCCATACCTCGCCGCCATTTCGGAGAGATAGTGTGCCGTGACTTCACCCTCGACCGACGCGTTGGTCGCCAGAATCAACTCCCGCACCGCGTGCTGGCGAAGGCGCTGCTCGAGACGGTCGAGCCCCAGCTGCTCGGGTCCGATCCCATCGAGCGGCGACAGACGGCCGAGCAGCACGTGAAACAGTCCTCGGTAATCCGTGGCGTTCTCGATGGCCAGGACATCTCCGGGATTCTCGACCACGCAGATCACACTGCGATCGCGCGCCGCATCGAGGCAGCGGGGGCAGGTATCCGAGGCGGTGAGGGTGCGGCAGACCGAGCAGTGCCCGATGGTCTCCACAGCCACATCGAGCGCCCGCGACAGACGGCGCCCACCCTGCCGATCGCGTTCCAGCAGATGCAGCGCCATACGCCGCGCAGACCGCACACCCACCCCCGGAAGGCAACGCAGGGCGGCGATCAATTCGTCGAGGGCCGCTTCCATCCGCTCCGTCCCGGCACCCCGCTCAGAACGGCAGCTTCATGCCGGGCGGCAAGCCCAGACCCGCCGTCAGCCCGGCCATCCTCTCCTGCGCGGCGGCTTCCGCCCGGTGTACGGCATCGTTGACGGCAGCCGCAACAAGATCTTCGATCATGTCGCGATCGTCGTCAAAAAGACCGGGATCAATCTTCACACGCTTCACCTCGTGCTTGCCGGTCATGAGTACCTGTACGAGGCCGCCCCCGGCCTGGCCCTCCACTTCCATGTTGGCCAGTTCGGCCTGCACCTTCTGCATGTCTTCCTGCATCTTCTGGGCCTGCTTCATCAGCCCACCCAAGCCACCCTTCATCATGTTTCCAAGCTCCTGGTCGTTCACATCGACAAGATCAAAATGTAGCCCGGTCCGCGCGGCATTCACGGGCCCTCAGCGGGCACCCGCGCCATCCACACCGGGGTCCGCCGCCCGCTCTTCGAGGCTCACGCGCGCCACCTCGGCGCCAAAAGTATCGCGCAGGGTCTGGATCACGGGATCCGCACGCACCTCCGCTTCCGCTTTAGCCTGAAGCGCCGCCGCATCGGCCGCAAGACGCGCCGCAGGCGTGGTATCCGAAGGCGCGGACTGCTCGCGCAGTTCCAGCCGCACCTCGCGCTGCAGGATCAGAGCCAGCGACTCGGAAAGACGTTTGCGCGTGCGCTCGGTTCCAAGCATTCGCTGCGCGGCCGGAACCGCAATCACCACCCGCCCGTCGGCGCACTCGATCAGGTCGGCGTGCAGAGCCAGTTCACGTGCGGGTCCGGGCGACAGATCCCGGGCGAAAGCGTGCCAGTCCAGCATCGCCGGCTCCGACACGGAAGCGGGTCCCCGCACGGAGTCGCCCGAGCTTGCCGTCGCTGCCGGCGGGACAGACGCCCGCTTCGGGGCTTGCGCATCCGCCGTTGGCGCGGCCGGGCGTCGTGCCGTACCCGCACCAACGGCGGAATCCCGCACCTCAGCGCCGCGGGTCCCGGAAGGTTCCTGGGTCGCCCTGGCGGGCACAGCCGCGGGGCGCGCGGACAGACCCGGCGCCTGCCCGGACTCCGTCGACTCCGCCGCCGGCAACGGATCCGGCCGAAAGGCAAGGAGACGCAGCAGGGTCATTTCGACGCCGACCCGCGGATCCGGGGCGAACGCGAGATCACGCGCACCGCGCACCAGGATCTCGTAGCTCAGCTGAATTTCCTCCTCGCTTTCCCGCCGCGCCGCCTCCCACCGCCAGTGCAGGACCGGGTCCTCCTGATCCGGTGGGTCCTCCGCCAGGACCTGGTCCACGGCGACCCCGTGCACCAGCGCAGCGAGTTCCTCCAGAAGTCGACTCCAGTCCGGAGCGAGTTTCTCGAGTTCCGCCACCTCGTCGAGCATGCGCGCGCCCTGTCCCGCCCAGGCGGCATCCAGCAACGCGGTAAGCCGGGAGCGTGGCAAAAGCCCGATCATGTCGCAGACCTCGGACTCCGTGAGGTCCGAGCCCCCGTATGCGATCGCCTGGTCGGTCAGACTCAGGGCATCCCGCATGCTGCCCTCCGCGGCTTCAGCGAGCCGCAGCAGCGCGCCGGGCTCCGCCGACACTGCCTCGGCTTCCAGCACCCGTGCCAGATGCTCGGCGATCAACGGACCCGGCATCGGTTTCAGGTTGAACTGCAGACAGCGCGACAACACCGTAACCGGGAGTTTCTGCGGATCCGTGGTCGCAAGCAGGAACATCACATGAGGCGGCGGCTCCTCGAGCGTCTTGAGCAGGGCGTTGAAGCTCTTCTCGGAGAGCATGTGCACCTCGTCGATCAGGTACACCTTGAAGCGTCCCGAGACCGGCGCGTAGGAAACGTTGTCAAGCAGCTCCCGGGTATCATCGACGCGCGTTCGCGACGCCGCATCGACCTCGATCAGGTCCAGATGACGGCCCTCGGAAATCTCGATGCACGATCGGCATTCACCGCACGGCGTCGCCGTGACGCCGGTTTCGCAATTGAGGCAGCGGGCGAGAATGCGGGCCACGGTCGTCTTGCCCACTCCCCGCGTACCCGAGAAGAGGTAGGCGTGGTGCAGGCGACCGCTCGTGAGTGCGTTCATCAGCGCCCGAACCACGTGGGGTTGCCCCACCAGGTCCTCGAACCGGCCGGGGCGCCACTTTCGGGCCAGCACCTGGTGACTCATCGGTTCCTCGAGACCTCTCTGTACACCGGTCGGGCCGGTCGGTGTGCGCGAAGGGTGGCAGCCCGTACCCGCCACACCCCGGCGCCCGAGTCGGCTGCTACCGTTGCTCCCTTCCGGGCCTGGCGGGGTTCACAGCTTATCGTCGCGGGGGGACCGACACGGACCGCCATAACGCGGTTGCCTGAGCATGCAGGCTGGACCCCAAAGCTTCCGCCTTTTACGCGTCTGCCGTCAACCGGACCCCCACAGTCGCCCCAGACCCATCTTTAGCCAAAATCTATCACTTGGATATGATCATTCGATTGGAGTTATTTTCTCACCCTACGTAAGGTGGGGGTCGTTCCAGCACCGAGCTGGACCTGAAAATCTTTTCACCCTACCGAATCACAACCTTTCCACTCAGGAGAATATACATGGCATTGCAAGCACGAGAAGGCCAGCGCGTCCCCGAAATGACGTTCCGCTGCCGCACCGACAACGAATGGAACGACGTTCGCTCCACCGACATCTTCACGGGCCGCAACGTGGTGGTGTTTGCGCTTCCCGGCGCCTTCACTCCGACCTGTTCCTCGGCGCATGTGCCGCGGTACAACGAACTGGCGCCGGTGTTCAAGGCCCAGGGCGTCGATGAAATCGTGTGCATCTCGGTCAACGACGGATTCGTGATGGAAGCCTGGCAGGCAGACCAGCAGGCCGACCGCGTCACCTTCCTGGCCGATGGCAACGGCGAGTTCACCGAAGGCATGGGCATGCTGGTCGACAAGTCCGACCTCGGCTTCGGCAAACGTTCGTGGCGCTATTCGATGCTCGTTCGCGACGGTGTGATCGAGAAGCAGTTCATCGAGCCGGACGAGCCGGGCGACCCGTTCGTCGTTTCCGACGCCGATACCATGCTCGAGTACGTGGCGCCGAAGGCGGCCCGCCCGAAGGATGTCGTGCTGTTCACCAAGCCGGGCTGCCCCTACTGCAAGGCGGCGAAGGAAGACCTGGAACAGGCGGGCATGGACTTCGAGGAGATCGTGCTGGGCCGCGACGCCAATCTGCGCAGCCTGCGCGCCGCCACGGGTGCGATGACCGTGCCCCAGGTGTTTGTGAACGGTGCGCGCATCGGCGGGTCCGAAGACCTGAAGGCGTGGCTGCAGGGCGACCCGCAATCCACCGCAGCCTGATGCGGCCGGTGCCGGGGAACGGATCCCCGGCACCGGTGCGTCGGCTATTCAGCCGGCGTCGCATAACCCGGTACCATATGAAACGAGATTTTCCGACGCGCTCCGCTGATGCGGGGCCGTTTTCGAACACAGCATTGAACGGGAGCCAGCATGGACAAGTACGACGTAATCGTAATCGGCGGCGGCAGCGGCGGCCTGGCCGTGGCGGAACGGGCTGCCGGCCATGGCGCACGCGTGGTGGTGTTCGACCCGAAACCGCTGGGAGGCACCTGCGTCAACGAGGGCTGCGTGCCGAAGAAACTGACCTGGTACGCGGCACACCACGCCACCCAGGCCCGGCATGCCCATGAATTCGGTCTCGATATCCAGATCTCCGGCATCCGCTACCCGGACCTGGTCCAGCGGCGCCATGCGTTCCTGCGCATGCTCAACGACTACTGGTCCGGCTACCTGGAACGCCTGGGTGTCGAATACGTGCCTGAACGTGCGCAGGTGATGGACGAGCGCACCGTCACCGCGGGCGGCAAGACCTATCAGGGCGATCGCATTGTGATTGCGACCGGTGGAGAACCGCTGGTGCCGCGCATGCCGGGGCACGAGCTTGGCGCGACGTCCGACGACTTCTTCCAGTGGGACGACCTGCCAGGCTCCATCGCCATCATCGGCGCCGGCTACATCGGGCTGGAAATGGCCGGAATGCTGCGTGCCATGGGCGTCGACGTCACCGTGATTGCAATGGAAAGCCGGGTCCTGGAAATGTTCGACCCGATGATCAGCCATGTGCTGGACAGGCATATGGAGGAGCAGGGTATCCAGCGGCATCTGGGCGCCAAGGTAACCGGCCTCGGCGGCACACCCGGTGCGGTTCAGGTACAGATCGCGGACGGCAGCGAGTACGGACCATTCGAGAAAGTGCTCTGGGCCGTGGGGCGTCGTCCGAAGACCCGAGACATCGGCCTGGAAGCGATCGGCGTCGAGGTGCACCCCAGCGGAGTGGTTCCGGTCGGCGAGTGGCAGGAAACGAATGTGCCCGGCGTATTCGCGCTGGGGGACATCATTGGCAAGGGACCGCTGACCCCGGTGGCCATTGCCGCTGGTCGCCGCCTCGCCGACCACTGGTTCGCTCCGGAGCGCAACCCGGTTCCGGTCGATTACGGGCAGATCCCGACCGTTACGTTCACGCACCCACCCACCGCCGCCGTGGGCATGACGGAGCCGCAGGCCATGCAGAAGTTCGGCGATTCGGTGAAGATCTACGAGACTGAATACGGGGGTCTCGCCCGGGCGTTTGCCGAAGGCGAGGTCGCGCCAGTGGCGATGAAGCTCGTCTGTGCCGGCGAGAACGAGCAGGTGGTCGGGATTCACATGGTCGGTGACGCCGTCGACGAGATGCTGCAGGGCTTCGCGGTCGCGGTTCGCATGGGCGCGACCAAGCGCGACTTCGATCTCACGATCCCGATCCACCCGACCAGCGCCGAGGAACTGGTGACGCTGAAGATAGCGCGCGCCGGCCAGACCGATCCGATCGCCAACGCCGCCTGAGAACGGACATCGCCGCTGCCAGGGGTCGAATCAACTCCACTTGACGACGTCTTCCAGCGGACGGCGCGGCGCAGGCGGCAGCGGGTTGCTGGCATAGCCGAAGCGCAGGAGAATCTGTGGAAACCCGTCGCCACCGACCAGTTCAGTGACCCTGGGCCTCAGCGACGCCACCTGGATGGGCTGGTTCAGGTACGACGCGCGCAGGCCCTGCTCGCTTGCGACCAGCAGCACCCGCTGCAGCGCCTGGCCCGCCAGCAGCCAGTCCCGGGGTGAATCGCCGTCGGTCCCCAGCACAACCAGCAACGGCGAGCTGTGCGCCAGCTCGCGGTCCTTGGACCCCACGCCGCCACCCATGTCGAAGTGGCGGACGATCATCTGGGTAACCGGCGCGGTCAGCGTGGACACGGGCAGTCCGTCCCCTTCGCTTGGCCGGTGCATCCAGGCGGCGAGTTCACGCCGCCAATTCGGGTCTGCCCACTGTTCGCCGTCCCCTTCGACGATCATCGCAATGGCCTGTTCGCGGACCTTGTCGCCCAGCAGCGGTCGCAGCCACGCCCCCTCGGCCTCCGCCGCGGCGGTCAGCACGGCCACGATGTCCTCGCCCACCGGCCGGGACTCGAAGCGCGTCCTGCAGGTCCGTCGCATTTCGATGAATCGGGCCAGATCGGCCTCCGGTACCCGCTCCGTTGAATTGCCGGTCAACGAGACCCGCGCAAACCAGTCCGGTTCGTCCGGGTCCGGCAGCAGCCAGTTTTCCACGTGATAGCCGGATGCGGCAGCCGCCAATGACAGATTCAACAACGCGCATCCGCAACTGATGGTGAGTTCCCGGCCGTCGGGATCGTTGACCGGCAGAGCCCGGTTACGGTCCGCGAGCAGGTCGACATAAGGCTCACCCAGCAGGAAGAACCAGGGCTGCGTGTTGTGACTGGAGGGCGCCAGTACGGCCTTGCCGACCAGGCCCACCACGTCGTCGCTCCAGGTGCCGACGTCTTCCATCCCTCTCCCTCCATACGGCCTGTGGGCGGGGCGGGTTCCGGGCGCAACCCTGTTCCGGGTCTTCCCGCCGCGGCCTCCGGTTCGTCCGGCATGCCATGCCGAAGCACGATCCTGGCCCCAATGTCAGGAGTCTAGTCGGTTCCGGGGGAACTGCCGGCCTTCTCCGCGACGCGACGGGCGGTGGAATCGCTGCCGCGTAGCGTGGGCGTTTGCGCCCTGCTTCGGGATCCCGGATACCATTGAATCCCTCGCCCATCGATCCGGGAATCAACCATGAGCCAGAAACAAACCGATGAAATCCGCCAGCAGGTGCGGGACAGCTACGCCCGGGTGGCCGAGGCCAGCAACGCGGGCGAGGTCTGCGGCGAGGCATCAGGCTGCTGCGGGGTCTCCGACGACGCCGCCATCAACACGCTGATCTCGACCCGCCTCGGCTACTCCACCGCGGATCTCGCGGCGGTTCCGGGCGGCGCGGACATGGGTCTGGGTTGCGGCAATCCACGTGCGATCGCCAGCCTTCGACCGGGTGAAGTGGTGGTGGATCTGGGCAGCGGCGGCGGGTTCGATGCCTTTCTCGCTGCCCCCGAAGTCGGTGCGACCGGCCGCGTCATCGGCGTCGACATGACGCCGACCATGGTCAGCAAGGCCCGCGCCAATGCCGAGAAGGGCGCGTTCACGAACGTCGAGTTTCGCCTGGGCGAAATCGAACACCTGCCGGTGGCCGACCACAGCGCCGACGTGATCATCTCCAACTGCGTGATCAATCTGTCTCCGGACAAGCCCCAGGTCTTCCGCGAGGCCTTCCGCGTGCTGAAACCCGGCGGCCGGCTGGCGGTCTCGGATGTCGTCGCCAGTACCGAGCTGCCGGAGGCGATGCGCAACGATCCGGTGCTCTACGCGGGCTGCATCGCCGGCGCGCCGCTCCTGGACGACCTGCATGCGATGCTCAAGGCGGCTGGTTTCCAGGACATCCGCATCACACCCAAGGATGAATCCCGGGAATTCATCAAGGACTGGGCGCCGGGCCGCGGCGTGGAAGACTACGTGCTCTCGGCCCATATCGAGGCGACCAAACCCGCGATCCAGGCCTGATCGCCGGGGCCCGCCCGGGACCGGTCACGCCCCGGCATCCGGGCGCGACCGTCAGCCCAGGGCGGGATAATCGGTGTAGCCCTCGGCATCGCCGCCGTAGAACGTGCTGCGGTCGTAGGGGTTGAGGGGCGCGTTCTTTTTCAACCGCTCGGGGAGATCCGGGTTCGCGATGAACGCCCGCCCGAAGGCGATGGCGTCGGCACGGCCGCTCGCCACCGCCTCGAGCGCCCCTTCCCGGTCATACCCCCCGGCGGAAATGAAGACACCGTCGAAGCGCGGACGGAAGATTTCGGAGGTGCAGGGGGCGGCTTCCAGTATTGCGTCGCCGCCGCCCGCGGACGTGGCACGCGGTTCGATCATGTGCACGTACGCGATGCCACGATCACTCAGCTGCCCGAGGACGTGGGTGAACAGGGCGACAGGGTCGGAATCATGTATGTCGTTGAAGGTGCCGTAGGGCGAAAGGCGCACGCCCACGCGCTCCCGGCCCCAGACGCCGACGGCCGCGTCGACCACCTCCAGCAGCAGGCGTGCGCGGTTCTCGATGCTGCCGCCGTAGGCGTCCGTGCGCCGGTTGCTGCCGTCCTGGAGGAACTGGTCCAGGAGGTAGCCATTGGCCCCGTGAACCTCCACGCCATCGAAGCCTGCCTCCTTCGCCCGCTGGGCGGCCGCGGCATACTGGGCGATCACGCCGGGGATCTCAACGGTCTCCAGCGCACGCGGCGTTTCGTAGGGCGCCATGGTCCAGTCGGCGATCAGCACTTCGCCCGATGGCTTCACCGCGGAGGGCGCGACCGGCAGCCCTTCGTCGGGATGAAACGACGAGTGCGAGATGCGCCCGACATGCCACAACTGCAGGAACATCAGGCCGTCGGCCCGGTGCACCGCATCGGTGACCTGCCTCCAGCCCGCGGCCTGCGCGTCGGTATGAATGCCGGGCGTACCGGGATATCCCTGACCCAGCGGAGCGATCTGGGTCGCTTCCGAGATGATCAGGCCGGCGGAGGCGCGCTGGGTGTAGTACTCCGCATTCAGTTCCCAGGGGACGTTCCCCGGCTGCTGACTGCGCATGCGCGTCAGCGGCGCCATGATCACGCGGTTCTTCAGGGTCAGGTCGCCCACGTCAAGAGGATCGAAAAGGCTGCTCATCGATGGTCGGCCTCCGCGCCGATGATTCCAATGGCCCTGGAAGACAGGGCGGAAAACAGTGGGTCCAGTCAGAAAGCAGAGGATGCACCCCCGGCTGCGCTGTCATGGAGTCGGGCGTCCGGAGAGGCAGCCCGCGCAACACGAGAGCCCGTTGCGCGCCCTGTCGTCGGCCGCGTCGGTGCCGCACTCAGGGAATGAGCTTCTGCACACGCTCCAGGTAATCACGCCCGCTGCGCCGGACCGTGTCGGCATCGACGGATTCTGAGGCCACATGGACCTCCTCCAGCACCTCAGCCAGCGTCTCATGCTCTTCGCGCAACTTCTCCAGCGCATTCTCCAGGGTGTAGGTGAGCAGGTGGACCTGATTCAGTTCTTCCGGGGTCAGCTCGTCCTTTTCCACGAGCGAGGCCAGTCTGGCGTTGTATTCGTGCAGGTTGGCGAGGGCCTGTTCCACCGTTTCGGCCTCTTTGGCCTGGTAGTGATCCGGGCGGTCCTCGGCCAGGGCCGGCAGCGCCAGGGCCATTGTGCCAGCCAGTGTCAGTGATGCGATGAGTTTCATGAGAATCTCCTTGGGTTCAAGTTGGTGTGGATCGGTCACGCGGGTGTCGGGCGGGGCGGGCCCGCGCTGCAGGCTCTGCCCCCCGGCGAATGAATGTCGGCGTCACCTGCAGCGCGCTCGGTCTCAGCTTGGTGACCGGCAGCAGACTGTCGGCGAAGCACCACGGCCGAAGACGGTCTGTGCGCCCTCTTCCGCGCTGCGCTCCGGCTTATGGCGTGCAGGCGTTCGCTCCCGCCTTCATCGTTAAGGATGCCTAGCGTTTGGAGCCATGGCAATCAAAGCGCTCGAGACCCTTCATTCCGGAGTCTCTTCCGGACCTTCCGTCGTCACCATCGGGACCCCGTACCGTTGTGCGAAAGTGCGAACCTCGGCTCGCAGTGACGGATCCAGTCGGGCCATCGCCTCGACCTGGATCGCATCCGGCACGCGGCCATAATGCGCTTCGGCCAGCGCTCCCGCGATGCAGGCCAGGGTATCGGCGTCACCGCCGAGCGAGACGGCATTGCGCACCGCATCTTCGTAATCCGTCGACCGCAGGAAGGCGGCCGCGGCCGCGGGCACGGTCCCCTGGCAGGTGATGTCGAAGCCGCCACGGCGCTGCAATGCGGCCCAGTCGAGAGCGCAGTCGTAGCCGAAGCGGCGGGACACCAGCGCCTCGATTGCATCCTTGCCCTTACCCATGCGTCCCGCCCAGACCGCTCCGGCCACGGCCTGTGCGCCCTGGATGCCTTTCGGGTGATTGTGTGTCGCCTCGGCGCTGCGCTTCGCCTCGTGCAGCACGGTTTCCAGATCCTCGAAAGCCCAGCCGATCGCGGAAACCCGCATCGCCGAGCCGTTGCCGAAACTGTTGTAGGCCGGAGCATCGTCCTGAAACAGCCAGCGGCGGAACCAGCCGCCGTACCCGGCCCCCGGGTAGCGCCGGCCCCACGCCCGCAGCGACGTCCCGTAGTCCATTCCGCTCAGCACCGCGCTGGCGACCGCGACGGTCAGCACCGTATCGTCGGTGAACCGGGAACCGGACACGAACAAGGGGAAGTCCTTCGGCTGAGGCGCCGCCCCCTCGTGAATCGAACCAATGATGTCACCGGCAATCGCTCCGATCACGGGCCTGCCTCCCGTTCACGCTTCTCGCCGCTCTGAAGGCACCATCAGACCTGTGAACGGACGCCGGAACGCTCGTCCTCCGCATCCGCCAGGCGACGTTCCAGGGCTTCGATACGCCGCTCCAGTTCGATGACCTTTTCGGCCAGCGTGCCGGAGGCGACCGTCTCATGGGTCATCGAAGAAGAGGCAGACGAGGCCCCGCGCGACGCTGTCAGCGCCGCCTCCTTGCCGCAGAGCAGGTGCATGTAGCGATCCTCGCGCTGGCCGGGCCCCCGGGGCAATCGCACCACCATCGGCTCTCCGCGTGCCGCCAGGGCGTCGAGATGGTTGCGTACGTCGTCGAGATCCTGAAACCGGTGAAGGCGATCCGCTCGCGTCAAGAGTTCGGCCAGGGTCTGGGGCCCGCGCAGCAAAAGCAGGCCGATCAATGTGCGCTCGCCCGCGTTCAGGCGCAGCGCCGAGCCCACACGGTGCGCGAAACGCTTGGCTCGCGCGCCGTCATCGCTCTTCACGAGACCGCGTTCCTCCAACCGACGCAGCACCCAGCCGACACGACCCGGCTCGATCTGCATCACGGGACTCCGGCTGGTTTTCTGGTTGCAGGCCGTAACGGTCGCGTTCTGGGTCAGCGGGTATACCTCGGGAGTGGCGGCCTCTTTCTCGATCAGGGAGCCGAGCACGCGGGCTTCCTCCGCGTCCAGCGGCGGATTCAGCGGCAGGCTGTCCGTGTCTTCCGTATCGAGGTCTTCGTGATCGTCGGTCATCCCCCCATCCTACACACGGTCCCGGCACCGGGCCACGCATCGGCAGACACCACAGGACCCGCTCACACGAGTAGAATCCCAAGTGACACTGAGAAGATCCGAGCGCCTTGCATCAATGGCGTACGCCGCCTCCGCCATCCATCCCCTCCGGGGGCGTGTCCGCATTCGCAGAGCGGGTGCTTCCAAAGGGGGAAGCGCTGCTGCCGAGCCGCCGGCAATCCCACTCATTCCCGCCAATACCGCGGGTCGTTCAGCGCTTCGGCGCAGCGCACCCTGACCCGCACGGTACCCGGGATTCCGGGACGCAGCGGTAGAACCATCCAGGCCCCGGCGTTCTTCGCCGCGATCGGATACGGCGCATCGAAGCCGCGCACGCCCGCCTCGGCAAACCCGAACCTTGGATAGTAGTCCGGGTGCCCCAGCACGAACACCAGGTCCATTCCCGTTGCCGCGAGCTGCCGAAGGCCCGCCATCACCAACTGCCCGCCGATTCCCGCGTTCTGGAACTCCGGGTGCACGGCGAGCGGAGCCAGGATCGCCGCGGAAAGCTCCCGATCCCCTGTCTCGACCGACGCGCGGCTGAAGAGCACATGCCCACTGACCCGGTCGGCCACGGTCGCGACCAGCGACAGTATCGGCTGAGCGCTTGCATCCACCTCGAGGTCCGCGATCAATCGGACGACCTCCGGGCCCTCGACGGGACCAAAGGCCGCGATAACCAGATCGACAATCGCCTGGCGATCCGGCCCCTCCGCCTTTCGTACCCGGGCCGGTACTGGATCCACCGCAGTCATGACGGCTCCGTCCTTTCCACGTTGAGGTTCATCCGATCTCGAACGAGGTCACCCCGAACACACGGCTCAGCGGCAGATCGGGACTTTCGCCCGAGTACATTCGCGCGGTTTCGAACACCACGCGCATGCCATGGCCCCGAGCCAGGCGCACTGCCGCTTCGTTTATTTCCGGCGTATCGAGAAAAACGGGATCGGACGGACCTGCTCGCGACTTCAGGGCCCGAAAGAGCACCTCCGCCAGGTCCGGTGTGTCCGCAAAAAGAGGGCCGATCTTGAAACCCGACCCGCAGGGGCGAATCACCCCGTAGCCCCGGAGCGTTCCGTTCCCGAGGATACCCAGCGCATGGCCATCCGGCTGCTGGATCCATGCCCGGACAAACGCCGAGCGCCGGGCTGGAAAAAACGGGCGCTCGTACGTTTCGATGGCCTCGAACGGCAGCGAGGACAGGGGCACAAGCTCCCGCGCCTTCGGGACGTCGCCACCACCGGCGCACTCGAAACGCACGTTGCGGTAGGCCAGCTCGAAGCCGGACTTTCGATAGTTGTCCTGCTGGGCCACCACGCCGTCGAGGCCGATGTTCCGGCCCGCCAGATGCTTGATGCCGGCATCCCAGATCTGCATTCCGTAGCCATTGCCCCGGAATTCCGGCCGGACGATGTAAAACCCGAGAAACCCGAACGACGCGCCGTACCGGATCGCTGAAATCGTCGCAACGGGCTCACCGTCGAGTACGCCAATCAGGAAGCCGTGAGGATCGGCGGCCGCATAGCACTGCGCATCATGAAGACCCGGATTCCAGCCTTCGCTCGCGGCCCAATCGACCGCCATCCCGATTTCAGCGGGCGTCATGCCCCTGATGACGTAGCGACCCTCCTGCATCTCCTGCTCCTCCGATTTCATCCAACGAGACCCGGCGCCTGATATTTGACTCCAAACCGGTTTGGCCTGCACGTGCCGACGGTGGTAGAGGGCCCTCGACTTTGCTTCGGACTGACGGTACCGAAAGGGGCCGGGCCCTTCGCCCATCGCGCGCGCCGGACAATGGATTCGACGCTATCCCATGACGCTCAGCGTTGGGCCCGCCGTAGTGCCAGCAACGTCGCCGGTGGGCCAAAAAGCTCGAAGATGACCGTTGTGCCAACGGTGAGAGCCAGGATGGTTTCCGCCATTTCGGGAAAATGATTCGCCGCCACGAGTGCCATGCCAATCGCGACACCGGCCTGCGGCATCAGCGCCACTCCGAACCAGGGCCGCTGTGTCGCCGGCGAGCGTCCCAGCCAGGCTCCGATCCAGCCGCCGACGATGCGGCTCACGAACCGCAGCAATAGATACCCCAGCCCGATGATTCCCAGGTCCACCAACCGCACGATCTCGAGCGATGCACCGGCCAGGATGAAAAACAGCATCATGAACGGCCATTGAATGTGCTCGATCTCATGAAATGGACGATCGTGATGGCGGGCGAGGTTTACGACGATGGCACCCGCCGTGATGCCGGCCACCAGAAACGATACCTCGAACCAGAGAGCGGCGCCCGCCGTGAGAAACACGACGCCCAGGGCCTCGGTCTGCGTGGGTTCTCCCTCGCGGAGTCGCCCGGTCAGGATGGCCGCCGGAACCCCGATCGCCGCACCCAGCGCAACACCCCCGCCCAGATCACGCGCCGCATGCAGCCACAGACCCTCTTCTGCCTGGCCCGTCAGTATGGCCGCGACTGCCAGCGCGATACTGAAGGCGATGATGCCCCAGGCATCGTCGATGGCCACGATGCCCTTGATCTTGAGCGCGAAGGATCCATCCTGCCCGTCCTGATGCAGCACATCCTGGACGGCCGCGGGTGCCGTGGCGGTTGCGATCGCACCGAGCAACAACG
Source organism: Thioalkalivibrio paradoxus (assembly GCA_011390565.1). Lineage (GTDB taxonomy): Bacteria > Pseudomonadota > Gammaproteobacteria > Ectothiorhodospirales > Ectothiorhodospiraceae > Thioalkalivibrio > Thioalkalivibrio paradoxus_A. The sequence continues at coordinate 693,134 of JAABSC010000001.1, read as the reverse complement.
CCAGGGCGGGCGTGACCCCCAGCAACCAAAGGCCTCCAGCCACGACCGCCAGGGTAACCAGGACGATGGAAATCGAGATCAGCGTGATCTCGCGTCCATGGCGCCGCAAGGTAGCGGGAGTGAAGATTCCGCCCAGCAGAAACGCCACCATGGTCAGCGCCAGAATGGAGAAAAACTCGTACCAGATCTCCATCTCGGCGGGAAACAGGTCGAGTCCCGAGCGCCCCACCAGAACGCCGAGGGCCAGCAGCAAGGTCACCCTCGGAAGAGCAGTTCGGCGACCGCCTTCATCGGCAAGCAATCCAAGCAGGAAGAGAAACCCCAGGGTCAGAAAGATCAGTTCCAGTGACATAGCGCCTCCAGGTCATAAACCTTGATGCGAATGGCCCGGCCGAAATCCCCCAGCGCAACATCCACACGGCAATCGATACCCGCTCTCGATCAGGAGATGGGGCAGCATCGCGCAGCTTGCCATCGGCCGATCCAACGAATGCTACGCCGTCCATTCTGGACCAGGCGGGACAGGATCGGCCAACCGGTGCGCGTCCGCGCGGACGTTGGATTCAGGGTCCCTTCACCTCAATGCCGGCGCCGGTTGCGCAGACGTGTCGGATCGGACGCGCCGGGTGTGGTCTGGCGGGCCCGTAGCGCCTTTTCAGCAAAATAAGCGATCGTGTAGCCGAGAATCGCTGCGGGAATCGCGACACACAGGGCGCCCACGCCGAGATACAGCCCCTCGAGCACCACGTCGCGTTTCAGCCCTGCCACACTCACCAACGGACTCAGCAGGCCGGAGAAGAGACGATCCCCGATGGCGTTGAACGTGACGTATAACGGGGCCACCGTAAACGGGTTGTTGACCCAGGACACCGCGAACGCGGCCGGAAAATTGCCTCGCACGGCGATGCAAACGACAGCGATGAGCAGGGTTTGCACACCAAACAACGGCAACAGGGCCACGAACAGCCCGACGGCAACACCGCGCGGTATCGCTCCATCCCGGGTGCTCAGCGCACCGCTGGACCGCAGGAAGGCGTCCAGCCGGGGATGACGATCAAGCCACGCCCGGGCGCGCAGACACAGTCGTCGGTACTGACGATCGAGGCCTTCCCACAAATGCGCCACCTTCCTCTCCCCCGACACTCAGCGTCCGTGATCATGGACGCGACGAATAGCCGACCTTCCGCCTTGACGCCGTCGAAGGCTCCCTGGCACGAACGCACTGTCGTGGACGTGCGCGAAGCCAGGCGGCTGACCTCAGGATAATGGCCGTCCTGTCGTTGCCGTGAACGGACTTTCACCCCGCGTTCGCGGCCTCAAAGCTCGCGAGCGCGGAACGCAGGTTCTCCATCGTGAAGCTCATGGAGCTTTTCTTGCCGACCGGCGGATTCGCCCGAACCGAGTCGAAGGTCTCGGCGGGCGGCGATTCCCGGGCCGGCGTTGAAATCGGGCGCGTCCCTGTCCTGCACGTACCAACCGGACGCCCGCAGACGGGCCTCGATCCCGTCCCGAGCGGCTTGCTCGGGCGCTTGGTTCGCATAGAAAAAAGGGCCGGATTGATCTTTTGCCAAACTCGCACCTCTCCAGAACCGTTGACCGCTGTTGCCGTCGGCGCTCCGCATGCAGTCTAGCGCGGGTACGCAGCCAACGCTTCCGAGTGCAAGCGGCTGTCACCGCGCCTTGTATACAAGCGCCAATCCCCGGCCGCATGCGTGAAGTCGTCGCACGCCGTGAACGGGGTGGTTACGTGCCGAAATCGACCGCCTCGAGAACCGAGTGTTTCAAAACAGCCAGGACACGCTCACGGCACCGAAGTCGTCCCGCTCGATCTGGTTCTTGAACTCGGGCGTGCGGAAGACGTGGGTGTAGGCCAGGCGCATTCGTCCCAGGCTCAGCACGCCGCCCACCTGGGCGTCGGCCACGAGCGCACGGCGCTCCACACTCGGGCTGTCCCGCCAGGTGTTGCCGTCCAGAAACACGTTCCACGCCACGAGACGGGCATCCATACCGGCGAACAGGTACCAGCCCCGGTCGCTCCTGGGTATGAACAGCCCGGATCCTGGCAGCGCGGGCTGAATACGCGGTGGGCCGTAGTCATGAGGGAGATCCTGGCCGAGGCGCACGGTAAACCCCGCGTTGACGAGTGTGTACGGGGTGCCGAGGGTACCGCCCCAGTGGGGCGTGACGTCGATGCGCCAGTCGTGATCCGGGGTCTTGATCAGTGAGCGCCACTGACGCTCGTAGCTGACCATCAGTGTCACTTCATCCTGCAGCTGATGATCCCAGCCCTGGGGGATGGGCGCTCCCGTGATCCCGTGCACGGCCTCCTGGGTTTCTTTCGCCAGCGAGGCCGGGCCCACGATTCCCAGGGTCAGCTGCAGACGGTCCAGGCGATCACCCGTCTCCTCCGCGAGGCCGCCGCTCGCGTACAGCCAACCCGCGTAGGGACGCTGATCGGGATCGGGTACGGGGGCCTCGATGTCCTCCGAGGTGAACATGTTCTGCCCGATCGACCAGTAGGTATTGATGTCTCCCTGCCCCGGGAAGAAAGGGATCAGCCTGCCCACATTGCGAAGCACACCGGGCTGGCGGGCGCTGGGCGTGATCCAGCTGGCGCGCACGCCGCTGGTGTAGTACCGGTCCTCGCCCGCGAAGAGGTCGTTCTCGTATTCCAGGACCAGGATGCCCCGTTCCAGCTCGGTCCATGGCTGTTCGGCCTCGGGGGTCTCCGGCGAAGTCGCCTGAATCGACGGGGATAGCAGCCCAAGGAGCAGTGGCAGAAGCGGCCAATGACGAACGGAGCCCTTTCTCCTCCCGGACCACCGGGGGTTGGCCCCGGTCACGGCGTTCCGGCCCTGGTCGATATCCGGTATCACGTCCGCTCCCCGGCCAGGCCCATACGCCGCGCAATAACGGGAAGTCCAGCTCGGCGAACGCAACCCGCCAGACTTCGCCTGCCCCGGCCCCTCGGCACAGACATTCGCCAACGCACGGGAGGGACGGCGCTCATTGCGCTCGGGGTGACCCCGAATGACGACGATGTGTTCTGGCACGATTTGCGTCCCAACGGCTATCCATGAAGTGAAGCAGCGTTCCGGCCGGAAGTCGAGATCGTACAGGCGGGAACAGGGGGCAGAGCGGCTTCCGCGACCAACAGCAACGCAGAGAGCGCTCTGGTAAAGGATGCATCGACAGCCCGGACAACCGGTACCATACCCCGACAGAAAGGTCTTCATGAAGAACGGGGGTGCCGGAATGTCGAAACGCCCGACCGTCTTCCGCCGCCATCCAGTCCTGTCGCTGCTCGCCGGGCTGACGCTGCTGGTGCTCGTCTGGTTCGCGGGCAGCTACTGGCTGCTCAACAGCCCTTGGCTGCCGCAGCGGCTCTCCCAGGTAGAAGGGGTCGAGATCTCCTGGGAGACCGGCCGCAGCCGACACCCCGGTCGCTGGGAGGTCGAAGGGTTCCATCTGGCCCGGGAAGACGACGAACTCGCGCTCTCGGTAGCCGCGGACCGTGCCACACTGGAACTCTCGCTGCTTGCGCTGCTTCGTGGCGAGCTGCACATCCGTTCGCTCGATGCCCGCGGGATCCGGCGCCTGACGCTGAACGAGCTGGCCCTCGTGGGTGCCGGGGAACTGCGCCTGGAGGACACCGTGTTCACGGCTCGACAGCTGGCGATCCGCCACCTGGCACTCCGTCTGGAGGGCGGCCGACTGCGGCGCGACACTGACGGGGTCACCCTGGTGCGCGACATCGCCCTCACCGCCGAGGCGTCACTGGCCCGTGTCGCGCCGAGAGAGGTCGGCGCGGAGATTCTGGAGGCCTTGTCCGGCGCCGTTCAGCTGGATGCCCATGCCGACGCCTGGGATGTCTTCATGCCTTATCTGGAACCCCTGCCCTGGCTCGCGCTGTCCGGCCATGGCCGGCTGCAGGGCGATCTGACGTTGGCCCGGGGAGTACTTGCGCCGGGCAGCACCCTGCAGCTGGACTCACCCGCGTTGCGTGTCGAAGTCGACGAGCCGCGGCTGCGCGAGGACCTCTGGCCGGACCGCGAACCGGCCGCGCAGGGGGTGATGGCGACGGTGCACCGTGCGCAGGGCGACGGCACGGTGCTCCTGGAAGTGTCGCCTGAACACCCGGAATGGCTGACTTTCAGCACGCAGCTGCGCGACGTGACCCTGGCCGATTCGGACCCCTACGCCCACGAAACCACACTGACGCTCAAGGTGGACCTGAACAACCGGCGCCTGGACCGGCTGGAGGAACCGGCGCGGGCGTGGCTTGCGCTGCGCGGCGACGTGAGCCGTCTGGATATGCTCGATCCCTATCTGGCGCACCTGTTCGATGACCAGGGCATCCGGCTGCGCGGCGCGGGCGCAGTGCAGGCGGAGCTGGAGACGCTGGGCCGGCGCCCGGCTGAGGCCCGGCTGGAGATCAGCGCACCGCAACTCGAGGTCAGAGGGCTCGATTACGCCGCCAGCGGCGAAGGCACACTGCGCGCGGGACTGGAGAACGACCAGATCTCGCTGGACGTGCTGCTGACCGGGGCCACCCTGCAGCATCACGCGCGCCCGCTGCTTGCCGGTGCCGAACTGCAGCTGTCGGCGACCGGCCCCGTCGATCCGGAACAGGTCAGGGACCGTGCCCGTGCCGAGGTCGTCTGGCGAACTGCGCACCTGCCCGACATCAGCGCGTTGCAGCCTTACCTCGAGCCCTTCCTCGCCGACCCCGCGCCACTGCGGCTGATGGGCGGCAGTGCGCTGACTGAAGGGCGGCTGGTCGTGGCCGAAAACAGGATGCGGGGCTCGCTTTCACTGTCCGGCGAGAAGCTGCGCACCCGCCTGAAAGGGCACGCCGTGGAAAACGACCTCGAGTTCACGCTGGCCCTCAGCGAGGCCATGCTGGACGGCACGCAGCTGGACATCGGCGGCAGCCGTCTGCGTTGGCTGGCCCGGGGGGAGACACCGGGGGCGGAACATTTGGAAAGCGATCTGGTACTGCGCGAAGGGCGTCTGCACCGATGGAACGGCATACCCGCAGGCCGATGGGTTCTGGAAGGCAGCGTGCGGCAACTCGGGTTCCTGAACCTGTTTCTTCCCGACGCTCACGGACTGGCGGTTCAGGGCGGAGGACAGATCCAGTTCCAGGGCAGTTTCGAGGGCAACCGGCTCCTCCCGGGTACCGGGTTGCAGGTGGCCGCCGAACACCTGCAGGTGGGCTTTCTCGACCATCAAGCGGCCGGCCGCGGCGAATTGAACGCGCTCCTGGAAACACCCGAAGAGGCCCGGCTCACGCTCGAGATTCCGCGGTACGCGCTGCAGCGGCGGGACGACGAGCGGCCGCGCCTCAAGGGCCGGGATCTGCTCGTCACGACCCGAACCGGGCAGTTTTCGGAAGTACTTGCGGCACCGGAGCCCCGGCACTTCACCACACGGATCTCCCTGCCGGAGACGGAGGTTCCGGATTTCAGCCGGTACAACGCCTACCTGCCCGAAGACGCAGGTATCACGCTGCTCGGCGGGACGGCGCGGCTCGCCAGCGAGTTCACACTGGTGGGGCTCGAGGCCCGTGGCGAGGTCAACCTGCGGGCCCGCGGCGTCGAACTGGCGTTGCTCGATCAGCACCTGCGCGGGGACCTGCAGCTCGCCCTGCGGCTCGCGGAGGGCGACCTGACGACCCGGCAGTTCAATGCGGCGCGGTCATTCCTGCGCCTGGATCAGGTGCAGCGGCAGAACGGCGAGCAACCGGGCGATGCCGGCTGGTGGGTGCAACTCGACTTCGACGACGCACAACTGCGCTGGACGGAGCAGATCCGCCTGGCCAGCCGGCTGGCATTGACGATGCGCGATACCGGCCTGCTGGCCCGCCTGTTCCTCGCCCGCGCCCGGGACAACGGCTGGGTGGGCCGGCTGCTGAACGTTCAGGGCATCGAGGGGACCGCGCGGCTGGACCTGAACGACACCCGGATCCGGCTCAGCGATCTCGATCTTCAGGGCGAGAACCTCACGGTGCTCGCCGATCTGGAACTGGCGGAGGGCAGTTCGAACGGCGCGTTGTATGCGAGCCTGGGCGCGCTCGGCCTCGGCGTCGAACTGAACGACAGCGAACCGACCCTGCGCATCGTGCGCCCGCGCCGCTGGTTCGACAACTGGCGCGCCGGGCGGAACCCGGCGCGGTGACTGCAAGCCCCGACGGGCACGCTGAGACACTGCGAACTTCGGACTCAGGGCACTAGAATGGCGGTCATGGAAAGTATCGGCGACCTGGGCACCGTTTCCGCGCTGATGGCGGGCATCAGCCTGAGCGCGGCCGCCGGGCTGCGCGTGTTCCTGCCGGTGCTGGCGCTGGGGCTGGCCTCGCGCCTCGGCCTGCTCGAACTGGGCGAGGAATTCGTCTGGCTGGCCTCGGACCCGGTGCTGATCGTGGTCGGCATCGCGGCCCTGCTGGAGGCCGGTGCCTATTACGTTCCGCTGGTCGACAACCTGCTCGACACCCTGGCCACCCCGGCCGCGATCGGCGGCGGCACGGTGATCGTGGCGTCGCTGCTGCCGGAGATGAACGGGCTGCTGCAGTGGGGCACGGCGGCGCTGCTGGGTGGCGGTTCGGCGGGAATCGTGCAGGGCACGACCGTGCTGGCACGCGGAGTGTCCACAACCTCGACCGGCGGTCTGGCGAATCCACTGATCGCCACGTCGGAGACCGGTGGCAGCCTGCTCACGATCGCGTTCGCGCTGCTGATCCCGCTGGTCTTTGGCGTGCTGGTGATCGTGGCTCTGGTGTGGCTGCTCCTCCGCCTGATCCGGCTGCTGCGCGAACGGCGACGCAGCGCACCTGCCCCGGGCGCGTGAGACGTGGCAACCCTGTCGGGCGGGTCCTCCCACCCTCGAATGGCGCCCCGGCTGCAAACGCGGCGTCGGGTCCCAGTCCCGCTACCCTACCCGACGCTGGGCGACTACACTTCCGTATGTGACTTTCAAAACGTTTCAGGAGGGCAAAATGCGTTATCTGCTGATGCTTTTCTCGCTCACCCTCGCACTGGCGCTGGCTGGCTGCGAACGTGGCGACGCCCCGGAACCCGCCGCCGAACCACCCACGGAATCGCAGGCCGTTGCGCCTGAACCCGAGGCAGCGGCTCCGATGGAGGAGATGGACACCGCCGCCCAGTCGGAGACCGAGCGGCTGTGGAACCGTGCGGCCGAGTTGGCCGAGGAAGCCCGTGACCGGGCGGACGAAGCCTGGCGCGTCGGTCAGGAAGAAGGCGGCGAGGCCTGGGAACGCTCGAAGGAAGTCGCCGCGAATGCCCGCGACCGCGCTGAACAGGCCTGGGACCAGGCCCGCGAGTTTTCGGGTGAGGCCCGGGAAGCCACAACAACCCGGACCGAGGCCGTCTGGGACGACATCAAGGCCACGTGGGCACGCATGACAGCGGACACGGACGCGCCCGAGACCCCCGAGGAGCCTGCGGCAAGCCCCATGCCGGCCGAGTAGACCAGTCCGACCTGGACCCGCGGCCGGCCCTGCGGTTGCGGGTCCCTTCAAAGCCACGGTCGGCAAAACGCTGAACTGTGAGTTTCCGCGGCTTCGGGGACGGCTCTCCCCCCTGGAACAACGGGACTATCCGCCGGCCTCGTCGCCCCAAATCTCACCAAGGCGGCGGTCGCGGCCACACGTGGTGCGGTAGAAACGGTAGCGCAGCGGGTTCTTCTGGTAGTAGTCCTGGTGATATTGCTCGGCGGGGTAAAAACTGTCGCCGACAGGCTCGATTCGCGTGGCGATCGGGTCGTCGAAGCGTTCTGCCACCTCGTGCAACGAAGCCTCGGCCGCGGCGCGCTGTGCCTCGTCGTGCACATAGATGGCGCTCCGGTACTGGCGGCCGGAATCGCAGAACTGCCGGTCCACCGCGAACGGATCGATGTTCCGCCAGAACACGCGCAGCAATTCCCCGTAACTCACACGGGCCGGGTCGTACACGACCTGCACAACCTCGGCATGCCCGGTCTGCCCTCCCGCAACCTGTTCGTACGTGGGGTCGCGCTCAGGACCGCCGGCGTAGCCCGAGGTCGTGGACAGCACGCCGTCGATCCGATCATAGGGCGGCTCCATGCACCAGAAACAGCCACCGGCAAAGGTCGCGAGAGCGGTTTCGCCCGAGGCAGACGCCGCATCTCCGTTCGTCTGCGCCCCGACGGAGCCGCTGCCACCAAGAACGATCGAGACGAGAAGAGATGCCAGGCCCGTTCGCAGGAATGTCGTCATGATCAGCCTCTCAGTGCCGGCAGTTCCTCCCCCTCGGGGAAGAATTCCAACGCCAGCCCATTGTTGCACCAGCGTTGGCCGGTGGGTTGCGGGCCGTCGTTGAAGACGTGTCCCTGGTGGCCACCGCAGCGGATGCAATGGTACTCGGTGCGCGGCCAGATCAGCTTGTAGTCGGTCTTGGTCCCCACACGGCCGGGCAGTGGTCGGGTGAAGCTCGGCCAGCCCGTACCGCTGTCGTACTTGTCAGCGCTGGCGAACAACGGCAGGTAGCAGGCTGCGCAAACGTAGGTGCCGGCACGCTTCTCCTGGTCGAGGGGGCTGCTCCACGCTGGTTCGGTAGCCTCCTCGAACAGCACGCGATAGCGGTCAGGCGGCAGCAGGTCGCGCCAGAACCGGGGGCTCACGTCCAGTGGCATGATCGGGTCCCCCTGGCCTGCCCCCAGAGATGCGTCCAACGGTGTCTCTACCCGGCTGCAGGCGGGAAGCCACAGGGGAATCGTCGCGGCGGCCAGCATCTGCCGCAGAAGCGTGCGTCTGTGCATGGCGCGTTCTCCAGGCCGTTGCATGAACATTAGGCCCCAACAACGTGTGGTGGTTTCAAAAAACGCGTGGTTACCCAGAGAGCGGCGTCCCCGCCCGCGAACTTAGCAAGGTTTTAAGGTTTTCTGAGCCAAGATTTAGGAAAACCACGGCATCGGTGCGGGTAACCTCCTGGCTACAGACCGTTGGATCCCGAGGAGAAGATCATGAAAGCCAATCCGCTGCTGCACTCCCTGCTAATTGCCTGCGGTGTCCTGCCGCTCACCTTGGTTGCCGCCGATACCAACACGGATCGCGGAAGCGCGGAACGCGGCCGGTACCTGATGATCACGGGCGGCTGCAACGACTGCCACACCCCCGGATACATGCAGAAAGAAGGCCAGATCCCTGAGGAGCAATGGTTCACCGGCGATTCCATCGGGTTCCAGGGTCCCTGGGGAACCACCTACCCCAGCAATCTGCGCCTTTACGCGGACCAGCTGACCGAGGCGCAGTGGCTCGCGCGGGTGCGCCAGCCGATGCGCCCGCCGATGCCCTGGTTCAACCTGCGCGAGATGACCGACGAGGATCTGGCGGCGATGTACCACTATCTGCGCGAGCGGGGTCCGGCCGGCTCGCCGGCCCCCCCTGCGGTCGGGCCCGAGGTGGCGGTAGACACACCGTACATCGAGTTCGTGGTGAAGAACCTGCCGAACTAGGCCACCCGCACCAAGGGATCAGCCAGAGGAGCCAGAGACATGAACGTTTCAGAACATACAGAACCCGTCGCGGACCACCACGGCGTGCCCGGACCGACACACGAAAGCGCAACGCCTGAAGCGCGTCTGAGCAGCCTGGAGACGATGATGCTGATCCGCGCCTACGAAGAGCAACTGGTCGAGCTCCAGCGCGGAGGGGCGCCGGGCACCTGCACCAGCGTGGGCCAGGAGGCCTGCGCGGTAGGTGTGATCGGGGCGCTGGACGAACGCGACCGCATCCTGACCAACCATCGCAGCGCCGGGCATCTGATCGCCCGCGGGGCAGACCCCGGGCGGATGATGGCCGAGGTGCTGGGCCGCACGGACGGCTACTGTGGGGGGCGCAGCGGCAGCCTGCACATCGCGTCACGTGAGTTGGGCGTGGTCCTCACCTCCACTATCGTCGGAGGCGAGCTGTCGATGGCGCCGGGGATGGCGCTCGCGCAGAAAATGGGCCGGGGGGAGCCGGGCGGCATCGTCGCGGTGTTCTTCGGCGATGGCGCGGCGTGCGAGGGCATCTTCCACGAGTCGTTGAATCTCGCGGTCCAATGGCAATTGCCGCTGCTGTTTGTCTGCGAGAACAATCAGTGGCAGGCCTTCGTGCACCGCCTCGAGACGATGCCGGACCGGGCCATCGCGGACTGGGCGCACAGCCACGGCCTGCCCACGCGCTCTGTCGACGGCAACGCGGTCGAGGAGGTGTATGCCGCGGCTGCCCGAGCGGTGGCCGAGATCCGGGTCACAGGTAGCCCGCAGTTTCTGGAATTGGTCACATACCGCCAGCGCGGCCATTTCGAACCGGACGATCAATCCTACGTCGATCCCGATGAGCTCGTGGCCTGGCGGCGGCGGGATCCCATCCAAGGGTATCGGGAACACCTGCTGGAAAGCGGGCTGATCGACCCGGAGGGGTTGGCAGCGATGGAACGGCGCGTACGCGAGCGCATTGAGGCCGCGGCGGCCTTCGCGCAGGCGAGCGCATGGCCCGCGCCCGACCGGCTCACCGACCACGTTTATGCCTGAGCCGTGCCTGAGCCGGGCGAGGAGAGAACGATGACCCGCATGACCGTGGAACAAGCCATTCACCAGGCGCTGCGCGAGGAGATGGAACACGACCCGCGCGTGATTCTGATGGGTGAAGGGGTCGCGACCAAGCACCGCGACCTTGTGGAGGATTTCGGCGCCGAGCGCGTGCGCAATACGCCGTTGGCGGAGGCAATCATGGCCGGCACCGCGGTGGGGGCCGCCGCGGGAGGACTGCGGCCGGTGGTGGACCTGCTGTTCGCACCTTTCCTGCCATACTCGATGGACGCACTGGTGAACAGTGCGGGCAAACTGCGCTACATTTCGGGCGGGCAGTTCAGCTTCCCGATGGTGGCGATGGCGATGACCGGTGCCGGGTGGGCGGTCGGCGCTCAGCACAACCATAACCTGGAGGCCATGTTCGTCCACGCGCCAGGGTTGAAGGTGCTGATGCCCTCGACGCCGGCGGACTTCCGGGGCCTGCTGAAGGCCGCAATCCGGGACGAAAATCCGGTGCTGTTCTTCATCGACCTCGGGCTTCTGCATCAGGAAGGCGAGGTTGAGGCGCGGGCCGACGAACTCATCCCGCTTGGACAGGCCGCGGTGCGGCGCGAGGGCACGCACGTTACGATGGTCAGCTATGCAAAGACCGTCGGCGCTTGCCTACAGGCCGCCGAGCAACTCGAGGCACGGCAGATCTCGGCGGAGGTGATTGACCTGCGCAGTCTGAAGCCGCTGGACGAGGAAACGGTGCTGGCTTCGGTACGCCGGACGGGTCGGCTGATCGTGGTGCACGAGGCGAGTGGCCTGTGCGGCGTCGCGGCGGAGATCGCCGCGCTGGCGGCGACGAAGGCGTTCGACGCGCTGCGGGCCCCGGTGGTGCGCCTGACCGGCCCGGATGCGCCGGCGGCGTCGTCCTGGGTATTGGAGCAGGCCGGCGTGCCGCAGGCGGAGGCGGTTGTGGCGGCAGCCGTGGAGCTGGTGTTGGGCACATCCGAGCACACGCGTGCCGTCATGGCGCATTACTAACTCGCCGGTGCCTCCACGAGCTGGAGTGGCCGGCCGACCTCGAGACGGAAGCGCCCGCGGCCCGTCCTGGTGATCGCGATAAACGGGCAGCGCTCCGCGAGGCGCCGCTGCAGGAGAATGAGCCGTGCCTCCAGATTGTCGCTGATGTCGGGAAGCCTGAGGCTTCGATCGAGGCGCAGCTCGCGATTGGTGAACTCGCTGCGCCCGTGGTGCGCGTAGTCGCGCAGCAGCTTCCAGAGGATCGCGCCGGCCACTCCCTTGATCAGGTAGTCCGGCCCGACAAACACGCTGTGATCCGCCGCGTAGTGCCGCACCTCCACCGGCAGGCCGCGCACGGGCACCACCGGAACCTTCGAGGGCAGTTCCGCGTGAAGTTCGGCCGAGTGCGCAAGCAACTCGATCGTGAGCGCAAGCTGCCCGGCCAGCACCACCAGCGCGTCCTCATCCTCATAGGTGAAGCGTCGCGACTCGCGACTTTCCACGTACAGGACGCCAAGGAGCCGGTTGCCCAGCGCCAGAGGCACCGCAAGTTGGCTTCCGGGATTCGAAAGCCCCGGGAACGGGATCTCGCTCTCCAGCGCGTCGGCATCGGGGCCATGTGCGAAGCCCTCGCGCATCGCGCGACCGTACACATAGGCCTGCGCGGTGTAGCCGATCCGGATCGGCGCGCGCTCACACCCAGCGACGCCGATGATGCCGTCGCCGACGCGGACCTCCCAGCCAACCCCGGACTCGGGGTAACCCCGGCTCGCGACCGTATACAGACGCTCATGGGTGGGATCGTGCATGAGCAGCATCGAGTAACCGATGCCGCAGTGGCGCGCGAGCGCGCCCAGCGTTTCATCGAACAGGTGAGCGAGGTCGCCGCAGACGCCCAGATCCGCCATGCACGCGCGCAGGCGCGGCAGCAGGTCGGGCCTGGACGTTCCCGGATCGGGGGCGGCGCCGAACACGTGTTCCACCTGCAGCACCTCGTAGACGTCCGAGCCGAGCAGGTGAAACACCTTGCTCATGCCGGTATGCGAGGCGATGCCGGCGAGCTTCGCCTTCATGTGTTCGAACAGCGGGCCCTCGGTCTCGGTGCGCAGGTAGCGCAGATACAGCCGGAAGTGCGCGGCGGTTTCGGGATCGACCACCTGTACGGTTGCAAGCGGATTCGCGAGGATGTTCCGGCGCGTCGTGTTGAAGAACTGGAAGGTCAGCGCAACGTGCCGGTCGTCCAGATAGTGCACCTGCGAGAGATAGGCCACGTTCGGCGTACCATCCGGCGAACAGGTGGCGATCACCGCCGGCACGGCACCCTCGAAGCAGCGGCGAATCGCGCTTGGGGTCAGCATCACGATCCGTGTCCGAGTGGCCGGCCGGCGGACGGCCCGGGCGTCTGCACAAACGCCGCTAACGGCGCGAAGGTCACGGCAACGCCTTCGTGTTCGACCGGGGCCATGATCGCGTCCTGGAAGGATTCGTCGAAGCCCAATGGTGCGATTTCTTCGGCGAAGCTGCGTCCATAGGCCTGCATCACCGGTCGGTCGTCTGCGTCGACTGGGGAAATCCGCTGCACGCTGCCTTTGAACTGCAGGGTCTCGTGGGTCGAGGGCCGACTGAACACCACCGCGATGGCGCCGCTGGCGCGGAGGTCCCGTAACAGGGCCTCGGACTGGGGCAGCGCCAGGAATACCGTTACCGAACTGCGGTCGGGCGGCACCCGGCAACCGTAGGCACGTGCCAGCGATGGCACACCGTCGGCGTTGCAGGAGCCGACGAGAATCGAGACACGGCGCTGGATGAACGCTGCATGCGCCTGATCGAGCACCGATGTCCCCCCGGGATTGCCGTTCACCCTTCCTGCCCCGCCACGAATTTCTCCAGGCCAGACCGACGCCCGAATTGTAGCTGAGGTCTGCCGCTCATCGCCTCGGATCAGGGCCGGTCGCGCACCGCGTCCAGGGCATCGACGTCGGCCGCCGTAATCCGGGCCAGGTTCGCGGTAATCTTCTCGACCGGCCAGTCCCACCATGCGATGGCTTCGAGCCGGGCGATGACCTCCGGGGCGAAACGCGTTCGAATCGGCTGTGCCGGGTTGCCGCCGACGATGGTGTACGCCGGCACGTCGCGCACCACCACGGAACGTGCCGAGACGATCGCGCCGTTGCCGATGCGCACCCCCGGCATGATCAGCGCCTCGTAGCCGATCCAGACGTCGTTGCCGACGACCGTATCGCCCTTGTAGGGAAGGTCGGCCGGCGCCGGTTCCGCCCCTTCCCAGCCGTTGCCGAAGATGTAGAACGGGTAGGTGGAGATCCCCGAAAGCGCGTGGTTCGCGCCGTTCATGATGAACCGCACGCCGCGGGCGATCGCACAGAATTTCCCGATGATCAGGCGATCGCCAATGAACGGAAAATGGTAGAGCACGTTGCGCTCGAAGTCGTCTGAGTTCTCCGGATCGTCATAGTACGTGTACTCGCCGACGATGATGTTCGGGTTGCGCACCGTGTTGCGGATGAAGCAGACCTGCGGGAATCCCTCCATCGGATGCTTGGTGTCCGGGCTCGGTCCGTACATGGCTCCTCCAGTGTTTCTCCGTTTCAAAGGGCCTCGGCGATCACGATCCGCCCGTTCCGGCGCTCCAGGCGGATCAGCAGCGTCTCACCTGCACCCTTCTCGAGAATCCAGGTACGCGGGGTATCGACAAAACGCCGGTGGTAGCTGGTGCTGTGGCTGGACACGACGTCCTCGCCACTGTCGCCCCGGCACCAGATGATCAGGGCGCCGACCTTGTCGAGCTGCACGGTATACGGACCCGTACACTGACCGCGCCCGGACGGCGTGCGGTGCTCGACGACGTAGTCTGCCCCATTCGCCGAACCTACCCGCGCGGCCCCCGTCTTGATGTCGTAGGCCAGCCGTGTCGCGGCATCGGTGAAGCAACCCGTCAGCAGCAGGACTGAAAGCAACAGCAGCGCAAGCCTGAGGCGCGGCATCGGACCGTTCACCCCCCGGCGAGGGCGTCGTCGGTTCGCGCGCCACCCGCCCTGCGCGCGAGGTACTGGTGCGCAAAGGCCAACCCGAGCAGCGACAGGCCGAGCCCCATGAACGAAAGCGCACGCAGAAGACCGGTGAGGCCACCCATATCCACGAAGAATATTTTCAGAATGACCAATACCAGCAGAACCAGGCCTCCGCGATAGAGGGCCAGGCGCCCGCGGAGGGTGCCAAGCAGCATCGTGGCTACAGCCATCAGCAGCCAGACCACCGAGTAGGTGTACAACTCGCCGTCCCGCATCGCGTCCGCAAGATCGAGTCCGCCGTGCCAGAGGTGTCGGATCTCGAGGCTCACGAACAGCCAAAGCCCTGCACCCGCCAGTAGCGCGAAGAATCCGCGCAAGTCCGGCTCGAAATACCGGCTGGCGAGGAGCCAGAGCACTACTGGCAGGCCGTAGGCCAACAACAGCAGGTTGAGGACCGGGGTGGCCGAAATGGCTGCTGCGCTCTCCGGAGCCCAGAGCGGGTTCAGCACGCTCGCCAGGACCAGGTAGCTCAAGAACGCCAGCAGCATCAGCAGACTCGCGACGTTCTGATAGAGCACGGCGAATGCGGGGCTTTGCCCGCTGCGCCAGAAATACAGCAGCGCCAGCGCTGCCCAGAGGCTGGTGTTGAGCGCCACCTCGACGAAGTCGTAGCGCGTTACGAAAACGTTGCCCTCGTAGAGCCAGTACCGCATCGCCGTATGGATGAACAGCAACAGAAGATGCACGGAGGTTGCGCGGAGCCAGAGTTTCAATCGCTCCCCGTTCGCGACCAGCGGGTCCGCCGCAACGACCAGAAGCAGGCTGCCGCCATAAGTCCACAGGGTCCAGTGGGCCTCCGGCGCGTAGACGGCAAGCCACGGATTGAACGTCAGCCTCATCACGATCACGGCGAGCACCAGCTTGACCAGCCAGTGCAGGTGGCGCATGGCGAATCGCTGCGTCAGCCAGGTCAGGGACAACACCTGTACGGCCAGGGCCAGCGTCAGCGTGGCCTGGTCGAAACTGATGACGGCCGCCAGCGAGTACGCCAGATGGCCCGCTGCGATCTGCCAGAACGCGATCGAGTCCTCCATCCCCGCACGCAGGCGCTTTCCGGCGAAGCCCCCGAGCACCAGTCCCACAGCAAGACTGATCGCACTCAGGATCCAATCGGACACGGCCTCCGGAATCAGTACGTAGGCGAGCGCCACAGCCAGCAGCGGGGTCATGAACACCAGGGCCGCAGCCCCCCCTGAATCGCGCCGGGCCTGGAGTTGCCACGCTCCGCCAGCACTGAACGCTGCGGCCAGCAGCGCCAGGGTGGCAAGCACACCACCCTGATATTCGGCGCTGATCGGAGACAACGCCCACGGTGGCATGCCCATCGGTTGCCAGACGACCACGCTCCCAACGAATCCCGCGGTCGTGGCGAGCAGGGTGAGCCAGGGCATCGCCCGGAGTGTCGCGTTGTAGCGGCTGGCGACCAGAATCACCACCGGCAGCGGCAGCCAGATCAGCGGCGCGTAGCCCCACTGCGGGTCGATCGCGAGGCTGTAGGCCTGTGCGAGAAGGAGCGCCAAAAGCCCGACGCGCGCGGAGCCCTGCCCCGCGGGATCGGCGCGCAACCACTGCCGCCAGTTCGCCCCCTCGGTCCCCTGAGGAACGGCATGCGTCAACCGGTAGTTGCCCCAGCGCAGGGCCAGCAGGCTCCAGCCCACCGCGCCGAGGTAAGAACCGAGCCAGGCCTCGGTGTGCGCACCCGCCTGCAGCGCCACCCACCACCAGAAAAGGGCGCCGCCCATCGTGCCCCACCACAGCCAGTCCCGGTAGACGTACCGCATGAGCAGGAAGCTCGCTGCCGTGACGACGAGACTGTAGGTGAGCACGGGGAGCAGATTTTCAGCACCGCCCCCCAAGAGTGCCGGAACCGCAAAGGCGCCCAGGATGCCGAGAATCGCCAGCACCGGCCCATGACGCAGCGCCAGTGCCATGGTGGCCAGAGAGACCAGCGCCAGCAGCGCGAAGATGACGCCCGGCGACCAGAGCTGATAGAGATGCAATGCGGCCAGCACAGCGGCATACAGGGTGAGGCTCGCCCCTCCCGCCAGCGCCGCGACCGCATCGTACTGTCCTTCCATCCGGCGGCGGAGCCACTCGGCCAATGCGTGGAGCGCCAATCCGACTGCGATCCCCATGAGGACGCGCGCGTTAGGGCCCAGGTATCCCTGCTCGATCGAGTAGCGAACCAGAAACACCCCGGCCAGGCCGACGCAAAGTCCACCGAGCCACACCATCCAGTGCTCCCGGATGCGGGCGAAGAATCGAGCGGCGCTCCCGGGTGTGCCTTGCGGCCGGTTACGCGACGCGGTGCCGGAAGGCGTCCGCGGGGCCGGTTCGGCCGCAGCCCTGACCTCGGGCTCGGGCTCGGGCCGTTTTTCCCGGTCTTGCGCGTTGGCTTCCGACGCACGGAGCGCCTGCTCCAGCCGAGCCACCCGCTCCCGCAGGCGCCGCAGCGTCAGAAAACTCACCCAGCCGAAGACCGCGCCGGCGAGCAGGCCCAGCACCGCCAGCACGGCCATCAGCCCGAACAGGGATGCCGTGAACGAAATTCCCAGTGGGTTCAGCACGCGGCGCTACTCCGTGGTCACCACGTCGTCGTCGGTGTTCAATGCGGTATCGAGCGTGTGCCACGACAGCGTCGCGCACTTCACCCGCATCGGGTATTCGTGGACGCCGGCCAGGGCACCGAGGTTGCCAAGCTCCGCGGGATCGATCCCGGAAGGGTTGCGGGTCAGCAGATCATGCATGTCCGCGAACAGCTGCTGTGCCTCCTGCACCGTCTTCCCCATCACCGCCTCGGTGAGCATCGAGGCGGAGGCCATCGAGATGGCACAACCCACGCCGATGAAGCTGACGTCCTCGACCCGCCCGTCCGCGACTTTCACGAACAGCCTCAGCTGGTCTCCGCACAGCGGGTTGTGGCCGTCCACCGCCCGCGTCGCATCCGGCATGTCGCGAAAATTCCGGGGGTGTCGCTTGTGATCCAGGATCAGCTCCTGGTAGAGGTCGTCCAGATCGCTCATGCGAGCAACTCCCGTGCGTAGCGCAGCGCCTCGGCGAGGCGGTCGATCTCGTCGAAGGTATTGTAGAAGGCCATCGCGGCCCGCGAGGTGGCGGGCACGCCATAGTAGCTCATCACCGGCATCGCGCAGTGGTGGCCGGCGCGCACCGCTAGACCGCGACGGTCCAGGATCGTGCCCATGTCGTGCGGGTGCACATCCTCCATCACGAAGGAAACGAGCGCGACCTTGTGCCGCGCCTGCCCGATGATGCGCAGACCCGGCACGTCCTGCAGACAAGCAGTGGCATGTTCCAGCAAACGTGCTTCGTATGCGGTCGCGGCATCCCAGTCCAGTTGCTCCAGATACTCGATTGCACGCCCCAGACCGATCACGCCGGAAATGTCCGGGGTGCCGGCCTCGAACCGGTGCGGCAACCCGGCGAAGGTGGTCTTCTCGAAGCTTACCGTGCGGATCATCTCGCCGCCGCCCTGGTACGGGGGCAGGGTCTCCAGCAGGCTCTCGCGGCCGTAGAGCACGCCGATCCCGGTGGGGCCAAACAGCTTGTGGCCGGAGAAGGCGTAAAAATCGCAATCCAGGGCCTGCACGTCCACCCGCAGGTGCGGCAGGGCCTGAGCGCCGTCCAGCAGCACCGGCACGCCGTGACGCCGCGCTTCGGCAATCAGCTCCCGCACCGGGTTGACCGTTCCCAGGGCATTGGAGACGTGGGTGATCGCGAGCAGGCGCGTGCGGGGCGTGAACAGGCTGGACAATCGATCCAGATCCAGTTCGCCCGCCGGGGTGATGGGTACCACCCGCAGCACGATCCCGCTGCGTTCACGGAGCAGCTGCCAGGGAACGATGTTCGCGTGATGTTCCATGGCACTGATCAGAATCTCGTCGCCCTCCCGCAACCTCTGGCCGAAGCTTGACGCCACGAGGTTGATCGCCTCCGTCGTGCCGCGCACGAACACGATCTCGCGGGTGGAACGGGCATTGATGAAGCGGCGCACCGACTCCCGCGCGGCCTCGAAGGCACCGGTCGCGCGCTCCGCCAGGGCATGCACGCCACGGTGAACGTTCGCGTTGTCCCGGCGGTAGTACCCGTCCATGGCCTCGAGAACCACCCGCGGCTTCTGAGTGGTCGCGGCATTGTCGAGGTAGGCCAGCGGATATCCGTGCACCGACTGCTCCAGGATGGGAAAGTCGCGCCGGACGGACGTCACGTCCCAGCCCGGGGACGTCATGGGTTCGTTGGAGACCGTCATGAATTCTTCACAATCCTCGTCAAGGGGGGTTCTCTACGTGTCCCCATAGGCTAGACTTTTCGGCACCGAACGGTTTTCCAGAACCCAAAAGGAGCACCCTCATGTCGAGGAAGCAGGAAGAACCCCACCCTGCGTCATTCCGGCCTCTCAGACCTTGGCTCGTCACCGCCGTAGCCTGTGCACTGGGCGGCGCGGCACCCGGACAGGCCTTCGAATTCTCCAGCGAGGACGGCGAGATTCGCGGCAGTTTCGACACGACGATCTCCCTGGGTGCCCTGTGGCGGATGGAGGACCGGGATCCGGCCCTCGTCAGCATCGCCAACGGCGGCACCTCGCGTGATCCGAACGCCGACGACGGCAACCTGAACTACGATCGCGGCGACCTGGTTTCCTCGGCGGTCAAGGTGACCCATGACCTCGAGCTTGACTACCGGAATTTCGGCGGCTTCCTGCGCGCCTCGTATTTCTACGACGATGCCATCTGGAACAAGAACGAGCTGAGCCGCGCCGCGCGCGACGAGGCGGGCCGGGACGCGGAGATCCTCGATGCCTTCGTGCGCGGCCGCTTCGATGTGGGGGGGCGCGACCTGAACCTGCGTGCCGGGCGACAGGTGGTCAGCTGGGGCGAGAGCACGTTCATCCAGAACGGCATCAACGTGCTCAACCCGATCAATGTCACCCGCCTGCGCATTCCGGGCTCGGAACTTCGTGAGGGGCTGATGCCGGTCGGGATGCTCTGGGGTTCGCGCGCACTCACGGACAATGTTGCGCTGGAGGGCGTCTGGATCGCGGAGTGGGACAAGACCCGGCTCGAACCGGTCGGGACCTTTTTCAGCACGAACGATTTCGTCGCCACAGGCGGAGACAATGCCTACACCGGTTATGGCCGCCGCAATGACGGCAACGGGCCTGCGGGCGTGTTCCCGCTCAACCCCACCGCGCGCCTGATCGCACCGCGGTCGGCCGACCGCGAGCCGAGCTCGGGCGATGAATACGGTTTCGCGCTGCGAGCCTTCGCGCCGAACCTCAATTTCACCGAGTTCGGCTTCTATTTCGCGAACTACCACAGCCGCACTCCGTTCGTATCAGGCTATCGCGGCGGGATCACGACGGACGCCACCATCGTTCCGGGGTGTCAGGTTTTCGACGTACCCACCTTCGGGCAGGTGTTCCAGCAGACCGGGGATGCTGGCTCCGCGACGAGCGTGGCCTGCCAGGCGGCGCAGGGCCTGGCCGCGCGCTCGGGCGCCTCACCGCAGGGCAGTTATTTCGTTGAGTATCCGGAGGACATCCAGTTGCTCGGCGTGAGCTTCAATACCGCCGGACCGGCAGACAGCGCCCTTCAGGGGGAGTATTCCTACCGTCGCAACCAGCCGGTGCAGTTGCCTTCCGCCGAGATTCTGAATGCGGCGCTGGGATTGGCCAACCAGGTCACCTCGACCAACCCGAATCAGGCATTCGCGGTTCCCTACGGCGAAGAGATCCAGGGCTATCGCAGGGTCGGGATGCACCAGGTGCAGATGACCGCCACCAAGGCGGTGCCGCAATTCCTGGGCGCGGACCAGCTGATCCTGGTCGGCGAGGTCGGCTACACGCGGTTGGAACTCCCCTCCGGCCTCGAGTTCGCCGCCCCTGGATGCCACCTCCCGCAGCCGGGGTCATCGGCGGCGGCCGCCTTCGGGTCCACCGCGTCCAGCTGCTTCGCAACCAAGGACTCCTGGGGCTACCGCTTGCTCGGCCGGTTCGAGTATCCGAATGCGCTGGGGGCGGCGACCCTGCTGCCGCGCATCGGCTTCTCGCATGATGTCAGCGGGCGCAGCCCGACGTTCAATGCCGGCGCCAAGGCCTTGACGTTGGGCCTGGGCGTGAACTACCTGCAGCGCTGGCAGGCGGACATCGCCTACACCTCGTTCTTCGGCGGCAGGGAGATCCGCGGGACCGACCCCGCCCCCAATCCCGCCGGACAGGCACGGAGCTACGCCAGCAGCACCAACCCGCTCAAGGATCGTGATTTCCTCGCGATCAGCGTCAGCTACTCCTTCTGAGCAACCCAGGCATCCAGGAGTTCGAGACCCATGTTCAACCCAAGCAAACTTCTCGCGGCGGCCTTTCTGCTGGCCCTGTCGACTGTGCCGGTTCACGCGCAGGTTTCAGAGAGCGAGGCCGCCCGGCTCGGGCAGGATCTGACCCCGATGGGCGCGGAACGGGCCGGCAACGCGGCGGGCACCATCCCGGACTGGGAAGGCGGGCTGACCAGCGCGCCCGCCGGCCACGTTCCGGGCGATCACTACGCGGACCCCTTTGCCGACGACACGATCCTGTTCACCATCGATGCAGGCAATCTGGACACGTACCGCGACTTCCTGACGCCCGGGCAGATCGCGATGCTGGAGACCTACCCCAGCTGGAAGATGAACATCTACCCGACGCGACGTAGTGCGGCTTTCCCCGAAGGGCATTACGAGCAGAACCGGGCCAATGCGACCCGCGTTTCGATGGCTCAAGACGGGCTCACGTTCGAGGGGACCACCGGTGGCATTCCGTTCCCCATGCCGCAGAGCGGAGCCGAGGCGATCTGGAACCATCTGGTTCGCTACCGGGGCGAGGCCTACCTGATGAACTGGAGTCAGGCGGCGGTGACCCGCACCGGCAACTACACGCCGGTGCGGTTCGACTACGAGTACGACTTCCATTACGGCAGCCTGAGCAAGTCCCCGGACCAGATCGAGCCGAAGAAGATCGCCAATTTCCTGCAGAACGTCACCGCGCCGGCGCGCCTGGCCGGACAGATCCTGCTTATTCACGAGTTTCTGGATTCGCGCCAGGCCTGGACCTACAACCCGGGTCAGCGCCGGGTTCGTCTGGCGCCGAACGTCGCCTATGACAACCCGGGCACCGCGGCCGACGGACTGCGCACCAACGATGATTTCATCATGTTCAACGGCGCGATCGACCGCTACGACTGGGAGCTGGTGGGCAAGCGTGAGATCTTCGTGCCCTACAACTCCTATCGCCTGGTCGGCAATACCGTCGCAATGGACGACGTGTTGCAGGCCGGTCACCTGAACCCGGAGCACACCCGCTACGAGTTGCACCGGGTCTGGGTGGTGGACGCCCGCCTGAAGGACGGCACCAGCCATATCTACAAGCGTCGGACCTTCTACCTCGACGAGGACTCCTGGATGGCGCTGGTGGTGGACAAGTACGATGCCCGCGACCAGCTCTGGCGCGTGGCCGAGCAGCACAACATCAATTTCTATGACATCCCGATGCAGTACCCGTCGCTCGAGGTGCATCACGACCTGCAGTCCGGCCGCTACATCGCGATGGGGTTGCGCAATGACGAACCCCGGGTCTACGTGGCGGCGGAGCATCGGCCCGCGCGCTTCACCCCGTCGGGATTGCGCGGCATCGGCACCCGCTGATCCGAACGGCGCAAGATTCAAGCCCGCCCGTGCGACCGGTGATGCATCGAATTCCGGGGATCCTGTTCGTCCTCCTCGTCATTGCAGCCGTCGGTTTCACGTTTTCCCAGCGCCCCACCCCGGAGATGCCGGCCACCGAAGTGCGGATCGAGCACCTGCTCATTCTGGATGCGCAGCGGATCGGATCCCGCATCGTCGCGGTCGGGGAGCGCGGGTACATTTTTCTTTCGGACGACGATGGACAGCAGTGGCGTCGTGCCGTGAGCCCCTTCGAGACCCTGCTCACCGCCCTGGCCGTCGTCGATCATCAGACCCTGGTCGCGGTGGGCCACGACGCGCGGATCCTGCGCAGCAACGACCGCGGCGAGACCTGGACCGAGGTCTTCTCGGCACCAGACGCCGAGGAACCGCTCTTGGCCGTTCAGTTCGACGCGAAGGGCCGGGGCTTTGCCCTCGGTGCCTATGGTCGCCTGATGACGAGCGCCGACGCGGGGCGGAACTGGACCCGGAACGATCCCGACGCAAACGAGCTTCATCTCAACGCCATGGCGGCCATCGAAGCCGATCGGTTCATCGCGGGTGAAGCCGGCACCCTACTCCGCTCCGACGATCACGGCAGGAACTGGTCCGCCCTCGACACCCCCTACGAGGGGTCCTTTTTCGGCATCCTGGCCACGGCGGATGGCGCACTGCTGCTGTATGGCATGCGCGGCCACGTGTTCCGGTCCCGCGATCAGGGTGAATCCTGGGAAGAAGTCGACAGCGACACGCGGGCTTCGCTGTTCGGCGCTCGCGTGACACCGGACGGTCGGGTCTTTCTCGTGGGGCAGAACGGCACGGTGCGGGTCAGCACCGACCACGGCCAGAGCCTGCAACGGCTGCCCGCCCCTTCCGGCAACCTGTGGACGACCCTGCTTGCGACCGAAACGCCGGGACGCTACCTGCTCTTTGGCGAAGACGGGGTTCAGGAATGGATCATGGAGAAGACCCTGAACCCCGCAGACAAGCCATGACATTCCGGGGATTCATCGACCGCAGCGCAGACTGGCTGTTCGCCTGGCGGGTTCCGTTTCTCGTGATGTTCGTCCTGACGACGCTGGTGTTCGCCGCTTCGGCAACCCGGCTGCAGGTGGATGCGGGCTTCGAGAAGATGATCCCGCTTCAGCACGCGTACATGAAAACCTTCCTGGCCTACCGGGACAGCTTCGGCGGCGCCAACCGCATCCTCGTGGCATTGATCCGGGACGAAGGGGAAATCTACGACGCCCGCTTCCTTGACACCCTGCGGTCGGTGACCGACGAGGTGTTCTTCATCCCGGGGGTGGACCGCGCCACGGTGACATCGCTGTTCACACCCAACGTGCGTTTCATCGAAGTCGTGGAGGCCGGATTCGCAGGGGGCAACGTGATTCCCGCGGGGTTCAGCGGCACGCCATCGGAGCTGGCCACCGTCCGGGAAAACGTGCTCAAATCCGGACAGGTGGGCCGTCTGGTGGCGAACGATCACCGGGGCGCGCTGGTAAGCGCCGAACTCCTCGGAACCGATCCGGAAACCGGTGCCCGGCTGGACCTCCCGCGCGTGGCGGCCCAACTGGAGGAGATCCGCGAGCGCCATGCGAGCGACGGGCTCAACGTCCACATCATCGGTTTCGCCAAGGCCGTGGGCGATATCACCGACGGGGCCCGCGGTGTGGTGGTGTTCTTCGGCGTGTCGTTCGCGATCACCGCACTGCTGCTGTTCTGGTACTCCGGATCCGTCCGTCTCGCAGCACTGACGCTGGTGAGCGCGATGATCCCGGTGGTCTGGCTGCTGGGTCTGCTGCCGATACTGGGATTCGGCATCGACCCGATGTCCATTCTGCTGCCCTTCCTCATCTTCGCGATCGCGGTCAGCCATGCCGTGCAGATGACCCACGCCTGGCGCCTCGAAGTGATCGCGGGCGCGGCACCGCTGGAGGCGGCCCGGAACGCCTTCCGCAAGCTCTTCGTCCCGGCAACCATGGCGCTCACCACGACCGCCGTGGGCTTCCTGGTGATCATGCGCATCGAAATCGACATGGTGCGGGAACTGGCACTCACGGCCGGACTGGGCGTGGCGCTGATCCTGATCACGAACCTGTTGCTGCTGAGCGTGCTGCTCTCCTGGACCCGGCTCCCCGCGCGGGAGATCGAGCGCGCGGCCCGCCGCGAACACGCAGGTGACTGGCTCTGGCTGCGGCTCAAGCGGCTGGTCGAGCCGCGCAATGCCCGCATGGTGCTCGCGCTGACGGCCGCGATCCTGCTGGCGGCCGTCTGGCAGGCCCGCGACCTGCACACCGGCGACTTTGGCACCGGGGTCCCGGAATTGCGTGCCGACTCGCGCTACAACCTCGACTCCGCGGCGATCACCGACGCGTTCTCGATCGGAGTGAACGTGCTGTCGGTCATCGTGCAGAGCCGCGGTGTCGACGGAGCCTGCACCGACTTCGGGATCATGGATACCATCGACCGCTTCGAAACCACCCTGCGCGGCGTCCACGGCGTACAGACCGTGATCGGGCTGCCCGGGGTCGCCAAGGTCATCAATGCGGGCTGGAACGAGGGCCATCCGGCCTGGCGTGCGCTCTCGCGGAATCCAACGGTCCTGTCGCAGGCCGTCTCGCCCGTCGACACGGGTACAGGCCTGCTGAATACCGACTGCAGTGCGATGCAGGTGCTGATCTTCACGCAGGATCACGACGGCGCGACGATCGCACACGTGGTGAACGAGGTGAAACGCTTCCGCGAACAGCATCGCTCCGCCGAACTCGACTTCCTGCTCGCTTCCGGGAATGTCGGGGTGATGGCCGCCACCAACGAGGCCGTCGACGCGGCGTCGGTCACGATCCTGCTGCTCGTCTTCGGCACCATCGGCCTGCTGTTCTTCGCCGAGTTCCGTTCCTGGCGCGCGACCCTGTGCATCGTGGTGCCACTGATGATCGTTGCAGTGATGTGCAGCGCGCTGATGGCCGTGCTCGGCATCGGCCTCAAGGTATCCACGTTGCCGGTGATCGCGATCTCGGTCGGTATCGGCGTCGATTACGGGATCTACCTCTACGAGCGCATGGCCTTCCGCTTCGACCACGGTGACGCGCTGCCGGAGGCCTTCCTGCACGCCCTGCGTCAGCGTGGGACGGCGGTGATGTTCACGGCCGCGACCATGAGCATCGGCGTCGGAACCTGGGTCTTCTCGGCGCTCAAGTTCCAGGCCGACATGGGCCTGCTGATGGCCTTCATGTTCCTCGTGAACATGCTGGCCGCTCTGATTCTGCTACCCGCGCTCGCCTCCGTGCTCCTGGGCAACGGCCACCGGCCTTCCCGCAGCCATCGTGCCCGCTGACAGCGGGCAACCGGTCAAGGTGGAAAGCCTGCTCAGGCCTGCTTTTTCGCCAACGTCCTCAAGTGGGCCTCAGGCGTCTTCCCGAGCGCAGCCTTTCGCATGAACAGCTCCAACTCTTCCTTTGAGCCGCTCTGAAAATAGAAGAACTCCGCATTGAAATCGATGGGTCGCACCCTTCCGCAGCCAAACTCCAGTTCCTGAAACCCCTTGAACCCCAGGAACAGGCCCCAGATCAGTTTTTTCACCAGCCGACTGGACGGCGAGCGCTGCGCATGCGCCCACAAGATGACGGATTGGGGCAGAAACCGGAAAAACGGACTGGAAGCGATCGCGAATTTCGCTTCGGGCGAGAGAACGCGGTCGCTCGCCGAGATCCTCATATAGTTGGCGATGAACGCGGGGATTCTTCTCGAGTTGACCAGCATCAGCGAGTGTTGAAGCGGTTGCGGCGTTCCCTTCCCGGACCCGAAGATCATCCCCGTCCTATCGGCCTCGATAGCCTTTTCGATGATCCCGTCCCCATAGATCAGGCAATCCTGCTCCACATAGACCCAGTAGTCGTATTCATTCAGGCAGCAATACATCATTGACATCAGAAACGCTCGTGATACACCGCTCAGCGTCTCCACGCACCGGGTCGCGTGTCCAAAATTCATCTTCATCTCCAACCAGACCTCGCCGGGAAACTTGGGAGGTTTGATTGGAGATGCGCTGTCGATGACCAGGATCTCCTCCGCATTCGCATATTTCGTCACACATTCGTGCCACAGCGCATGAAACTCCCGGCTACGTATGATCTCGTCGCCTTTCCGGCAATCGCGATCGTCACGGTCGTCACTGCACCACCATCCGGTCACAATCAGGTAGCGGCTCATCGTGTTCGCATCTCCGATGCCAGGAAATGTTCCCGACACATCAGCCCTGCAACACACAAGGCCGACTCCATCGAGAGAATCGTTCCGACCGCGTCATACTAGCCGAGCAGATGTGAACTGTCTTATTTCCGAATCTCACAACTGTCCCGCTTCGAATACGCGCCCAAATCGGCCCTGACCTCGACCCGTCGAAATGGTTTATGGTTTATCGTTAAAGCCAATCGGCTTTTGCAGTAGCGGGCCGGCATTGCGGCATGCGGAAATTCTGAAAGCGACCGTCGCTTCAACAGAAACCACATTGCATGGGAACCGGTCGCCCATGTGGAGTGAGTCGAACCGGACCGCGTCAGCCGGGGTAACGCCTGGGGAGCACAGCCTTTGAGAGTCGTCCGCCTGGGTCTATTGGTGCTTTCGATCCCCGTCAGCGGCATCACCCTGTACGTCGTGACCGTGCTGGCCACCCTGCCCGCAGTCGACTTTCTCGCGCATGAAGACCCGGCGCGTACCGCCTACATGGCGCGCCATGCCGAAGAATCCGGTTTACCTCCCGGCGCCTATCGCACGTCGTGGACGGATCTCGACGACATTTCCCCGGTACTGATTCAAACGATGATCGAGGCCGAGGACACCCGCTTCTATCAACACGCCGGCGTCTACTGGAGAGGCACCCGCAAAGCCGTGCAACGGTATCTCACCGGTCAGGCGACGGGCGGTGCCAGCACGATCACGCAACAGCTCGCGCGGAATCTGTTCCTGGACTCGACCCGCTCCCCGCATCGAAAAGTGCGCGAAATCCTGCTCGCCATGCGACTGGAACATGCGCTGTCGAAAGGGCGGATTCTCGAACTCTACGTGAACGTCATTGAATGGGGCGACGGCATCTGGGGCATCGGACCGGCGGCGCGCCACTACTTCCAGACCACACCGCGCCAGCTCGGTGCGTTCGAGTCCGTCTTTCTTGCCAGTATCGTGCCGGCACCGCGGCGTCCGCTCTCCGGAGGCAATCTGGACCGGGCGCTCAAGGTACAGGAACGGGTGAGCCATCAACTGCGCGAGTCTGGAAAACTCCGTCCCTCCGAATGGGAAGACGTGACCGCACGGCTGTTTGGTCTCGAGGTGGCGCTTGTCACGGGCCACGAATTGCCGGATGCCCATAGCCCGACCCTCCCGGTCGCGTTCGGTCTGGGCCACCGTTCCAGTGCGCCAGATCAACCCGGTTGTTGACGAGGAGACCCGCAGATGTCGCCACCACCCGCATTACTTGATCGCGTTGTCGGAAGATCCCCGGGCCAGGGCCGGTCCGGGCCAGGGCGGCGCTGGTTCATGGTCGTTCTTGCGCCGGCCGTACTCTTGCTGGGAGCGTGCGGCAGCGACAGTGAACCCGACCCTCAATCCTTTGTTGGATCGATGCAGGTGCCGCTGGAGACGAGCGATCTGGATCAGCTGATTGTCAATGTTCAGACGGTGCTCGGGACACCCTACGTCTGGGGCGGTGATGATCCGAAAGCCGGTTTCGACTGCTCCGGACTGGTTCAGTGGGGATTCCGTCAACTGGGCTTCGGCGACTTTCGTTACGGCGACGCGATCTTCCCGGAGATCACCGCACACGACCTCTACCATTCCAACACCCAGCCGGTCGCAGACATGGACGGCATGAAGCGCGGGTACTTCATCTTCTTCGATGAGAACGGCGACGGTCGGATCAGTCACAACGCCATCTTCGACTACGTCGATGACCAGGGCCGGGTGTGGGTCTACGATGCCTATTCCACGTGGGGTGTCGTTGCGCACCGCTACGTCGAGGACTTCTCGAACAAGGGGCCCCGGTTCGGTCGTCCGCTGAAAATCATTTCCCGTTAGGCAGCGGGTGCGAACCCCGCCGGCTACGGCCCATCCCTGTGCCGCAGCCGGCGTGCTCGCAAGAGACCCGCTCGGGTCTTGCTGGAGACCGGTCAGTCCAGATCGAAGCGGTCGGCGTTCATCACGTGATTCCACGCCGCCACGAAGTCCCTGACGAACTTCTCCTTCGCATCATTCTGCGCATAGGCTTCCGCCAGGGCACGCAGCTGGGAATTGGAGCCAAAGACCAGATCCACACGGGTGCCCGTCCACCGGACTTCGCCGCTGCTGCGGTCGCGGCCCTCGAACACGTCTTCGTCGGCAGCGCTCGGCTTCCACTCGGTTCCCATGTCCACCAGGTTGACGAAAAAGTCGTTGGTGAGGGTGCCGGGGCGATCGGTGAAGACACCGTGCTGACCGTTGCCGTGATTGGCCCCCAGCACGCGCATGCCGCCGATCAGAACGGTCATCTGCGGCGCGCTCAGGCCCAGCAGCTGGGCCTTGTCGAGCAGCATCTCTTCGTCCGAGACCGTGAAGCGGGCCCGGCGATAGTTGCGGAATCCATCCGCTTCCGGCTTCATCGGATCGAAGGATTCCGCGTCGGTCTGCTCCTCGGTCGCGTCGGTACGGCCGGGCGCGAAAGGCACGGTAACCGGATGACCCGCATCCAGGGCCGCCTTTTCGATCGCGGCTGCGCCGCCGAGCACGATGAGGTCCGCCAATGACACGCGCTTGTCACCGTACTGGGCATCGTTGAAGGCTTTCTGGACTCCCTCGAGTGCACCGAGGACGCGCGCCAGCTGTTCGGGCTCGTTGGCTTCCCAGTCTTTCTGCGGTGCCAGGCGCACGCGGGCACCGTTGGCGCCGCCGCGCTTGTCGGAGTTCCGGAAGGTCGAGGCGGAGGCCCAGGCCGTGGCGACCAGCTCGGAAACGGACAGGCCGGCATCGAGGATCTGCGCCTTGAGAGCGGCGGCATCCTGCTCGTCGATCAGCACGTGATCCACGGGCGGCACCGGGTCCTGCCAGATCAGGTCTTCCGCCGGAACCTCGGGGCCGAGATACCGCGCCTTGGGACCCATATCACGATGGGTCAGTTTGAACCAGGCGCGGGCAAAGGCGTCCGCGAACTCTTCCGGGTTTTCCTGGAAATGCCTGGAGATCTTGCGGTACTCCGGATCTTCGCGCATCGCCATGTCGGCCGTGCTCATCATGATGCCGACCCGCCTTGAGGAGTCCTCGACATCCGGAGCCATGTCCTTTTCCGCCAGATTCTTCGGCTCCCACTGCCAGGCACCGGCCGGGCTCTTGGCCAGTTCCCACTCGTAGCCGAACAGCACCCCGAAGTAGCTCATGTCCCATTGCGTGGGCGTCGGCGTCCAGGAACCTTCCAGGCCGCCGCCGATGGTGTCACGGCCCTTGCCGCTGCCATAACTGCTCTTCCAGCCAAGACCCATCTGTTCGATCGGTGCCGCTTCGGGCTCGGGTCCCACGAGCGCGGCGTCGCCCGCTCCGTGTATCTTGCCGAAGGTGTGTCCGCCGGCTGTCAGTGCGACCGTTTCATAGTCGTTCATCGCCATGCGGGCGAAGGTCTCGCGAATGTCCCTGGCCGACGCAAGCGGGTCCGGGTTCCCATCGGGGCCTTCCGGGTTGACGTAGATCAGGCCCATCTGCACGGCTGCGAGCGGGTTTTCGAGTTCGCGGTCGCCGCTGTAGCGCTTGTTGCCCAGCCACTCGTCTTCCGCGCCCCAGTAGATGTCCTCTTCCGGTCCCCAGATGTCCTCGCGTCCTCCGCCGAAGCCGAAGGTCTTCAATCCCATGGATTCGATCGCGACGTTACCGGCGAGGATGTACAGGTCTGCCCAGGACAGGTTGTTGCCGTACTTCTGCTTGATCGGCCAAAGCAGGCGGCGCGCCTTGTCCAGGTTGACATTGTCCGGCCAGCTGTTGATCGGAGCGAAGCGCTGGTTGCCGGTAGAAGCACCGCCGCGACCGTCCGCGGTGCGGTAGGTACCGGCGGCATGCCAGGCCATGCGGATCAGGAACGGACCGTAGTGACCGTAGTCGGCGGGCCACCAATCCCTGGAGTCGGTCATCAGATCGGTGAGGTCTTTCTTGACCGCGGCCAGGTCGAGTTTGCGAAATGCCTCGGCGTAGTCGAAGTCTCCGCCCATCGGATCGGACTCGGGTGTGTGCTGATGCAGAATGCTCAGGTTCAACTGGTTCGGCCACCAGTCCCGAGCGCCACCGCCGCCCCCGTCGTTGCGGGTACGGGCACCGTGCATGACCGGGCACTTGCCCGTGGAATTCCCATTGTCATGGTCCATGTCTCTCTCCTTTTCCAGATATGGATGGGCTCCAGCCCGACCGTTCTGCGCCTAAAAACTGGCGAAGGTCGAAACTGTGGCTGCGTCGAGTACAGGATCCAGTCTACGCTACGAACTCCGCTCCCGGTCCCCGGACTCGATTCATTCTTCCTCTAGGGAAGATAGTCCGTTTCGATGATGGGATTCGGTTCCGCCAAAGCCCGGCCCCTGGCGCCTTCCGGGCGAAGCGCCGGGAGGCGCCGGACCACAGACGTTACAGCACAGCCTATCCCTGATCGGGGAAACGGCTCCGGATCTCCGCCAGCGCCTGGGGGTCACGCAGCAGCGCCCTGACACAATCCGGGTCCAGTTTCTCCCGTGCGGCCTCCCGTTGCAGCTGTTCCACTGCGCGTTCGTGGGACCAGGCTTGCTTGTACACCCGCTTCGAGGTCAGGGCGTCGTAGGCGTCCGCGACGGCGACGATGCGGGCCTCGATTGGAATGCCATCGCGGGCGAGCCCGAGTGGATAGCCGCTGCCATCACCACGCTCGTGATGACCACCGACGATGTTGCGCATGATGGCCGCCGCATCGTCGGTCAGCAAACCCAGATCAGCCGTAATCTCATCGACCATCTGTACGCCCAGTTCGACGTGACCCTGCATCCGGGTCCAACCGTCGTGGTCCAGCCGACCCGGTTTCAGGAGGATGTCGTCGGGCACACCGACCTTGCCAACGTCGTGCAACGGGGCAAACAGATGCACGTACTCCACGAACTCGTCGGACAGGGGCGGTCCATCGTACTCGAGCTGACGGGCAACCAGCCGTGAATACTTGGCCATCCGCTCCAGGTGCATCCCGGTTTCCGTGTCGCGGATGCTGGCCATGCGGCAGGCGATGCGCACGGCACCGATCAGGCTGCGTGCAGCCGCGAGTTTCACCAGGTACAGCTGCGCCGTCAGTTCGCCGAAAACATCCAGCGTCCGCGTGACTTCCGGCACGAACACGCCCGGGTCACGGGAATCCACGAACAGGAATCCCGCGAGTTCCGCATGACTGTAGATCGGCAGCGTGTAGCTGCTGCGAAACCCTTCGCTGCGCAGCCATTCGGTATGGGTCGTATCGCATTCGAACGCCGTGTCGATGTCGTGCACCACGCGTGAGCGGCGGGTCTCGGCGAGCACACGCAGCGATGGCACCTCGGCCAGCCGGGCTTCATAGCGTGTGAGCGGTGCGCAACCCTCGTTGCTGCTCGCAAAGGTCTTCAGCCAGTCGGTGGCAGGGTCATAGAGCGCAATCGCAATTCGGTGGATGAATGGGTGAACGGCGAGCAGTAGCTCGTGGAGCGCGCGGAGGCGTTCTGCGGTCGAATGCCCTCCGGAGGCCACGAGGTCGAACGGGTGCTGAGGGCGCTTACCGGTGTTCATGAACGCTCGCTGCCTGCCCGGATCCTTTCCCTGAGCGTAGGGCAGAAGCAAAACCGGGGCAATGCCGCACACCGCATGCGGCCGTGATCATGGACCCTGGACGGTGCGTTCACTCGAACAGGGCGCGCAGTCGTTCCAGTTCCGGTTCCGTCCAGCCCGGGGGCTCGGTGAGCGCATGCCACGCATCGATGTAGTGGACGGCCGCATATTCATGGCCGAAACCCACGGGCGCCGTGCCGACCATCATGTCAGCAGCCAACTGCAGCATGGTCACGACAGGAAACCAGCGCAGATCAGGCGAGACGTCCGGTCCGCGCGGTTCGCGCATCCAGTCCGGCTCGTGCCAGGCGGAACCCGGACTGAAAAACGTGATCGGATCGCTGGCGTACTGCAGAAACGCGATGCGGAAGGATCCCCATTCGGCGTCCCCGTGTTCCAGACCCTGCTCCTGGTTCATGAAGCGAACCACCGCGCCGTCCTTGAACCGTGGCAGCCATGCCGGGGATCCGGGATCCCGCTGCGCGGTCACCCGGCGCCAGGTTTCGCTCCGGAACGGAGGACCGCTCCATAGCGCGCCGTCGAAGGGATCGTCGATGATGTCGAAGAAATCGAAGGACAGGTCGGAATTCAGCGAACCCAGGCTGAGTCCACGCAGATACAGCTTGGGCCGGGCGTCGCGCGGTAGCGAGGACCAGTATCCATAGACCTCGCTGAACAGGGCCCGGGCCATTTCCGCGCCGTAGGCAGCCTCGGTCAACAGCGCCAGCGGGCTGTTCAGATAGGAGTACTGCGCGGCGACCGTGGCAATGTCGCCCCGGTGCAGGTATTCCACGGTCGCCTGCGAAGCGGGATCGACCCAGCCGGTCCCGGTGGGGGTCACCAGGAGCAGGATGGAACGTTCGAAGCCTCCAGCACGTTTCAGCTCCTCCAGCGCCATCCGGGCCCGCTCCTCGGGGCTTTCCGCTGAATTCAGGCCGACATAGACACGGACGGGCGTCGGTACCGGCGTGTCGAAGAACACGCTCAGTTCTTCGGCGCTCGGCCCGCCGGAAACGAAGTTGCGACCCTGGCGACCCAGATCTTCCCAGTCGATGTACGATTGCGCACTGCCGGTCTGGGCCGGATGTTCCGGACGCGGCAGGTCGTCTTCGATCAGCGCGTCCAGCTGCTGGAAGGATCGGTCCGCGACCCTCAGCACGGAACTGAACAGCACCCCATCGATGACCGACCAGAACAGGAACACCGCCAACACGCTTCCGACGATCTGCGACACCCGTGGCGATACGTAGCGGTTCAGCCGGGTCGAAAACGAGCGGAAAACCCACCGGAACAACCGGGCGACGGCCAACACCAGGATAAACACCAGCGCGGCGATCAGGCCCACAAAGTGGGGCCGAACCGCGGCGGTTCCCTCCATGTCCATCAGTTCGCGAAGGGCGTTCTGCCAGCTTGCGGCCTGCCACAGAAAGCTCACCACGATCACCGCGCAGAGCACCGCGACAACGACCTGCAGGATACGCGCCGCCCGTGCCCGCACCTCCGGCAGCTCCAGGTATCTCCAGACCCATAGGCCAGCGACGCCCAGCCCGTATCCCGCCGCGAACGACAGCCCGGAGATCACCCCCTGCACCACGAACGGCCGCGGCAGCAGCGACGGCGTCAGGGAAAAGGCGAAAAAGACCGCGCCCACGAGCAGACCCACGATGCTGAGATACATGTTGCCCCCGTGCGGACGTTGCATTGGCCCGATCCTACGACAGTCCCGGATTCGGGGACAGCCGCCGCTCAGTCCATTACGTAGCGGAAACGATCGATGTAATCGGAGATCCTCGGCAGGTCCAGTGCCTCTCTTGCAGGAACCTGGAACACCGCCTGCCGCCCGCAAATTTCCCGTGGCGCAAGAAACGTCTCGACGATGTCGTATTGCGGGCGGTCGGTGTAGTCGTCGAACACGATGTACGTCCCGGCCTCGGCGTGTTTCAGCGAGGTGAGGAAGCAGCAGACGCGGAACCGCCCGTCGATCAGTACCGCTTCCGGCCTGTCTTCCTTGCGCCAGATCGCATCGGTGTACTCGACGAAATTCGCACGGCGGCTGTAATCGGCGGGACGGCCGTACTTCAGCAGCCGGCCAAGATCGACATGCGTGCAGTCCAGTCGATCGGGCGCACCCGCCTCGTCACGGACTTTCTCGATCCACTTCAGATCGCCCTCCACCGCGAGGACCTTCGCATCGGTGTGCTGCAGCACCCAGACCGTGGACTTGCCCATGCCGTATTCGGCGTAGACGCGAACGTGGGAAACGATCTCCTTGAAACAGCGGTCACTGCCCTCGAACAGAACCCCGGGTCGCTTGTTGAACGCCCTGCGGATCTTCCTGGCCTGTTTCTCAAACATGCAGACGGGCCCTGTTCGCCACCGTCGACCGCAGTCGCGGTGCCTACTCCCACTCGATGGTGGCGGGAGGCTTTCCGGAGATGTCGTACGTCACGCGGGAGATCCCGTCGATTTCGTTGATGATGCGCCGGGAGACGAGATCGAGAAACTCGTAGGGCAGATGCGCCCAGCGGGCCGTCATGAAATCGATGGTCTCGACCGCGCGCAGCGCGACCACGTAGTCGTAGCGGCGCCCGTCGCCCATCACCCCCACGGAACGCACCGGCAGGAACACCGCAAAGGCCTGGGAAACCTGGTCGTAGAGATCCGCGCGACGGAGTTCCTCGATGAAAATGTCGTCCGCACGCCGCAGCAGGTCGGCGTACGCCTTCTTCACTTCGCCGAGGATGCGCACGCCGAGTCCCGGTCCGGGGAACGGGTGGCGGTAGACCATTTCCGAAGGCAGACCCAGCTCGACGCCGATCTTGCGCACCTCGTCCTTGAACAGCTCCCGCAGCGGTTCGACCAGACCCATCTTCATGTGCTCGGGCAATCCGCCGACGTTGTGGTGCGACTTGATCACGTGCGCCTTTCCGGTCTTCGAACCCGCGGACTCGATCACGTCCGGATAGATCGTGCCCTGCGCGAGCCAGCGCGCGTTGGAGATCCTGCCGGCCTCCTCATCGAAGACGTCGATGAACAGACCGCCGATGACCTTGCGTTTCTTTTCCGGGTCCGTGACGCCGGCCAGCGCCTCGAGGAAACGCTGCTCGGCGTCGACCCGGATCACCTTCACCCCCATGTGCCGGGCGAAGGTCGCCATCACCTGGTCGCCTTCGTGCAGGCGCAGCAGGCCGGTATCGACGAACACGCAGGTCAGCTGATCCCCGATCGCCTTGTGCAGAAGTGCACCGACCACCGAGGAATCGACGCCGCCGGACAGCCCCAGGATCACGTGATCGGACCCCACCTGCTCGCGCACCCGCGCGGCCATGTCGTCGATGATGTTGCCCGGAGTCCACAGATTCTCGCAGCCGCAGATCTCGTGAATGAAACGCCCGAGAATGCGCTTGC
This sequence comes from Thioalkalivibrio paradoxus, assembly GCA_011390565.1. Classification (GTDB taxonomy): domain Bacteria; phylum Pseudomonadota; class Gammaproteobacteria; order Ectothiorhodospirales; family Ectothiorhodospiraceae; genus Thioalkalivibrio; species Thioalkalivibrio paradoxus_A. The sequence continues at coordinate 657,540 of JAABSC010000001.1, read as the reverse complement.
CCTGGCGGGTATGCGTGACCTCGGGATGGAATTGCAGACCGTAGAATCCGCGCGCCTCGTCGGCCATGCCGGCCATCGGGGCTGATTCGGTTGAACACATCAGCTTGAACCCGGGGGGGAGTTCGGTCACCCGGTCCCCATGCGACATCCAGACATCCAGCAGGCCGTAGCCCTCGGGCGTGGTGTGATCCTCGATGTCGGTCAACAGGCGGGTGTGGCCACGGGCGCGGACCTGGGCGTACCCGAACTCGCGGTGGCTCGAGGGTTCGACCTTGCCACCCAGCTGCGCGGCCATCGTCTGCATGCCGTAGCAGATGCCCAGCACCGGAACGCCGAGTTCGAACACCAGCGGGTGCGCGACCGGGGGCGCGTCCATATGCACGGATTCCGGGCCGCCGGAGAGGATGATGCCGCTGGGCGCGAACTCGCGAAGGGCCTCGGGGCTCATGTCCCAGGGGTGAATCTCGGAGTACACCCCGGCCTCGCGGACCCGGCGTGCGATCAGCTGCGTGTACTGGGATCCGAAATCCAGCACCAGAATTCGGTGCGCGTGCAGGTCCTGGGTCATTTCGTCATCCAATGGCGGTCATTCGGCGCCCCGGCGATCAAGGCGAGGGAAAACCTCCCTCCCCCGCTCGCGGGGGAGGGTTGGGGAGGGGGAAGTGCGCAGCCCGCCCACGGTACTCTCACCCTCACCCCCGGCCCCTCTCCCGCAGGCGGGAGAGGGGAGAAACGCGTCAGTCGCGGCGGTAGTTCGGGGCTTCCTTCGTGACCGCGACGTCATGCACGTGGCTCTCACGCATCCCCGCCGAAGTGACACGGACAAACTGGGGCTTGGTCCGCATTTCCTCGATGGTGCGCGCCCCTACATAGCCCATGGAGGACCGCAGGCCCCCGGTCAGCTGGTGCACGATGGCCACGATGGACCCCTTGTAGGGTACCCGACCCTCGATTCCCTCGGGCACGAATTTCTCGGGACCGGAGGCCTCCTGGAAATACCGGTCCGAAGAGCCCTGCTGCATCGCGCCAAGGGAACCCATCCCGCGGTAGGACTTGTAGGAGCGGCCCTGAAACAGCTCCACCTCGCCGGGGGCTTCTTCGGTACCGGCAAACAGGGAACCGAGCATCACGCTGTGGGCGCCAGCGGCAATCGCCTTGGCGATATCCCCGGAAAAACGCACCCCGCCGTCGGCAATGACCGGAACTCCGGTGCCCTCCAACTCCCTGGCCACGTTGGAAATCGCGGTGATCTGCGGCACGCCCACACCGGCGACGATTCGGGTGGTGCAGATCGAGCCGGGTCCGATCCCGACCTTGACCGCATCCGCGCCCGCAGCGACCAGATCCCGTGCCGCATCGGCTGTGGCGATATTGCCGCCGATCACCTGTACGTCCGGGAAATGCTGCTTGACCCAGCGCACGCGGTCGAGCACGCCCTGCGAATGGCCATGCGCGGTATCGACCACGACGACATCGACGCCGGCCGCGACCAGTGCGGCCACCCGCTCGTCCGTTCCCGCGCCCACGCCCACCGCCGCGCCGACGCGCAGACGACCGCGATCGTCCTTGCACGAATGCGGGTGTTCGGACGATTTCTGAATGTCCTTCACGGTGATCATGCCGCGCAGCTTGAAATGATCGTTGACGACCAGAACCTTCTCGATGCGGTGCGTGTGCAGCAGCGCCATCACGTGATCGCGGTCGGCACCCTCGGGCACCGTGACCAGGCGATCCTTCGGTGTCATGATCTCGGACACCGGAGACTTCATCCGCGTCTCGAAACGCAGATCGCGAGCCGTGACGATGCCCACGAGATCGTCCCCGTCGACCACGGGCACCCCGGAGATGCTGTGGGCACGGGTCAGCTCCATCACCTCGCCAATGCTCATGCGCGGATCGACGGTGATCGGATCACTGATCACCCCGGCCTCGAACTTCTTCACCTGCCGGACCTGTTCCGCCTGGCCCTCGATGCTCATGTTCTTGTGCACGATGCCGATTCCGCCCTCCTGGGCCATTGCAATGGCAAGGCGGGCTTCGGTCACCGTGTCCATCGCCGCGGACAGCAGGGGGGAGTTGAGCGCGATCTCCCGCGTCAACCTGGTGGCGAGATCGACGTCCCGGGGCATGACGGTGGAGTGTCCCGGCAGCAGGAGCACGTCGTCGAAGGTTAGGGCTTCACCGATCAGTCGCATGCGGCGGCTCCTGGGGACATGGGTGGGCGGGGAGTAAATAGCCGGTAAGTATAAAATCCAAGCCCGTTGGGGTAAAGGAAAAGGCGCGTTTATCGGGTTTTCGGCCAACGGACCGGGGGGCCGGTCGGGCCGCGAAAGTTGGCCGCGGACGGACACTTCCCTGTAGCCTTTCGTCCCGTGCCTTTCTGGAGCCAACGGACCCATGATCCCTGAGCGAAACGTGCTCTCCGTGAGCGAACTGAACCGGGAAGCGGACGAGATGCTCCGCGCCGGGCTGGGCACGGTCTGGGTCGAGGGGGAGGTGTCCAACCTCAAGCGCTACGCATCCGGTCATCAGTATTTTTCCCTGAAGGATGACCAGGCCAGCATCAGCTGCACGCTGTTCCGCGGAAGCGCTCGCCAGGCATCGCCCTTCACCGATGGCGACCGGGTAGTGGTGGCGGGACGCCCGGGGGTCTACGTCACCCGGGGACAGTTCCAGCTGATCGTCGAGCGGCTGGAGGCCGCCGGGGAAGGGCGTCTGCTGCTCGAGTTTCAGCGGCTGAAGGCCCGGTTACTGGCAGAGGGCCTGTTCGATGCCGGCCGCAAGCGGCCGCTTCCCGCGATGGTTCACCGCCTGGGAGTGATCACCTCGCCGCAGGGTGACGTGCGGCACGACATCGAGCGGACCCTGGCGCGGCGATTTCCCCTGCTGCTGCCGGTCCGCCTCTATCCGGTCGCCGTGCAGGGGCCCACGGCCGCGCCGCAGATCGTGCAGGCGCTCGAGCGGGCGGGGCGTGAAGGCGCGGTGGACGTGTTGATCCTGGCACGGGGCGGCGGCTCGCTGGAGGATCTCTGGGCCTTCAACGACGAGACCGTGGCTCGTGCGATCGCCGCATGTCCGATCCCGGTGGTCACCGGAATCGGACATGAAACGGACACGACCATCGCCGATTACGTTGCCGACCTTCGGGCGTCGACGCCCACCGCTGCCGCCGAGGCCGTGAGCCCGGACGGCGCCATGCTGCGGCGTCGCCTGGAACAGGCGGCTCTGAGGATGAAGCAGTGCCTGCAGGGTCGCATCCGTGAGCTGACCCGGCGCGTCGAGCTGACCCACGGGCGTCTGCAACGGACACACCCGGGACGCAGGGTCGAGCAGCACCTGCAGCGTGTCGACGAGTTCCAGCGTCGCCTCGAACGTTCGACCCGGCGCCGCGCGGAACAGATGCAGATACGCGTGGACCAATTGCGCCACCGCCTCATGCTGGCCCGGCCGGACCGCAGGATCGCGGCCGAGCGCGGTCGACTCGATCAATTGCAGGTACGCATGCATCGGGAAATGCGCCAGCAGCTCCAGCGCGACCGGGGGCACCTCGAGGCTGTGCAGGGGCGGTTACGGGCCCTCGACCCGGACGCCGTGCTCCAACGCGGTTACGGCATCCTGCTGGATACGTCGGGACAGGTGATCCGCGCGGCCACTCCGGAACTGGTCGGCGCGAAGATCCGAGGGCGTGTGGCCCTGGGTGAACTCGAACTCCAGGTTCTCGACGCCATCCCCGGGAAACCGCAGGCCGGGGCCACGCAGCCCGGAACCCCGGGAGCACGACGGAAGGCCCGTCCGGCGCGCCGCCCCTGACCCGAATCGCGAACCCTCCGGAACCGGAATCAGGATTCGGAAACCGCCGCGCGATGCCAGGCCTGAAGGTCGCTCAGGGAAACGTAACCCTCGGACGGCACCGGACCCACGGACACCCGGGCGGGAGCCTCCGGCTCTCCGAAGCCGTCCAACACTACCGATGCCCCGGAGAAGTCCTGATCAACGGTGTAGGCGTTCGTGGTGACCACGACGGCTAATCCGGCGGCACGCGCCGAGCGAACACCGTTGTCGGAGTCTTCCAGAGCGAGGCAGGCGGCCGGCGGCAGGCCGAGTTCACGCAATGCCAAATCGAAAATATCCGGTGCGGGCTTCTTTGCGGGTACCACGTCCCCGGCCGCGATCACCTCGAACCAGTCCGGGCCCGCCTCACCGAGGTTCGCCCGCAGCAGTGCGGTCACGTTCTCGGGTGTGGTCGTGGTCGCGATCGCAAGGCGCACACCCGCGCGGCGCGCCTCCTGCAGGAGGCGCCGTACTCCGGGTCGAAGCGGAATCGCGCCCTCCGCGAGCATCGCGACGTAGTGCCGCGTCTTGGCTGCGTGCAACGCCTTGATCCGGTTCTCGATATCCGGCTCCACCAATCGTTCGGGCCAGTCCTCCGAGAGGTACAACCGGATCCGCTCCTTGCCCCCGGTCACGCGCAGCAGCTGCCCATAGCGGTCGGCACTCCAACGCCAGTCGAGGCCGGCTTCGGCGAACGCCCGGTTGAACGCCACCCGGTGCCCGTCGCGCTCCGTATCCGCGAGCGTTCCGTCGACATCGAAGATCAAGGCAGCCAGTCGCGCCATGCAGCTTTTCCAGAAATGTGGACCGATACACCCGGCTTTTGAGACACAAACGACCCGAGAAAAAGCAGGAAGCGATCAGGCAACGCTTGCCTGGGGGGGCCGACTCTGATACTAAAGGCGCCCATTTCCACGCCGGAGACCCGCGAAAAATGGCCGCGAACCCGAAAACCTCCAAGCCCTCCTCCACGCACATGGTGACGGGCGGCATTGCTGCCTACGAACCGGAAGCGGGCGAAGAATACATGAGCAAGGCCCAGCTGGCACACTTCCGCGAGCTGCTTCTGGCGTGGAAACAGGAACTCATGGAGGAAGTGAACCGCACCGTCGGCCACATGAAGCAGGACGCCGCCAATTTCGCGGATCCCGCGGACCGCGCGACGCAGGAAGAAGAGTTCGGGCTCGAACTGCGCGCACGCGACCGGGAGCGGAAGCTGTGCAAGAAGATCGACGAGTCCCTGCGCAACATCGAACTGGGGAATTACGGCTACTGTGAGGCCTGCGGTGTCGAAATCGGGATTCGCCGGCTCGAGGCGCGTCCGACCGCAACGCTGTGCATCGATTGCAAGACGCTGGCCGAGATCAAGGAAAAGCAGATGGCGTAAGGGGGCCGGGGCCACGCCTTGAGCGCCTACATCGGCCGCTTCGCCCCCACCCCCTCGGGACCGCTGCACCTGGGGTCGCTCACCGCGGCGGTGATCTCCTGGCTGGATGCCCGGCACCATCAGGGCCGCTGGCTCCTGCGTATCGATGATGTCGATCGCCCCAGGACGGTGCCCGGATCCGCCGACGCCATCCTGCGCACCCTGGATGCCCATGGCCTGCATTGGGACGGGCCCGTGGTCTGGCAGAGCACCCGCGACGAGGCCTACCACGCAGCGCTCGCCCAGCTTCGGTCGGCGGGACGGGCATTTCCCTGCGCCTGTTCGCGCAAGGACGTGCTGGCTTCCGCGCTGCCCGGCTTGGAGGGCCCCATCTATCCAGGCACCTGCCGCGAGGGGCTCTCCGTCGGACGCAGGGGACGCGCCTGGCGGCTGCGCATGGTCCAACGCCATTGGGTGATCGAGGACCGGGCCCTCGGTCCCGTCGGTTTCGACCTGCACCTGCTGGGGGGCGATTTCGTGATCCGCCGCGCCGATCACGTGTTTGCCTATCAACTCGCGACCGTGGTCGACGACGTCGATGCGGGCGTGACCCACGTGGTACGCGGCAGCGACCTGCTCGGCTCGGTACCCCGCCAGATGCAGCTTTACCAGGCGTTGGCCCGCACGCCGCCACGCTACCTTCACCACCCGGTGGTGGTGGCTGGACGCGGAAGGAAACTGGCGAAGTCCTCGGGTGCCTCCGCGGTCGACCCGCGCGGGGCCACCGGGACACTGATCTGCATACTGCGGGCGATCGGGATACCCGGAATCGACACACACGATGCGCCCCGCGGATCCCGCGCGGTCGACGCGTTGCTGGACCACGCTCAACGGCACTGGAGCCCGCGACAGCTTCCCGTCGAGCCCATCCCGGCGGCAACCCTTGCGCCGGAAGGCTAAAGTCAGGGACTCGACGACTGGAAGCGCCAAAATGATCGACAACCCCACTCAGAGCCCATTCGCGACCGGGTCCGATTCGTGAACCCGGGAGGCGTGCTGGTCCTGTTGCTCGGGATCCTGCTTTTCCTGTCCCCCCTCCCGCTCTGGGTGGCGATGGTCACGCCCGCGTGGTGGTGGCCCTTTGTCGCCTGGGGCGTGTTCATCGGCATCATCGCGGCCAATACGGCGGGACGACGTGACCCTTAGCCTGGGCCTCCTGTACGCGGTCGGGGTGGTCTACCTTGCGCTGCTGTTCGGCATCGCCTTCGTGGCCGAACGTACCCGTGCGTTCGGCCGCCTCGCAGGGCACGCCTGGGTCTACACGCTGTCGCTCGGCGTCTACGCCACCTCCTGGACCTTTTACGGCAACCTCGGCTTCCTCGAGGACCATGGCTACCTGTACCTGACGATCTATCTCGGCGTGACGCTGGCCTTCGCCGCCACGCCCTGGCTGCTGCGGCCGATCCTGCAGATCACGCGCGAACACCAGCTGACCTCGCTGGCCGACCTGTTCGCTTTCCGGTACCGGAGCCGCCTGACCGGCCCCCTGGTCGCACTGTTCATGCTGGCCGGCGTGTTGCCTTACATCGCGCTGCAGATCAAGGCTGTCGCCGAATCCGCGGCGGTACTGACCGCGGAAACGCCGCCCCACCTGCTGGCGCTCACGTTCAGCGCCACCATTGCCCTGTTCGCAATTCTCTTCGGGGCCCGCCACATCTCACCGCGCGAAAAACATTCCGGACTGGTCGTCGCCATCGCTTTCGAGTCGGTGGTGAAACTGCTCGCTTTGACGACCATCGCCGGCATCGCCCTGTTTGCCGTCTTCGGCGGATTTTCGGGTCTGGACGATTGGCTGCAGGCGCATCCCGAAGCGGTCGAGGCTCTCTATTCCCCGGTCCTGGAAGGGGGCTGGTTCAGCCTGATGGTGCTGGCCTTCGCCGCCGCATTCCTGCTGCCCCGCCAGTTCCACATGCTGTTCACCGAGAATATCGACGCCAAGAGTCTGACCCGCGCCGCCTGGGGCTTTCCACTGTTCCTGCTGCTCCTCAACCTGCCCATGCCGGTGCTGTACTGGGCCGGGCAGGCGGCGGGACTCACGGAAAACCCGAACTACTATGCGCTGGGTCTGGCGGCCTGGCTGGAATCGCCCAGCCTCGCCCTGCTGGTGTTCATCGGGGGGTTGTCGGCCGCCAGCGCAATGATGATCGTGACCACCCTGGCGCTGGCCAACATGGGCATGAACTACCTGACCCTGCCCGCCCGGCTGCGCGAGCACCAGGGGCTCCCGGCCAACCTCTACCGCAACCTGCTCTGGGGCCGCCGATTCTGGATCGTGCTGATCATCGCGCTCGGCTACGGCTTCTATGGCCTGCTCCAGGTCGTCGAGGGCCTGGCACAGCTGGGCCTGATCTCCTTTGCTGCCGTCGCCCAGTTTTTGCCCGGCCTGATCGCGCTGATGCTGTGGCCGCGAGCCACACGGGTGGGCTTTCTTCTTGGCCTCGGGGCCGGCATCACCGGCTGGTTCTTCACGTTGGTCGTGCCCCTGCTGGCCAACGCCGGGATCTGGCCCGACGCGCCCCAGCTACAGCCGATGCTCGGTGCCGAGAGCATCGACGTCTGGACCTTCGCGGTCACGCTCACGCTCGGGGCCAATGCACTGCTGTTCGTGCTGGGATCGCTGCTGTCGCGCCCCAATCAACAGGAAATCGAGGCCGGCCGGGCCTGCTGTCCCCGCGAACCCTTCTTCACGACCATCGATCTGCCGCTGGCCCGCGATGTCAGCGAGATGGAGGCGGAACTCGCCGCCACACTCGGGACCATGCCGGCGCGACACGAGATCCAGCGCGCCCTGGACGACCTCGGCCTGCCGCGGCACACGCGTTCGCGACGCGACCTCCGCCGCCTGCGCGAACGCATCGAACGCAATCTCTCGGGCCTGCTGGGCCCGGTACTGGCGCGCATGATCGTCGACCAGCACCTGCGCCTGGATGCCGCCGGGCGCTCCAGCCTGGGCGAGGGTCTGCGCCAGATCGAACAGCAGCTCGAGGATGCACGGTTGCCGCTGACCGGGCTGGCTGCCGAGCTGGATGCACTTCGCCGCTTTCACCGGCAGATCCTGCACGAGCTGCCGCTCGGCGTGTGCAGCGTCACCGAGGGCGGGGAAGTCACGGGCTGGAATCAGGCGCTGACACGGATGACCGGCATTCCAACCGAGCAGACCGTGGGACATCCGCTCGAGCGCCTGGAACGCCCCTGGGGTGGGTTGCTGCAGGCTTTTCTGGAAAGCAATGACCGGCAGATCTACAAGCTGAACCTGGAGACCCGGCACGGTCCGCGGCGTCTCAATCTGCATAAATCCTCGCTGGAAGTCGCCGCCGGACACCGCGAAGGCCATGTGATCCTGATCGAGGACGTCACCGCGCGCGTGCAGCTCGAAAGCGAGGTCGCGCACGGGGACCGACTGGCCTCGATCGGTCGGTTCGCCGCCGGGGTGGCCCACGAGATCGGGAACCCACTGACCGGCATCGCCTCGCTGGCCCAGACGCTCCCGCTGGAGGACGACCCCGGGGAAATCCGCGAGATCGCCGATGACATCATCGCGCAGACACGGCGCATCAATTCCATCGTGCAGTCCCTGATCGCTTTCGCGCACTCGGATACGCCGCACCGGAGCCGTTTCGAACCGGTGGATCTGCAGGAACTGGTCGCGGAGGCCATCCGACTGACCCGGCTGGCCGGGCGCAAGGACATCCGCTATGAAGTCGATGGGCTCGAGGAACTCTCCGTCCAGGGGGCGCGCTCGAAACTCCTGCAGGTCTTCATCAACCTGCTGACCAACGCCGAGCAGGCCTCGCCCGCCGATGCCCGAATCCGGATTCACGGGCGCCGGATCGGGACCCGCGTCCAGATCGACGTGCTGGATCAGGGGCCGGGCATCGAGGGCACGCTGGTCGACCGCCTGTTCGAACCTTTCTTCACCACCAAGCCGGCGGGACAGGGAACCGGACTGGGTCTGCCGGTCGCCTACAGCATCGTGCAGGACCATGGTGGTAGCCTAATGGCGGCGAATGCCCCGGAGGGCGGCGCCCTGTTCATCCTGACTTTACCCCTCGGCAAGCACACATGACCCGAATACTCCTGGTCGACGACGAGGCTGCGATCCGCCGCGGCGTTCGGCGGTTCCTGGAACACCACGGCCTGGAAGTGGCACTGGCCGACGACCTTGCCAGTGCGCGCAAGCTCGCTGAGGCGCAGGTCTTCGACCTGCTCCTCGCGGACCTTCGCCTGCCGGACGGCGAGGGCACCGCGCTGATCGCAGAGTTCCCGCAGCTGCCGACGGTCATCATGACCAGCTATGCCTCCGTGCCCTCGGCAGTGGAAGCCATGAAGTCCGGCGCCATCGATTACATTGCCAAGCCCTTCGACCACGACGGGCTGCTGCTGACCATTCGGGCCGCCCTGCGCAGCAACTCGGCCCGAAGCCAGCCGGCATCGGATCCGGACCGGCCGAAACAGGACTGCGGCCTGATCGGTGACAGCGCGCTCATGGAGACCCTGCGCCAGCAGATCCAGCGCGTGGCCACGACCCATTCCACGGTTCTGATTCGCGGCGAGTCCGGCACCGGCAAGGAGGTCGCCGCACGCGCGATTCACGACCTCAGCCCGCGTGCCGGCGGTCCGTTCATCCCCGTCAACTGCGCGTCGATCCCCGAGGGCCTGGTCGAGGCCGAACTCTTCGGGCACGCCCAGGGCGCGTATACCGGCGCGGTCAAGGCACGCGCCGGACTGGTGGAAGCCGCCAACGGGGGCGTGCTGTTCCTCGATGAAATCGGCGAGCTGGCCCCGGCGGCCCAGGCTCGGCTGCTGAGGGTGCTGCAGGAAGGCGAAATCCGACCGGTGGGGGCCACCCAGGCCCGGCGGGTCGACATCCGGCTCCTCGCTGCAACCCACCGTGATCTCGAAGCCATGATCGCGACCCAGGAATTCCGGGCGGATCTGTACTACCGCCTTCGCGTTCTCGAAATCCGCATTCCTCCACTGCGCGAACGGATGCAGGATCTCGAGCCCCTGGCGGCGCACTTCCTGCGGGAACTGGAAAACGATCTCGGCCAGAAAGATCTGAGCCTGCCCCAGGAGACCCTCGCGAAAATGCAGCAGTACGACTGGCCCGGCAATGTGCGCGAACTCAAGAACGCGCTGGAACGGGCCGCCGTACTCTCCGAGCACCACCGGATCGAATGGGAACACCTGGGCCTCGGTCCCCTGGGAAGAGACGATCGATCGGAGGGCGAAAGCCTGCGGGATTACTTCCGGCGTTTCGTCCTTGAAAATCAGGCCCACATGAACGAAACCGAGCTGGCCCGCGCACTCGGCATCAGCCGCAAGACCCTCTGGGAGCGGCGCCAGCGGGAAAACCTGCCGCGGCCCTGAGTTTCCAGTCACGTCCAACCGCACCCGGTGTTACGCCTGGTAACACCGGATGTTACCGAGCGTAACGCGAGCGCCCCCGCACTCACGCCCTGATTTCTCTATCCACTTGATTTCATTTTTAATCCGCTCTTGGCGCAAGTCTTGCTGTGCAGATTCATACCGTCCAACGCCGTCCTGGTGCCCATGTCCGACGCGCTCGACACAACACGGGAGTTTCTCAGCGCGCACGCGCCGTTCGACCAGCTCGAACCGGATGCGCTCGAGTTTCTGTTGCCGCGGCTGGAGACGCGCTTCTATGCGAGCGGCGAACGCATCACGGATCCCGATTCGGGGCCCGCCCAGCGCTTCTATATCATCCGCCAGGGCCGGATACGCGGCGAGACGCCGAGCGAGGACGAACAGGTTTCCGGGAAGGCCTGGGAACTGGTGCCGGGAGAATCCTTCCCGATCGGTGCCCTGCTCGGGCGCCGCGCGGTACTTACCGTTCACCGTGCGCTCGAGGACACGATCTGCCTGGAGTTGACGGTCGAGGATTTCGATCGTCTGCGCTCGCGATCCCAGGTTTTCAACGACTTCTGTGCCCGCAGACTGATCAGCCTTCTGGACCGCGTGCACCAGGGGCTGCTGAACCGCAATCTCGGCGAAGGCGGCGGCAGCGGGCAACTCAATACCCCGCTGGGGGCGCGCATCGGGCGGGAACCCGTGACCTGCCACCCCGAAACGCCGTTGCGCGAGGCCCTCAACACGATGCGCGAACAGCGCGTGGGATCGATCGTCGCAGTCGATGCCGACCGGCACCCGGTCGGCATTTTCACGATGACCGACCTGCTGTCCCGGGTGGCCCTGAACGAGGTTCCGCTGGACACGCCGCTGCAGCAGGTGATGACCGCCAATCCCATCGCCCTGCCCGATTCCGCACTGGGTTTCGAGGGCATCGAAACCATGGCCGAACACGGGATGAAGCACATCTGCGTGGTCGCCGACGGCAAGCTCGTGGGCGTGCTCGGTGAACGGGACCTGCTGACCTCCAACCCGCTGACCCTCGACCGCCTGGTGCGGGGCGTGCTCCGGGCCGGCAGCGTGGCGACGATCGCGGAACACCTGCGCGAGATGCCGCGCCTGATCGGGGCCGTGATCAGTCAGGGGGCCGAGGCGGATCAGATCCTGCGCCTGATCACCCGCATCAACGACCACGCGACGCGCCGCGTTCTGGCGCTGATCCGCGAGGACCACGACCTCGACGGAATTGATTTCACCTGGCTGGCCTTCGGCTCCCAGGCGCGCGAGGAACAGGCGCTGCGCACCGACCAGGACAACGGCATCCTCTTCAAATGCGCCCCCGGCGACGAGGACCGGGTACGCGAGCAGCTTCTGCCCTTCGCGCAGGCCGTGAACAAGGCGCTGGACGAATGCGGTTTCGAGCTGTGCCCCGGCAACATCATGGCCGGCAACCCCGAGTGCTGCCTCAGCGGACCGGAATGGGAACGGCGATTCGGCCGCTGGATCGACCAGGGCACCCCCGAACACCTGCTGAAGAGTTCGATTTTCTTCGATCTGCGCGGCATCGAGGGTGATCTCGGCGCGGTGGAATCCCTGCGCTCCAAGCTGCTGCACAAGACCGCGTTCAACAGCCGGTTCCGCCGCCAGATGGCAGCCAACCAGATGAGCATCCGGCCGCCGCTCGGCCTGTTCGGCGAGATTCGCAGCGGCGCCGACGGCATCAATATCAAGCTGCAGGGAATCACGCCCTTCGTGGACGGCGCCCGGGTGATGTCGCTCGCCGGCGAATTGCCCGCGACGCGCACTCACGAACGCCTGGACCAGGCGGTCGCGGCCGAAATTCTGCGCGAACCCGACGCACACGACTACCATGCCGCGCTGCGCTACCTGCAGATGCTGCGCCTGCGCAGTCAGCAGCAGGCTCTGGGCGCGGAGCGCGAAGATAGCAACCGGATCCGACCGGAGGAACTGGGCACCCTGGAAGCCCGGGTGCTCAAGGAAGCCTTCCGGCAGGCCCGCAAGCTGCAGGGGCAGCTCGCGGTTCAGTACCAGCTCTGACCCCGAGTCGGAGGAGACTCTTCAACCCACCCATAAGGAGAAATGCAAATGACTCAACAGGAGAGCAGAACTGCCTACTGGCAGGCCAATCTGCGACTGCTGACCATACTGCTGAGCATATGGTTCATCGTGTCCTTCGGCTTCGGCATCCTGCTGTCGCAGCCCTTGAACAACTTCAGCATCGGCGGATATCCGCTGGGCTTCTGGTTTGCCCAGCAGGGTTCGATCTACACGTTCATCGCCCTGATCTTCATCTACGCCTGGCGCATGAATGTGCTGGACCGCAAGTTCGACGTACACGAGGACTGAGCCACCATGGATCTCAAAACTTTAAGTCTCCTGGTCGTCGGCGCGACCTTCGTCATCTATATCGCGATTGCGATCTGGGCGAAGGCCAGCAGCACCAGCGAATTCTACGTCGCCGGCAAGGGCATTCCGCCGGTTCTCAATGGTATGGCTACGGCGGCGGACTGGATGTCCGCGGCAAGCTTCATTTCGATGGCGGGTCTGATCGCCTTCCTCGGCTTCACCGGTGGCGCCTACCTGATGGGCTGGACCGGTGGCTACGTGCTGATGGCACTTCTGCTCGCCCCCTATCTGCGCAAGTTCGGAAAGTTCACGGTGCCCGAGTTCATCGGTGACCGGTTCTACTCGACGACCGCACGCATCGTGGCGGTGATCAGCCTCCTGGTGATCTCCATCACCTACGTGATCGGGCAGATGCGCGGGGTCGGGATCGCCTTCTCCAACATCCTCGAAGTGAAACTCGAGGTCGGCCTGCTGACCGGTATGGCGGTGGTGTTCATCTACGCGGTGTTCGGCGGCATGAAGGGGATCACCTACACCCAGATCGCCCAGTACGTGATCATGATCTTCGCCTACACGGTGCCGGCGGTCTTCATCTCCATCCAGCTGACCGGTGTCGCGTTCCCGCAGATCGGCCTCGGTTCCACGCTGGCGGGGACCGATACCCACCTGCTGCAGGCGCTGGATCAGACCCTGATGGATCTGGGCTTCGCCGCGTATACCTCGGTCACCGGCATGACCATGACGAACATGTTCCTGCTGACCCTGGCGCTGATGATCGGCACCGCCGGTCTGCCCCACGTGATCATCCGCTTCTTCACCGTACCGCGGGTGCGGGATGCGCGGAAGTCCGCTGGCTGGGCCCTGGTGTTCATCGGCATCCTGTACACCACCGCTCCCGCCGTGGGCGCGATGGCGATGTACAACTTCATCAACACCGTGCAGCCCGGAGAGATCGGGTCCCCGCAGGGCAACGTGGTCATCGACGAGCGTCCGGACTGGATGCTGCGTTGGGAACGGACGGGCCTGCTGCAGTTCGAGGACAAGAACGACGACGGCCGTCTGCAGTACTACAACGATGGCAACCCCGAGTTCGCCGAGATGGCGCGCGAGGAGTACGGCTGGGAAGGCAGCGAATTCAACCGCATCGACCGCGACATCATGGTGCTTGCGAATCCGCAGATTGCCGGACTGCCCAACTGGGTGATCGCGCTCGTCGCGGCAGGGGGTATCGCGGCGGCGCTCTCGACGGCGGCCGGCTTGCTGCTCGCCATTGCATCGGCGATCTCGCATGACCTGCTGAAGGGCATATTCGCGCCGAAAATCTCGGAGAAGAAGGAACTGATGGCGGGACGCATCGCGATGGGCGGCGCGATTCTGCTGGCAGGGTATCTCGGCCTCAATCCACCCGGCTTCGCGGCACAGGTCGTGGCACTGGCCTTCGGTCTGGCGGCGGCCAGCCTCTTCCCGGCCCTGATGATGGGCATCTTCATGAAGAAGATGAACCGGGAAGGCGCGATCGCCGGCATGCTGGTCGGTCTGGGAAGTACCCTGCTCTACATCTTCCTGTTCAAGGGCTGGTTCTTCTTCCCGGGCACGAACGTGTTCCCGGATACCGCCGAGTACTGGCTGTTCGGCATCAACCCGACGGGCTTCGGCGTGATCGGGGCGATCCTGAACTTCATCGTGGCCTTCCTGGTGATGCAGGTCACCAAGGCCCCGCCTGAGCATATCCAGCATCTGGTCGAAGAAGTCCGTGTTCCGCGCGTGGGTACCAACCCGTAAGCGCACCCGCCTTCAGGCCCGCCGCAAGGCGGGCCTGATTCTTTTCACGTCGAACGACCCGTGGGTCATGCGGAGCATTCGGTTGGCCGTTTCCGCCAAGGCTGCACCGAATGCTCCGCATGACCCACGGCTATTGCAGTGCAGCGTTGCACTCACGGTTGTTTCTGGAGTAATCAGTCGGACATGGACGCCGAACTGCAGGAAATTCGTGACTTTCTCGCGGCCAGCGTCGAGTTCGCCGTCCTTCCGGAAGACGCTCTCGATCGCCTGCCCAAACTGATCATCGTGCGGTACCTTCGCCGCGGCAGCGCGTTCCCCCCCGACAACACCCAGGCCTCCGACCTCTGGTTGGTGCGTACGGGTGCCGTGGATCTGCGCAACACCCGGGAGGAGCTGCTCGACAAGCTCGGCGAGGGTGACGTCTACGCGGTTCCCGACGCGGAAAACGGTTCCGGTCATGTGCACGGCCAGGTCATCGAGGATGCTCTCTTCTACCTGCTGCCGGCATCCGAAGCGCGCGAGCTTCGTCACCAATACCCCGACTTCGCCGACCGC
This sequence comes from Thioalkalivibrio paradoxus, assembly GCA_011390565.1. Taxonomy (GTDB): domain Bacteria; phylum Pseudomonadota; class Gammaproteobacteria; order Ectothiorhodospirales; family Ectothiorhodospiraceae; genus Thioalkalivibrio; species Thioalkalivibrio paradoxus_A. The sequence continues at coordinate 642,209 of JAABSC010000001.1, read as the reverse complement.
TTCGACCGTGTCCGACGCCGTCCTCTGCAGCAGGCTCTGGAAGCCTTTCAGGGGGGCGCGCACGGCGACAGCGTACTCACGGTATCGGTGGGCGAACTCGTCACACGCGCACCCGAGAGCATCGCGCCCGATGCCAGCATTCAGAGCGCCGCGCAGCACATGAGCCAGCAGGAAGTGTCCGCGCTCCTGGTGATGTCCGGGGGCGAACTGGTCGGGATCGTGACCGACCACGATCTGCGCAAGCGCTGCCTCGCGACCGGTCTTTCACGCAATGAGCCCGTGGGCAGCATCATGAGCGGCCGGTTGCAGACGGTGACACCGGAAACACCCGCGTTCGAGGCCCTGCTCCTGATGTCGCGCCTCGACATCCATCATCTTCCGGTCCTGGCGGGAAGCCGACCCGTCGGCCTCATCTCCACGACCGACCTCATCCGTCATCAGGGGACCAACGCGGTCTACCTGGTCCGGGACATCCGACGCTGCGAGTCCGTACCGGCCCTGAGCCGGGTTACCGAGGCGCTTCCGGAACTGCAGATTCACCTGGTTCAATCCGGCGCCACGGCCTTTCACCTCGGACAGGCCGTGACGGCCGTCGTGGACGCGATGACCCGGCGGCTGCTGAAAATCGGCTTCGCTGAACTCGGAGAGCCGCCGGTTCCCTATGCCTGGCTCGCCTGCGGCTCCCAGGGACGTCGCGAGCAGACCATTCACACCGATCAGGACAACGCCCTGATCTATGCCGATTCCGCAGGGGACGGTGTCCACGACTACTTCGCCCGGCTCGCGCGGTTCGTGACCGATGGCCTCGATCGATGCGGGATCGTGCATTGCCCGGGTGACGTCAGCGCCCACGCCCAAGCCTGGCGACGCAGCGTCAGCGGATGGCGCGAGGAGATCACTCGGGTCATTCACGACCCGGACCGCAAGGCGTGCATGCTGGCCGCGCATTACTTCGACCTGCGCGTGGTCTACGGGGAATCCGGGCTCTTCGAACCCCTGCGGCTGGAAGCCCTGCGTTACGCCCGAACACGCCCACCGTTCCTCGCGCAGATGGCGGAAAACGCGTTGAGCATCGAACCGCCGCTGGGCTTCTTCCGGCAGCTGGTTCTCAGCCAGAATGGCGACCAGGCCGACACCCTCGACGTCAAGCGGCAGGGCCTCCTGCCCATCGCCGGGCTCGCCCGGGTCTATGCACTGCAGACGGCCAGCTCCAGCCTGCACACGCTGGACCGTCTTCGGGAAGCGGTGCGCGTCGGGACCGTGACGCGCGACGATGGCGCCAACCTGTGCGGCGCCTACGAACATCTCGCGACGCTGCGCGCGCGCCACCAGGTCGACCAGATCAAGGCCGGCGGCCGACCCGACAACTTCATCCCGCCCAAGACGCTCTCTCCGCTCGAGCGCGGGCATCTGAAAGACGCTTTCGGCGTGATCGCCACGATGCAGAAGAATCTGCGGGCAAGGCTGGCGGGCCGGGGATCGCTGTGATCCGTCCAGGCCCGTGGCTGTTCCGTCGGCGACGCCGGCGCCTGGCCGAGCGCCTGCCGGCCGGGCCGTTGCGCGAATACCTCGCCACCGACATTCCCGACCCCGGGGCGGACTGCCGGGAAACGGGTTTCCTCGCCGTGGATCTCGAAACGACCGGGCTGAACCCAACCCGCGACCAGATCCTCAGTATCGGATGGGTGGCGATGAACGGGATGGACATCCTGCTTTCGACCGCGGAACAACGTTGGGTTCGGACCACGCGGGAGATCCCGGAATCGAGTGCCGTCGTGCACCGGATCACCGATGACCAGGCGGCGCTGGGCGGAAGCCTGGGAGACGGCCTGCAACATCTTCTGAGGGCCATGGCCGGCCGCGTGATGCTGGCCCACCACGCGACCGTGGAACTGGGTTTTCTCGAACGCGCCTGTATGGCCAAGTACGGATCTCCCTGCATGATCCCGGCTGTGGACACCCTGCGGCTCGCGCAGGAGATGCTGCATCGGCGACAGCAGACCGTACGCTCGGACGGGCTGCGGCTCGGGGCGCTGCGCAATCAATACAACCTGCCGCCTTACCGGGGACACGATGCGCTGAACGACGCCCTCGCCGCTGCCGAACTTTTCGCCGCTCAGGTATCCCACCTGGCCGGCGATCACGCCCTGCCCCTGCATCGCGTACTGCACCGCCCTGGCACGTTCTGGTAACGCCCACACGACTCTGCGGAAAGCCGGAAGGCCGCCATTCTTGCATGCTATTCTTGACGGTCCGAGCGCTGCGCCGATGATCACGGCCGGGAAGAACACCCAGGCGCGCGGGTAAATTTCGCACGCCACGAGCCCAAGACGAAAAAATCAGAATCACCATGGAGGCAAGATCATGAGCGATACCATCGAATCCGCGTTGCATGAAGACCGCCACTTCCCGCCGCCGGCGTCCTTCGTGGCGAATGCGCGTCTGCAACCCGCGGATGCGGAGGCGCTGTACAAAAAGGCCGAGGAGGACCACGAGGGTTTCTGGTGCGACCTCGCGCGGCAGAAGATCACCTGGCACCAGGACTTCACGGTAGGTCTCGATGACAGCCGTGCACCGCATTACGCCTGGTTTACCGATGGACGCATGAACGTCTCCTACAACTGCATCGACCGGCACCTCGAAAAGCACGGCGACAAACCCGCCATCATCTTCGAAGGGGAACTCGGCGATACCCGAACCTACACCTACCGCGATCTCTACAACGAAGTCGGCAAACTGGGCAACGCGCTGCGCGCAATGGGCGTCCGCAAGGGTGATCGTGTGGTGATCTACATGCCCATGATCGCCGAGGCGGTCATCGCGATGCAGGCCTGCGCGCGGATCGGCGCGATCCACTCCGTGGTGTTCGGTGGCTTCTCCGCGGACGCCCTGCGTGACCGCATCGACAACTCGGGCGCCCAGGTCATGATCACCGCCGACGGCGGCACGCGCGGCGGACGCGTCGTCTCGCTGAAGGGCACAGCCGACAAGGCCCTCGACATCAGCGAGGGGACGGTGAAGCAGGTCATCGTATGCAAGCGCGCCGGCAACGACATTCCCATGAAGGAGGGTCGGGACGTGTGGTGGCACGAGGCCACCGCCAAGGAGGCGAACGACTGCGAACCGGAGTGGGTCGAGTCCGAACATCCGCTGTTCCTGCTCTACACCTCGGGTTCGACCGGCAAACCCAAGGGCATCCAGCACTCCAGTGCGGGTTACCTGCTGAACGCGATCCTGACCAACGAATGGGTGTTCGACCTGCACGACGAGGACATCTTCTGGTGCACCGCCGACGTGGGCTGGATCACCGGCCACAGCTATGTGGCGTATGGCCCGCTCGCGGTTGGCGCGACGCAGATCGTCTACGAGGGCGTGCCCACCGTACCGGACGCCGGCCGCTGGTGGAAAATGTGCCAGGACCACGCGGTAACCGTGTTCTACACCGCGCCCACGGCGATCCGTGCGCTGATGAAGGCCGGGGACGAATTGCCGGCCCAGTACGACCTGTCCAAGCTGCGCCTGCTGGGCACCGTGGGTGAACCGATCAACCCCGAGGCCTGGATCTGGTACCACGAGATGATCGGTGGCGAACGCTGCCCGATCGTCGATACCTGGTGGCAGACCGAGACCGGCGCCCACATGATCGCCCCGCTGCCCAGCATCACCACCCTGACCCCGGGCTCCTGCACCCGGCCCTTGCCGGGCATCGTGGCGGATGTGGTCAACGAGGAAGGCGAAAGCCTGGGGCCGGACCAGGGTGGTTTCCTGGTCATCAAGAAGCCCTGGCCCTCGATGCTGAGAACCGTCTGGGGCGACGACAAGCGCTACAAGTCCACCTACTGGTCGAAGTTCGGCGGCAAGTATTACCTGGCGGGCGACTCGGCCCGACGCGACCCGGACGGCAACTTCTGGATCATGGGCCGCATCGACGACGTGCTGAACGTCTCCGGACACCGCCTGGGCACGATGGAAATCGAGTCGGCGCTGGTCGCGCACGAAGCCGTCGCGGAGGCCGCGGTCGTGGGTCGCCCGCACGACGTGAAGGGCGAGGCCATCGTCGCGTTCGTGATCCTCAAGGAGGATCGTCCCACGGGCGCCGAGGCCGAAGCGATGGTGAAAACCCTGCGCAACTGGGTCAGCGATCATATCGGACCCATCGCGAAGCCGGACGACATCCGGTTCGCGGATGGCCTGCCCAAAACCCGCTCGGGAAAAATCATGCGCCGCTTGCTGCGCTCCGTGGCCAAGGGCGAGGAGATCACCTCCGACATCTCGACCCTGGAAAACGAAGGCGTGGTCGCTCAGCTTCAGGGCAAGGCGTAAACCGCCCGACGCGCGACCCGCCGATTTCCATGCGGCGGGTCGCGCGAAAACATCAATCCGCTGGACACAGCGGAGAGGAGTCCAGCATGCCGATCCGCGCCCGTTTCCTTCTTCCCTGCGCGCTGGCCGTTGGGTTCGCCGCCCCCCAGGCTGCGGCCCAGTCCCTCGAGGTCGGGATCACGCCTTCCCTGGACCGCATCGAGGTTCTCCACGAAGGTGAGCCGATCGTCATTCAGCGCGAGCAGGACACTTTCCACACGGTCACGCCGGATTTCAGCATGACCTCCCGGCCCTGTCCGCCCTTCTGCATCCAGCCCATGCGTGCCGGGCCGGGCATCGAGACCCTCGGTGAACTCGAGTTTCTGGCGTACCTGCAGCAGGCATCCGAAGATCCCGACATCGTCGTGATCGACTCCCGGGGTGCCGACGAATACGCCCGTGGGACCGTACCCGGTGCAATGAACCTCCCGTGGGAACGCCTGCATTTCGGGTCGGGCGCCAGTCCCGAGGAAGTCCAGCGCCACCTTGCAGAGTTCGGCGTCATCTTCGACGGTCAGTTCTACGACTTCTCGAATGCCAGGACGCTGGTCCTCTTCTGCAACGGCCCGTGGTGTGGCCAATCCCCGACCAACCTGCGCACCCTGACCAACCTCGGCTACCCACCCGACCGCCTCAAGTGGTACCGCGGAGGCATGCAACTCTGGCATCTGCTCGGTTTCACCACGGTCCCCGGCGGCTCGCAGGGAACCCGGTGAGAGCGCCCACAAAGCTCATGAAACCACCCCATGCGTACGGGAAGGGCTCCAACGGAAGGATTTTTCCGGCACCACCGGGCCGTTCCCGAAATCGCGTTGACGCTGGACCGGCCCGGACCTAGTATTCCGGGTCCGCATGCCCCGGAATCCCCCGCCCATGACCTACTGTGTAGCGATCAAACTCGACGACGGACTGGTGTTCGCGTCGGACTCGCGTACCAATGCCGGGGTGGACCAGGTCAGCACCTACAGCAAGATGCACACCTTCGAGACGGAGGGTGACCGGATCTTCGTCGTGTTGACCGCGGGCAACCTGGCGACGACTCAGGCGGTCGTCAACCGCCTGAAACGCGACATGGAAGAAGGCGTGGAGGGAAGCTTCGCGGACGTGGCACACATGTCGGATGCGGCGGAGTACCTTGGACGGGTCAACCGCGAGGAACAGGAGAAACACTCCGAAGCCCTGTCGAAATCCGGGATCGTGGCCGAGGCCACGCTGATCATCGGTGGCCAGATCCAGGGCTCAGAGCCCGAGATTTACCGGGTGTACCCGCAGGGCAACTACATCACCACCAGCCAGCACACGCCCTTTCTGCAGATCGGCGAAAGCAAGTATGGGAAGCCGATCCTTGATCGCATCATCGCCCCCTCGACGGCTCTGGGCGACGCCACCCGCTGCGCGCTGGTTTCCATCGACTCGACGATGCGCTCCAACCTGACCGTGGGTCCACCGATCGAGGTGTTCGTATACGAGGCCGATACGTTCGCTTTCGACCATTACCTGTGCCTCGAGGCCGACAACGACTACCTGCGCTCGCTGACCCACGCGTGGGACGAGAACATCAAGAAGGCCTTCGTCGACCTGCCGCTCTTCGATTGGGAAGCGGCCGGTGGCCGCAAGAAACGCGGAACCCAGTTTCACCTGTCCAAGCGCGCACGCAAAGCGGCCCGCTGACGCCTGCGGGCCTTCGACCGCAGGTTCCGGAACCCCGATTTACGGCTGGGGTTCCACCGACAACACGGTATAGGCGCCGTCGATCTGGTCGATCGTGACCCATACCCGGTCGCCGGTGGCCACCCCTTCCAGGAGGCCCGGGTCGCTGACCTGGAACACCATTGTCATCGGCGGCATGTCGAGATTCGGGATTTCCTCGTGCCGAAGCGACAGGGTGCTGGCCCGCGTATTGACGCGCCGGACTTCCGCAACCACTTTCGGGAGTTCACCCTGGCCGGCGGAAACGCCGGGGGGCGTCGCGTGATCGTGGTGGGCGCCGTGGTCGTGCATCTCCTGCGCGAGAATGGCGTTGGACGATACGAATCCCAGCACGAACAAAGCTGCCAGGCAGAACGGACTCCTTTTCATTGCCGTTTTCCTCCCTCTCGGGGTTGTCTTTCTCGGAATTTCAGTGACCATGCAAGCCCGGTCCGGGCTTGCGCACGCGCATCTCCAGCGCCGGGCGCTCGAGGTCGGGGACCTCACCGTCATTCTGTCGCTCAGCGGCGAAGCGTTCCGGCTCCGGCAGCGGACCAGTCCACTCGTAGGCCTGCGTGCCAGCGGGTTGTGCATACCAGCCGGGATCGGAGTAATCCCCGGGCTTCTGATCGTGTCGGACCTTCAGCGTGGTGAACATGCCACCCATGCCGATCGGTCCGTGCGGCCCGAAGCCCGCCATCATCGGCAGCGTCTCCTCCGGCAGAAGCATCTGCATCTCCTTCATGTCGGCCATGCCCCGTTCACCCATCATCATGTAGTCGGGCACCAGACGCTGGATCCGTCCGACCAGCCCGCGATGATCGACCCCGATCATGGTCGGCACGTCGTGTCCCATGGGGTTCATCGTGTGATGGCTCTTGTGGCAGTGGAAGGCCCAGTCACCCTCCGAATCCGCGATGAATTCGATCTGGCGCATCTGACCGACCGCGATATCGGACGTCACCTCGGGCCACCGCGAACCCGGCGGCGTCGGACCGCCATCGGTGCCCGTCACTTCGAATTCATGGCCATGCAGGTGAATCGGATGGTTGGTCATCGTCAGGTTGCCGACGCGGATGCGCACACGATCCCCCAGGCGGACGTTCAACGAATCCAGCCCCGGAAAAGCGCGGCTGTTGAAGGTCCACAGATTGAAATCGAGCATCGTGTTGATCTTCGGCACGATGCTTCCCGGATCAATGTCGTAGGCATTCAGGAGAATGCAGAAATCCCGTTCGACTTCGTGGATCCAGGGGTGCTCCTCGCGCGGATGCGTTACCCAGAAGCCCATCATGCCCATCGCCATCTGCACCATCTCGTCCGCATGCGGGTGGTACATGAAGGTCCCGGGACGCCGTGCGATGAATTCGTAGACGAACGTCTTGCCGACCGGGATCGCCTTCTGGTTCAGCCCCACCACCCCGTCCATTCCGTTGGGGAGACGCTGACCATGCCAGTGAATGGACGTCGCCTCGGGCAACCGGTTGGTGACGAACAGCCGAACGCGATCTCCCTCGACCACCTCGATGGTGGGTCCGGGACTCTGACCGTTGTACCCCCACAGACGGGCAACCATGCCGGGAGCAATCTCGCGTTCGACCGGCTCGGCGACCAGATGGAACTCCTTGACACCGTTGTTCATCCGCCAGGGAGCCGTCCAGCCGTTCAGCGTCACGACCGGGTTATAGGGGGTTCCCTTTTCCGGGCGCAGGGGCGGCGCGGTCTCGGCGGAGGTCACGATCACAGGCTCCGGGATAGCCGCCAGCGCAGCCTTGCTCACGCCTGCAGCGGCCACCGCACCGAAGGCGGCGCTGCTGATGAATTCGCGTCGGTTCATGGCTTCAATGTCCTCCCCCATTCTGCGCGCGCCCACCGCCCACGCTGATCGAATCCGGACCCTCATAGCCGGCACCGGCCAGCACCGCATGAAGGTTCGCGTGCGCAAGCCAGAAATCGCGCTGCGCCTGGACGGCAGCACCCGAACGCCCGGCGCGGTCACGGGACGCGGCAAGGAGATCCCAGGTGCTGTTGAGCATGCCGTTGTAACGCAGCAGCATTTCTTCCTGCAGCGCCTCACTCAGGCGCTCGGCTTCCGCGGCATTGCGGGCCAGATCGTGTGCAATCCGGTACTGATGATAGGCCTCGCGTACCTGCGAACGAATCCTGACCGCCAGGCCCACTGCTTTTGCCTCGGCCTTGGCGGCGCCCTCGGCTTCATGCCCGGGGGGCAGCAGGCGCCGGTCGAGTCGTGGCGCCGTGGCGATCCGCTGCTCCAGCGGGTTGCCGTCGGCAAGCGGGTCGAAGACGCCAGAGAGTGCGTCGTCCCGTGCTTCATTCCACATGTCCCGCGTGCGAGATGCCAGGCCCCGTTTCGCACGCTCCGCGTCGATCGCTGCCAGGGACATCTCCGGATGATTCTGGAGGGCGGCGGCCTCGAGACCATCGCTCTCCAACGGAACCTCGGGCAGGTCCGGAAGGCGATCCGGCAGGGAGAAGGATGCGGCCGCGTCGCCCCAAAGGCCCATCGTGCGCACCAGCGCTTCACGTGAACTCACCGCGGCCTGCCGTGCTTGAGCGAGGCGAAGATTCGCGTCGGAGAGGGCCCGTTGCTCGCGCAAAAGGCGGTCCTGTCCCCAGTTGCCGACGCGCGTCATACGCTCCGCCAACTCTGCGCCAACGGCGACCGCCTCGTGCTCCAGAGCGGCGGCGCGCTGATCCTCAGCGGCGGCCACCGCATGGATCCAGGTCCGTTGCACGTCGCGGGCGAATTCCACGAAGGCAATATCCGCCCGCGCCCGTTCAAGCGCCCCCATGTCCGGGCCAACGAACAACTCGGGGCGCCGGGACAACGCGATCCGGAGGGCCTCCGTGACCGAGAGGGGTTCGCGTGCCACGTCGTCGGGTTCCGATTGACGCGGCAGGTTCGCAGCCTCCCAGCGCAGAATATCGACATGCCCACGGCTGAAGGCGCCAACCGTATCGTTGACCGAGCGCCAGTCGTCTTCGCCCATCGTCGTGCCAGCTTCCGGCAAGCGGTCGAAGCCGGGGTAGGCGACCGGCGGCGCGGACGACGCCGGATCGTACGGAGGCGTCGTCTCCGCCAGGACAGGCCCGCTGCCTGCGAGCAGCACAAAAAGGAATGCGGTCAGTCGAATCAAGCGCTTTCTCCTGTTTCCCGGGTACCTGCGGCCAGGGTTGCCCCCCGATGGGGCTTCACGGCACAACGCATCATGCGGCCCCGATCCTTACCGCCGGCTGATCGCGGGATTACAACTTTGTCAGTTTGGACACGTGCGCGGGCAGGCGCCGGACCATCGGCATCCAGGCACGGCCTGGCTGTCTCAGGCACCGGGCGCTGACGCGGTCGTGAGCAGAGCGGTGACCAGAAGAATCCCGCCCACGAGGCTGAGCTCGGCGACGATACTGCTGCGCAGACGCCCCCTGGCAAACGCCGCACCCCGCTCCAGAGACGGCACGAGTCGCCACTTGTTCCAGGCCGCGAAACCGAGCAGGACCGAGACCAGCGCAATCTTGAACAGCAGCCATTGCCCGTAGGCGGTCGTCACCAGCGGCCACACGCCTCCGACCAACCACCAGGCCAGAAGCAGGCCCGACAGCACGAGCAAACCCACCGCGACCGTGGCTACGCGGCCGAATCGGGACAGAATCCTGCCCGGTATCGGATCGTCCAACGGAAAGCCCGCCAGGCGATACAACGGGAGAAACGCACCGATCCAGAAAGCGACAGCAGCGAGATGGGCCATGAGCAGTCCGCCCAGAAGCCAACGCGGGTCGGCCCGTGTGTGCCCGACCTGGCTGAACGACAGCAGCACCACAACGGCGCCCATCAGCGCCAGGACCTTACCGATCCGCCGCAGGCCCCCGCGCTCGATGACAATAGCCTGCAGGAGCAGCAGACCAGCCAGGCTCATCACCGTGCGAACGCCGAGCGGGCTCTCGAGAACGACACCCAGCAGCATGGGGTCCACTGCCGCTGCCCAGCTGCCGCCACCCAGAAAACCCGCCTGCAGGGGCCACCGCACCAGCGTCGTCAGAATAGCCACCCAGGCCGCCATGAGCAGGCCACGGGTGAGCGTCCGACGCACCGATGCCGGGCAATCGGGAAATACCATTGCGAACAACAGCGAACCGACCGCAAGCAGGCTGCTGCCGTACAACACGGCAGCCGACAGGACCATGAGCACGGCCCAGGCGTCGAGTTCTCCCAGAACCCCGAGTCCGGTCATGCGTCAGCGGACTGTGAAATAGAACTCGTCGAACATCGGGTGTCCGTCCTCGGCCAGCCCACGCCATTTCACGGTGTATTCGCCGGGTTCGAGGGTCGTGACCGGTCGCGCTTCGAAACGGTCGACAACGTCCCGTCCGGGACGCTCACTCAGCTCGACCACACCTCGAGGCCCCCGCACTTCAAAGAAGGTGATCCTCATGCCGTGATCGAACCACACGGCGATATGTTCGGGCGCCCCCTCGACCGACGCACCGTCCTCCGGGTACGTCCCTTCCTGTTGCGCATGCGCCCATAGTGGTGATGCCAGCGCCAACAGCAACGCCAGAACACCCCATTGGATCGTCTGCCTCAGATATCCCGCCATATTCCGGTTCTCCTGGATGCGGCGCGGCGAGCACTCTCCCCGCGAGACGCCTGAACCGGCGTCGGATCTGCCTACCGAGCGCTAGCATGCCAGACCCCCGCGAACGCCAGGCTGACGGATCCATTACATCTTTGTCATTTTCCCCACCCTGCGCGCGCCGATGGCAGAATGAAGGGATGCAGATACGTTCGGGCTCCCCGTGAAGATTCTCATCGTCGAGGACGAACCGAAGACCGGCGAATACCTGCGGCAGGGGCTCAGCGAAGCCGGGTTCGTGGTCGATCTCGCGCGCGACGGCCTCGACGGCCTGCACCTCGCCACCACGGGAAGCTACGACCTCCTGCTGCTCGACGTGATGCTGCCGCGCATGGACGGCTGGACGGTACTCCAGGCGCTGCGGGCCTCGGGGCGCGAACTCCCCGTTCTGTTCCTGACCGCGCGCGACGAGGTCGAGGACCGGGTGCGGGGGCTGGAACTCGGCGCCGACGATTACCTGGTAAAGCCATTCGCATTCTCCGAGTTGCTCGCACGCGTACGCAGCCTGCTCCGGCGCGGCCGCAGCAAGGAGTCCGAGGTCCTCACCGCCGCCGATCTGGAGATCGACCTGCTGCGGCGTCGGGTATCGCGTGGGGGGACGCGAATCGAACTCACCGCCAAGGAATTCGCGCTGCTGGAACTGCTGGTACGCCGGCAGGGGGAGGTTCTTCCCCGCTCCCTGATCGCATCGCAGGTCTGGGACATGAATTTCGACAGTGACACCAACGTCATCGAAGTAGCGGTTCGCCGCCTGCGCGCGAAGGTCGACGAACCATTCGAGCCCCGGCTGATCCGCACGGTGCGCGGCATGGGCTATGTTCTCGAGGTTCCCGAAGACCGATGAACGGAAATCGAGCGTGATGAGCAGGCCCTTGCGACGACCGCGCCGGCCGCTCTCCCTGACGACTCGGCTGGCGCTGGTATTCGCCGCCATGGCAGCCGGTCTGTTACTGACCCTCGGGTTGTGGCTGGGCCACGCGGTGGAACGCCACTTCGATGAACTGGACGCGCATGATCTTGCAGCCAAACTTGCGGCCATCGGTCATCTGGTGGCCCGTACCGGTAGCGAACAGGCGCTGGAAGACCTGCCCCGACGCCTGCGCGATGTGCTGGTCGGCCACGACAACATCGGGGTCCTTCTTCGCGACGAGGAAGGCGTGGTGGTGTTCGGCGCGCAGCTCTCCGTTTTCGAACCGGCACGACTGACCGGCGAACCCACCCCCGGAGCGGAGTACGCCTGGATGCGGGACGGGCGCCATTTCATCGCCCGGGAACAGGAATTTCTGCTGCCCTTGCCCGAACCCAGGCCACTACGCGCCGTGGTGGCGCTCGATGTCAGCCACCACGTGCACTTTCTCGATCAGGTGCGCCTGCAACTGAGCGCCGGTACGGCCCTGGCCGCGGCATTCGCGGCTCTGCTCGGCTGGCTTGCCACCCGCCAGGGCCTGCAGCCCCTGGCGCGGGTCACCCGAACCGCCCGCAGGCTCTCCGCCGAGCAGCTGGGCGAGCGAATTCCCGAGCGCGACGCACCGCCGGAGGTACGGGAACTCGCCGAGGCCTTCAACGGCATGCTCGATCGCCTGGAGCGTTCATTCCAGCGCCTTGGCCACTTCTCCGCGGACATTGCGCATGAACTGCGCACTCCCGTCTCGAACCTGATGACCGAAACGCAGGTGGCCCTGTCGCGTGCGCGCGATGCCAGGGATTACCGCGAGACGCTGCATTCCAACCTGGAGGAGTTCGAGCGGCTGGCGCGGATGATCGGCGACATGCTGTTTCTGGCCAAGGCGGACAACGGACACCTGCCCCAGCCGGCGGAAGCCGTCGTGCTCGAAACCGAGGCACGGGCATTGCTCGAGTTCTACGAGGCGTTGGCCGAGGAAAAGGGGGTCGCACTGGATCTGTCCGGGTCGGGCACCGTCGTCGGTGACCGCCTGATGCTGCGCCGGGCCGTATCCAATCTGCTCTCGAACGCACTGCGCCACACCGAGCGAGGCCGGAGTGTCGGCATCCGTATCGCGCGCACGGGTGACAAAGTCGTGCTCGAGGTGCGCAATCCAGGCACCACGATTCCAGCCGACCGGTTACCGCTGCTGTTCGATCGCTTTCATCGTGTCGACACCTCGCGTTCGAGTCAGGGCGAGGGCGCCGGGCTGGGCCTGGCCATCACCCGCTCGATCGTCGAGGCGCACGGCGGGCATATCGAAGTGGTATCGGAAAACGGGGTCACCACCTTTTCGATCTTCCTGCCCGGCGCGGACATGGCGCGGTCCGCAACCCGCACGGCCCGCTAGCGTCCCTCATCCGAAGTGCACGACCTTCCAGGCCCCGGCTGGCGCGTCGAAGCGCAGCGCACTGCTGCCCAGGACACTAGGCGGCTCCGTGCCGGAACGCCGGCTCCGGGTTCCCAACGTCGGCCGGTTCCGGTAGCTCCGTGGGCACGTTCGCAAGCCGAGGATCGTCATCCAGCCGATGCACATCCACGGAAACGGAAAGTTCATGACTTTCACCACCACCGCGCACGACACCCCGAATCGGGGCGATATCGCTGTAATCACGACCCCATGCCAGGGTGATGTAGCGCTGGTCGGGCACGGTCTCGTTGGTCGGGTCGAATTCCAGCCAACCGAGTGTGGGGTCGTAAAGCGCGAACCAGGCATGGGTCGCGTCCGCACCGACCAGCTTCGCCGCGCCCTCGGGCGGCACTGTTTCCATGTACCCGGACACATAACGCGCGGGTATACCCAACGCCCGCGCACAGGCGATTCCGAGGTGCGCAAAATCCTGACAGACCCCGGCCCGGTTCTCGATAACTTCGAGAAGAGGGGTACTGACCTCCGTCTGTCCCGGTCGATACCTGAAATTCCGGTGGATGAAGCCCACAAGCTGTCGACCGACAGCCTCGATGCTCTGCTCCGGATCCTGCTCGAAATCCAGGCGCGGGAGAAGACCGGGTATGGCCGGCAGCAACGCGGACGGCTGACTCATCAGACGGGCATCCAGTGCTTCCGGGGAGCGCTCCGCGGACAACAGCTGCCGGGCCCGTACCAGCGGCAAGGGCGGCGCGAAGGGCAATTCGGCCTCGGCGGGGAAGCGGGTGACCTCGGCCACCGCGGTCACGCTCCAAGCTGTGTGCGCCTGGTCGATACAGAGCACGTTCGCCGAATTGCCGAAGGAATCCACGTACTCCGACAGGTACCGGGCCTGCGGGTCTATCTCCATGCGGAACTGGTCCAGGCGCTGCAGGGGCAAGGTCCGTGGCTTGAGCCGCAGTTCGTTCAGGCTGCCGTGCACCGTTGCCGGATACCGGTAGTGGGTGGTGTGGGTGACCCGGTATCTCACACGCGTTCCCTGCCCACCAGCGGGAGCGTGGGTGCGGGTGCCAGAAAATGGGCAAACAACCCCTGATACACCGCGGTGAACTCGCGCTGTTCCTCAGCGAGAAAAGCGTCGAGTCGCGCACGTATCGGGCGTTCCGGCTCGATCCACTCCGTGGCCAGCGCCATGCGCAGGTGCGAGCGGGCCTGTTCCAGATGCCGCGCGTATTCCGGAACGCGCTCACCGGGATCCAGGCGGGGAAGCATTTCGGCGTGTTCGAGCAACCGCTCCACCTGGTAGATCAGAGCGCGCGGGTTCTCCGGTTCCAGCAGAAGCAGATCCAGAAGGCCCTGCGCGTCCCGCTTGCCGACCGGCCGGGAACGGAATTCGGACAGGCTCTCGGCAAAGGCCAGCACCATGTCGTTCAACAACGCCTGTTGTCGCGGTTCCAGTGGCAACACCAGGGTCGCACGGAGCAAGGAAACCAGCAGCAGACCGCGTTCAAGCCGCCGACCGCAATCAATGAAACGCCAACCGTGCCGGCGCAGCATGCTCTCGTGCGTCAGGCCGGAGAGCGCCAGAAGATGCACGGTTAGATCCTCCAGAATGCCCTCGGCGGCGAATGGATCGCGGAGCGCGGCCAGAGGCTGCGCGATCTCGCGCAGGCCGGTGAGTACCCGGACGCTTTCTGCGGAGAGCCGGTCACGCAAGGCATTCGCCGTGTTCTGCAGGGCGTTGAGGGCTGCGGGAATGCTCCCGGGAAGCCTCGAGTCGGTGAGCAGGCGCAGCAATTCAGGCTCGGGATCCTCCAGGAACCGCCCCCGACCGTCCTTGCCGACGAAGCCCGGATAGCTGCCGCTCAGGTGGGTCAGCGCACTCAGCATCTGGGCGGTGGCTTCCGCCTTTCCCCGCGACTCGAATCGCGTCGTCTGCAGCCGACGGAGGATCAGCCGCATCCAGCGGATCAGCCCTTCCGCGCGCTCCGCGTAGCGTCCGGCCCAGAGGAAATTGTCCGCGACCCGGCGCGACAGACTGGAGGGCTGCAGGATGCCGAGCTCCGCCTCAACCACGGGTTCGTCGGGCCCGAGCGGTGCGCGATCCGTCCGCAAGACCCAGGTATCCTTGCTGACGCCGCCCTCCTGGTTCGAAACCAGGCGGGTTCCCGGTCGGCTGGCGACGCGGGTCAACCCTCCCGGCAGCACCGTGAAACCCGAACGACCCTGGCAGACGAAAGCCCTGACCGTCCCGTGCCGCGCCTCGAGCGAACCGGACTGATTCAGGCAGGGCATGGTCGACAGACCGATATGCTCCTGGCCCACGAACCGCGTTGGTTGCGCGCGGATCTGCGCACACAGGCGCGTGCGCTCCGCCTCCGACATCTCCGAGAGGAACAGCGGACGGCCTCCCTCTGAACGGTCGATGCTGCGCACGACCAGCGAATCACGATGCTGGAGGACATGCTCGAGCGACGCCGGCTCCCCGCACCACCAGGTGGCCACGGACGGCATCCGCAGTTCCTCACCCAGCGCAAAGCGCGCGATCGCGGGCAGGAAAGCGGGCCAACCGGGGCTCTCCAGGAGCCCCGTGCCCAGCGCGTTCGCGACCACGACCCCGCCCTGACGCACAGCTTCCACCAGACCTGCAACGCCTAGCCGCGACTCGGGGTCCAGACTCAACGGATCGCACCAGGCATCGTCGACGCGGCGCAGGATCACGTCGACGCGTTCCAGTTGGCCCAGCGTGCTGAGCCAGATGCGCCCATCCCGAAACACCAGGTCCTGACCCTGCACCAGCGTCAGGCCGAGTTGGCGCGCCAGCAGCACGTGTTCGAACCAGGTCTCGTTCAGCGAACCCGGCGACAGCAGCACGATTCGCGGTTCATCCACATCGGGCCGCAGTTCGCGCAGGCTCTGGTAGAGCGTCCGGAAGAACCCGCCAAGGCCCTGCACCCCCATTTCGGCGAAGGTATGGGGCCAGGTGCGCGACAGCAATTCCCGGTTCTGCAGCGCGTAACCGGCTCCTGACGGGGCCTGTACCCGGTCGCCGATGACCCAGAACCGCCCGTCCGGGCCCCGGGCCAGGTCGGCGGCATACAGGGTCAACGCCGGTTGATCCGGCCGCAGGCTGCCGCGCAGCGGATGCAGGTACCCGCTGTGAGCCGCGAGAAACTCGGGCGGCAGAACCCCGGCCCGCAGGAGTTCGCACGGACCCAGTACGTCCTGGATGATCCACTCGAACAGCCGTGCACGCTGCGTCAGCCCCCGCTCGAGACCCGCCCACTCTTCGGCATCCAGCAGGTGCGGCACCGCATCCAGCGGCCAGGGTCGCTGGACACCCGCGGGATCCGAATACACGTGGTAGGTCACACCCAATTCATCGACCAGACGTCGAGTCTCCCGACCGATGTCTCGGAGCGACCCGGGCTCGAGTTCGCCCAGTGCCGTGACCAGCGGGATCCAGTGCGGGCGCGTGCAACCATTGGGCAGCAGCAGTTCGTCCGAGTCACCCGGCGTCGGGGCATACCCCTGGAACGGCCCCAGCGCGGCCGTGGAAGTCTGAGCCTGGGACATCGTCATGGTCGGGAAGGTATCACGGTCCTGGCTCGGGACCCCGGCGAAGATCCAGCGTGTGCGGGTACTCGGGGTTCCAGCCCTCCGCGGGAGGCGCCATGGGCCCGATACCGCTGCCCTCGGTCCGGAACTGGTGGGCGCTCGCCACCGGGCCGTTGACGACCGTGTGCGGCCCCAGACGACCCGGCGTATGGCCATAGGGCCAGAAACGGGCCATGCGCCGCGCCTCCGCCTCGTACGCGTTGACCGGGAACGTTTCGTAGTTGCGCCCCCCCGGATGCATCACGTGGTACGTGCAGCCCCCCACCGCGCGCCCGTTCCATGTGTCGATCAGGTCGAAGACCAGTGGCGAATGCACTCCGATGGTCGGATGCAGCGCGGCGGCGGGCTGCCAGGCCCGATAACGCACCCCGGCCACCTTCATCCCCTGCGTGCGGGTGGATCGCAGCGGCACCCGGCGGCCATTGCAGGTCAGCACGTAGCGATCCCCCGAGAGTCCCGTCACACGCACCTGCAGGCGTTCCAGCGAGGAATCCACGAAGCGCGAGGTGCCGGACTGGGTCACCTCCTCACCGAGCACGTGCCAGGGCTCGATGGCCATCTTCAGCTCGATCTCGATCTCGCCGACCTGCACGCGGCCGAAGGTCGGGAAGCGGAACTCGAAGAAGGGCGCCAGCCACTCGAGGTCGAACGGATAGCCATCGCCCTGCAGTTCCTCGGCCACCTCGCGAAGGTCGTTCTCCACATGGTGCGGAAGCAGGAAGCGGTCATGCAGCGCGGTGCCCCAGCGGACCAGCCGGTGCCGGTAGGGCCGGCGCCAGAAACGCGCCACGAGCGTCCTCAGCAGGAGCATCTGCACCAGACTCATGCGGGCGTGCGGAGGCATCTCGAAGGCGCGCAATTCGAGGATACCGAGCCGCCCCGTCGCCGTATCCGGGGAATAGAGCTTATCGATACAGAATTCGGCGCGGTGGGTGTTGCCGGTGATATCCACCAGAAGGTTGCGGAACAGGCGGTCCACGAGCCACGGTTCGGCGCATTCGCCCTCGGGCATCTGTGCCAGCGCGATCTCGAGTTCGTAGAGGTTCTCATGCCGCGCCTCGTCCACCCGCGGCGCCTGCGAAGTCGGGCCGATGAACGTCCCCGAGAACAGGTAGGACAACCCCGGATGGTGCTGCCAGTAGGTCAGCAGCGAACCCAGCAGATCGGGCCGACGCAGCAGGGGACTGTCGGCGGGAGTGGCGCCGCCGAGGGTGACGTGGTTGCCTCCCCCAGTCCCGGTATGCCGCCCGTCAAGCATGAACTTTTCGGTGCCCAGGCGCGTCTCCCGAGCCTCGGCGTAGAGCGTGGTGGTGTTTTCCCTGAGTTCGTCCCAGCTTGCGGCCGGGTGGATGTTGACCTCGATCACGCCCGGGTCCGGCGTCACCATCAGGCGCCGCAGGCGCGCATCGCCGGGGGGTTCATAGCCTTCGAGCACGACCGGAATTCCCAGCTCCGCCGCGGTGGCCTCGATGCGGTCGAGCAGAAGAAGATAATCCTCCAGCATCGGCAGGGGCGGCATGAACAGGTGCAACCTGCCGTTGCGCGCTTCCAGCGCCAGCGCCGTATGCGGAATCTCGATGGTCGCCGCGCGCGCTTCGGCCGGGGAACGGGACGCCCGGGGCGCCTGTACGGGGGGCGGGACCGCGCCGGACTCGGGAATGAAGGTCGGCAGTGGGCCGGGTTCATCGAAGGGATCCCTCGGCTGCGGCTGGATCTCGGCGTCGCGCTGGATCGACCAGGGCAGCCGGTCCAGGGGCAGACGGAACCCCAGTGGCGAATCGCCGGGAATCAGCCGCAACCGGCCATCCCGGAACGGCCAGGGTCCCGTGCTCCAGCCGGAATCGTCACGCGTCAGCGGTAACACGAACCCGGCGGGGCGATCGAGACCGTGACTCAGTGTCCGGGCCAGGCGCTTGCGCTCCGCCGGAGCCTTGAGATCGGCCTTCTCCGGATCCAGCCCAAGCGGGAGGTTGTCTTCGGTCCATGCCGCATGGAAGGGATCCTCAAAGGCGGGGATCAGGCTATCGACCGGCAGTCCCAGCCTGTCCACGAGAGCTTCCGCAAACCGACGGGCATCGTCCAGGTCATGGCCATAGTCGCGGCTGAAATCGGCCAGCCACTGCGCGTCCCGCCAGACCGGTTCCCCGTCCCGGCGCCAGAAGATGCCCAGCGCCCAGCGTGGCAGAGGCTCCCCCGGATACCACTTGCCCTGCCCGAAGTACAGCAAGCCGCCCGGCGCGAAGCGCTCGCGCAAACGACGCGACAGTTCGCGCGCCAAGCGGCGCTTGTCCGGTCCATCCGCACGCGTGTTCCACTCGGGACCGTCCATGTCGTCAATGGACACGAACGTCGGCTCTCCACCCATGGTCAGGCGCACGTCCATCTGTTCGAGCTCGGCATCGATGCGCGTTCCCAATCTGTCGATCGCGGCCCACTGGTCATCGCTGTACGGGCGGGTCACGCGAGGGTCCTCGTGAATGCGCTGTACCCGGTTGTCGTGCACGAGGCTCTGCTCGCAGACTTCGGTGTAGCCGGTCACGGGCGCCGCGGAAATCGGATCGGGCGTACAGGCCAGGGGGATATGCCCCTCGCCCGCGAACAGGCCCGAGGTCGGGTCGAGGCCCAGCCAACCGGCGCCTGGCACATAGACTTCCGCCCAGGCGTGCAGATCGGTGAAGTCGACCTCGGTGCCGGATGGCCCGTCGAGGGACTTCTCGTCGGCCTTCAGCTGAACCAGGTATCCCGATACGAAACGGGCCGCCAGCCCCTGCTGCCGCAGGATCTGGACCAGCAGCCACGCCGAATCGCGGCACGAACCGATCCGGCGCTGCAGCGTCTCCTCGCAGGACTGGACTCCAGCCTCCATGCGCACGCTGTACGCGATGTCACGATTCAGGCGCTGGTTGAGTTCGACCAGGAAGTTGACGATGCTCTCGTGACGTTCCGGAACGTCGCTCAACCAGGCCTTCAGCAACGGTCCGGTTTCGGACAGCTCCAGATACGGCACCAGTTCCTTCGCCAGAATCCCGTCGTACACGAACGGGTACTTCTCCGCGTAGCTCTCGACGAAGAAGTCGAACGGGTTGATCACCGTAAGTTCGGCCACGAGGTCGACATCGATCTGAATGAACGGGACCGCTT
This sequence comes from Thioalkalivibrio paradoxus, assembly GCA_011390565.1. Lineage (GTDB taxonomy): Bacteria > Pseudomonadota > Gammaproteobacteria > Ectothiorhodospirales > Ectothiorhodospiraceae > Thioalkalivibrio > Thioalkalivibrio paradoxus_A. Next base: position 622,438 of record JAABSC010000001.1, on the reverse strand, counting down.
CGGGGAAGGTCACCCGCGCCAGCCAGTTTCCGAACGGATCCTGCTGCCAATGGATGAAGTGCGGGTCCGGACCGACTTTCAGCGAATAGCCGAGGACGGGCGTACGGCTGTGCGCGGCGGGACGCAGCCGGATCAGGTGCGGAGACACCCGCACTGTCCGGTCGAACTCGTACCGGGTATGGTGGGTCAGCCCTACACGTATCGCCATGCCCTGCTCTCCGTTGTCGACCGGCGCATCCGGGGTATGCAAGGACCCCGAACCTGAACGTCCTCAGTGTAGCCGCAACTGGGCCAACCGGTCTGTTACGACGTCAAGCAGCCTGGTCCAGGCTGAACCAGGTATCGACGATCGACACGTGTATCTCAGCAATATCCAGCTGCAGGGTGTCGATGAAGTCATGCAGCCGGTCATCGCCGATCAACTCGTCCACGTCGGCCCCCTGGGCATGCCTGCGTGCCTGCATGATCAGGCGCAGCGGCATTTCGTTGCGCGGCAACCGTTCCACCGCCTCCTGCACGTAGCGCAGCGAGTGTGCCACCGCCCGTGGGAACGGTACGTCCTGCAACAGGAAACGCACCACATCGACGCCGTTGATCCGCCGTTTCACGTGCTGGCGATACATCTGGAAACCGCTTTGTGAACGCAGAATGCTGGTCCAGAGCAGACCGTCGTAGGGTTGGGGATCGTCCGGATCGGGTGCCTTCTTCAGGAAGCGTATCGCACCGACATCGATCTGCCGGGAGGTCATGTCGGCGCGCTCGAGATTGCGTCCAAGGCGAATGAAATCGTAGGCGGCGTCGTGACTCATGCAGCCGGCGAGCAAGCCCGTCAGGGTCTGGCACCGCTGGATGATTTCGGTGAGAAACGGATAGCGCCCACGCTTGCTGATTCCGCTGTCGATATTGTCACGAGCGTACAGGTACATCTCGTTGACGATTTCCCAGGCCTCCGAGGGCACGAGGTCACGCGTGGTACGCACGTTCTCCCGCGCCGACTTCAGCGAACTGAGCACGGAACTCGGGTTGTAGAGATCGGCCACGAGAAATTTCACGCAATTGCGTTCGTCCTCACGCTGGTAGTGCTCATCGAAGATGGCATCGGTCCCGGTGACCGCAACCAGACCCTTCCAGGACAGTTCGATGGTCTTGGGCATGTCCAGCGACACGAGCTGGAAGGAGTTGATCATCCGCGCTGTGTTCTCGGCACGCTCGACGTACCGAGCGAGCCAGTAGATGCGTTCCGCCACACGTGAGAGCATCTCAAGCCTCCTCGTCCACGATCCACGTGTCCTTGCTGCCACCCCCCTGCGAGGAATTCACCACCAGCGAGCCCTTGCGCATGGCGACTCGCGTGAGCCCTCCGGCAGTCACGTCGGTGCGCACACCCTGCAGCACGAAGGGGCGCAGGTCCAGGTGCCTGGGTTCCAGCCCGTCATCGCACAGCGTCGGCGCGACGGACAGGCTCAGCGTCGGCTGGGCGATGTAATTGCGCGGGTCCTTCTTGATCAACTGCGCGAATTCGCTGCGCTGCTTCTTGGATGCATGCGGACCCACCAGCATTCCGTAGCCGCCCGACTCGTTCGCGGGCTTCACCACGAGTTCGTCCAGATGCCCCAGCACATAGTCGCGCTCCTTCTCGTTCATGCAGAGATGGGTGGGCACATTGGGAATGATCGGATCCTGGTCCAGGTAGAACTTGATCATCGCGGGGACGAACGCATAGATCACCTTGTCGTCGGCCACCCCCGAACCCGGGGCATTGGCCATCCCCACGTTGCCCTTTCGCCAGGCGCGCATCAGGCCGGGAACCCCGAGCATCGAATCACGGTTGAAGGCCTCCGGATCCATGAAATCGTCGTCGATCCGGCGATAGATCACGTCCACCCGCTCCAGGCCGTTTATGGTGCGCATGTATACGCAGTCGTCATCCCCCACGACCAGATCCGCACCCTCGACGAGTTCGGCACCCATGCGCTGCGCCAGAAACGAGTGTTCGAAGTAGGCGGAGTTGAAGATGCCGGGCGTGAGCACCGCGATCTCCGGGTAATCCTGGGGCCTCGGGGAAATCGACGCCAGCATATCGAAGAGCTGCGTGGGATATTCATCGACCGGCAGAATGCTCGAGTTCTCGAAGACTTCGGGGAAGACCCGCTTGGTGACCTCGCGGTTCTCCAGCATGTAGGAGACCCCGGACGGGACGCGCAGATTGTCCTCCAGCACGTACAGGGTGCCATCCCTGTCGCGGACCAGGTCGGAACCGCAGATGTGCGCCCAGACGCCGTGCGGAGGGTGGATGCCCTTGCACTGATCCCGGAAGTTCTTGGAGTTGGCGAGCACGTACTTCGGCATGACCTTGTCGCGGAAGATCTTCTGGTCGTTGTAGACGTCGTCGATGAACATGTTCAGCGCCGTCAGACGCTGGACCAGCCCCGCCTGGACCGACGTCCACTCGCTTTTCGGGATGACCCGGGGAATGATGTCGAACGGCCAGGCGCGGTCGATGTTCTCGCCTTCGCTGTACACGGTGAAGCTGATCCCCATTTCCAGGATCGCGTGGTCGGCAGCCTGCTTGCGTGCCTGCAATTCCTTGTCGTCGAGCGAACTGAGATACTGGGTAAGCTGGCGCGCAGCCGACCGGGGCTTGCCCCGGGCACCGATCAACTCGTCGTAGTACGGCGAAGGGTCGTAGGTCTTCCAGTCGATCGACATCGGGGCCTGCCTCCTGCGAACGGGAACGGAATTCCCGTTACTCTAGCCTAATCGACAGCGCTGCAAGAACCCTGCCCACACCCGGCCTGAAGGCAGAACCGGCCCCGGCGTTTGCGCATCGTTTGATCCGCACCACGCCGGCGCATCATCTGCACCATTCTCCGTCAACGCACCGGTGCAGTGCAGATGATGCGCGTGGGAACACCGAGTGGGCCCTGCGTGAAGGTCGTTGCCCATGGAGCAAGGACCAACGTAGCGCCGGCGTGTCTGGCGCAGCGATCGGATACCGATCCTTGCGCACACCCCGGCAGCATGCGGGTCTCAGACGGATTTGGTGAACTGGATCTGCTTCCAATAGCCGAACAGGCTTGCCGGTTCGATGGCAACGGGCTGGCGCCCGGACACCGCAACAAAATGATCCAGTTCCATGTCGGTACGAAAGCCGACGGCGCGCGATAACGGCCGCAGGCTGCGTTCCATGCGCCGAAGCAGCCACTGCCGGGATGCGAAGTGATTGACCACCAGGATCTGTCCGCCGGGCCTGCAGACCCGCCACATCTCCGCAAACAGCCGCTCGGGATTCGGCACGACCGAAGCCACGTACATGGCGACCACGGCGTCAAAGCTCTCGTCCGCGAAACCGAGCTGCTCCGCGTTCATCTCGACCAGTCCGGTCACCGCCGGGCAGCACCCATCGCCCAGCCGGCGATAAGCCACCTGCAGCATTTCACGGCTGACGTCGATGCCCACGACTTCCGAATCCGGGCAATAGTGCGGAAGCGAGATGCCCGTACCCACGCCGACTTCGAGCACACGCTTGCCAGCGGTAGGGGCGAGCGTGTCGAGGGCGAGCCGACGACCCTGCGCGAAGACACGCCCGAAGATCACGTCATAGTGACGCGCGTAGCGACGATAGCTCTTCCGAATGCTGACGAGGTCCACGACGCAAGACTCTAAAGTAAACTTCTGGAGTAAAAAAGGATAAAGCCGCCTCACGGGCGGCTTTATCGCAGCACTCAGGCCGCCTCGACGGCTTTCATGCTGAGCCGGATACGGCCCTGCTTGTCGACTTCCAGAACCTTCACGGTCACGGAATCGCCTTCCTTCAGGAAATCGGAGACGTTCTCGACGCGGTCGTTGGAGATCTGGGAGATGTGCACGAGTCCGTCGCGGCCCGGGAGAATGGCGACGAAGGCCCCGAAATCCATGATTTTCACGACACGCCCGGTATAGACACGACCCACTTCCACATCCGCGGTCAATTCCTCGATGCGGCGACGTGCTTCCTCGCCAGCGGCCTGGTCGGTGGAGGCGATCTTGACCGAGCCATCGTCGGTGATGTCGATGGACGTGCCGGTCTCCTCGGTGAGCGCCCGGATCGTCGCACCGCCCTTGCCGATCACGTCCCGGATCTTCTCGGGATTGATCTTGAGCGTGATGAAGCGCGGCGCAAAGGACGACATCTCGGTGCGGTGGGCACTGATCGCATCGCCCATCCGGCCCAGGATGTGGAGCCGGCCTTCACGGGCCTGCTCGAGGGCCTTCTCCATGATCTCGCGGGTGATCCCGTCGATCTTGATGTCCATCTGCAGCGCTGTGACGCCGTTGGTGGTACCCGCCACCTTGAAATCCATGTCGCCGAGATGATCCTCGTCGCCCAGGATGTCCGACAGCACGGCAAACCGGTCGCCTTCCTTGATCAGACCCATCGCGATACCTGCGACCGGAGCCTTGATCGGCACGCCGGCGTCCATCAGCGCGAGGCTGCTGCCACACACGGAGGCCATCGAGCTGGAGCCGTTCGATTCAGTGATCTCGGAGACCACGCGCACCACGTAGGGGAAAGTCTCGGCCTGCGGCATCACGGCCGCCACACCGCGCTTCGCCAGACGGCCGTGGCCAATCTCGCGCCGCTTCGGCGTCCCCACCCTGCCGGTCTCGCCCGTGCTGTACGGGGGAAAATTGTAGTGGAGCATGAACCGTTCGCGACGTTCGCCCTCGATCGCGTCGATGACCTGGGCGTCGCGATCGGTGCCCAACGTCGCAACGACCAGCGCCTGGGTCTCGCCGCGGGTGAACAGCGCGGAGCCGTGCGTGCGGGGAAGCACGCCCGTCTGCACGGTGATGGGGCGCACCGTGCGGGTGTCCCGGCCGTCGATGCGGGGATTGCCGTCGAGGATCCGGTCGCGCACGATGCGATACTCGAGATCGTGGAACACGGTCTTCACGACATCGGCCGAGGGCGCGCCCTCCGCACCGGTCGCGAGCTGTTCGACGACGCTGGCACGCAGGCTGTTCAGGCGCTCGGTGCGCGCCTGCTTTTCGGCGATCTGGTAGGCCTCGACCAGAAGGTCATGGGCCACGTCGGACACCTGCTGCTCGACACTTTCGTTGCCTGCGGGTCCTTGCCAGTCCCAGGCAGGCTTGCCGGCTTCGGAAGCGAGGTCGCGGATGGCCTGAATCGCCGCCTGCATCTGCTCGTGACCGAACATCACCGCGCCCAGCATGACTTCCTCGGAGAGCTCCTTCGCCTCGGATTCGACCATGATCACCGCGTTTTCGGTACCGGCGACCACCAGGTCGAGTTCGGATTCGACGAGTTCGCTGGCGGTCGGATTGAGCAGGTATTCGCCGTCCCGGTAACCGACACGCGCGGCGCCGATCGGGCCCGAGAACGGCACACCGGAAATCGCGACCGCCGCCGAGGCGCCGATCAGCGCGGGGATGTCCGGGTCCACTTCCGGATTAACCGACATCACCGTGGCGATGATCTGGGTCTCGTGCGTGAAACCTTCCGGGAACAGCGGGCGCAGCGGGCGATCGATCAGGCGGCAGGTCAGCGTCTCCTTCTCGTTCGGCCGACCCTCGCGCTTGAAAAAGCCCCCGGGAATCTTTCCGGCAGCGTAAGTCCGTTCCTGGTAATCCACGGTCATCGGGAAGAAGTCGCGGCCGGGATCGGCCTCCTTGCGCGCCACCAGGGTCACCAGCACCACGGTGTCGCCCATATTGACCATGACGGCTCCCGAGGCCTGGCGTGCGATGCCGCCGGTTTCGAGGGTGACCGTATGTTTACCGTACTGGAACGTCTTCTTGTGTGACACGCTTATCTTCCCGTTTCTGAATGAACTTACCGGCGCAGACCGAGGCTTTGCACGATCGCCTGATAGCGTTCCTGGTCCCGGCCCTTGAGGTAGCTCAGCAGCTTGCGCCGCTGGTTGACCATCTTGAGCAGGCCGCGACGGGAATGATGGTCCTTCTTGTGGCTCTCGAAATGCCCCATCAGGTGCTGGATGCGCTTGGTCAGCAACGCGACCTGCACCTCCGGAGAACCGGTGTCCGTGGGGTCGCGGCGGTATTCCTCGACGATGGCCGCCTTGGTCTCGGTATTGAATGACATGACGTACTCGACTCCTGAAACGTGAAACCTTGTTGTTTGGTGCCCAGGGCTCTGGCGAAGGCGCGGAATAGTAGCACGGCCGCGCACCGGATTAACAGGAATCCGCGCCGACGAAAAGACGGCGCGGCGCGACCCGGCCATCATCCTGCACTTCGCCGATTCCCAGAAACACCCCGTCGGGGCCATACACCCGGATCGGACCCTGATGTCGGACGTTGGCGACGAACACCGGCTGGCCCTGGCGGAGGAACCGGCTGGCGGCGGCGTCGAGACGCACCTCGGGCCAACCGAGCAAGGCGCGATCGGCCGGCAACAGCCAGGGCTCCAGCGCCCGCGGACCACCCTCCCCGGCCACGGCTTCCAGTGTTTCCAGTGCCACCATGTCCCGGGCCTCGAAGGCGCCGTGGCCGGTTCGCCGCAGTTCCGCGACCGTGGCTCCGCAGCCCAGGGCACGGCCCAGGTCCTCGACCAGCACCCGGATGTACGTCCCCTTGCTGCAATGCACCTCGAGACGCAGCCGGTCCGGAGCCTCCAGCTCGGCCACCAGCGAGTGGATGGTGACGGTGCGGGCCGGCCGCTCCACCTCGATTCCCTTGCGTGCCAGCGCATACAGACGCTCGCCCTGGTGTTTCAGCGCCGAATACATCGGGGGAATCTGCTGGATGACACCCCGCAGCCCCGCGCAGGCGGCCTCGATCGCGTCCGGGGACAACGCCGGCACGGGACGTGTGTCCAGAACCTCGCCCTCGAGATCGCCGGTCGCCGTCCGGACACCCAGGCGCGCGCGGGCGACATAATGCTTGTCGGCATCCAGCAGCCACCCCGAAACCTTGGTGGCCTGACCAAAACACAGCGGCAGCAGGCCGGTCGCCAGCGGGTCCAGGCTGCCGGTATGCCCGCCCTTGCGCGCGGCCAGAAGATACTTGACCCGCCCGAGGGCCTGGTTGGAACTCAGGCCCGGTGGCTTGTCCAGCAGGATGATCCCATCGACGTCCCGGCGTTCTATCGGCATCGTTGACGGCGGGTCCCGGACTGCCCTGAAGCAGACGGAGTCAGCGGTCTGATTCCGGGTCCGGCGCTTCCGGGGGGGTCCCCTCGGGATGGCGCGCCTCGTCTTCGGCAATCGCGGAATCGATCAATGCGGAAATCCGGGCGCCGCGTTCCGGAGTGTCGTCGTAGATGAACCGGAGACTCGGCACACTGCGCAGGCGCAGACGGGCACCCAGTTCGTGACGCAGATAGCCGGCCGCATGGTTCAGCCCCTGCTCGGCTTCGCGCCCCTTCTCTTCACCGCCCAGCAGGGTAAAGAACACCTTCGCATGCGACAGGTCTCGGCTGACCTCGACGCCGGAAAGTGTGAGCATGCCCACGCGCGGGTCCTTGACCTCGAGCCGGATCAGCTCCGCCAGCTCGCGCTGCATCTGGTCGCCCACCCGCTCGCTACGGTGGTAGTCGCGATGAGCCGCCATCAGAGGGTCCGGGCGACTTCCACCCGCTGGTAGACCTCGATCTGGTCACCGGGCTTCACATCGTTGTAGTTCTTAACCGCGATGCCGCACTCGGTGCCGGTCTTCACCTCGTTCACGTCGTCCTTGAACCGGCGCAGGCTCTCCAGCTCGCCCTCGAAGATCACCACGTTGTTGCGCAGCACGCGGATCGGGTTCCCCCGCTTCACCGCGCCTTCGATGACGAGACAGCCGGCCACGGCACCAAAGCTCGAAGCCTTGAACACGTCGCGAACCTCGGCGAGGCCCACGATCTCCTCGCGCATCTCCGGCGACAGCAGTCCGGTCAGCGCCTGCTTCACGTCGTCGATGGCCTCGTAGATCACCGAGTAGTAGCGCAGATCGATCTCGTTCTCTGCAGCCAGGCGGCGCGCGCCCGCATCGGCGCGCACGTTGAAGGCGATGATGATCGCGCGGCTGGCCATAGCGAGATTGATATCGGATTCCGAGATGCCACCGACACCCGTGGAAACCACCTTGACCCGTACCTCGTCGGTGGACAGCTTGATCAACGCATCCCGCAGCGCTTCCGCGGAACCCTGCACATCGGTCTTGAGCAGGATGTTCACGGTGGCCGTCTGGCCATCCTTCATCTGGTTGAAGATGTTCTCCAGCTTGGAGGCCTGCTGCGCTGCGAGCTTGTGCTCGCGCTGCCGCGTTTCGCGGTGTGCAGCGACGTCGCGTGCGGTCTTGTCGTCGGCGACCACCTGGACTTCGTCACCGGCGTTCGGCACTCCGGACAGACCGAGGATCTCGACGGGCATCGAGGGTCCGACCCGCTTCACCGCCGCGCCGGTATCGTCGAACATGGCGCGCACCCGACCGTATTCCTGACCGCTCAGCAGAATGTCGCCGTGCTCGAGTCTGCCCGCCTGCACCAGCACGGTCGCCACGGGACCACGGCCCTTGTCCAGGCGTGATTCGATGACCACGCCGCGGGCGGGGCCTTCGTCGGGCGCCTGGAGTTCCATGACTTCGGCCTGCAGGCCGATCGCCTCGAGCAACTCGTCGATGCCCTGTCCGGTGTGCGCCGATACCTGGATGAACTGCGTGTCGCCGCCCCAGCTCTCAGGAATCACTTCCTGCTGGGCCAGTTCGTTCATCACCCGATCCGGATCGGCGTCCGGCTTGTCGATCTTGTTGACTGCGACCACCAACGGCACCGAACCGGCTTTCGCGTGCTGCACGGCCTCGATGGTCTGCGGCATCACGCCATCGTCGGCGGCCACCACGAGGATCACGATATCGGTAGCCTTGGCACCGCGTGCGCGCATGGCTGTGAATGCCGCGTGTCCCGGGGTATCGAGAAAGGTGATGCCGCCCTTGTCCGTCTGCACATGGTAGGCGCCAATGTGCTGGGTAATGCCCCCGGCCTCGCCCGAGGCCACCTTGGCCTTGCGGATGTAATCGAGCAGCGAGGTCTTGCCGTGGTCGACATGACCCATCACGGTCACCACCGGCGGCCGCGGCTTGGTTTCGCCCTCGGGACCGGTTTCCACGGTGATCTCGTCCTCGATGCTGCGGGGCACCGCGGCCACGGCCCTGTGACCCATTTCCTCCACCACCAGCATCGCGGTGTCCTGATCGATGCTCTGGTTGATGGTCGCCATCACACCCATCCCCATCAGCGACTTGATCAGCTGCGGGGCCTTGATGGCCATCGCCTGCGCGAGTTCGCCCACGGTGATGGTTTCAGGCACCTCCACCTCACGAACCACCGGCGCGGTCGGACGCTCGAAGCCATGCTTGCTGGCCACGGCTGCGGCGGCAGCCGTCTGCGCGACCCGGCTCTTGCCCTTCTCCCGGCGACCACGACGCTCGCCGGCGACATGCAGTTCCTTGCGTCCCGCATCGTCGTCGCGACCGCCACGCCGGCCTTTCTTGCGGGGTGCTTCCGCGGGTTTGGCGGCGCCGTCCTGACGGGCCTTGGCTTCTTTCTCGGCCAGCACGCGCAGCGTCTCTTCCTTCTCCAGGCGCGCACGCTCAGCGGCGGCCTTCGCCAATTCCGCCTCGGCTTCCTCGCGCTGCTTGATCTCCTGTCGCTTCTGGCGGTCCTCCTGTTCCTGCTGACGCAGTTCGACCGCCCGGCGCACCGCATCGCGCTCGGCTTCCACCTGCCGGGCCAACTGCTCGGTGCGACTCAGCGGAGCAGTCCTGACCTTGGGGGCAACCTTGGCCGCGGGAACCTCCTCGACAGCCTCCTCCGCGGGAATCTCCGGTTCGGGCTCAGCCGCGACCACGGGCTCCGGTACCGGTTCCGGGATCGGCTCCGGGATCGGGGCTTCGACTTCCTGCGGGGGTTCCGGAATCTCCGGCACCGGAGGTGCGACTTCGACGGGTGGCGCCTCGACGACCTCGGGACCGACCTCCGGCTCGGTTTGCTTGCGGATCACCTGCCGCTTCTTGCGCACCTCGACATTGACGGTCTTGGTACGCCCCTGGCCGGCGTTGACTTTCAGCGTCTGCGTGGTCGCCCGGCGCTTGAGCGTCATGCGACCCCCCTCACCCGCTTCCCCCGCGCCGTGCGTCTGGCGCAGATGCTCGAGCAGGCGCAGCTTCTCCGCATCCGTCACGCTGGCCGCGGGACCATCCACCTCGACCCCCGCTTCCCTGAGCTGGCCGATAAGGCGGTCTACCGGGGTTCCCACCGATTCCGCGAGCTGCTGTACCGTCATCTGCGACATTGCGCCTCCCTCCTGTCCAATTCTTACCACGTGCATGCCGCGCCTGGGGCCGCGGCGGCCACACCTGCGTTACGCGCCTTCCGCAAACCAGGGGGCCCGGGCCGTCATGATCAACTCGGCGGCCTGCTCCGGATCGATTCCGGTGGCCTCGACGACATCGTCCACCGCCTGCTCGGCCAGATCTTCCATGCTGCAGATTCCGTGTGCAGCAAGCTTGTTGGCCAGTGCCAGATTCATGCCGTCCATTTCCAGCAGATCCTCCGTGGGCTGCGCACCTTCCAACTGCTCCTCCGCAGCAATTGCCCGCGTCAGCAGGGCATCGCTCGCCCGCGCGCGCAATTCGGCCACGATATCCGCATCGAACTCCTCGATCGCCAGGAGTTCCTGTTCGTCGACATAGGCCACCTCGTCGAGCGTGGTGAAGCCTTCCTGCACCAGGATGGCCGCCACTTCCTCATCGACATCGAGCGCGTCCATGAACTGCTGCTGCACCTGCTGGGCCTCGGCATCGCTTTTCTCCGCTGCCTGAGCCTCGGTCATCACGTTCAGTTCCCAACCGGTGAGCTGAGAGGCCAGCCGTATGTTCTGGCCGCCACGACCGATCGCCAGCGACAGCTTGTCCTCCGCCACGGCAATATCCATGCTCTGCTTTTCCTCGTCGACGACGATCGCCAACACCTCGGCCGGCGACATCGCGTTGATCACGAACTGGGCAGGATTCTCGTTCCAGACGATGATGTCGATGCGTTCGCCCGCGAGTTCGTTGGACACCGACTGCACCCGCGATCCCCGCATACCCACACACGCTCCGACGGGGTCGAGCCGGGCGTCGTTCGAGCGCACCGCAATCTTTGCGCGCATGCCCGGGTCGCGGGCGGCGCCCATGATGTCGATGATGCCCTGCCCCACTTCGGGGACTTCCAGCTTGAACAGCTCGATCAGGAATTCCGGGGCCGTTCGACTCACGATCAGCTGCGGGCCACGGGCCTCGGGCCGGATCTCGCGCAGGTAGCCGCGCAAACGGTCGTTGTTGCGCACGGATTCCCGGGGGACCATGTGCTCACGCGGAACCAGCGCTTCGGCATTGTTTCCCAGGTCGAGGTAGACACCATTGCGATCGGTCCGCTTCACGATCCCCATGACGAGGCCACCAACACGGGGCTGGTATTCCTCGATCACCTTGGCGCGCTCCGCCTCCCGCACTTTCTGAACGATCACCTGCTTGGCGGTCTGCGCGGCGATGCGACCGAAATCGGCCGCCGGAATCGGCTCCTCGATGACGTCGCCCACCTCGATTTCCGGGTGCTTCTGACGCGCGTAGGAGAGAAGGATCTGGTGGTCCGGCGACTCGAACTCCGGGTCCTCGTCGTCCAGCACCGTCCACCGACGGAAGCCGTCGTAATCCCCGGTCACACGGTCGATCTTGACCCGCACGTCCATCTTGCCACCATGACGTTTGCGCGTGGCCATGGCCAGCGCCGACTCCAGCGCCTCGAAGATAACGTTTTTGTCCACGCCCTTCTCGTTCGAGACGGCGTCGACAACCAACAGGATCTCCTTGTTCATGCGATATCTCTCCAAAGCATCGACGCCATGCGCCGATCATTCATCAACGGCCGGGTTCGATCGGCTCCAGAACCCGCGCCCTGGCGATCGCCCCGAACGGCAGTTCGTAGGCCACCCCATCCACCTCGATTTCGATGCCATACCCGGAAACCGATACCAGCCGACCCCGAAAATTGCGCCTTCCGTGCTCCGGCCAGGACAGACGTACCTTCAGGTCGGAATCCAGATAAAGGCGGTACTGCTCCTCGGTGAACAGCGGGCGCTCGATTCCCGGACTCGAGACCTCCAGCGTGTAGTCACCGCGGATCGGTTCTTCGACATCCAGTACCGCGCCAACCTGTTCGCTCACCGCTCCACAGTCGTCCACGGTGATCCCGTCGGCATGGTCGATGTACAGGCGCAACAACACCGGGGTCGATCCCGACTGGTACTCGACCCCCCACAGCTCGAAACCCAGCCCACGCACCACCGGTTCGAGCAATTTCCAGAGCTGTTCCGACTTGTCCAACGAAATTCACCCCACGGGACCGGACCCCGCCATCCCGTCCAAAACCTGCCGCGACACGGCAACAAAAAAGGGGCGTCAAACGCCCCATTCCCGGCCGGCCCGGCATGCGCACACGACTGGCCCGGGTTCGCCCGCGGAACCGCCATCAACGGATCTCGCGGACCTAACAATTAAGGCCCCAATCGGGGCCTTAAGGCATTTGGTAGCGGGGGCAGGATTTGAACCTGCGACCTTCGGGTTATGAGCCCGACGAGCTGCCAGACTGCTCCACCCCGCATCCGAGGAGCGGAACTATAGCAAAGCCGTTTCCGGGCCACAAGGGCAACGCCCCGCAAAAGGCCATCAACCCGCAACCGCGTAGTGGGTCAGCGTGAGCAGCAGACCGGGGAAGAGCCCCAGAAACAGCACCGCCAAACCGTTCACGCTGAGCGCGGTGGCAAACGCTCCACCGCGGTTGAGCGCCGGCTGCTCTTCCGTCGGGGGAGCATCGAAGAACATCAGTTTCACGACCCGAAGGTAGTAGAACGCGCCGATGATCGAGAAAATCACCGCATACACGCCGAGCCAGACATGACCGGCACCGATCGCCGCCTGGATCACCGCCAGTTTGGCGAAAAACCCGACCGTGGGCGGCACACCCGCCATCGAGAACAGCAGGAGCAGCATCATGAACGCGAACCATGGACTGCGCTGTCCCAGCCCCCGGAAATCATCGAGCTGGTCAGCTTCGAAGCCGCGACCCGACAGCAGAATGATCATTCCGAAGCCACCTGCAGCCGTCAGCGCGTAGACGATGATGTAGAACATCGCCGAGGCATAACCGGTCTCGGTCCCGGCCAGAATGCCCATGAACAGGAATCCGACATGCGCGATGGTCGAGTAGGCGAACATGCGTTTCAGGCTGGTCTGGGCAATCGCGATCACGTTGCCGACCGCAAGCGACAGGACGGCCAGCACCATCAGCATGTCGCCCCAGTCGCCGTGCAGCGGCCCGAGCCCTTCCACAAGAAGGCGCATGACCAAAGCGAACCCGGCGATCTTCGGAGCCGTCGCGATGAAGAGTGTCACCGCCGTGGGCGCGCCATCGTAGACATCCGGCACCCACATGTGGAAGGGGACGGCACCCAGCTTGAAGGCCAGGGCGACGACCACGAAGACCAGGCCGAATACCAGAGGCACGTTCATGCCTTCGTCCGCGGCCTGCAGCGCCGCGGCCACGGTCGCGATGTCCAGGCTACCGGTCATCCCGTAGATCATCGAAAGCCCGTACAGCAGCAGGCCCGAGGCCAGCGCACCCAGCACGAAATACTTCATCGCGGCCTCGGAGGCCCGTGCCGAGTCGCGCCAGAAGGCCACGAGCGCATAGGACACCAGCGCGAGCAACTCCAGGCCCAGGTACAGCGTGAGGAAATTGTGTGCGGAGATCATCACCATCATGCCGAGCACACCGAACAGCCCGAGCACGTAGAACTCGCCCTTGTAGATGTCGCGCTCCATCAGATAAGGCCGCGCGTAGAGAAACACGAGAAAGGTCACCAGATACACGGCGAGCTTCAACACGTCGCTGATCGGATCCGCGACGAAGGTACCGTGGAAGGTGATCTGGGTTTCGGGGCCCGCGAGCCACAGGGTCAGGCCCGCGGCCACCACGAGAGTCGCCTGCACCAGACCGTAGGTGACGTCGCGGCGGTTGTCCGGGAGAAACACGTCGATCACGAGGATCAGGCACGCCATACCCAGCACGAACATCTCGGGCAGCGCAGGCAGGAAGGCAGGAATCTCGAAATTCATGTCAGGTCCTGTATCAGAGCGCAGGCAGCTTCGACTGAGCGATGTGGGCCACGAGATGATCGATGGTGGCGTTCATCACGTCGAGCAGCGGAGCGGGCCAGATGCCGAGCAGCAGGACGAAGAACGCCAGCACGCCCATCACCAGGAACTCGCGGGGAGTGAGGTCCTTCAGACCGGCAACGTTGTCGTTCCCGATCTCGCCGAAGATCACCCGCTTCACCAGCCATAGCGTGTAGCCAGCGGCCAGAATCAGCGTGGTGGCCGCGAGGAAGGCCAGCCAGAAGTCCGCGCGGAAGGCCGCGAGGATGACCATGAACTCCCCGACGAAGCCGGACGTGCCGGGCAGACCGGTGTTGGCCATCGCAAAGAGTACGAAGAACGCCGCGAACCAGGGCATGGTGTTCACCACGCCGCCATAGTCGGCGATGTTGCGACTGTGCAGCCGATCGTAAAGCACCCCGACCGCAAGGAACATGGCCGCGGAAATGAAACCGTGCGAGATCATCTGCACCATGCCGCCGGCGATGCCGAGCGAGGCCCCGTCCCAGTCGCCGGTATTGCGGAAGATCATGAAGGCGATGAAGAAGCCAAGGGTCACGAAGCCCATGTGCGCGATCGAGGAATAGGCGATCAGCTTTTTCATGTCGCTCTGGATCAGGGCGACCAGGCCGATGTAGACGACCGCGATCAGTGACAGCGTGATCATCAGGACATCCAGAACGGCCGCGGCATCCGGAGTGATGGGCAGGCTGAAGCGCAGGAAACCGTATCCGCCGATCTTCAGCATGATCGCCGCCAGAATCACCGACCCCCCGGTCGGAGCCTCGACGTGCGCGTCCGGAAGCCATGTGTGCACCGGGAACATCGGAATCTTCACCGCGAAGGCTGCGAGGAACGCGAGGAAAATCAGGATCTGGGCCGTCATCGGCAATGGCAGATGGTGAAAATCGAGAATCGCGAAGCTGCCGGACTGCAGGTACATGTAGATCAGCGCGATCAGCATGAACACCGAGCCAAGGAAGGTGTACAGGAAGAACTTGATGGTCGCGTAGACGCGGCGCGGGCCACCCCAGACCCCGATCACGATGAACATCGGGATCAGCATCGCCTCGAAGAACACGTAGAACAGCACGGCGTCCAGGGCCGAGAACATGCCGATCATCAACCCCTGCATGATCAGGAACGCCGCGAGGTAATAGGCCAGTCGATCCTTGACCGAATCGCGCGCCGCGATCGCCACCAGCACGGTGGTCAGGGTGGTCAGCAGGATCAGGGGCATCGAGATGCCATCCACGCCGAGGTGGTAGTTCACGTTGAACGCGGCGATCCAGGACGTGAATTCCTGGAACTGCATTTCGGGGGTGCCACGCTCGAAGCCGATCCACAGGAACAGGCTCGCCAGAAAGGTGGCGCCGGCGAAGGCCAGGCCCAGGCGCCAGGCGATATCCGGTGCATCACGCCCGGCGGCAAGCGTCAGGAATCCGCCGAGGATCGGCAGCCAGATCAGCAGACTCAGGATGGGCCAGTCAGCAAACATCGTCATTCCTTGATTGAACCGGACCGGGGGCACACGCCACGCCCGCGGAAGGCGGTGCCGCAGCGGCACGCGGCCCACCGGGAATCTCCGGCGCCACGGCAACGCTCCGGAGACCGTTCAGGTTGGATGTCACGGCACTCATTCAGATCACGAACGCAAAGATCAGGACCAGGAGGCCGATGATCATCACGAAAGCGTAGTGGTAGAGAAAACCGGTCTGAATGCCGCGAACATGCGATGCGATCCAGCCGATCGAGCGAGCGGTCCCGTTGACCAGCAACCCGTCGATGATCATTGCATCGCCGTACCGCCACAGCCAGCGTCCCAGTCCCCGCGACCCGGCGGCAAAAACCCGGTCGTTGAAGGTGTCGAATCCGTATTTTTCTTCCAGGATGCGCACCCCGACGCGCAGCCGCCCGGCGATCAGTGGCGGCAGATCGGGGCGTTTGATGTACAGGAACCAGGCCGTGGCCAGGCCGGCCATCGCGAGCCAGAAGGCCGGAAGCATCAGGCCGTGCAGCACGAAGGCCAGCACGCCGGTGTAGCTTTCGCCCTTCCTGGCGAGCACATCCTGCGCTTCCAGCACGAACAGACTGTCCGAGAAGAAGTTGCCGAACAGCATCGGACCGATGAAATAGCCCGCCACCACCGAAGGGATCGCCAGCAGGATCAGCGGCACGGTCACCACCCAGGGCGATTCCTTGGGTTGCAGGGGTCCGTGATCGTGGTGATGTTCATCCTCGTGCCCGTCGTGATGGTCGTCGCCATGGTCCGGCATGTACTTGTGCGCCTGGTCGAAGCGTTCCTCGCCGTGAAACACGAGGAAAAACATTCGGAACGTGTACAGCGCGGTCACGAAAACCCCGAGCAGCACCAGCCAGTAAGCGAAGGTCGCCCCGGGGGTCTGCGAGTACCCGACCGCCTCGATGATCGCGTCCTTGGAGAAAAAACCGGAGAAGAACGGGAAGCCGATCAGGGCCAGTGAACCGATCAGCGCGGTCGCGTAGGTGATCGGCATGTACCGACGCAGGCCGCCCATTGCGCGCATGTCCTGCAGGTGGTGCATCGCGATGATCACCGAACCCGCGGCGAGGAACAGCAGGGCCTTGAAGAAGGCGTGGGTCATCAGGTGGAACAGGCCGGCCGCGTAGGCCGAGGCACCCAGCGCCACGGTCATGTAGCCGAGCTGCGACAGCGTCGAGTACGCCACCACCCGCTTGATGTCGTTCTGCACCAGGCCGATCAGGCCCATGAAGAAGGCCGTGATCGCGCCGATCACCAGAATGAAGCTCAGCGCCACCACCGAGTACTCGTACAGCGGCGACATGCGCGCCACCATGAAGATGCCGGCGGTGACCATCGTGGCCGCATGGATCAGCGCGGAGATCGGCGTCGGGCCTTCCATCGAGTCGGGCAGCCACACGTGCAGAGGCACCTGCGCCGACTTGCCCATCGCGCCGATGAACAGGAAGATCAGCGCGACGTCGAGCAGGCCGAAGGTACCGCCGGGCCACAGGGTGATGGTGGCATCGCGGATGCCCTCGGCCTCGGCGAAGACCTCGGTGTAGTTCAGGCTGCCGGCGTAGAACACCAGCGTCGCGATGCCGATCAGGAAGCCGAAGTCCCCCACCCGGTTCACGATGAAGGCCTTCATGTTCGCGTAGATCGCGGTCGGCCGCTTGTACCAGAAACCGATCAGCAGGTAGGAGACCAGACCCACCGCCTCCCAGCCGAAGAACAGCTGCAGGAAGTTGTTCGCCATCACCAGCATCAGCATCGAGAAGGTGAACAGCGAGATGTAGGAGAAGAAGCGCTGGTAGCCGGGATCGTCGGCCATGTAGCCGATGGTGTAGATGTGCACCATCAGCGACACAAACGTCACCACCAGCATCATCATCGCGGTCAGGTTGTCGACCAGGAAGCCGATCTCGAAGTGCAGGCCGTCGCTGACCATCCAGGTGTAAACGGTCTCGTTGTAGACGGGGGTGCCGCCGAACACGTGGGCGTAGAACACCACGGCCGACAGAACGAACGACACCGCGACACCGAAGATGGTGACGGTATGGGCACCCACGCGACCGATCTGACGCCCGAACAGGCCGGCAGCGATCGCGCCGAACAGCGGCGCCAGAACGATGATCAGGTATACCGTATCCATGGCGCCCTACCCCTTCATTGCGTCCAGATCCTGGACGTTGATCGTGCCGCGGTTACGGAACAGGAGAACCAGGATGGCAAGACCGATCGCTGCCTCCGCAGCCGCGACGGTCAGAATGAAGAACACGAACACCTGGCCCGCAAGATCCTGCAGGAAGAACGCGAACGCGACGAAGTTGATGTTCACTGACAGCAGCATCAGCTCGATGCACATCAGCAGAACGATCACGTTCTTCCGGTTCAGGAAGATGCCCGCTACGCTGATCGAAAACAGCAGCGCGGCGAGCACCAGGTAGTGCGACAGCGTAATCATCGGTTCGCTCTGAATTCCCATTGAGGATCCGGTCGCCCGGATCCTGTCTCCATTGCGGCGGCTACCGTGCCGCCATGCCCCTGTCTATTCGCTCCGGTCCTTTTCCGATGCTTCGGGAGAGGACGGCATCGACACCAGCCGGACCCGATCCTGGCGACGAACCCGGATCTGGCGTGTTGGATCGATGTATTTCGTGTCCGGCCGCCGACGCATGGTCAGCGCAATGGCGGCAATGATCGCGACCAGCAGGATGACGGCCGCGATTTCGAACGGGTAGACGTATTCGGTATACAGGACTGCCCCCAGTGCCTCGGTGTTCGAGTAATCGGCATCCGCACGCTCCGGTGCGTCCATGACGATGAACCGCGTGATCACCAGTGTGAGCACCGTCGCCATTGCAGCGGCCACCACCAGCCCGGCGGGCAGGAATTCCGCGAAGCCTTCACGCAGTCGAGCGAGATTGATGTCCAGCATCATCACCACGAACAGGAACAGCACCATGACCGCGCCCACGTATACCAGCACCAGCACGATGGCCAGGAATTCAGCCTCGGCCAGCAGCCAGATGGCCGCGGCGGCAAAGAACGCCAGCACCAGGAACAGGGCTGCGTGCACCGGGTTGCGCACGCTGATCATGGCCAGCGCCGCGCCGAGCAGGATGGCGCCGAAGACGTAGAAAAGGATCAGATCAAAGGTCATCGTCATTCCCTGGCTCAGCGGTACACCGCGTCCGCCGAACGGGCGGCCGCGATCTCCTTTTCAAAACGATCCCCGATGGCGAGCAGCTTGTCCTTGTTCATGATCTGTTCGCCCCGGTTTTCGAAATGGTATTCGAAGATGTGCGTCTCGACGATGGAGTCGACCGGGCAGGCTTCCTCGCAGAAACCACAGAAGATGCACTTGAACAGATCGATATCGTAGCGCGTGGTACGCCGGCTGCCGTCCGCGCGCTGCTCGGAGTCGATGGTGATCGCCAGCGCGGGGCACACGGCCTCACAGAGTTTGCAGGCGATGCAGCGCTCCTCGCCGTTGGGGTAACGCCGCAGCGCATGCAGGCCGCGAAAACGCGGTGACATCGGCGTTTTTTCCTCCGGGTACTGCACGGTGACCTTGCGCGCGAACAGGTACCTCCCGGTCAGGCGCAGGCCCAGCAGCAGTTCCCAGAGCAGAAAGGTCTTGAAGAAGTTTCGGATCGCGGTCATGTCAAACCTCCGCCGATCAGGCGAACCAGGGTCCCACTTTGAAGAAGACCAGCACGCCCAGAACGAACAGCCATACGATGGTCACCGGAATCAGCACCTTCCAGCCCAAACGCATGATCTGGTCGTACCGATAGCGCGGGAACGTGGCCCGGAACCAGAGGAACAGGAACAGGAAGAACGCCGTCTTGAGGAGGAACCAGTGCACCCCGGAATCGAGGAACCAGCCCAGCACCGGCCAGGCGAACACGCTCTCGGGCAACAGACCCTGGAACGGCGACAGCCAGCCCCCGAAGAACAGGATCGCAGCCAGCGCCGAGATCAGAATCATGTTCGCGTATTCGGCGAGAAAGAAGACCGCGAAGGCCATGCCCGAATACTCGACGTGGAAACCGGCGACGATTTCCGATTCGCCCTCGGCGACGTCGAACGGCGCGCGGTTGGTTTCGGCCACACCGCTGATGAAGTAGACCAGGAACAGCGGGAACAGCGGCAGCAGGAACCAGTGGTAGATGCTCCCCTGCTGCGCCAGTACGATCTCGCCCACATTCAGACTGCCGGCCGCCATGATCACGCCCACCAGGGCGAAACCCATGGCGATTTCGTAGGAGACGATCTGCGCGGCGGAACGCAGCGCGCCCAGCAGCGCGTATTTCGAGTTCGACGCCCACCCGGCGATGATGATGCCGTAGACACCCAGCGAGGTCAGCGCAAGCAGATAGAGCAGGCCGGCGTTGATGTCGGCCAGCACCATCCCGTCGTCGAAAGGAATAACCGCCCAGGCGGCCAGAGCCGGGGCGATCGCGAGCACCGGTGCGCTCAGAAAAAGGAAGCGGTTGGCATTGGTCGGGACAATGACTTCCTTGGTCAGCAGCTTCACCGCATCGGCAATCGGTTGCAGCCACCCGCGTGGACCCACCCGGTTCGGACCGATGCGCACCTGGATGTAGCCGATCACCTTGCGCTCGGCATAGGTGGTATACGCGACGGCCAGCATCAGCGGAGCCACGATCAGGGTGATCTTGAACAAGATCTGCATCACCACCGGGAGGCTGTAAAAGCTTTCCATGATCCATTCAAACATGAGTCATTCCTTGTCAGGCCGCCGCGAGCGTCACGATGCCGCCCCCGGGCCCAAGCTCCGCCAGTGCGGCGGATCCCGCCACCGTCAATGCAACACCGGGTGGCACCGATGCATCCAGCACCAGGGTCAGCTCAGTTTCGCATCCGTCCTGCCGCAGGCGAACCCGCTGACCGTCCGCGAGCCCGTCGGCGTCCTGCGGATTCAGCCGAACGGTATCCTGTCGGCGCCCCTCCGGAGAAGCCTGCAGCGGCCCGGCGCGCCGTACCAGGGGATCCGTGGCATAGAGTCCGCGGACCTGCATGCGCACCAGGCCCTCGTGGGCGGGGGGGACCTCGGCATGCGCAAGGCGCAGATCGATGTCGTTGCCGAAGTCCACCTCGGGCAGCACGGCACGCAACTCATCCCGCACCGTGCGCGAATCCAGATAGTCCATCTCGCGCACACCCAGCAGGTTGCCCAGCACGCGCCAGACCTTCCAGCCGGGACGCACCTCACCGGGCGCGGAGGCCGCGGCGTTGAAACTCTGCCAACGGCCCTCGGCGTTCACCAGCGTACCGGAGGTCTCGAATGCGGTGGAAACCGGCAACAGCACGTCGGCCACCGCATCCAGAACCGGGCTGGAGAACGCCGTTAACGCCGCGACGAAACCGGCATCCGTCAACGCCTTGCGGGCCAGAATCGGGTCCGCCAGATCGCGCTCGGGATCCAGGCCCGCGAGCAGGAACACGTCGCGACCCTGCTCCAGCTGGGCCCGGACATGGGCGCCCGCGGACTCCGCGGAATGACCCCCGACACCCCGGTGGGGGACGCAACCCG
Source organism: Thioalkalivibrio paradoxus (assembly GCA_011390565.1). Taxonomy (GTDB): domain Bacteria; phylum Pseudomonadota; class Gammaproteobacteria; order Ectothiorhodospirales; family Ectothiorhodospiraceae; genus Thioalkalivibrio; species Thioalkalivibrio paradoxus_A. The sequence continues at coordinate 601,172 of JAABSC010000001.1, read as the reverse complement.
CCAGCCAGGCACCCGTAGCATTGGCACCGGAGGCGAGGTAGCCGAGACGGGCGCCGGTGGTCCGGGCAATCCATCCCGCCAGTGCCCGCAATGCGGAGAATTCAGAACTCGCGATCGCATCGCCTCCAAGCAGGAGATGGGCCTGAGGGCTCTCGGCCAGCGCGGCCGCCATGCGCGACCGTGCGTCAATGGCCGCAGCGTCCTCCGTGGTCGAGGCGGCCACCAGATCCGCCAGCAGTCGGGGCAGCTTCTTGCCGGACTCCGCCAGCACACCGGCGACTCCGGCCAGATGCAGCACCTGCGTACGGGTATTTCCGGACAATTGCGCGTCGGCAGGATAGGACAGGTCCAGATCATGCGCGTGTATCGTGCTGACCCGGGCGCCCTTGAGCGCCGCCTTGCGCAGACGGTGCGCGAGCATCGGCTGCTCGCGCCTCGGGTCGCACCCGACCAGTAACACCGCGTCGGCCCGTTCGAGTTCCTCGATCGTGCTGCCCAGCCAGGGGAACAGCGGCGCAGCGGCGTCATCGCGGAAATCCACCTGCTCCAGCCGGTGATCGATGTCCGCGACCCCGAGGCTGCGCAGCGTCTTCTGGGCCAGATAGAGTTCCTCCAGCGTCAGCGACGGCGACAACAGCGCGCCGACGCGCTCCGGAGCCGCCGAACGAAGCGCATCGGCGCAGCGCTCCAGAACCTCTTCCCAGGTGGCATCGCGCCAAACGCCATCCACCTTGATTCGCGGCTGGCGCAGGCGGTCGTCGGCATCGAGACCGGCATAGCTGAACCGGTCCCGGTCGGAAATCCAGGTCTCGTTTACCGACTCGTTCTCGCGCGGCACGACGCGAATCACGCGACCATTGTGCGTATGCACGAACAGGTTGGACCCCACGCCGTCATGCGCGGCGACCGTGGGGGACTGCCGATATTCCCAGGCCCGGGCCTGGTATCGCGACGGCTTCGCGGTCAACGCCCCCACCGGGCACAGGTCGATCACATTGCCGGAGAGTTCATGGCTCATCGTGTGCTCGACGTAGGTGCCGATACGCAGATGTTCGCCGCGACCGGTGCCTCCGAGTTCGCGCACCCCGGCGATTTCCTCTCCGAAGCGCACGCAGCGCGTGCAATGGATGCAGCGGGTCATTTCGGTGGCGATGAGCGGGCCGATATCCTTGTCCGGCACCACACGCTTGGCCTCGGTGTAGCGGGAAACACTCTGGCCATAGCCCATGGCGACGTCCTGCAATTCACATTCACCCCCCTGGTCGCAGATCGGACAATCCAGGGGATGGTTGATCAGCAGGAATTCCATCGTGCCCTGCTGTGCCGCAAGCGCCAGAGGCGAGCGGGTATGGACCTTCATGCCTTCCATCACCGGCGTCGCGCAGGCCGGCAGGGGTTTGGGCGCCTTTTCGACCTCGACCAGACACATGCGGCAATTGGCTGCCACCGACAGCTTCTTGTGATAGCAGAAGCGCGGAATACGGATATCGGCCTCGTCGGCGACGTCGATCAGCATCGCGCCCTTGGGCGCCTGCAGCGTCCTGCCGTCGATCTCGAGGGTGACCAGATCCTGACTCATAGGGATGTCCTGCGCCGGGGCATTCAGGCGGCCTGCGCCACCGGGCTCTTGCCGTGTCGAATGTAATGTTCGAACTCGTGACGGTAATGCTTGAGAAAACTGCGCACCGGCATCGCCGCCGCGTCACCCAGGGCACAGATGGTACGGCCCTCGATTTTCGACGCGACGTCGTCGAGACGATCGAGATCCTCCGGGCGTCCGCGGCCCTCGACGATGCGGGTCAGCATCCGGTAGAGCCAGCCGGTGCCCTCGCGGCACGGCGTGCACTGGCCGCAGGACTCCGAGAAATAGAAGCGGGAGATACGCTGGAGGACACGCACCATGTCGGTGGTCTCGTCCATCACGATCACGGCTCCGGAACCGAGCATGGAGCCCGCACGCGCGATCGAATCATAATCCATGTTGACCGCCATCATCGTATCGCCGGGTACGACCGGTACCGAAGAGCCCCCCGGAATCACGGCTTTGAGTCGGCGGCCGTCGAGCATCCCGCCCGCCATGTCGAGCAGAGCACTGAACGGCGTACCCAGCGGCACCTCGAAATTCCCGGGACGGTTCACATGACCGGAGACCGAGAACAGCTTTTCACCACCCGACTTCGGAACGCCGAGCGCCGCGAACCACTCTCCACCGTTACGGATGATGGTCGGGATGGACGCGAGGGACTCGGTGTTGTTGATGGTCGTGGGCCGTCCGTACAGCCCGTAGTTCGCCGGGAACGGCGGCTTGAAGCGCGGCTGCCCCTTCTTGCCCTCGAGCGATTCGAGCAGGGCGGTCTCCTCGCCGCAGATATAGGCCCCCGCGCCGAGCGTGGCGTAAAGGTCGAAATCCACGCCCGAACCGAGAATGTCCTTGCCCAGAAAACCGGCTTCGTAGGCCTCCTTCAGGGCGGTCGTGAACCGGGTGTTGACCTCGTCCATGAACTCGCCGCGCATGTAGTTGTAGCCCACGGTCGCCCCGATCGCGTAGCCCGCGATCGCCATGCCCTCGACCAGCGCGTGCGGGTTGAAACGGAGGATATCCCGGTCCTTGCAGGTGCCAGGCTCGGATTCGTCGGAGTTGCAGACGATGTACTTCTGCCCCGGAGTGTTGCGCGGCATGAAACTCCACTTCAGGCCGGTCGGAAAGCCGGCGCCCCCGCGGCCGCGCAGGTTCGATTTCTTGATCTCCTCGATCACCTCGTTCGCGGACATCCGTTCACCGTACACCTTCTTCAGCGCTTCATAACCACCGATGCTGAGGTAGGTCTCGAGGGACCATGGGTTCTCCAGTTCACGCGTTGCGAAACAGATCTGGTTGGCCATGCTTCAGGACTCCAGGCTGTCGAGAATCTCATCCACCCGCTGGGGCGTGAGATTCTCGTAGTACACGTGGTCCACCTGCATCATCGGCGCACCGCAGCACGCGGCGAGACACTCTTCCTCCCGCTTCAGGTAGAACTTCCCATCCGGGGTGGATTCGCCGAGACGAACGCCCAGTCGCTTCTCCAGGTGCTCGATGAGGTCGTCCGCGCCGCGCAGCATGCACGAAATGTTGCTGCACACCGCGATGGTGTGGCGCCCGACCGGCCGGAGCTCGAACATCGAATAGAAAGAGGCCGCTTCATAGACATCCATCGCGGGGATGCGGAGATATTCGGCCACCGCGTCCATGATCTCGGTGCTCAGGTACCCGTGCTCGTGCTGCGCCGCACGCAGCGCGCCCAGCACCGCGGAACGGCGCTGATCCTCCGGGTAGCGGGCGAGCCAATCGTCGATTTCCTCGCGCACATGAGCGCTGAGTTCACCCCTGGCCTGTTCTTGCGCGGACATTAGCGGTCCACCTCCCCGAACACGATATCCTGGGTGCCGATGATCGCCACCACGTCCGCCAGCATGTGGCCACGGGCCATTTCATCCAGTGCTGACATGTGTGCGAAGCCCGCCGCCCGAACCTTCAACCGGTAGGGCTTGTTGGCCCCGTCGGAGACCAGATACACGCCGAACTCGCCCTTGGGATGCTCCACGGCGGCGTAGGCTTCGCCTTCAGGCAGGCAGAATCCCTCGGTGAAGAGCTTGAAATGATGGATCAAGGCCTCCATGTCGGCCTTCATTTCCTCGCGGCGTGGCGGTGCGACCTTGTAGCTTTCAAGCTGCACCGGCCCGGGGTTCGCCCGCAGCCAGTCGACACACTGACGGATGATGCGGTTGGACTGGCGCATCTCCTCGACGCGCACGAGGTAGCGATCGTAGCAGTCGCCGTTCACACCCACCGGGATGTCGAAATCCAGGCGGTCATAGACCTCATACGGCTGCTTGCGACGCAGGTCCCACTCCACCCCCGAGCCACGCAGCATCGGTCCGGTCAGGCCCAGCTGCCTGGCCCGCTCCGGGGTCACCACGCCGATTCCCACCGTGCGCTGTTTCCAGATCCGGTTGTCGGTAAGCAGGGTCTCGTATTCATCGACACAACCGGGGAAACGCTCGGTGAACGACTCGATGAAATCGAGCAGTGAACCCTGGCGATTCGCATTCAGCGTGTCGACTTCCGCCTGCGATTTCCAGCTGGAGGCCTGGTACTTGGGCATCGACCCGGGCAGGTCGCGGGCCACGCCTCCGGGACGGTAATAGGTGGCATGCAGCCGCGCGCCGCTGACCGCCTCGTAGCAGTCCATCAGATCCTCGCGCTCCCGGAACGCGTACAGGAACACCGTCATCGCACCGATGTCGAGCGCATGCGCACCCAACCACAACAGGTGGTTCAGAATCCGTGTGATCTCGTCGAACATCACACGGATGTACTGCGCACGCAGTGGCGGCTCGATCTCCAGGAGCTTTTCCATCGCCAGCACGTAGCCGTGTTCGTTGCACATCATCGACACGTAGTCGAGCCGGTCCATGTAGCCGATGGACTGGTTGTAGGGCTTGCTCTCGGCCAGTTTTTCGGTCCCGCGGTGCAGCAAGCCGATATGCGGATCGGCGCGCTGGATCACCTCGCCATCCATCTCCAGCACCAGGCGCAGCACGCCGTGCGCGGACGGATGCTGGGGACCGAAATTCAGGGTGAAATTGCGGATCTCAGGCATCTTTTTCCTCTTCGGCCTTTTCACCCGTCGCGTACCGGTGATCGTCACGGATCACCTTGGGCACCAGCACTCGGGGTTCGATCGTCACCGGCTGGTACACCACCCGTTGCTGTTCCGGGTCGTAGCGCATCTCGACATGGCCGATCAGCGGAAAATCCTTGCGGAACGGGTGTCCGACGAAGCCGTAATCGGTGAGGATGCGGCGCAGATCGGGATGCCCGGCGAACAGGATGCCGAACAGGTCGAAGGTTTCCCGCTCGAACCAGTTGGCGCCGGCCCAGACGCCGGTCACCGATTCGATCTCCGGAAATTCGTCGTCGGGGAGCCAGGCGCGAACCCGCAAACGCCGGTTGTGTACGACGGACAGCAAATGCATCACCACCGCGAAACGGGGACCCTCGCGATCGTTCTGATCGGGCGCTTCGTCAAAGGTGAAGCGACCGGAGGTCGCATGGGACACGCCGCGGCTGAAGCCCTGGGCCGAAGCCGACTCGGTGGACCATTCACTGCGGCCGTACTCGAGATAGTCGACGCCGCAGAGGTCGATCAGCATGTCGAACGCCAGCGCCGGGTGGTCGCGCAGGCCTTGCGCGACCACGATCCAGTCTCCCGGCCCGACTTCCACCGTGACCTCATCGTGGCGCACCGTAAGCGACTGCAACTGCGGCCCGAACTCGGCCTTGAGCACATCGATCCAGCTCTTGCTTTCGGACATCGGATTCCCCGGGCTCAGCGCGCGATCGTATTCGTGCGGCGGATCTTGTTCTGCAACTGGATGATCCCATAGAGCAGCGCTTCGGCGGTCGGCGGACAGCCGGGAACATACACGTCGACCGGCACGATGCGGTCGCAGCCCCGGACGACGGCATAGGAATAATGGTAATAGCCGCCCCCGTTCGCACAGGATCCCATCGAGATCACCCAGCGCGGCTCGGCCATCTGGTCATAGACCTTGCGGAGGGCGGGAGCCATCTTGTTTACCAGCGTACCGGCGACGATCATCACATCCGACTGCCTCGGACTCGGCCGGAACACGATGCCGAAACGGTCCAGGTCATAACGCGCGGCGCCCGCGTGCATCATCTCCACCGCACAGCAGGCAAGACCGAAGGTCATCGGCCACAACGATCCGGTGCGGGCCCAGTTGATCAGCTTGTCGGCGGAAGTGGTGACGAAACCCTTCTCAAGAACCCCTTCTATTCCCATTCCAGGGCCCCCTTCTTCCATTCGTAGATGAATCCGATCACCAGGATGGTCAGAAACAGCCCCATCGCGAGCAGCCCGAACAGACCGATCTCGTCGAGGGCCACCGCCCACGGAAACAGAAAGGCGATCTCCAGATCGAAAATGATGAACAGGATGGCGACGAGGTAGAAGCGGACGTCAAACTTGAGGCGGGAATCCTCGAAGGCCTCGAAACCGCACTCATACGGGGAGTCCTTGGCGGCATCGGGCTTGCGCGGTCCAATGGCCATGCCGAGAACCAGAGGAACGATGCCAACCACGGCGCCCACGACCAGGAACACCAGTATGGGTAGATAGCCTTCCAGCATTCTCATCTCCCGACCGCCGCCAATCGGTGGCGGGTTTGCGGTGCCGACGGCCGTTTGGGCGCGCCGCTCATGTGCAGGGCGGGGCCGGAATCGAGTACTCGACCTCCCGGGATCACGCCCCCAGCACTCCGGGAGTCTAGGGGATGCCCGGAAACAGTGTCAAGTTGCCTTAATATTGTAAGTTACTGATATTCAGATCTTTGTTCTGATCGCCCGGGACCCGTGACGCGCCCGGCGCGAGCATTGAAATGGTGCAGATGGTGGGACTCGAACCCACACGGCTTTCGCCACTACCCCCTCAAGATAGCGTGTCTACCAATTCCACCACATCTGCGTGAACTGCAAGCGACGACGAGGCCCCGGCACCCTGCTCCGAACCGGGCTGCCCCAGCCTTCCTACTCCGGAATATCGCCCGGCCGCATCGGAGTCGGCGCTGGATCGAGCGGCAGCGTGTCGTCGAGCACCCGTTCCTGCCGTGCCTCTTCGCGCATCTGGTCGATCAGGCTCCTTGCCTCCGGAACCGATGCCGCCAGGTAGGCCAGTGTCAGGCTGTTGGCGAAGAATACCACCGCCAGGACCGCCGTGGCTCGGCTCAGAAAATTGGCCGAACCTCGAGCGCCGAACACCGTCGCCGAGGCACCGCTGCCGAAGGCCGCTCCCGCATCCGCGCCCTTGCCGTGTTGCATCAGAATCAGCGCGATGAGCGCAACCGCCACGAGGACCTGCACCACCAGAAGAATGCCGTAGATCATGCGGATTCCTGTGACTGCACGCCGACGGCGGCATTGACGATGGCGGTGAATGCGTCCGCATCGAGGGATGCTCCGCCGATCAGGCCCCCATCGATATCCGGAAGCGCGAACAGGCCCGCGGCGTTGTCCGCTTTCACGCTGCCGCCATACAGGATCCGCAGCGAAGCGGCCACGGACGTACTCCGCGCGGCCACCCGGTTGCGGATGAATGCGTGCACCTCGGCCGCCTGCTCGGGGGATGCGGTCAGGCCGGTACCGATGGCCCAGACCGGCTCGTAGGCCACCACAGCGCTGGAGAACGCGTCGACGCCGGCCAGGTCCAGAACCGCGTCAAGCTGCTCCGCCACGACCGACTCGGTGCGACCCGCTTCACGATCCTCCAGCAACTCGCCCACGCAGAGAATCGGCACCAGCCCGGCGGCCTGGGCCGCGACGAATTTCCGTGCCACCCAGAGGCTGCCTTCCTGTTCCCGGGCCCGGCGCTCGGAGTGACCCACGATTGCATAGCGGCAACCGATCTCGCGCAGCATGTCGGCCGCGATCTCACCGGTGAACGCACCCGACTTCTCGTCCGAGCAATCCTGACCACCCACCTCGATCGCATGATCCTGGAGCTGAGCAATCACGGACGGCAGGTAGATGGCCGGCGGACATACGGCGACGTCCACGGCATCGTGGCCATGAATCGCCTCCATGAGCGCGGACAGAAGCGCACGGTTCGCCTCCAGCGAGCCGTTCATCTTCCAGTTACCGGCCACCAGAGCCTTGCGCATTTCGCCGACCTCAAGAAGCTTGAATGAGGCGCGGGATGTTACCGGCGCGCAGGTTGCAAATCAACCGGAGCCCCCGAGCGCACTCCGAATGACACCGGCGATACGCTCGGCGGCAGCCTCGATCTGATCGAGATCCCGACCCTCCACCATCACCCGCACCAGGGGTTCGGTTCCCGATGGGCGCAGCAGAACGCGGCCGGTTTCCGCCAGTTCCGCTTCCACCTGATCCACGATGCTGCGCACCGCAGGCGCGTCGAGGATCGCAGCCGCGGACCCGTCGACCGGCACATTGATCAGCGTCTGGGGATATTTCTGCATCACCCTGCGCAGCTCCGACAACGTTTTCCCGGTCCGGTGCATCAGGTGCGCCACGCGCAAGGCCGCCACCGTGCCATCCCCGGTGGTCGTGTGCCCCAGACATACGATGTGACCCGAACCTTCGCCGCCCAGCTGCCAGCCGTTTCGCCGCAGTTCCTCGAGCACGTAACGGTCTCCGACCCGCGCACGCACGAACGGGATGCCCGCTTCACCCAGCGCCAGTTCCAGCCCCAGGTTGCTCATCTGCGTCCCGACCACCCCACCGGCGAAGACGCCATCCGCCTGTTCCGACAGCGCCAGAATTCCCAGGATCTCGTCCCCGTCGACGACCGCGCCGCGCTCATCGATCAGGATCACCCGGTCACCGTCACCGTCCAGCGCAATGCCGAGATCAGCCCCCGAAGCGATCACCTGCTGACGCAGCTGCTCCGGGTGCAGGGCTCCACAATCCGAGTTGATGTTGTAGCCATCGGGCTCGACGCCCAGGGTTTCGACATCGGCGCCGAGTTCGTCGAAGACCTGCGGTGACACGTTGTAGGTCGCGCCATTCGCACAGTCGATCACGAGGCGCAGTCCGCGCAGCTCCGAGCGGGCGGGAATCGCACTCTTGCAGAATTCGATGTAGCGCCCGGCCGCGTCCACGATGCGCTCGGCCTTGCCGAGTCTACGGTGATCGAAGTCGCCGATGGAACTTTCCAGGCACTCTTCGATGGCGGCCTCCAGCTCGTCCGGCAGCTTGTCCCCTTCCGGGGTGAAGAACTTGAACCCATTGTCGTGATAGGGGTTGTGCGAAGCACTGATCACCACGCCCGCCGCTGCGCGGAAGGTGCGCGTGAGGTAGGCCACGGCCGGTGTCGGCATCGGCCCCAGCAACGCGATGTCGGTCCCCGCCGCCGACAGGCCCGCCTCGAAAGCGGACTCGAACATGTAGCCGGACACGCGGGTATCCTTCCCGATCAACACCGGCCCGGGTCGTTGCCGCCCCAGCACCTCGCCCACCGCATGGCCCAACCGCAATGCGAAATCCGGTGTCATGGGCCAGCGCCCCGTGCGACCGCGAATCCCGTCCGTACCGAAATATTTGCCCATGGGCTCTACTCCTCCGACACGCTCGGCAGCCCGAGCGCCGCATGTATGGCCAGCGCATCCGCCGTTTCCCGGACATCATGCACCCGTGCGATGTGCGCTCCGGCCTGCACCGCGAGCAGGGCGGCCGTCACGCTTCCGATCATCCGTTCCTCTACGGGTCGACCTCCCAGCAGCGACCCGATCATGGTCTTTCGCGATAGACCCACCAACAGCGGGTAGCCCAGGGCCGCGAACCGCGGGAGCGCGCGAAACAGCGAGCGGTTGTGCTCGAGGGTCTTGCCGAATCCGAACCCGGGATCGAGCACGATGCGCTCGGGTGCGACACCCCCTGCCAGCACCGCCTCAGCACGCGCGCGCAGGAATTCCTCGACCTCTTCGACCACATCCCGGTACTCGGGCCGTTCCTGCATCGAGCGCGGCACACCCCGCATGTGCATCAGGCACACCGCGACGTCGCTTTCGACGGCGACCCGCAGGGCTCCTGGTGCACGCAGGGCGTTGACGTCGTTGATCATGCTGGCACCCGCAGCCACCGCCTCGAGCATGACTTCGGGCTTGCTGGTGTCGATCGACAGCGGGACATCCAGTTCAGCACGGAGCGCTCTCAGCAGAGGGACCACGCGCTGCAGTTCCACCTCCAGCGGCACGCCCGGCGATCCCGGCCGGGTCGACTCGCCACCCACGTCGATGATGTCCGCGCCCGCGGCCACCATGTCACGGCCATGGGCCAGCGCGTCTGCGAGCTTGTCGAAACGCCCGCCGTCGGAGAAGGAATCCGGCGTCACGTTCAATACCCCCATGATCAGGGGGCGGTCCAGTACACGGGAGTGGGCCCCGGCGCGCAGGGTCAGACTTGGCGACATGGAAGAGGATGGTAATGGAATCGCCACAAAAAAGGGCCACCCGGTTCAGAACCGGGTGGCCCCGTGGCCTCGTGCCCAGGAAAATCAGGCCTGTGGCGCAGCGCCCCCGAGAACACCGGGGTCCGACTCGCCACCCGGCTTGGAGCCGGGTCCCGGGCGATCCACGGAGTCTTCGTCCCGCCAGTCCACCGGAGGTCGCGGCTCGCGGCCTTCCATCACGTCGGTGATCTGCGGCTCATCGATGGTTTCGTATTTCACCAGGGCCGCGGCCATCGCGTGCAGCTTGTCCAGATTGTCGGTCAGGATCGTCTTCGCACGGTCATACGCGGTATCGATGACACGCCGCACTTCCTCGTCGATCGCATGCGCGGTCTCGTCGGACATGTGCTTGGTCTGGGTGACCTGGCGCCCCAGGAAGACCTCGCCCTCGTCCTCGCCATAGGCCAGCGGACCCAGACGGTCGGACAGCCCCCACTTGGTGACCATGTTGCGGGCGATCATCGTGGCACGCTCGATGTCGTTGGAGGCCCCGGTGGTGACGCGGTCGGCGCCGAAGATGATCTCTTCAGCGATCCGTCCGCCGAAGAGACTCGCGATCTGGCTCTCCAGGCGTGTCTTGGAGTGACTGTAGCGATCCTCCTCGGGCAGGAACATGGTCACGCCAAGGGCCCGTCCGCGAGGGATGATGCTGACCTTGTAGACCGGATCGTGCTCGGGCACCGTACGACCGACGATCGCGTGTCCCGCCTCGTGATAGGCGGTCAGCTTCTTCTCGTCCTCGCTCATCACCATCGACTTGCGTTCCGCGCCCATCATGATCTTGTCCTTGGCGCGTTCGAAGTCGGACATATCCACGGTCCGCTTGCCTGAGCGCGCGGCGAACAGAGCGGCCTCGTTCACCAGATTGGCCAGATCGGCGCCCGAAAACCCGGGCGTTCCGCGGGCGATCAGCGACGGCCGCACGTCGTCGGACAACGGCACCTTGCGCATGTGAACCTTCAGGATCTGCTCGCGACCACGGACATCCGGGGGCGGCACCACGACCTGGCGGTCGAAGCGGCCCGGGCGCAGCAGCGCCGGGTCGAGCACGTCGGGTCGGTTGGTCGCCGCGATCACGATGACGCCCTCGTTGCCCTCGAAACCGTCCATTTCCACGAGCAGCTGGTTCAGGGTCTGTTCGCGCTCGTCGTGCCCGCCGCCCAGACCGGCGCCGCGGTGCCGGCCCACCGCATCGATCTCGTCGATGAAGATGATGCACGGCGCATGCTTCTTCGCGGTCTCGAACATGTCCCGGACGCGTGAGGCGCCGACACCGACGAACATCTCCACGAAGTCGGAACCCGAGATGGTGAAGAAGGGCACCTTCGCCTCTCCCGCGATGGCCTTGGCCAGCAGGGTCTTGCCGGTACCGGGAGAGCCGACCATCAGCACGCCGCGCGGAATCTTGCCGCCCAGCTTCTGGAACTTCGAGGGGTCGCGCAGGAAGTCGACCAGCTCGGACACCTCCTCCTTGGCCTCGTCACACCCGGCCACATCGGCAAAGGTGACCTTGACCTGATCCTCGGACATCATCTTGGCCTTGCTCTTGCCAAACGACATCGCACCCCGGCCACCGGCCCCGCCGCCCTGCATCTGGCGCATGAAGTAGATCCACACACCAATCAGCAGCAGCATGGGGAACCAGCTGATGAGGATATCCATGAGCAGAGAGCGTCGCTGCGCTTCCTGTGCGCGGATCTCGACGTTGTTCGCGAGCAGGTCTCCGATCAGGCCCGGATCGTTCGGGCTCTCGGTACGGAACGACCGGCCCTCGATCGTCGTGCCCCGGACCGTGCTGCCCTCTATGGTGACGCTCTTGATGCGCCCCGCCTTCACGTCGCTGATGAACGAGGAGTACGTCTTGGTCCCCGTCTCCTGTTGCGGTTCGGGACTGAAGTTGTTGAACACGGACATCAACACGACCGCGATCACCGCCCAGATCACCAGGTTCTTTACCAGGCCATTCAAAATGCCACCTCGATATCGCTGAGTTCGCTTGCGCAAACGTTACACATCCCGGAGCTCCCGCGCCAATACGTACACTTCCCGTGACCGTGGCCGCGAGGCCTCCGGTTTGCGCACCGCCACCCGTCGAAACCGGCCGCGAAGCTGGCGAAGAAATTCATCGGATCCTTCTCCCTGAAAGACTTTGACGAGAAAAGCGCCTCCGGGTTTCAAAATACGTAGCGCAAGATCCATCGCCAGCTCGCACAGGTACATTGCACGCGGCTGATCCACCGCGCCTGTTCCGGACAGATTGGGGGCCATATCCGAAATCACAAGGTCGGCCGGCTCATCCCCCAGGCATTCCATGATCGCCTGCAGCACGGCCTCCTCGCGAAAATCGCCGATCACGATTTCGACCCCCGGTATCGAGTCCATGGGCAGGATGTCCGAGGCGACCACGAAACCATGCCGACCCACTCGCCCGGCGGCGTACTGGCTCCAGCCGCCCGGCGCCGCACCCAGATCGACAACCCGCATGCCGGGAAGGAACAGGCGGTCGCGACGATCCAGCTCGACCAGCTTGTACACCGCGCGCGAGCGGTAGCCCTCGTTCTGGGCGCGGGTCACGTAGGGATCGTCAAAATGTTCCTGCAGCCAGCGCTGGCTTGATTTCGTACGTTTTGCCATCGGGTCCCTTTCGGAGCACAAACGCCGACATGCTACACTCGGATCTTTGACAAGCGGTATGTTCCCGACCCCGTGAAGCTCACCGAACCGCAGCGCAAGCTGCTACGCAGCCTTTCGCATCCACGCAAACCGATCGTGACCGTCGGCCGCAACGGCCTGACCGAGCCGGTGCTCAATGAACTGGAGCGCGCGCTGGATCATCATGAACTGGTCAAGGTAAAGGTCAACATCGCGGACCGCGGCGACCGCGGCGCCGCCATACGGGCGTTGTGCGAGGGTACCGGCGCGATCCTGATCCAGCGCATCGGCTTCGTGGCGACCGTCTTCCGACGGAATGCCGAGCATCCGGTGATTCCCCTGTCGCCCGAACGGCCGGTCAGTTGACGTAGCGGACCTCGAGAATCTCGTACTCGATATTTCCGCCCGGGGCCTGAACCGTGAACAGGTCGCCCTCTTCCTTTCCGATCAGCGCTCTGGCGATGGGTGAACTGACCGAAATCATGCCCTGCTTGATATCCGCCTCGTCGTCACCGACGATGCGATAGGTGACCCGTTTCCCGTCGTCCGTGGCTTCGAGATCGACCGTGACCCCGAACACGACCTTGCCCGTCTGAGGCAGCGCCGTCACGTCGATGACCTGCGCATTGGACAGCTTGGCCTCGATTTCGCGAATCCGGCCCTCGATGAAGCTCTGCTGCTCACGCGCGGCATGGTATTCGGCGTTTTCCTTGAGGTCGCCGTGGGCCCGCGCCTCGGCAATCGCGCTGACCACGCGCGGCCGGTCTTCGGTCTTCAGCCGGCGCAATTCCTCTTTCAGCTTCTCCGAACCGCCGACGGTAAGCGGGGTCTTGCTCATGAATCACTCCTCGCCAGCAAGTTTTCCGCGTGCAGATCCTGAAGACGGAACACGTTCTCGAATTCCAGGTGATCGAGAGCCTGCACCGTAGCCAGCGCGCCGGCAATGGTCGTGGTGTAGCTGACCTTGTGCATCAGCGCCTCGCGCCGGATCGTGAAGGAATCCGCAGTGGCCTGCTTGCCTTCGACCGTATTCACGATGAAGCTGATCTCGTCGTTCTTGATCATGTCGACGATGTGCGGGCGGCCCTCCGTAACCTTGTTGACCACCGCCACCTCGATCCCTTCCTGCTGCAGGAAGGCGGCGGTGCCCCGTGTCGCGAGCACTTCGAATCCGAGCTCCACCAGCCGCTTTCCGACCCTGGCGAGCGTCGGACGCTTGTCGATTTCACGCACCGAGACAAACGCCTTGCCACGCGCGGGGAGTCGGACACCCGCGCCCAGCTGGCTCTTCGCAAAAGCCTCGGCGAACGTGCGCCCCACACCCATGACCTCGCCGGTGGATTTCATTTCGGGACCCAGAATCGGGTCGACCCCGGGGAACTTGGCAAACGGAAAAACGGCTTCCTTCACCGCGTAGTAGTCCGGACGCACCGGCGCACCCAGATTCTGGTCCCTCAGGCTCACACCCACCATGCACCGCGCCCCGATCTTGGCCAGCGGCAAACCGATCACCTTGGATACGAAGGGCACGGTCCGGGACGCGCGCGGATTGACCTCGAGCACGTAGATGTCGTCGCCCTGGATCGCAAACTGGGTGTTCATCAGGCCGATGACCTTCAGACCCAGCGCCATCTTCTTCACTTCCTCGACCATCGCATCCTGGAGATGGTCGGGCAACGAGAACGGCGGCAGCGAACAGGCCGAATCGCCCGAATGCACGCCCGCCTGCTCGATATGCTCCATGATGCCGCCGATGAACACGTCCTGGCCGTCGCACACGGCATCGATGTCGACCTCGATCGCATCGTCCAGGAAACGGTCCAGCAACACCGGCGCATCGTTGGAAACCGACACTGCATCGCGCATGTAACGGCGCAGATCGTCGGCATCGCGCACGATTTCCATCGCCCGCCCACCCAACACATAGGACGGGCGCACGACCAGCGGGTAACCAATCTCGGCGGCGGACTTCTCGGCCTCGTCCTCACTGCGCGCGGTGCGGTTGGGCGGCTGGCGCAGGTCGAGCTTCTGCAGCAGGCGCTGGAAGCGCTCGCGATCCTCGGCGAGGTCGATCGAATCGGGGGAAGTGCCGACGATCGGCACACCGGCAGCCTCGAGATCGCGCGCCAGCTTCAGCGGGGTTTGTCCACCGTACTGGACGATCACGCCCTTGGGTTTCTCGACCGCGACGATCTCCAGAACGTCTTCCAGCGTCAGCGGCTCGAAATACAGACGGTCGGATGTGTCGTAGTCGGTGGACACGGTCTCGGGATTGCAATTGACCATGATGGTTTCGTACCCGTCCTCGCGCATCGCAAGCGCGGCGTGGACGCAGCAATAATCGAACTCAATGCCTTGTCCGATCCGGTTGGGACCACCGCCGAGCACCATGATCTTGTCGCGGTCGGTCGGCTCCGCTTCACTCTCTTCCTCGTAGGTGGAGTACATGTACGCGGTCGTGGTCGCGAACTCGGCCGCGCAGGTGTCCACGCGCTTGTACACGGGGCGGATACCCAGCGCGTGGCGCTGCTTGCGCACGGCCTTTTCGGTCTCGTGCAGGATGCGGGCCAGCCTGCGGTCGGAAAAGCCGCGGCGCTTCAGATCGAACAACGCGTCCGCAGACAGATCACTCAGGAACCGCTCACCCAGACTCTTTTCGATCTCGATCAGCTGATGGATCTGGGCCAGGAACCAGCGGTCGATCGCCGTCAGCCCGAACACGTCCTCGATGCTGAAGCCGACCCGGAACGCGTCGGCAACATTGAAGATCCGCTCGGGACCGGGATTGGCCAGGAGCACCCGCAACTGATCCCAGACGTCTTCCGCACCGAGATCCACCTTTTCATCGAGTCCGTCGACCCCGATCTCCAGGCCGCGCAGCGCCTTCTGCAGAGACTCCTGGAACGTGCGTCCGATGGCCATGACCTCGCCCACCGACTTCATCTGCGTGGTCAGCCGCGCCTGCGCCTGCGGGAACTTCTCGAAGGTGAACCGCGGAATCTTGGTCACCACGTAGTCGATCGAGGGCTCGAAGGAGGCCGGGGTCAGTCCACCGGTGATGTCGTTGCGCAGTTCGTCCAGGGTGTAGCCCACGGCCAGCTTCGCGGCGATCTTGGCAATCGGGAAACCCGTGGCCTTGGAGGCCAGCGCCGAGGAGCGCGACACGCGGGGGTTCATCTCGATCACGATCAGACGGCCGTCATCCGGGTTCACCGCAAACTGCACGTTGGAACCGCCGGTCTCGACGCCGATCTTGCGCAGCACCGCCAGCGAGGCGTCGCGCATGATCTGGTACTCCTTGTCGGTCAGGGTCTGCGCCGGGGCCACGGTAATCGAGTCGCCGGTGTGCACGCCCATCGGATCGAAGTTCTCGATGGAGCAGACGATGATGCAGTTGTCCGCCTTGTCGCGGACCACCTCCATCTCGAATTCCTTCCAGCCCAGCGCGGACTCCTCGAGCAGAACCTCGTTGGTGGGCGAAAGGTCGAGGCCGCCCTTCACGATCTCTTCGAATTCCTCGCGGTTGTAGGCAATACCGCCACCCGAACCACCCAGGGTGAACGACGGCCGGATGATCACCGGGAAGCCGATCTCCGGCTGCACCTGCTGGGCATCCTCCCAACTGTGGGCGATGAAGGCCCGGGGGGTTGCCAGACCGATTTCAGTCATCGCCTGCCGGAAGCGGTCACGATCCTCGGCCATGTCGATCGCGTCCTCGTTGGCACCGATCATTTCCACGCCGTATTTTTCGAGTACGCCCTGATTGGCCAGATCCAGCGCACAGTTCAGTGCGGTCTGCCCGCCCATCGTCGGCAACAGGGCATCCGGACGTTCCTTCTCGATGATCCGGGCCACCACGCGCCAGTCGACCGGTTCGATGTAGACGGCGTCCGCGGTCTCGGGATCGGTCATGATGGTCGCCGGGTTGGAGTTGACCAGGATCACCCGGAACCCCTCCTCGCGCAGGGCCTTGCAGGCCTGTGCGCCGGAATAGTCGAACTCGCAGGCCTGGCCGATCACGATCGGCCCGGCGCCGAGGATCAGCACGCTCTGGATATCGGTACGCTTGGGCATGGGGGTGCAGCTCCGGAGTCGGATGCGTGTACGGCGGAAACGGATGTTTCAGCGACGCGCGGCGCGCATCGCGGCGATGAAATCGTCGAAGGCGGGGGCCACGTCGTGCGGTCCGGGGCTCGCCTCGGGATGGCCCTGGAAACCGAACGCCGGGCAATCAGTGCGAGCGATCCCCTGCAACGTGCCATCGAACAGCGATCGGTGCGTGGCTTCCAGGGAATCCGGAAGATCCTGCTCGTCGACCGCGAAGCCATGATTCTGGCTGGAAATCATGACCCGCCGGTTGCGCAGATCCTGGATCGGGTGGTTGGCTCCGTGATGACCGAATTTCATTTTCAGCGTGCGCGCACCACTGGCCAGACCCAGCAACTGGTGCCCCAGGCAGATCCCGAATACCGGACGCTTCTCCTCACACAGGCGGCGGATGCTTTCGATTGCGTAGGCGCAGGGTTCGGGGTCGCCCGGTCCGTTGGACAGAAAGAACCCATCCGGCTCCAGGGCCAGCGCTTCGTCCACGGTGGTCTCCGCGGGCACGACCGTGACCCGGCAGCCCCGGTCGACCAGCATGCGCAGAATGTTGTGCTTGATGCCGAAGTCATACGCGACGACATGAAACTCGGCCTCTGTCGGCTTCAGCCTCTGCACCGGCGCATCCAGCTTCCAGGTGCCGTCCAGCCACTCGTAGGGCATCTTCGTGCTGACTTCCCGAGCCAGATCCATCCCCTTGATTCCCGGGAAGGACCGTGCCCGCTCCAGGGCCCGGTCGACATCCACGTCCCCGCCCTGGAGGCAACCGCTCTGGGCCCCCTTCTCGCGCAGGATGCGGGTCAGCTTCCGGGTGTCGATCCCGGATATCGCGATCACGCCGTGGCGCATCAGGAAGTCGGGAAGGGATTCGCGGCTGCGCCAGTTGCTGACCAGCGGCGGCACGTCGCGGACGATCAACCCCGAAGCATGAACCCGCGCGGATTCATCGTCCTCGGGGGTCGTGCCCACGTTGCCGATATGCGGATAGGTCAGGGTGACGATCTGACGTGCGTACGAGGGATCGGTGAGAATTTCCTGATAACCCGTCATCGCGGTGTTGAAAACCACCTCGCCGACGGTCTCACCGGGCGCCCCCACGGACTGGCCATGAAATGTGGTTCCGTCTTCGAGAACGAGCACAGCGGACGCGGACACAGGGAACCTCCGGATAGTGCCTGAGTGCAGCCTGCCACCTTGAAAAGCAGCACCAGCATCGACGAACGGGATGGCAACTAGTGTACGCGAGCACAGAATCGCGGTCCAACCATCCGTGGACGGGGCATCCCCTGACGCCGTGGTTCCCACGGGTTCGAGGGGCCGGGCCGCCTCGCTCCCGATGACCGCCGCAGAAACCCGAGGCCTCGCTCAGCGCAGACCCAGCACGTCCTGCATGTCGTAGAGTCCGGCATCCCGGGTACCGAGCCAGACCGCGGCGCGTACCGCGCCAGAGGCAAACGTCAGACGACTGCTCGCTCGGTGGGTGATCTCCACCCGCTCCCCGTCCGCCGCGAACAGCGTCGTGTGCTCACCCACGATATCGCCGGCACGGATCGTGGCGAAACCAATGGTGCGCCGGTCGCGGGCACCGGTCTGGCCCTCGCGCCCGTAGACCGCGTCGGTTTCGAGATCCCGACCGAGGGTGTCGGCAACGATCCGCCCAAGACGCAGCGCGGTGCCCGAGGGGGCATCCGTCTTGTGCCGGTGGTGCGCTTCGATGATCTCGATGTCGACTCCGTCCCCCAGAACGCGGGCGGCGAGTTCGACCAGTTTGAACGTGAGGTTGACACCGACACTCATGTTGGGGGCGAACACCACCGGGATCGACTCCGACGCGGCGTGAAGCGCGTTCTCCTGTTCGGCGGAGAGGCCCGTCGTGCCCACCACCAGACGCTTGCCATGTTCGCGGCACAACGCCGCATGGACGATCGTGGCTTCGGGGCGCGTGAAGTCGATCAATACGTCGAAGTCGTCGACGACGGAAGCGAGATCGTCCACCACCTTGCAGACCGGGTCGGCACTCGAAAGCTCCCGTCCGACGACCGCGCTGCCCGACCGCTCGCTGGCAGCGCCGAGCTGTGCATCCGGGTGATCCGTCACCGCCTGCACCAGCGCCTGCCCCATCCGTCCGCCCACTCCCGCGATTGCAATCCGCGTCATCATCCGCTCCCGAAATTCCCTGCCCCCGTGCATCCGGAGCCTTGGCGCTGCGCATCAGCGGCCTGAAGAATGCTCGATCCCAAACGACAAGAGTAGCGCGAAAGCGCACCTCTGGCCCAGGAACGCGACCGCGGCCCGCCCGACTGTCGGACCTCGGTGCAGACTCGACCGTGTTCTCAATCGCCCCGGCTGCGCAGCAGGCCCGCAAGCGCCACGAGAAAACCCAGGCCCGCGAGCACCGCCGCGAACACATACACAGAGGCGTGACTCACTCCATCCCAGAGGTAGCCGCTCGCCAGGGCTCCAGACGCCCCGCCGAGCCCGAAGCTGAGGGACGAATAGAGCGCCTGCCCGCGCCCTTGCAATCTTCCAGGAAAATAGAGGTGTATCAATGAGATGGCGGCTGCGTGGTAGACCCCGTAACTCGCTGCGTGAAGCAACTGAATGGAGATCAGCGCCGCCAGGCTCTCGGGAATCGTCGCGAGCAGCCACCAGCGCAGCGATGTCAACGCCAGAGCCAGCGTGATCAGCGACCAGGCGCCGAACCGCAGGATCAGCCTCGGCATCACCAGGAACAGCGCAACCTCGGCGACGACGCCCAGCGCCCAGAGTTGTCCCGCAACGGTGCGACTGAAGCCCTGCCCCTCGACGTACATCGTGAAAAAGGCGTAATAGGGGCCGTGACTGGCCTGCATGAAGAAACACGCGGCCAGCAGTGCGATGACTTCGGGACGCCGCAGGGTGGCGAGCAACTGAAGCGCCGGGTCATCAGGGGACCGACCATCCGGTGGCTCGCGAACCCATTGCGTGGCGAGGTACAGCATCGACAGCAGGGCCAGCATGATCCACGGCAGCCAACCCAGGGCGACCCGGTCGAAAAGCCACCCGAGAAAGGCCACAGCGAGGATGAATCCGATCGAGCCCCAGAGTCGGACCAGGGCATACCGGTGACTGTCCCGCCCCAGTGCGCGCAGCGTCGTCGCCTCGAACTGCGGCAGGATCGCGTTCCAGAAGAAACTGAACACGGCCATCACCACGGCGAGCCACCAGTACCCGCCGTATACGAGCACCCCGGAGAACGTCACCAGGCCTGCGAGCGCTCCCCAGCGAATGATCGGCATCCGCACACCGGCCCGGTCCGCAAGCCAGCCCCAGACGTTGGGCGCGACGATCTTGGTCGCCAGAACGACCGCCATCAACTCGCCGATCTGGGCCCCGCTGAAGCCCCGCTCGGACAGATACGGGCCCCAATAGGGCATGAACGCCCCGATGCTGGCGAAATAGAAAAAGTAGAAGCTGGAGAGACGGATGTGCTGGTTCACGGGCTCGGATGTCGGTCGATGCGGCGGGTTGGCCCAGCCCACGAGGAGGCAAGCTGTGACGGCGCTCCAGCGCGGGTGCCCCCACCCGATCCGCAAAGGGCCGGTGGGGTCTGGACGTTACCGGGTCGTGGGTCCGCGTCCGCCCGCGATCTCGGTATAGGCAGGGAGGCCCGTGTCGACATCGGCGTTCTGGGCCCGATGTCGAAGCGCGTGATCCATCAGCACCAGCGCGAGCATGGCTTCGGCAATCGGCGTCGCGCGGATGCCGACGCAGGGATCGTGCCGGCCCTTGGTCACCACCTCAACGGCTTCTCCGGCCGTGTTCACCGTACGCCCGGGCAACCGGAGACTGGAGGTGGGCTTCAGCGCCATGCTGACGCGAACGACCTGTCCCGAGGAGACTCCGCCCAGGACGCCGCCCGAATGGTTGCTCAGAAAACCTTCGGGGGTCATCTCGTCGCGATGCTCGGTACCGCGCTGGGCCACGACCCCGAAACCGTCGCCGATCTCGACTCCCTTGACCGCGTTGATGCTCATCATCGCGTGCGCGATGTCCGCGTCGAGACGATCGAAGATCGGTTCGCCCCAGCCGGGGGGCACACCACGGGCCTCGACGTCCACCCGCGCGCCGACCGAATCCCCGGATTTGCGCAGGCTGTCCATGAACGCCTCGAGCTCGGCGACCCGCGAGGAATCCGGAGCAAAGAACGGGTTCTGATCGATCGCGCGCGCATCGCGAAATTCGATCGGGATCGGTCCGAGTTGGGACAGCCAACCCTGGATCTCCACCCCGTAGCGCTGCCTGAGGTAGCGCTTGGCGATGCCCCCGGCGGCGACCCGCAACGCGGTCTCGCGCGCGGAACTGCGCCCGCCCCCCCGGTAATCGCGCAGGCCATACTTCTGGTGGTAGGTGTAATCAGCGTGCCCCGGCCGAAAACGATCCATGATCTCGCTGTAGTCCTTGGAGCGCTGGTCGACGTTCTCGATCAGCAGCCCGATCGGCGCTCCCGTGGTCCGACCCTCGAAGACGCCGGACAGGATGCGCACCTGGTCGGGCTCTCGGCGCTGCGTGGTGTGCCGCGACTGCCCGGGCCGCCGCCGGTCGAGATCCCGCTGCAGATCGGCCTCGGTGAGCGTAAGACCCGGCGGACAGCCGTCCACGATCGCCCCGAGGGCTGCACCGTGGCTCTCGCCAAAGGTCGTGACGACGAAGGACTTTCCGAAACTGTTTCCTGACATGCCTATAGTCTAGCCCGAGACCCGGGTCGAGGGTATGCACGGGGAACGAGCGGATCCGTCCGCACGCCGGTTCCGACCCGGCACGACTTGCTTTTTCCCGACGGCGGCGGATCATCGTCCGAAGGCCGGATCGCCAGGCGCGGTCCCTGGCCCCGTTCAGGAACAGGGAGATCGGCGCGATGACAGGTACGGCACCCATGCCCGAGAGAATTTCACCGGTCGAGGCCTTCGACCGCCTGCGGATTCGCCCGCGCGATCTCCTGGTCGATATCCGGTCCACGATGGAATATCTGTTCGTCGGGCACCCCATGGGCGCGGTGCACATCCCCTGGATCGACGAACCGGATTGGGTCGAGAACCCGCAGTTCGTGCCCCAGGTCCGCAAACTGTTGCTGGGCGGGATCGGCGATCACGGGGAGGATGCCCCGGAGGTCTTCCTGATCTGCCGCAGCGGCAAGCGGTCTCTGGTCGCGGGGCAGGCTCTCATCGCCGCGGGGATCGAAAAGGTGTACTCGGTGGACGAGGGCTTCGAAGGCCCGCTGGACAGCGAGCATCACCGTTCGACGGTTTCCGGATGGCGCTTCCGCGGCCTGCCCTGGGAACAGTGCTGAGCCGGACGCTTCAGGAATCCGGCAACTGCGCACGCGTCAACAGGAACACGCCGTCGCCACCGGCACCGAATTCCAGCCAGGTGAACGGCAGGTCCGGAAAAGCGGCCTCGACGGCGGGCTGGCTGTTGCCGACCTCGACGATCAGCGCCCCACCCGGGTTGAGGCGCGCGCTCGCCCCCGCGAGGATACGGCGCACGACATCGAGGCCGTCCTCCCCCGCCGCCAGCCCGAGCACGGGCTCGTGTCGGTACTCCGGGGTGAGAACCGCCATGTCGCGGGCATCGACGTATGGGGGGTTGGACACGATCAGGTCGAAGCCGGGCGCTTCTCCGAGATGTGCGAACACGTCACTCCGCACGATCCGTGTCCGATCCTCCAGCCCCAGCCGGCGGGCGTTCTCGCGGGCGACCGCGAGCGCTCCCGGGGATAGATCCGACAGCCAGATTTCCGCGTCGGGGAGCACGGTCCCGGCCGCCAGACCGATGCAGCCGCTCCCGGTGCAGAGATCGAGCAGGCGGTGAATCCGTTCGGGATCCAGCCAGGGACTGAACCCCGCTTCGATCAGTTCCGCAATGGGCGAGCGCGGAACCAGCACCCGCTCGTCGACATAGAAGGGCAGGCCCATGAACCAGGCCTCGCGGGTCAGGTAGGCTGCCGGCTTGCGTGTGACCACCCGCGCCTGAAGCAGCGCTTCCACCCGCACCCGTTCTTCGGCGGTCAGGCGGCTCGACCACCAGGCTTCGGGCAGATCGAGGGGCAACGATAGCGCGTGGAGAACCAGCCACGCCGCCTCGTCGAACGCGTTGTCGGTGCCGTGACCGAAGCAGAGGTTCGCCGCGCGGAATCGGCTTGCGCCGAACCGGATGTAATCGCGGATACTGCGAAGATCTCGGGCGGGATCCATCGTGTCACTCTCGTTTCCGGGGCATCGCCGATTGAATCCGCTGAACCTCGGAACCGATGCACGTTCTTCTGGCTACCGGCGGACAGTCCCAACTCTACACCAACGGCTTGGCACCACCCCAACCTCAACTCCTTCCCCGGAGCCAGCGCACCCGTCGGGCCCACGGTCGTATACTCTTGGGCGGCGTGGATCCAGCCACGACCGAGACACGATCGTCACAACGTATCGTCATCCTCTCCGGAGAACCCGCGCAGGAACCGACTCATGATCAATTCGATTAGCGTTCTTTTCGTTACCGGCGATCCGGATATCGCTGGCCGGGTGATCGGCCGCATCCGTTTTCGCGGACGCGCGGTACGCGCCAAGCAGGCCGGAAACCTTCGCGATATCGAGCGGCTGCTGCAGAATTACCGCTTCGAAGCCATCCTGCTGATGGATCGGGACCTGGGAATCGCACTTTCCGACCTGAACGAAGTGCTCTACCGCCGTGGACGGGTCACTCCGATCATCGTGATGACGGAGCAGCCCGAGGAAGATCGCGCGGGCATTCTGGATACCGGTGCTTTCGCGGCGGTGGGCATCGACTGCGATGACCTCGCCGCCGCGCTGGTCCTCAAGGCGGTCGGCCACCTGTCCCGGAACCGGGAACTGAATCATTTGCGCACCAAGCTGCAGGATGCGGACCGACGTTACCTGATCATGCTCGACAGCTCGCGGTATCCCATCGCCTGTTTCAATCGGGATACCGCGATCTATGCCAACGATGCGTGGCGTGCCTGCTTCGAGATCCAGTTGTCGGAAAGCCTGGAAACCATCCAGCTGCCCCAGCTGGTCGCCCCGGAGCGGCGCGACGAACTCAATGCGCTGCTGCGCGAGCTGAACGAGCAGGACGAAAGCACCGAGGGCTTCGAGACCCTGAGTCTCCGGACCCGGAACGGGCATGACTTCGAAGCGGATGTCGTGATCAACCAGGTGATCATCGACGGCGATGTCTGCACGGTCGTCCACCTCTCTGCCGCTGGCTGTGCGGCGCTGGAGGAACCGCATGAGCCGCTGCGGCAGCAGAGGGTGGAGACGCCGGGCCTGGGACGCGACGCCAGCCCACCGCGAGCCCTCGGGCAGCAACGTCAACCCGCACCGACCGAGGCCCCGGCCGCCCGCACGGCACCACCTGAATCGGCACCCGAGGCACCGGAACCGGAAATCGAAACGGCTCCCGAACCGGCGCCTCCCCCGGCTGCTGCGCCCCCGCCCCCACCCCCACGGAAAAACGCCAAGCAGTTGCTGCAGGCAATCGAGGGCCCGCTGCTGTCCGCTGCCGATCCGGACCGCACCTTCGCCCTCGCTCTTTTCGAGTTGGATGTGCTCGACGCCGATGATCCCGCCCAACAGGAATCACTCGAGCCGCTGATCGAACAGGTCGGCAGCCTGCTCGACATGCACTTCCCGCACCCGGCCACGGTCGCTCGCTTCGAGAACGGTACGTACGGCGTTTTTCTGCCCACGGAGGAACGCGGAAAACTGGAACACATTCTCGACGAGGTCCTGAACCAGGCCGCCACGATCTCTCATGTCCTGGAGGACGTGACCTGCAGCGGAACACTATCCTGCGGCGCGGTGCTGACAGACGACTCCGGACCCGCCGCCGAGGAGCTGCTGAGCCAGGCGGAACAGGCGCTCGCGGAGAGCCGCAGGGAGGGGGGACAACGTTACAGCTTCTACCTGCCGAGGGAAGCTTCGGGCAGCCGCCCGGACCAGGATGAGATCTGGAAGGAACGCATCCAGAATGCCATTGCGAGCGACGGTCTGCGCCTGCTGTACCAGCCCATCATGGGCCTTCAGGGCGAGGACATTCCCCGGTACAACGTGTTCGTCCGACTCACTGGAGACCAGGGCAAGGTCTACGACCCGGGCGAATTCCTGCCCGCCGCCGAACGCATGGGGATCGCCGCGCCCCTGGATCAATGGATCATCCGGCACGCGATCGCAACGCTGAGCCAGCAGCTGCAGGAGGACCCGCGCACCGTATTCTTCGTCAAGCTCTCAAATGGTTCACTCGACCCCGAGCCCGTCGTCGAGTGGCTGCGGAAGTTCCTTGAGCGCAGCCAGGTTCCGGCCGCCAATCTCGTCGTGGAATTCAAGGAAGCGACCCTGCTCACCTCGCTGGAGGCGGCAACCCGGACCGCGAAGGACCTGCGGGCGCTTGGCGTCGAGTTGAGCATTACCGACTTCGGTAACAGCCTGGACCCCTTCTCCGTACTGGGACGCATCGACGCGGCTTACGTTAAGCTGGATCCTGGCCTGCTGGAGAATCTCGCGCGCAACGCGGACAGCCGCGAGACCCTTGCGCAACTGACTGCCAAGGCGCATGAGCAGGGACGCCAGGTGATCGTACCGTTCGTGGAGACCGCGGAAGTCCTGTCCGTTCTGTTCACGCTCAACGTAAACCTGGTGCAGGGTTTCCTGATTCAGGCTCCAAGCGAGCAACCCGCGTTTGATTTCGCTCAGGGGCTCTGATTCTCCCCTGACGCGATGCTTCGGATCCCACAATGACCCCCTTCGATTTCCTGCTCGCGCAACTGCTTCGGCTGCTGCCGCACCACGCGATCTCCCGCGTCACGCACCGGGTCGCGCGCTGGCAATCACCGCGCATGCAGCCCCTGTTGCGCTGGTTCGTGCGCCAGTACAACCTGGACATGACGGAGGCCGCGAACGCCGACATCGCCGCGTACCCGAGCTTCAATGCACTGTTCACGCGGGCGCTGCGGCCTGAAGTGCGTCCGCTCGAAGGGGACGACCGCAGCCTGTCGAGCCCCGCCGACGCCCGGGTCAGCGCGCTGGGTCGCATCCAATCGGGACAGATCTTTCAGGCCAAGGGCCACAGTTACACCACCACCGAACTGGTCGGTGGTTTCGCCGACCTCGCCCGGCCATTCTCCAACGGCCATTTCCTGACGGTGTACCTGGCGCCACGCGATTACCACCGGCTGCACATGCCACTGAGTGGACGCCTGTCAACGATGGTGCACGTTCCCGGCCGACTGTTCTCCGTCGCACCGCGGATCGTGGCCCACACCCCGCGCCTGTTCGCACGCAACGAGCGGGTGATCGCCTTCTTCGACACGTCGATCGGCCCCATCGCGATGGCGCTGATCGGCGCGATCAACGTGGGCTCCATCGAGACGGTCTGGGCCGGAGAGGTGACGCCGCCAAAAGGCCGTGTGGTTACCCGCGCGGACTACAGCGACCGCGAGATCCGGCTGGCCCGGGGGGAGGAAATGGGCCGCTTCAATCTCGGGTCTTCGGTGGTGCTCCTGTTACCCGAATGCCCCCTGCGGTTCGATCCCGACATCGCCCCTGGGTCGCTGCTGCGCTTCGGCTCGGAAGTGGCGCGTCTGCTCGACGCCAAGGACTGAGACTCAGGCGCGTCCCCAGGGGAAGTCGATGACCGTGCCGATATCCTGGGTTCCGAGCAGCCTCATCAGCAATCGATCCACGCCCAACGCGACGCCGGCACAATCGGGCAAACCGGACAACATCGCCGCAGCGAAGAAGGGATCGACTTCCGGACACTCCTGACCTTCGCTCGCGCGTCGGGCCCGGTCCCGGTTTCTCCGCGCAAGAAAGATTTCCGGGTCCGTCAGCTCATGAAAGCCGTTGGCCAGCTCGAGATCGCCCCAGTACAGCTCGAAGCGACTGGCACAACCGGGAGACGATTCACTGGGACGCGCGAGGACTGCCTGGCTCTCAGGGTAGTCGAATACCAGCGTGAGCCTGTCGGATGGAAACCGGGGAGCCAGCACCAGCGACATCAACGCATCCAGCCAGGCGTCCCGGCCCAGCCGGCCGGTCAGGTCGAGACCCGCATCCGCCGCGGCCGCGGCACAGTCGTCGATCGTGCAGGAAAGCGGATCGAGGTCCAGGGCTTCGCGAAACAGGTCGCAGTAGGACAGGCGCCGAACGCCGCCGCCGGGCCGATGCCAGCGGGGATCGAGCGCCGCCACCGTATGCACCAGCTCGACCAGCTCGTCCATCAGCCGGTGATGGTCGTACCCGACCCGGTACCATTCCAACAGCGTGAATTCGGGATTATGCCGACGGCCCTGCTCTGCGCCACGGAAGACCTTCGCCAGCTGGTAGATGTCGCCTGCCCCGTCGGCGAGCAACCGCTTCATCGGGTATTCGGGTGACGTCTGCAGGTACCCGGACGCGCCATCCGGAGCCGATGCCCGCCAGCTTTCGATCGCCGGATCCTGGGGCGCGCCGGCGGACAACAGCGGCGTTTCCACTTCCAGCACCCCGAGCGCGGCAAAGAAGGCCCGCAGCTCCGCATTGAGACGTGCCCGGTGCGCACGCGCAGCAGCCGCGCCGGGGCGCCAGTTCAGGTCAGTCATCCGCGAACCCGACAGCCGAAACCGTTCGACCGTGGTGTCCGATCAAACCCGCGAGACGTATTCCCCCGATCGGGTGTCGACCTTGACGGTTTCGCCCTCCTCGACGAACAGGGGCACCTTCACCACGGCTCCCGTTTCCAGCGTGGCGGGCTTGGTGCCGCCCTGGGCGGTGTCCCCGCGCACACCGGGATCGCACTGGACGATCTTCAGCTCGACGAAGTTGGGAGGCGTCACGGAGAGGGGTTCGCCGTTCCAGAGCGTGACCACGCAGACGTCCTGTTCCTTGAGCCATTGCGCGGAACCTCCCAACGCCGCCTGGCTCATGGCGTATTGTTCGAACGAACTCGGGACCATGAAATGCCAGAACTCCCCATCGGTATAGAGGTACTGCATGTCGGTGTCCATCACATCGGCGGCTTCCACCGTCTCCCCCGACTTGAAGGTTTTTTCCAGAACGCGTCCGGTGCGCAGATTGCGCAGACGGACTCGGCTGAAGGCCTGCCCCTTCCCGGGCTTCACGAATTCGTTCTCGACGACCACCTGCGGATCGCCATCCAGTAGAATCTTCAATCCACCGCGGAATTCGCTGGTGCTGTACGTTGCCATGTCGTGTCATCCCCGTGGCGGTCGCGCCACCTGCGTTTGGAAGCGTGGCTGGCCACCGAGGTAACCATGTCCACAAAGCCCACGATGATACCTCGACCGATGACGGCCGCCCAGCCTGTGCGCTGGCAACACGCGCTCGCTACGGCCGTACGCGATCCGCTCGAACTGCTGCGCCGCCTTCGCCTGGATCCCCGGGACTTTCCCGATCTCGCGCGGGCGGACCATGGGTTCCGGACCCGCGTGCCCGAGAGTTATCTCGCTCGGATCCAGCCCGGGAACCCGCGGGATCCGCTGCTTTTGCAGGTGCTGCCACAGGGTTGCGAACTGCTCGAACGGCCCGGATTTGGCCCGGATCCGGTTGGGGATCATGCCGCCATGGCGGCGCCAGGCCTGCTGCACAAATATCACGGCCGCGCGCTGCTGGTGACCACCGGAGCCTGCGCCATCCACTGCCGGTACTGTTTCCGCCGGGAGTTTCCCTATAACGCGTTCAGTACCCCGGGAAACTGGGACCCTGCACTGGAGTACCTGCGCGAGCGACAGGAAATCCGTGAATTGATCCTGAGCGGTGGCGATCCGTTGACGCTTCCGGATGCGCGTCTGCGCGACCTCGTCCGGAGCCTGGAACACATCCCGCATCTGCAGCGGCTCAGAATTCACACCCGGCTGCCGGTGGTGCTGCCGGAGCGTATCGACGACGAGCTGCTGTCCTGGATCGGCCGGGGACGCCTGGAGCATGTGCTGGTGCTGCACGCCAACCATCCGCGGGAATTCGAGGGGCCAGCCGAACAGGCCATCGCCCGCCTGCGGGCGAGCGGCATCACCCTGCTGAACCAGTCGGTGCTGCTGGCGGGGGTCAACGATGACGCGGACACGCTGTGCGCCTTGCAGGAAACCGGGTTCCGGGCCGGGGTCCTGCCCTACTACCTGCACCTGCTGGATCGCGCCCGGGGCACGGGGCATTTCGAAGTTCCAGACCATCGCGCGCGGGAACTGCACGCCGAACTCCGGGCCCGGCTCCCGGGTTACCTGGTCCCAAGGATGGTCCGGGAGGAACCGGGCGCACCGGGCAAGACACCGGCCTGACGCGCCGAACCGGAACGCCGGCGCACTACTTGTTCCAGAACTTCAGGTCTTCGAAAAACCCCTTTACGCCATCGAGCCAGGAATGGGCCTGCGGACTGTGCCGGGTGCCACCCTGCCGCGTCGAGGCGTCGAATTCCTGCAGCAAGTCGCGCTGCTTCGCGGTGAGATTCACGGGCGTCTCCACAATCACACGGCAAAGCAGATCGCCGACACCCCCACCGTGTACCGAGGTCACGCCCTTGCCGCGCATCCGGAACTGCTTGCCGCTCTGTGTCTCGGCCGGAACCTTGAGTACCACGCGCCCCTTCAGGCAGGGGACCTCGAGTTCGCCACCAAGGGCGGCGGTTGCGAAGGAAATGGGGACCTCGCAGAGCAGGTGATTGCCGTCGCGCTGGAATAGCTTGTGCGGTTTCACGCGGACCTGAACGTAGAGGTCGCCGGCGGGTCCGCCGTTGATGCCCGCTTCGCCCTGTCCGGAGAGGCGGATGCGGTCGCCGCTGTCCACACCGGCCGGTATCTTCACATCCAGCGTATTCTGCTGCTGCACGCGCCCCGAGCCGCCGCAACTGCCACAGGGGCTGGGGATGACCTTGCCGGTCCCCTGACAACGGGGACAGGTCTGCTGCACCGAAAAGAATCCCTGCTGGATACGCACCTGCCCCGCTCCCTTGCAGGTCGGACAGGTCTCGGGGCTGGTCCCGGGCTCCGCGCCGCTCCCGTCACAGGCGTCGCAGGTCACCGTGGTCGGCACGCGGATCTTCACGTCGGTGCCGAAGACTGCCTCCTCGAGCGTCAGTTCGAGATTGTATTGCAGGTCCGAACCACGGTAGACCCTTTGTCCGCCGCCACGGCCACCGCCGAAGATGTCCCCGAAGATATCCTCGAAGATGTCGCTGAAATTGCCGCCTCCGCCCGCACCGAATCCACCCGCCGCGGACGGGTCCACGCCGGCATGGCCATAGCGGTCATAGGCCTCGCGTTTGCGGGTATCGCTCAGGATGTCGTAGGCGGCCCTGGCTTCCTTGAACCGGGCTTCCGCATCGGCATCACCCGGATTTCGATCCGGGTGATCCTTCATTGCCAGACGTCGGAACGCCTTCTTGATCACGTCTGCCGAGGCATCCCGGGGAACCCCGAGTACCTCGTAGTAGTCACGTTGCGCCATCTCGGATCCTTGCCGTTTGCCGCGTGCGCCCGTCCGGGCCACACGGTAACAGGCACGGCCCGGATCCGCTCGTGCGGAACCGGGCGTGCCCGGAGGAACGGGATACCGCCCGGCCGGCAGCCGGGCGGGTTTTCACCGTCACTGTTTCTTGTCGTCGACCTCTTCGAATTCGGCGTCCACGACGTCGTCCTGACCCGCGCCCGCCTGGCTTTCACCACCGTCCGCGGACGCATCCGCGCCTTCGCTGGCCTTGGCATAGGCGCGCTCGGCGAGCTTGCCCGAGGCCTCGGCGAGTTTCTGCGTGGCCGCCTCGATGGCCGCGGTGTCGTCGCCCTTCATGGCTTCGCGAACGTCGTTGATCGCCGCTTCGATGGCCGTACGCTCGTCGGCTTCGACCTGCTCCGAAAGATCCTTGAGCGACTTCTCGGCGGAATGCACCAGCGCATCGGCCTGGTTGCGCGCCGCCACGAGGGCATGGAACCGCTTGTCTTCCTCGGCATGAGCCTCGGCATCCTTGACCATCTTCTCCACTTCGTCGTCGCTCAGTCCGGAAGACGCCTTGATCACGATCCGGTTCTCCTTGCCGGTCGCCTTGTCCTTCGCCGAGACGTGCAGGATGCCGTTGGCGTCGATGTCGAACGTCACTTCGACCTGCGGTACGCCGCGCGGCGCCGGCGGGATGTCGGTCAGGTCGAAACGACCCAGCGACTTGTTGACGCTGGCCTGTTCGCGCTCACCCTGCAGCACGTGCACGGTCACCGCGGTCTGATTGTCGTCGGCCGTCGAGAACACCTGGTTCGCCTTGGTGGGAATCGTGGTGTTCTTTTCGATCAGCTTGGTCATCACACCGCCCAGCGTCTCGATGCCCAGGGACAGGGGCGTCACGTCGAGCAGCAGCACGTCCTTCACGCTGCCGCCAAGCACGCCGCCCTGCACCGCGGCACCGACCGCAACCGCCTCGTCGGGGTTCACGTCCTTGCGCGGCTCCTTGCCGAAGAAGTTCTGCACGGCCTCCTGAACCTTGGGCATGCGGATCTGACCACCGACGAGAATCACGTCGTCGATCTGCCCCGCGGAAAGGCCGGCGTCCTTCAGCGCCAGCTTGCAGGGCTCGATGGTCCGCTGGATCAGGTCCTCGACCAGGCTTTCCAGCTTGGCGCGGGTGACCTTCATGGCCAGATGCTTGGGTCCGGTGTTATCGGCGGTCACGTACGGAAGATTCACCTCGGTCTGCTGACTCGAGGACAGCTCGATCTTGGCTTTCTCGGCCGCTTCGCGGATGCGCTGCATGGCCAAGGGGTCGTTCTTGAGATCCAGACCCTGCTCTTTCTTGAACTCGCCGACCAGATAGTCGATCAGGCGGTTATCGAAGTCCTCGCCACCCAGGAATGTGTCGCCATTGGTGGCCAGCACCTCGAACTGGTGTTCGCCGTCCACCTCCGCGATTTCGATGATCGAGATGTCGAAGGTGCCACCACCGAGGTCGTATACCGCGATCTTGCGGTCGCCGCGCTTCTTGTCCATGCCGTAGGCAAGCGCCGCCGCGGTCGGCTCGTTGATGATGCGCTTCACCTCGAGTCCGGCGATGCGCCCGGCATCCTTGGTCGCCTGGCGCTGGGAGTCGTTGAAGTAGGCGGGAACGGTGATCACGGCCTCGGTCACGGGCTCGCCGAGATAATCTTCAGCCGTCTTCTTCATCTTCTGCAGCACGCGTGCGGAGATTTCCGGCGGCGCCATCTTCTTGCCCCGGACCTCCACCCAGGCATCGCCATTGTCGGCCTTGACGATCTTGTAGGGCACCAGCTGGATGTCCTTCTGGACTTCCTTCTCTTCGAAGCGACGCCCGATCAGTCGCTTCACGGCGTGCAGCGTGTTGGCCGAGTTGGTGACGGCCTGGCGCTTGGCCGACTGACCGACGAGAACCTCGCCATCCTCGGTGAAAGCGACGACGGACGGCGTGGTGCGTCCCCCTTCGCTGTTTTCGATCACCTTGGCCTGGTCGCCCTCCATGACGGCGACACAGGAATTGGTCGTACCAAGGTCAATGCCGATGATCTTTCCCATGATTAGAAAACTCCTGCGGTGGAATGGGTCGTTGCGGCGCGCGCTCGATCTGCGCGCCGCCCTGTCTGTGTGCGATATGGGGTGCGATCCCGCGTTTTCAAGCGCTCTCGCCGCTGTTGTTCTGCGGCGCCCGTGAAACGATCACCATGGCGGGACGCAGCACCCGACCCTGCAGCAGGTAACCCTTCTGCAGCGTGGCAAGGACGGTATTGGCCGGGTGGTCCGCGCTCTCCTGCACCGTCATCGCCTGGTGCCGCTCCGGGTCGAAGCGCTCGCCCTCCGGGTCCACCGCCTCGATGCCGAACTTTTCAAAGGCGGTGTGGAAGGATTTGAGGGTCAGTTCGGTCCCCTCGATGATACTGGTCGCGTCCTGAGTCTTGCGCGCGGCCTCCAGCCCCATTTCCAGGCTGTCGCAGACATTCAGCAGCTCACGCGCGAAGCGCTCCATCGCATACTTGTGCGCGGCTTCGATCTCGCGCTCGGACCGTCGCCGCTGGTTTTCGAGTTCCGCCTGGACCCGCAAAAGCTGATCGAGCCGCTCGTCCGCGAGCGCCTCGAGATCGGCAATCTGGCTCTCGACATCCTTCGACGGTGCGGCGTCACCCGCCGCATGATCCACTGACTCGGCCGGCGTGGAATCCTGCTGTCCGGATTCCACCTGTTCCCCTGGGTTGGACATAATTTCCTCTTGGCTGGTTACCAGATGTGCGACGCGGCGCGAAACGTCACCGCCGCATGCTTAACGCGTGTTTGGGGGCTCGTTCCGATAATTCAAGGCCGACCCGAGCAGGCGTGCGGTGATGTCGACGATCGGTATCACGCGCTCGTAGGACATTCGGGTCGGACCGATCACCCCCAGAACCCCGACGATCTCGCCATCCACGCTGTAAGGTGCCGTGACCACCGAGCAGTGCTCGAACCACTCCAGCCCAGACTCACGCCCGATGAAGATCTGTACCCGGTCGGCCCGAATGCACTGATCCAGGATCGCCAGGATCTCGCGCTTTTCGTGGAACGCCTCCAACAGCTGCCGCAGACGGTGAATGTCCGAAAGTTCATCGTACTCGAGCAGCTGTGTCTCGCCCGCGACGAGCATGTCGTCCGGATCGTCGTCGCCGATCGCGCGTTCGCCAAGATCGATCGCGGCGAGCATCATCGCGTCCAGATCACGGCGTACCGTACGCATCTCGGTGAGCAGCTGCCTGCGCACGATCTGCATGCTCTGCCCGGCGAGGTGGGCATTCAGGTAGTTCGCCATGTGCTGGAGATCCGAGGGTTGATAATCCCGCTCCAGTTCCAGGACGCGATTCTGGACCTCCTTGCCATCGATCACCAGAATCGCCAGTACCCGCCGTTCGCTCAAGCGCAGGAACTCGATCTGCGTAAGCGCGACATTCCGGTTCCGCGGCAGGCGGACCATCCCGGCCAGCCGCGTCACGCTGGACAGCACGCTGCCCGCCGCGCCCAGAAGGTCCTGGGTCGTGGCGCCCGGACTGAAGCGGGCCTCGATAGCCTCGACCTGCTGGCGGTTCGGTGCCCGTATCTCGAGCAGGGCGTCGACGAAGAGTCGATATCCCGCAGCCGTGGGCACACGCCCGGCCGAGGTATGCGGCGCATGCACGAGCCCCAGGTCTTCCAGATCGGCCATCACGTTGCGGATGGTCGCAGGGCTTACGTTGAGTCCACTCGTCCGCGCGAGCGTTCGGGAACCGACGGGCTGGCCGTCGCGAATATAGCTCTCGATCAGGGTGCGCAGCAGCGTACGGGCCCTGGGGTCGAGTTGTATATCCTGCATTACGTCCATCCTTGTCAGCGCTTGTGCACACCGAGTGCCAAATCAGTCTATGCCAAGCCCGGAGGCAGTCAAGTTCCCCCCCGTCCCGTTCGGCCTTCAAAACCCCCGAATTCCGCCATGGCGCGACCGGATGCGTGCGCGCCCGGTTTTCCGGATAATGCTGGGATGCAAAGCAACTTCGGCATTATCGGGCTGGTGGGCAAGACCTCCGATTCGCGTACGGCACCCCTGGTCGCGACCTTGCTGGACATGCTGCACCAGCGGGGCACCGAAGTGATCCTCGAGGAGGGCATCGGCGACTGCGAACACCCTTCCGCTTTCTCGGTCGCCCCGCTGGAAGAGCTGGCGCGCAGCGCCGACCTGATCGTGGTGATCGGGGGGGATGGCACCCTGCTGGCCACGGCACGCGTCACCGCTGCGCATGACACACCCATTCTCGGCATCAACCTGGGACGCCTGGGTTTCCTGGTGGATGTCTCCCCGGACCGCGCAGCCGCGGAGCTGTCTGCGGTGCTGGACGGCGCCTACGAACTCGAGCCCCGATCCATGCTCCAGACGACCCTGCTCCGGGACGGCACGCCGATCCACCACGGCCTGGCCGTGAACGATGCCGTGCTGCACGTCCAGAGCGTGGTCCGGATCGTCGAGTTCGACACCTTCATCGACGGTCTCGACGTCGGCCGGCTGCGCGCTGATGGGTTGATCGTCGCCACACCGACCGGTTCCACGGCCTACGCGCTGTCGGCGGGCGGGCCGATCCTGACCCCCGACCTCGATGCCATGATGGTCGTACCCATCTGCCCGCACAGTCTGAACCACCGACCTCTGGTGGTCAGCGGTCGCGCCACGATCGAGGTCAAGCTGAGCAGCGGGAGCCGGTCGCCGGCACAGGTGGCGCTGGACGGGCAGGAGAACCTGGAGTTCGCGCCGGGGGATGTCCTCAGGGTGGAACGCCGGGACCGGGCACTGATGCTGGTGCATCCGCGGAATCACCAGTTCCTGCGCATGCTGCGCTCCAAGCTGCGCTGGGGCGAGCATCCCTGAACCCACCCGGAGCACGAGCAGGCATGCTGAGGCATATCACGGTCCGGGATTTCGCGATCATCGAACACCTCGAGGTGGAGCTGGGCGCGGGCATGATTGCCCTGACCGGCGAAACCGGCGCCGGGAAGTCGATCCTGATTGACGTGGTCGGACTGCTGCTGGGGGATCGCGGCGAGAGCAGTTCCGTTCGGGAAGGCGCGGTTCAAGCCGATCTCGGCGCCGAATTCGATCTCGCATCGGGCCATCCGGCGCTCGGGTGGCTGCAGGAACAGGCGCTTGCCGAGGCGGTCGGCGATTCGCCCGCCGTCGAGGGAGAAACCGTCCTGCTCCGACGGGTGATCACCGCACAGGGCAAGAGCCGAGCCTGGATCAACGGTCGCCCGGTCACGATCAGCCAGCTCAGGAGCCTCGGCAACTGGCTGGTCGACATTCACGGCCAGCACGCCCACCAGCTGTTGCTGCAGCGATCGGCCCAGCGGGAAATGCTGGACGGCTTCGTCGATCCCGGCCTGTTACGGGCCACTACGGAAGCCCACGACCGGATGCGCGCCGCCGAGCAGCGACTGCAGGCGACCTGCGACCGGATGGCGCAGAACGGCGATCGCCTCGACCTGCTCCGCTTCCAGAGCGCCGAGATCGCCGAACTCGAACCCCGTGGCGGTGAATTCGAGGAACTCACCGCGGAACAGAGCATCCTGGCCCATGCAACAGAGGTACTCGCCGCGCTGCAAGCGGCGCACGGAACCATCGATGCGGACACGGGCATCGATACGGGAATGAGCCGGTTGCTGGCCGGGCTGCACGAGGTCGCCCGCCATGACCGTCGTATCGGCCCAGTGGTGGAAGCACTGGAATCCATCCGTATCCAGCTGCGGGATGCGGGGGATCAGCTGCGGCGGCTCGCGGATCATGTCGAGAGCAACCCCGAACGCCTCGGCGAAATCGATGCCCGCATCGCCGACTACCTGCGCCTGGCGCGAAAGCATCGCGTCGAGCCGGATGATCTCGCTGCGCTCCTTCAGCGGATGGACGGCGAACTCGCGGAAATCGATGCCGGCGACGCCGCGCTCGAGGAGCTGGAGCAGCGGCTCACCGGAGCCCGCGCAGAATACGCATCAGCCGCCGACGCACTCTCCGCCGCTCGCCGCAAGGCTGCGAAAAAGCTCAACCGGGCGGTGACCCAATCGATGCAGGAACTGGGCATGACCGGGGGTTGTTTCCGGGTCGACCTGCAGAACCTGGAAGGTGACGCCGGACCCCACGGCCGCGACCGGATCGAGTTTCAGGTCGCAGCCAACCCCGGAAGCGCGCCTCAACCACTGGCCCGAGTCGCTTCGGGAGGCGAACTGTCCCGCATCGGTCTGGCCTTGCAGGTTCTCGCCAGCGCCGCGCAGACAGTGGACACCCTGATCTTCGACGAGGTCGACAGCGGCATCAGCGGTGCCGTAGCGGAGGTCGTGGGACGGAAATTGCGCGGGCTCGGCGAGCGCTATCAGGTGCTCTGCGTCACCCATCTACCGCAGGTGGCGGCGCAGGCCCACGGGCAGCTCCAGGTCAGCAAGCGCCATAACGAGGGATCGGCCCGGACCGAAATCACCACCCTGGACGCGGAGGGCCGGGTCGAAGCCATTGCCGGCATGCTTGGCGGGCTTCGCATCACCGAGCGCAGCCGCGCCCATGCCCGGGAAATGCTGGAGACGGTGCCAGCCAAGGGCTAGCCGGTCCGCCATCCGCACGCGGCCCGGCGGGGGTTGCCCTCAGACGACCCGGTGGGGACAGTTTTCATCCAGACAATCGCCGTAGATCACCAGTGCGTGATCCTTGATCTGAAATCCATGCTCCCGGGCCATCTCGCGTTGACGTTGCTCGATCGTCTCATCGAAGAACTCCTCGACCCGCCCGCACTCGTTGCAGACGATGTGGTCGTGGTGCCTTCCGCGCTCGAGCTCGAACACCGCCTGGTTACCCTCGAAATGCAGACGCGAAACCAGTCCGGCCGCTTCGAACTGGGTCAATACGCGGTACACGGTCGCAAGTCCGATCTCCTCGCCGGAATCGAGCAACTCTCGGTAGATGGCCTCGGCGGTGAGGTGCCGCGTCTCCGACCGCTCCAGGATCTCCAGGATCTTCATGCGGGGCAACGTGACCTTGAGGCCTGCTTTTTTCAGGTTCTGGGATTCCAAGGGAGCTCCTTCACCGCCCCGGCGGTCTGGCCCGTAGCTGCTGAACACGGGTGGATTGTTGTACCATCGGGCGCGACGATTGGATCCAAATCCTGGGACGCACCCGCCTGATGTTCAAGATTCTCATTTCTATTGCGGCGATCGCAAGCTTGCTCACCGCCTGCGGCGGAATCACCTACCGCCTCGACGTGCAGCAAGGCAACGCCATCGCCGACGAACAGGTCGCGCAGCTGCGCGAGGGCATGACACCGCAGCAGGTCGAGTTCCTGCTTGGAACGCCTCAGGTCCGTGGTGCATTCCTGCGCGAGGATCGCTGGGATTACGTCTATTACAACCGTCCCGGCCGGGGCGCCACGGAAATGCGCCGGGTCTCGGTTTTCTTCGAGGCCGGCCGGGTCTCTCGCATCGCGGACAGCGCGGCCCGCTGAGACGACGACCACCGCGGCGGCGGTCGTCATTACGCGCCTGAATCCGCGCTGCCGGCGCCTCCCTTCCGCGTTGGCTTGCCCTCCGCGGCGCGCTTGCGCCGCACTTCCTTGGGGTCTGCGATCAGGGGACGGTAGATCTCCACACGATCCCTGGCCTTCAACACCGTATCCCCCCGGGTCAGCTTGCCGAAAATGCCCACCTTGGCGTTGTCCAGATCCAGATCCGGAAAACGCTCCCGGATTCCCGAGGCCTCGAGTGCATCCGCGACGGTAGCCCCCGACGGAAGGTCGACGGACAGCAGCAGCTGCTCATCGGGCAGCGCGTACGCCACTTCGACCCGTATCCGGTCCAGGGCCGTTCTCGTGCCTTCAGACACCGACGACACCGTGCTTCGCGCGGGCCCGACCCACGAACGCGTCGACCAGAGAGTTCGCCAGCTGATTGAATATCGGGCCCAGGGCCAGCGCCACCAGGCGGTTGGAAAACTCGAACTCGAGGTCCAGCATCACACGCGTCTTGCCCGCACCCAGATCGACGAACTGCCAGGCGCCGTGCAGCCGCCGAAAGGGCCCGTCGACCAGCCTCATCTCGATCCGACTGGGCGCTTCCAGACGGTTCAGGGTCGTGAAGGACTTGTGCAGCGCACCTTTCGCGAGTTCGATCCGCGCCTTGATCTCCTGCTCGCCGCGCTCGAGGACGCGCGCGCTGCGGCAATGTGGCAGAAATTCGGGATACGCCTCCACGTCATTCACCAGTCCGAACATCTGCTCGACCGAGTAGGACACCACGGCCGAACGCTGGATACGGGTGGACATCAGATCAGGCCAACCGCACGCAGGAACACGACCACGATCGCCACGGGCGCGAGATAACGTACCAGGAAGAACCACACGCGAAACGCCCGTATGTTCCGCAAACGCAGTTCACTCATCACGGAACTCCGGCTCATGCGCCAACCCACGAAAATCGCGATCAGGAAACCGCCCAGCGGGAGCAGGATGTTCGCCGTCACGTAATCGAGCAGGTCGAGCACACCCTTGTCGAACAGCGTGAAGCCCGACCAGACATTCAGCGACAGCAGGGCCGCGATGCCCAGCAGCCAGGCGAGCATTGCCACGGCGGTGGTGGCGAACACGCGGGTCAGCCCCAGGTTTTCGACGAGAAAGGCGACCGCGGGCTCGATCAGGGAAATGGCCGAGGTCCAGGCGGCGAACACCAGCAATACGAAGAACAGGGTCCCGAAGAACAGGCCCAGAGGCATCTCGGCAAAGGCCAGGGGAAGCGTCACGAAAATCAGCCCCGGCCCTTGTCCCGGGGACAGCCCCGCCGCCAGCAGGATCGGAAAAATCGCCAGGCCGGCGAGCAGGGCCACCAGAGTATCGGAGGCCACCACCGCTGCTGAAGTCCTGGCCACGGAGGCATCACTGCTGAGATAGCTGCCGTACACCATGATGGCGCCCATACCCAGACTCAGGGTGAAAAATGCCTGGCCCATCGCGAGCAGAACCGCGTTCGCCGAGAGCGCCGAAAAATCCGGCCGAAGCAGGAATTCCACGCCCCCGAGAAAATCCCCATGGGCCATCGAGTACCCGACGAGGATGACGAGCAGCACCACCAGAGCCGGCATCAGAATGGTCACGGCGCGTTCGAGGCCGGAGCGCACGCCGCGCGCCACGACCATCGCGGTCATGACCATGAAGATCGTGTGCCAGGCCAGCAGGGCTTCGGGGTTCGCCAGCATCGCCCCGAACATTTCCGAGGAACCCTCGGCATCAAGCCCGGTGAAACCGCCGCTTCCCGCCTTGAAGACATATGCCAATGCCCAGCCGGCGATCACGCTGTAGAAGGACAGGATCAGGAAGCCGGCGATTACGCCGATCCACCCCATCAAGCCCCAACCACGACCGAGACCTTCTTCGCGGGCCACCGTCAGCATCGTGTTGATGGGGCTCTGCCGACCCCGGCGTCCGAGGAGGATCTCGGCCATCATGATCGGCAGGCCGATCATCAGGATGCAGAGCAGGTATACCAGGACAAACGCACCACCGCCGTTGTCTCCGACGATGTAGGGGAAACGCCACACGTTGCCCAGGCCGACCGCCGAGCCGGTCGCCGCGAGTATGAAAGCTAACCGGGTCGACCATTGCCCGTGGATGGACACCGCTGCTGGCATGATTGTGTTACCCCCTGTTTTTCGCAGGATTGTGCGGCAAGGTCCGCGGGGTCTCAACTCACCCCATCACGAGGGGCGCATCCAGCCGCGCACGCGAGCGGATGGGCTCACGTTGGTATACTGAGACGTTATGGCCAAGAAAAATGCGAAGAAACCGGACGGGTCGAGCACCATCGCGCTCAACCGCAAGGCCCGGCACGACTTCTTCATCGAGGATCGACTCGAGGCCGGGATCGTCCTCGAGGGCTGGGAGGTGAAGTCCCTGCGCGCCGGCAAGGCCCAGTTGAGCGAATCCTACGTGTTGTTGCGCGACGGCGAGGTCTGGCTCTTCGGCGCCCACGTGAGCCCGCTGACGACCGCGTCCACCCACATCCGCCCGGACCCGACGCGCACGCGCAAACTGCTGCTGCAGCGCTCCGAGATCAATCGGTTGATCGGGGCGGTGGAACGCAAGGGCTATACGCTGGTGCCGCTCGCGCTTTACTGGAAGCGCGGTCGGGCCAAGCTCGAAATCGGTCTGGCCAAGGGCAAGAAGGAATTCGACAAGCGCGCGACCGACAAGGACCGTGACTGGCAGCGCGAGCGAGGCCGGATTCTCAAACACGGTTGACTGCGTTCGCAGACCCTGCGAAACCCCGGGGCCCGCTCAGTCGGCCAGCTGGCGCCAGCGGCAGGGCGCACCGGACGCCTCGTCGAGGAGCTTCAGCATCTCCATGTGCGCGGCCTCTTCGTCGGGGGAAGGTGCAATCACGCGCAACGGCGCCGACGATCGCCACGTGTTCGTCACGACTTCGATGTTTTCGGTGGCCGTACGGACCGACTCCAGCCCCAGAGCCACCTGGCCACCGGTCATCGAGAGATAGACATCGGCCAGCAATTCCGCGTCGAGCACAGCACCGTGGAGCGTGCGGCTGGACGCATCGACCTGATAGCGCTTGCAGAGGGCGTCCAGGGAATTCCGGCTTCCCGGATGCATCTGGCGTGCAAGTTTCAGCGTATCCAGGACGCTGCAGACGTCTTCGATGCGCCGGACGCGTGCCCCCGCCAGGCCCAGTTCATGATTGATGAAACCGACGTCGAAAGCTGCGTTGTGGATCACCAGCTCGGCGCCTGCGACGAAATCCAGGAACCGGTCGGCAACATCGGCGAACCGGGGCTTGTCGCGCAGAAACGCGTCGGTGATGCCGTGCACCTCGATCGCCCGAGGGTCGATGTCGCGATCCGGCTGGAGGTATTCATGCAGTCGTTCCCCGGTCACACGCCGGTTCACGATCTCCAGGCACCCGATTTCAATGATCCGGTGACCTTCCGAGGGTTCGAGGCCAGTGGTTTCGGTGTCGAGTACGATCTGTCGCAAATCCGGGCTCCTTGGGCTCAGGTTGAGGGTCTGGCCAGCAGTTGGTCGATCGCCTGGTTTGCCAGGCGATCGGCCCGTTCGTTTTCCGGATGCCCACTGTGGCCCCGGACCCAGAACCAGTCGACCCGGTGTGTCCGGGTCAAAGCGTCGAGCTGCTCCCAGAGATCCTGGTTCTTGACCGGCTGGCCGCTCGAGGCCCGCCAGCCGCGTCGCTTCCAGCCCGGAAGCCAGGCGGTGATGCCCTGCTTGACGTATTGTGAGTCGGTCACCAACTCGACCGGGCAAGGCCTTTTCAGGGACCGAAGGGCTTCAATCGCGGCCGTGAGTTCCATACGGTTGTTCGTGGTCTCAGACTCGGCGCCACTCAGCTCCCGCTCGCGGCCGCGATAGCGCAGGATCGCACCCCAGCCACCCGGACCGGGATTCCCGCGGCAAGCGCCGTCGGTGAAGATCTCGACGGTATCGCCGCTCACGCCCACTGCGACCCCCCCGGTGCCCGCACGGGCATGCGCAGCGAACGCCAGCGCCGGCTCGGGGAGAGCGGCAGAGCGTCGCGGCGCTGCGCGACGGTGAGGACGCAGGTGCCCAGCACCGGGAACCAGGGAGCCCCCAGGCGATCCACTCTCGCCAGCGCCCGGTACCAGCCGGGCGGAAGCCGGCTCGACAGCAGGCTCAGAGCAGGCTGGCGGCGGACACTCAGACCCGCCTGCTGGGCCCAGCGACGGTGCAGTCCCCGCTGCAGGCCCACCGGAAGCGGGGCGCCCCGCTTCGCACCCCGCGCCGACCGACAGGCGCCGGATTCCAACAGAAACAGCCGACCCTCCGGCGCCAGCACGCGAGCCGCCTCGGCAATCCTGTGCTCGGCCTGCTCCGGATCCATGCAGGCATGGGCGAGGATCACGCAGGAGAAGCTCTCCGCGGGCAACGGCAGTCGATGTTCCTCGGCACGCAGTTCGGCCGCTTCCGAGCCCACCCGGACGGTCCAGACGGACCCGAACCGATCCTTCGACACCAGGCTCACCGGGGACACCTCGAGCAAGGCATCGCCGAAATGCAGGACACAGTGGGTCGCGATCTCGCGGACCAGGGCCTCGAGAACGTGCTGACCCTGGGGGCCGTCATACCAGCGACGCAGGCAACCCACGCGGCCGGTTTGTTCAAAGTCATTCTCTGGACTATGCTTCAGGCCCATGATTACCCGACTTGTTCCTGTGTCCGTAGCACTTGCGGCCGTCCTCCTCGTGGGGACCGGCTGCAGCATTCGCGATTCCGGCAGAACCACCGAAGCCAGCGGGTCCGCAGACCGCGGGGCCGAGACCACGCCGAGATCCCGCTCCCGCAGTGAAGAGAGTCTATCGCGAGACGCCCGGCGCGCGCTGCGCGAGAAGGCAACGCGCGCCCAGGATGCACCGGATATCTGGAGTCGGGCACGTCTGGGATTCGCGTTCACCGACGATCTTGCGCACCCGCGTTTGCAACCCTTCGTGCAGCACTATCGTCTCAATCCGAACATCATTCGGGTCTCCTCGGAACGTGCGGAACCCTTTGCCTATTTCATTCTCACCGAAATCGAGCGCCGCGGCCTACCCAGCGAACTTCTGCTGCTGCCGATCGTCGAGAGCGGCTACGCCGCCGAGGCCACTTCCAGCGGCCACGCGGCGGGGATCTGGCAGTTCATTCCCAGTACGGGGGCGCATTTCGGGCTCATCCAGGACAGCTGGTACGACGGCCGCAGGGACGTGTACCAGTCCACCCATGCCGCACTGGATTATCTGGAACGCCTGTACGCCCGCTTCGGCGACTGGTACCTCGCCCTCGCAGCCTACAACTACGGGCAGGGTAATGTCGCCCGGGCCATCGCGGCAAACGCCGCGGCCGGAAAGCCCACGGACTACTGGAGCCTCCAGCTCTCGAGCGAGGCGATGGCCTACGTTCCTCGGCTGCTCGCACTGCGGGCATTGTTCGACCAGCCGGCCCGGTACAACCTGACCCTGCCGGTGATCGCCAACCGGCCCTATCTGGAACCGGTACAGCTCGGCAGGCAGGCGGACCTCGAATATGTGGCCGAACTCGCCCGCATCGAGGCGCGCGAAGTCCTCCGGTTGAATCCGGGCTACCGCCGCAGTGTCACCCACCCGGATGGGGCGCAGCATCTGCTCCTTCCGGCTCCGGCCGCGCAGCGGCTGCAGACGGCCCTCAGCCAGCAGGGGGCGGATCACCCGCTGGTACGCTACACCGATTACCAGGTCCGCCCCGGAGACACGCTCGGGCAGATTGCGCGGCACCACGGCGTATCGGTATCGGAGCTGCGAAGCCAGAACCGTCTGAGCAATGATCTGATCCGGGCGGGGCAGACGCTGCGCATCCCCGTTTCAGGCTGGAACGGAGGTCTGGCAGCCGCCTCAGCGCCGGCGGCGGCTTCACGCCCGCGCGAATACACAGTGCAGGCCGGTGACAGCCTCTGGGGTATCGGCCGACGCCACGCGATCGACGTGGCCTCCCTGCGCACGCAGAACGGACTCGCGACCGATACCGTCCTCCAGCCCGGCCAGGTGCTGCGCCTCCCCGGTGTGGCCGACAGCGTCGCCCAGGTCAGCACCCGGCGCATGCAGTACCGCATCCGGCCCGGTGACTCGCTCAACGCGATCTCGCGCCGTTTCCAGGTCGAGATCAGCGACGTGCAACGCTGGAACTCGCTGAACGGGCACCGGATCCGCGCCGGTGACACCCTGACGCTTTACGTCGCCGCCAATCTCGCGACCGATAGCTGACGCAGGATCCGGACCGACCCGGTCCATGGACGATTCGGCCGCGATGCGTTACGGGTACAACGGAACCATCGGAATCCCGCCCCCCTGTGTCCCGGGTGAAGTTCAGTCCCCGTTCAAGAAAGGCGCGTATCCTGAGGTGAGTCGAACCCTCAGGAGAACCACGATGCGCAGCCTCTACCTGTTTCCCGCCCTTCTCCTGGTCTCCGCCTCCGTGCTCGCACAGCCGCCCGCTCACGCTCCGGCCCATGGGGTTCGGGGTGGTGATGGCCCCATCCAGCAGCAGGTGCAGCCGGACATCCAGCACGACGTGATCCGGCAGATCTTTGGGCGTCATGAGGCGGTCCGAGACGCCGAGCTGCCGCCCGGCATTCGCAAGAACCTCGCGCGCGGTAAACCGCTGCCCCCGGGGCTTGCCCGCCGCGTGGGAGGCCCACTGGCCGATGACCTGCCGCATTACCCGGGATACGACTGGTACGTGGCGGGCGACGATGCGGTGCTGGTCGATGACTACACCCGGGTGATCGTGGACGTGATCGATCGCGTGTTCCGGTAATCCGCGGCGTCTGAACGGGGCCCGCTGGGCCTGCAGAGTCCCGACCGGACCCGGGCCGGGCGCGCATCAACCGTGCCCGGAATCGGCCGCCCGGCCGACGTGATCCGCCACACGGGGCACGGCCGACAACAGATGGCGTGTGTAGTCCGCCCTCGGCCGCGCAATGACTTCGGCGGTCGCGCCGATCTCCTCCATCCGCCCGTCCTTCATCACCAGCATCCGGTCGGACAGGTATTCGACAA
Source organism: Thioalkalivibrio paradoxus (assembly GCA_011390565.1). GTDB lineage: Bacteria > Pseudomonadota > Gammaproteobacteria > Ectothiorhodospirales > Ectothiorhodospiraceae > Thioalkalivibrio > Thioalkalivibrio paradoxus_A. Next base: position 556,293 of record JAABSC010000001.1, on the reverse strand, counting down.
CGCCCATGTTGTGCGTGATGAACAGCAGCGCCAGCTTCCGCTCGACGCGTAAACGCGCCAGGATCTGAAGAATCTCCGCCTGTACCGAAACATCGAGAGCGCTGGTGACCTCATCACACACGATGATGTCCGGATCAAGCACCAACGCGCGTGCAATACCGATACGCTGGCGCTGCCCCCCCGAGAACTCGTGAGGGTATCTCCACAGGCTGTCCGCCGGAAGCGCCACCTGCTCCAGCACGCGCAGTGCCCGCTCCACCCGTTCTTCGGAATCGGCACCGATCCCGTGGGCAGCCATCGGCTCGGTCAGCGTGGTCAGGATCGTCAACCGCGGATTCAGCGAGGATGCCGGATCCTGGAACACCACCTGCAATCGACGCCGAATCCTGCGCAGTTCCTCCCGACCCAGCTTTTCCATGGCCTGGTCGTGGTAGCGCACCGAGCCCCCGGTCGGCTCGATCAGCCGCAGAATCGCCCGGCCGAGCGTCGTCTTTCCGCAGCCGGATTCTCCGACGACCGCCAGCACCTCGCCCGCTGCCAGGTCGAAGCTCACATCGTCCACCGCCCGGATGTGGTCCACGGGCCGGCGCAGCAACCCTTTCAGAACCGGGAAATACACGCGCAACCCTGAAACCTCCAGCACCCGGTCGCCTCGTTGCACCGATGCCAGTGGCGGCAGATTCTCGGGAAGCGCGCGAATCAGTTGCCGCGTGTATTCATGCTGCGGCGCCGCCACGGTCGCACGTGCGCCCCCCTGCTCGACCAGCCGGCCGCGATGCATCACCGCCACCCGGTCCCCCACCTGGGCGACCACGCCGAAATCATGGGTGATCAGCAGAACCGACATGCCGTTCTTTTCACGCAAGCGATCGATCAGTTTCAGGATCTCGGCCTGGATGGTCACGTCCAGGGCGGTCGTGGGCTCGTCCGCGATCAGCAGGTCCGGCTCGGCCACCAGTGCCATCGCGATCATCACACGTTGCCGCTGTCCTCCGGAAAGCTTGTGCGGAAACTCGTCGAAGCGTCGCTCCGGATCTGGCAATTGAACTTCGCCGAGCACCTCCAGGGTGCGTCTGCGGGCCGCCTCGGCGTCCAGTTCCGGCCGGTGCAGTCGCAACACCTCCATGATCTGCTGACCCACCGTCCAGACCGGGTTCAGCGAAGTCATGGGTTCCTGGAAGATCATGCCGATCCGATCGCCTCGTACCCGTTCCATGGCAGGTTCGTCCAGCGTGAGAAGATCCTGCGTCTGGCCACGGCCCTTCAGCCAGACCTGGCCCGAGGGCGGCGCGAAATCGCGGTCGAGGATGCGCATGATCGCCAGCGCGGTCAGTGATTTTCCGGAACCGGACTCGCCAACCAGGCAGAACAGCTCACCGCGTTCGATGGCAAAGCTCACGCCCTCGACCAGGGGCTGGTCCTGGTGCCGCAATCGGATCGTGAGGTCCCGGACGCGCAGCATCTCAGGCCGTCGCCTTGGCCGGGGGCGCCGACCTGCCCGACCGCGAATGTGGATCCACGGCATCGCGCAACGCCTCGCCGATCAGGTTGTACGCGAATACCGTCAGGAAGATCGCTCCGCCCGGGAACACCGCCATCCACCAGTTGAAGGTGGAACTCTGGACCGCCTGGTTCAGCATCTGACCCCAGGAAGGATCGTCGACCAGACCGAGGCCGAGGAAGGAAAGCGTCGCCTCCGCGAGGATCGCCGAGGCCACCCCGAAACTGGCTGCCACCAGGATCGGCGCCATCCCGTTGGGCAGCATGTGTCGGAACAGGATGGAGGGGAGCGGGAGGCCGCTCGCGATCGCGCCCTGTACGAAATCCTGCTGGCGCAGGCGCAGGAACTCGGCGCGCACGTAACGCGCATACCCGGACCAGCTGGTCAGGCCGATGATCAGCATCATGAGGTACAGCGAGCGGCCAAAGAAGGCCACGAAAGTGAGCAGCAGGAACAGGGTCGGAATCGCCTCGAAGATCTCCACCAGGCGCATGCCGATGATATCGACGATGCCGGAAAAGTACCCCATCAGACCGCCCAGAATCACGCCGATCACGAGGGCGATGCCGGTCGCGATGAAGCCGATGGAAAGCGCAATCCGGGTCGCGTGAATCATCCGCGAGAGGACGTCCGCCCCGTTCTCGTCGGTCCCGAACCAGTGCAGGCGTTCGGCGCTGGAGCGGGGCGACTCCAGGCCCGTGTCGGCATAGTCGCGCAGGTAGTCTTTTGCGGAATAGGGAATCGGCGCGCGGATCACCCGCTGGTACTCGCCCATGGCCTCCGCCTCCCGATACTGCTCGTAGACCACCAGCGCGGGCGGCGAAACCAGCGCCAGCGACACCACGCCGATCAGCACCAGGCCGACCAGCCAGAGCAGGAAACGCAACAGCCGTGCACCGGGCGAAAGGAGCACGATCAGTGCCAGGAAAAAGGCCCCGAGCAGGGTGGCGTCAGCGGGTGTGAGGTGCGTCAACATCGGACTGTGCCAGCCGTCGGCGCTCTGGACGAGCAGGGGGTGCGTGTTGGCCAGAAGCGGCGCGAACACGGCCACCAGCGTGAGCAGGACGATCCAGATCAGCCCAAGCCGCGCGCCCCAGCGCAGCAACATCTCGCTCAGAATGCGACGGCTCCATGACAGGCTGCGCGGATGCTCAGTCATAGCTGACCCGCGGGTCCACGATGGCATAGGCGAGATCAGCGAGCAGGTATCCGACCAGGGTCAGCAATCCGCTGATCAGTGTGATCGACAGCACCAGTTCCCGGTCCCGGGTCTGCACCGCTTCGACCGCGAGTTTGCCCATGCCCTCGATACTGAAAATCGCCTCCACGATCACCGAACCCGCAAGCAACGACGGCAAGAGCGTGGCGGAAACCGTGATCAGCGGCAGCAGGCTGTTCCGGAACACGTGGCGCCAGAGCACGTCGCGTTCGCCGACCCCTTTTGCGCGCGCCGTGCGGGCGTAGTCGGAGCTGAGGTTTTCAAGCACAGCAGACCGGGAAAGCTTCGCCAGAAACGCCAATCCACCATAGGACAGGCAGACCACGGGCAGCACCAGATGCCACATCCGGTCCAGCAGGAATCCCGAGACCACGCTTCCGGGCAGCAGCCAGCCGGCCACTTTGAAGCCGATCAGCATCCCGGCAAACCCGAACATGCAGATTCGCAGCGCGAGCCACTCGGAGCGGCCAAGCAGCGCACCGATACCGGCACCGACGACCCCGCCGAACACCAGCCCTGCAAGAGACCCGACGGCATCCAGATCCTGCATCATCGCGAACCCGGCCCCGCCGCCCAGCAACAGCCCGGCCCCGGTGCGCAGCGAGCGCCCCGCGCGGACCGAAAAAACCACGAACGCCGACGCCGCCAGGAAACCCAGCGCCAGCAACACCGGCAGCGCCCACCAGAATTCGGCCTGCGGCAGGAACGGCATGTCCAGCGCCGCGCGCCGACTCAGGCCGCCCGTGGGAAACCATTGCCAGAACTGGTCGGACGCCAGAAAACCGATCATCAGCACGCCGGCCAGCATCGTCGGTACCGACCAAAGTCCGAGCAACACCACGCCGGCCTGCGTGTCGAATGCCTGGCCCCGCTGGGTGGCGGCCCGCACGCCGACCGCTATGGCGATGACGTAGATCAGAGGAATGGACAGCACATTCAGCAGCAGCGTGATCGGCAGGCGCTCCGAGATCAGGTCGATCACCGGCCGCCCATACCGGAAGCTGAGTCCGAGATCGGGGGTCTTGAACATCGGCCAACCGGTCAGGGATCCGGTATCGTCCTGAGCGAAGCCCACCGGGGAAATATGGTTCAACCACCGCCCGAACTGCACGGGTGCCGGTTGGTCGAGCCCGTAGAGCCGGTTGTAATAGTCCTCGAGGGCCTTCTTCGCCTGGGGCTCGAGGTTCTGTCCCTCAACCAGCGACAGCGCGCTGATGCCCCCCGGAGCCGCCGCCATGACCACAAAGACCACGACTGTGATGCCCAGCAGGGTCGGCACCATCAACAGCAGGCGCCGCAGGATGTAGGTCACCATTGCGAACGACCGCTACCGGCCATAACGCTGCTGCGCCAAAGGCACGAAGATCTCGACCGGGATGGCGGACAGGTTCAGCCCCAGTTGCGTCTGCTGCAGGTTTTCGATCCGCCGATCGATGAAGGCAAGCGTCTGGCGGCGCATCAGGAACGTGTACGCCTGGTCTTCGTACAGGATCCGTTCCGCCTGCCGCCAGAGCTCCATGCGCTTCACCTCGTCCACCTCGGACCGTGCCGCCTCGATCACCCGATCCAATTCGGGATTCCGGTAATGGATGAAGTTGTCCCCGCCGCTGATCGTCTGGCTGGAGTGAAACATCTGGAAGATATCGGTCTCCACCCCGCTGGTCCATGCCAGCGTGATCGCATCGAAATCCTTGCGGTTCAAGAGATCCAGCATCACGGACCACTCGGTCGGTCGCGGCTGCAGCAGGATACCCGCACGGGCATAGATATCGCGCAGGAACAGCACCATGCGGCGGGTATCCTCGTTGTCCTGGAAAAAAACGAGGTCGAAGACGAAGGGCTCACCGGCCTCGTTGACCAGGATTCCATCCGCATTGCGTTCGCGGTAGCCAGCCTCGGCCAGGAGCGCCTGCGCCCGTTCCACGTTGTAGGGAATGGGCTTGAGTTCGGGGTCATGCTGCGGACTGCGTGGATTGAACGGACTGACCGCCGGTTCGGCATAGCCCAGCATCACTTCCTCGATGACCCGCTGGACGTCGGTGAGGTGGCTCATGGCCAGACGCACCCGGGGATCAGCAAAACGTGTGGGTTCGCCGCCGCGTTCCTGGTTCCATGCGATGTAGGCATAACCGGCCGTGGGACTCATGTACTCGTACGTATCGGCGCGCTCCCGCAGGGCGGCGTCGTCGCGCAGGCGCGCGTACTCGCGCGGACGCGCGCCATAGACATCGATTTCGCCGTTTCGGAAGGTGGTCAGACGCGCACTGTCATTCTGGATCACGCGCCAGACAAGCCGGTCGAAAGGGGGGTCGATCGGGCCCCAGTAACGCGGGTTGCGCTCGAGTTCGACACGCCCGGAATCCGGGGTCCAGGAGAGCGGATCGGCCAGCCGGTAGGGCCCGGAACCCAGCAGAATGCCGCGCGACTGGTTGAAGGTCTCGGGTTCGTCCAGATACCGCGCATAGAAATGCTCGGCCAGCACATCCAGACCACCGGCCAGCTGCAGCGCGTTGAAATAGGGTTCCGCGAAGGTGAAGACAACCGTCAGGTCGTCGAGCGCCTCCACGCTTTCGAGCTTTTCCAGGTAGGCCCGGCTGCGGGGGGCCGCGATACGTTCGTCCATCACGAAGCGGAAGGTGAATGCCACGTCCCGAGCGGTAAGCGGCTCTCCATCCGAGAAACGCAGGCCGGGCTGCAGCCGGAAGGTCAGAATCATACCGTCTTCGGAAAACGTCCAGGAATCGGCCAGCAGACCCTGCCATTCCAGGGTATCCGGATTACGCTGAAGCAGGGATTCCAGTACGTAAGCCTGAACTTCCGACGCATAGGCGTCGCTGGACACGTAAGGCGTGAGGGTGGCCAACCCGGTAGGAAAGGCGCGCATCAGCCAGTCGCCAGACGCGAAGTCGGGGCGCTCCGTCATCTCCCGAGCGCGTTCGAAGGCAGGCGGCAGTTGCTGGCCCTGCCGCCCGCCCCTGGCCAACGCGAAGTCGCCGGCAGCCAGCTCATCCTGCAACCGCTGCAGTCCGGTTCGCAGCGAGCGCAGATCCTGCACCTGCTCGCGCATCAGACCTTCCATCGTCGTCAGGCGCTCCCATTGCCGGTCGACCTGGACCATGATGAGCAGCATCAGCACGCCCAGCACGATCAGGCTGACGATCCATCCAAGATGACGGCTCACTCGAACCTCCGGGTTATCGGTGACAGGCCGCTTTCGGGGAAACCCCTATGGCGCATCTTGGCACCGGTGGTCGCACGGCGGCCGCATCGGTATGATCGGCTTCAGCCACGAGCGTTCCGGAACCATGCGGGGAATGGTGCAGTCATGCCGGCCCCGGCTGCAATAGCCCGGACCTCCGGCACGAGCCGACGGTGGCCGATCCAAACACCACGAGGAGAAACTGATGGGCTTTCTGCAGGGTAAACGCGCGCTGATCGTCGGCGTGGCGAGTAACCGTTCGATCGCCTACGGCATTGCCGAAGCGATGCATCGCGAAGGCGCCGAACTGGCCTTCACGTACCAGAATGAGCGACTTCGCGAGCGGGTCGAAAAACTCGTCGCGGGTTTCGACTCGGACATTCTGGTGCCCTGCAACGTCGAGAGCGATGAGGAGATCGAGCAGGTATTCGAACGGCTCGACGACTACTGGGATGGCCTGGACATCCTGGTGCACTCCGTCGCCTTCGCTCCCAAGGAACAGCTGGAAGGGGATTTTCTGGACAACATCACGCGGGACGGCTTCCGGATCGCCCATGATGTGAGTTCCTACAGTCTGGCCGCGATGGCGAAAGCCGGGCGTGGCATGATGAAGGATCGCAACGCCGCCATCCTCACGCTCAGCTATCTGGGAGCGGAACGGGCGATGCCCAGCTACAACGTGATGGGTCTCGCGAAGGCAAGCCTGGAAGCCAACGTGCGTTACCTCGCGTATACGCTGGGACCGGAGGGAACCCGCGTCAACGCGGTATCGGCCGGGCCGATACGCACCCTTGCGGCGGCCGGTATCGGCGACTTCCGGCGCATTCTCGATCACGTCGAACAGAATGCGCCGTTGCGCCGCAACGTGACCACCGAACAAGTGGGCAATGCCGGCGCGTTCCTGTGCTCCGACCTTGCATCCGGTATCACCGGCGAAATCACCTACGTGGACTCGGGATACAACATCCTGGGTCTGGGGCCGGGCGAAGTGGGACTCGGCTGAAGGTTCGGACGGGCCGTCGAAAGCGGCCCGCCCACCCCTGAAGCTATTCGAGATTTTCCAGGTAACGCTGGATCTCGGCCTCGGACTCGAGCCACGCCATGTACGCTTCCAGCTCAGCGTCCGCGTAGGCCATCTGCAGATCGTCCGCCACCTGCCGCAACTGTTCCGGATCGTCATCGAGAGTCACCGTTTCCACCGACTCCAGCACCACGACCGCGAAATCACCATTGCCGAGGCGCACGGTATCGATCGCCGGGCCCGAAGCGCTCTCCGGAGCCGGCATCCGGAACAGGCTGACCGTGAGGCCGGGCGGGACATCGACGTCGCCCTCGGGCCCCGTCATCCGGTTCACCGCTACGGACCGTGTCCAGCCATCCGGGTCCGCCTCGGCCAGATCCACTGCGTTGGCGCCCGCCCGAAGCTCAGCCGCAAGGGACTCGCCCTGCTCCCGTGCCGCCTGGGCTGCGGCATCCCGCTGCAGAAGCTCGCGTATCTCCTCAGCGACCTGGTCGAGCGGGCGCACGCTGGGCTCCTGTCGCTGTTCCAGGCGCAGCACGAGGGTGCTGCCGTCGGGCAGATCCACCGCCTCGCTGTTGCGGCCATCGTTGCGCACGGCCGAACTGAAGGCCGCCTCACGCACGGGCCTCAGCGCCGCAATGCCCTCCCCCGACTCCCGCGTGAACCAGTCGGAGACGCGGATATCCAGACCCGTCGAGCGCGATGCGGGCGCCAGGCTGTCGGGATTCTCGAACGTCTGCGACAGCAGGTCGTCCAGAATCTGGATCTGCCGCTGCTCGGCTCGACGATCCCTGAGGTCCCGTTCGACCTCCTCACGGACTTCCTCGAAGGGTTGGGCGCGTGACGGTTCAATCGCCGTGACCTCGATCACGTGCCAGCCGAGACGGGTCTCTACCGGCTGGCTGATCAGGCCCTCGGGCAGTGAGAAGATCACCGTCTCCAGCACCGGGTCCAGATCTCCGCGCGCGATGCGGCCCAGATCGCCTCCACGCGGAGCGGACAGGCTGTCCTCGGAGAATTCCCGTGCCAATTCACCAAACTCGGCGCCGTCATCCAGCCGGGCACGCAGCTCGCGAACACGCCCTTCCGCATCGTCGGCATTCCCCGCGATCAGAAGTTGCCGCACGCTTCGAAGCTCCGGTTCGGCATAGCGCTGAATGTTGACCTCGTAGTGCTCCCGCACCTCCTCGTCACGGACATCGATATCCGCCTCCAGAAGCTCGGGATCAAGACGAAGATACGCGACCTGCAGCCGTTCCGGTGTCGTGAACCGTTCAGGGTTTTCGTTGTAGTACGTCTCGATCGCTGCCTGATCCACGACATCGGGACGATCGAAATCCGCGGCCGCGAAGATTTTCCAGCTTGCGACACGCACCTGGTTGCGCAAACGCGCGTACTCCGCAACGTCCTGCGTCGGTAGATCGCCGCTGGCATCGATGGCCTGCTGGATATGCGAAAGCACGATGGACTGCGCGATATCCCGCTCGAAATCGCCTGGCGAGATTCTCTGAGCCTCGAGCACCGAGCGGTAGCGCTCCGGGCTGAACTCACCGTTCTCTCGAAATGCGGGAATGACGCGGATCTCCCGAATCACGCCCGGCGCCGACGCGCGGAACCCGGCCTTCTCTGCCGCCTGACGCAGAAGCTCCCGCTGAATCAGCGATTCGAGAGCCGCATTGCGGAGCGCGCGTTCATCGAACATTTCCGGAGGAATCTGACCCCCGAACGCGCGGGCGATCTGGTCGCGCTGCACCCGGGTCTCCTGCTGTACCACGCGGACCGGAATCTCCTGCCCATTGACCTCGGCCGCCACCAAAGGCCCTGCACCACCGAAATATTCACCGAGACCCCAGAGCGCGAACGGGATCGCGATCAGGCCGATAATCACATAGGCGAGCCAACCGGACGCCTTGTCCCGAATCGATTGCAGCATGGTATTTCCGTCAAACGTGGAGGGATTGAATCGACGCCATGATACCAAGTACGCCTGTCCCGTCATATGCATCCGTTGCCGCAACCATCGGGATTGCGATCCGGTATTGAAACGGCTTCCGTTTACCCGATAGGCTTTGGCCATGAAAGGTCACGGAGCCAATGGGGTCGCCGCGGCCATTCGAAGCGGAGAAGGCATTGCGACAGGCCACGTATTCCCTGAGCGTACGCACGCAGGGGCAGGGACTCCATGAGTGCACGGACGGGATCATTCGCTGGACCCGGCAGACCGGAATCGACCGGGGCCTACTGACGGTTTTCGTCCAGCACACCTCCGCCAGCCTGCTGATTCAGGAAAATGCCGACCCCGATGTCCGTGCCGACCTCGAGGCCTTTTTTTCCCGGCTGGTGCCTGAGGGCGTGGGCCGCTACAGGCACCAGTCGGAAGGACCGGACGATATGCCCGCGCATATTCGCGGGGCCCTGACCCAGACCCACCTGGCGATACCCGTGGACGGAGGCTCACCGAGTCTCGGAACCTGGCAGGGGATTTTCCTGTTCGAACACCGCCGGGCTCCCCAAACCCGGCGGCTACTGGTCCACCTGATCGGAGAATGAGGCCGGTGCACGCGCCGGGGTCACCCCCGACGATGCTGTCTATTGGTTGATCCACCGTCCCTGGGCATCACGGCAGGCCGTGCCCACGATGGTTTCCGGACGACCACCCATCATCGCTTCGACCCGGTACTCCCGGCAGTCCTGTCCAGCCGATTGAAACGTCCGGGTCGGAGTCGTCTCGTATCGATAACCGGTATTCGGATTGGTCCAGGCCACCGGCCGATAGTCAGGCGCTGTCTCGAGGGTTTGCGAAACCTGCATGCGGTCTGTCTGGTCCATGTTGCGGCCCAGCGCACCACCGAGCACCGCGCCGCCGAGGGTACCGGCGATGATCGCCGCCGTGGTACCGCGGCCACTGCCCACCTGGGTGCCGAGCAGACCGCCGAGCACGCCGCCCACCACCGCTCCCGTCTGTTCCTGTGTCGGCTGCTGCGCACAGGCACTGAGTCCCAACGCCAGTACCGCGACGGTCACCGCTCCGAGGAATTTCATCACACCACCTCCTGTCGTCCCATGCCGGGTAAGGGGGAAGCCCCCTGCTGGCAAGTACGATACCGCTGGAAACCTGAACCGGAGGTGAAAGACGGCATCGTGAACCCACGCTCCCCCCGAACGCCCTTCGCCCGACACAGGCGAGCCAGAACCCCGACCCGGGTTCCGCTATCCTTATGATTGAATCCTCAAGCACAACGGGGGAAACCCAGGTCATGAAAAGATGCACCGTACTCGCCGCAATCACCGCAGGCGCCCTCGCTTTGGGCGGCTGCGCCACACAACAGGGCCAGCAGGAACAGGTCGGCATGGTCATCGGGGGGGTGCTGGGGGGTCTGCTCGGCACCCAGGTGGGCAGTGGCCGCGGCACCCAGGCCGCGATCATAGCCGGCACGCTGGCGGGAGCGGCCATCGGCGGTTCCGTCGGCCAGTCGATGGACGAACTGGATCGCCTCAAGACGGCGCAGACGCTGGAGACCGTGCGTACCGGGGTCTCCGCCCAGTGGCAGAATCCCGACACGGGTAACGTGTACGCCGTAACACCGACGAGAACGATCGAGACGGCCACCGGGCCGTGCCGTGAGTACACCATGGACGCCGTGATCGGAGGGCGCAACGAGCAGATCTACGGTACCGCCTGCCGCACGGCGGACGGCGACTGGCAGATCCGCAACTGACGGGCAGCCTGATTTCGGCCCGCCGGTCCAGCGTCCGTCCTCCGGGCACGACCCCCCCCAACAAGAAAGGCACCCGGAGGTGCCTTTCTTGTCGCTGCATTATGGCGGAGCGGACGGGACTCGAACCCGCGACCCCCGGCGTGACAGGCCGGTATTCTAACCAACTGAACTACCGCTCCGGATTCGTTCGACCTTTCTGGTGGGTGCTGACGGGATCGAACCGCCGACATTCGCCTTGTAAGGGCGACGCTCTACCAGCTGAGCTAAGCACCCGGGAAAGCCGCCTAGTTTACTTTGTCCTTGAGTGCTTTGCCAGCCTTGAACGAAGGTGTCTTGGAGGCCGCGATCTTGATGGTGTCACCGGTACGGGGGTTACGTCCGCTGCGCGCGGGACGTTCGCGAACCAGGAAGGTGCCAAAACCCACCATGGACACCTGCTGACCCTCGGCCAGCGCATTGCCGACGACAGAGACCATGGCGTCGAGCACGCGACCCGCCTGTGCCTTGGGAACGTCAGCCTCGGCAGCGATCGCTTCAATCATTTCGGATTTGTTCATAAGCGCGGATTCCTTTTTTGTTTGTCTAGGGCGGAGAGCCGGGAACACCCATCCTCGCGGGCGCGAATCATGCGATGCGGCAACGTCGAACCCCCTGAAGGTGTGCTGCCCCACCCGTCTATTCTTATATCCCCGATGCGGCAATGGCAAGGGCGGATTCCGAACCGACGGTCGAAAACGATTCCGGCCGCAGGCGAAGCATAAACGCCTGCGGCCGAAAACAACACCGTTGAACGTCCGGAAGGGCGCCGTCTCAATGGTGGCGAAGGTTTCTCCGCCGGGGTTCACCGCTGCGTTTGCTGGCCGCCGTCACCTTCGGCGCCGGCTCTCCAGCCAGCGACTCGGGCATGTGCGTCAGCGCTATCTCCAGCACCTCATCGATCCACCGTACCGGCCGGATATCCAGCTTGGCCTTGATATTCTTGGGAATATCCACCAGGTCCTTTTCATTCTCCTCGGGGATCATCACCGTCCGGATCCCACCACGGTGTGCCGCCAGAAGCTTCTCCTTCAGACCACCGATGGGCAGCACCTGTCCACGCAGGGTGATTTCCCCGGTCATGGCGACATCCGCGCGTACCGGTATTCCCGTAAGCGCCGAGACGATGGCGGTGCACATGCCGATACCTGCGCTCGGACCATCTTTCGGCGTTGCGCCTTCCGGTACGTGGATGTGCAGATCGCTCTTTTCGTGGAAATTCTCGGCCAGACCCAGCGATGCCGCCCGGCTGCGCACGACCGTCAGCGCCGCCTGGATGGACTCCTGCATCACATCGCCCAGCTTGCCCGTCTGCAGGGTCTTGCCCTTGCCGGGCACAACCGAGGCTTCGATGGTCAACAGTTCACCACCGACCTCGGTCCATGCCAGCCCGGTGACCTGCCCGACCTGATCATTTTCCTCGGCCAGGCCGAACCGGAACCGGCGGACCCCCAGGTACCGATCAAGGCTCTTGGGCGTGACCTGCGTGGTCTTCGCCTTGTCCTTGCCCAGCAGGCGCAGCTTCACGACCTTACGGCAGATTTTCGCGATTTCCCGTTCGAGCGACCGTACCCCGGCCTCGCGCGTGTAGTAACGCACGATGTCACGCACCACCGAGTCGGTGATCTGGATTTCGTCATCGCTCAACCCGTTGGCCTCGATCTGTTTCTTGATGAGGTAATTGCGCGCGATGTTGATCTTCTCGTCCTCGGTGTACCCGGACAGGCGGATCACTTCCATGCGGTCGAGCAGCGGACCGGGAATCTTCATGCTGTTCGCGGTGCACACGAACAGCACCTCGGAGAGGTCGAAATCGACCTCGAGGTAGTGATCGCTGAACGTATGGTTCTGTTCGGGATCCAGCACTTCGAGCAGCGCCGACGCTGGATCGCCCCGGAAGTCCATGGCCATCTTGTCAATTTCGTCGAGCAGAAACAGCGGGTTGCGAACGCCGACCTTGGAGAGGTTCTGCACGATTTTCCCCGGCAGGGAGCCGATGTACGTGCGGCGGTGACCGCGAATCTCGGCCTCGTCGCGAACCCCACCCAGCGCCATGCGGGTGAACTTCCGGTTCGTGGCCCGCGCAATGGACTGGCCGAGCGAGGTCTTGCCCACACCCGGAGGACCCACGAGGCACAGGATCGGACCCTTCATCTTGCGAACGCGGGATTGCACGGCCAGGTATTCGAGGATGCGTTCCTTCACTTCCTCGAGCCCGTAGTGATCCTCGTTCAGCACGGTTTCCGCGGTTGTCAGATCCTGGCTGACCTTGGTGCGCTTCTTCCACGGCACATTCACGAGCCAATCGATGTAGCTGCGCACGACGGTCGCCTCGGCCGACATCGGTGACATCATCTTCAGCTTGTTCAGCTCGGCCAGGGCCTTTTTCTTGGCCTCCTTGGGCATGCCGGCCTTCGCGATCTTCTGGGTCAGTTCCTCGACCTCGTTCGGCGCGTCCTCGAGATCGCCCAGTTCCTTCTGAATCGCCTTCATCTGCTCGTTGAGGTAATACTCGCGCTGCGACTTCTCCATCTGCTGCTTCACACGCCCGCGAATGCGCTTCTCGATCTGCAGCACATCCATTTCGCCTTCGATCTGCGCGATCAGGTGCTCGAGGCGTTCCTTGACGCTCACGATCTCAAGCACTTTCTGCTTCTCGTCGAGCTTCAGGGACATGTGGGCAGCAATCGTATCGGCGAGGCGCGAGGCATCGTCGATGCCCGCCAGCGAGGTCAGGATCTCGGGCGGCACCTTCTTGTTCAGCTTGATGTACTGCTCGAAAAGGTTCAGTGCGGAACGGGAGAGAATTTCCATCTCGCGCTCCTCGGCGCCCGTTTCCTCTTCGAGAACGGCGATCTGGGCCACGAAGTGATTGTCCCGTTCGTCCAGATCCATCACGCGCGCCCGCTGTGCGCCTTCGACCAGCACCTTGATGGTCCCGTCGGGGAGGCGAAGCAGCTGCAGGATGTTGCCGAGCGTACCGATGGAGTGGAGATCCTTCGCTTCCGGCTCGTCGATCTCGGCACTTTTCTGGGCCACCAGCAATACCTGTTTGTTCTCGGCCATTGCCGAATCCAGTGCCCGAATCGACTTCTCACGCCCGACAAACAGCGGAATCACCATGTGGGGATACACGACGACATCGCGCAGGGGCAGCACGGCGACCCGCTTCACCGGCGATTCGACGTCGTTCTGGGACGGGCTCGTCTTCTGAGTCATGGGGCACCCTCGTGGGTCAGCGGTAGTTGAATGGGAAACGGTTGGGGCGGACGCCGCGTTTTCAAGGTCTGGCCACGCGTATCGGGGTATACCCGACGCGCGTCCATTTCACGTGAGACCTGCAGGGATCGAAAGGGTTTGGGGTTCGGTGCATCCGTACCCCGCACCGAACCTCAGGAATCCGAGGCCGCCTGCCGGGTGAAGTTGGTGTTCTCGTAGATAAGGTAGGGTTCCGCGTCTCCACGGATCACCGCCTCATCGATCACCACCTTGCTTACGTTTTCCATGGACGGCAGCTCGTACATGGTATCGAGCAGGATCTGCTCCATGATGGACCGGAGACCACGGGCGCCGGTCTTGCGAGCCATGGCCTTTCGGGCGATCGCCGCCAGGGCATCTTCGCGGAACTCCAGTTCCACCCCTTCCATCTCGAACAGGCGCGCATACTGCTTGACCAGCGCGTTGCGGGGCTGGGTCAGGATCGTCACCAGAGCGGACTCGTCGAGCTCTTCCAGGGTGGCATGTACCGGGAGACGACCCACGAATTCCGGGATCAACCCGTACCGCACGAGATCTTCCGCTTCCAGTCGCCGCAACCACTCGCTGCCGGAGCGATCCTTCTCGGGGGAACGCACCTCCGCGGAAAACCCGATCCCACCCTTTTCCGATCGCTGCTGGATCACCTTCTCCAGCCCGGAAAAGGCTCCACCACAGATGAACAGGATATTGCGGGTGTCGACCTGCAGAAATTCCTGCTGCGGATGCTTGCGGCCACCTTGCGGAGGCACCGAAGCGGTGGTCCCCTCGATCAGCTTCAGCAGAGCCTGCTGTACACCTTCGCCGGAAACGTCGCGGGTGATGGAAGGGTTGTCGGATTTCCGCGAAATCTTGTCGATCTCGTCGATATACACGATCCCGGTCTCCGCCTTTTCGACGTCGTAATCACACTTCTGCAACAGCTTCTGAATGATGTTCTCGACGTCCTCGCCCACATAACCGGCCTCGGTCAGCGTGGTGGCGTCGGCAATGGTGAAGGGAACGTTCAGGACACGCGCAAGGGTCTCGGCCAGCAAGGTCTTGCCCGAACCCGTGGGTCCGATCAGCAGGATGTTCGACTTCGAGAGTTCGACCTCGTCCTTGCCGGATTTCGCCTCGAGACGCTTGTAGTGGTTGTACACCGCCACGGAGAGGATCTTCTTCGCGGAATCCTGGCCAATCACGTATTCGTCGAGGATGCCACGGATCTCGCGCGGCTTGGGCAGGGAGTCCCGTTCGGCCTGACCCGCTTCCTGCATCTCCTCGCGGATGATGTCGTTGCACAGCTCGACGCACTCGTCGCAAATGAAAACGGAAGGGCCGGCGATGAGTTTCCGGACCTCGTGCTGGCTCTTGCCACAGAAGGAGCAATACAGCAGCTTGCCGTCGTTGCGCGGGGATTTTTCGTCGCTCATCGGTATGCCTCGATCCGCGAAAGTAATGTCGGTTCCAACATGCCCCGTTTGGAACCCCGTTGCAAGCGAACCGGCTCTCCGTCCGGTTGCAGCAGCGAATTACTTGGCCTTGACCTCGCGCTTGTTGAGGACGTGGTCGATCAGTCCGTATTCCTTCGCCTCCTGGGCGGTCATGAAGCGGTCGCGCTCGGTATCGTTGCGGATCTTTTCGACGTCCTGACCCGAATGCCCCGCGAGGATCTGATTGAGCTCTTCACGGATTTTCAGGATTTCTCGGGCGTGGATGTCGATATCGGTGGCCTGCCCCTGATACCCCCCCAACGGCTGATGGATCATCACCCGCGAATGCTGCAGGCAGTAGCGCTTTTCCGGCGCCCCGCCCGCCAGCAGCAGGGCGCCCATGCTTGCGGCCTGGCCCACGCAGAGCGTGCTGACCTGCGGCTGGATGAATTGCATCGTGTCGTAAATCGCCATGCCGGCGGTCACTGCGCCGCCGGGGGAGTTGATATAGAGACTGATGTCCTTGTCCGGGTTCTCCGATTCAAGGAACAGCAACTGGGCGACGATGACATTGGCCATGTAGTCCTCGACCGGTCCGACGCAGAACACCACGCGATCCTTGAGGAGTCGGGAGTAGATGTCGTAGGCCCGCTCGCCCCGAGCCGTCTGTTCCACGACCATCGGCACGAGGTTCAACGCCCGGGCATGCTGCGCCCCCAGGTCCGCCAGCGGTTGCGTCATTCGGGAGTCTCCATGTTGGGTTTGGCAGGATTCATCAGACTGTCGAAGCTGCCCGTCACTTCGGTGACCCGGGCCTTCGTCAGCACCCAGTCGATCACCTGATCCTCGATCACGAGTGACTCGAGGCTGGCCATGGCCTGCGGATGCGAACGGTAGTAGCGCTTGACTTCGGCGCCATCCTCGTAGGTTCCCGCGAGGCTGTCCAATTCACTCTCCACGCGCTGGGGATCGACTTCGATCTTCTCCGCCTCGACGATCGCCCGGACGATCAGGCCAAGACGCACGCGGCGCTGGGCTTCTTCCTCGAACAACGCGTCGGGAAGGGGCTGGGATTTCTCGGCTCCGCCAAAGCGCGTCTCCGCCTCGGTGCGCAGGCGCTCGATCTCGCCCCCCACCAGCGCCTTGGGCAGGTCGAACTCATGCTTCTGCACCAGGGCGTCCATCACCTGCTTCTTCACGCGTCCCTTGATGTTCTGGCCGAGTTCCCGACCCATGTTGGCCTTGACCTCTGCCCGCAGTTTGTCCACGTCGCCATCCTGGATTCCGAACGCACGCGCGAAGTCCGCGTCCACGTCGGGCAGGCGCGGCTCCTCGACCTTGAGGACGTTCAGTGCGAACTGTGCCGTCTGACCCTTGAGATGCTCCGCTGGATAATCGTCCGGAAAGGGGACATCGATGGTCTTCTCGCTGCCCGTTTCGACCCCGACCAGCTGCGACTCGAAGCCCGGCAGCAGCCGCCCGGCGCCAATCTCCACCGCAAAGCCCTCGGCCTTGCCGCCTTCGAACGGCTCGCCATTCAGCGTTCCGGTGAAGTTCAACGTAACGCGGTCGCCCTCCGCGGCGGGCCGCTCGACCGGTTGCCAGGTCCGTTGCTGCTTGCGCAGGGAGTCGATCACGCGGTCGACATCCTCGGCTTCGATGGTCGCCACCGGCCGTTCGATGTCGACATCCGACAGATCGGCCAGCACCACCTCCGGAAACACCTGGAACGACGCGACGTATTCGATCGGCTGACCGGGCTCGATGACCTTCGGCTCGATACTCGGGCCGCCCGCGGGCGCGAGACCCTGTTCGTCGATCGCCTCGCGGTAGCTCTGCTGGAGCACCTCGCTCAGCACTTCCTGATACACCCCGGATCCGTACCGCTGCTGCACGATCTTCAACGGCACCTTGCCGGGTCGAAAACCATCGATCCGAACGCGCTTGGTCAAAGCCCGCAGCCTCTTCTCAACCTCGGAATCGATCCGGTCCGGGGGAAATTGGACCGTCATTTTCCGGTCCAGGCTGCCGGTGGATTCAACAGACACTTGCATCAGATGGCCTCACGTGAAATCAGGAAATCGGTGAATCGTGCCGCACCGGCACGGAAACGGGGACGGCGGGAATGCTCGGCATGGTGCGAAAGGAGAGACTCGAACTCTCACGGGTTACCCCACTGGAACCTAAATCCAGCGCGTCTGCCAGTTCCGCCACTTTCGCTCAAACACCCCGAAGTACAACCCCTTAGTCTACCGGCTTGGCCCGAACTCGTCACTTCGATGTCCCCCCACCTGCCCGGGGCCGTCAGTGTCCCGCGGGATCCACAGCTGCCGGCAAGCTCTCGGACCGCCCCGATTCCTCGCCAGACTCCGGGACGACGCGCCATGTTTCAGGATCGGCATCCACTCGCCCCGTCTCCCGAAGCAGGGTACGGAACAGCCGATCCGGAAGATTCAGACGCAGCAGGATGGATCCATCGTCGCCAATCTGCTCGGCTTCGACGGCGCGCTCCGCGTAGAGCCGGCTGCGCAGCCGACCCTCCGTAGCCGGGATGGCCACCCAACCAAGGAAGAGCGCCTCGGTGAAACGCTCGGCA
The DNA here is from genome assembly GCA_011390565.1 of Thioalkalivibrio paradoxus. Taxonomy (GTDB): domain Bacteria; phylum Pseudomonadota; class Gammaproteobacteria; order Ectothiorhodospirales; family Ectothiorhodospiraceae; genus Thioalkalivibrio; species Thioalkalivibrio paradoxus_A. Next base: position 538,332 of record JAABSC010000001.1, on the reverse strand, counting down.
AGGCGCCGTTCCAGTGCCTCCACTCCCTCACCCGTTTCCGCGGACAGCCACAGGGCGTCACCACCGGCCAGAAAACGCGACGCCGGTTCGCCTTCACGTCCCCCGGGCAGGCGGTCGACCTTGTTGTAGATCCGCCAGACGGGAACCGTTCCTGCACCAATCTCGTCGAGTACCGCTTCCACCTGTCCGACATGCACCTCGCGTTCGGGGTCCGAAGCATCGATCACGTGGAGGAGCAATGCCGCTTCGCGGGTTTCGGTCAACGTGGCCTTGAACGCGGCGATCAGCTCATGGGGCAGGTCACGCACGAAGCCGACGGTATCGGCGAGGATCAGGGACTGGTGCGGCGCCAGATCGAGACGACGCATCGTCGGGTCCAGGGTCGCGAAGAGCTGGTCGGCGGTATAGACCCGCGACTGCGTCAGCCGGTTGAACAGCGTCGATTTGCCTGCGTTGGTGTATCCCACCAGCGCGACGGTCGGGATCTCGTTGCGTCGCCTCGACTGCCGCCCCTGTTCCCGAGACCGTTGCACCTTTTCCAGACGGCGCTCGATGTGCTTGATCCGCGCCGCGAGCAGCCGCCGGTCGGTTTCGAGCTGGGTCTCGCCGGGCCCGCGCAGGCCGATGCCGCCCTTCTGACGCTCCAGGTGCGTCCAGCCGCGGACCAGGCGCGTCGCCATATGCCGGAGCTGGGCCAGCTCGACCTGGAGTTTGCCCTCATGGGAGCGCGCACGCTGCGCAAAGATGTCGAGAATCAGCCCGGAACGATCGAGCACCCGGCAGCGCAGATGCCGCTCGAGGTTACGCTCCTGGCTGGGCGAAAGCGGGTGGTTGAGGATCACGACGTCGGCGGCGGTGGTCCGAACCGCCTCGGCAATTTCGTCAGCCTTTCCGGACCCTACGAAGAAGCGGGCGTCCGGTCTGTGTCGATTGCCGGAAACCAGACCGACGACCTCGGCGCCCGCGGAGCGTGCGAGATCCCGGAACTCCGCGATTTGCGCGTCGATGCCGATCGGCTCACCGATGGCGAGCGCCACAAGCAACGCGCGATCCCCCGTTTCGGGACGTTCAAACAATCGGGTGCAGCCTGGTCATGACCTCAGGAATTCGCGGTGTCTTCGGGTTCCTCACCCTCGATCTCGATATTCATGCGTACCTGACGCGAGGGAACGATCGTCGAAATCGCGTGTTTGTAGACCATCTGCGACACCGCACTCTTCAACAGCACCACGAACTGGTCGAACGACTCGATCTGCCCCTGCAGCTTGATCCCGTTGACCAGATAGACGGAAACCGGGACACGATCGCGACGCAACGCGTTGAGGAAGGGTTCTTGAAGCATCTGCCCTTTTGCCATGATCCGGGATCCTTTATCTCAGCCGATCTGATTATTATGGTGGAAACTGTTTGACAAAGCTCGACACACCGAGATTAGCACAACCCTGCGCCGGTTCCGCCAACGCCTCGCGGAAGTCATGGGTGCCTCCCGGCCAGTCGCTCGAGCACCTGCCCTGCAGACACCGTCTCGGCGACCAGCCGCTCCGCCCCCGGCATCCCTCTCAGCCAGGTCAACTGACGCTTGGCCAGCTGTCGGGTGGCATGAATCGCCCGTTCTCGAAAGGTCGCCCGGTCGATATTCCCTGCCAGCCAATCCCAGCCCTGGCGGTATCCGACCGCCCGCTGCGAAGTGTGCTCGGCAGTCAGGAAAGGACGCGCGCGCAGCGTTTCCAGTTCCCTGACGAAGCCCTGGGCCAGCATCGCGTCAAAACGGCGCGCGATCCGTTCACGCAGCTGCACCCGATCCTCCGGCCATAGCGCCAGTTGCCGCCAGCCTTCCGGCGGACTCGCGCGCCGCCCCCGTTGCAATGACGACAGGGTTCGACCTGTACTCAGGTACACCTCGAGCGCCCGCAGGATGCGTTGCGGATCCCGGGGATGGATGCGCCCGGCGGCGTCCGGATCGACCCGCGACAGCTCCGCATGCAGGGCTTCGGAACCCTCCTCGGGGAGGCGAGCCCGCAGGCCGGCCCGCACCGCCGGATCCACCTCGGGCATGGCGTCCAGTCCGTCCAGCAGGGCCCGGAAATACAGCAGGGTGCCGCCCGCCAGGACAGGCACACGACCCCGCGCTTGAATCGCTTCGACCAGACGCAGCGCTTCCCGCGCGAACTCCGCGGCCGACCAGGTCTCCTCGGGCTCCAGTATATCGATCAGGTGATGCGGGACCCGCGCGCGCTGTTCGACGCTGGGCTTTGCAGTCCCGATATCCATGCCGCGATAGACCAGGGCCGAGTCGACGCTGATGATCTCGCCATCCAGCGCTTCGGCAAGGTCCAGCGCGAGTGCGGTCTTGCCCGTGGCTGTCGGCCCCATCAATAGAACCACCAGAGGGTTCACCGCATTAACGCCCGCGCAGAAACAGCCGGTCCAGAGCCTGCCGGTCGAGTTCCACGTACGTGGGCCGGCCGTGGTTGCACTGCCCGCTGTGATCGGTGGCCTCCATATCGCGCAACAACCGGTTCATTTCCGGTAGCGTCAGCCGCCTTCCGGCGCGTACCGAGCCGTGGCAGGCCATCGTGCTCAGCACCGCATCCAGCGCAGCGTCGGCGCGATCGGCGTGTCCCAGGCTGCGCAGATCGGCGAGCAGGTCGCGCAGCAAGCCCGCCAGATTCCGGCCCCGGAGCAGCGCAGGGCCCGCGCGCAGCACGAGAGTCCCGGGGCCGGTGCGGTCGACCTCGAAACCGAGTTCCAGCAGAAGCTCCGCGGAGTCCTCGGCCAACTGCGCCTCGACCTCGGGAACCGACACGGTTTCGGGGACGAGCAGGGGTTGCCGGGTCACCCGCTCCTCGCGCCACTCGCGTTTCAAGCGCTCGTAGGTCACACGTTCGTGAGCGGCGTGCATGTCGACGATGACGAGTCCCCGTGCATTTTCGGCAAGCACGAAGGTATCGGCGACCTGGGCGAGCGCGTACCCCAGCGGAGGTGTCGCGCCCCCCCGCTCCGGCCCCTCCGGCTGCGCCGGCGAAGCGAACGGCCGGTCCGGTTCGATCTCGCGTACAGCCGGAAAAGGCAGTTCCCAGCGGGTGTCACGCTGCGCAGACGGCCGGTACGGCTCGGAAACCCCTGGCCGGGCCGACGGCTCTGCGGGTGGCACCGGGACGGGGGGCTCCGTGACCTGCGCCGACGGGCCGGATGCCATGGCCGGGCGCACCGAGGCCAGGGCACGGTGCAGCACGTGGAAGATGAAATCGTGCACGAGCCGGGAATCGCGGAAGCGTACCTCGTGCTTGGCCGGGTGGGCGTTCACGTCCACGGCCGAGGGGTCGAGTTCCAGGAACAGGATGAACACGGGATGGCGCCCGTGATACAGGACGTCGCGGTAGCTGCGTCGAACCGCCGCCGTCAGCACGCGGTCGCGGACCGGGCGCCCATTGACAAAGAAGTACTGCTGATCCGGCTGCGACCGCGAGTGCGTTGGCGCGCCCAGCCAGCCCGACAGACGCAGCCCCGAACCCTCGTGTTCCAGCTCGAACGCGTGCCGCAGGAAATCCTCACCCAACAGCGCCGCGACCCGTCCCGCCGCCTGACCCGGCTCCACAGCCGACAGGTCGAGGACGACCCGCCCCTGGTGGCGCAGTTCGAACCCGACCTCGGGACGAACCGCGGCGTGGGTGCGCACGACCTCCTCGCAGCGCGCCCACTCCGTGCGTTCGGTCCGAAGGAACTTGCGCCGCGCCGGAACATTGAAGAAAAGGTCCCGCACCTCGACGGTCGTGCCCGGGGGATGCGCCGCCGGCTCCGGTTCGGCGAAAACGTCCGAACCGTCTCCGCTCAGGCGCCAGCCGCTCCGTGCTCCCGCCGTGGTCGAAGTCAGGGACAGGCGCGCCACCGAGCCGATGGAAGGCAGCGCCTCGCCGCGGAACCCGAGCGTGCGCAAGGCTTCCAGATCCCGAAGTTGCGCCACCTTGCTGGTCGCATGCCGGGACAGGGCCAGGGCCAGCTCGTCTCGGGCAATACCCTGACCATTGTCGGAAATCCGGATCAGGCGCGTACCGCCCTGCTCGAGCTCGACACGAATGCGCGTCGCTCCGGCGTCGATGCTGTTTTCCAGCAGCTCCTTGACCACGGATGCCGGGCGTTCGATGACTTCACCGGCGGCGATCTGGCTGATCAGCTGGGGAGGAAGCTTCTGTATCGTCACGTGCGGTCCGGGCGCTGGAGAAGTTCAGACTAGCCCAGAAACCGGGACCGCAGAAAGTACCTCGACTGCCGGAAGCCGTTCAGCCGCCCCGATCCGGAATCGCGAGCACCTGGCCGGCAAAGATTCGGTCACCCGGGAGATCATTGACGGCGCGCAATTCCGCGACCGACATCCGGTAACGCTCCGCAATCGTGGAGAGTGTCTCTCCGGGGCGAATGATATGCCGGTCGAGCCGGCCTTCGGCAATCAGCGTGCCCGGAGGCGCATGCGTGGCGAAATAGGCCCTCAAACCGATGAGAATCGCGTCAGCCAGCGAATTCTGGAAACTGTCCGTCCGCAGCTTCCGCTCTTCCGTGGGGTTGGAGATGAAGGCCGCTTCGACCAATACCGAGGGAACATCCGGAGAACGCAACACGGCAAAGTTCGCACGTTCCACCTGAGGCTTGCGGACCTTCCCGACACGGTGCAGCTCCGAGATCAGACGATTGGCGAGCGCATGGCTGGCCTCGAGTGAGCCGCTTTGCGCCAGGTCCAGCAACACACTGGTCAGAGAGTCGTCCTTGGCTTCGATGGGAACCCCGCCGAGATGAAGATCCGCGCTGTTCTCGCGCTGTGCGAGAAAGCGTGCGGCCTCACTGGAGGCACCGCGCTCCGACAGGATATACACGGACGAGCCCTGCACACTGCGATTCTGGATTGCATCGGCGTGAATCGAGAGAAACACGTCGGCCTGCGCCGCTCGTGCCCGGGCGATGCGCTCGCGCAGCGGCAGGAAATAGTCCCCGGTGCGGGTCAGCATCGGCCGCATACCCGGCTCACGCTCGACCCGCTGCGCCAGCCGCCGGGCGATCTGCAGGACCACGTCCTTTTCCCGGGTGCCGCCGGGCCCGATCGCACCGGGATCGTGCCCTCCATGCCCCGGGTCGATCGCTATGATCAGGTCTCGCAACGGTTCCACGTGGGATACTCCGCCCCCGGCATCCCGAGACGCAGCGGACGCCCCCCGCGCGGCCGGCAACACCATCACCGGACGCTGTGTCAGATCGAGGACCAGCCGATGCGGCGCCCCCTGTGCGGGGAGCAGCACGAAGCTGTGCGGCTCGGTCGCCGAACGCAGATCGAGGACGACCCGCAGATCGCTGCCGTTGCGCTGGGCATGACGCACGTTCTGTACCAGACCTGCGTCGGAGGTCACCTCGAGCGGAGCGAGGGCACGGGCACCAGACAGATCGATGACCAGCCGGTCCGGGGATTCCAGCGTGAAGATGTCGTAAACGGGAGGCCCATTCATGTCGAACACCAGGCGGGTGGTCTGCCCGTCGACCGACATACGCAGGCGCTGCACCCCCGTATTGGCCCAGCCCGTCATGGGCATAACGCCCAGGCCAATACCCGCCAGCCCTCGCAGGAGGAGGCGACGGCGCAGATTGAAGGAGTGCGTTTTCGCCACGGGCAATGCCTTTGCAATCAGGGTCCCTAAGGTCATTGTGGACCTTCTGGATGAAAATGCAAGGGACATTTTCTTTCTTTTTAGAAGGATACCAGTCTCTTTGATTCCATCGTCACAAGTCCATCATCTCCCGCGAAATCGTCTCGGCGCGGGGCCCGGTCAAACGCAGACGGCGACCGTCGCCGTCCGGCACAAGGGTTGCGACAAGATCAGGCGCAGGCAACCACCCGGCGCCACGGTCCGGCCACTCGACGAGCCACAGGCTGCCCTCACCGCTCTGCTCCCGTACACCCAGGTACTCGAGTTCATCGGGGTCCGCGACCCGGTACAGGTCGAAGTGCAGTACCGTGAACCCGGGGAACTCGTAGGGTTCCAAGAGGGTGTAGGTCGGACTGCGAACAGTCCCCTGATGCCCCAGCGCGCGCAGCAGGCCACGCACCAGCGTGGTCTTGCCGGCGCCCAGATCCCCGTGGAGATGCAGGTGACGCAGCTCCCGAAGCCCGGCGCAGCCTGCCAGTGCCGCCCCGGCTCGTTCAGTCGCAGCGGCATCAGCGAGGAAAATGTCCCGAACGTTCACGGGCAGCCTCCCACGGTGGCCGGAAGGGCCTCGACGACATCTCCGGCGAGCATGCCCGGCTGGGCACCGAGCCGCGCAGCCGCGCAGCATGCAGCACCCACGTGCCAGGTCGCTCCGGCAACGGCCGCCGCGTGGGGCGCAAGCCCCTGACCCAGCAGGGCGGCGATGATTCCGGTGAGCACATCGCCCATGCCGGCGGTGGCCATGCCAGGATGCCCACCCGTCACGCAGACAGCCGGTGCTTCCGGCGACGAGGCCACGAGCGTACCCGCCCCCTTGAGCAGGGCCACGCCGCCGAACCGCGTCACCAGCGCACGTACTGCGCCCAGGCGATCGGCGTTGATCCCGGCAGTGTCTTCCCCCAGAAGCCGCGAGGCCTCGCCGGGATGCGGCGTCAGCACCCACGTATCACAACGCCGAGGAGCCTGGGCCAGGAGATTCAGCGCATCGGCATCGACCACGACCGGACCGTCCCAGTCCGCGGTCGCGAGCCACAGGGCACGCCCCCATGCGCCCTGTCCCAGCCCCGGCCCGATCGCCACCACGTCTGCGCGCTCGAGAAGCGGGAGCAGTTCCGATGCGCTCGACGCCGGCTGCACCATGAGTTCAGGCCGTCCGAGGTTGGCCCATGCGGCGTGCTCGGGGTGCGTCACCAGCGTGACCCTCCCGGCACCGGCCCGTAGCGCGGCTGTCGCGGCAAGGCGCGCCGCGCCCGAATACCCAGGCGCACCGCCCACGATCAGAACATGTCCGCAATCCCCCTTGTGCGCTCCCTGACGACGCTTCGGCAGGAGATGGAGAAGCGCCCCCGGCGAGACTCGGTCGGCCAGGAACGGCACGCCCCGGTGCAGCTCGTCGGGAAGACCCAGATCCGCGACCTGTACGTCGCCTGCGTGGTCCACGCCCGCACCGGTATGCAGGCCCAGCTTGTCCGCAAGCATCGTGACCGTGACTCGCGCCCTCACTGCGGTGCCGAGCACGCGGCCGGTATCCGCGGCAATGCCCGAGGGCACATCCGCGGCCAGGACCGGCAGACCGGAACGGTTCAAGCATTCGATCAGGGACGCGACGGCTGCATCAATCGGACGCGCGAGACCGATGCCGAACAGGCAGTCCGCCCACACGTCGGCCGCTTCCGGCTTGAAGGCCTCCAGCGAATGGATCGCCTCCCCGCTGCTAGCCCAGGCCCTGCGCGCACGCTCGCCGTCCGTGCCGGGCCGGGGTCCGTCAGTGCCCGCGTGCAATACGACATTCCAGCCCGCCTGCTTCGCGAGCCGCGCCAGCACGAAGCCGTCGCCTCCATTGTTCCCGGGGCCGCACAGTACGCCCAGCCGCCGGGCATCGGGGAAGCGCTGCCGGAGCGCCTGCAGCAAGGCCGCCCCCGCTCGATCCATCAACTGTCCGTCCGCCATCCCCGGTTGCGCGAGCGCACGGCGGTCGAGTTCGCGCATGCCCTTTTCGCCATACAGGCGGTTGGCAATGCTCCCCGTCATCGGGTGATCATTCACGGTATACGCTACTCCGAAAGGGCGTGGAATCGATCGTGCCGGAAACCCTCACTCCAAGCCAATGCCAGGAACTCGCCGGGCAGATCCGCCGCTGGGGCCGCGAACTCGGCTTCCAGGCCGTCGGCATCAGCCCCGCTTCCGTCGGCGATCACGCCGAGCGACTGGACGCCTGGCTCGACAAGGGCTCGCACGGGGACATGGGCTGGCTGGCGGATCGGGCCGAACTGCGCCGCGAACCGGCCCGCCTGCTTCCCGGCGTCCAGCGCATCGTCAGCCTGCGCATGGATTACCTGCCACCGGCCACCGCGGCTCCCGAGGCCATCCTTGCCGACGCCTCGCTCGGCTACGTCTCAAGGTACGCGCTGGGGCGGGACTATCACAAGCTGCTGCGCCGGCGGATCCAGAAACTTGCGGATCGCATCGAGGCGGAAGTCGGCGCGTTCGGGTATCGCGCTTTCACCGACAGTGCCCCGGTGCTGGAAAAAGCCCTCGCCGAACAGGCCGGCGTCGGCTGGATCGGCAAGCATACCAACCTGCTGTCGCGTGACGCGGGCTCCTGGTTCTTTCTCGGAGAGCTGTTCACCGACCTGCCCCTGCCGATCGATGCACCCGTCGGTGCCCATTGCGGCCAATGCAGCGCCTGCCTCGACATCTGCCCGACGGGGGCTTTCCGCGGACCCTACGATCTCGACGCAAGGCGGTGCATCTCGTACCTGACCATTGAACTCCGCGGACCCATACCAGAGGAATTGCGACCGCTGCTCGGGAACCGGATCTACGGCTGCGACGACTGCCAGTTGGTCTGCCCCTGGAATCGCTTCGCCGAAGTCAGCGCGGAGCCCGACTTCGTCGCCCGACACGGCCTCGATGCCGCTTCGCTGCTCGCACTGTTCGCATGGGACGAACCGGAATTCCTGGAGCGCACGGCCGGGATGGCGATCCGCCGCATCGGTCACGAGCGCTGGCTGAGAAACATCGCGGTGGCCCTGGGCAACGGACCGCCGACACCCGGCGCGATCGCCGCCCTCGAACGGCGCACGCAGCACCCCTCCGCCCTGGTCCGCGAACACGTCGCATGGGCATTGCACCGACTCCGCAACGGGGCGACACCAGTGGCAAGTGCCTGACGCCCACCCCATGTGCAGAAGCCGCTGCGGCGATCTGGAACTTGAACACGCGCCGGACCCGGTCGCGGGTGTCGGCAGCACGGATGCTGCCGTCAAGCCTACATGGAGGTACTTGCGGCGTCCCGCGACCGGGTCTGGCGCGTGCTCACGGGGGCACGGCTTTTTCCCGGTTCAAACCTCCGCGAGGTGGCCCTTGACCTCGAGCCAGTGCTTGCGGTCGGCGGCCCTTTTTTTCGCGAGCAGCATGTCCAGCAATCCGTTCGTCTCGTCTCCGGGCTCCAGGGTCAGCCGCACGAGGCGGCGCGTGTCGGGGTTCATCGTGGTTTCACGCAGCTGCAGCGGATTCATCTCGCCGAGGCCCTTGAACCGCGTCACGGTTACCTTGCCACGCCGATGCTCGGCTTCGATCCGCTCCAGGATCCCGAGCCGTTCGGCGTCGTCCAGCGCATAGAAAACCTCCTTGCCGACGTCGACCCGGAACAGGGGCGGCATGGCCACGAACACGTGACCTCTCTCGACCAGAGGCCGGAAGTGCCGCACGAACAGGGCACACAGCAGCGTCGCGATATGGGCCCCGTCGGAATCCGCGTCGGCCAGGATGCACACCTTGCCGTAGCGCAGTCCTTCCAGCTCCGTGCTGCCCGGATCCACCCCCACGGCAACACTGATATCGTGAATCTCCTGCGAACCCAGGACCTGATCCGGATCGACTTCCCAGGCGTTCAGGATCTTTCCGCGTAACGGCATGATGGCCTGGAATTCGCGATCCCGTGCCTGCTTTGCCGAACCGCCCGCCGAATCCCCTTCGACCAGAAACAGTTCGGTGCGGGAAAGGTCCTGGCTCGCACAGTCCGCCAGTTTGCCAGGCAGGGTCGGTCCCTGGGTGAGCTTCTTGCGGACCACCTTGCGCCCCGCACGCTGCCGGCGCTGGGCGTTCTGGATCGCGAGTTCGGCGATGCGCTCGCCCATCCCCGGATGCTGGTTCAGCCACAGGCTGAAGCTGTCCTTCACGACACCGGCGACGAACGGCGCCGCTTCACGCGATCCAAGGCGCTCCTTGGTCTGCCCCGCGAACTGCGGATCCTGCATCTTGAACGAAACCACGTACGCAACACGGTCCCAGACGTCCTCGGGCGCCAGTTTCACGCCCCGCGGAATCAGGTTGCGAAACTCGCAGAACTCGCGCACCGCCTCGGTAAGCCCGGTCCGCAACCCGTTCACGTGGGTGCCACCGAGCGGGGTGGGGATCAGGTTGACGTAGCTCTCGGAAACGCCTTCACCCCCGTCCGGAAGCCAGAGCACCGCCCATTCGACGGCTTCCTTGCTGCCGGACACCGAACCCATGAACGGCTCGTCGGGCACCCGCTCCAGTCCCTCCAGCGATTCCATCAGGTAATCCTTCAGACCGTCCGCGTACCGCCACTCGCAGGTCTCGCCGGTCACTTCGTCCGCGAAACTCATGCGCAGCCCGGGGCACAGCACGGCCTTGGCCCGAAGCACGTGCTTCAGCCGCGAGACGGAGAATTTCGGGCTGTCGAAATAGTGCGGATCGGGCCAGAACCGCAGGCAGGTCCCGGTGTTGCGCCGGGCCACATCGCCGACGACCTCGAGCTCACTGACCTTGTCCCCACCCGCGAAGGCGATGTTGTACTCCTTGCCATCGCGACGGATCCACACCTCGAGGTGTTTCGACAGGGCGTTGACCACCGAAACCCCGACCCCGTGCAGGCCGCCGGAGAACTGGTAATTCTTGTCCGAGAACTTCCCCCCCGCATGCAACATGCCCAGAATGACCTCGACCCCGGGGCGCTTTTCCCCCGGGTGTTCATCCACCGGCATTCCCCTTCCGTCATCCGTTACCGACAGCGACCCGTCCTTGTGCAGCACCACGTCGATATTGCTGGCGAAGCCGCTGATGGCCTCGTCCACGGAGTTGTCGACGACCTCCTGGGCCAGGTGATTGGGGCGCGAGGTGTCCGTGTACATCCCGGGGCGCATGCGCACCGGGTCGAGCCCCTGGAGTACTTCGATGTCGGATGCGGAGTAAGTCAACTTGGGGGATCCTCGAAGTGACGGCCGCCCTAGTGTAGTGCGGCGAGAGGTCTCTGCACACGGTTAGCGGCCGCACCCGGCATGCTTGAAATCCCCGGGAACGGCCCGACAATGCAACGCACGAACTCAACGGATTCCGGAGCCCTACATGGTACAAGCCACCCACGATCTCATGGACGTCACCGCCGGCGACTTCGACAGCGCGGTCATCGAGGAATCCTTCAGACGGCCCGTACTGGTCGATTTCTGGGCCGATTGGTGCGGTCCCTGCAAGATGCTGATGCCGGTGCTGGCCAAACTGGTCGATGAATATGCCGGCAAGTTCCGGCTCGCCAAGGTGAACAGCGACGAGCAGCAGGGGCTGGCCAGCCAGTTCGGGGTGCGCAGCCTGCCCACCGTGATGTGTTTCCGCGATGGCAAGCCCGTGGATCAGTTCATGGGCGTGCAGCCCGAATCGGCCATCCGGGCCATCCTCGACCGATACGTCGAACGGGCCTCGGACCAGATTCGCAAGCAGGCCCTGGAAAAACTGGAAGCCGGCGACAGCGCCGGCGCTGTGGACGACCTTCAGGCTGCTGTGGCCAGCGACCCGGAGCATCACGTGCTCAAGATCGACCTGGCCCGGGCGCTATTGCAGGCGGGTGATGCCGAGGGGGCCGAGCACCAGTTGAATCTGCTTCCGATGGATGTGCACGAACAGGAGGCGGTGAAACAGTTGCGTGCCCGCCTGGTATTTGCGAAGACCAGCGCCCACGACGACCTCGGCGCCCTGGAGCGGGTGGTGCGGGAAGACGCGGATGATCCTGTTGCAATGGAACGCCTGGCCGCCGCGTACATGGTCGCGGGTCGCAGCCAGGAGGCCATGGAGCTTTACCTGAAACTGATGCAGCGCCACCGCGCCTACAACGACAACGCCGGACAGAAGGGCCTGCTCGCCGCATTCGAGGTCCTGGGACCCCGACACGAGCTCGTCAACCAGTATCGAAGGAAGATGGTGTCCATGCTCTACTGAAGTGCAATTCCCGCAACTGCGGGGATTGCCGGGCCGGACCCACTCTCATCCGCAGATGATCCTGTCTACTCGGCTTCCAGCAGCTGCAGCATTTCCACAACGGGGCGGTACCCGCTGATGAGCTGACCGTTGGCGGTCACCGTCGCCGGTGTGCCGTTGATTCCCAGCTCGCGGCCCAGCGCAAGGTGCTCCTCCAGCGGCGTGGAGCAGTCCCCCTGCGCCACGGGAAGACCGGACTTGGCCCGGTCCATGGCGTCGGTGCGGCTGTCCGCGCACCAGATGTTGTTCATCACCGCCGGCGACTCGCGGCCCAGTACCGGAAACATGAAATAGCGCACTTCCACGCCGGCATCCAGATAGGCTGTCATCTCTTCGTGCTGCCGCCGGCAGAAGGGACAGTTGGGGTCGGTGAACACGTTGACGGTGTGCCGGACTTCGCCATCGGGACTATAGACCGTGAGTTGCGAATCCGGGATGCCCGCAAAGATTTCCGAACGGACGCCGCGCCGAGTCTCTTCAGTCAGGTTCTCACGCGCCTCGAGGTCGATCAGGCTGCCCTGAAGCAGAAACCGGGCGTCTTCCGAAACGTAGAAGATGTCGGTGCCGTAACGCACCTCGAATACCCCGTTCATCTCCATGGCACGGATCGAGTCCGGGCTGAGGCCGGGTACGACCTCGGCCATGCGTTTTTCGATCGCCTCGTTGGCGGACAGCGGAGCCGCGGCAAGAAACGCCAGCAGCAGAATCAGGATTTTTGGGGGCAGGCGCATGATGGTCTCGTCAGCTGGTGGATTGGAATGGGTGGGCAGTGTATCACCGCCCCGCCCGCCTTCGACCCGCGGACGCGGCGAGCGGTTCATAGGGATCATCCCCTGGGATGATGGCTCGCATGCAACGCCTGCAACCGAGCCCGGGCCACGTGGGTGTAGATCTGGGTAGTCGACAGGCTGCTGTGTCCCAGCAGCATCTGCACCACGCGAAGGTCGGCACCGTGGTCCAGAAGGTGGGTGGCGAACGCGTGCCGAAGCGTGTGCGGCGAGAGCGCGACGGAAATTCCGGCGCTCGCTGCATACTGCTTGATCCGGTACCAGAACGCCTGCCGGGTCATGCCGGCGCCGCGACGGGTCACGAACACCGCCTCGGACGCGACCCGATGCTCCATCAGCACCGGTCGCGCCTGCTCAAGGTACAACCGGAGCCAGTCGGCGGCGACTTCCCCGAGGGGCACGAGGCGCTCGCGTGCGCCCTTTCCGGTGATTCTCAGTACGCCCTGCCGGGGATTGACCTGGGATTGCTCGAGCGCCACGAGTTCTGACACGCGCAGACCCGTGGCATAGAGGAGTTCCAGCATCGCCCGGTCGCGCAGCCCCACAGGCAAGGCGGTGTCGGGGGCCTCGAGCAACGACTCCACCTGGGCTTCCGAGAGGCTTCCCGGCAGCGGCCGCCCGATCCGGGGCGAATCGATGCGGGCCGTCGGATCGTCGCCCCGCAGACCATCGGCCACCAGAAAACGGAAAAAGCGGCGCAGGCTGGAAAGGGCACGTGCAACGGACTTCGGTCGATAGCCCGACTGCATCCGTGCGCCGAGGAATTCGAGCAGGTCGGCGCGCCCGGCCTCTTCCAGAGCAACGCCGCGCGGGCGCAGCCAGCGCTCCAGCGCCGCAAGGTCCCGCCGGTAGGATTCGAGGGTCAGCGAAGCGAGACCCTCGACGGCCCAGAGTTCATCCAGAAACCGCTGCAGGAGCGGGTTCGGCGCTTCTTCCTTCCCGTCCGACAGCGGTTTACGGGACGCCTCAGCTGGACTTGCCGCCCGCACTGCCGGACAGCGCGTTGAAGATCTTGGTCAGCTCGAGCGGAAGCGGGAAGAAGATCGTGTTCGCCTGGCTGCTGTTCGACATATCCGCCATGGTCTGCAGATAACGCAGCTGCAACGCGGCTGGCGCCGTCCCGATGATCTCCGCGGCCTGCACCAGCTTTTCCGCCGCCTGCAGTTCGCCCTCGGCGTGGATCACCTTTGCACGCCGCTCGCGCTCGGCCTCGGCCTGGCGGGCGATGGCCCGTATCATCGACTCGTTCAGGTCGACGTGCTTGATTTCGACATTCGTGACCTTGATCCCCCAAGCGTCCGTCTGGGAGTCCAGGATTCCCTGGATGTCGATGTTCAGCTTGTCGCGCTCGGACAGCATTTCGTCGAGGTCGTGCTTGCCGAGCACCGACCGCAGGGTCGTTTGAGCGAGCTGGCTGGTGGCGGCGAAGTAGTCCTCGACCTGGATCACGGACTTCGCGGAATCGACGACCCGGAAGTAGAGCACCGCGTTCACCCGCACGGTGACGTTATCCTGGGAAATCACGTCCTGGCTGGGTACGTCCAGCGTGATGATGCGCAGGTCCACCTTCACCATCTGCTGGATGCCCGGGATGATGATGATCAGACCCGGCCCCTTCACGGCCTGAAAACGCCCGAGGAAGAAGACCACGCCGCGCTCGTACTCGCGCAGCACCTTGATCGACATCGCGATCAACGCGACGACGATCACCAACGGGAAGAGATAGGCACCAGTCATTACATCTTCTCCTTCGATCTGAATGGTTCGAGACTCGGACGATCGGTTCCGGGACTCGAAGAAAACTTCAGGAAGCGGTGTTCGCGTCGTCCACCGGCTCAACACGGAGCAGCAGCCCGTCCAGGGCCGTCACGCGAATCCGTTGACCGAACCGGACCGGAGCCGTGGTCTCCGCGTTCCAGAGCTCGCTGTGCACGTAGACGCGCCCGGTGAGATCGAAATCCTCACGGGCCTCGCCGATCATACCGATCATTTCCTCATCGCCGATGGTCGGCTTGACCTTCCGCAGCCGGAACAGCCGCCCGAGCACCCATATCGTGAACACCGCGACGACCAGGGCGGTTCCGATGACCAGAGGCAGTGAAATATTCAAGTTTGGATCGTCCCAGAGAATGATGGAACCCGTAATGAAGGCGATGATGCCACCGATGCCGAGTATGCCGAAACTCGGCAGGAAAGCCTCACCCACCATGAACGCGAGGCCCAGAATGATCAGCGCAAGGCCGGCGTAATTCACCGGCATGACCTGCAGTGCGTAGAACGCCAGCACCAGCGAAATCGCACCGATCACACCTGGGTAGATCGAACCGGGGTTGGAGAGTTCGAAAATGATTCCGTAAATGCCGATCAGCATCAGGATGTACGCGATGTTCGGGCTCGTGATCACCGCGAGGAGATTCGTGCGCCAGTCGGGATCGACCACGATCTGTTCGATATTCGACGTCTCCAGAACCTTCGCCCCCCACGGCATGCGCACGATGTGCCCGTCGAGCTGGGCGAGCAGGTCATCGACATCCTCGGCGACGAAATCGATCACGTTCTGCTCGAGTGCGTCGCGTGCGGTCAGACTCACCCCTTCGCGCACCGCGAGTTCGGCCCAGTCCGCATTGCGGTCGAACCGCTCCGCCAGGCCGCGGATGAACGCCACGGCATCTTCCAGAACCTTGCGCTCCATTGCGCTTTCGCCTCGCCGGGGCGCATCCTCCTTCGCCTCTTCGGAACTCTGGGCATCGGCACCCTCCGCGTCGCCGGCCGCTGTGGCCTCCTCAGCTTCCCGGTCCGATGCGTCCCTGTCTTCGCGCGCGGGCGGGTCGCCCAGGTCTTCGAGGCCCGGCAGTCCGCCACCGCCCATCTGCACCGGCGTCGCCGAACCCAGGTTGGTCGAGGAAGTCATCGCCGCCACGTGGGATCCGTACAGCATGTAGGTTCCGGCACTTGCGGCGCGCGCACCTGCCGGGTGCACGTAGGTCGCCACCGGCACTTCCGAAGCCAGCACGGTCTTGACGATATCGCGCATCGAGGAGTCGAGCCCCCCCGGTGTATCGAGCTTCAGAATCACCAGCTCGGCTCCTTCGCGCTCGGCGCGCCGGATGCCGCGTATGATGTAGTCTCCGGTCGCGGGGCCAATGGCGTCGGCCACATTCAGCAGGAGCACGGTCTTGCGGTTGTCCTCCGCCGAGGCGCCCAGAAAAACGCCGCCGGCCACCAGAAGGCAGGTCAGCCAGAGTGTCCACCGAGCCAAAAATTTCATCGAATGCCGACGCATGATTCCTATCCTAACTCCTTCCGGGCGATTCCGTGGATGATTCCCAGGCGGCCCGCCCCAACGGGCTGATCCTGGCGGGAGGCCAGGGCCGCCGCATGGGAGGACGGAACAAGGGCTGGATCCCCTGGCGCGGGAAGCCCCTGATCCTGCACGCCGTGGAGCGGCTTCAGTCCCAGGTGCAAGCGCTCGCCATCAGTGCCCACTCCTCCATGGACCATTATCGGAGACTGGGGTTTCCCCTGTTGGTCGATCGGCACCCCGATTTCCGCGGTCCCCTGGCGGGCGTGGCCGAGGGGCTGCTCTGGAGCCAGGGTCACGACCTGCTGTGCGTGCCCGTGGACGCACCGCAGGCACCGCTGGATCTTGCCGTGCGCCTGGGGCGGGAATTGCGGGAGAGCAATGCCGACGTAGCGCTGGCCCACGATGGCCAGCGTCTGCAGCCCCTTTTCGCATTGCTGCGCACTTCACTCGCCGACGATCTGTTGCGCGACCTGGAGAACGGCCCACGGGCCGCGGGTGCCTGGTTCCGCTCGCGACGCCACGTCATCGTCGACTTCTCGGACCAACCCGGGGCCTTCATCAACCTGAATCGACCGGGGGATCTGGAGCCAACGCCGCCCGACAGCTGACCGGTTCCCGACGCGCCTTGCGACTTCGGGAGCAACCGGCACCGGATGCGACCGAAGCGCGGCTTGGGTATGCTCAGGCGTCCGGGACCCCGGACCTCCCGCCGTTTCACGATCGCGGAAAGCGCCATGAAGCCAGCCACGTCCTCCATCCCCCTCCTCGGCTTCGCCGCCTGGAGCGGCGCGGGGAAAACCACGCTCCTGACCCGGCTGCTGCCCATTCTTCGGGCCAGCGGACTCGAGGTCGCGCTGATCAAGCACGCGCACCACGATTTCGACATCGACCACCCCGGCAAGGACAGCTACGTGCTCCGCCAGGCCGGAGCGTCCCAGGTACTGGTCGCTTCCAGCCGGCGGATGGCGCTGATGGTGGAAAACCCGCCGGACCGGGAAGCCGCACCCGTGCTTTCGGACCTGGTCGCGCGGATCGATCCCGGTCGCGCCGGTCTGATCCTGGTCGAGGGATTCAAGAACGAGGCGATCCCGAAGATCGAGATCCACCGGCCGCAACTGGGCAAACCGCTGCTCTGCACCGACGACCTGAACATCGTGGCCGTGGCGACGGACCAGCCGGAGGCCATTCCGCAAGGCACCCGGGTGCTGCCGTTGGACGAGGTTCGTGTCATCGCGGCATTCATCGGCGAATATTTCGGCTTTTCCGGACTCGAAACGGATACCTGACCATGACGATTTCCCCGAGCTGCATGGATGAAACCGACCCCAGCGCCCTCACGGTCGAGCAGGCATTGCAGCGTATTCTCGAGCGCTGCGAACCGGTGGCGGGCAGCGACTCCGTCGATCTGAATGACGCGCTGGACCGCATTCTCGCCACGACGGTGACGGCGCGTCTGGACGTCCCTCCGGCACGAAACTCCGCCATGGACGGCTACGCTTTCTCTGGCAACGAGGGGCGGGCGGGCACGCGACTGCGGGTCGCCGGCGTGTCGGCCGCGGGACATCCCTGGGACGGCACCTTGAAGGCCGGCGAATGCGTGCGCATTCTCACCGGCGCCGTGGTTCCCGAAAGCGCGGATACGGTGGTGATGCAGGAACGGGTGACCGTGCGCGACGATGGCATCACCCTGGATGCCGACTGCGCGCCCGGCAGCAACGTGCGCCATCCTGGCGAAGACACCCGGGCCGGAACCGAAATCCTGTCCCGCGGGCGCCGGCTCACGCCCGCCGACATCGGGCTGTTGGCCTCACAGGGCATCGGCGAGGTCCGCGTGGTACGCAGGCCCCGGGTGGTCTTTTTCACCACCGGAGATGAACTGGCGCCCCTGGGGCAGCCGTTGCGGCACGGACAGATTCACGACAGCAACCGCTACACGCTGCGCGCGCTGCTGTCCCGATATCCGGTGGAGTTCGTCGACTTCGGCGTGGTTGCCGATACCGAACAGGCCGTGCGCGAAGCCCTGGTCCGGGCCGGTGAAACCGCCGATCTGATTCTGACCACGGGAGGCGTGTCGGTGGGCGACGCCGACTTCGTGACCCGGTTGCTGCAGCAGGAAGGCGAAGTCGGTTTCTGGAAGGTGGCGATGAAGCCCGGGCGTCCGCTGGCGTTCGGCCGCTTCGGTCAAGCGCTCTTTCTCGGGCTTCCGGGCAACCCGGTGTCGGTCATGGCGACCTTTTCCCTGTTTGCGCGGCCGGCCCTTCTGCGCCTGTGCGGCACCGAACCCGAGGCACCCTGGGCACTGCGGGCCCGCCTGCTGGAAGACCTGCGCAAGAGCCCGGGGCGCACCGATTTCCAGCGCGGCATCCTGGAGCGCGCGCGGGGTGAATGGACGGTGCGCTCGACCGGTGGGCAGGGTTCGCACCAGCTGCGGTCTATGAGCCTCGCGAACGCGTACATCGTTCTGCCGAGCGAGAGCCGGGGCGCTACGGCGGGCGACGAGGTCGACGTCATCCCGTTTCAGTCGGTTTTCTGAGCATGGACGGCGGCGACGGCTTTCGAGTCGGCCTGCTTCGGCGCCTGGGCTCGGTCGTCTACGACGGCCTGCTGATCCTGGCGCTGTGGATGGTGGCCGGCCTCGGGTTCGTGCTGATCGGCGACCTGACGGGCCGGGCCCTGATCCCGCTCCAGTTCGTGACCAACCTGCTGATCGCCTGGGCGTTCTTATTCTGGTTCTGGACACGTACCGGCCAGACGCTGGGCATGCAGACCTGGAACATCGTTCTGCGCGACCAGGCAGGAGGGCCGGTGAACCGCTGGCAGGCGACGCTGCGCTACCTGGTCGCGCTGGCGCAATGGCTGATCGTGCTGCTGGCCGTGTTTCTGGGCCGCGAGCATGGACCCCTAGCGGGAATCGCGGCCAGTGCCGGCCTGGTGTTCGCGATCGGCCTGAGTCTATTGCATCCGCAACGACTGATGCTGCATGACTGGCTGTCCGGAACCCGACTGGTTCGACTACCGCGCCAGTCGGGTCCGCGCTGGAAGCGCGCCGGAGCCCCGCCCAGTCAGTAGGTGAGGGCTCGCGGCAGCTTCTTGGCTTCCGCGATCCACTTGGTCACCTCGGCGAGCGTCGGCACCTTGCGGGTGAGTTTCTTCTCCGCGTTCACCTCGGACATCCGCTTGACCAGGTTCTCGGCGGAGCGGCGGGCAAGATCCGGCACCGTATCCACACCCGAGGCCTCGAGCAGCTCCGAGTATTCGGAGCCGATCCCGCGCACACGGTACAGATCCGCCATGTTCGCGAACTTCAGGATGCGCTGGGCCGAAAGCCCTGAGACCTCCGCCAGCTTCTTGCGCTGCGACACGCTCCGGGCGTTGGCCAGCAGGGTATCGGTGTCCTTCACTCCCGCCGCCCTCAGTTTCTTGCCCACTGCGGCTCCGATCCCTTCGATGTCCTCGATCTTGTAATTTGCCATCGCATTTACCTGTTTTGCCGTTCTGATTGGGTTTTCCGGAAGATGTCTTCCGCACCGTCGCGAATTCAGTCGAATTACGGCTTATTTAGCACATTTTCAGCGAAAACTTTGCAATCGCCCCCTGCGCGGGTCCGCCCGACGATTTGCGATCCAACCTGTGGTTACCGGATCATGCGCCCAAGGCATCCCCTCCCCGTCCCAGTCGTCCTGCCAGCCCGGCGGACCGGTCTTCAAAGGTCAACATGTACGAACAAGTCTCCCACTCGCTGCTGAACGACATTCTCGACGAGTTGAAACCCGAGATACGGCGCCAGGACCTGCGCCATTTCTACACGCGGCTCGGGGCGAATTTCTATGCCATCCATTCGCTGTTTCACGCGTTGTACGGCGCCCGCGAGGACTTCCGGGAAAAAAGCATCAAGCTGGTCGAGGTGATGGCGGGCCGATATATCGAGCGCTCGGCCGAACTCGAGGAACAGGACAAGGCGCGCGAGCGAAACCACAACTGGTTCCTGAGCCAGGAATGGGTCGCGATGGCGCTGTATGCCGACGGATTCGCCGGCAATCTGGACGGCGTGTGCGCGCATGTGCCCTACCTGCAGGAACTGGGCGTGAACACGCTGCATATCATGCCCATGCTGCTGTGTCCCGAGAAGGCCAGCGATGGCGGTTACGCCATCAGCGACTTCCGCCGTATCGATCCGCGCGTGGGAACGCTGGACCAGTTGCAGCAACTGGCGGCCTCCATGCGCAAGCGGGGCATGCTGCTGACGCTCGACGTGGTCGTGAACCACACCTCCGATGAGCACGAGTGGGCGCGCAGGGCCCGCGCCGGCGAGCGTAAATACCAGGATTACTACTACATCTTCCCCAACCGTGACATCCCGGACATGTTCGAGGAGACCATGCCCGAGATCTTCCCGGAGACCTCGCCCGGCAACTTCACCTGGGACGAGGAAATGCAGCAGTGGGTGATGACGGTCTTCAACTCCTTCCAGTGGGACCTGAACTACAGCAATCCCGACGTCTTCATCGAGATGCTGGACGTGCTGCTGTTCTGGGCCAACCAGGGCGCGGACATCCTGCGCCTCGACGCCGTCGCGTTCCTGTGGAAGAAGATCGGCACGACCAGCCAGAACGAGCGCGAGGCGCACCTGATCCTGCAACTGATGAAGGACTGCTGCCAGGTCACCGCACCGGGCGTGTTGTTCATCGCCGAGGCGATCGTCGCGCCGCTGGAGATCATCAAGTACTTCGGTGAAGACGCGGTGATCGCGAAGGAGTGCGAAATCGCCTACAACGCGACCTTCATGGCGCTGCTCTGGGACGCGATGGCGACGCGCAACGCGCGCCTGCTGAACCTGGGTATCCGAAGCCTGCCGAACAAGCTCGATCGCGCGACCTGGTTGAACTACGTGCGCTGTCACGACGACATCGGCCTCGGCTTCGACGACCGCGACATCATCGCGGCCGGCTACGAACCCTTCGCCCACCGCCGGTTCCTGGTGGACTATTTCACCGGTGCATACGAAGACTCCGACGCCCGGGGCCAGCCCTTCGGACGGAACGAGAAGACCGGCGATGCCCGGATCTCCGGTTCACTGGCTTCGCTGGCGGGGCTCGAGGCCGCCCTGGAGACGGACGACCAGAAGGCGATCGACCGGGCGATCCAGCGCATCCTGCTGCTGCACGGGATGATCCTGTCCTTCGGCGGCATCCCGCTGCTGTACTACGGCGACGAGATCGGCACGCTGAGCGACTACGGCTACCTCGAGGACCTGAACAAGGCCGGCGACAGCCGCTGGATGAACCGGCCACGCATCGACTGGGACAAGGCCGAGCGCCGGCACCAGCACGGCAGCGTGGAACAGCGGATCTTCGACGGTCTCAGGCGCATGATCGCCGTTCGCAAGGGCATTCCGGCTTTCGCGGACTTCAACAATCGCGACCTGATCGACCTCGAGAACCCACACCTGTTTGCCTTTCTGCGTACGCACCCGGAACAGCAGGTGGCGTCCTCGGTCCTGGTGCTGGCCAATTTCGACGCCAATCCGCAGTACCTGGAACTGAGCAACCTCCGCTATCGCAGCCTGCACCTGCGCGGCACCCTCCAGGATCTGCACACGGGCGAAACCCCACGGCTGTTCAATGACCGCCTGGTCGTACCTCCCTACCGCTTCTACTGGCTCAGCAACCTGCGCTAGTGGGCACTGCTGGGCCTGTTAACGTGAAAAACCAGCCACGGAAAACACGGAAGGACACGGACATTATGGGAAACGAAGGGAATCCAGGCTTTTTCCGTGTTTTCCGTGGCTCGCGCTTTCGCCCTCAGGGGTGGCGCAGCGCCATGATGGCTAGTGGGCGACACGCACGCCTTCGCGAATACGATCACCGGGGTGCACCAGCACCAACTCCCCGGGCTGCAGACCCGACTCGATCTGGCTGTCCATGCCGCTGCGGCGGCCCGGCTCCACCCAGCGCTGCCGCGCACGCCCATCCTCGACCACGAAAACGGCCCAGCGACCGTCGACGCGAAACAGCGCACTGGTCGGAACCTGGATCACGGAATCCCCTTCCCACAGCACGAATGCCGCCTCCACGCGAAATCCAACGCCAAGATATCCAGCCGCTTCCGTCACATCGGTAAAATCGACGATCACGGGAACACGCTGCTCGTCGACACCCAACGCGGAAACCCGGGTGAAACCGGACGGTTCGACCCTGCGCACCCGCCCCTCGAGGACGGTCGGACCACCCCAGCCACTGATCTCGACCCGCATGCCAGGCCGCACACGCACGGCATCCATCGACAGCAGGTCCACCTGCACCTCGAGTGCCGCAAGGTCACCCACCTCCAGCACCGTCTCACCGGCGTTGATCGCGCCCTCGCAGCAGCGGTGCCGCTGGAGCACCAGCCCGGAGGCCGGCGAGCGCACCTCGAGCAGCGTCTGTTCTCCTTCCGGTCGCTGCCCGCTGGAGATCTCCAGCACGGCCCTTGCACTCTCGAGTTCAAAGCGCGCGACTTCCACGGCGTGTTCCGCGGCGCGCACCTCAGACTGCCGACGGTCCCGTACACTGCGCACGCGCTCCATTTCCGTCGCTGAAACCAGCTCGCGCTCGCGCAGCTGCTGGTAGCGCTGAAACTCGGATTCCGCAAACACGGCTTCGGCTCGTGCAGTCTCGAGATGGGCACGGGCGGTATCGAGTCGGGCGCGACTCGCGGAAAGGTTTTCGCGCGCCTGTTCCAGACTGCGGGCATCGAGCGCGGGGACTGGCAGAGGCTCCAGCCGGAACACCACCTGTCCGAGGTCGACGGGGTCACCGGCCTCCAGTTGCACGCGTTGCAGGAAACCGCTGATCGGTGCCGAGATCGAGAACGAATCCCGAAGCCGGGTACGACCCTCTTCGTCCACGGACTCGACGAACGGGCCAGCCCTGACCTCGGTCGCGCTGACCGGGACCGGCGCCGGCATCAGGGCCCAGACCAGCAGCACGCCGGCCGCAAGCATCGCCACTCCCCAGAATATCTTCCCGCGCAGTTTCATCCGACCCTTCTCCTCGTCACTCCACCGCCTTCAGCACCGAAATCTTGTCGAGACGGTGCAGACGACGAACCACCAGGACCGCAGCCACGGCCGAGGCGCCCAGGACCGCCGCCGTGGCAAACCCATAGGCACCGGGAGTCAGCACCAGCGGGATACGGAACATGTCCATGCTGAACGCCTGGTTCAGCGCCCAGGCGAACCCGGTGCCGATCGCCCAGCCGACCGGCAGCGCCACCACTGTCAGCGCCATGATCTCTCCGACCAGGATCGCACTGACTTCTGCGCGGGAGTAGCCGAGAACCTGCAGGGTCGCCAGTTCCCGCGCCCGTTCCGCAAGGGCGATCCGGGCATTGTTGTAGACCACGGCAAACGCGATCGATCCCGCGAGCAGCACGAAGACCAGCGCGAACATCAGGATGGTGTCGCCCATGTATTCCCGGATGTTGCGCTCGGCATCCGCGATCATCCCGATTCCGGCGACACCCGGGAGATCCCGGAGACGGTCGAACAGCGCGGGTTCCAGGGAACGATCCACCAGTAACCAGGCACCCGAGACCACCGGACCTTCGCGCAGCATCCGGTTCAACGCATCGCGGCGCATGTAGGCGCTGACCCCCAAGGGCTCTTCCACCACCCCGACGAGGGGCAGCCGCACCACCCGCCGGTGGCCTTCCAGGACCTCCACCTGCACCGAATCCCCCACTTCGAGCCCGAGATCGCGCGCCAGGTACTCGGTCAACAGCAACCCATCGGGCGGCAGACGTTGCGGCTGGTTGCGAACGTCCAGCAACTGCCGCAACCGGGGACGTTCCTCCAGCCCCAGGATCGCGGTCCGGTACTCGCGGTGCCCCGCCAGCAGGCGCACGGGCGCGCTGCGGTAGGTTTCCACACCCAGCACCCCGGGCTGGTGCCGCAGTTCCGAAACCACCCGCGCCGGCGTCGGATCCGTGAACGTGAGATCCACATCCATGCGCAGCACCAGGCGGTACTGGGTATCGAGCATGTAATCCACCGCGTGGAGCTGGTAGGCCCCCATCACCAGCAGGCCCACGGACATCGCGATGCCCAGCACCGACAGGCCCGCCTTTACCGGGTGCCGGCCCAGGTTGCGCAGGATGATCCGCGTGCCCTGATCGAGCCAGCGGTTCGGCACGATGCGTTCGAGGGCACTTCTGCGAAAACGTGCCGGCGGTTCCGGACGCATCGCCTCGGCTGGAGGCAGGCTTACCGATCTCCAGACCGAGCGCAGCGTACCCAGCATCGCCGCGCCCGCCGCAACCGCCACCGCGAGCACCAGCACCCAGGCCTGAAGACGGAACCGCAGCTCGGGGAAGCGGAAGTATTCCGTATACATCGCAGCCAGGTGAGTGCCCGCCCAGACGCCGAGGGCCACGCCCAGCACGCAGCCGGCCAGCACGATCAGCCCGGTCAGCATCCCGTAGTGCGCCGCGATGTCGCGATTGCGGTAGCCAAAGGCTTTCAGCACCGCGACCTGTTCGCGCTGGGACCGGATGATGCGGCCCATCACCACGTTCAGCAGGAAAGCGGAAACCAGCAGGAAAATGGTCGGCAGGATGGCCGCCTGCGCACGCAGCTGCCGCAGTTCCTCGTGCAGGAAGCGATGCGAGGACTGGTCCTCGCGGCCGTAGGCACCAACGCCGCCGTAGCGGGCCAGGCGCCGATCCAGGTGATCGATGACCGCCGCCACCGAAGCGCCCGCCTGCAGGCTCACGACGACGTTGTTGAAGGCGCCGTCCATGCCATAGGCGTGGGCCAGCGCCCGGCGGTTCATCCAGAGAATGCCGTAACGCTCGTAATCCGGCAGGAGATCCGTCGGCGCGATCTGGTAGATGAACTCGGGCGACAGCACCACGCCACTGACCCGCAGCGTCGTCATGCGCCCGTTGATGATCACCCGGAGCGCATCACCGGCGCGCAGTCCGTGCGCTTCGGCAAACGCATCACTGATCGCGACCTCGTCGGAACGGCTGGAGTCCGGCAACCGGCCTTCCCGAAGGTGGAGCTGGTTCAGCAACGGTTGGCGGCCGTCCGGAATCGAGAGGAGCAATGCGCGCACCGGATCGGCGAAGCCGGGCACCTCCAGACGCACGGCCGCCTGCACGCGCGTCTCGACCTGATTCACCCCGGGAATCTCGCGCAACCGCTCGGTCAGACTGTCGGGGGCTCGCTTCAGGTCCGCGAAGACATCGGCAAAGTGGTGCTCCTGGTAGAAACGCTGCTGCGTCAGTGACAGCGCATCCATCGTGCTTACCGCGATGATCAGGGTCATGACGCCGCTGGCGATCACGGCCGCGATCGCAGCGGCCTGCCCTTTCAGCGCGGAAAGATCGCGGAACAGCTTGCGGTCCAGGGCGCGCACAGGTCCGGCACTACCAGTGAAGTTCGGCCGGCGCGCAACGCCGGGCGTTCACGTGGATATCCGCCACCCGACCATCGTGCAGCCGTACCACGCGGTCGGCCATCTCCCCGATCACCTCGTTGTGGGTGATGATCGCAACGGTCGTCTGCAGCTCCCGGTTGATGTGTTCGAGCGCCTCGAGTACGCGTATGCCGGTCTTCGAATCCAGCGCGCCGGTCGGCTCGTCGCAGAGCAGGACAGCCGGCTGTTTTGCGATGGCCCGGGCGATCGCAACCCGCTGCTGTTCGCCGCCGGAGAGCTGGGACGGAAAATGATCCATGCGATCCTCGAGCCCGACCAGGCCCAGGGCCTCCTCGGGCGTCATCGGATCACGGCTGATGTCGGTAACGATCGCGACGTTCTCGCGCGCGGTCAGGCTTGCGATGAGGTTGTAGAACTGGAACACGAACCCGACGTGGTCGCGCCGGAACTCGGTCAGTGCTGTGTCCGACGCCCGCGTCAGATCCTGGTCGCGGTAGCGCACGCGACCCCCGGTCGCGGTATCCAGTCCACCCATGATGTTCAGCAGCGTCGACTTTCCCGAACCCGAGGCGCCCAGCATCACCACCAGTTCACCTGCGTACAGATCGATATCCACACCGCGCAGGGCATGGATCTCCACCTCACCCATCCGGTAGGTCTTGGTGAGATTCCGGGTTTCGAAAACCACCGTCTTCGAGACCCGGGATTCCGCTGGCCGGTCCGTGCGCGCTGCCATACCATCGATTCTAGACCGAACGGCCCGCGCACCCTCAGGGCACTAGAACAACGCGGCCTCCATTTCGAGGAATACGGCATTGGCGTTCCGGCGATGGGTTTCCTCGAAGGCCGGCACGTTCTCGTACTTCGACCAATCGCCACCCTCGTAGGCCTCCTCGAACGACATGAAGTCCTGCGCGGCCCGTCCCATTTGCTCGCGCAGGTCCTCGAGGTAATCCCGGGTGAAGGACACCGCGCGAACGGCCTCGGAGGTGGCGTCTCCATGCCCCGGGATCAGGAACGATGGGTTCATGTCCCGGACCTGCCCGAGACGATCCACCCAGTTCGCCGTGTTGACGTCGTCGTCACCGAGGAACGGCAGGCGGCCGTCGAACACGATGTCGCCGGCGAACAGCACGCGCGTTTCCTCCACCACCATCAGCACGTCGTCCGGAGCATGCGCGGGCCCTGCATGCAGCAGACGGAAGGTCTTGTCGCCCAGCTCGAAGCGGTATTCGTCGTCGAAGAACTCATCCGGGTGAATGATCCGCGTGGATTCATCGATCCAGGGGAAAAGTACGTCACGCCGTTGCGCCAGCCGCATGCGCGCCGCGTCGCTCTCGAGATAGGCCTGAGCGCGACTCTGGGCAATGACCCTGGCGTCCGTATGATCCGCAAAAGCCTGGAGGCCGTAGATGTGATCGGCATGATAGTGCCCGGCGATCACGTACCGGATGGGTTCATCGGTCACCTCGCGGATGCGGCGGATCAGTTCAAAGCCGAGAGCCGGCGTTCCGAGGGCGTCGTAGACCACCACACCGTCGCCCGTGGTGACAAACCCGGCGTTCGAGGTATGCCCCTCGTTGTCGGCACTCGGGATGCCCGAAAGACCGATCATGTACCAGGCATCGGCACCCGCCACGGCCCGGGCCGACGTGTCTACAGTCACACGGGGATAGGGATTCTCTGGAACCTTCATCAGTCGATCCTCCTTGCGCCGGATCCGGGCATGGGTTTAATTGAACGTAGAGGCCGAACTGCGGAGGGTCAAGACGGACCCGCGACGCCGCTCGGGTTCGCCAGCACCTGCAGGCAAGCGCTGGCGTGCGAACCTCTGATCAGGACACCAGGTTTGAAGGTTCCCATCGCGTCGAGGTCGCCAAGCCCGTGACAGAATCGCTGCTTTTCTCCATCGTCGAATCGGCCGGACACCCCAACCTCACCAGCTTCTACCAGCGCCGGAACATACGCGAGGTTCGGCTGCCGTCGATCCGCAAGGCCATCCAGGAACTGCGGCGGCAGTGCCCGGACTACGTCGTCGCGGAATTCTTCTACGGTTATGGCAACAATTACGCCGGCGCCAACCTCGGCAATCTGGATGTCTTCCTGGCCAGCCTGCAAAAGTACGCGCCAGCCGCCCGGGTGATCGTGATGGTGGACAAGCAGGAGCGGCGGCACGCGGAACGTCTTGCCGAGCGCTACCCCGTGTTTGCCGTTCTGGAGCACCCGGTGAGCGCTGCCGATATCGACGCGCTGCTACCGCCCTGAGCACCTCGGCCCCGTGCTGCGAATCAGCCGATCAGCACGCAGCCACGCAGACCACTGCCGGGATTTTCCGCGACGGTCCGTATGATATCGATGACCACATCGGCATCCCCCGGTGCCCGAACGCGAAAGGCCTTGAAACCGGTGACGATCAGCACACGAACCGGAGCCGACCTGTCCTCGGGTCCGTACAGCGCGTCTTCCAATGCGTCCCAGTTGAATCCGAACCACTCGCCGAGGTCCAGCGCGCGGTGCAGGAGGTCCAGCAGACCGGCCTTGTCCGAAGCATCCACAAGGTCCACCCTGAGGGGCGCGAACCCCTGGGCACACAGCACTTCCAGCACCGAGTCCGGGTCGGTATCCGCCGGCAATTCCAGCAACGGGTTCGGCCCCCGGAGCCAGTCCTGCAGCAGGAACGGATCGACGCACTTCAGCATCAGCGGAGCCTCCGAAAACTTCGGTAGTGGTCGTGCGTGTAAAACACCTCGCCGCCCGACCCCAGCACGAGGCGCTGCGGGCCGGCGTGCGAAATGCCTGGGGTGCGCACCACGTACTCCCGGTAATACCCCCTGGAGCGCGCCGGAAGCAGGCCTTCGCGGTTCTGGAAGACCCCGCCGTCGTTGCGATGAGGATCGCTTTCGCCCGCGGCGATGCGTGCCAGCGTCGGTGCCAGATCGACGTCGCCGCGCCAGGCGACCCGGCCGTCCATGTCGCGCACCTCGACATCGCGAACCACCAGACTCCCATGCTCCGATCCGGCGGCATCGCGACCCGGATCGGATCCGGGGGCAAACAGGCTGCCGTCCTGGAAGGACTGCAGGGCCGCCAGCCCAACCGCAAGCACCAGGAGCACCAGTACCAGGGGTTTTTTCAGCATCGTCGTATTCTCCCGAGTGCCCGGTGAAACCGATTCGATCCCTGCCCCCCGGGCAGAGAGGGCCGGCCTGTCCCATCCAGTGGCGAGCCGTCAGGCATCATTGCTCGGGTCTCGCATCCGCCCCCGGCCCTGCTTGCGCTGCCCCCGGGCCTTTTTGCCGGCAAGACGACGTTCTTTCGAGGCGCGGGTCGGGCGCGTGGGGATGCGCGGCGCCGGTGGGTGCTCCGCCTCGCGCAGCAACCCGACCAGACGCGCGATGGCGTCTTCGCGGTTGCGCTCCTGACTGCGAAAGCGTTGCGCGTGGATGATCAGTACGCCCTGCCCGGAGATGCGCTTGCGCGCAAGCCTTCGCAGCCTGTCGAGCACTGCGGCCGAAAGCCCTTCGCAGGCATCGAGATCCAGACGAAGCTCGACCGCACTGTCGGTCTTGTTCACATGCTGACCACCGGGACCCGTCGACCGCTTGAAGCGGAATTCAAGGGCTTCTTCGGGCAGTTTCCAGTTGGGGCTGATCTCGATCATCGACATCCGGGTTTGTCGTAGCCGCGGGAAATTCGTAGGCTACGCCCTCTTCTGAGCAGCCTGATTCCATACCTGTTCAGCAAAAAACCAAGGAGTTTCCATGTCCTCGCTCATCTGCGGTTCCATCGCATACGACACCATCATGGTGTTTCCCGATCGCTTCAAGAACCACATCCTGCCGGACAAGGTGCATATCCTCAACGTTTCTTTCCTGGTTCCGGAGATGCGCCGCGAGTTCGGTGGTTGCGCGGGCAACATTGCCTACAACCTCAAGATGCTGGGCGGTGAACCGGTGCCAATGGCCACGGTGGGCTCCGATTTCGGCATATACGCCGAGTGGCTCGAGCAGCAGGGCATCGCCTGTGGCCATGTCCGCACGGTGGAAGGCACTTTCACGGGACAGGCCTTCATCACGACCGACCAGGACGACAACCAGATCACCGCATTCCATCCGGGTGCAATGACCTTTTCCCATTACAACCGCGTCCAGGACGCCGCGGGAATCCGCATCGGGATCGTCTCTCCCGACGGCCGCGAGGGCATGATCCATCATGCGGAGCAGTTTGCGGACGCTGGCATTCCATTCATTTTCGACGTCGGCCAGGGCCTTCCCATGTTCGGGGGCGACGACCTGCTCCGTTTCCTGGAGCAGGCCACCTACGCGGCCTTCAACGACTACGAGGCACAACTGACCGCGGAACGCACGGGCCTGTCGCTGGAACAGATGGCCGAGCGGGTGGACGCGCTGATCGTGACGCGGGGGGGCGAGGGTTCGGTGATCCTGACGGGTGGCCGACGCATCGAGATCCCTTCGGTCCAGCCGTCCGCGGTAGTGGACCCGACCGGCTGTGGCGACGCGTACCGCGCCGGCCTGCTGCTGGGACTCGAGAACGGATTCGACTGGGAGACCACGGGACGCATCGCCTCCCTGCTGGGTTCGATCAAGATCGCGAGCCCGGGGACCCAGAATCACCGCTTCACCCCGGAGGAATTCCGCGAACGCTTCGAGGCTGCGTTCGGATACCGGTATTGATGTTCCCGCAGGGCTTGTGGCGTTTTCTGGGGCGATTACGGGGCACCGTTCCCGGGGAGCCGCCCCACCTGGCTGCAATCTTTATCAGCGCCGGCGCAGGGGACGCAATGCAATCGCTCGACACCGCAGAGGTTCTCGCCGGACAGGGACTGCGCGGGGATCGCTACTGCTCGGGTACCGGGCACTGGCACCGCGTTGAAAGCTGCGAAGTCACCCTGATCTCGCAGCACGATCTCGAGCGCGCGAGCAGAAGGCTTGCCGTCGGACTGGATCAGGGCCAGCACCGCCGCAACCTGGTCGTCGCCGGCCTTCGGACCCGGGACCTGGCCCAGCGGCGCTTTCGTATTGGCAGCGCGCGCTTCGAATACTGGAAACCGAGGCCGCCCTGTGGCTATCTCAATCAGGTAACCGGCGAGAACACCGCGAGAGCGCTGGGGGCCCACAGCGGCGTTTGCCTGCGCATCCTGGAAAGTGGTCGCATCCGGATCGGAGATCGTCTCGTATTCGAGGACCCGGCTTCCCACTCGTGCGAAGCCGGGTGCCGTTCCGCCTGACTTACGTTCCCTCAGCAATCGCCGACGCGGCGTCCCTCCAGCACGGTACGCATGTTCATCGGCCCCATTGGCGTCATCGTCCGTGCATTCATGGTGCCTTCCGTGGTGTCACCCATGAACCGCAGCTCGGCGTCCATCACCATCTCCATGCCCTCCTGCCGGCATACCATGGTGTAGTTCATGCCGTCGGAACGCTTGTCCATGTTCTGCATCTCGCAATCCTCGACATCCACATCGAACGCGAAGCCCTCAGAAATATCCTCGGCAGTGACGCACTCGCTGGAACTCAGCGTCTGCTCGGGCATGGGCATTCCCGTGAAGCTGGTGGTCGAAGTGAATTCCCACTGGCCGGGCTGGACATTCGGCTGATCGGCGGCCGCCGCGAAGGACAGGCCGAGCAGGGTTACGGCAACGAGGTGGCGCAGAGACATGGCGGGGTTTCCTTATCTGGGAGGGGTGGTCGACCGGTTCCGACGTTGCGAATCCGAATCTCCCGTTCGACTCATCGGCAAATCGTCGGGATGTGCGCAAGCTGCCACGGCCGCGCGTCGAGGTCAATCGAACCTTGCGGTCATCGTAGGCGCAGAGGGCGGATCGGGCCGTTACACTGTCGAAGGTGCCGGACCGACTCGCGCACCGAAGCAGCGACCTGACAGAATCGAGACACTGGACAATGCCCTGCGATCCCATGCCGCAATCTGCCCGCACCTCAGCCGCGCTTCGGGCCGCCGGTCTGGTTCTTCTCGGAGCACTGTTCTCCATGTACGCTTGCTCGCCGCGACCCGAGCCTCTGTCGCTGCTGCCATCCGATGCGGTGATTCTGGCGTTCGGAGACAGTCTGACCGCGGGCACGGGAGCCGAACCGCCGCAGTCGTACCCGGCGCAACTGGAACGGCTGACCGGCCATCGCGTGATCAACGCCGGCCGCCCCGGTGAATTGTCGTCAGCCGGTCTCGAACGTCTTCCCGCCCTGCTGGATCTGCACGAGCCAGGTCTGCTGATCCTGACCCATGGAGGCAATGACCTGCTGCGCCGGATGAACAGCGGCCAGACACGCAACAATCTTTCCGAGATGGTGGCGCTGGCCCGAGCCCGCGGGATCGAGGTCGTGCTGGTCGCTGTTCCGTCACCGACTCTGCTGCGGCTGCGCAATGAGCCGCTATACGGGGAACTGGCGTCCGCCCTGCGCATACCGATCGAGGAGCGTTCCCTGGCCCACATCCTTTCGCGGGACAATCTGAAAGCCGATCCGATCCATCCCAACGCCGAAGGCTATCGATACCTTGCCGAGAGTATCCACCAGCTCCTGCTGGATTCCGGAGCGCTTCTGGCCCGGTGAGCGAGCCCGGCTGAATCAAGCACCGAAGCGGAAGGTCGCATGGGCGATCCGGCGCTGCGTGGATCTCGGTTCCATACAGCAATCGGTCATTTTTTGTTCTATCCTCCGTGATGATCGACCTCAAACCACTTCAATCGACCCGGAAACCATGAAAACCATCCGTACATTGGGGGGCCTGGCGCTGGCCACATTCCTGTTCGGGATCATTCAGCCCGGCATGACACAGTCGTACGGAGAGTGGGGGGCCAGCACGAGCGCGCACTCCTCTGTTCTCCGAAGCCAGGAACGCACGACTGCCACGGGTTCCTTCCAGGGCCGGGCCGAATATCCGCCACCCGGATATCTCGCGGAGTTCGAGGAAGGCCGTGGGGTACGCGCCGAACGCGAGTCCGCCGGCGAATTCGCCCCGCTTTCGCCGGGCGGCGTTCCCGGCAGCGCCGGCCGCAACGCGCCCGGTCCCGAATTCGCGCCTGGTGGCTATGACCTGCAGTCGCCCTCTCCGCAGTCCGGAGGCAGGGAGTCTGCATCGCAGGGAGAGCAGCGCTGGTCGTCCCGAGCCGGACCGCCGATCCACGAGCCGTCCTGGCCGAACGCCCCCTCGGCCCGCTTTCCGACACGACCGGAATTCGCATCCGACGCTCGGGAACCGGGGCGTCATGAACCCCTGCCCCGGTCACGGGGCGCGGCTCCCGTCTATCCCCCGCAGAACCCGAGCTGGCAGTACTGACCGCGGGTCACGGACTCAGCGGTCCTTGCGCCAGATCAGTGTCAGGTTGTGTACCGGCATGGGCACGACCGTGGCCAGAACGAGCCCCTGCTCGCCAGCTTCCCGGCGCAGATCGTTCAGATCGCGTACGCCCATCCCCGGATCGACCCGTTGCAACGAGAGATCAAACGCTGCGTTCGAAGGCGCCGTGTGCTCACCGTCGATGGCAAACGGCCCGTACATCGCGAACACACCCCCATCACGCAGCGCCCGCCCCACGCCCGCAAGCGTCACCAGAACCTCGGGCCAGTGCATGATATGCGCGGTATTGGCGGTAAACACGTAGTCGAATGTCCCGCCGGGCCATTCACCCGCAACATCGAGAACAAGGGCGGGAAGCAGATTGTCCAGGCCCGCCTCCTGGCGCCAGGCCTCGATGCCCTCCACATGCTCGGCGACGTCACTGGGTTGCCAGACCAGCCCGGGCAGCGCACGCGCAAAGTGGACCGCATGCTGCCCGGTGCCACTGCCGATTTCGAGAACCTTCCCGGGAGCATGGAACCACTGACGAAGCACCGCAAGGATCGGATCCTTGTTCTGCTCGGCCGATTCGGCGAAAGGCTTGTACACGTTTCAGCCCCCTGTCAGCCGCGGACGCAACCACGCCAGGGTGGCGGTGGTGGCCGGATCGTGAGGATGCCCTGCGGCGGAGTTCGCGAAATCCTCCAGAACCCGACCGGCGAGCTGCTTGCCCAGTTCCACGCCCCACTGATCGAAGGCGTTGATTCCCCAGAGCGTGGCGAGCACGTAGATCTTGTGTTCGTACAGGGCGACCAACGCCCCCAGCGCCGCCGGATCCAGGCGCTCCAGCAGGATCAGGGTACTGGGCCGGTTTCCCGGGAAACTGCGGTGTGGCGCCAACCGTTCGATCACGTCCGGAGGAAGTCCCTCGGCCGCCATCTCGCGCGCGGCCTCGTCCGCGGTCTTGCCCAAAGCCAGTGCTTCCGCCTGCGCCACGAGATTGGCCAGCAGAATCGGGTGGTGCTCGGGCAAGGCATGCTCGGCATGCGCAACGCCGATGAATTCGGTGGGCTCCCAGCGCGTCCCCTGGTGCAGCAGCTGGTAAAACGCGTGCTGGCCATCGGTACCCACGGCGCCCCACACCAGGGGTCCGGTCTGCTCGGCCACCGGCGTGCCATCGTGCCGGACGCCCTTGCCCAGGCTTTCCATCTCGGCCTGCTGAAGGTAGGACGGCAGCAGCTTGAGCCGTTCATCGTAGGGCAGAACGACCCGAGCGCAGGCCCCCAGTAGGTTGTGGTTCCAGATATCGACGAGCGCCATCCGGAGCGCGGCATTCCCGCGCTCCGAGGTCTCCAGCACATGCCGGTCCATCGCATGGGCACCCGCCAGAAACGCCCGGAAGCCGTCCATGCCCAGAAACAGGGCGATCGGCAGACCGATCGCGGACCACACCGAGTAGCGCCCACCCACCCAGTCCCAGAAACCGAACATGTTGCGGGTGTCGATCCCGAACTCGGCCACCCTGCCCGCGTGGGTGGAGACGGCGACGAAATGCCGTGCCACCGCCTCTGGCTCACCACCCGCATGGTTGAGCAGCCAGGTGCGCGCGGAGCGGGCGTTGGTCAGCGTTTCCTGTGTTCCGAAGGTCTTCGAGGCGACGATGAACAGCGTGGTTTCGGGATCGACCGCGCGCAGCACCGCGTCCAGCGCCGCGCCATCCACGTTGGACACGAAATGCATCTCGAGCGGACGGCCATCGACGACTTCCGGGGCCATGGGCTGCAATGCCTGACAGACCATTCGCGGCCCGAGGTCGGATCCTCCGATTCCAATGTTCACGACGCTGCGGATGGCGCGGCCCGTGTATCCCGTGTGCAGCCCCGTGCGAACACGCTCCACCAACTCCGCCATGGCGTCGAGAACCTCGTGCACATCCTCGACCACATCGTGCCCGTCGATCACGCATCGGGCACCCCGCGGCAGACGCAGGGCCATGTGCAGCGCGGCACGATCCTCCGTCGTGTTCACGTGCTCGCCGGCGCGCTGACGCTCCAGAGCCGACGATATGCCGGCTTCTTCCGCCAGCGCGTAAAGCGCATTCCAGGCCTCGGCATCGAGACGCTGCCGGGTCCAGTCCAGGCGTAGCCCGGCGACTTCGACGACGTCACGTTCGACCCGTTTCGGGTCGCTCTCCAGCAGGTCACGCAGGGAGGTGGACTGCAGACGCGCAAGAGCTGCCGTCAGGTTCGGCGAGTGCAAGGTGGGGAGGGACTGCGTCACGGTGACTCCTCGGTTGGCAACCGTAAACCGGTTAAACTCTTTAAACTACCTTGGCGGTCGCGGCCAGACAACGCGTACCCGGAGCCCCAGCATGCGCATTCTGTTTGCGAGCAGTGAAGCTTTCCCGCTGATGAAGACCGGGGGACTCGGCGACGTGAGCGCCAGCCTGCCGGCCGCACTGAAACGGCGCCGCCAGGATATCCGCCTGGTACTCCCCGCCTACCCGCGAGCCATCAGCCGGCTGGCTGGGGCGACGCGCCTGCCGGGACCGGATACGGCACCCTGGAGTCTGATCCAGGGAAACCTGCCGGGCACCAGCGTCATCGTATACCTCGTCGACTGGCCGGTGTATTTCCATCGTGACGGCGACCCCTACCGCGCCACGGACGGCAGCGACTGGCCGGACAATGCGCATCGATTCGCAGCCTTCTCGCAAGCCGTCGCGGCCATGGCCGTGAACCAGGCGCAAATCGACTGGGCTCCAGAGATCCTGCATCTGAACGACTGGCAGACCGGGCTGGTGCCGGTGTTTCTGCGCGACCACCCGCGCCGGCCACCAACCCTTTTCACCATCCACAACCTGGCCTACCAGGGTCTGTTCCCCGGGCCCGTCCGGCACACGCTCGAGTTACCCCCGGACGTCTGGCACATGGAGGCACTGGAATTTCACGGTCACCTCTCGTTCATGAAGGGTGGCCTGATGTTCTCGGACCGGATCACCACCGTGTCTCCCACGTATGCTCAGGAGATCCAGACTCCGGAATCGGGAATGGGTCTCGACGGGGTACTCCGGGCCCGCGCGGCCGATCTGTACGGCATCCTCAACGGGGTCGATTACCACGAATGGAATCCGGAAAGGGATGGTTACCTGGCCGCCCATTACAGCGCGGAGAACCTTTCCGGAAAGGCGCTCAACAAAGAGGCGCTGCAACAGGAACTCGGTCTGCCCGTGCGCCCCCATGTGCCCCTGCTCGGTCACGTCGGACGCATGGTGCCGCAGAAGGGGATCGACCTGCTCCTCGAAGCCTGCGCGCCCCTGCTGGCCTCGGGAAGGATGCAGTTGGCGCTGGTCGGCAGCGGCGCGCGTGAATTCGAGCAGGCGGCGCGCGACCTCGCCCGGGCGTATCCGGAGACGTGTGGCGTGATGATCACCTACAACGAGGGGCTCGCGCATCGCGTCGAGGCGGGCGCGGACGCATTCCTGATGCCGTCGCGCTTCGAGCCGTGCGGGCTGAACCAGATGTACAGCCTGCGCTACGGTACGCCACCCATCGTACACGCGACCGGGGGGCTGGCGGACACCGTCATCGACACCAACGCGGCAACCCTGGCCGACGGTACAGCGACCGGCTTCTGCTTCCTGCCCGCCCACTCCGCCGCCCTGGCTGGCGCGATCGAACGTGCGTTGCTGCTGTTCGAGGAGCCGGGGCAGAAACAGTGGCATCAGATCATGCGCAACGGAATGCGACGTGACTTCGGCTGGAGTCGCAGCTCGGCCGCCTATCTGGACTTCTATCGCGAACTGCGCGCCTCCACCCGGACCTGAGGCCGAGTCCTTCGCCCAGCGACCGGGGTGGCTCGCGTATACTGGTCGCTCACATGAACAGGCGGCGAAGCCGACCTTCTGGTCGGCACACTTTTTGCTGGAAAATTCTAGATCATGAACTCAGCCGACGATCGTTTTTTGCCCAAGGACAAGGAGCTTCGTGCTCGTGTGCGGCTATTCGGCGAATTGCTGGGCCATGTGATCCGACGGCTGGAGGGAGAAGTCGTCTTCGATGCGATTGAAACCTTGCGCAAGGGCTTCCTTTCCCTGCGCAAGCGCGAGGATCCGCGGCTGCGCGAGCGCATGATGCGCTGCATCGTGCACCAGGATCCGGAGATGACCGAGCGCATCATCCGAGCGTTCAGCATCTATTTCAGCCTGGTCAACATCGCCGAGGAAGACCTCTTCTACCGTTGGCGCAGGGCCCAGGTCAGCAGCGACGAGCCCCTCTGGACCGGTTCCTTCGACCGCACATTGCGCCAACTGCATCGCGAGGGTGTGTCTGCGACGGACCTGGAGAGTCTGCTCTCCGAACTGAGTTACATGCCCGTGTTCACGGCCCACCCCACCGAAGCCCGTCGGCGCACCACGATGCAGAACCAGCGGCGGGTATTCCAGACCGCGGATCGCCTGAATCAACCCAGGCTCGGGTCAGCCGAACGCAAGCAGCTCATCGCCGAACTGGAAACCGAAATCCAGATCCTGTGGCGTACCAATGAGGTGCGCGTAAAGAAGCCGCAGGTGCGCGACGAAATCAAATACGGCCTGTTCTACTTCGAGGAAAGCCTGTTCGAGGCCATACCGCTTGCGTACCGGTTCCTGGAAAAGGCCGTGCGCCGAACCTATGGAACCAAGCCTGATGGCACGCTCCCGATCCGCATCCCGGCCTTCCTGCGCCTGGGCTCCTGGATCGGCGGCGACCGGGACGGGAATCCCAATGTGACCCCGGAGGTCACAGCACTCGCCTGCCGTCTGGCGATGCAGCAGGTCCTGCGGGAATACCTGCGAAGGGTCGGCCATCTGCGCAACGTGCTTACCCATTCCTCGCTGATCTGCGCGGTGTCGGAGGAATTCCGCGAAAGCCTGGAGGCCGACAACAGCATCGCGCCAGCCGTGTTCCAGGGCTTCATGGACCGCTACGAAACCGAGCCGTACAGGCGCAAGCTGAAGATCATGGCGTACCGGCTGCGGGAGACCCTGGGCACCGTGGAGCGTCGTCTCGCAGGCGAGTCCGCGATTCTCCCGACTGCATCCGCCTACAGCGGGGCCGACGCCTTTCTGAGGGATCTGCAGACGATCCGCGATTCGCTGGTGAGCCATGGCGAGCGCAACGTCGCAGAGGGTGAACTCACCGACCTGATCCGGCTGGTCGAGACCTGCGGGTTCAATCTTCACCATCTGGATGTGCGCCAGGAATCGACGGTACACACCGCCACGGTGACCGCGGTTCTTGCGCAGACCGGTCTTGCTCACGACTACTCCGAACTGGACGAGGCGGGGCGCCTGCGGCTGCTCGGGGAGTTGATCGATCAACCCGAGCTGCCTCCGATCGACCGCGATGCCCTGGATGCCGAGGCGCGGGAAACGCTCGAGGTTTTCGACGTCATCCGGCAGATGCGGGGCGAGGTCGGCCCCGAGGGGATCGGCACCTACGTGATCTCGATGACCCACGCCGCTTCGCATGTACTCGAAGTGCTGCTGCTGGGGCGCCTGACCGGTCTCGCCGGGGTTGCGGAAGACCGGCCCTTTTGCCACCTGCGCATCGCCCCCCTGTTCGAGACCATCGAGGATCTCCTGCATGTCGAGGAAGTGCTCGAAGGGCTGTTGGGTCATGCCACCTATGCGCGCATGCTCGCCGCCGCAGGCAACATCCAGGAGGTGATGCTCGGCTACTCCGATTCCTGCAAGGACGGCGGCATTCTCGCCTCGAGCTGGAACCTGTACCAGGCACAGAAGAAGATCGTCGAGATCACCAACCGGTTCGGCGTTCGCTGCCAGCTCTTTCATGGGCGCGGCGGAACCGTCGGACGGGGAGGCGGCCCCACGCACGAATCGATTCTGGCGCAGCCCCCAGCAACGGTGCAGGGCCGCATCAAGTTCACCGAACAGGGAGAGGTGCTGTCGTACAAGTACAGCAACGTCGAAACCGCCGTGTATGAAATCGGCATGGGCGCTACCGGCCTGATCCTGGCAAGCTGCAGCCTGATCCGTGCGCCGCATTGCGATGATGACCGACACATGGCCACCATGGCCGAACTCGCGGCGCTCGGGGAAGACGCCTATCGGAAGCTGATCGACCGAACGCCGGGCATCCTGGATTACTTCTACGAGAGCACCCCCGTGCAGGAGATCGGTTTCCTGAACATCGGCTCACGCCCTTCGCACCGGCGCAAGAGCGACCGCTCCAAGAGTTCGATTCGCGCGATCCCCTGGGTTTTCGGCTGGGCTCAATCCCGGCACACCCTGCCCGCCTGGTATGGCATGGGCAGTGCTCTCGCCGCGTGGAGGGGAGAGGATCCGGGACGCCTGGAAATGCTTCAGCAGATGTACCGGGAATGGCCTTTCTTCCGCTCGCTGCTGTCGAACAGCCAGATGGCGCTGACCAAGGCCGATATGAGCACGGCATCGGAATACGCAACCCTGTGCAGCGACTCGGAGCTGGCGCGCCGGGTGTTCAATCTGATTCAGGACGAGTACCGGCGCACCGTGCGGGAAGTGCTGTTGGTGGCGCGTATCCACACGTTGATGGACGAGAACCCGCTGCTTGCGCTATCGCTGCAGCGCCGCGATCCCTACCTGGACCCGCTGAATCACATCCAGATCGACCTGCTGCGAAAATCGCGGGCGCTGGAAGCCGGCTTGTCGGAAGACTCGGACGAGGAAAACCCCTGGATGTCGCCGCTGGTGCGCTCGATCAACGCGATCGCCGCCGGAATGCGCAATACGGGCTGAAGAAACAGAGGCCGGGCCGTCAGGCCGCCTGGACCGGAATGTGTCCGCCGGTCCGGGCGATGCGGTTGTCGCGGTCGAGGTACACGAGCCTGGGCGCGAAACCACGGGCTTCGGCGGCATCGAGCTGGGCATAGGCACAGATGATCACGCGGTGCCCCACGGCAGCCTTGTGCGCGGCGGCGCCGTTCACCGAAATCACGCCCGAACCCGCCTCCGCCTCGATCGCGTAGGTCACGAAGCGCTCGCCATTGTCGACATTGTAGATCTGGATCTGCTCGAACGGCAGGATTCCAGCGGCCTTGAGCAACTGGGTATCGATGGCGCAAGAGCCCTCGTATTCGAGCTCGCAATGCGTCACGTGCGCCTTGTGCAACTTGCCTTTGAGTAGTGTGATCAGCATGGAATCTGTAGCCGGTAACACCCGCAATCCGAGAATATTGTGCGGTGCATTATGAGGGAATCGTCATCCACCGGCAAACCTACCGTACCCAAACCGCAGGTTATCGATCAACCTCACCCCGTCCAGCCATGCCGCGGCCAGAAGTACCAGATCGGTGTCGCCCGGTTGCGGCTCTCCGAGGTCATCGGCCCGCCGGATACTGAGGTAGTCCAGGTGGAAGCCGGCCTGACCCAGTCGATCGGCTGCGGCGGCCATCGGCTCCGAAAAGGTCTCGGGCCACGAGTCGGGCTCCAGTTTGCAGGCAGCGACGACATCGCACAGGCTCCGATAGAGTTCCGGAGCCCGCTCCCGCGCCTGGGGCGACAGCCGGCTGTTGCGTGAACTCAGCGCGAGGCCGTCGTCCGCGCGCACGGTGGGCAGGGAATCGATGACCACCGGAAAGTCGAGTGCGGCGACCATGGCCTCGATCAATCTGAGCTGCTGATAGTCCTTCTGTCCGAACACGGCGGCATCGGGCTGAACCAGGTTGAAGAGCTTCGCGACCACCGTGGCCACACCGTCGAAATGCCCGGGGCGGGACGCGCCTTCCAGAATGGTGGAAATTCCCGGAATCACCACTCTCGCTCCTGAAGCGGCGTCCTCCGGATACATTTCAACGGCATCCGGACAGAACAGCGCATCGACGCCGAGCTCGGCCAATTTCTGCGCGTCTGCCTCGAGAGTACGGGGATAGGCCGCGAGATCGTCGGGACGATCGAACTGCAGCGGGTTGACGAAGATGCTGACCAGCACGCGATCGCCCCGCTCCCGGGCCCTGCGGACCAGTTCAAGGTGACCTTCGTGAAGGTTGCCCATGGTCGGCACGAGGACGAGGGTCTGGGTATCCCGCCGTCGCCACTCACGGCTCAACGCCACGACCTGGCGCCGGTCACGAACGATGCGCATCAACTGCCCCTCAACCGAAGGTGTGGACGCCGGAAACCGGGAAGCTGCGGCTGCGCACCGCCTCGGCGTAGGCGGCCACAGCATCCTGGAGCGAACCGGCATCGGCCATGAAGTCCCGCGCAAATCGAGGGGGGCTGGGTGTCAGGCCGATGACGTCCTGCAACACCAGGACCTGCCCATCGCACTCGGGACTCGCCCCGATGCCGATCACCGGCGCGCGCGCGGCCTCGGCGATGCGCGCGGCCAATGCCTCCGGTACCCCTTCGAGCAGCAGGCATTGCGCTCCCGCCTGCTCGAGTTCCAGCGCCTCCTGCTGCATCCGATCGGCAGCGCCCGTTTCGCGCCCCTGGACCCGGTATCCACCGAAACGGTGCACAGCCTGCGGGGTCAGGCCCAGATGAGCGCATACCGGGATACCCGCCGTCACCATGCGCCGCACGAGTTCGACGTGAACGCCATTGCATTCCACCTTGACCATCTGCGCTCCGGCTCGCATCAGCGCCCCGCCCTGTTCCAGCGCCGTCGCCACGTCACGGTCACCCAGAAAAGGAAGGTCAGCCATCAGCATGGCGCGCTCGGAACCGCGAGCCACGGCTTCGAGGTGGTACAGCATGTGCTGGAGGGTCACGGGCAGCGTGGTGTCGTGCCCCTGGATCACCATGCCCAGTGAGTCCCCGACCAGAATCACATCGATGTCGGACCGATCGAGGAGCCGGGCGAATCCGGCGTCGTAGGCGGTCAGACAGGTAATGGGACGCCGTTCGCGCTTGAGCTTCTCGAGGGTGCGGATGGTCGTGCGCATCGGTCCTCCATGACCGCTCAGAAATGGAGCGGCAGCGGATTGAAATAGTGCCTGCCGCCGTGCACCTGGTCCAGAAAATCGACCAGCTGATGAAAATCGGGTTCGTTGTTCACCCAATCGATGTCGGTCGCGTTGACGATCACCAATGCGGCAGCATCGTAATGATAGAAATACTCAGTGTAGGCCGAGTTCAGGCGTTCGAGATATGCGGTATCGATACGCTTCTCGTAACTCCTGCCACGCCGCCGAATGCGTTCCAGCAGGGTTTCGACCGGCGCCTGGAGGTAAATGACCAGATCCGGCGCCGGAAGCTGCACGCGCATGTGCCGGAACATTTCCCGGTAGATGTCCAGCTCCTCGGACGACAGGTTCAACTCGGCGAACAGCGGATCCTTGTCGACCAGGTAGTCGCAGACGTGCGTACCTTCGAACAGGC
Organism: Thioalkalivibrio paradoxus; assembly: GCA_011390565.1. Lineage (GTDB taxonomy): Bacteria > Pseudomonadota > Gammaproteobacteria > Ectothiorhodospirales > Ectothiorhodospiraceae > Thioalkalivibrio > Thioalkalivibrio paradoxus_A. The sequence continues at coordinate 496,180 of JAABSC010000001.1, read as the reverse complement.
GCAACTGACCCGCGGGCGACAATTGGCGCACGCGCTGGACCAGAAAATACAACTGGGTGGCCAGCGCGTGTTTGGCGCGATCGGCGTAGAACCGCTCCAGGAACGGGTTTTCGTCCGGCGACTCGAACAAGCCTTCGGCGCCGAGGTGATCGGCGAGCCGGCGCGCGAGACTCGACTTGCCCACACCTATTGGCCCTTCGACGGCGATGAAACGGAAATCAGCCAGACTCACGCGTGCGCCTCCTCCGGAATGGCCACCAGGCCAGCAGCCGATACAGTACGGCACAGTTGCGACACGGTGCCACGATCCGGAATCTCGAGATCCGGAGCGAGTTCCCTGAGCGGGAAGAGCACGAAATCCCGCTCGGCGATACCCGGATGCGGTATGCGCAGGCCGGGTTCGCTGATGCGCTCCGCCCCGTACAGCAGGATATCGAGATCGAGGAGCCGAGCACCCCAACGTGTCCCGTCCCGGCGCCGCCCCATCAAAGTCTCGATCCTCTGCAGTTCGGTCAGCAAGTCACCCGGGGCCAGCCAGGTCAGGATGCACGCGACGGCGTTGACATAGTCCGGCTGGTCCTGGGGGCCCATGGGCGGATTTCGATACAGCCTGGAGCGCGCGACCAGGCGTGTGTCGGGCAGATCCCGCGCCAGCCTGGCGCAGGCTTCGAGAACCTGTGCCGCCGGGTCGCCGAGGTTCGCGCCGATCCCGATGAATGCGGTGACACCCGTCGGTTTCACGAAACCGGACTCACGAAGCGGAACGTGGCTTGCGCCGACGGCGTCTGCGCGGGCGCGTCTCGGTGGATTCGCCCGGCGCCGGCCGCAACATTTCCTGCTGGCGCCCCTCGTCGCTCTCCTGAAACTCGGTCCACCACTGGCACAACTCGGGATCGGCCTGTCCGGCACGCGCGCGCAGACAGAGAAAATCGTACCCGGCGCGGAACCTCGGGTGGGTGAGCAGGCGCGCGGCCCGCCCACCCTTGCTGCGGGGCAAACGGTCCTGGAGTTCCCAGATCTCGCGCACCACCAGCGCAAACCGGCGCGGGATGGTGACCCGCCGGGACTGCTCTTCCAGAACCACCGAAGCAGCCTGTTGCCAGGCCGCCACCGGCTCCTCTTCCGCCTCCAGCCGCGCCTCCAGTTCGCGCTGCATCGGCGCCCATAGCAGTGCCGCGTACAGGAACGCCGGATGCACACCCAGGCCATCGCGAATCCGCAGATCGGTGTTCTTCAATGCTTCGACCAGAAAGGCACGCAACATCGGGCCGCGTTCCGGCTCCGCGAAACACGCGGCCGTTTGCGGAAACAGGGCCTCGAACAGGCCGAACCGTTCCAGTTCGTCCAGGCACGTGACCGCGGCACCGCTGTGGAAGAGTTTCAATACCTCGTCGAACAGACGCGCAGGGGCCGCCGACGTCATCAGACCCGCGTGCCGGTGCAGGACATCGTCGACTTCGGGGGCGATGCGGAGCCCAAGCTTCGCGGCGAAACGCACCGCACGCAGCATACGCACGGGATCTTCGCGCAAACGCTGCTCGGGCTCATCCCCGATCAGCCGCAGCACACCCTCGTGAAGATCCCGAACCCCGTGGGTGAAATCCAGCACGGAGTAGTCCGCGATGTCGTAGTACAGGGCGTTGACCGTGAAATCCCTGCGCCAGGCGTCCTGCTCGATGGTTCCATAGCAGTTGTCACGCAGGATGCGACCATCGTCGCTCAGCTCGACATTACCCTCCTCGGTTTCGGCGTCGAAGGGCGCGCGAAAGGTCGCAACCTCGATCACTTCGCGGCCGAACATCACATGGGCCAGCCGGAACCGCCGACCGATGAGCCGACAGTTCCGGAACAGCCTCCGAACGTCGTCGGGGTGGGCGTCGGTGGCGACGTCGAAATCCTTGGGTTCGCGCCCGAGCAGAAGATCCCGTACACCCCCGCCCACCAGGCAGCTCCGGAAACCCGCATCCCGCAGGCGATACAGCACCTTCAGCGCGTTGTCGCTGATCGCGGCGCGGGAGATCGGGTGCTGATCGCGCGTGTAGACGCGCGGCTGAATGGGCGGCTGTTCTGGTTGACTCACCGAGGTTGGTCGTCCGCGTGAAAGCTTCACATGATAGCAGCTTGCCTCGTCCCTGCGCCGCCCCCCGCCGAACGGTCAGCGCGGGGTGTGGCGCAGTGGAGCGGTCTCGCCCGTCGCGCGGTAGCGCAGGTAGTCGTCCAGAATATAACGGTGGTCGAACGCCAGCGCGAAGCTGCGATCCTCTGGATCCAGCCAGTCCAATGCCCGGGCATCGTCCTGCGCCTGCGCCTCCCCCTCCCCGCGGGCGACATACACCGCGCTCACGGTGTGCCCGCGCGCATCGCGCGAGGGTTCCGAGTACACGCCAAGCAACGCCTCCAGGCGCACGGTCAGAGCCGTCTCCTCGCGCGCTTCGCGCACCGCGGCGGCCTCCACCGGTTCGCCATCGTCGACGAAACCGCCCGGCAGGGCCCATCCGAACGGCGGATTGCGGCGCTCGATGACCAGCACGCGCCCGGGCTGCGACGCGTGGCGAATGATCAGATCCACCGCGAGCAAGGGCGTACGGGGGCGTTGCGATGTCATGACTCCACCTCTTTTCGAATGAAGCGTCGGATGTTGCGCCGCTCGCGTTTATCGGGTCGCCGCCCCGGGCTCGCGCCCTGGCGTTCCTCGCGGTGCCGGGCCGCCTCCGCCTCCCGCCGGGCCAGACTCTCGGGGGTCTCGGCATACAGCTCGCGCGCTTCGACGGCCGGTCGGCGCTGGTCCCGGATACCGAGAACCTCGACGTCGAAGGTCTCCTGCCCCCGGTGCACCGTGAGGCGATCGCCCGGATGCAGCTTGCGCCCCGGCTTGCAGCGGTCGCCGTTTACGTGCACCTTCCCTCCTGAAACAGCCTCGGTGGCCAGCGACCGCGTCTTGAAGAAGCGCGCCGCCCAAAGCCACTTGTCCACGCGCAACGCCGCGTGTTCGGGATCGGCCGCGGTCACGAATCCAACCCGCGCAGGCTCCCGGGGCATCCCAGCCAACGCCTTTCGGAGGTTCCATGTCCCTGCCCCATCTGCATCTGGTCAGTTTCCCGCTGTGTCCATTCGTGCAGCGTAGCGTCATCACCCTGAAACACAAGAATATCCCGTTCGAGCGGACCTATATCGACCCCAGGGACCCACCCACCTGGTTCCGCGACCGGTCGCCGACCGGGAAGGTGCCGCTTCTGATCGTGGCCACAGACACCGCCCTCTTCGAATCCGCGGTGATCAACGAGTATCTCGACGAGATCAGCCCACCCCGGCTGATGCCGGAAGACCCCCTGGGACGCGCCCTGGTGCGGGCCTGGATCGCTTTCGCGTCCGACATGATCATGGGATTCCAGCGCTGGATCACGGCTTCGGACCAGGAAGCTTTTCGCGAAGCCCGCGACGAGGCGGCCAAAGGGCTCGCGCAACTGGAACAGCAGTGCCGGGCGACACCTTTTTTCATGGGATCCGATTTCACGCTTCTGGATTCGACCGTCGCGCCGGTGCTGATGCGCTACGACCTCGTACGGGATCCCGAGAGCCCGTGGCAACCGGAGCAGTTTCCGAACCTGGCGCGATGGTGGCAACACGTCAGCCAGCTGGCCGAAGTTCGCGAGTCGGTACCCGAGGATTTCCGCGAGCGCCTGCAGAAAATGCTCAGTGCTCAGGAAGGCTTCGCGGGACCGCGCCTCGCCGCGACTCTGGCCGCGGGCGGCCACTGACCGGGCCAGTCGACGATGAAGTCGATCCAGGGAAGGTCGGGGGCGTCGTCTTCGCCCACGACCCGATCGGCGACGGAAATCCCGGCGACACGAACGCTGGCAGGATCGCCCGAGATCAGGGGATGCCATTCGGGCAGTGGCTGCCCGAGGTGGCGCAGTCGATAGGCGCAGGTCGGAGGCAGCCAGTCGTATTCCGCTATGGTCTGGGCTGTCACGCGCAGGCAGTCGGGCACCCGTTCGGCCCGGTGCGTGTAGTCGGAACAGCGGCCGGTCGAGCAGTCGAGCAGCCGGCAGGCCAGCCGGGTGAACGCGAGTTCACCGGTATCCTCGTCTTCGAGCTTGTGCAGGCAACAACGTCCACAGCCGTCGCAGAGCGCCTCCCATTCCTCGGGTCCCAGGGCGTCCAACGGACGCTCCCAAAAAGGGATCCCGCTCACGAAGCTTCACCTTCCCCGGCTTGTTCCAGGCGCTGGCTACCGGCCGCTTCCAATCGTTCCATGAGCCGATCCCATCGGCTCAATGTGACGTAGTGCATCAGGGTGCGTCCGCGCCCTGTCGGCACCATGATCGCCAGGCCCTGGTCGGGATACAGCCAGTAATTCTGATCTTCGTCCAACCGGATGTACGCAGACGGTTCGCCGAAGCGCTCCCTGAGCAGGTCTGCCTCCCATCGTGCCCGGGGCACGTAACTCATCTCCGCGACGGGAACCCGGCTCAACTCGCGCAGCGCGGCATCGCTCACCCCATAGCGACGGGCGCCGCTGGGCGTCGGTCGTTCGGAGGTCCGTTCGTTCCAGATCCGCTCCAGTCCCGATGCGTCGAGATCGAGCAGCAGCACGAGATTGGCTTCGAAAGGCGGAATACGGGCGTTGGAGTAATAGGCCTCCACGCTGCGGGTTCCGTCTGGCTCAACGAACAGGCGGACTTCGGGGATCGGCAGCCGTACATCACCTGAGCCGAGCTCGGACAGGGTGGACTCGCCGAGCACGACGCCGAGAACTTCCGTACGGTCCGGGCCGCGCACGTCGACCTGCCAGGGCAGATTCTCGAAGCGCTGAATGCCGGCCCGATCATCCAGGGTGACGAACAACCCGACCGCGCCCAGCAGAAGCAGAATCGACAGAAGCCAGATCCAACCTTTTCCACGCATCCCACATTCCCCTGCAACCGACATGGCCGACCCGGGGTTCCATCGAACCGATGGAAATCCGAGACCGGGCCGGAGTATAACAATGACGCGCGTCGAGACAGTCGCCGACCCTTCGGCAGACGCGAAAACCGGGCCGCAGGCCAAATCCCCTAGAATGGCGCCGTGCCATCACGCCCACCCCCTGAACGGAGTTGACCGTCATGCCCCTGATCACGCCTCCCATGTCCCGCCGTCGCTTCCTGCAACTGGGCGCCGGATCGTTCGCCGCCGCGGGCATTCTTGCCACCGCGCCCCAGATCACCGCCTTTGCCGGCGAGGTCGGGGATTTCCTGCGCGGTCCCCCGGTGCCGGATATTGCGCCGACCCAGCTCACCGAACACGTCTGGATGATCTACTCGGAGGATGTCTTTCCCACCCCGGAGAACAAGGGAATGATGTGCAACGTCACCTTCGTGGTCACGGAGGACGGTGTCGTCGTGCTGGACAGCGGCGGGTCGCTGCAGATCGGGGAGATGGCCATCCGGATGATCCGCACGGTGACCGACAAGCCGGTGATCGCCGTTTTCGTGTCGCATTACCATGGCGACCATTGGCTGGGGAACCACGCATTCGTGAACGAGTACGGCCCTGAGTTGCCCATCTATGCGCACGCCCACACCCGGCAGGAAATCGAGGGCGTCCAGGGCGATCTCTGGCGCAGCCTGATGGAACGCTGGACCGAAGGCGCAACGCTGGGCACCCGTGTGGTCGCGCCGAATCGCGACACGGAACACGGCGACGAGTACCGGTTCGGCGACGTGACCCTGCGGATCCATCACTACGGAGTCGCCCACACGCCCAGCGACCTCTCGCTGGAGGTGGTGGAGGACCGCCTCACCTACGTCGGCGACGTCGCGATGGAGCGCCGCATTGCCAACATGGACGACGGATCGTTCCCCGGCTCGCTCGAGTACCTCGACGCGCTGGTCGCGGCGGCGGGATCGGACATCTGGATCCCCGGGCACGGTCGACCCACGGGCAACCTGCTGACCTGGAACCGGGACCTGTTCGCCGGGATCTACGAGAACTGCGTAACGGCCGTGGAGAACATGGAAAGCATGGAAGCCGCACGCGAGCGGGTTCTCGCCGACCCCCGCGTGGCCGGCAAGGCCGAGGAAACCCGCGGGTGGGACGCCAACATCGGCAAGTACATCAGCCTGGCGTACCTGGAGGCCGAACAGGCCCTGTTCTGATCAAGCCTCAGGGTTATGAATCGAGCCGAACGGCTGTTCCACCTGCACGGGCTGCTCCGCGCGGCCCGCTATCCGGTGGCGTTCGACACCCTGCGCGAAAAGCTGGAGATCTCCGCGGCCACGCTCAAGCGGGATATCCGGTACCTGCGCGACCATATGGAAGCGCCGGTGATCTACGACCGCCGCTACAACGGCTACCGGTACGATCCCAATGCACCGGAGTTCGAGCTGCCGGGGATCTGGTTCAACGAGAGCGAACTGCATGCCCTTCTGGCGATGGAACAGCTGCTGGACACGGTGCAGCCCGGCCTGCTCGGAAACGCCATCGGACCGCTCCGGGCCAAGGTACGCAAGCTTCTCGGCGAAGGCGGACAACGGGCGGATCTCGTCGCCGGAAGAGTCCATCTGCAGCCGATGGCGTTGCGGCGCGCCAATGAAGCGGTGTTCGGTGTGCTGTCCGGCGCGGTGTTCGAGGACCAACCGCTGGAGATCGGGTATCACGGGCGGGAAAAGGACCGGCCCAGTCTGCGTGTGATTCATCCCTATCGTCTCGTGCACTATCGCGACAACTGGTATGTGATTGCCTACTGCGAACAGGCTGTGGGTCTTCGCACGTTTTCCCTGGACCGGATCCAGCAGGCCCGCACGGTCGCGATTGCTTTTCGTGCACCGGACACGCGCAGCCTGCATCATCACATCGGTGCCGGCTTCGGGATCTTCACCGGGCCGGCTGCCGCCTGGGCGGTCCTGCGCTTCACGCCCGACCGTGCCCGCTGGGTTGCGGACGAGATCTGGCATCCCGACCAGATCGGTCGCTGGGAAGAAGGTGCCTACGAGCTCCAGGTGCCCTATGCGGACCCACGCGAGCTGGTGATGGACATCCTCAAGTACGGCCCCGACGTGGAGGTCATCGCTCCACCGGAACTGCGCGCCAGCGTCGCGGAGCGCCTGGAGGAAGCCGCCGGTCGATACCGCTGAAACCGCATGGCCCGAAGCCGGGCACCCGTTCCCATCCGCGAATCGCCGCCGCACAGGATCATCTGGTGAGCCACCAGGGATGCTACAAAAGGGCAGCACCCCCACCAGAGAGACTGCCATGCATCCGAAACCCATCCTGCCGCAGGCCCGGCGCATTCCCATGCTCGCCGCCTACGGCCGCCGTTCGTCGCGTCGAACCCCGGTGATCGAACAGCACCTGCAACGCCTGCCGCTCGCGGGCTTCAACCACCACGCAGCAGGACGGTTGTGGCCTTACCTGCGCCCCGGACAGGCGCTGCTGCTGCGCCGGGAGCGGAGCAATCCCGTCGATCCCAAAGCAGTGAGTATCACGTGGCTGGGGGAGCACCTGGGTTACCTGCCGAGAACGGACAATGCCCTCGCGGCTCGGCTGCTGGAAAACGGTGCCGAAGTCATCGCGCGCATCCATGCCCTGCGCGAATCCGAGGACCCGTGGGAACGCATCGATCTGGACGTTTTCCTGACGCGCACAGGCTGACCTGCCTGGAGCAGGAGCAGGACTCCGGAGATCAGCTCGACTGGGTGTTGAGCCGAGCGACGGCCGCGACCGCGGCCCGCGCCGCCACGTCGATGTCGCCCTCGCTACCGGCCAGGGTCAGGCGTCCAAAGGCACCCACCGCGTGGGCCTCCACGAGGGTGATGTTCGAGGCCTTCTCGGCCTCGTTGGCCGCGTAGATGATGTAACCGGCAGGCTCGGTTTCCAGGATGAAGATACTCTGGCCGGCCAGGACCATGGAGCCCTTGCGATTCTGGCGATTGATCAACACCGCGTGATCGGCATTGATACCCCGGATGATCTCCTTCCACGCCACGCGGCACCGCTGGCGCGAAGCGATGTCCGAGCGCATCCAGTTCAGCACGACATCCGACGCTTCCTGTACGCTCGCCTGGTCGCGGTGATGGATGTTCATCGATCCGAATGCGCGCTCGATCACCTGGCCACCCAGATGCACGGGCGAGGCCTTCAGCGCCACGTCGGTCAGCCGATGGATGGCCATGCCGGGCTCGACCTCGAGCCATAGGCAGGAATCCCCGGGCTTGGGGAGAAAACCCTGCGAAACCGTCGCCATATAGGACGCGAGCTGCGGCTGCAGCGCATCGATAAGCACATACGTGCGCAATGTGATCAGAGGCGCTTCCACGAGGGCAACCGATACAAGCTCTTGTCGTGATGATGGGAGGGACCTGAACCCCGGATGGTGAACTGCGTCCGTTTCGGGAACCGCGATGGCAGCGCCTGACCCCGGGCTGCCGTTCGAAAACCCCACCGAACGGCGGCGATTCTAGCACGCGCCGGACGTTCGTTCCTGCCTCCGTCGCCGGAGTGCCTTGCGCGTTGGAGCCCCCGGCCAGGGGCCGGGGGGGCGATGCAGCGGGACTAGGCCTGACCGCCGCTGAAGCTCGCGCGACCGACGATCAAGGGATCGGTGGGTCCGATATTGTGGATATCCTTGCCCTTGTAATCCATCGAGTTCAGCACGTAGCGCATCGCGTTCAGACGCGCCCGTTTCTTGCAATTCGACTTGACCACGATCCACGGACATTCGGAGTGATCCGTATGGAAGAACATCGCTTCTTTCGCCGTGGTGTAATCGTCCCACTTGTCCAGCGACGCAAGGTCGATCGGGCTCAGTTTCCACTGTTTCAGCGGATGGATGCGCCGCTCCCGGAACCGGCGCCGCTGTTCCTCGCAACTGACCGAGAACCAGAATTTGATGAGGTGGATGCCGCTGCTCACCAGATGGCGTTCGATCTCGGGGGCCTGACGCATGAAGTTCTCGTATTCGTCATTGGAGCAAAAGCCCATCACCCTCTCGACGCCCGCCCGGTTGTACCAGGAACGGTCGAACAGCACGATCTCGCCGCTGGTCGGCATGTGTTGCAGATAGCGCTGAAAATACCACTGCCCGCTCTCGGTCGCAGTGGGCTTCTCGAGCGCCACGACGCGCGCGCCACGCGGGTTGAGATGTTCCATGAAGCGCTTGATGGTTCCGCCCTTGCCGGCTGCGTCACGACCCTCGAACAGGATCACGACCCGTTGCCCGGTTTCCCGGACCCAGTTCTGCAGTTTCAGCAACTCCACCTGCAAATGGTATTTCTGACGCTCATAGCTCTTGCGGGACAGGCGATTCTTGTAGGGGTAGACCGCTGATCGCCAGTCCTCGACCAGCTCGTCGTCCCGGCTGACCGGCATCCTGGCTTCGAACTGCTGCCAGCCCAGAAGAGCCGTTTTCAGAGCCGCCGCGTCGTCCGGCGACGCCCCTTCGAGGATGGCTTCGACCGTTTTGAGGGCCTCTTCGTACTCCACAGGCCGCGGTTCGGTCCGTTCCAGGATGTCCTCGGCGGCGGCGAACTGGGCGTCCTGGGCCTCGGAGGTCTGCTGAGCGACCGTGTAGGCCTCCACGCTGCTGGCGGTCAAAGCGTCCACGTCCGCGCCGGGAGCCAATTTGTCCTCTTTTTCTTTATCCATCGAACTCACCGTTGGTCTGGCGCCGTGCCCGAGAGGGCGGCCGCGCGTGCATCGATCACCGTCCACGATCAAAGGAAAACCCCGGTGCCCCGCCCAAGGCAAGGGAGCACCCAGCGTTTCATTGGAATATTAACACATTCTCTTTGGGGAAAAGCGCAGGTGGTCCGCGACCGGACAGCGAGAAGCACCGTTCAAGCCAGGGTCTCTCAGTCGTCGAACAGAGCTTCCAGTTGGCGGCCGATTTCAACATCCGCGTCGGGACCGAACCGAGTGCTGCTGGCGTCGAAGACATCGCAGAAGGCGTAGGCGAACTTCAGATCCTTCAGTCCCAGCGCACCGAACAGGCGGGACTCCCACGAATGATCATCGGGATGGGCGATCAGCGTCGGCCAACCATCCCGACCGGGTTCGAGCACGGGGCCGAAGAAAATCACACCCGGAAGATTTTTCAGTCGCAGAGCACAACTGCCCTCGGTGACGCCCGCCATCGGCAGGAAATCGATGGTGCGCGAGAGTCGCTGCTTGCGGTCGACGGCAAAATCCACCGGGCCGGCCGTCGCGCGGATCGCCGGCGCCTCGGCCTCGAAGGCAATCGTCTCGAAACCCGCTGCGCGCCAGGCGTCGAGATCGCGCGCGCCACGACGGCTGGGCAGAAACAGGTAGGCGGGACGCGTGACAGCCCGAATCGCTTCCAGCACCTCCGGCGAAAAGGCCGGCGCGTTGACCAGCACCCCGCCAAGCGCCCGGTCGTCGATGAGCCACACCGCGGGCGTGCCACGACCGATCCGGTAGACCCTGCGATCGCGCAGCTCGAGGACGAGCGCCGCCGCGAGGTCACCCGACATGGCCGATGTCCCTCCGGTCATGCCCAGACCGCACCGGCCACCGCCTGGCGCCAGTCGGCGACGAAGGTCTCCAGGGTCTCCACGAAGTCCGGATCCTGCTCCTCGCGGTTGATGGTGCAATGGATGACCACCGAATCCGGATCGGGAGGCAGTCCGGCCGTGACGGTCCAGGCCAGCGCGTTGGGACAGCCCGGCAGAGTGAAACGAACCCCGCCGCGGATCAATGCCCGCTCCACCGCAAACGCGCCCCAGACACAGTAGATCCTGCCGTGCTCGCCGGAATGTTCGAGCACGCTGTCAATCGAGGCGCACCATTGGGGAAGAGACGGCACGGTGAGCCTGTCCTGCAACGACTCAGGCGCCGCGGCTACGCGCACCCTGGCGAAGAATTCCATCGAATCGATTCCTGATCGGGCCGCAGCGCATCGGCTGACGGCTATCACCCGGGACCACAATCAGTCCCGGAACGTGTACTGCTTCTCGAGATCCTCGTGGATCTCCCAGGTGCAGGACATGCCGGCCGGGAACGTGATCAGGTCGCCGCGCTCGAAGGTCTGTGGTTCTTTCCCATCGGGTGTCACCGTGACGCGCCCACTCAGCAGGTAGCAGATCTCGGTCCGGTCGTAGGTCCAACGGAACGTGGAAGCCTCCCTGCTCCAGTACGGCCAACCCGGCACCCCGATCACGTCCAGCTTGGCTGGAGACGGATCACGCTCGAAGAAAATGTCATCATCGTCCATCGAATACCCCGCCCTGTTTTGGGTGCATGGTGCCCGTTCCGCGCACCGCCACCCAACTTCACCCGCGATACGGGGGGATAATCGGCCGCTCACAACCAGCCGACGAGCAGCGGCACCAGCACGGCAGTCAGTAACGCGTTCAAAGCCATCGCGATGCCGGCGAAAGTCCCGGCCAGCTGGTTCACCTGGAAGGCCCGGGCTGCACCGATGCCATGAGAGGCGACGCCCACGGCGAATCCCCTGGCCGCCCAATCCGTGACTCGCAGCGTATTGAGCAGCGGAGTCACGGCCATGGCACCGATGATCCCGGTGATGATCACCAGTGCCGCGGTCAGCGAGGGAAGCCCCCCGATTTCCTCGGCGATGCCCATCGCGATGGGGGTGGTGGCCGACTTGGGCGCCAGAGAAAACAGCGTCTCGGTGCTGGCACCCAGTGCTGCGGCCACGACAACAGCCGAGACCACCGCCGTGACCGAACCCACCAGCAGCGCCGCGAGCATCGGCACCAGCAGGCGGCGAACGCGATTGAAGTTCCGGTACAGCGGCACTGCCAACAATACCGTCGCCGGACCGAGCAGGAAATGCACGAACTGCGCACCCTCGAAGTAGGTGGCGTAACTCGTGCCACTCAGCACCAGAACGGCAACCAGCAGTGCAATCGCGACGGCAATCGAGTTGACCAGCGGCGAACTCCCGGCAGCCCGATGCAACCAATGTCCGAACGCGTAGGCGGCCAGGGTGGCGGTCAGCCACAGCAGTGGCTCCTGCTGCAGGTAGACCCAGAGCAGATCCAGGTTGTCGGCATGGGTGGGGGAGTCGTTCATGGTTGCCGCTCCGGCTCATGCAGATTCATGCGCCGCATCACCCAGAAAAACACCAGTGCGGTCACCGCCATGGTCAACAGCGTCGAAACCAGCAGCGCGGCCAGCAGGGGCACCCATTCGGCCCGGATCCTTGCAACGTGCAGCATGATACCGACCCCGGCCGGCACGAAGAGCAGAGACAGGTGGGACAGGACGGCGCCGGCTACGGCGTTCATCGGGTCCGGCACCTCGCGCAATGCAGCCAACGCGAGCAGCAGGAGCAGGGTGCCCACGACAGGACCCGGAATCGGGATGCCCGCAGCGCGGACAAGAACCTCGCCGACCAACTGGCATACCAGCAATGCAAGGATGGCGTGGACCATGCAAACTCCCCGGGAAGAACCACGACTGGATATCGCCAGACTGTAGGGCGATCCGGGGAAAACCGCGAGCGCCGGGTTCGGGACCGACCCTCACCGCCGGTTACGCTGTCCAGGGATTTTCCCCATCCTCGATCCCGCCCTCCTCACTGAGCAGCACCGAGCGGCGCGTCCGCACGCGTCCTCGGAACCGGACGTTCCTCGCGCCCCCGCCCTGGCGCGGATCGTCATGAACCGTCGGCTGCCCGGATCCTGAGTTGGCCGGCGTTTTTTCTCAGTCCACGTCCGGTTGCGAGACGAAGCCAAGCCGGGCAACCCCGGCCCGACGGGCATCGGCCATGATCCGGGCCAGGATCTCGTAGCGGGTGTCGCGATCGGCTCGCAGGTAGACGGCCAACTCCGGGTTGGCCTGGACGGCACCCCGCAGTCTTTCGAACAGAGAGTCCTCATCCAGCGGGCTGCTGTCCCAGTACAGGCGCCCGAACGCGTCGAGTGACAGCGTCACGCTGTCCACCGTCTCGTGGCTGGGTGCGCTGCTGGCCCGTGGTAACTCGAGCTGTACGGAGTGGGTGATGACCGGGGCGGTGACAATGAAGATCACCAGCAGCACCAGCATCACATCCACCAGCGGGATCACGTTCATCTCCGACATCGGCTCGTTACTGTCGCCCAGGCGGCCGAAAGACATGGTCAGCCCCCCTCCACGGCGGGCCGCGTGTCAACGGCCGGCAAGATGCCTGGATCGGGCCTCCGGCCCAGCCCAAAAGGCGAATGGTCCGAGTGCATCAGGAAGGCATGAAGGTCATGAGCGAAGGCCTCGAAGTCCTGCTGCAGCAGGCGGTTGAAGCGATTGAACACGTTGTAGAACGCGACGGCCGGTATCGCGGCGGCAAGGCCCGCGGCGGTTGCGACCAACGCCTCGCCCAGCGGGCCAGCGACCAGATCCATCGAGACCGTCTCGAGGATCGACAATTCGATCAGGGCATTGTGAATGCCCCAGACCGTTCCGAACAGTCCGATGAAGGGCGCGAGACTGCCGACCGATGCCAGGAACGTCTGGCCGGACTGCATCCGCAGTTGCTGGCGGTCCATCGACTGGCGGATCATCCGGATCATGTGGTCGTCGAGACGTTGGTCGCCTTTTGCGCTCGTGTCGTTGCGGCCGGGATAGGTCTCGGCCGCATGCCAGCCGTCGCGCGCCATTTCGGCCAACGGCCCCCGTCCCTCGAATACGGCATCGCGCAGGTTGCGGGCGCTCCGCGCCTCCCAGAAGGACGCGAGGAAACGCCGGTTGGCCCGGCGCGTCTCGATCAGGCTGAGACCCTTGGTCACTGCAATCGCCCAGGTGGCGATCGACAACACGGACAGAATCGAGAACACCGCGATCAGCACGATGTCGCCATGGTAGAACACGTACAGGATGCTCAGTTCGTTCATTGCGGCCCCTCCCCGGGCGCCAGCCGTGTTCGGAATTTCATCGCAAACGGAAATCCATCGGCACCAGTACCGTGGCCGCCACGGGCCGGTTACCGCGTCGAGCCGGCTCGAAACGCCAGCCGGCGACGGCGTCCAGAGCCGCGCTATCGAGGCGCTCGTGACCGCTGCTACGCTCGACGCGCCAGTTGACCGGATGTCCGTCGGGGGCCACCGCGACCCATAGCAGCACGGTGCCTTCCTCCCTCAGCCGCTGCGAGATACGCGGGTATTCAGGCGGGGGATTATTCAAATAGGCCGCACCAAACCCGGGCTCCTCAAAGGGTTCATCCGACGCCGCGTCCACAAGTCCCGGTGCGGGCGCGTCCGCCACCCGCGGCCCGGCCGCGGTGGTATCGGTCGCCGCGGGACTTCCCGCCCGCAACGGCGGCTCAGGTTCCGGCTCAGGTTCCGGCTCAGGTTCCGGCTCAGGTTCCGGCTCAGGTTCCGGCTCAGGTTCCGGCTCAGGTTCCGGCTCAGGCTCCGGCTCAGGTTCCGGCTCAGGTTCCGGCTCAGGCTCAGGCTCAGGCTCAGGCTCAGGCTCAGGCTCGGGCTCGGGCTCGGGCTCGGGCTCGGGCTCAGGCTCGGGCTCAGGCTCTGCGGCACCGATGTCGGGCTGCTCCGGGACCGAGCCTGTGTCCGGTTCTGCCGGCGATGGGGTGACCTCGCTCAACTCGACCCAGCTGGCCTGCATGCCACCACGCCCCAACTCGAGCTTCGGCTTTTGGGCCTGCCAGAGGACCAATCCCGAACCCACGGCGCCATGCAGGAGCAGACTCACCGCAACGGCGGTCGCAAGCCTGGTCGGGCGCAGGCTGCGCGACGCGGGACGGTCTGTGATCGGCATGGATCGGCTTCAGCGGCATGGACCGCGACCCTCAGCCGGCAGAACCCATCTGGCTCTGTTCGTAGTTCTGCAGCCCGACCCTCTCGATCAGCGCGAGATTGGTTTCCAGCCAGTCCACGTGCTCCTCTTCGCTTTCCAGAATGCCCTGCAGCAGATCGCGGGTGACGAAATCCTTCACCTGTTCACAATGAACGATTGCCTCCCGATACAGCGGGATCGCCTCCATTTCCATCGCCAGGTCACATTCGAAGATCTCCTTCGTGTTCTCCCCGATGCGCAGCGTCCCGAGATCCTGCAGATTCGGCAAGCCTTCGAGAAACAGGATGCGGTTGATCAGCGAATCAGCGTGCTTCATCTCGTCGATGGACTCGCCGTATTCGTATTCGTCCAGCTTTTTCAGGCCCCAGTCACGGAACATGCGGGCATGCAGGAAATACTGGTTGATCGCGGTCAACTCGTTCTTCAATGCAAGATTCAGGTAGCGCAGTACTTCCGGGTTCCCCTTCATGGCAGGCTCCTTGACTCGTCACGTCATATCCCCGGGTGAATCCCGGGGAAGCGGCAAGGGGATGCCGCACGCGGTCCAGCGCGACAGCCCCTCCCTTCAGGATTATCACGCCTGCAGTCGAAGTTCCAGATTCACGGCCTCTTCGCGTCGATCACGCAACAGGCCCAACGCCCTCTGTCCACATTTCCCACATTCGGAGCAGACCCCGAGCCGAGCGCGCAGATCGCGCATTCGCAGACCCGGATCGGTGCTCGCCAGATTCCGGATATCGACCTCCCGAATACCCTTGCAGATGCAGACGTACATGAATCATGTCCCACGCGTGATGGTTTCGATCAACGATATACGTAATGCGAATCGTTTTCAACCGCATCTGGAAAGACAACACTGCGGGCATGCATGACCGCCATCGGAATATGCCGAAGTGATAATGTACGCATACCCGGTGGCCTTTCGGCCGCGGCAACGATGCCTTGACGCGGAGACCCGCATGGAACTCGACCCCCTTCTGTTATCCCGCATCCAGTTCGCGTTCGTTGTGTCCTTTCACGCGATCTTCCCGGTCTTCACGATCGGTCTGGCCACGTACATTGCCCTGCTCGAGGGCATCGCCTACCGCACCCAGGATCCACACTGGGCGCGGCTGTCGCAATTCTGGATCAAGGTCTTTGCCGTCGTCTTCGGGATGGGCGTGGTTTCGGGGCTGGTCATGGCCTTCCAGTTCGGCACCAACTGGAGCGAATTCTCCTACCGCAGCGCCAATTTCCTGGGCCCGGTCCTCGCCTATGAAGTGGTGACCGCCTTTTTCCTGGAGGCGGCCTTCCTCGGCGTGCTGCTGTTCGGGCGCAACAAGGTTCCGCCGGGCGTACACCTGTTCGCCGCGATCATGGTCGCGGTGGGAACCTTCATCTCCTCGTTCTGGATCCTTTCCGCCAATTCCTGGATGCAGACGCCGGCCGGTTTCGAACTTCGCGACGGCATGGTGCACGTGACCAGCTGGCTGGAGGCGATCTTCAATCCCTCCTTCCCCTACCGCTTCGCGCACATGGCCGTCGCCTCGCTGCTGACCGGCGGCTTCGTGGTCGCAGGCATCTCGGCCTGGTACCTCTTGCGGGGTCATGCGGTCACCGCCAGCAGGCGCGCGCTGAAGATGACCCTGATCATGCTCGCCATCGCCGCGCCGGCGCAGCTGATCATCGGTGACTACCACGGCCTGAATACCCTGGAGCACCAGCCGGCCAAGGTCGCGGCGATGGAGGGCGCCTGGGAGACGCAGGAGGGGCTCCCCCTGCTGTTGTTCGCCATCCCGGACCAGGCCAACGAAACCAATCATTTCGAGATCGGCATCCCGAAGCTGGCGAGCCTGATCCTCACCCACGAATGGGACGGCGAGGTACAGGGACTGAAGGACTGGCCGGCCGCGGAGCGTCCGCCGGTGGGCATCGTGTTCTGGTCCTTCCGCACCATGGTGGCCATCGGAATGGTGATGATCGGCGTCGCGCTCTGGGGTGCCTGGCTGCTGTACCGCAGGCGGCTGGTCGATAACCGCGTGTTCCTGCGCGTGCTGACGCTGATGATTCCGCTGCCCTTCGTCGCGGTGCTGGCGGGCTGGTTCGTCACCGAGGTCGGCCGCCAACCCTATGTGCTTTACGGTGTGATCACCGTCCAGGAGGGCCTGACGCCGAGCCTGACCGGCGGCATGGCCCTGTTCACGCTGATCGGTTACCTCCTGGTCTACGCCGTGGTCTTCACGGCCGGTCTCTATTATCTGACCCGCATCGTGCGCAAGGGCATCCCCGAGGAACTGGAGGAACAGCAGGACCCGCAGGGGCGGCCCAAGCGTCCGCTGTCGGCGGCCGATACGGCACTGGACGAGCCCTCCACCTAGCCTTCGCAGGGAGATTGCGCGATGTTCGACTTCACCTATATCTGGGTCATGATCATCGGCTTCGGCGTACTGATGTACGTGCTGACCGACGGCTTCGATCTCGGCGTCGGGATCCTCTTCCCCTTCGCCCGTTCGGAGGAGGACCGCGACATCCTGATGAACACCGTCGCGCCTGTCTGGGACGGCAACGAGACCTGGCTGGTCCTCGGCGGGGCGGGCCTGCTGGCCGCGTTCCCGCTGGTCTACACGGTCTTTCTGCCCGCGCTCTACATCGGCGTCTTCCTCATGCTGGCCGGACTGATCTTCCGCGGCGTGGCCTTCGAGTTCCGCTTCAAGGCCGCGAAGGGCCGGCGTGGACTCTGGAACGCGGCCTTCTTCGGCGGATCCCTGGTCGCCACCTTCGCCCAGGGCGCGGTGGTCGGCACCTTCATCCAGGGCTTCGAGACCGAGAATTTCCGGTACGTCGGCGGGGCACTGGACTGGCTGACGCCGTTCACGGTGATGACCGGGCTGGGCATGATCGTGGGCTATGGTCTGCTCGGCGCCACCTGGCTGATGCTGAAGACCGAGGGCGAGACGCAGCAATGGGCCCGCGGCTGGGCCTACCGCCTGCTCGCGGCCCTGATGGTCTTCTTTGTGATCGTCAGCCTGTGGACACCGCTGACGGATGAGTACGTGCGCGGCCGCTGGTTCGACAACCTGACCTGGCTCTGGCTGCTGCCCCTGGCCACGGTGCTGGTCGCGGCACGTCTGTGGCGCTCCCTGAACCGCAGCTACGAGGCCACGCCCTTCCTCTACACGATCGGCCTGTTCGCGCTGTTCTACGCCGGGCTGCTGTTCAGCAAGTGGCCCTACGTGGTACCGCCCAACTATACCTTCCAGGACGCGGCCTCGGCACCGGAAAGCCAACTCTTCCTGCTGATCGGACTCCTCTTTGTCGTGCCTTTCGTGTTGATGTACACGGCGTGGACGTACTATGTGTTTCGCGGCAAGGTCCGGGCCGATGCCGGTTATCACTGACACGAGGTGCATCCTTCACAGGGCTCCAGTCCCTCCCCCGATGCTTTTCTGAGCGCACGGCTGCGCGCCAATCGGCGCTGGCTCTGGCTGGCCTGGTCATCGGGTCTGGGGGCTGCGCTTGCCACGGTCACCGTCGCCGGAGCCATTGCCTGGCTCGTGCACCAGACGCTGATCGAACCCTCGGCCATCGTTCCCTGGTTCTGGCTGGGCGTGGCATTGTTCGCGGTCGTGGTTCGCTACAGCCTGCAGGCTCTGGGAGACTGGGCGGGGCTGCAGCTCGCTCGGAAGGTGCGCAGGGAAATTCGCGATGATCTGCTCGGAGCCGCCGTGGCGGCGGGCCCGCTATGGGTGGCGGCCCAGGGACATTCCGGGACGTGGGCCACGCGCTACCAGGATCAGGTGGAAGCCGTGGGGGGCTATTTCTCCCGCTATCTCCCAGCCCTGGGCCTCGCCTTCCTGGTTCCCCTGGCGCTGCTGATCGTTGCCTTCATGCTGGACTGGGTCGCCGGCCTGTTGCTGCTGCTGTCCGCCCCGCTCATCCCGATCTTCATGGCCCTGATCGGAATGGGCAGCCAACAGATCCACGAGGCGCAGCAGGAACGACAGCACCGGCTTGCCGGCCACTTCCTTGACCGCATTCGCGCCCTGGACCTGTTGCGCCGCAGCCGCGCGCTCGAAGCCGCGCGGAAGGATGTCGCGAGCGCGGCGCAGGAATACCGCCGGCTGAGCATGCGGGTGCTGCGGGTCGCTTTTCTCTCCTCGGCGGTGATGGAGTTCTTCAGTGCCGTTGCAATCGGGCTCGTTGCGATCTATGTGGGTTTCGCGTTGCTCGGTTTCCTGCAATTCGGCCCGGCCGAGGAAATCAGCTTGTTCAAGGGGCTGTTCGTACTGCTGATCGCTCCGGAATATTTTCAGCCACTGCGCAGGTTCGCACAGAGCTACCATGACCGTGCCGGCGCGTTGGCTGCAGCCAACGCGCTGGCGCCGGTTCTGCACGGCCATTCCGCCCAATCCGCCCCCGCGGGAACCCTCCGGCCCGAACCACAGCCGCATCTGCTGCGCCTCACGGAGGTCAGTCTGCATTACCGGCCCGAAGATACGCCGGCGCTGGACCAGATAAGCCTGACCATCGCTCCCGGAGAACGGGTCGCTGTGGTCGGACCCAGCGGCAGCGGCAAGTCTACCCTGCTCGCAGTCTGTGCCGGATTTCTGACTCCGGACACGGGTTCCGTGCAACGGTCGCAATCCGCACGGCACTTTGCGTGGATCGGCCAAAGCTCTCACCTGTTCCATGGGACTTTGCGCGACAATCTGCTTCTGGGCACCGAACCAGGGACGGCGGACGAGACGCTGATCGAAGCGCTGGAAACGGCCGGTTTGCCGATCACCGATCCGATGCTCCCGGAAGGCCTCGATACCCGAATCGGCGAGATGGCCCGAGGGCTTTCAGGAGGGCAGGCGCAGCGCGTCGCGCTCGCCCGAGCCCTGCTGTCCGGAAGCCGGCTCTGGCTACTCGACGAACCCACCAGCGCGCTCGACCGGGATACCGCGGAGGATCTGCTGCAGCGACTGCTGAAACATGTCCGGTCCCACGGAATCACACTCATGATCGCGACCCATCAGGAGGCGGTCTGGACGCGGATGCAAAGGATCATCGATCTCGATGCAGGCCGCTTGCGGACGACCGTCCATGTCTGAGTGGCGCTTTTTGCGAACAGTGTTCGGCAACGCACGCGCGTGGACCGGTGTGGCCCACCTGCTGCTGGCGCTGACATGGGCGGCTGGCATCGCACTCCTGGCGCTGTCGGGATGGTTCATTACGGCGGCCGCACTGGCGGGCGCGGGCGTCCTTCTCGGGCTCGATCTGTTCACCCCGTCCGCCGGCATCCGAGCCGCCGCTCTGTTGCGCACTCTGGCGCGTTACGGCGAACGCGTAATCGGTCATGAGGCCGTGCTGCGGATACTGGCGACGCTGCGCGAAACCACCTTCGAGCGGATCGCGCGGCTGCCAATTCCGGAGCAAAGGGCCCTGCGTAGCGGGGACCTGCAGCAGCGGCTCACGGCCGACATCGACACGCTCGATGCGGTGCCGTTGCGAATCACCGGACCCATGACCGCCGCCCTGCTGGCTGTTCTCGCCGCCAGCTCCCTGGCCGGCTGGCTGGCGCCCTGGCCGGCGCCGGCCCTGATCCTGACCACCGCGCTCATCACCGGCATTGCCGCTTTGGCCGGGGCTCGTGCAGGGCGAGCCCGAGGCAAATCCCTGGTCGAAGAGCGGATGCGACAGCGGGTCGGATTGCTCGATTTCTTCGGGGGACTGACAGAACTGCTGGCTTACCGGAAAGCCCGTGCCCGGCAACGCCAGGTGGAAGAACGGGAGATCCGACAGGCTCAACGCCTGCACGTCCAGGAGACGATCGCACTGATTTCGGAGCAGGCCGTGCAACTCCTGGTGGCCGTCGCCACCCTGGTGATGCTCGGACTGGCCCTGCACTGGCATGCAGCCGGGACCATCAGCGCCCCCGTG
This sequence comes from Thioalkalivibrio paradoxus, assembly GCA_011390565.1. GTDB lineage: Bacteria > Pseudomonadota > Gammaproteobacteria > Ectothiorhodospirales > Ectothiorhodospiraceae > Thioalkalivibrio > Thioalkalivibrio paradoxus_A. The sequence goes on along the minus strand of JAABSC010000001.1, from coordinate 475,522 downwards.
GCCGTTCTGCTCACCCTGATGACGCTGGGGCTCAACGAAGCACTAGGCACCTTGCCCGGAGCCGGCTGGCGCCTGGGAGAAAGCCTGCAGGCGGCCGCGCGCCTGCAGGCCCTGGGTCACGAAACCCGACCGCAGTCTTTCCCCGGGGGCGCACAGACCAACCCGCTGCCGCATCCCAAGGTCGAGGTTGATCATCTGGAAATCGGCCATGCCGCGGATCATCCGTTTCTCGGGCCGCTCAGCTTCACGCTCGAACCGGGCCAACCAAGAGTGCTCTGCGGACCGAGCGGGCTTGGCAAGAGCACACTGCTCGCAACGCTGGCTGGCGAACAGACGCCGTTGGCCGGAATGATCCGCGTGGGGGGACGCGCCATCGGGGAGCTGCCCGAAGCCGAACGCTATCGCTGTGTCGCCTACCTGCCGCAGGAGACCGTACTGCTCGATGACTCCGTGGGCCACAACCTGAGCCTGGGTCGCCCGGAGCTGTCAGACCTGGACATGTGGGAGGCGCTGGAAATGGTCGATCTGGCCAGGACCCTGCGGCGAGAAGGTGCGGGATTGGACTACCCGATCGGTGAGGAAGGCCAACGACTGTCTGGCGGCCAGGCGCGACGCCTCGCGCTCGCCTGGCTGGTGCTGCGCGATGCGCCGGTCGTGCTGCTCGACGAGCCCTTTGCCAATCTCGACGCCGCCACGGTGGAACGCGTGCTGGAACGTCTGCGACCGTGGCTTGAAGCGCGCAGTTCGGTGATCGTGACCCATGCGCCGGAACAGCTGCCGACGACATGGCCCAGGATCGACCTGGGCACCGATGGGCGGTCCCGGTAAACGGGACTCAAACGGGATCCCGCCGGAGGTTCCCGCTCAGGGATCGCCCGGACGCCAGACACCGGAGGCTTCCTGCGACGGCTGCGCGGGGGCCTTGCGGCTTTCCACATCTTCGAATACCGCCTGGATGAACTGCCCGAGTTCGGCAAGGTAGCCCTTGCGCTGTTCCACCGGTTCCGGCATCTGGGCCACCAGGTAACCCATGACGGCGGCGAGGTACTGCACGCCGACGATGGGCTCACGCGCCCGCGGGTCGGCGGCAATCAGGGCGTCCTGAAGACTCTGAATCAGTTCACCGGACAGTTGCAGGCTGTCGTCACTCATCGGGAATCCTTTCGTTGCGGTTGAACGCGCATGAAACAATGCCGGGCGCCCACAGGCAAAAACCGGGCTGTCGAAAAGGGACATCGACATCCCGGCATTTCCGGCCCGGGCCGGGCCCGGCGTACTCAGACGTTGAAGGTCAGCCCGGCGGCATCGACATCGACACGGACGGTATCCCCGGGAGCGAACCGCCCGGAAAGCAGCGCCTGCGCCAATGGATTCTCCACCTGCGTCTGGATCGCCCGCTTCAGCGGCCGCGCCCCGTAGACCGGATCGAACCCGGCCTCGCCGAGACGGTCCAGCGCCTCGGTGCTGATCTCAAGCCCGATGTCGCGTTCGGCCAGGCGCGTGCGCAACAGGCCGAGCTGGATATCGGTGATCGCCCGGATCTGCTCCCGGCCCAGCGGGTGGAAGACCACGACGTCGTCGACCCGGTTGATGAACTCCGGACGGAAATGCTGCCCGACCACCTCCATCACCGCAGCCTTCATCTGTTCATAGTGTTCCTCGCCCGCCATCTCCTGGATCAACTGCGAGCCAAGATTCGAGGTCATCACGATCACGGTGTTTCGGAAGTCGACGGTACGCCCGTGACCGTCGGTCAGCCGGCCGTCGTCCAGCACCTGCAGCAGCACGTTGAACACGTCCGGGTGTGCCTTCTCGACCTCGTCGAGCAGGATCACCGAGTACGGCTTGCGGCGCACGGCCTCGGTCAGGTAACCGCCCTCTTCGTAGCCGACGTAGCCCGGAGGCGCGCCGATCAGTCGCGCCACCGAATGTTTTTCCATGAACTCGGACATGTCGATCCGGACCATGGCGTCCTCGGTGTCGAACAGGAACGACGCCAGCGCCTTGGTCAGCTCGGTCTTGCCGACACCCGTGGGCCCCAGGAACAGGAACGACCCGTTCGGCCGGTTCGGGTCCGAAAGACCCGCGCGGGAACGCCGGATCGCGTTGGCCACCGCGCGCACGGCCTCTTCCTGGCCGACCACGCGCTGCGCAACCGCCTCTTCCATGCGCAGCAGCTTGTCCTTCTCGCCCTCGAGCATCTTCGACACCGGGATACCCGTCCAGCGCGAGACCACCTCGGCGACCTCCTCGTCGGTGACCTTGGTGCGCAGCAGCCGGGTTTCCTTGCCTTCGTGCTCGGATGCCTCATCCAGGGCCTTCTGCAGCTCCGGGATCTTCCCGTACTGCAGCTCGGACATCCGGGTCAGGTCGCCGGCGCGGCGCGCGGTTTCCAGTTCCATGCGCACGCGCTCGAGTTCTTCCTTCACCTGAGCCGCTCCGGTCACGGCGGATTTCTCGGCCTTCCAGATCTCCTCGAGATCCGAATATTCGCGTTCCAGCCGGCCGATCTCTTCCTCCAGAATGCCCAGACGCTTCCTGGAGGCCTCGTCGGTCTCCTTTTTCATCGCCTCGCGCTCGATCTTCAGCTGGATCAGGCGCCGGTCGAGACGGTCCATCTCCTCGGGCTTGGAGTCGATTTCCATGCGGATGCGCGAGGAGGCCTCGTCGATCAGGTCGATCGCCTTGTCCGGCAGCTGGCGGTCGGTGATGTAGCGCTGCGAGAGCTGCGCCGCCGCGACGATCGCCGGGTCTGTGATCTCGATCCCGTGGTGCACCTCGTAGCGCTCCTTCAGCCCGCGCAGGATGGCAATGGTGTCCTCCATGGTCGGCTCGTCCACCAGCACCTTCTGGAAACGCCGCTCCAGGGCCGCATCCTTCTCGATGTACTTGCGGTACTCGTCCAGCGTGGTCGCACCGATGCAATGCAGTTCGCCGCGCGCCAGCGCCGGTTTCAGCATATTGCCGGCGTCCATCGCACCCTCGGCCTTGCCGGCGCCGACCATGGTGTGGATCTCGTCGATGAACAGGATCACCTGACCCTCTTCCTTCGAGAGGTCCTTCAGTACCGCCTTCAGACGCTCCTCGAAATCGCCGCGGAACTTCGCGCCCGCCAGCAGGGCGCCGAGGTCCAGCGCGAGCACGCGCTTGCCCTTCAGACCTTCGGGCACCTCGTCGTTGATGATGCGCTGCGCCAGTCCTTCGACGATCGCGGTCTTGCCCACCCCGGGCTCGCCAATCAGCACCGGGTTGTTCTTGGTCCGACGCTGCAGCACCTGGATCGCACGACGGATTTCGTCGTCGCGGCCGATTACCGGGTCGAGCTTGCCCTGCTCGGCGCGCTCGGTGAGGTCGATGGTGTACTTGTCCAGCGCCTGGCGGGTGTCCTCGGCATTCGGGTCGTCCACGTTCGCGCCTCCACGCATCTGGTCCACGGCCTTCTCCAGATTCGACTTGTTCACTCCCGCCTTCTTCAGGATCTCCGCGACGGCCCCGCGGTCCTCGACCGCCGCGAGCAGGAACAGCTCGGAGGAGATGTACTGGTCCTTGCGCTGCTGCGCCAGCTTGTCGCAGACGTTCAGCAGCCGGCTGAGATCATTGGAGACGTGGACCTCGCCGGGCGTGCCCTCGACGCGCGGCAGGCGCCCGAGGGCGTCGCCGAGCGCGGAGCGCAGTTGATTGACGTTGCCGCCCGCCTGCGCCAGCACGGAGCGGGCACTGCCGCCCTCCTGGTCGAGCAGGGCCGCGAGCACGTGCGTGGGCTCGATGAACTGGTGGTCCCGGCCGACCGCCAGCGATTGGGCGTCGGCCAGGGCCTCCTGGAATTTAGTGGTCAGGCGATCCATACGCATGGAGGAATTCCCCTCGGGATAAGGTTTGATCTGACACACAAGGTGGGGGTATCCGCGCGGTATTCAAGGGCCGGCGCGTGTCCCTGCCGCCCGCGTCCTGGCACGCACCTCGTGGACAACCCTCAGGAAACCCGCCAGATCAGGGTCGCCATGCGGCCGCAGGTACCGTCCCGGCGGTAGGAGAAAAAGGTCTCGGACTCGGTGTAGGTGCAGCGACCACCACCGTGGATGTCCCGGATTCCGGCGCGCAGCAGCCGCTGGCGCGCCAATCGATAGACATCGGCAAACCAGCGATCGCCTTTTCCGGGCCGGAACGCCTCCTTCGCCTCCGGATCGCAGGCGAGAAAAGCGGTGCGAACCTCGGGGCCCACCTCGAAGGCCTCCGCCCCGATCGCAGGCCCGAGCCATGCCGTGATGTGTTCGGGCGGATGTTCCATCGCCTGCACGGTGGCCTCGAGCACCCCGGCGACAAGCCCGCGCCACCCGGCATGCGCAGCCGCAACCCTTCGACCGTCGGTGCTGGCGAAGAGCACCGGCAGACAATCCGCGGTCTGCACGGAGCAGACCGCACCCGCGGTCCGTGCCGTCACCGCATCCGCTCCGGTGTCCTCGGTCATCGCGTCCGCGCGCGCGACCACGACTCCATGAACCTGCCGCGGCCAGACCGGCTGCGCTGGCAGAGCCAGCGCCTCGGTCAGACGCAACCGGTTGCGACGCACGGTCGCCGGATCGTCCCCGGTGTGCAGGGCCAGGTTGAGACTGCTCCAGGAACCCGTGCTAAAACCGCCCGCCCGCGTGGTCTGAACCGCGCGTACACCGGGCGGCACAGGCCAGTCGGGGATCAGCAACGGAATCCCGCTCATGGCTCGCGTGCGTCCTCCACAGCCTGCGCGGCGTCCGCCTGCAAGACTTCCAGCAGCGCCCGAAAATCCGCGGGAAGAGGAGCTTCGAACCGGCACTCCTCGCCGGTCTTCGGGTGCACGAGCCCCAGGACAGCGGCGTGCAGCGCCTGGCGGCGGAAATCCCCCAGGCACGCTGCTGCCCGTGGAGTCATGCCGCGCACCGGCCGCGGACGCCCGCCGTAGGCCGGATCACCGACCACCGGGTGTCCCAACTTGGCCATGTGCACCCGGATCTGATGCGTGCGCCCGGTGTCCAGGCGGACCTCGAGCAGCGTGTGGGCGCGCAGACGCTCGAGGACGCGGTAGTGGGTGACCGCGGGTTTGCCACCCGCGACGACGGCCATGCGCTTGCGATCGATGGGGTGCCTCCCGATCGGCAGATCGACCATCCCACCGCTGATCAGGACACCCTGCACCAGCGCCCGGTACTCGCGATGCACCGCTCGCTCCTGCAACTGCCGCACCAGACTGGTCTGCGCGGCCGCGGTACGGGCCACGACAAGCAACCCCGTGGTTTCCTTGTCCAGCCGGTGCACGATGCCGGCACGCGGCAGTGCCGCCAGTTCCGGAGCGAAGTGCAGCAACGCGTTCACCAGCGTGCCCTGGCGATGTCCGGCCGCGGGATGCACCACCAGACCCGCGGGCTTGTTCAGGACGATGATCGTGGGATCGGCATGGACCACGTCCAGCGCGATGGCCTCTGGCTGCGCAGCGGAAATCGGAGTGTCAGGGACGTGCAACCGGACCTCCTCACCGCCGCGAACGGGCGCCCTGGGACGCAGCCGATCCCCGTCCACCGTGAGGGCACCCTCTTTCAACCACTGCGAGAGCTGACTGCGCGAATAGTCGTCGAACACCTGCGCCAGGGCGGCATCCAGCCGCATACCGGCCAACTCCGATGGAATGAAAGCGATCCGCGCGTCAGCCATGGAACCGGCGCGGTGAGCGTGCACGTTGTTGTAGAATCCGGAGATCATGCATCACAAACGAGGCTCCGCCGTGTCCCTGGCCCGTTGGTTCGTCATCCTGAGCGTCATCCTTACTCTCTCCGCCTGCGCGAGCTGGAAGGAGGATCCAACCCGCAACTGGTCCGCGAGCCAGCTGTATGCCGAAGCCAAGGACGCGCTCGACGGGGGCAGTTACGATCAGGCCGTAGAGTACTACGAACTGCTGGAGGCGCGGTTCCCCTTCGGCCGTTTCGCACAGCAGGCGCAGATCGAGATTCCCTATGCATACTACAAGGCGGGTGAATCCGAGGCCGCGCTGGTCGCCGTGGATCGCTTCATCCAGCTGAATCCGCGCCACCCCAATCTGGATTACGCCTATTACCTGCGGGGGCTGATCAACTTCAATCGCGACCAGGGCTTCCTGACCAACATCTTCCCGATGGACCCTGCGGAAATGGACACGAAGCCGCTTAGCCAGGCCTTTCAGGACTTCTCCCGGCTGGTCAACGAATTCCCGGAAAGCCGTTACGCAGCGGACAGCCACCAGCGCCTGATCTTCATCCGCAACGCCCTTGCCGCGCACGAGATTCGCGTGGCGGAATTCTACATGGAGCGCAGAGCCTGGGTCGCAGCCAGTCAGCGTGCGCGCTACGTGATCGAACGCTACCAGGGTGCCGAGGTCATGCCCCAGGCACTGGCGATTCTGGTCAAAAGCTACCAGGCCCTGGACCTGGAAGATCTCGCTGGCGACACCATGGCGGTGCTGGAACTCAATTATCCGGACCAGGCCGCAATGCTGCGCGCAGGCCGTCCCGTCACCCTGGACTCGGAGAGCGGTGGGATGCGCCGCTGGATCGAGCGCATCCCCTTCTTCTCGAACTGAGGCCTTCGCCTCTGCCCGGGTCGGACGCTACAGGGCGTCGTTGCCCTCCTCACCCGTGCGGATCCGCACCACCCGATCGACCGTGGTGACGAAGATCTTGCCATCACCAATCTTGCCCGTCCGCGACGCCTTGATGATCGCGTCGATGCACAGGTCGACCTGACTGTCCTCCACCACGATGTCGATCTTGACCTTGGGCAGGAAGTCGACCACGTACTCCGCACCCCGATACAACTCGGTGTGGCCTTTCTGGCGCCCGAAGCCCTGGACTTCGGCGGCCGTCATGCCGGTGATACCCACCTCGGTCAGCGCCTCACGTACGTCTTCCAGCTTGAATGGCTTGATGATGGCTTCGATCTTTTTCATGAACACTCCTGGAATGAGAAAGCGGTACCGGCGACGGCGGGCGCGATCAGCCCGCGCGGTAACCGGACGTTATAGGGTAGCGGCGGTCCCGTCCGAATGCGCGCGGTGACACGCGCACCCCGGGTGCCGCCTGGCGCCGCTTGAACTCGGCGAGGAAAACCATGCGCGCGACGCGTTCGACCGTCACCCGGTCGAAACCACGCGCAACGATATCGTCCACGGAAGCCTCCTGCTCGACAAAGGCTTCGAGAATTTCATCCAGCACCGGGTACGGCGGCAAGGTATGGACATCCTCCTGGTCCGGCGCCAGCTCGGCGCTGGGCGGCCGGGTGATGACCCGTTCCGGAATCACCTGGCTGATCCGGTTCCGCATTTGGGCCAGACGATACACCCACTGCTTGGTGACATCGCGCAGGGGGGCAAATCCCCCGGCCATGTCGCCATAAAGCGTAGCGTATCCCACCGCCATTTCGCTCTTGTTTCCGGTCGCCAGCAACAGGCGGCCGGTCCGGTTGGAAAGCGCCATCAGGAGGACACCGCGGCAACGCGACTGCAGATTCTGCTCGGTGACATCCCCGGCGTTGTGGCTTTGATCGGGAAATGACTCGAGCAAGCCGAGCCGGAACGCCTCGACCATCGGTTCGATGGCCAGCTCGCGATAATCCATACCGAGCCACTCGGCCTGCTGACGCGCGTCCGCGATGCTCATCGATGCCGTGTAGCGGTAGGGCATCATCACCGCTTCCACCGCCTGCGCGCCGAGTGCGTCCACCGCCAGGGCTGCGGTCAGCGATGAATCGATGCCGCCCGACAGCCCGAACAGGACCCCACTGAATCCATTCTTGCGCACATAGTCACGAATACCGACCATCAGCGCACGGTACATGTCCAGCGCCTCGGGATCGGTCACCGCCGGGTCCGCCACCGCGCCATCGTCATCATCGCCCCAGAGCAGCGAGTCCGGTTCCGGATGCTCCAGCTGAACGCTTTCCTCGCGCAGCCCCACCGCACCCTCGGCATCCCGAGCCACACCCACAAGGGCAAGGCCGGACATCCACGCCGGCAGCACCGGCTGCACCCGACCATCGCGGCCCACGAAAAACGAACGCCCGTCGAAAACGAGCTCGTCCTGCCCCCCGACCATGTTCAGGTACACCACCGGGCAACCCGTCTCGGCAACCCGATCCCGCACGACCTTCTCTCGCTGTCCCGGCTTGTTGCGATGATAGGGCGAGGCGTTCAGATTCAGGATCAGCTCCGCGCCCGCGGACGCGGCCAGTGCCGCAGGCTCCGGTTGCCATATGTCTTCGCATACGGTCAGCCCGATCCGGACACCGGAGACATCGATCACACAGGGCTCCGAACCCGGATGAAAATAGCGGCGCTCGTCGAACACCGCATAGTTGGGGAGCACCTGTTTCGCATAACACGCCCGGGTGGCTCCATCGCGCAGCCACAATGCGGCATTCATCAGGCCTTCGGGGGTCACCACGGGCGCACCCAGGACCAGATCGATCCCACGCACCTGCCCTGCGATTCTTTCGATCTCCGATGCGGCATCCTCGAGAAAGCGCGGGCGCAGGAGCAGATCTTCGGGCGGATACCCCGTAAGCGCCAGCTCGGGCGCCACCACAAGGTGAGCCCCTTCGGTTCGGGCGCGTTCCAGCGCATCGAGAATCAATCCGGCGTTGTATTCGAGCCCACCCACCAGCGGATTCATCTGGATCAGGGCAATGCGAAGCGTCGTCGGGGATCCCATCGGGAGCAGCGCTGCGCTCGGCTCAGCCGAGAGCCCGCGCGACGGCGGTACCCAGTTCGGCCGGGCTCACGGCAATCTCGACGCCCACCGCGCGCAGGGCGTCCATCTTCTGTTGCGCCGTTCCACGCCCCCCGGAGATGATGGCTCCGGCATGGCCCATGCGGCGACCGGGCGGAGCCGTGGCGCCGGCGATATAGGCGGCTACGGGCTTGTCGAAAGCGTCGGCGATGAACCGTGCGGCGCGCTCTTCGGCGTCGCCGCCAATTTCGCCGACCAGCAGAACCGCCTCGGTCTCGGGATCCTCCGCGAAGAGCCGCAGGCATTCGACGAAATCCATCCCCTGAACGGGATCCCCGCCGATTCCGATACACGTGCTCTGCCCCAGCCCCAGGTCCGAGGTCTGTTTCACCGCTTCGTAGGTCAGCGTACCGGAGCGCGAGACGATCCCGATTCGGCCGCGTTGGTGAATATAACCAGGCATGATCCCGATCTTGCAGGCGTCCGGAGTAATGATGCCCGGGCAGTTCGGACCAATCAGTCGGACCCCGGTCCCATTCAGAAAGTGTTTCACCCGGATCATGTCGAGTACCGGGATGCCCTCCGTGATGCAGACCACCAGTTCGATTCCGGCTTCCGCGGCCTCGCAGATCGCGTCCGCCGCAAACGCGGCGGGCACATAGATCATCGTGGCCTGCGCGCCCACCTCCGTCACCGCTTCGGCCACGCTGTCGAACACGGGCAGATCCAGGTGACGCTGACCGCCCTTCCCCGGGGTCACCCCACCGACCAGGCGCGTTCCGTAGGCCAGGGCCTGCTCGGAATGGAACGTCCCCTGCTGCCCGGTAAAGCCCTGGCAGATCACGCGGGTGTCCTTGTCAACGAGGATGCTCATCCGGCCGCCTCCACCGCCGCCCGCGCGGCCTGATCAAGATCGGCGGCGGCCAGGATGTCGAGACCGCTGGCGGCCAGCGCCGCGCGGCCTGCCTCGGCATTGGTGCCCTCCAACCGGACGATCACGGGGACGTTCACCTGAACCTCGCGGATGGCGGCGATGATGCCCTCGGCGATCAGGTCACAGCGAACGATCCCACCGAAGATATTGACCAGCACCGCCCGGACCGCAGTGTCGGAGAGGATCAGCTTGAAGGCCGCGGACACCCGTGCGACGGTCGTGCCGCCACCAACATCGAGAAAATTGGCGGGCTGCCCGCCGTGATGCTGGATCAGGTCCATGGTCGCCATGGCCAATCCCGCGCCGTTGACCATGCAGCCAATGCTGCCATCCAGCCGTATGTAGTTCAGGTCGTGTTCGTGCGCCCGCTCCTCGGCCTCGTGACGCTGGCGAGCGTCGCGCAAGCCAAAAATCTCCTTTTGCCGGAACGCTGCGGAATCATCGATGACCAGTTTGCCGTCCAGTGCGAGCAGCTGGTCGTCGGCCGTCAGCACCAGGGGATTGATCTCCAGCAACTGGGCGTCGGACTCCTGGAACAGGCGAAACGCATTGACCACCAGTGCCCCGGCCGATCGGGCGAGTGCGCCGTGCAGTCCCAGAATCTGGGCAACGCGACGTCCGTGGAACGGCATCACGCCCGTCACCGGATGGATCGGCACGGTCGTGACGGCATCGGGCCGTTCCCGGGCCAGCGTTTCGATATCCGTCCCGCCTTCCGCAGAAACGATCATCACCACCGACGCCCGGGCCCGGTCCACGAGCATGCCGAAATAGAACTCCCGTGCGATCTCGGCCGAGGGCTCCAGCAGGACCTGATCGACCGGCAGCCCTTCCGGACCGCTCTGCCCCGTGACCAGGCGGGATCCGAGCAATCGGGCAACCGCAGCCTCGGCCTCGCCCTCTCCCGATGCCCGCAGAACCCCACCGGCCTTGCCCCTGCCGCCGCTGTGCACCTGTGCCTTGACCCAGGCCGTCTGGCACCGCAAACGGCTCCATGCCGGGGGGACATCCGAACGGTCCGTGATCAGTTCGCCCTCGGGTACGGGGATCCCGGAAGAGCGGAACAGGGCCTTGGCCTGAAATTCATGAAGGTTCATGTGCGCTGAGCATACTGAGCCGCCAACGAGGCGACAACTGCCTGAAACCTCGGAGCGCAGGTAGCGGCCTGGGTGGCAACGACTTTGCTGATGCTAGAATGCGGGATATGCGACTGCTTCTTCTCATTGCCGCAATCGTCGGGGTCTTTCTGATCGTCCGGACGCTTTTGCTGAGCAACTCACGCAGGAAAGCCCCGCTGCCGGAGCGGCTGAAGGAGCAGGGAACGGTGGTGCGCTGCGCGCATTGCGGCATGCACGTCCCGCAGTTCGAGGCCCATCGCTCGGGCAACCGCATGTATTGTTCCCGAGAGCACGCGCTCGAAGATGCCCGTAACCATCAGGACGGCTGAAGAATCCTGATGGCGCGCTCGGAGAACGCGCGTTCGCTGCGGCAGATGGGCCTGTTTCGCCTCCTGGTTGCGCTTTTTCTGCTGTGGCTGAGCACGATCGCTCCGGGCGACGCGTTTTTCGCACCCGAAGCCCTGACCAGTGCCCAGTTCACCTCGGTTGGCTACCTGGTTTTCGCGTTGCTGTTGAGCCTGTTGACCGCCGGTGCCGCGGCCACCCCGACCCACCTGAAGTACCAGGCCATACTGGGAGCGCTGGGCGACATCCTCGCAATCGGGCTCATGTTGCTGACCGCCGGCGGTGTCGAGTCTGGCCTCGGTTTGCTGCTGATCCCGATGTTGGCGGCCAACGCGACCATCGTGAACGGGCGCACCGGCCTCTTTCTTGCCGCGGTTGCGGCCCTGATGCTGCTGGTGACAGAGATCTTCGTCGGCCCGAGTTTGCCGTGGCCATTCGATCCGCAACCGACACAGACCGGCATCCTGGGCGCCATTCTGTTCGTGGCGGTCATCCTCTCGTGGCGGCTCGCGCTGCGCGTGGGGGCCAGCGAGGCGCGACTGGCCGTGCAGGAGGAGGATCTGGCCAAGCTCGCGGAACTCAACGAGCAAATCATCGCCAGCATGGATACCGGAGTGGTCGCGGTCGACCGTTCCGGACGAATCCAGAACGTGAACAAGGCCGCGCAACGCATGCTGGGCTGGGACACGGGTGGAGCCTTCCGGGATCTTCCGCCGCAGCTGAAACAGACCCTCGCGGAGTGGCTGCACGGGCCCGCCGCCACCACGACCATCCGTGTTCCCGGTGACGCCCGGCACCGTGAACTCGAGGCCCGTCTGGCCCCCATCGGCTTTGCCGGGCAGCAGGGTACACTGCTCATGCTGGAGGAAACCGCGGAGATCAAGCGCCGCGGCCATGCCAGCAAGCTGCAGGCGCTTGGACGTCTTACGGCGAGCATCGCGCACGAGATCCGCAACCCCCTGAGCGCCATCAGTCACAGCGCCCAACTGCTCGCGGAATCACCCGATATCGAGGGTAGCGACCGCCGCCTCCTCGACATCATCCAGAGTCAGAGTCAACGAATGGACGAACTGATTCGCGGCATCCTGACGCTGTCGCGCGATCAGCCGGTGAAACGGGAGCGGATCCGTCTTCGCGAGAAACTCGCGGCCTTCGCCGAGGACCTCTACCGAACCCGGCAGATCGCGCACGGCGCATTGAGCATCGACATCCAGACGGCCAATCTGGCCGTGCTGTTTGACCCGACCCAGTTCAATCAGGTCCTCTGGAATCTGTGCAGCAACGCGCTGCAACATGCAGGTCACGCGGCGATCGACAGCCAGCCCATCGTGCTTTCGGGACGCGCGGACCCGTCGCGGAATCTGGTCACGCTGGACGTGATCGACACCGGTCCCGGCATCCCGCAGGAACAACAGGAATCACTGTTCGAACCCTTCTCCTCCAACGCTCCCGGTGGAACGGGCCTCGGGCTTTACATCTCCAGACTGCTGTGCGAGAACAATGGCGCGACGCTTGAGTACCTGCCTCAGCCGAGCGGTGGCTGTTTCCGCGTATCCTTTGCCTTGAACGAAAAACAGGCCGACGGCCGGGGGGCTCGCCAGGCGGATACCTGAGATGCGTGCGAGAAATCGCAACATTCTCCGAACCATCGCAAGCCATCCCCGCCCACGGATGTCGAGACACACCGAACACCTGAGGACGCCCGATGCCGATCAAGCACGTGCTGGTCGTCGATGACGAAGCCGATCTCTGCGAACTCCTGGAGATCACGCTGCAACGCATGGGGATCGCGGCGATGACGGCCACACGCCTGGCCGCTGCCAAGAAACTGCTTCGTGAGCACCATTTCGACCTGTGCCTGACCGACATGCGCATGCCGGATGGGGATGGCCTTGAACTCGTCGAGCACATACAGGCCACGTGCCCGGACCTGCCCGTGGCCGTCATCACCGCCTACGGCAGCGTCGATACCGCGGTTCAGGCGTTGAAGCTCGGCGCCTTCGATTTCGTTACCAAGCCGGTTGACCTCAGCCTGCTGCGGCGTCTGATCGACAGCGCGTTGCGGCTCGAAAAGGCCAGCAGCAGCACGAAAAACGCCGACATGCGTCTCGCCGGGGCCAACGATAGCCCGCTTCTGGGACACTCCGACACCATGGCCCGGCTGCGAGCCACGGTCGGCCGCGTCGCCCGGAGCCAGGCACCCGTGATGATCCTGGGAGAGTCCGGTTCTGGCAAGGAGCTGGTGGCGCGTGAGATCCACCGTCTGGGACCCCGGTCGAACGGGGCTTTCGTTCCGGTGAACTGCGGCGCAATACCCGCCGAACTCATGGAGAGCGAGTTCTTCGGGCACCGTCGCGGAGCCTTCACCGGCGCGGTGCAGGACCGTCAGGGCCTGTTTCGCGAAGCCCACGGAGGAACGCTGTTCCTCGACGAAGTGGCCGAACTGCCCCAACCGCTTCAGGTAAAGCTGCTGCGCGCGGTACAGGAGAGAACCATTCGACCGATCGGCGCGCCGACCGAGGAAACCGTCGATGTGCGTATCCTCTCGGCGACCCACCGCGGCCTCGCCGAAGAAGTGGCGGAGGGCCGGTTCCGCCAGGATCTGTACTACCGGCTCAATGTCGTCGAGGTCTTCGTGCCTCCGTTGCGCGAACGTTGCGAGGATATCGCGGAGATTGCGCGACAGATGCTGGGCCGCATCGCCCGGCAATGGGGACTGGAGAGACTCGAACTGTCCGACGCCGCGCTGGAACGACTCCAGTGCTACCGGTTCCCGGGCAATGTCCGTGAGCTCGAGAATATCCTCGAACGCGCCGCAGTGATGGTCGAGGGCTCGATGATCCAGGCCGACACGCTGGAATTTCCGCGCCATCCGGCCGAGGTCCAGTCGGATGAAACGCACACGGCGTCGCCGCTGGACATGGATACGGGGCTCGATCACCATCTGGCGGACGAGGAACGCAGGGCGCTGGAAGCAGCCCTGGCCCAGACGTCGGGCAACCGCACGGCAGCCGCTCGGATCCTGGGGTTGAGCTTTCGTCAGATGCGTTACCGGCTCAAGAAGCTGGGCCTGGATTGACCCCTCCCGGTGTGGGTGCCACACCGGGAGGCCGATCAGGAACCTCCCGCAGCAATGCATTGAGCTCGAACAGCGGCAATCCGACGACGTTGCTGTAGGAACCCGTGAGACAACGCACGAACGCGGCCGCTCGACCCTGTATCGCGTAGGCGCCCGCCTTGCCCAACGGCTCACCCGTCGCCACGTAGGCATCCAATTCCGCGGGGTCGATGGGGGCCATCCGGACGCGGCTCTTGACCCAGCACGAACGCGTGTCGAAGCCTGTGCGCGCGAGTGCGATCCCGCTGTAGACGCTGTGCGACCGGCCGGAGAGACGTGCCAGCATCGCCCTCGCGCATTCCGGATCGGCTGGCTTCCCCAGGATATCGCCGTCCAGGGCGACCACCGTATCGGCCCCGAGCACCCATTGTCCCGGCACAGCGCACGCGCGGGCCGCCTCCGCCTTGGCACAGGCCAGGCGCACCACGAGCTGTTCCGGTTCCTCTTTCGGTCGCGGCGTTTCGTCGATCTCGGCGGGCAGCACCGCGAACGCGATCCCCAGCTGCCCGAGGAGTTCGTACCTCCGTGGCGAGGCGGAGGCCAGCAGAAGCGGGAGGCTCATGCGCGATGATAGGGGTGATGATTCAGCAGCGACCAGGCCCGGTAGAGCTGCTCGGCCACGAGCACGCGCACCAGCATGTGCGGAAACGTCAGCGGTGACAGGGACCAGATCCAGTCAGCACGCTCCCGAACAGCTGCTTCCAGGCCGTTGGCACCTCCCACCAGGAACGCGACGTCGCGGCCCGACTGCTGCCAGCCGGCAAACCTCGAGGCCAGCGCTGCCGTATCGACGACCTGCCCGCGTTCGTCGAGAGCCACGACAAGCGCCTGCTGCGGAATGGCCGACAACAGGGCCGCGGCTTCGTGACGGCGCAGGGTCCCGGCATCCATTGCGCGGGAACGGGCCGGAATGTTCAGGGCATTGAGGTGCAGGCGTGCATCCCGGGGCATTCTCGCGGCATAGTCCTCGAAGCCCGCCGTGACCCAGTCGGGCATGCGTTGCCCGATGGCGACCAGGTGCAGCCGCATGGCCCGTGCTCAGCGGCGCATGCGCCGGACCAACCCGGGCCCGGGCATGGAGTCCTCGACCGGTGCGGTCGCTTCCCCGGAATCCTCGACCAGCCAGAGCTTCTCCAGGTTATAGAAATCCCGGACCTTGGGCAGCATGACGTGGACGATGACATCGTTCAGGTCCACCAGCACCCACTCCTGGCCGTCCTCACCTTCCATGCCCAGCGGCTGAACCCCTTTCGCCTTCGCTTTCACGGCGACGGAGTCCGCGAGCGATTTCACGTGGCGGTTGGACGTACCGCTGGCAATGATCATGAAATCAGTCAGCGGGGTCTTCCCGCGCACGTCGAGCACACGGATCTGCTGCCCCTTCATGTCCTCGAGGGCTTCCGTCACCAGGTCCACGAGTTGTTCACTTTGCATGGCGGCTCTCTTCGGTTTCGATCAACTGGGTCTCCTCCCGGTCGTTGCGATAAAGATCGTTCTCAAGGATGTAGTCCAGAACCGGATCGGGCAACAGGAACCTCGGACTGCGTCCGGCGCGCAGCAGGGCCCGTATCGCGGTGGCGGAAATATCGAGCAAGGTCACGGCCTCGAAGAGGACGTGCCCACACGGAAGCTCACGGAGTCGTTCCGACGCGTCCACGACGTCGGCTGCCTCCAGGTATCCGGTGCCAGGGGCCGGAGACTCGCCGCCCGGCCGGCCAACCACCACTACGTGAGCCAGTCGCGGAATCTCACGCCAGCGGTGCCAGGTGTGCAGTCCGGCGAAAGCATCCAGCCCCACCAGCATCAGCAACGGACGCGCCGGGCCCACCTCGGCGCGCAGCTGCACGAGCGTATCGACGCTGTAGGAAGGACCACTCCGATCCAGCTCCCGACGGTCGACCCGGAAACCGGGCAGGCCTCCGATAGCGCGCTCGGCCATGGCCAGGCGATGCTCCGCGGTGGTCCCGGGCAGCGGGCGATGCGGCGGCACATGGGCCGGCACCAGTCGGAGTTCATCGAGACCCAGGCGTTCATGAATCTCGAGTGCGGGACGGAGGTGGCCATGGTGTATGGGATCAAACGTCCCACCGAGGATCCCGATCACGAGGACAGAGGGCTCCGGGAACGGCCGCTCTCCGCACGCAAACCCGCCGGTTCAACCCTGCGGGTCATGGGTGCGGCCACTCAGGCGCGAACATGGCCATCACCGAGCACGATGTACTTCTGGGAAGTCAAACCCTCCAATCCGACAGGACCGCGCGCATGGATCTTGTCGGTGCTGATGCCGATCTCCGCGCCGAGACCGTACTCGAAACCATCGGCGAAACGGGTGGACGCGTTCACCATCACCGAACTGGAATCCACCGCGCGCAGGAAACGACGCGCGGCAGTCCAGTCCTCGGTGACGATACTGTCCGTATGCTGCGAACCGTAGGTGTTGATGTGTTCCATCGCCTGGTCCAGCGAATCCACGATCCGCACCGCCAGCACCGGCGCGAGATATTCCTCCGCCCAGTCCGCGTCGGTGGCGCGTCGGATATCCGGAAGCACCGCCAGGGTTTGCGCACAGCCCCGGAGCTCGACACCGTGACGATCGTAGGCGGTTTTCAGTCGCGGCAGCAGCTCCTGCGCCTGGCTCTGATGGATCAGCAGCGTTTCCATGGTGTTGCAGGTACCGTAACGCTGGGTTTTCGCATTGAGTGCGACGGCGAAAGCCTTGTCCGCATCGGCGCGCGCGTCGATGTAGACGTGGCAGACGCCATCGAGATGCTTGATCACTGGCACCCTGGACTCTCGACTGACCCGTTCGATCAAGCCCTTTCCGCCACGCGGGACGATCACGTCCACGTAACGGGACATGCGCAGCAGTTCACCCACGGCCGCACGATCCGTGGTGGCAATGATCTGCACCGCGGTCCGCGGCAGTTCGGCGGCGACCAGGCCCGCCTGTACGATTCCGGCGAGAGCCTGATTGGAATGCGCGGCCTCGGAACCTCCACGCAGAATCACCGCATTGCCCGATTTCAGGCACAGCGCCGCGGCATCGATGGTCACGTTCGGGCGGGACTCGTAGATGATCCCGATCACGCCGAGCGGCACACGCATGCGTCCCACCTGGATGCCACTGGGGCGATAGGCCAGGTCGGTGATCACCCCCACGGGATCCGCCAGCGACGCGACCTGGCGGCAACCTTCCGCCATGGCCTGAATACGCGCCTCCGTCAGTGTCAAACGGTCCAGCATCGCGTCATCCAGCCCACGCGCACGCGCTTGCGCCAGATCCCGGGCATTCGCTTCCAGCAATTCCGTCTGCTGGTTGAGGATCCCCTCCGCGATCGCGTCGAGAGCCCGGTCCTTTTGCCCGGTGTCGGCCTCCGCCATCGCCCTCGAAGCCTCACGCGCGGCCTTCCCCAGAGACAGCGTGTATGCCGGGATATCCAGGGGTTCCTCGGTCAAAGGCGGGCTTGGGGCGTTCATGCGGATCTCTTCTCCGTAGGCGTTGCGGGCCGATCGGACAACGCAATCACCAAGTCTATCAACTGCCTGCCAGCATTGCCCGACTCACGTCCCTTGATCACCCGGTCCACGACAGCGGCCCGAGCCAGAAGATCCCGAGCCGCCGCCGGTCCGACACGGTCCAGCGCCTGGCGCAAAGCGGCGGCGTCGGTACCCCAGAAGGCCTTGGCCACCGCCGCCGCCGGCTCTCCCCGGGCACAGCGCTGGGCTCCCTGCGCGAGCGCCCGGATATCCCGGCTCAGAACCCACAGGATCAGCGGTTCCGGTTGCCCTTCAGCCAGCATTCCCCGCAGCATCCGCAGCGCCCGCTGCGTCTGTCCGGAAAGCGCCGTCGCCGGAAGCGCAAAGAGGTCGAACCGGGCAGCATCGCCCAACCCTCCCTGCAGGGTCTCGAGATCGACCTCCGTGACGCCGAGCAGCACGAGCTTGTCCACTTCCTGACGTGCCGCGAGCAGATTGCCCTCAACCCTGGAAGCCAGGAATGACAGCGCATCCCCGTGGATGGTGATACCCGAGCTCGACAGGCGGTCGCGGATCCAGGCGCCCAGACGGACCGGTGGCACGGGGCGGGCGTGAACGACCACGGCGACCCGCTCCAGGGCCTTGAACCACGCAGCCTTGCGCATCTCGCTGGTCGGTTTCGGCAGTTGCAACAGCAGGACCAGGTCGGGTGGCGGATGCTGCGCATATCCCAGAAGGTGCGCGGCACCCTGTTTTCCCGGCTTGCCCGAAGGCAGGCGCAGATCAATCAGTCCACGCTCCGCGAACAGGGAACGATCCCGGATCGCGGCCTCGAAACTGTTCCAGTCACCGTTCGCGGACAGGTCCAGGACCGTGCGTGCCGTGAAGGCTTCGTCGCGCGCTCGGGTACGCACGGCATCCGCCGCTTCCAGCGCCTGGAGCGGTTCCTCCGCAAGGATCAGGTACGCCGGCCGGAGCCCACTGGCGAGAGCGGGCCCGAGCTGCCGGGGATCGATCGTCAAGTCCCGTCCCGGTCTGCTGCCGGCGCGACACTCCCCCCCGTGGCTGCACGAACGCGATACTGCAGCAACCGGACCAGGTCGCGGTTCATGACCGTACGCAGTTCGTCCTCGCGTGTTTCCTGCGCCAGTACCGCGGCGGGATCGAAGGAATAGGTCTGACGAACCTCCAGCTCGCCGAGCGGTAGCGGGCCGTCGGCATCCGGTAGACGCAGCTCGCTGTCGAGCCTGCGGGTCAGGCGGTATTCGTTGATCTGCGCGGCACCGGTCACCGTAAGCACCCGGCGCTGCTCTCTCAGGGCCAGTATCCGGATCTCGGATCCGCCGGCCATGGGCTCGTTCACCACATCGACACCCGCAGACCGCAGGCTCTGGACCAGCAGCAGATAAAAGGGATCCCGGGTCTCGAGACCGCTCACGTACACAGGACTCAGCTCGGCAGGCCAGTTTGGCGTACCTCGCAGTTGAAACCCGCACCCGGCTACGGCCAGGACCAGCATGGAAAGAAACAGCGTACGCAGGATGTTCATTGAGACCTCGCTACGAGATTGACCAGCCGCCCGGGAACCACAATGACTTTCAGAACGGACAGACCTTCGATGTGGCGCTGCACGTTGGCGTCTCCACGTGCCAGCGCTTCCAGCTGTTCCCTGGACGCATCCGCCGGCACCTGGATCTGCGCCCGAAGCTTGCCGTTGACCTGTACCGCCAACGTGACCGTATCGACCACCAGGGCATTCGGATCGACCTCGGGCCAGGCCGCATTGGCGACCAGCCCATGATGCCCCAAACCCTCCCAGAGTACCTGACTCACATGCGGGACGATCGGATTCAGCATCAATACGATACCCGTGAGGCACTCCCGCCGTACCGAAACCGCCTCCGTTCCTGGCACCGAAAAACGGGTGACCTCGTTCAAGAGTTCCATGTTGGCCGCGATCGCGGTATTGAAGGTCTGGCGCCGGCCGAGGTCATCCGTGACCTTCGCAATGGTTTCGTGCAGCTTGCGCCGAAGCGCCCGGGATGCATCGCTCAACTGGTCCGGACGCGGCCGCACCGGTGCCGACTCGATGCAATGGGATTCGAATACCTGCCGCCAGAGACGCTTCAGGAACCGGTGCGCACCCTCGACCCCGGAGTCCGACCATTCCAGGGACAGGTCGGGTGGGGCCGCAAACATCGTGAACAGGCGCGCCGTATCGGCGCCGTAACGATCGATCAGAGCCTGCGGATCGACGCCGTTGTTCTTCGACTTGGACATCTTTTCCATGCCTCCGGTCGAAACCGCTTCGCCGCCCGCGCGCAGACGGGCAAGGGTCTGGCCATCGGCCTCGCGGGTCACCTCGACCTCGGCCGGGTTGATCCAGTCCCGGCCGCCATCGGGCCGCTCCCGATAGAACGTGGGCGCGATCACCATGCCCTGGGTGAGCAACCGGGTGAAGGGTTCGTCACTGCTCAGCAGACCTTCGTCGCGCAGGAGCTTGTGGAAAAATCGTGCGTACAGAAGATGCAGCACCGCGTGCTCGATGCCGCCCACGTACTGGTTGACCGGCAGCCAGTGATCCGCACGGGCATCGAGCATCGCGTCGCTGTTGTCTGCCGAACAGTACCGCGCGTAGTACCAGGACGACTCGAAGAAGGTGTCGAAGGTGTCGGTCTCGCGTCGGGCACGTTGGCCACATTTCGGGCAGCGGGTCTCGTGAAACGAGGCCAGTCTGGCGAGCGGGGATCCGGAGCCGTCGGGGATCACGTCTTCCGGGAGGACCACCGGCAGGTCGGACTCGGGCACGGGGACCACGCCGCAGCCTGCGCAGTGGATCACCGGAATCGGGCAGCCCCAGTAGCGCTGTCGCGAGATGCCCCAGTCACGCAGTCGATAATTGCGGCGACGGCGACCCAGACCGCGCGCTTCCAGCGCTTCGGCGATCGCCGTGAATGCCTCCGGCGAGCTCATTCCGGTGAATTCCCCGGAGCCGACCAGCCGCCCGTGCTCGGTGAACGCGTGTTCGCGGATGTCCCAGGCACCGCCGTCCATGGGTTCGATGACCTGCAGGATGGGCAGCCCGTACTGCAGGGCAAACGCATGATCGCGCTCATCGTGCGCGGGAACCGACATCACGGCGCCGGTACCGTATTCCATCAGCACGAAGTTCGCCACCCATACCGGAACGGCCGCTCCAGTGAGCGGGTGCCGCGCCTCGACACCCAGCGGTCGGCCGCGTTTCTCCATCGTCGCGAGGTCGGCCTCGGCGACACCCCGATTCCGGCAGCTCTCGACGAAAGCCGCGAGTTCCGGGTCGTTCGCCACTCGGTTGGCCACCATGGGATGCTCGGGCGCCACGGCCACGTAACTGACGCCCATCAACGTATCCGGGCGCGTGGTGTAGACCGTCAGCGTTTCCGCGCCGTCACAGGTGAAATCCAGCTCGACACCCTCCGAGCGGCCGATCCAGTTCCGCTGCATCGCGCGGACCTGCTCGGGCCAGCCCTCGAGGTCGTCCAGAGATTCGAGCAGCTCATCGGCGTAGTCGGTGATCCGCAGGAACCACTGGGGCATCTCCCGCCGTTCCACCACGGCGCCAGAACGCCAGCCGCGCCCGTCGATGACCTGTTCATTGGCCAGCACGGTCTGATCCACCGGATCCCAGTTCACGGTGGCCAGCTTCCGGTAGACCAGCCCCTTTTCGAGCAGACGCAGGAACAGCCATTGCTCCCAGCGGTAATACTCCGGATCACAGGTGGCCAGTTCGCGGCTCCAGTCATAGGCGAAGCCGAGACGCTTCAGCTGCGTCCGCATCTGATCGATGTTCTGGCGGGTCCAGCGCGCGGGCGGTACGCCATTGGCGATCGCCGCATTCTCGGCGGGTAGACCGAAAGCGTCCCAGCCCATGGGCTGCAGGACATTGCGCCCCTGCATGCGCTGGAAGCGCGCGATCACGTCGCCGATGGTGTAGTTGCGGACATGCCCCATGTGCAGCTTGCCCGACGGGTACGGGAACATCGACAGGCAGTAGAACGGCTCCCGACCGTCGTCCTCCCGCGCGTTGAAGCTCCGACCCTCCTCCCAGCGCTTCTGAACCGAGGTCTCGACCTCGAGGGGATCATAGCTTTCCAGCATCGGGAAACCATCCTGAGTTGATGAAGATGGGCAGAATACCAGCGCCGAACCATCGCGACCAAGATCAGAGACCGGGGAGCGGCGCATGTCCGTCCGGAAGATCCCCGGTGCAGCAAAACGGACCACTGCAACGTGCTAAGTTTAGAAAAGGACACCGCCGAGGAGGCACGGACATGAACGAGACCGGCAACCCTGAAGAGGACCGGCTGGAACAGGCCTACAACCGCATGCTGCAGAAGCTCTCGACAGACCTGGAAGCGCTGCCCGATCGTAGCGGCGTGGTGCTGAACGATCTGCTGGAATCGGCTCGAAGCGAAGTTCTGGCTCACGGACAGATCACGGCCGAGGAAGCCGATACGGTGACGGACTATCTGCGCCGGGACCTGCACGACCTGGGAAGCTTTCTCGGCAAGGGCCCCACGGATTGGCGCGATTGGCTGCGAATGGACATCGCGATGATCGAGGCCGGTCTGCTGAATGCCCTGAGCACGGTCGCGGACCAGACCAAGGTCGAGCTGGCCGAATTTGCGGCGCGGGCGTATCGGATGGGTGAATGGCATACGGGGGAAATCACCGGACCGGGCGAACTCACCTGCATGGAGTGTGGCGGTACCCTTCATCTTTCCAAGGCGGGCAGGATTCCGCCCTGTCCGCATTGTCGGCACACGCGCTTTCACCGGGGCGGCCCGGCACCCGAGGGTTCCGAATAGTAATAGTCGCGCGATTCAACGACGGCGACGTGGCCAGAACGCCGGCAGGAGCAGCAGAGCGGAGAAGGCAAACGCGGGCCAGGCACCGAAGCGGACGGCGGGCGTTACGCCCGAATGCGGCAGGACGTCGCCCTGCAACACCTCGCGGACGAACAGATCACTGTGCGCCGTTACCCGTCCATCGGCCGCAATCAGGGCCGAGATGCCCGTGTTGGTGGCCCGAATCATCGGGCGCCCTGCTTCGAGTGCCCGGAAGCGTGCGATCTGCAGATGCTGGTGCGGAGCCATCGTGTTGCCGAACCAGGCGTCGTTGCTGACATTCAGTAGGAATGTCGCGTCCGGCAGCGCGGCCCGAATGCGGCGCGCATAGGCGGCTTCGTAGCAGACGGAGAGCCCGGCCAACTGCCCGGCCATCGGCATCTTCCCGTCCCCCGTGCCGGCACTCAGATCGGACATCGGGATGTCGAGCAACCGGTCGAGCCAATCGAGGCGCTGTCGGAGCGGCAGGTACTCTCCAAAGGGTACGAGTTGCCGTTTGTCATAGACGCCCCCGCTCGGAAGGTGGCGAATACTGTTGTACATCGCCCGATCGACCGGGTCGAAATCGAAGATGCCCGTCACCAGCTCCGTGCCCTCGAGTTCCAGACGCTCGGAGAGCGCGTCCAGTTCGGCGTAGACCTCGGCGTAGAACGCGGGGATCGCCGTCTCGGGCCAGACCAGCAGGTCGACACCCGCAGCCGGAAGACTCAGGCTCGAATAGGTGGCCAACGCATGCTGGATGCCGTCGTCCTGCCACTTGCGGCCCTGATCGATGTTTCCCTGTACGACCGCCACCCGCAATGGTGGCCCGGAAGGCTCCACCCAGTTCCAGGATGCGATCACCGCGGACCCGCCCAGCAGCGTGGCAATCAGCACCAAAGCGGCGATCAGTCGCCGTGCAAGCAGAAGCACCAGCGCCGCGGCGAGCATCGTGACCCAGAGCCCCGCGGCCGCCTCACCACCCAGTGGAATCCAGGATCGGACCGGGCTGTCCAGCAACACATGACCCAGCAGAAGCCACGGGAACCCGGACAACAGCCAGCCACGCAGAACCTCCAGGAGCACATACCCCCCGGCCAGCGCCGACAACCAGGCCAACAGCCCGCCGTTTCCGGCAACCCGCGCCGCAGACCACGCCAGCACCGCGGGATAGACCGCCAGGAGAAGCACGAATGCACCGGTGATCAGCGTCGCGACGACCCAGGGCGCCTGTCCGAAGATCAACAGGCTGTTGAAGACCCACGTCACGCCGAATCCGAAGAACCCCAAACCGAAAGCGTAGCCATGGCGAAAGGAGGTACCGGGCTCACATCCGCGCAGGAGCGCGAACCATAGAGCGAGTGCCGAGGGCGCCAGCAGGTACAGGTCGAAAGGAGCGAAAGCCAGCACGAGGAGTCCACCGGCCACCAGCGAGACCGCGGTCGCGCGCCAGCCCGTCAGCGCGCGACCCGCCCATCGAAGCAATGGCTCCGGCGCGCGGGCCGCCGCCGGAGGAGCTTCGGCTACACGCATCGGAGCGCTCAGGAATCCGCGGTACTGCTACCGTCGGGTGCGGCCGCAACCCGACGCATTTCCACCAGGTGAAGGCGGCGGTTATCAGCCCGCAACACCCGGAACTGCAAGCCATCGAACGCGACGCTCTCACCCCGACGCGGCACGTGACCGAACTGCGACAGAAGAAGACCGCCCAGCGTGTCGAAGTCCTCCTCGTCGTACGCGGTCCCGAAGTAGGTGTTGAACTCCTCGATCGGGGTCAACGCCTTGATGGTATACCGGTCACCGGGGTGTTGCATGATCTGCGTGAGGTAGTCATCGACGTCGTGTTCGTCTTCGATCTCGCCGACAATCTGTTCCAGCACGTCCTCGATCGTGACCAGTCCCGACACGCCCCCGTACTCGTCGACCACGATCGCCATGTGGTTCCGACTGAGGCGGAATTCCTTGAGCAGCACATTCAGCCGCTTGCTCTCGGGAACAAACACGGCAGGGCGCAGGATTTCCTGCATGTCGAACGCTTCCTCCTGCGTGCCCGTGAAGAATCGCAGCAGGTCCTTCGCAAGCAGGATACCCGCGACCTCGTCCCGGCTGTCGACAATGACCGGGATCCGCGAATGCGCGGATGAAACCAGGTCCGGGAGAATCTCCGCAAGACTGGCATCCCGGCGCACGACGTCCATCTGCGCCCGTGGCACCATGATGTCCCGGACCTGCATTTCGGCGACATGGAGCACGCCCTCGAGCATCGCCAGCGCCTCGGGATCGATCAGGTCCCGGGCGTGGGCGCCGCGCAGAAGTTCGAGCAGCTGTTCGCGGTCCCGCGGTTCCGACGAAAGCATCGAACCGAGACGTTCGAGCAAACCACGTAAGGGAGGGCCTTCGGATCTTGCCGTATCAGACATGGGAAAGCCGTGAAGACCTCGGGGTTGCGCCTTGAACAGGGAATCTAGGCATACGGATCCGCAAATCCCAGCCCGGCAAGAATTTCACGCTCGATCGCCTCCATCGCTTCGGCCTCGGTCGGCTCCTGATGATCCATGCCCTGCAGGTGCAGCATGCCATGGACCACCATGTGCGCAAAATGAGCCCGCAGGGACTTGCGTTGTTCACAAGCCTCGGTGGCCAGCACAGGCGCACAGAGCACGATATCGCCCAGATACGTACTGGCGGAGAACCCGGGCGGGACCGGCGGGGGCGCAGGGAAGGACAGAACGTTGGTGGCGACAGGCTTGCCGCGGAATTCCCGATTCAGCCGCTGCCCCTCCTCCAGATCCACCAGCCGAAGGGTGACGTGCGCGGAGCCCGAATCGCGCCAGGCGGCCTGGGCAGCCCGGTGCAGTGGGCCGGGGCCCGGCCACCCTGTGCGCGACAGCCCGTACTGGACCCGCGCGTCAAGCATCGGATCCCGCCGGGTCCCCGTGGAGCGCATAGGCCTCGACGATGCGCTGGACCAGCGGATGACGCACCACGTCCTCGGCCAGGAATCGGGTGATGCTGACCCCGTCGACTCCATCGAGGATCCTCGCTGCGTGGCGCAGCCCCGACAACTGCCCCCGCGGCAGGTCCACCTGGGTGATGTCGCCGTTGACGACCGCGGTGGACCCGAAACCGATACGGGTCAGAAACATCTTCATCTGCTCCGCCGTGGTGTTCTGCGCTTCATCGAGGATGATGAACGACTCGTTCAGCGTGCGTCCTCGCATGTAGGCGAGCGGCGCCACCTCGATCACCTGGCGTTCCATCAAGCGTGCGACCTGGTCGAAACCCAGCAATTCGTACAAAGCGTCATACATGGGGCGCAGATAGGGGTCGATCTTCTGTGCCAGATCCCCCGGCAGGAACCCCAGCCGCTCGCCGGCTTCCACCGCGGGGCGCACCAGCACCAGCCTTCCGATCCGATCCTGCTCCAGAGCCTCCACGGCTGCCGCAACGGCCAGATAGGTTTTTCCGGTACCCGCCGGACCGATCCCGAAGTTCAGGTCGTGATGCGCGATCGCGTCGAGAT
Source organism: Thioalkalivibrio paradoxus (assembly GCA_011390565.1). GTDB lineage: Bacteria > Pseudomonadota > Gammaproteobacteria > Ectothiorhodospirales > Ectothiorhodospiraceae > Thioalkalivibrio > Thioalkalivibrio paradoxus_A. Next base: position 449,416 of record JAABSC010000001.1, on the reverse strand, counting down.
AGTGATTCTGTCGGGGCCCCCGTCCTCGGATGACCGCCCGCTTCAGTCGCAGAACGGGTTCGCGCGTCGTCGCGTCATCGGGCTCGTCGAGATGGGCCGCCTGCAACGATGCGTGAACCTGTTCCAGACTGATCGGCTCGGCCCGAGCCATGCCGTGCAGTTCCCGGATCAGCGCTTCGGCCGCGCGGACCGCTTCGTTGGGTCCCGTCAGGTTGAACCGGGCCCCACGATTGTGCACGTGAACGCCAAGCCGGGACTCGATGAGTCGCAGATGAGAATCCAGTGGACCCGACAGACGCGCAAGCGTCTCCTGGTCCGCGGGGTCTACCGTGAAATCAGCGCGGTTCTGCGGCATACGCCTGTAACGGACCCGGCCCCGTTTCCGTGCCGCTCCCCAACAACATGCCACGCAAGGAATGCGGCTGTGCCTCGGTAATCAACAGGTCGACCATCGTACCCGTCAACTCGGGCGCACCGTCGAAATTGACGACCCGGTTGTTGGCGGTGCGTGCCGCGAGCCGGGACGGGTCCCGGCGGGAGCGCCCCTCCACCAGTGCCCGCTGCACGCTGCCTGTCATGGCCTGGTTGCGCGCCTGGCCCTGCGCCTCGAGCAACGACTGAAGCTCCCGCAGGCGTCGCTTCTTGGTCGCCATGGGCACATCATCGGGCAATCCGGCGGCAGGCGTCCCTGGACGGGCGCTGTAGATGAAACTGAAGGAGAAATCGAAGTTCAGCTCTTCCACGAGTTGCAGGGTCGCGGCGTGATCGTCCTCGGTTTCCCCCGGAAAGCCGACGATGAAGTCCGATGAGAGGTCGAGATCCGGTCGCAGCTCCCGCAGGCGCCGGATCTTGGATTTGTATTCGAGCACGGTGTGACCGCGCTTCATCATGGCCAGGATGCGGTCGGAACCACTCTGTACGGGCAGATGCAGGTGGCTGACCAGTTTGGGCTCATCGGCGTACGCCTCGATCAGCCGAGCCGAGAATTCCACCGGATGCGACGTCGTGAAGCGGACGCGCTCGATGCCATCGACTGCGGCCACATAATGGAGCAACAACGCGAGATCGGCCATATCACCATCGTGCATCGGCCCGCGATACGCGTTGACGTTCTGTCCCAGAAGGTTGATTTCCTTCACCCCCTGCGCCGCCAGGCCCGCAACCTCGGCGATCACGTCGTCGAAGGGCCGGCTGATTTCCTCGCCTCGGGTATAGGGAACCACGCAGAAGCTGCAGTACTTGCTGCAACCCTCCATCACCGAAACGAAGGCGCTCCCGCCCTCGGCACGCGGCTCGGGCAGGCGATCGAACTTTTCGATCTCGGGAAAACTGACGTCGACCACCGGGGTCCCGCCACGCCGGACCTGCTGAATCAGCTCGGGAAGACGGTGCAGCGTCTGCGGACCGAACACCAGATCCACGAACGGCGCGCGCTCGCGCAACGCAGCGCCCTCCTGACTCGCCACGCAACCCCCGACCCCAATGAGAATCTCCGGCCGCCGCTCCTTCAGTTCCCGCCAGCGACCCAACAACGAGAAGACCTTCTCCTGCGCCTTCTCGCGGATCGAGCAGGTGTTCAACAGAAGCAGATCCGCAGCCTCCGGATCCTCGGTACGTTCTGCGCCATACAACGCGCGCAACGTATCGAGCATGCGCCCGGAATCGTACTCGTTCATCTGGCAGCCGTGGGTCTGGATGAAGACCTTTCGCACCCCCGGTGCCGGCCGGATTGCGGGAACCGTCCGCGCGCTAGAAGGGTACGTCATCGTCCTGAATTCCGCGCCCACCGGACGACGATCCGGAACTGCCGCGATCGTCCCAGGACGGTTCGGACCCTCCTTCGTGACGGCCACCACCGGAATCGCCGCCACCCGACCCGCCGCGTCCGCCCACCAGCTGCATCTCGCTCGCCACGATTTCGGTCGTGTAGCGGTCCTGGCCGTCCTGGCCCTGCCACTTTCGCGTCTGAATCCGGCCTTCGATATACACCTGGGATCCCTTGCTCAGGTACTGGGCGGCGATCTCACCCAGGCGACCGAACAGCACGACCCGATGCCATTCCGTGTTCTCCCGTTTCTCACCGGACTGCTTGTCCGTCCATTGTTCGCTGGTCGCAAGACGCAGGTTGGTGATGGTCATCCCTGACGGCGTCTCACGCTTTTCAGGGTCGGCACCGAGATTGCCGAGCAGAATTACCTTGTTCACTCCGCGGGCCATGGCTGCTCCTTGTCGTTCGCTCGCTGGAAAAGGCGGCTAGTTTAGCAAGCGGCGACCGGCGCTGCGACGAACCTGACGATTTACCGTTCATCCGGATCCGCACCGGCCGGGCCAGACCCACCGGTCAGGAAGATGCCGCCGGAGGGACGGCATCACGGTCAGCCTCCTGCCGGTAGAGCCGCAGAGCCTGCACACCGCCTTCCAGCAGCCACGCTTCGATACCACGTTCACGCATCAGGTAGACAGCCACCGCACTGCGGCTTCCGGTATCACAGAAGGCCACAACCGGACGATCCTTCGCGAGAATATGGAGACGGCTGCGCAGCAGCGGTAGCGGCAGATTGACCGTTCCGGACAACCCGTCGCGCTGGAATTCGTCGCTCAGACGGACATCCATCCAGATGCCCTTCTTCGCCGCGATCAGCGCAGCCGCATCCCCTGCTTCTCGGCTGACCACCACCGGCCCCCGGAGCAACTCGTCGAAATCCCGGGCTTGGAGCTTCTGCACCTCACCGTCCGTCATCATCCGGACGGTCGCATTGCGACGTGCTCCCGATATCAACGCCTCCTCCCCGAATCCCTCACCGGGAACGCGCTCGGCGAGCCGCACCTCCTGGCCATTCGGGTGCTCCCGAACCACCTCCGCACGCCCACGGCTCAGGACGTAAAAATACCGGCCATCGTCGCCCTGCTGAATGATCTTCTGCCCTGCGCTCACCGGCATGGGTTCAAACCGCTGCAGCAGATTGAAAATACTGTCCGGTGGAATATCGCGAAAGAAAGGCGTCTCCAGCAGGGTCTCCATCCAATCCGACCCCTCATCATGGTCACCGCCTTCCGCGTCCCCGATCTCGCGCACGGTGAAGCCAACCACTCCACGGGGTCGGCTCAGCACGACATAAATGAGGTCGGCGGGAACCCGGATGACCTGAACGGGCTCGAGTGCGCGGCACTCCCATTCCCGGGGAAGATCGCCCTCAAGCGCCGCACCGGCCTCCGGCTGGCCGGCTGCGATCGTGTGCGTCTCCCCGTTTGTCCGCGCCAACCGAACACGGCCGGAGAGCAGGAAATGGCGGTCTCCGCGATCCTCCTTGCCACGAAACACCCACTGTCCGGCAGGCACGCTCACAAGCTGGGCGGCGGTGGCCAAACGGTCACGGGAAATCTTGGGTAGCGCTGCCAGCGGGGGGAACCGTTCCATCAGCGAACGCATATGGCTGAATTGATCCATGGGCTACGCCGCAAAAAGCCAAATCAGGCTGAAGGATAACGCCAGGAGGTCCGTCTGTCCCGCCTGTATCGATTCCGCGTCTTCCGCGCCAGCTCCACGGGACAAACCCATCGATTCGAGAAGTCATTTCGTTTCGAAGCGATAGACGCCCGTCCAGTCGTCTGGTGGCGGGGCCGCGCGGAAACGATCGATACGATCCCGAAAACACCGGATGAGCCCGTCGGACTCGTCCCGCTTCCCGAGACGATCCAAGGCACGCTCGGCCCGATCCCAGTCACGGTCCCGGTATGCCTGAAGCATCTCGGCATAGAGCAGGCAGCGCTCCGCCATTTCTCCCGACAAACGCGCATCGGGTGCCGACCGCACCGCCACGGGCTGGTGAATGCTCACCGCGTGCTCCTTTCCGCGCACCAGGATCCTGTCCAGTTCACGATAATGGAACGCCGCTTCCGTTTCCGCCCGCGTGCCCTCGCTCACGATGATACCCACCCCGTAATGCTTCGTGAGCATCTCCAGACGCGAAGCCAGATTCACCGCGTCACCGAGGACCGTATAGGCCCGCCGGAATTCCGAGCCCATGTTCCCGACACTCATGACACCGGTGTTGATCCCGATGCCCACGTGCAACAAAGGCCAGCCTCGACCGGCATAGACCTCGCGCAAGCCGTTGGCCGCCTCCTGCATCGCCAGTGCCGTGCGCACGGAGCGTGCCGCATGATCCTGCTGCGGTAGGGGCGCACCCCAGAAGGCCATGATCGCGTCGCCGATGTATTTGTCCACTGTGCCATTTTCCGACTGGATGGCCCGGGTCATCACCGAGAGGTAGTCGTTCATCAGCGCGGAAAGTTGGTTGGCCGGAAGGCCTTCCGAAATGCGGGTGAAGTCGCGCACGTCCGAAAACAGCACACTCATCTCCCGGCTTTCGCCCTCCATCGAAGCGGCCTCCGGGTTGTCCGCCAGGGCATCGACCACCCTCGGCGGAACGTACTGCCCGAACAGGGCCGACACCCGGGATCTGGCACGGTTCTCGACGAAAAGCGCATAGATGGTGTCGAGAAGGTACATCCCCAGAACCGTCAGCAGCAGCAGCGCCATCGGCATGACCACGAGGTGCTGCTGCCAGAGGTAAAGCCCCCCGGCAAACAGGGCCAGCGTGAGACCCGCCACGGTGATCAGTGCGACTGCGGGACCCAGCTTCGGCATCAGGAACATCAGCAGCCCGCCGACGATCACGACCGCGAGTATTTCGAGGCCTTCCAGATAGGCCGGTTCGTACAGGATCGACTCACTGATGATCCCGTGAACGAGATTCGCGTGAATCTCGACGCCCGGGTACGCATTGCCGACGGGCGTGGCGCGAAGATCCATCAGACCGGTGGCCGAGGTTCCGATCAGTACGATCTTCCCGGCGAGCGACCCGGCGGGGAGTGCTCCCTGAAGGACCTCGGTAACCGATATGTAGCGGTAACTTCCCTGAGGCCCCGAATAGGGGACCAGCGCAGCACCAAACCTGTCCACCGGGATGCTGCGGCCCGCGACGTTCAAGGCCTCGAGCGCGAAGTAGTCTCCGGCGCCGGCCTCACCGAAGACCGGTCGAGGAACGGCACCCCCGAGATAGAGCCGGGCCGCGGCGAGCGACAGTGACTCGTAGTACCCACCGTCGAACTCGATCAGGAGCGGAACCCTGCGCGTAATGCCGTCGACATCGAAAAGCGGGGTGAAATGCCCGGCTCCCGATGCCGCCTGCTGCAGTTCCGGAATGTTCGCCCCGTAGCCGTCACCACGAACCACCGGTATCCGGCGACCGCCGAAATCCTCTTCCCGAAACAGCGGCTCGGGAAGCTGCCCCACCCGAACGGCATCCGCCCCACCGCTGAAATAGTATCCCAGCAGAACGGGGCGGTCCCGAAGCGCCGCGGCAAATCGAGCATCGTGGTCCAGCGTTGGCCGCAGTTCCTCCAGCACGCCCAGGAAATCGGGTTGATCCCGAAACGCATCCGTGGCCAATCGCTCCAGCACGGGCAAACCACTGCTCTCGTCCGGCTCCGCGAAAACCACGTCGAACGCCACCACTGCGGCCCCCTGGCGCTCGAGCAATTCATCCAGCAGGGAGGCAACGAGGTGACGGGGCCAGGGCCAGCGACCTACGGCAGCCAGACTGGGCTCATCGATGTCGACGATCACGACCGGGGAGTCCGGGTCGACTTTTGCAGTGGCGAGCAGGCGAAGATCGTAGGTCCAGATCTCGACGCGATCGATCGCATCGAGCCGGTACTCGCCCAGGGCATGCCCCAGGAGCACCAGGAGCAGACCTAGATTCAGGGCGACACGAAGCAGGTACCCCCGCCGCGAACGGGTGAACCACCTCATTCCACGAGTTTCCGACCGTCGGCAGTCAGGGCGTGCCGCCGGGCGCCCCCCTGTACGGAAGATCGCCGCACCCGGGGTTCAGCGGCCGCTCGATTGCTCACCACTCCGGCGCGCCTGAAGCCGTCCCCAGGCACCCCCCGGGCTGGGTTCAAGGAAACAGGCTGTTTCGTTCAACCTGCATCATCGCGGGAGCCATCGGAGGACAAAGCTCGTCTGGATCGACGTTCGTCTGACTCTCGATATCCGGCATCTCGTCGCGTGCGATCCCCAGTGAAGACAGCAACTGGCCCAGCCCGGCCAGCGATCTGGCATAGGCCAGCTCGAGATCGAACAGGCCTGCGACGTAGGCTCGACGCGCTTCGAAAAACTCGTTTTCGGTATCGAGCACGTCAAGCAGGGTCCGCTGACCGATATCGAACTGCTGCTGGTAGTTGGTGCGCACCTTGTCGCTCGAAAGCTGATGCTGGTTCAGGTAAACGAGCTGCTCCTTCAGCACGTTGATATCGTTGAACGCGATCGCCACGGTCTGGCGCACGTTGCGGCAGACGTTCTCACGCTTGTCCTTGGCCAGATTGGCCTCTTCGACGAACTGCCCGATGCGCGCCTGATCGGCAAAACCACGGAAGAGGTTGAAGCGCAGGACCAACCCGATGGTCGTGTCCGTGACCCACTCTTCGTCCCCATCCCGGACAAAAGTGCTGTTGAGGGCATTGTCCCTCGCGGTCTGAATGCGGAAATCCACCTTCGGATGATGATAGGAGCGCCCCACGCGTACCTGCTGGTAGGCCGACATCACGTTCTCCACCGAGGCGGAAATGGTCGGATTCGCGATCAACGCAGCCCGTACGGCCTCATCCACGGTCCCCGGAAGCGAACCCGTGGGCATCACACCCAGCAGATCCACGAACTCCTCGGGGGGTGTACGACCCACGACACGCAGGAAACGGGCGCTCGCGTCGTGCAGGTTGGTGATTTCGGTCAGAAGACTGTCCTCGGCGAGCGCAACCCGACCGGTGACCTGCTCCAGATCGACCCCGCGACCGACTCCGGTCCGCGCGAGATCCGCGACTCGATCATAGATCTGGCGATGCGCGTTGTAATTCTCTTGAGCCAGAAACACCAGTTCACGATGGCGTTCCACATCCATGTAGGCGCGGATCGCGTCCAGCGCAGCCTGATCGGCCGCCTCGAGCAACTCGTAATAGCGAACCATGCGCGCATGACCCAAACGCCGCACGTCCGCGCTGGTGAAGAAGCCGTCGTACAGCATCTGGTTGAGCGTGATGTCCGCACGAAGCGGATCCCGCTCCACGCGTCCGAAATCATCGCTCTCCTGATACTGACGTTGCGCACTCAGGCTGAGGTCGATCTCGGGGAGGAAGCGTCCGCGGGCGATATTGCCGCCTTCCTCGGCCGCGAGATAGGCGTTCCAGCGCTCCTGGACCTCTGGATTGGTGTTGACGGCATCGACGATCGCCGCCCGCAGCGGCGGGGGAAGCTCCTCCTGCCGGGGGAACGCGCCCTCGACAGGTGGCCGTTCACGGCTCGAGGCATACCCCCAGCGCCCCGCCTCCAGCGGAAATTCGCCGGCGCCGTTCCGGAAGGCAATGGCTCCCGTGCTGACGCCATAATAAAGCCCGCCTTCCTGCTCGATGCGCGAACGCGCTGAGTCCGGCAGCGGCGCGAGCAACGCCGGATCGCAATCGCCGGCCTCGCAGTAGACCATTTCAAACTCGGTGCCACGGATCCCGATGCTTCCTACCGGCGTGCGCACCTGAAAGGCGTCAGGGTCTCCGCGCTTGCCCAGTCGTCCGGTCACGGCCCGAAGACCGCCCTTGACCAGACGCACCACCAGTTGGTCCGATTCCGGAGCACTCTCATCGAAGGCGGCACTCTCGAGGTGCAGCCACGAACCCTGCGTCAGGGTGATTTCGGTACCGTCCGGAAACTGCAGCGGCAACGGATCAACACCCTCCGCTCGGACTTCTCCACCTTCCATCAGTGCCGTGGGTGCCGAGTTTTCCGGGGTGGTGTCCTGAGCACTGGCACTGGAAACCCCGAGACCCAGCGAACAGACGACCAGGGAGGCCCAAAGACAGCCCCTCCTCCAAGACCCCGCAGGCCGAGAAGGGACCGACGGGTTGCCCAGCCCGGATGGTGGGCACCATTGGCCGACTAGCCCGATCACCGATTGAACCCCCGTTTGCATTTGCATCGCAGCCAAATCCCCAAGCCTGGTGGTTGATCTTCAGATTCCGTACCTTCCGGGAGCCGCTCCAAGAACCCTGCGCGTCACGGTCCGCGATCCTGGGACAAACGTTTGACTCCACCTTGGCATGTTGCGCCCGCCATCAAAGTCATCAAAGATGTATGCCTTTAAGGCATAAACGATGTATGCCATTGAGTATCGAACGCCGAGCGCGCGCCGTCAATCTTTCTGAATGATAGGGGCCACAAAGGCGCCAACCGCAGGGGGTCTCACCACGGCCATTGCCGTCGATACCACGTAGCGGGTTTTCGGGTGACGGGCCAGCCGGTACGGTACACCAAACCATCCACCTGCCAATTGGACGTCCAGCACATGTCCGAACCCAGCGACGAATCGGTAACTCTGGTCGACTACGATGCCTCCTGGCCTCGGACCTTCGCCCGTGAGGCGCGGAAACTGGAAAGTGCCGACCTTCCCGGATTTCTGAGCGTCGAGCACATCGGAAGCACAGCGGTGCCGGGCATGAGCGCCAAGCCCATCATCGACATCATGCTGACGGTGACCCTACCCGCGCGTTCCAGGAAACTGGTGCGCAAGCTGGAAGCCATGAATTACCGATATCTGGGAAATTTCGGGCTGCGCGGGCGTCACTTCTTCCGCCTGGGAGACCCCGCGCGGGTGCATTTGCACGTCGTCCACAACCGCTCGCCACACGCCCGAGCCTGGCTCAGATTTCGGGACATTCTGCGCGCCAACCCGGCGTGGTGCGCCTATTACGAGCGCGAAAAAAGGAACCTTGCCCGCGTGTATCATTGCGATCGCGCCGCCTATACAGCGGCCAAGGGACCCATTGTCGCCACCATTCTGAAAGCGACGCATCCCGGGAAGGAACCCTGGCCCTCGCTCGATTGACCCGCCCGATCTCGGCATGAAAGCCTCGGGGTGAGTGCGCCGCGACAACGGAATGTGCTAGCGAACCCAGGTGCGTCCGAGTCGCGCGCCTCCCGAATGAAGCCATGACCGTTCGCCCCGGATTGGTGCGCGAGCGCCCCGTCGGCCACTCTTGATGCACCTCGATCGCGCAGAACCCGATTGCCGGGTCCGCTCGCCAGAGATGCCCCCCCCCGAAGAATGCCCGGAGTCGGTCAGGGTTCCGGGCTTCGGTAACCCGGGTACACATCCCGGGCCGCGCGCTGGCACGGAAGATGCTGCCCGGATGTGCTGAATTTCGTTCGGGCTCTCAGAGCCGCGCTTCGGGCAGGGGGCCGCATGCAGTCATCAAGGAAGTTCGCCGTGAATGCTGATGGCGGGGAAGTCGATCACTCGGCCATTACCGCATGCCTGGCAGAGCTTCACGAAGCCTACCGGCGTGAAAACGGCGGCGCGCTCGCGGATTACATCCCCGAGTTGACCAAGGTCGACCCAAGCCTTTTCGGCATGGCACTGATGACCGTGGACGGCCAACCCTACTCGGTCGGCGACAGCCGCGCGCTGTTCACGATTCAGAGTATTTCCAAGGCGTTCGTATACGGCCTGGCACTGGAGGACCACGGCCTCGAAGGCGTGCTGGCCCGCGTCGGCGTGGAGCCTTCCGGCGACGCCTTCAACGCCATCGTCTTCGACGAGCGGACCAACCGCCCGTTCAACCCGATGGTCAACGCGGGCGCCATCGCCACGACCGGTCTGATCAAGGGGCATGGCAGTGAGGAACGCATCGCCCGGATCGTCGAGATGTTCCGACGTTACACCGGCCGCGTGCTGGACGTGGACGAGGCGGTGTTCACCTCGGAGTCCGCAACGGGCCATCGCAACCGCGCCATCACCTGGCTGATGCTCAATTTCGGGATGGTGGATGCCCGCGTCGATGAACATCTGGAGGTCTATTTTCGCCAGTGCTCGCTGCTCGTGACGGCGGAGGACCTCGCCATGATGGCCGCCACCCTTGCCAATGGCGGCATCAACCCGGTGACGGGGGAGCGCGCACTCGATGCCCGCTACGTGAAGTACGTCATGGCCGTCATGGCCTCCTGCGGCATGTACGACTTTGCGGGTGAGTGGTCGTTCCGGGTCGGACTCCCGGCGAAAAGCGGGGTCGGGGGCGGCATCGTGGCGGCGTTACCGGGACAGATGGGGGTCGGCACCTTCTCGCCACTGCTCGATGACCGCGGCAACAGTCTGCGCGGCATCAAGGCCTGCGACGAACTTTCGCGGCGATTCGGCCTGCATGTCTTCGATCCCGTCCGCTCCGCCGATGCCGTCGTGCGGACCTACCGCGCGGACCGGGTGCGCTCGAAGGTGATGCGGCGCGCAACCGAGAGGCGGGTTCTGGACGAGCACGGCCACCGTGTGGTGATCATGGAAATTCAGGGGGATCTTCAATTCCGGGCCGGAGAGCAGATTCTGCGGCGCGCGGATGCCGCCATCGAAGGCCGGCCGGAAACCTGTGACCATTTGGTCCTCGACCTGCATCGGGTCGGCCGGGTCGCCCCCGCGGCCGCAGATCTGCTTCATCAACTGAATCGGAATCTATCGGGCGCCGGGACCCGACTGTACTTCGCCTGTGCAAGTGGAAACACGCAGAACCTGTTCTCGGCCGGCCTTCCCAGAGCAGCTTTTCACGCGACGCTCGACTCCGCCCTGGAACACTGCGAGGCCGCATTGCTGGCTCAGGTCCTGATGACAGACGGCTGTCCACCGTCCCATATCCCGATGGCCGAGATGGAATTGCTACAGGGTCTCAGCGAAGACGACCTCGCACAGCTCACCGCTCGCATGTCGTCACACCATTACCCCGCGGGCAAAACCATCATTCGCCAGGGTGATGACGCCACCTGCCTGTTCTTTCTGGCCCGTGGCCGCGTGGCGATCCAGGTACCGGACCCGGAAAACGGCGCGATGCGGCTCACCAGCGTTGGCGCCGGAGTCGCTTTTGGGGAGATGGCCCTGGTGGACGGGGGACCTCGATCAGCCGACGCGGTCGCCGAAGAAGACTGTGACGTACTTCAACTGGACCTGCCGACCCTCCAGACGCTGAGCTGGGAACGTCCGGGCATCGTCAACACCCTGATGACCAACATCACGAAGAACCTGTCGGGACGCCTGCGCCGCGCCAACGCGGAACTGCAGACGCTGACCCGATGATCGGGCCGCCGCCCCCCCCGACGGCGAACCTCTCAGGAGATCGACCTGTCCGCAGCGCTTTCGGGAGCATCCGGCGCCGCATGACCCTGCGAGCGAAGGAGCGTCCGCAAGCCTGGCTCGTCGAACACCGCGGGATCGACTTTCAGATAGATGGCGGATTCAATGGCGCTCACCCGGACCTCGCCGACACCGTCCATGCGTCCGATGTGAAACTGCAGTTCGGACGCGGCCGGCTTCCAGAGTCCCGGCAGGGCGTACGATCGGTTGGAAAGGTGCGAGGGTGGCGCCATGGAACTGGCGAGCAGCCACCAGGACGCCGCCCCGACCAGGCCCAGTGCAAACACCATTGAGGCCCCCCAGTGGGCCAGGATCGCTCCCCCCGCGACCCCGCCCGCGAAGATCCCGAGAAACTGGCTGGTCGAAAACACCCCCATCGCCGTGCCTTTTTCAGCCACCGGGGCAGTCTTTGCGACCAGCGACGGGAGGGCGGCCTCCAGCAGGTTGAACGCGGCAAAGAACAGCACCAGCGTCGCCGCGAGGGCGAACCCATGCACCGCAAAAGGCAACATGACCTGCACGACCACGAGCACGGCGATGGCGGCGAGCAACACGGGCTTCAGTGCCCGCCGGCGCTCGGCCAGGATGACCAGAGGCACCATCAGCAGAAACCCCAGCACCAGCACCGGCAAGTAAACCTGGTAGTGCTGTTCGGCCGGCAGCCCGAGTCGATTCACGAGCAACAGCGGCAACACCAGAAAATTCGCGGCCAACGTCATGTGCAGAATGAACACCCCGAGGTTCAGGCGCAGCAACTCCCGGTCCCTGAGCACATGGGCGATCCCGCCCGGCACCGGCACCATGTCCGGATGCGGCAGGGACTGGACCGGGCGTGGCACCCACGCGAAGAGAACAATGATGGCCATGCATCCGAGCGCCGCGGTAAGCCAGAAAATCCCGGAAAGGCCGAACCACTGGTCCACGACCGGGCCCATCACCATCGCGGCGGTAAACGTCAGGCCGATCGTCAGTCCGATGACCGCAAGCGCGCGCGTTCGGCGCTCCTCGGCAACGAGATCGGCGGTCAGTGCGAGCACGACCGCGGCCACTGCCCCCGCCCCCTGCAGGGCTCGACCCAGGATGATCCCGTACACGGTCTCCGCCATCGCGGCGACGATGCTGCCGATGATCAACAGGAGCAGCCCGAACGCAATCAGCGGTTTGCGCCCGATCCGGTCAGACAGCATGCCGAACGGAATCTGCAGAAGTGCCTGTGTCAGACCGTAAATCCCCAGTGCGAAGCCCATCAGGAAAGGCGTGGCGCCTGGTAGCTCGTCGGCGTACAGGACGAACACGGGCAACACCATGAACAGTCCGGCCATGCGCACCGCATAAATGGCGGCGAGCCCCGAGGTGGCACGGAGTTCAAAAGGCATCATGACAAGGGCGCCTGCTGGACGGTCGACTGGAAACCGTCAGATCTTACAGGTAACAAAGCTGGGAGAAAGAATTCGCATGCCGTGGGGTTTGGGCTCTGGCCCCATCCTTGCCCGGCCGCGCACGCGAACGCGGGGAGAGCAGGGATCAGCCTGACGTCAGTGCTAACATACGGGGTTTGGCATCAAGCCGTCATCACCCCCGGGGAGAGCATGGCCACGATCCGGATCCGCGGCGCACGCACGCACAACCTGAAGAACGTGGACCTGGATCTGCCGCGCGACCGGCTGATCGTGATCACCGGCGTCTCAGGCTCGGGGAAGTCCTCGCTCGCCTTCGACACCCTGTTTGCCGAAGGGCAGCGTCGCTACGTGGAAAGTCTCTCGACCTACGCGCGCCAGTTCCTCTCGATGATGGAGAAGCCGGATGTCGACCTGATCGAGGGACTGTCGCCAGCCATCTCCATCGAACAGAAGAGTACTTCCCACAATCCGCGCTCCACGGTCGGCACGATTACCGAGATCTACGACTACCTGCGTCTGCTTTTTGCACGCGCCGGAGAACCGCGCTGCCCGGAACACGGCGAGACCCTGGCGGCGCAGACCATCTCGCAGATGGTCGACCAGGTCCTCGCGCTTCCGGAAGGCGATCGCCTGATGCTGCTGGCTCCGATCGTGCGAGGGCGCAAGGGCGAACATCACAAGTCCCTGGAAGCCATGCGCGCGCAGGGCTTCCTGCGGGCACGGATCAATGGCGAGATCGTGGAACTCGATGCCCTGCCGCCGCTCGATCCGAAGCGCAAGCACGACATCGAAATCGTGATCGACCGCTTCAAGGTCCGCGACGACCTGCGTCAACGCCTTGCCGAATCGTTCGAAACCGCCACCGGCCTCGCGGAGGGCCTCGCGCTGGTGGCATGGATGGACCAGCCGGAACGCTCCCCCCTGGTCTTCTCCGCACGCTTCGCCTGCCCGGTCTGCGGGTACGCGATCCGCGAACTGGAGCCGCGTCTTTTCTCCTTCAACAATCCCGCCGGCGCCTGCCCCTCCTGTGATGGCCTGGGCGTGCGTCAGTTCTTCGACCCCGAACGGGTGGTCGCAACCCCGGAGCTGAGTCTCGCCGGTGGCGCCGTGCGCGGCTGGGACCGCCGGAACGCATGGTATTTCAATCTGATCCAGAGCCTGGCGAAGCATTACGGCTTCGACGTGGAAACGCCGTGGGAGGCGCTTCCGGCGTCCGTGCGCGCGGTGATCCTGCACGGATCGGGCATCGAAAGGATCCGGTTTTCCCAGACCGGAGCGGACGGCAAGCCGCGATCGGAGCTGCGCAGCTTCGAGGGCGTCATTCCCAACCTCGAACGACGCTACCGCGAAACCGACTCCTCTGCCGTGCGCGAGGAACTCGGCCGCTATCTGGCCAGCCGCACCTGTCCGGACTGCGAAGGGGCCCGCCTCAACACGGGTGCTCGCAACGTCTTCATCAGTGATGCGAACCTGCCGGCACTGACCCACATGAGCGTGGCCGATGCACGTGCTTTTTTCCACGCACTGCGTTTGCCCGGACGATTCGCGCAGATCGCAGAGAAGATCGTCCGCGAAATCGACGCCCGACTCGGGTTCCTTGTCGACGTCGGACTCGACTACCTGACCCTGGACCGGCCTGCCGAAACGCTCTCGGGGGGCGAAGCGCAACGCATCCGGCTGGCTTCCCAGATCGGCTCCGCACTGGTGGGCGTGATGTACATCCTGGACGAACCGTCGATCGGCCTGCACCAGCGGGACAACGAGCGCCTGCTGCGCACGTTGACCAGCCTGCGCGACCTCGGCAACACGGTGGTGGTCGTGGAACATGACGAGGAGGCGATACGGAGGGCGGACTATGTCGTCGACATCGGTCCGGGTGCGGGGCGTCACGGTGGCGAAATCGTGGCCATGGGAACGCCTGGCGAAATCGAGGCACATCCGGACTCACTTACCGGAGCATACCTGACAGGCCGGCGCACGATTGCTGTTCCCGACCACCGCCACCCCCACGACCCGAGACGGACACTGGCCGTCATCAACGCCCGGGGCAACAATCTGAAGGGAATCGAGGCGCACTTCCCGGTGGGACTGATGACCTGCGTCACGGGTGTTTCGGGTTCGGGGAAGTCAACCCTCGTAAACGACACCCTGTACCCGGCAGTCGCGAACGCGCTCTACCATGGCGCGCATCCCGTGGCCGCGCATGACCGGATCGACGGATTGCAATGGATCGACAAGGTGGTGGACATCGACCAGAGCCCGATCGGACGGACCCCGCGTTCGAATCCCGCTACCTACACCGGTCTGTTCACGCCGATCCGGGAGCTGTTTTCTGCAACCGCCGAAGCGCGTTCGCGCGGCTACAAGCCGGGACGTTTCTCGTTCAACGTGCGTGGAGGACGTTGCGAAGCCTGCCAGGGCGATGGCGTCATCAAGGTCGAGATGCATTTCCTGCCCGACGTATTCGTGCCCTGCGACGTCTGCAGAGGCAAGCGCTACAACCGGGAGACGCTGGAAGTCCGCTACAAGGGCAAGAGCATCCATGAAGTCCTGGAAATGACGGTAGAGGAAGCCTTCGATTTCTTCAGTGCCGTCCCGGTGATCCGCCGCAAACTGGAAACCCTGATGGATGTCGGCCTGTCCTACATCCAGCTTGGCCAGAACGCAACAACCCTCTCGGGCGGTGAAGCCCAGCGCATCAAGCTTGCCCGCGAACTCTCGAAGCGCGACACGGGGCGCACGCTCTACGTGCTGGATGAACCGACCACAGGGCTGCATTTCCACGACGTCGAGCAGCTGCTGACGGTGCTGCACCGACTGCGTGACCACGGCAACACCCTGATCGTGATCGAACACAACCTCGACGTCATCAAGACGGCCGACTGGCTGATCGACATCGGCCCGGAAGGCGGCGACCGGGGCGGTCGGATTCTGGTGGCAGGGACACCCGAGACCGTCGCCGCCTGCACGGAAAGCCACACCGGCCGGTTTCTGGCTCCCATTCTCAACCGGTCCTGACACGATCGGGGCCACCGCCACGGGCGCGTGTGTCGACAGCAACCCCGCGCCGAAAGCGAAACAGCCGGCACGAGGCCGGCTGTCACGACAGGGCACTCGAAGACGGGACTCAGTCGGTGGCGACCTGCGCGCCCGGTGCTTCCACCAGCTGCACGTAGGCCATCGGAGCATTGTCACCCGCCCGATAGCCACATTTGAGAATCCGCAGGTAAC
Organism: Thioalkalivibrio paradoxus; assembly: GCA_011390565.1. Lineage (GTDB taxonomy): Bacteria > Pseudomonadota > Gammaproteobacteria > Ectothiorhodospirales > Ectothiorhodospiraceae > Thioalkalivibrio > Thioalkalivibrio paradoxus_A. Next base: position 433,560 of record JAABSC010000001.1, on the reverse strand, counting down.
CGCCGGGACGGTCCTGGAACCTGGGCCCGAGATCGGTGAACAGCTTGCCCACCATCTCCTTGTCGCGCAGCCGCGCGAACGCCAGGCGGCGCGTATGCACGGAATCGTTGCGTCCCAACGTGATCAGGGGCTCCGCAACCCGGCGCAGTTCCTTTGCCTTGGGAAGCGTGGTCTTGATCATTTCGTGACGCAGCAATGACACGGTCAGCGCCTGCAGAGTCGCTTTCCGGTGAGAACTGTTTCGGCTCAGTTGCCGACCACTATTGCGATGACGCATGACAGGTTACCTAGTTTCGTGTTGCGGCGACGACCGGCGATTATTCGGAAGGTTCCTGCAAGCCCTGTGGGGGCCAGTTTTCCAGACGCATGCCCAGAGAAAGACCATGGCTTGCAAGCGTGTCCTTGATTTCGGTCAGGGACTTTTTGCCCAGGTTCGGCGTACGGAGCAACTCGACTTCGGAGCGCTGTACCAGGTCGCCGATGTAGTAGATGTTTTCGGCTTTCAGGCAGTTGGCCGAACGCACGGTCAATTCGAGTTCATCCACCGGGCGAAGCAATACCGGATCGATGGAGCCGGGCGCCTGCGGCAGCGGACCAGGACCACTTTCCTTCAGGTCCACGAAAGGCGCGAGCTGGCCCTGAAGGATACCCGCCGCCTGACGCACCGCGTCATCCGGCGCAATGGCACCGTTGGTCTCAAGCTCCAGAACCAGCCGGTCCATGTCCGTGCGTTGAGCAAGGCGCGCGCTCTCCACGCGGTAGGAAACCCGTCGGATCGGGCTGAAGCTGGCGTCGAGCATCAAGCGGCCGATGCGGCTGTCCTCCATGTCGCCCTGACGACGCTGGGCCACGGGCTCGTAACCCCGACCGCTGCGCACCCGCAGCGACATCGCGAGTTCGGTATTCTTGGTGATGGTCGCGATCACGTGATCAGGATTGACCACCTCGACGTCGTGGTCCAGCTTGATGTCGCCGGCCGTGACCACGCAGGGACCCTTCTTCCGAAGAGACAGCGTGACGTCCTCGCGGGCGTGCATGCGCAACGCCACACCTTTCAGGTTGAGCAGGATATCCACGACATCCTCCTGCACCCCCTCGATGGTGGAGTACTCGTGCAGCACCCCCTCGATTTCCACCTCGACGATGGCGGATCCGTTAATCGAAGACAGGAGCACCCGGCGCAGGGCGTTGCCCAGCGTGTGCCCGAAGCCCCTTTCCAGCGGCTCCAGGACCACCCGCGCCTTGTTGCGGTTCTCCGCTTCTACTTCGATGTGCTGCTTGTTGACCAATTCGTTCGCTTGCATGTCGACTCCTGCCGGCAGGGCTTACTTCGAGTACAACTCCACAACCAGCGACTCGTTGATGTCGGCCGGGAGGTCGGAACGGTCGGGGAACGCCTTGAATACGCCCTCGAACTTGCTGCTGTCGACCTCGAGCCACGAGGGCAGGCCGGCTTGTTCCGCCAAAGTCATCGCGTCCTTGATGCGGACCTGCTGCCGAGCTTTCTCACGCAGTGAGATGATGTCGGCAGGCGACACCTGGTAGGACGGGATATTGACGGGACGCCCGTTCACGAGAATCGCGCGATGGGAAACCAGTTGGCGGGCTTCCGCACGCGTGCTCCCAAAACCCATGCGATACACCACATTGTCCAGACGGCCTTCGAGAAGCTTGAGGAGGTTCTCGCCCGTGGAGCCTTTCAGACGCGAGGCTTCCTTGTAGTAATTGCGGAACTGCTTTTCAAGCACACCGTAGGTCCGGCGAAGCTTCTGCTTTTCACGCAGCTGGACGCCATAGTCGGACAAGCGGGTACGACGATCGCCGTGCTGCCCGGGCGCCTTGTCGAGCTTGCATTTGGTCTCGAGCGCCCGCGCACGGCTCTTCAATGAGAGATCGGCGCCCTCACGGCGGCTCAACTTGCATTTCGGTCCAATGTAACGGGCCATAAATCAGAACTCCGAATCGGGTTAGACGCGCCGCTTTTTGGGCGGACGGCAGCCGTTGTGCGGGATGGGGGTGATATCGCTGATGTTCGTGATCTTGAACCCCACGTTATTCAGCGCACGCACGGCAGACTCGCGGCCAGGACCTGGGCCCTTGACCAGCACCTCGAGGTTCTTCACCCCGTGCTCCTGGGCGGCCTGCCCCGCGCGCTCCGCGGCAACCTGCGCGGCAAACGGCGTGGATTTCCGGGAACCCCGGAAACCCGAGCCCCCGGAAGTCGCCCAACTCAGGGTGTTCCCCTGACGGTCGGTGATGGTAATGATCGTGTTGTTGAAGGATGCGTAGATATGCGCCACACCTTCGGCCACGTTCTTGCGGACCTTTTTCTTGGTCTTGGATTGCGGTTGAGCCATTGACTAGATACCTGGAAGATTACTTGCGGATCGGGCGACGTGGGCCCTTTCGGGTGCGCGCGTTGGTGCGGGTCCGTTGGCCACGCAGCGGCAGGCCGCGACGGTGGCGAAGACCGCGATAACAACCGAGGTCCATCAGACGCTTGATGTTCATGTTCACTTCGCGGCGCAGGTCACCCTCGACCGGGAACCGACCCACCTCTGCACGCAGACTTTCGATTTCCGCGTCGGTCAGATCGCGAACCTTGATGTCCTCCCGGACCCCGGAGGACTTGCAGATCTCCCGCGCACGGGTGCGACCGATTCCGTAAATCGCGGTCAGCGCAATCACCGTGTGCTTCTGGTCCGGAATATTGATACCAGCAACGCGAGCCATCCAAACTCTCCATCAAAACGCGGCAAAGCCGCCTAGTGTAACTAAAGGGCTACGATTCCTCAAGGAGGTGTCAGCCCTGGCGCTGCTTGTGACGCGGATCGGAACAGATGACGCGAACCACGCCGTTACGCCGGATCAGCTTGCAGTTGCGGCAGATCGGCTTTACTGATGCTCGTACTTTCATTCCAATTTCTCCAAAAACCTAGCGGATGTTGCTTCCGCCAAAACCCTTGAGATTCGCCTTGCGCATCAGCCCTTCATATTGATGCGACATCAGATGTGCCTGCAGCTGGGCCATGAAATCCATGGTCACGATCACGATGATCAGTAGCGAGGTGCCACCGAAATAGAACGGGACGTTCCAGTACAGAATCAGAAACTCGGGCAGCAGGCAGACCGCTGTGATGTAAATCGCTCCGACCGCTGTGAGGCGAGTCATTACTCCATCGATGAACCGTTCGGTCTGCAACCCCGGCCGGATACCCGGAATGAACGCCCCCTGCTTTTTCAGATTCTCGGCCGTCTCCCGGGAATTGAAGACCAGCGCCGTGTAGAAAAAGCAGAAGAAAATGATCGCTGCGGCATAAAACGCGACGTACAGCGGCTGGCCCGGGCTCAGCGTGGTCGAAATCTCGCGGAGCCAGCCCATCCCCTCGGTTTGCCCGAACCACTGCCCAAGCGTCGCGGGGAACAGGATGATACTCGATGCGAAGATCGGTGGAATCACGCCTGCCATGTTCAGCTTCAGCGGAAGGTGACTGGACTGCCCCCCGATCACCTTGCGACCCACCTGACGTTTGGCGTAGTTGATGGTGATACGGCGCTGGCCGCGCTCGACGAAGACCACAAAAGCGGTGACCGCAAGGGCGAGGACCAGCAGAATCACGACAAAGGCAGCGGCGAGTTCGCCGGTCCGAGCAAGCTCGAGCGTACCGCCGATGGCGGCAGGCAACCCCGCCACGATCCCGGCGAAGATGATGATCGAGATACCGTTGCCGATGCCGCGCTCCGTGATCTGCTCACCCAGCCAGACCAGGAACATGGTGCCCGTCACGAGCGAGACCACGACCGTCGGCACGAACACGTGCATCGGGGTCAGGGCCATCGGCATTCCCTGGATGGTCTGGCCGCTCAGGGCTACCGAGATCCCGATACTCTGGAACAGCGCGAGCACGACAGTGCCGTAACGCGTGTACTGAGTGATCTTGCGCCGCCCGGACTCCCCTTCCTTCTTGAGCTGCTGCAGGTAGGGCACCGTCGCGGCCAGCAACTGCATGATGATGGCCGCCGAAATATACGGCATCACTCCCAGCGCAAAAATGGACAGCCGCTCCAGGGCTCCGCCCGAAAACATGTTGAACATGTCGAGGATCGTGCCGCTGTGCTGGTCGAAGAAGCTGCTGACCGCCACCGGATTGATGCCGGGGACCGGGATGAACGTCCCGATCCGATAGACGACCAATGCCCCCAGCACGAACAGGAGCCGGTGCCGGAGTTCCGAGAAACCGGCGAGGCCCGCACCCTTGGCTGTCGCTGCACGCGCCATGATCAGTCCTGCACGCTTCCGCCGGCCGCTTCGATCGCGGCACGGGCACCCGCCGTCGCACCGATCCCTCGGAGAACGCAGGCCTTGGCCAGGGAACCCGAGACGAAAACTTTCGCCCGCTCGGCGTTTCCGGGAACGATACCGGCCGCCTTCAGCGACTCGAGGGTGACATCGCCGTCGATCAGGGCGAGTTCATGCAGGCGGACCTCAGCCATACGCAGAGCCGTGCGGGACCGGAATCCGACCTTTGGAAGACGGCGCTGCAGCGGCATCTGGCCGCCCTCGAAGCCCACCTTGTGGTAGCCGCCGGAGCGGGCCTTCTGACCCTTGTGGCCGCGTCCGCCGGTCTTGCCCAGCCCGGAGCCAATGCCGCGGCCCAGGCGCTTGCCTTTCGGCCGCGTGCCCGGACTGCACGTCAATTCATTCATGCGCATGATCAGATCTCCTCGACCTTGAGCAGGTACGCGACCTTGCGCACCATGCCCATGTTTTCCGGGGTGGCATCAATCACGGATGTGCTCTGCGTCTTGCGCAAGCCCAGGCCCCGGACGCAGGCCTTGTGGTTTGGGAGGCGGCCCGCGGTGGAGCGGACCAGAGTGAGTTTGAGCTTGTTCATAATCAACCCAGGATGTCTTCGACGGTCTTGCCGCGCTTCGCAGCCACCCGTTCCGGATCGCTGACCGCGGTCAGCCCATTGATCGTCGCCTGCACGACATTGATGGGATTGCGCGAACCGACGCACTTCGCCAACACGTTGCGGACGCCCGCCATTTCGAGAACGGCGCGCATGGCACCACCGGCAATCACGCCGGTTCCTTCCGAAGCCGGCTGCATATAGACGTTCGCGGCCCCGTGACGGCCGTTGACCGCGTGGTGAAGGGTACCCTGGTTCAGCGTGACGGATTTCATGTTCTGTCGCGCCTGCTGCATCGCCTTCTGTATCGCGAGCGGTACTTCGCGCGCCTTGCCATAGCCGTATCCGACCCGGCCGTCGCCATCGCCGACCACGGTGAGCGCCGCAAACCGGAACTGCCGGCCACCCTTGACTACCTTGGCGACACGGTTCACACCAATCAGTTTTTCCTGCAGGCCGTCCGTGCTTTCGTTTGGTTCGTTACGTGCCATTGCTGTCTCCGCTTGAATCGTGTCCGATCAGAACTGCAGGCCGCCTTCACGGGCTGCGTCGGCCAGGGCCTGAACGCGTCCGTGATAACGAAAACCCGCCCGGTCGAACGCGACCCGTTCTACGCCGGCCTTGAGGGCACGCTCGGCGATGAGTTGCCCCACCCGAGCCGCGGCCTCGGCATTACCCGTGTACTTGACCTCCGAGCGCACTCCCGCCTCGACCGTCGAGGCTGCGGCAAGCACCGTATCGCCCGTCGGAGCGATGATCTGCGCGTAGATATGCCGCGGAGTTCGGTGCACGCAAAGGCGATGCGCTCCGAGTTCGCGAATATGGAACCGGGCGCGCCGCGCCCTTCTGAGTCTGGATTCTTTCTTTTCCACCGGATTACCCTACTTCTTCTTGGCTTCTTTACGAAGAATGCGCTCGCCCTTGTACTTCACACCCTTGCCCTTGTAGGGCTCCGGCGGACGGAAGCTGCGGATGTTGGCGGCCACCTGGCCCACCTGTTGCAGGTCATGACCCTTCACCACGACTTCCGTCTGGCTCGGGGTTTCGATCGTGATGCCCTCCGGGATCTCGAAGGCAATGGGATGCGAGAAACCCAGCGAGAGATTCAGCACCTTGCCCTGGGCCTGAGCGCGGTATCCCACGCCAACCAGTTCCAGGCTGCGCTCAAACCCCTTGCTCACACCTTCAACGTGATTGCCCAGGATGGACCGGATCGTGCCAGCCAGCGCGCTGTTGGCGGCCTTGGCGCCCGCCACCACGGAAACCACATTCCCGTCCACGGACACGTCGACGTTCTCGGGGCACCGCATGGCGATGACGCCCTTGGGTCCCTTGACGGTGATTTCCTCGCCGGTGATCTCAAACGAGACTCCGGACGGGAGGTCGAGCGGTCGTTTTGCTACGCGAGACATGGTCGTTTCCTCAATAAATCGTGCAGAGCACTTCGCCGCCCTGACCCAGGGCCCGCGCCGCGCGATCGGTCATCACACCCTGCGGTGTCGAGATCAGCGAAACACCGAGACCCGCATTCACCCGAGGCAGCTCGTTCTTGCCGCGGTAGATGCGCAGGCCCGGCCGACTGACCCGGTCGAGCTTCTCGATGACACCACGGCCATCGAAGTATTTGAGTGTCACCCGCAACATCTTGGAGGCGCCTTCGCCCTCGACTGCAATGTCACCGACATAACCCTCTTCGGCGAACACCTTGAGCATCGACTCCTTGGTGCGGCTGTAGGGAATCGTAACCGTCTTCTTCTGGGCACGTTGCGCGTTGCGCACACGGGTCAGCATGTCGGCAATGGGATCGGTCATCATGGTCGTTCTCTCCTTACCAACTTGCCTTGCGCAGGCCGGGAATCTCGCCGCGCATCGCGTATTCACGAAGCTTGTTGCGCGACAGTCCGAACCGACGGTAATAGCCCTTGGGACGGCCGGTAACGCCACAACGGTTGCGTTTCCGGACCGGGCTGGAATCACGTGGCAGCTTCTGCAATGCCTGCATCGCGGCCATGCGCTCTTCCCCGGGCAGGGATTCATCGAGCATCTTCGCCTTCAGTTCGGCCCGGCGTGGTGCGTACTTGGCCACCAGCTGGGCCCGGCGCAGTTCGCGTTGCATCATTGAAATCTTTGCCATTATTCTTGACCTCGGATCACTGGCGGAAGGGGAAACGGAAAGCCTGGAGCAGCGCCCGCGCTTCCTCGTCACTCTTCGCATTCGTAGTGATGGTGATGTTCATGCCGCGCAGCTGATCGACCTTGTCGTAGTCGATTTCCGGAAAGATGATCTGTTCCTTGACGCCCAGGCTGTAGTTGCCCCGGCCATCAAAGGCCTTCACGCTGAAGCCACGGAAATCGCGCACGCGCGGCAGAGCGACGTTGATCAGCCGATCCAGGAACTCATACATGCGACCACGACGAAGCGTCACCTTGCAGCCGATGGGGTAGCCGTCGCGGATCTTGAACGCCGCGATGGATTTCCGCGCCTTCGTGACGACCGGCTTCTGACCGGAAATCGCGGTCATGTCGGACACCGCGTGCTCGATGATCTTCTTGTCGGCAACCGCGTCGCCAAGCCCCATGTTCAGGGTGACCTTGGTGATGCGGGGAACCTCCATCACGTTCTGGTACTTGAATTGCTCCTGCAGGGCCGGTACGACCGACTCCAGGTACTGCGCTCTCAAACGTTCCATAGCTCTCTTTCCGCCCTTATGCGTCGACGACTTCGCCGTTCGAGCGGAACACCCGAACCTTGCGCCCGTCTTCGAGGGTCTTGAAGGAAACCCGGTCACCCTTTGCGGTGGCCGGATTGAACAGCATCACGTTGGACACGTCCACCGGCATCTCCTTCTCGATGATGCCGCCGGTACGCCCCATGTTCGGGTTCGGCTTCTGGTGCTTCTTCACCATATTGATGTTCTGCACCAGAACGCGCTCATCCGGATAGGCCTTCAGCACGGTGCCGCGACGGCCCTTGTCCTTGCCTGTAATGACGACGACGTCGTCGCCCTTGCGTATCTTCTTCATGCCTGCCTCACAAGACTTCGGGGGCCAGCGAGATGATCTTCATGAACTTCTCGCCACGCAGTTCACGGGTCACCGGCCCAAAGATACGGGTACCGATCGGTTGCAGCTGGTTGTTGAGCAGCACGGCGGCGTTGCGGTCGAAACGGATCACCGATCCGTCCGGACGCCGCACGCCCGCCGCGGTACGAACCACCACCGCGTTGTAGACGTCACCCTTCTTCACCTTGCCGCGCGGAATGGCGTCCTTGACGCTCACCTTGATCACGTCACCCACGCGCGCGTAACGGCGATGCGACCCGCCCAGCACCTTGATGCACTGCACTCGGCGCGCGCCACTGTTGTCGGCGGCATCGAGAACGGTCTGCATTTGAATCATTGCCTTGTCTCCAACGAATGTCGCAGGCTCATTCAGAGCCGCGGGTGACCACTTCCACGAGGGAGAAGCGCTTGAGCTTGGACAGCGGGCGGCATTCGCGAACCCGGACGGTGTCACCCATACGCGACTCGTTGGCCTCGTCGTGCACGTGCAGACGGGTGCTGCGACGAATGAACTTGCCGTACAGCGGGTGGCGCACCTTGCGCTCGACCAGAACCGTCCGGGTCTTGTCCGTCTTGTCACTCACCACGCGCCCGATGATGGACCGCTGACTCTTCGACGTTTCGTCGTTCATGTTCTTATCCTGCCAACTTGCGTTCGTTAATCAGCGTATGGATCCGCGCGATGTCGCGGCGGACCTTCCTGACGCGGTCGGGGCGTGCCAGCTGGCCCACCGCTTTCTGCATGCGCAGCGCGAACTGTTCCTGGTACAGACCGTCCAGTTCTTCCTGCAGCTCCGCTGCGCTTTTCTGCTTGAGTTCGACGAATTTCATTACATCACCTGTCTGCGCGCGAACGTGGTCTTGATCGGAAGCTTCGCAGCGGCGAGGCGGAACGCCTCGCGCGCGGTTTCCTCGTTCACGCCCTCCATTTCGTACAGGACCCGTCCCGGCTGGATCTTGCAGACCCAATATTCGACGTTGCCCTTGCCCTTGCCCATGCGGACCTCGAGGGGCTTCTTGGACACCGGAACGTCCGGGAACACCCGAATCCAGATCTTGCCGCCACGCTTGATGTGGCGAACCATGGCACGGCGAGCGGCCTCGATCTGGCGCGCGGTGATCCGGCCCCGATCCACGGCCTGGAGACCGTATTCTCCGAAGCTCACCTTGGCGCCGACCGTGGCCAGGCCGCGGTTCTTGCCCTTGAATTGCTTGCGGAACTTGGTTCTTTTTGGCTGAAGCATGTCAGATTCCTGTTGGCAAGGGCCTAGTTGGCGCCGGCGCTACGCGCTTCCGCGCCAGCTTCCAGACCAAAGACCTCACCCTTGAAGATCCAAACCTTGATCCCGATCACGCCGTAGGTCGTCTTGGCCTCGGCGAAACCGTAATCGATGTCGGCACGCAGGGTGTGCAGCGGCACGCGCCCTTCCCGGTACCACTCCGAGCGTGCGATTTCGGCCCCGTTCAGACGACCGGACACGTGGACTTTCACGCCCTGAGCGCCGAGCCTGAGCGCATTGCCTACCGCCCGCTTCATTGCACGCCGGAACATGATGCGTCGCTCCAGCTGCTGCGCGATGCCCTCGGCCACCAGCTGTGCGTCGACTTCCGGCTTGCGAATTTCCTCGATGTTGATCTTGACGCTGTTCACGTCCAGCGAGGCAAGGCTGGCCACCTCGCGGCGCAGCGCCTCGATATCCTCACCCTTCTTTCCAATCACGATGCCGGGGCGCGCAGTGTGGATGGTCACATGCATCGCTCGCGACGGACGCTCGATCTGGACACGGCTCACGGACGCGTGCGCCAGGCGCTTGCGCAGAAAATTCCGCAACTCGATGTCGTTGTTCAGGGTGCGCCCGAACGAACTGCCGTCCTGATACCAGATCGCGGACCAGGGTCGCGAGATGCCGAGGCGGATACCGGTAGGATGTACTTTCTGACCCATGGTTATTTCGCCCCTTTTTCGCTGACGCCGACGAGGATGTGGCTGGTACGCTTCAGGATGCGGTTACCGCGACCCTTGGCACGCGCGTGCATCCGCTTCAACGTCGGTCCCTGATCGATCTGGATCCGGCTGACCCGGAGCTCGTCCACGTCGGCACCGTCATTGTTTTCCGCGTTCGCGATGGCGGACTCGAGCACCTTCTTGACCATGGCCGCGGCCTTTTTCGGGCTGAAGGTGAGCTCGTTCAGAGCGAGCTCGACCTTCTTGCCGCGAATCTGGTCTGCGACCAGGCGCGCCTTTTGCGGCGAGATCCGTGCGAACCGGAGCTTTGCGATAGTTTCTTGCGATTCCATGACGATTCCTTAACGCGACTTCTTGTTGGCCACGTGACCCTTGAAGGTCCGGGTCGCGGCAAACTCACCGAGCTTGTGACCCACCATGTTTTCCGTCACCAGTACCGGGACATGCTGACGTCCGTTGTGAACCGCCAGGGTCAGCCCGACCATTTGCGGGATGATCATGGAACGCCGGGACCAGGTCTTGATCGGACGACGGTCGTTTTTCTCAACGGCGACGTCGACTTTCTTGATCAGGTGATGGTCGACAAACGGACCTTTCTTCAATGAACGCGGCATGATCGAACTCCGTTACTTCTTGCCCCGACGCACGATCATGCGGTCGGTTCGCTTGTTGTGGCGGGTCTTGTAACCCTTCGTCGGCACGCCCCACGGGGTCACCGGGTGCTTGCCCATGTTGCGGCCTTCGCCACCACCATGAGGATGATCGACCGGGTTCATCGCAGTGCCCCGTACGGTCGGGCGAACGCCCATCCAGCGTTTCGCACCCGCCTTGCCGAACTTCCGCAGGCTATGCTCGGAATTCCCGACCTCGCCCACGACGGCCCGGCACTCCGAAGGCACGCGCCGCATCTCACCGGAACGAAGGCGCAGCGTGGCGAGCCGACCCTCGCGGGCGACCAACTGCACCGAGGTTCCGGCGGAGCGGGCAATCTGCGCCCCCTTGCCGGGCTTCATTTCCACGCAGTGAACCACCGTCCCGACGGGAATCGAACGCAATTCCATCGCGTTGCCGACCCGAACCGGCGCCTGACTGCCGCTCAACACAGGGTCGCCGGCGTGGAGACCCTTGGGCGCGATGATGTAGCGGCGCTCACCGTCGGCATACTTCAGCAGAGCCAGGTGCGCACTGCGGTTCGGATCGTATTCCAGCCGTTCGACCACCGCCGGAATGTTGTCTTTGGTCCGCTTGAAATCCACCAGCCGGTAGTGCTGCTTGTGCCCGCCGCCGATGTGGCGGGTCGTGATGCGGCCCTGATTGTTCCGCCCGCCGCTCTTGGACTTGCTGACCAGCAGAGGCGCATGGGGGGCACCGGAGTGCAGCTCCGGGGTACGGATGTTCACCGCATGGCGGCGTCCCGCAGAGGTCGGGTTGGTTTTGATGATCGCCATGACTTACACCTGCTCTCCGTCACCGATTTCGATCTTCTGACCTTCGGCCAGCGAGACGTACGCTTTCTTCCAGTGGTTGCGCCGACCGAGACGGCCGCCAAAGCGCTTCACCTTGCCTTTCATGCGAAGGGTGCGCACCGAATCGACCTTGACTTCGAAGATCTTCTCGACGGCCTGCTTGATTTCCAGCTTCGACGCATCCGGCAGCACGCGGAAGATATGCGTGCCGGCCTCGGACGCAGCCGTGGAGCGCTCGGAAACCACCGGGCCGAGGATCACCTGCAACAAACGGCTGTTCATGCCAACCACTCCTCTACACGCTTGACCGCATCCGCAGTCATCACGACCGTCTCGGCAGCGACCAGCACCACAGGGTTGATTTCGGCCGCGGTCACAATCTCGATATGGGGGATGTTCCTCAGCGCGAGCAGGGTGCCGGCATCAATATCGGCAACCACCACGAGACCCCTTTCGAGCCCGAGGCCGGCGAGTGCCGCCACCGCATCACGCGTTTTTCCGGACGCCACCGCAAAGCTCTCGACCACCTTCAGACGATCCTGGCGCAACAGCTCGGACAGGATGGAGGCCATGGCCGCGCGGTACATTTTCCGGTTCAGCTTCTGACTGAAGTCGCGGGTTTGCGCCGCGAACACCTTGCCACCCCCACGCCAGAGAGGGCTCCGGATCGTGCCAGCGCGCGCTCGCCCGGTCCCCTTCTGACGGAACGGCTTGATGCCGCCGCCACGGACCTGGGTACGTCCTTTCTGCGCGCGCGTCCCGGCGCGGGCGCCGGCAAGGTGCGCGACCACGCTCTGGTGCACCAGCGACTCGTTGAAGTCGCGCTCGAAGCAGGCGGCGGAAAGGTCGATCGCCGCGGCTGTATCAGCTGTAGTTACTTGCATTGTTCGTTTCCTGAGCCTGATCTCACCGCGCCTTCACGGCGGGGCGAATGATGACGTCGGCGCTCGGCGCCCCGGGTACGGCGCCCTGGATCAGCAGAAGGCCGCGATCACTGTCGACCCGAACCACCTTCAGGTTCTGCACGGTGGTGCGGACCGCACCCATGTGGCCCGCCATTTTCTTGCCCTTGAAGACCCGGCCCGGCGTCTGGTTCTGACCGATGGACCCGGGCGCGCGGTGCGAACGCGAGTTGCCATGCGTCGCGTCCTGCATGTGGAAGTTGTGGCGCTTCACCACCCCCTGAAAGCCCTTGCCCTTGCTGCGCGCGGTGACGTCGACGATCTGGCCCTCACTGAACAGAGCCGCGCCAAGTTCGTCGCCGGGCGCCATGCCGTCCAACTGGTCCGCGTCCACGCGGAATTCCCAGAGGCCCCGGCCCGGCTCGACGGCGGCCTTCGCAAAATGGCCGGCCGCGGGCTTCGCCACGCGCGAGGGCTTGCGATCACCGGCCGTAACCTGAACCGCGCCGTAGCCATCACGCTCGGCACGCTTGACCTGCACCACACGGTTCTGGCCAACCTCAACCACCGTAACCGGCAGGGAGGCCCCGTCTTCGGTGAAGACGCGCGTCATCCCGAGCTTGCGACCGATGAGTCCAAGAGACATTGCTAACCCCTTCCTAATTCATGAGCGCCCCTGGGCGCCCTAACGCCGTGGCCCGGCGGCTGGAAAACCCGCCGGGCCACGGAAAGCCAGTAAGTATGACAGAAAAATTGCCGCTAGTTAAGCCTGATTTGCACGTTGACCCCGGCGGCCAGATCGAGCTTCATCAGCGCATCGACGGTCTTGTCCGTCGGGTCGAGGATGTCCATCAGGCGCTTGTGCGTCCGCAGCTCGTACTGATCGCGCGCGTCCTTGTTGACGTGCGGTGAAATCAGCACGGTGTAGAGTTCACGCTTGGTCGGAAGCGGGATCGGACCCTTGACGCGTGCGCCGGTGCGCTTCGCGGTCTCGACGATTTCCGCAGCGGAACGATCGATCAGGCGGTGATCGAAGGCCTTGAGACGAATTCTGATACGCTGATTTGCCATTTTGCTCACTCGATGATCTTGGCGACGACGCCGGCGCCGACGGTACGGCCGCCTTCGCGAATCGCGAAGCGCAGACCATCTTCCATCGCAATCGGACTGATCAGCGACACCGTCATCTTCACGTTGTCGCCCGGCATCACCATCTCCACCCCCTCGGGCAGATCACAGGACCCCGTCACATCCGTCGTCCGAAAATAGAACTGCGGACGATACCCGTTGAAAAACGGCGTATGACGACCACCCTCTTCCTTGCCCAGGATGTACACCTCCGCCTCAAACTTCGTGTGCGGCGTGATCGAACCCGGCTTGCACAACACCTGACCACGCTCCACATCGTCCCGCTTCGTGCCACGCAGCAACACACCCACGTTGTCGCCCGCCTGGCCCTGGTCCAGCAGCTTGCGGAACATCTCCACACCCGTCACCGTGGTCTTCTGCGTGTCGCGAATCCCGACAATCGCCACTTCATCGCCCACCTTCACGATGCCGCGCTCGACACGACCCGTCACCACCGTGCCACGACCGGAAATCGAAAACACATCCTCCACCGGCATCAGAAACGCACCGTCAATCGCACGCTCCGGCTCCGGAATGTACGTGTCCAGCGCCTCCACCAGCTTGTCAATCGACTGCGAACCAATCTCGCTCTCATCGCCTTCCAGCGCCTTCAGCGCCGACCCAACAATGATCGGGGTGTCATCACCCGGGAACTCATAGCTCGACAGCAGATCCCGAACCTCCATGTCCACCAGCTCCAGCAGCTCGGCATCGTCCACCATGTCCGCCTTGTTCAGGTACACCACGATGTACGGCACACCCACCTGACGCGCCAGCAGAATGTGCTCCCGCGTCTGCGGCATCGGACCGTCCGCCGCACTCACCACCAGAATCGCACCGTCCATCTGCGCCGCACCCGTGATCATGTTCTTCACATAGTCCGCGTGCCCGGGGCAGTCCACGTGCGCGTAATGCCGCGCCGTACTCTCGTACTCCACGTGCGCCGTCGCAATCGTGATCCCGCGCGCCTTCTCCTCCGGCGCATTGTCAATCTGGTCGTAGGCCCGCGCCTCACCACCAAACTTCTTCCCCTGCACCACCGTCAACGCCGCCGTCAGCGTCGTCTTCCCGTGGTCCACGTGACCAATCGTTCCCACATTCACATGCGGCTTCTTACGCTCAAATTTTGACTTGGACACAGCTCGAACCTCTTGAACTTGTTATCGAGTGACGGATGGCGCTCAGGACGCTTTCTTGATGACGGCTTCGGCAACGTTGGCCGGGGCCTCGGCATACTTCAGGAATTCCATCGAATAGGTGGCGCGACCCTGCGACATGGAACGCAGCGAAGTCGAATACCCGAACATCTCGGAAAGAGGCACCTCGGCGCGCAGCAGTTTCTGGCCGGCCACATCGTCCATGCCCTGAATCAGGCCACGACGGCGATTGAGGTCGCCCATCACGTCGCCCATGTAATCCTCGGGGGTTTCCACCTCGACTTTCATCATCGGCTCGAGCAGCACGGCGCCAGCCTTCAGCGCGCCTTCCTTGAAGGCCATCGATCCCGCGATCTTGAACGCCATTTCCGATGAGTCGACATCGTGGTAGGAACCGTCGAACAGCGTGACCTTGACATCGACCACCGGGAAACCCGCGAGCACGCCGTTGCCCATCTGTTCCTGGATACCCTTGTCCACCGCCGGAATGTACTCGCGGGGCACCACGCCCCCGACGATGCCGTTTTCAAACGAGTAGCCGGCGCCGTGTTCCTGCGGTTCCAGCCGAATCCAGACATGGCCGTACTGACCGCGGCCGCCGGACTGGCGCACGAACTTGCCTTCCTGCTCCACCTTCTTGCGGATCGTCTCGCGGTAGGCCACCTGGGGCTGGCCGATGTTGGCCTCCACCTTGAACTCACGGCGCATGCGGTCAACGATGATCTCGAGGTGCAATTCACCCATGCCGGAGATGATGGTCTGACCGGACTCCTCGTCGGTCCGCACGCGGAACGACGGATCTTCCTGCGCAAGCTTGTTCAGCGCGAGACCCATCTTTTCCTGGTCGCTCTTGGTCTTCGGCTCGACCGCAATCGAAATGACAGGCTCGGGGAACTCCATCCGCTCGAGTTCGACCGGTGCGTTCACCGCACACAGCGTCGTTCCGGTATAGATATCCTTCAGGCCCACGCAGGCCCCGATGTCACCGGCACGCAGTTCCTTGATTTCTTCGCGATTGTTCGCGTGCATCTGCAGGATGCGTCCGATGCGTTCCTTGTTTCCGTTCTGGGTGTTCAGCACCGTGTCGCCCGCTGACAGCACGCCGGAATAGACCCGCACGAACGTCAGGCTGCCGACGAACGGGTCGGTCATGATCTTGAACGCCAGCGCCGCAAAAGGCTTCTCGTCGTCAGCCGGACGCTCGACAGGCTCGTCGGTGCCGGCCTTGACACCGTTGATCGCGGGCACCTCTTCCGGCGACGGCATGTATTCGATCACGGCATCGAGCATCGCCTGGACGCCCTTGTTCTTGAACGCGCTGCCGCACAGCATCGGGAAGATCTCGAGAGCGATGGTGCGCTGACGCAGCCCTGCCTTGATTTCCTCTTCGGACAGCTCGCCGCCCTCGAGGTACTTCTCCATCAATTCCTCGTTGGCTTCGGCGGCTGCCTCGACCATGTTCTCGTGCCACTTGTCGGCTTCCGCGCGCAGCTCTTCCGGAATTTCCCGGTACTCGAAGGTCACGCCCAGGTCTTCCTCGTTCCAGAAGACCGCTTTCATCTTGACCAGGTCGATGACCCCCTTGAAGTTTTCCTCGGCGCCGATGGGCAGCTGGATCGGGACCGGATTCGCCTTCAACCGCTCACGGATCTGCTCGTAGACGCGGAGGAAATTGGCCCCGGCGCGATCCATCTTGTTGACGAAGGCGAGCCGCGGAACCCGGTACTTGGTGGCCTGCCGCCAGACCGTCTCCGACTGGGGCTGTACGCCGCCGACCGCGCAGTAGACCATGCACGCGCCGTCGAGCACGCGCATCGAGCGCTCGACCTCGATCGTGAAATCCACGTGTCCCGGGGTGTCGATGATGTTGACGCGGTGCTCGGGGAACTGCTGAGCCATGCCCGACCAGAAACAGGTCGTGGCCGCAGAGGTGATCGTGATGCCACGCTCCTGCTCCTGTTCCATCCAGTCCATCGTCGCGGCACCATCGTGCACCTCGCCGATCTTGTGCGAAATCCCGGTATAGAACAGGATCCGCTCGGTCGTGGTCGTCTTGCCTGCGTCGATGTGCGCACTGATCCCGATGTTCCGGTAGCGCTTGATGGGGGTCTTGCGTGCCACAGTCAGCCTCTCTTTCTCACTTACCAGCGGAAATGCGCGAACGCCTTGTTGGCCTCCGCCATGCGATGGGTATCTTCGCGCTTCTTCACGGCGGAACCCTTGCTTTCGGCGGCATCCATCAGCTCGCCCGCCAGCTTCAGCGGCATCGAACGCTCACCGCGCTTGCGCGACGCGTCGACCAGCCAGCGCATCGCGAGCGCGTCCTGCCGCACGGTGCGCACTTCCACAGGAACCTGGTAGGTCGCGCCGCCGACGCGCCGGGATTTCACTTCCACCCGCGGACGGACGTTCTCGAGCGCCTTGTCCAGCACGCCCATGCCGTCACCGCGCTTGGACTCGATCTGCTCGAGCGCGCCGTACACCACGCCCTCCGCCACGGACTTCTTGCCGTCGCGCATCACGGTATTGATGAATTTCGCCAGGCGCTCACTTCCGAACTTCGGGTCGGGAAGGATGTGGCGCTTTGGGGCCTCTGATCTTCTGGACATGTTTGTCTTCCTGAAACGACGGGGTTAGCTCTTTTTAGGACGCTTGGCGCCGTACTTGGAACGCGCCTGCGTGCGCTTCTGCACGCCCTGCGTATCCAGGCTGCCCCGCACTGTGTGGTAACGGACGCCCGGCAGGTCCTTGACGCGGCCGCCGCGGATCAGCACCACGGAGTGCTCCTGCAGGTTGTGGCCTTCGCCGCCGATGTAGCTCGTGACTTCATAGCCATTGGTCAGACGCACGCGCGCGACCTTCCGCAATGCCGAGTTGGGCTTTTTCGGGGTGGTGGTGTACACGCGTGTGCATACCCCCCGCTTCTGGGGTGAACCCTGGAGCGCGGGAACCGCACTCTTCTCGACCTTGCGCTTGCGAGGCTTGCGCACCAACTGGTTAATCGTGGCCATGAAACCCTTTCTCCTAGCCGAAAAAGAACGACAGGCCGATAGCAGGACCGGCCTGTCGAGGGAGCGGAATTCTAAGGATCGCCCCCTACAGTGTCAAGGTAAATACAACGCTATTCGGCGTTGCCCCCATTCTCGGTGTCGCTGGCCGGGACGGTAGCGACCTCGGATTCGGCCGCTGGCTCCCCGCCCACCATGTCGAAACTGGGCAGTTCCAGCTGGCGCTTGCGCCGGCGTTCCTTGTGATAGGCAAGGCCGGTACCGGCGGGAATCAGACGGCCCACGATCACGTTCTCCTTCAGACCGCGCAGTTCGTCCCTCGCCCCACGGGTCGAGGCCTCGGTGAGCACGCGGGTGGTCTCCTGGAAAGACGCGGCCGAGATGAAGGACTCGGTGACCAGCGATGCCTTGGTGATCCCCAACAGCACACGCTCGTACGTCGCGGGCCGATGGTCCTTGTCCAGCTTTTCGTTCTCCTCGATCACACGAGCGCGATCGATCTGGTCTCCCGCGAGCAGGCGGGTGTCGCCCGGCTCGGCAATCACGACCTTGCGGATCATCTGGCGCAGGATCACCTCGATGTGCTTGTCGTTGATCTTCACGCCCTGCAGACGGTAGACGTCCTGGATCTCCTGCACGTGGTACTCGGCCAGCACGGTGGCGCCGCGAAGGCGCAGGATGTCGTGCGGGTCGAGTTCACCGTCCACGATGACCTCGCCACGTTCCACGCGCTCACCCTCGAACACGTTGACGTTGCGATACTTCGGGATCAGGGTCTCCTGGGGGTCGCCCTGTTCCGGCGTGATCACGACACGCTGCTTGCCCTTGGTCTCCTTACCGAAGGAAATGGCGCCGGAGATCTCCGCCAGCACGGCCGGATCCTTCGGCTTGCGGGCTTCGAACAGGTCGGCTACCCGGGGCAGACCACCCGTGATGTCGCGGGTCTTGGACGACTCCTGCGGGAGACGGGCGATCACGTCGCCGACTTCCACCCTGGCGTTGTCCTCCAGGTTGAAAATGGACCCCGCAGGCAGCATGTACTGCGCGGGCATGTCGGTGCCGGCGATGAACAGGTCGTTACCCTCGTCATCGATCAATCGAACCGTCGGCCGCAGATCCTTGCCGGCCGTGCTGCGGCTCTTGAAGTCCATGACCACATTGGACGAAAGCCCCGTGAACTCGTCGGTCTCCTTGGTCACCGTCACGTTATCGACGAAGTCGACCAGCTGCACCCGGCCCGCCACCTCGGTGATGATGGGATGGGTGTGTGGGTCCCAGATCGCGACCTCCTGTCCCGCGGAGACGGCATCCTCTTCCTTGACGCTGATCGTCGCACCGTACGGCACCTTGTAACGCTCCCGCTCGCGACCCGCCTCGTCGATCACGCCCAGCTCCCCGGAGCGTGAAACCGCGACCAGGTTGCCGTGCTTGTTGACGACGGTCTTGATGTTGTGGAGTCGAATCTGGCCCGCGTTCTTCACCTGGATCGCACTGACCGTCACGGACCGACTGGCCGCCCCTCCGATGTGGAAGGTACGCATGGTCAGCTGCGTCCCGGGTTCACCGATCGACTGGGCGGCGATAACCCCCACCGCTTCCCCGATGTTCACCAGGTGCCCGCGTGCGAGATCGCGTCCGTAACACTTGGCACAGATCCCCTGGCGGGTTTCGCAGGTGATCGCGGAACGCACCCAGACCTCGTCGACCCCGTTGGCGTCGAGCAGCTCCACCATACCCTCGTCCAGCAGATCGCCCGCGGCCGCCAGGATCTCGTCACCCCCGGGGCGCAGCACGTCCTGAGCCGCGGTGCGGCCGAGCACCCGATCACGCAGGGGTTCGACCACGTCGCCGCCCTCGATGATCGGCTTCATCAGCAGACCGTGTGAGGTTCCGCAGTCGTCTTCGGTGACCACGACGTCCTGGGAGACGTCGACCAGGCGGCGGGTCAGATAGCCCGAGTTCGCGGTCTTCAGCGCGGTGTCCGCCAGACCCTTGCGCGCGCCGTGCGTGGAAATGAAGTACTGGAGGACGTTCAGTCCCTCGCGGAAATTCGCGGTGATCGGCGTCTCGATGATCGAACCATCGGGCTTCGCCATCAGCCCGCGCATGCCGGCCAGCTGCCGGATCTGTGCAGCCGAACCACGCGCGCCGGAATCGGCCATCATGAAGATCGAGTTGAACGAGGACTGGGAGACCGTCTCGCCGTCCCGGTTCACCACGTCTTCCTTGCCCAGGTGATCCATCATGGCCTTGGCGACCTGATCGTTGCAGTGCGACCAGATGTCCACGACCTTGTTGTAGCGCTCGCCCTTGGTCACCAGACCCGAGGAATACTGCTCCTCGATCTCCTTCACCTGGTCCTCGGCGCGCCCCAGGATCGAAGCCTTCTCCTCGGGGATCACCATGTCGTCGGCGCAGAACGAAACCCCGGCGCGCGTCGAGAAACGGAAGCCCATGTACATCAGCTGGTCCGCAAAGACGACGGTATCCTTCAGGCCGAGCCGGCGGTAGCAGGAGTTGATCAGCTGCGAGATCGCCTTCTTGCTCAGCTCGCGGTCGATCAGGCGGAACGGCATGCCCTTCGGCAGGATGCCCGACAGAATCGCGCGCCCGACCGTGGTCTCGCGGCGGCGGAACCGCAGCTCACCTTCGTCCTCTTCGTCCCCGGTATCCAGAATCCGGACACTGACCCGTGCGTGCAGGTCGACCACGCCGCTCTCGTAGGCGCGGTGCACCTCGTCGACGTCGGCGAACATCATGCCCTCGCCGGGCGCATTCACCTTTTCGCGCGAGAGGTAATACAACCCCAGCACGATGTCCTGGGACGGCACGATGATCGGTTCACCGTTGGCGGGCGACAGCACGTTGTTGGAGGACATCATCAGCGTGCGGGCCTCGAGCTGGGCCTCCAGCGAAAGCGGCACGTGCACCGCCATCTGATCGCCGTCGAAGTCGGCGTTGAACGCGGCACAGACCAGCGGATGCAGCTGGATCGCCTTGCCTTCGATCAGCACCGGCTCGAAAGCCTGGATGCCGAGGCGGTGCAGGGTCGGCGCGCGGTTCAGCATCACCGGGTGCTCGCGGATGACCTCCTCGAGGATATCCCAGACCTCCGGACCTTCCTTCTCCACCGCCTTTTTCGCGGCCTTGATGGTGGTCGCCAGGCCGCGTCGCTGCAGCTTGCCGAAGATGAACGGCTTGAACAGTTCCAGCGCCATGCGCTTCGGCAGCCCGCACTGATGCAGACGCAGGGTCGGGCCGACCACGATGACCGAACGACCCGAGTAATCCACGCGCTTGCCCAGCAGGTTCTGACGGAAACGCCCCTGCTTGCCCTTGATCATGTCGGCGAGCGACTTCAGCGGGCGCTTGTTGCTGCCGGTAATGGCGCGGCCGCGGCGGCCGTTGTCGAGCAGGGCGTCGACCGACTCCTGCAGCATCCGCTTTTCGTTGCGCACGATGATGTCGGGCGCGTTCAGTTCCAGCAGGCGGCGCAGGCGGTTGTTGCGGTTGATCACCCGGCGGTACAGGTCGTTCAGATCCGAGGTCGCAAACCGTCCGCCGTCCAGCGGCACCAGCGGCCGCAGGTCGGGCGGCAGCACCGGCAACACGGACATGATCATCCACTCGGGACGGTTGCCGGAGTCCAGGAAGGACTCGATCAGCTTCAGTCGCTTGCCCAGACGCTTGATCTTGGTCTCGGAGCCGGTCTCGGAAAGCTCCGTGCGCAGCCGCACGGCCTCGGCCTGCAGGTCGATGCCCTTGAGCAGTTCGAGCACGGCCTCGGCACCCATCATCGCGACAAACTCGTCGCCGTGCTCCTCGATGGCCTCCAGGTACTCCTCGTCGGACAGCAGCTTGCCGCGCTCAAGGGTCGTGAAGCCGGCATCAACGACGATGAAGGACTCGAAGTACAGCACTTTTTCGATGTCCTTCAGCGTCATGTCGAGCAACAGGCCGATCCGCGACGGCAGACTCTTGAGGAACCAGATGTGCGCGACCGGCGAAGCGAGGTCGATGTGGCCCATGCGCTCGCGACGCACCTTGGTCTGGGTGACCTCGACACCACACTTCTCGCAGACCACGCCGCGGTGCTTGAGACGCTTGTACTTGCCGCACAGACACTCGTAATCCTTTACGGGACCGAAGATCTTCGCGCAGAACAGGCCGTCCCGCTCCGGCTTGAAGGTCCGGTAGTTGATCGTTTCCGGCTTCTTCACCTCACCGAAAGACCAGGACCGGATCTGGTCCGGCGACGCGAGTCCGATGCGGATCACGTCGAATTCTTCCGGTTGCGTCTGTTGCTTGAACAGATTGAGCAGGTCTTTCATTCGCTTGCCTCGTAACTTGAATTCTGGGGGCTGCCCCGGAGGACAGCCCCGGAAAGGGCATCGGTTCGGTGCGGATCAGTCCTGTTCCAGCTCGATGTTGATGCCCAGCGCCCGGATTTCCTTCATCAGCACGTTGAAGGACTCGGGCACGTTGGCTTCCATGAAGTGCTCGCCGTCCACGATGTTCTTGTACATCTTGTTGCGGCCCTGAACGTCGTCGGCCTTGACGGTGAGCATTTCCTGCAGCGTGTACGCGGCACCGTAGGCTTCCAGGGCCCAGACCTCCATCTCCCCGAAGCGCTGGCCACCGAACTGGGCCTTGCCTCCCAGCGGCTGCTGGGTCACCAGCGAGTACGGACCGGTGGAACGCGCGTGCATCTTGTCGTCGACCAGGTGGTTGAGCTTCAGCATATGCATGAAACCGACCGTTACCGGACGATCGAAGGCGTCCCCGGTGCGGCCGTCGAACAGCTCGGCCTGACCCGTCTCGGGAAGATCCGCGAGACGGAGCATCGCCTTGATCTCCTGTTCATCGGCGCCGTCGAAGACCGGTGTCGCCATGGGCACACCCTTCTGCAGGTTCCGGCAAAGGGCCACGATCTCGGCGTCCGTGAGCGAATCGAGGTCCACCTTCCGCTCGCCCTGCCCGTAGATTTCGTCCAGGAAGCCACGCAGCCGGGCAATCTCGGCCTGCGCTTCGAGCATGCGTCCGATCTTCTGCCCCAGACCTTTCGCGGCCCAGCCCAGGTGGACTTCGAGCACCTGGCCGACGTTCATGCGCGAAGGCACGCCGAGCGGGTTCAGCACGATGTCGACCGGAGTCCCATCCTCCAGGAAGGGCATGTCCTCCTCGGGGACGATCATCGAGATCACGCCCTTGTTGCCGTGACGGCCCGCCATCTTGTCGCCCGGCTGCATGCGCCGCTTCACCGCGACGTAGACCTTGACCATCTTCTGGACGCCCGGAGGCAGATCATCGCCGGCCGCGAGCTTTCGCTTCTGGTGCTCGAAACGCTTCTCGAACGCCTCGGCCTGCTCCTGCAGCTGCCGCCCCAGTTCCTCGAGCTGCGCGTTGACATCGTCGTCCCGCAGACGGATCTCGAACCAGTGATCGCGGGAGACCCCGGAGAGATACTTCCGGGTCACCTTGGTGCCATCGGAAAGACCTTCCGGACCCCCCGCGGCGACCTTGTTGGTCAGCAGCCGCTCGACGCGGGCATACACATCCTCGTCATAAATGCGCTGCTGGTCGCGCAGGTCCTTGCGCACCCCGGCCAGATCGGACTCCTCGATGGAACGTGCGCGCGCATCCTTCTCCACCCCGTCGCGGGTGAACACGCGCACGTCGATGACCGTGCCCTCGATCCCGGAAGGCACGCGCAGGGACGTGTCTTTCACGTCCGAGGCCTTCTCGCCAAAAATGGCGCGCAGCAGCTTCTCTTCCGGCGTCAGCTGGGTCTCGCCCTTGGGGGTGACCTTCCCGACCAGGATGTCGCCCGGGCGCACTTCGGCACCCACATAGACGATGCCGGACTCGTCCAGCTTCGCCAGCAGGGATTCGGAGACGTTCGGAATATCCGCGGTGATCTCTTCCTGACCGAGCTTGGTATCGCGGGCGACGCAGTTCAGCTCCTCGATATGGATCGTGGTGAACCGGTCCTCCTGGACCACGCGCTCGGAGATCAGGATCGAGTCCTCGAAGTTGTACCCGTTCCAGGGCATGAACGCGACCATCATGTTCTGACCCAGAGCGAGTTCCCCGAGGTCGGTGGACGAGCCGTCGGCCAGCACATCGCCGCGCGCGATCACGTCCCCGACGTTCACCAGGGGGCGCTGGTTGATACAGGTGTTCTGGTTCGAGCGCGAATACTTGGTCAGGTTGTAGATATCCACCCCCGGCTCACCGGGAACGGTTTCATCGTCATTCACGCGGACGACCATGCGCGCGGCATCGACCGAATCCACGGTGCCGCCGCGCAGGGCGACGATGGAGGACCCCGAGTCGATCGCTACCGTGCGCTCGATACCGGTACCCACCAGTGGCTTCTCGGCACGGAGACAGGGGACCGCCTGGCGCTGCATGTTGGAGCCCATCAGCGCACGGTTGGCATCGTCGTGTTCGAGGAACGGGACCAGCGCCGCAGCCACCGAAACGATCTGCTTCGGCGACACGTCCATGAACTCGATCTTGTCCGGCGTCGAGATCGTGAATTCGTTCTGGTACCGGCAGGACACGAGGTCGTCGGTCAGTCGTCCTTCCTCGTCCATCGAGGCGTTCGCCTGGGCGATCACGTACTGGCTTTCCTCGATGGCCGACAGGTATACGACCTCGTCCGTCACCTTGGTGTCGTTCACCCGGCGGTAGGGCGTCTCCAGGAAACCGTAACGATTGGTGCGCGCATACACCGCCAGCGAGTTGATCAGGCCGATGTTGGGGCCTTCCGGGGTCTCGATCGGGCAGACGCGGCCATAATGGGTCGCATGCACGTCGCGGACTTCGAAGCCCGCACGTTCACGGGTCAGACCACCCGGACCCAGGGCCGAGATGCGGCGTTTGTGCGTGACCTCGGACAGCGGGTTGTTCTGGTCCATGAACTGGGACAACTGGGAAGAACCGAAGAATTCCTTCACCGCCGCGGCCACCGGCTTGGCGTTGATCAGTTCCTGGGGCATCAGCCCCTCGCTCTCGGCGACCGTCAGGCGTTCCTTCACGGCACGCTCGACGCGCACCAGCCCCAGACGGAACTGGTTCTCGGCCATCTCGCCCACGCTGCGGATGCGGCGGTTGCCGAGATGGTCGATGTCGTCGGTACTGCCGATGCCGTTGCGCAGATCGATCAGGACCTTCAGTACCTCGAGAATGTCCTCGGGCGAAAGCACGCCCGGACCTTCGTCGGTGTCGCGACCGACGCGGCGGTTGAACTTCATCCGCCCGACGGCGGAGAGGTCGTAGCGGTCTTCCGAGAAAAACAGATTGCCGAACAGGTTCTCCGCCGCATCCTTGGTGGGCGGTTCGCCCGGACGCATCACCCGGTAGATCTCCACCTGGGCCTCGAGCTGGGTGCGGGTCGCATCCAGGCGGAGGGTGTCGGAAATGAACGGACCGCGATCGTAATCGTTCGTGTAGATGATTTCGAAGGCGTCGATCCCGGCCTCGCGGAGTTTCTCCAGCAGGCCGTCGGTCAGCACGTCGTTGGCATCGGCAAGCACTTCACCGGTTTCGGCATCGACGATACTGCGCGCAAGCACCTTGCCGACGAGATAGTCATCGGGCACGCTCAGGGTCGAGATGCTCGCCTTCTCGATCTCCCGGATGTGCCTCGGCGTGATCCGGCGACCGGCTTCGACGATCACCTTGTCGCCGTCCATGATGTCCACGATGGCGTTCTCGCCGCGCAGACGTTCGGCAATCAGCTCGAGCTGGCCACCCTTCTCCAGCAGCTTGACCGCGCTGAATTCGAAAAACGTACCGAGAATGGTCTCGGTATCCATCCCGAGCGCCCGAAGGAGCACGGTCGCGGGCAGCTTCCGGCGGCGATCGATACGGACGAACACACCGTCTTTCGCGTCGAACTCGAAGTCCAGCCAGGAACCCCGGTAGGGAATGATGCGGGCATTGAACAGCAGTTTCTGAGAGCTGTGCGTCTTGCCCTTGTCGTGGTCGAAGAAAACCCCGGGCGAGCGGTGCAACTGCGACACGATGACCCGCTCGGTGCCGTTGATCACGAAAGTGCCGTTCTCGGTCATCAGGGGCAGTTCGCCCATGTAGACCTCCTGCTCCTTCACTTCCTTGACCACCGTCGTGCCGGACGGAGCTTCCCGGTCGTGGATCACGAGCCTGAGCATGACGCGCAACGGCGCGGCATAGGTCACACCCCGGATCTGGCACTCCTTGACGTCGAACAGCGGCTCACCGAGCCGATAGCTGACGTACTCCAGCTGCACGTGCCCCGAATAACTGACGATCGGAAACACCGATTGGAACGCCGCGTGAAGACCCATGGCCTCGCGACCATCGGTCGGCACCTCGTCCTGAAGGAAATCCCGGTACGAGGCGAGCTGGGTTTCCAGCAGATAGGGGACCTCGAGAATCTGAGGACGTTTGCCGAAATCCTTGCGGATGCGCTTTTTATCGGTATAACTGAGTGCCATGGGATACCTCGGCAGCAACTGGGGTCATCGGGCGGCGTAGCTCAAGCCACCACGGGTCAAGGCTGGCGGCCTTACGGCCGCCAGCCCCGGGTTCCGTGTCACATCACGAAACAATCGACTGGAAGAAATTACTTCAGCTCAACCGAAGCACCGGCTTCTTCCAGCTCCTTCTTCATCTTCTCGGCCTCGTCCTTGCCAAGGGCTTCCTTCACGGTGGCGGGCGCGCCCTCGACCAGGTCCTTGGCTTCCTTCAGGCCCAGGCCGGTCAGCGCACGCACGACCTTGATAACGCCGACCTTGTTGGCGCCGAAGCTGGTCATGACGACGTCGAACTCGTCCTTCGCCTCTTCTGCGGCGGCCTCGCCACCGGCAGCAGCGGCCGGCGCAGCGGCCACCGCGGCGGCGGCGGAGACGCCGAACTTCTCTTCCATCGCACTGATGAGATCAACGATCTCGAGCACCGTCATGTTGCCGATGGTTTCCAGAATTTCCTCTTTCGAAACTGCCATGCTGATTCTCCTAATGGGCTACCGCCCTGCTATTCAGAAATGGGTCAGGCGGCTGCCTGCTTTTGATCACGGACCGCTGCCACGGTGCGCACCAGCTTGCCTGGAACCTCGTTGAGGGTGCGGGCAAACTTGTCGAGCGGCGCCTTCATCACCGCCATCAGCAGACTGATGGCTTGATCGCGGGTCGGCATGCTGGCGAGACGATCGAGATCGTTCGCCCCCAGCATCTGCCCCCCAAAGGACACCAGCTTGACCTGCAGCATTTCATTGGTCTTGGCGAAGCCCTTCAACAGACGGGCTGCGGCACCTGGATCTTCCTGGCTGAATGCCAGCACCAGCGGGCCAACCAGCCCCTGCTGCATGCATTCGAAGTCAGTCCCTTCCACCGCGCGTCGCGCCAGGGTGTTCTTCACCACCCGGAGGTAGACACCGGACGACCGCGCCTGCTTGCGCAGTTCAGTCATCTGGGCCACCGACAGACCACGATATTCCGCTGCAATGGCGGAGTGCGCCGAGGCAGCAACCGCGGCCAGCTCCGAGACAACCACTTTCTTGTCGTCGAGATTCATAGCCACGTTTGACTTTCCTCCACTGGGATCACCGAACCTCCGGTGACCGTTGCAAACCGGGGATCAACCGCCCCCCGGGGCTTTGGTGCTTCCCGCCGCAGGACATTCCTGAATCGGGCTGACACCATCTGCGCAGGCTGAATGTTTTAAGCGGAACACCGCGCCTGCGGTCTTGGATGGCCCGTCACCCCGGAGGGTGACGTCCAACCCAAACTTCTCTCGTTACAGGTTCAGCGTTGCGGGATCGACCTGGACCCCGGGGCCCATCGTCGACGACACCGTCACACGCCGCACGTAAATTCCCTTCGCGGTCGAAGGCTTCAGCTTCAGCAGATCGGCCAGCAGGGTATTCAGGTTCTCGGTCAGCGCGGGGCTCTCGAAATCCACGGCACCGATGGCGCAGTGGATGATGCCGGCCTTGTCGGTCCGATACCGGACCTGGCCGCCCTTGGCGTTCTTGACCGCGGTCACCACATCCGGCGTCACCGTACCCACCTTGGGGTTCGGCATGAGGCCGCGCGGACCCAGGATCTGACCCAGTTGCCCGACCACGCGCATGGCGTCGGGGGTTGCGATCACCACGTCGAAGTTCAGTTCGCCCGCCCGGACCTGCTCAGCGAGGTCGTCCATGCCGACAATGTCCGCTCCCGCCTCACGGGCGGCATCGGCATTGGCGCCCTGGGTGAAAACGGCGACACGGACAGTCTTGCCGTTGCCGTTGGGCAGCACGGTGGAACCACGCACCACCTGGTCGGATTTGCGCGGGTCGACGCCCAGATTCACCGACACATCGACGGACTCGCGGAATTTGACCCCGGAAAGCTCCCGCAGCAGGTCGAAGGCTTCCCCAACAGGGTAGGCATGACCTGGCCGGATCTTTTCGCGAATCGCACGTACACGTTTGGACAGTTTGGCCATGTCAGACACCCTCCACTTCAAGGCCCATGCTGCGGGCACTGCCGGCGATCGTACGAACCGCCGCATCGAGGTCGGACGCGGTTAGGTCCGGCTCCTTCGTGCGGGCGATGTCCTCAAGCTGGGCCCGGGTGACGGTTCCGACCTTCTTGGTGTTCGGGGTCCCGGAACCGCTGGTGATTCCCGCAGCCTTTTTCAGCAGCACCGCCGCCGGAGGCGTCTTGGTGATATAGGTGAAACTGCGATCCGAATACACCGTGATCACAACCGGAATCGGAAGCCCCGGTTCAATGCCCTGGGTCGCGGCGTTGAACGCCTT
The DNA here is from genome assembly GCA_011390565.1 of Thioalkalivibrio paradoxus. GTDB lineage: Bacteria > Pseudomonadota > Gammaproteobacteria > Ectothiorhodospirales > Ectothiorhodospiraceae > Thioalkalivibrio > Thioalkalivibrio paradoxus_A. The sequence continues at coordinate 405,162 of JAABSC010000001.1, read as the reverse complement.
GCAGAACTCCATGATGTTCACGCCACGCTGACCCAGCGCCGGACCGACAGGCGGACTGGGGTTCGCCTTGCCGGCCGGAACCTGCAGCTTGATGTATGCCGTAATTTTCTTGGCCATTTCTTCTCCTTCGGGTGCAAGCGCCTCGCGGCTCCCCGAACCATTTCAATGCGCGGAACAGTCCGCGTCAGGATTTCTCGACCTGGTGAAATTCAAGCTCCACCGGGGTCGAGCGCCCAAAGATCTGCACCGCGACAAGCAGGCGGCTCTTGTCGTAGTTGACTTCTTCCACCACGCCGTTGAAGTCGTTGAACGGCCCGTCGACGACGCGCACCATCTCGCCCACTTCGAACAGCACCTTGGGCCGGGGCTTTTCCGCGCCCTCCTGCATCCGCTGCAGGATGGTGTCGGCTTCCTTGTCGGTGATCGGTGCCGGCTTGTCCGCGGAACCGCCAATGAACCCGAGCACCCGGGGCACGGATTTCACCAGGTGCCAGGCTTCGTCGTTGAGGTCCATCTGCACCAGAACGTAACCGGGGAAAAACTTCCGCTCGCTCTTGCGCTTCTGGCCGTCTTTCATTTCGACGACTTCCTCGGTCGGCACGAGGATCTGGCCGAAATGGTCCTGCATTTCGTACCGGGCGATCCGCTCCTCCAGGGAGCGCTTCACCTGGCCCTCAAAACCGGAAAAGGCCTGAACTACGTACCAGCGTAATGCCATGCTTGCTTCCCGTGGCTAACCAATGAACGACCGGATGATCCATCCGAGCAGCGTATCCAGAAGCCAGAGGAAAATACCGACGAGGATCACGACACCCATCACGATCAGGGTGGTCTGCGTGGTCTCGACCCGCGTCGGCCAGACCATCTTGCGCACCTCGGTACGGGCATTGCCCATGAACGCGCCCAACTGGCGGCCCTTGGCGGTCGTCATCGCGATGAACACCGCCAACCCGGTGACCGCAAGCAGACCCAGGACCCGGAGCAGGGTGGACTCGGCGGCAAAGTAATAGAAACCCATGACGCCGGCGACGAGAAGCGCGATCGCAAGCGAAAGTTTCGCGGTATCGAGACCGCCTCCAGTCTGTTCCGTCTGTTCACTCATCCAATCATCACCTGAGGTCCGTCGCCACCCGAAGGATGGCAGGCCAGGAGGGACTCGAACCCCCAACCTGCGGTTTTGGAGACCGCTGCTCTGCCAATTGAGCTACTGGCCTGTTGCCTGGCTACTTCCGAAAAAACGCGGGAGACGGCGCACGCCGCCCCCCGCGGTGACCTCGGTCCTGTCAGTCTATCACTCGATGATCTTGGCGACGACGCCGGCGCCGACGGTACGGCCGCCTTCGCGAATCGCGAAGCGCAGACCATCTTCCATCGCAATCGGACTGATCAGCGACACCGTCATCTTCACGTTGTCGCCCGGCATCACCATCTCCACCCCCTCGGGCAGATCACAGGACCCCGTCACATCCGTCGTCCGAAAATAGAACTGCGGACGATACCCGTTGAAAAACGGCGTATGACGACCACCCTCTTCCTTGCCCAGGATGTACACCTCCGCCTCAAACTTCGTGTGCGGCGTGATCGAACCCGGCTTGCACAACACCTGACCACGCTCCACATCGTCCCGCTTCGTGCCACGCAGCAACACACCCACGTTGTCGCCCGCCTGGCCCTGGTCCAGCAGCTTGCGGAACATCTCCACACCCGTCACCGTGGTCTTCTGCGTGTCGCGAATCCCGACAATCGCCACTTCATCGCCCACCTTCACGATGCCGCGCTCGACACGACCCGTCACCACCGTGCCACGACCGGAAATCGAAAACACATCCTCCACCGGCATCAGAAACGCACCGTCAATCGCACGCTCCGGCTCCGGAATGTACGTGTCCAGCGCCTCCACCAGCTTGTCAATCGACTGCGAACCAATCTCGCTCTCATCGCCTTCCAGCGCCTTCAGCGCCGACCCAACAATGATCGGGGTGTCATCACCCGGGAACTCATAGCTCGACAGCAGATCCCGAACCTCCATGTCCACCAGCTCCAGCAGCTCGGCATCGTCCACCATGTCCGCCTTGTTCAGGTACACCACGATGTACGGCACACCCACCTGACGCGCCAGCAGAATGTGCTCCCGCGTCTGCGGCATCGGACCGTCCGCCGCACTCACCACCAGAATCGCACCGTCCATCTGCGCCGCACCCGTGATCATGTTCTTCACATAGTCCGCGTGCCCGGGGCAGTCCACGTGCGCGTAATGCCGCGCCGTACTCTCGTACTCCACGTGCGCCGTCGCAATCGTGATCCCGCGCGCCTTCTCCTCCGGCGCATTGTCAATCTGGTCGTAGGCCCGCGCCTCACCACCAAACTTCTTCCCCTGCACCACCGTCAACGCCGCCGTCAGCGTCGTCTTCCCGTGGTCCACGTGACCAATCGTTCCCACATTCACATGCGGCTTCTTACGCTCAAATTTTGACTTGGACATAACTGTCGATTCCCCGGGTTTTTGCGCGTGCCTAAAAGGCTGACGGCGATCGGTAATACGTTGACGCTCTGCTATAATATGGAGCCCATGACCGGATTTGAACCGGTGACCTCTTCCTTACCAAGGAAGTGCTCTACCGACTGAGCTACATGGGCAATACCATCCATGGCCGAACTGGAGCGGGTGATGGGGATCGAACCCACATCATCAGCTTGGAAGGCTGAGGTTCTACCATTGAACTACACCCGCAGAACCGATGCTGATCAACGCCACCGCCCGCCCGGCTCGTGGCTGCAAATTTCGATGGTGGAGGGGGGAGGATTCGAACCTCCGAAGGCTGAGCCAGCAGATTTACAGTCTGCCCCCTTTGACCGCTCGGGAACCCCTCCTCGATCAAGCCGCGCATTTTCCTTCATGGGGTGCGGCCGCGTCAACCCCCCCGTTTCCAACCACACGCCGCCCGGCGTCCGGGAAGCGGGGCAGCGCCCGCGCGGCGACCCGCGCGCAGGCGCGCCCTTGCCCGCCTGCGCGCGGACCCTTAAAGTTCGCTTAACTTGACGCGCGCGAAGTTGGAATACACTGTGAACGCAATGCAAAGCCCCTACCCCTCTGCACGCCTGCCCGGTCTCGCGCGACGCCTCGCAGATGCGGGGCTGGCCGATTCGGCGCATATCTCCGCGCTGGTCGACGAAGCTGTTGAGAAACAGACGCCACTGGTCGCGTTGCTCGCGACACGGACCAACATCCCGGAAGACCGCCTTGCCGAAGCCGCCGGCGAGGAATTCGGGCTGCCGGTGTTCGACCTCGACGCATTCGACCGCGACCTCCTGCCCAAGGAGCACCTGCTCGAACCCCTGGTACGTAAGCACCATGCATTACCGCTTCTGCAGCGCGGCAACCGGCTCCATATCGCGATCTCGGACCCCACCAACCTGTCCGCCGGCGACGAGTTCAAGTTCGCCACGGGGCTCGCGGTCGAGACACTTCTGGTCGAGCATCACAAGCTGGAACGCCTGATCGAAGACTCGCTGAGCGCGGCGATGTCGATGATGGACGATCTCGATGACGACGGCTTCGCGGATCTCGCGATTTCGGTCGCCGAGGAGGAAGACCAGCCGGGTGACGACGTTCAGGGTATCGACGACGCGCCCGTGGTGCGGTTCGTCAACAAGCTGATGCTCGATGCCATCCGCCGCAAGGCATCGGACCTCCACCTCGAGCCCTTCGAAAAGGATTTCCGCATCCGGTTCCGCATCGATGGAATGCTCTACGATGTGGGCCACCCGCCGCTGACACTGGCGCCCCGGATCATTGCACGTGTGAAGGTCATGTCCCGGATGGACATCGCCGAACGGCGTGTGCCCCAGGATGGGCGTATCAAGCTGAAGCTGTCCCGCACCCGCGCGATCGATTTCCGTGTCAACTCGCTGCCGACGCTGTATGGCGAAAAGATCGTGATGCGCGTCCTGGATTCGGACGCGGCCAACATCAATATCGACGTGCTTGGGTTCGAGGACACTCAGAAAAAGAATTATCTGGAAGCGCTCGGACGGCCGTACGGAATGATTCTGGTCACCGGCCCGACGGGCTCGGGCAAGACCGTCACCCTGTACACCGGTCTCAGCATCCTGAACACGACCGACCGCAACATTTCCACGGCCGAAGATCCCGCCGAAATCAACATGCCCGGTGTCAACCAGGTCAACGTGCATCCGCGGATCGGGCTCACCTTCGCAAACGTGCTCCGCGCTTTTCTCCGCCAGGATCCCGACGTGATCATGGTGGGGGAGATCCGGGATCTGGAGACCGCGGAGATCGCCATCAAGGCCGCACAGACCGGGCATCTGGTGCTTTCGACCCTGCACACCAACGATGCGCCACAGACCCTGACCCGTCTCGCCAACATGGGCGTTCCACCCTACAACATCGCGTCATCCATACTCCTGATCATCGCGCAGCGGCTCGCCCGACGGCTCTGCCCCGCTTGCAAGGCTCCGGAGGAACTGCCCGAGGATGTCCTGCGGACGGAAGGTTTCACGGACGACGAGATCGCTGCAGGGGTGTCGCTTTTCCACCCCGTCGGTTGCGATCAGTGCACCGGCGGCTACAAGGGACGCGTGGGGATCTATCAGGTCCTGCCCGTTTCCGAAGAGATCAAGCGACTCATCCTCGAAGGTGGTAACAGCATGCAACTCGCTCAACAGGCCGATCGCGAGGGCGCCGCTGATCTGCGCAGAGCCGGTCTCATGAAGGCCCTGGCTGGTGTCACCAGCCTTGAGGAAGTCAACCGCGTCACCACCAACTAGCCGACGATATGGCCAATACAGAAAGCATCTTCATCTGGGAAGGACTCAACAAGAAAGGCGCTCGCGTAAAAGGCGAGACGCCAGCGGAGAACGAGTCTCTGGCCCGTGCCGATTTGCGCCGCAACGGCGTCAACGTCGTCAAGATCCGCAAGAAGCCGAAATCCCTTTTTTCAACCAAGAAGGCCATCAAGCCCGTGGATGTCGCACGTTTCCTGCGACAGATGACCACGATGCTGAGTGCCGGTGTACCTCTGGTTCAGGCCTTCGATATCGTCGGCCGGGGTCACGAGAACCCAACCATGGGTTCCCTGATCATGAGCCTGAAGACCAGTGTCGAGGGAGGCGAAACCTTCGCCGCGGCCCTGGCAAAACATCCCCGGCAGTTCGACGAACTGGTGATCAGCCTGATCGATGCCGGCGAGCAGTCGGGCACCCTGGAAACGCTGCTCGACAAGGTGGCCACGTACAAGGAAAAGACCGAAAGCCTGAAGGCGAAGATCAAGAAGGCGATGTTCTACCCGGCCGCCGTCATCGTGGTCGCCATCGTCGTCACTGCCATTCTGCTGATTTTCGTGGTGCCCCAGTTCGAAGCGCTCTTCGTCGGATTCGGCGCCGATCTCCCGGCCTTCACCCGTATGGTGGTGAACCTCTCCGAATTCGTGCAGGCGAAATGGTGGCTGATCCTTGCGATCATGGTGGTGATCGGAATCATCCTGGTCCAGCTGCACCGCCGATCCCCACGCTTCCGGCGGTACGTGGACATCGCGGTGCTGCGCATTCCCGCCGTGGGACCGATCCTGCGCAAGGCCGCGATCGCCCGCTTTGCCAGAACCCTGTCCACCATGTTCGCGGCGGGTGTGCCGTTGGTCGATGCCCTGCGTGCAGTTGCAGGCGCCACCGGTAACATCATCTATAGCGAGGCCACCGACCGCATGCGTGAGGATACGGCGACCGGGGCGCAGCTCCAGTGGTCGATGCGCAACTCCGGAGTCTTCCCGAACATGGTCGTGCAGATGGTCGCGATCGGCGAGGAATCGGGATCCCTAGATTCCATGCTGGCGAAGGTGGCGGATTTCTACGAGGAAGAAGTCGACAACGCGGTGGACAGCCTTTCCAGTCTGCTCGAACCCCTGATCATGGTGGTTCTGGGTGTGCTGATCGGCGGCCTCGTCATCGCCATGTACCTGCCGATCTTCATGCTGGGCCAGGTGATCTAGGTGCCCGTACCCGCGTCTTCGACCGAGGGCATGGGGGGAACGCCACACCCGTGAGCGTACTGGAGTTCGCGCCAGCCTGGGCACTTCCCCTGGCCGCCCTGTTCGGCCTGCTGATCGGCAGCTTTCTGAACGTGGTGATCCACCGGTTGCCGCGCATGATGCAGATGGAGTGGGAGCGCGAGGCCCGGGATCTGCTTGATCAACCCGAGGAGACACAGTCGACCCGCTATGACCTGTGGGCACCCCGTTCGCAGTGTCCGCAGTGCGATCGACCGATACGCGCCCACGAAAACATTCCCGTGCTGAGCTTTCTGCTGCTCAAGGGCCGTTGTCCGGGTTGCGGCGGGCGCATCTCCTGGCAGTACCCGGCTGTCGAGTTGCTCACGGCGGTCTTGTTTGCTCTCACCATCCTGCATTTCGGGGCCGGAGCCGCCGGGCTGGCAGCCCTGGGGCTGACTGCCGTGCTCATTGCCGCCGCCGGAATCGATGCCCGTACCACACTGCTGCCCGATCAACTCACCCTGCCCCTGCTGTGGCTGGGTCTCGTTGCCAACTATTTCGGTCTCTTCACCGATTTGGAGTCGGCGGTCCTGGGCGCAATCGGCGGCTACCTCAGCCTGTGGCTGGTGTACCACGCATTCCGCCTGGCGACAGGGAAGGAGGGCATGGGATATGGTGATTTCAAGCTGCTGGCCGCGCTGGGCGCGTGGCTGGGCTGGCAGGCGCTCCCCATGATCCTGCTCCTCGCGTCCCTCGTAGGTGCAATCGTGGGAATAGCCCTGATTCTGCTGCTTGGACGAGACCGCAACATCCCGATACCGTTCGGCCCGTATCTCGCAGCCGCCGGCTGGCTGGTCCTGCTTTGGGGTGACCAGCTGATCACGGTTTACCTGCCCTGATCGAGCGCCCTGCGGGACAGATCATGCTTCGGATCGGGCTCACGGGCGGCATTGGCAGCGGCAAGAGCGAGGTGAGCCGGCACTTCGCCACGCTGGGCATTCCCGTCATCGACACCGATCTCCTGGCGCGCGAGGTCGTGGACCCGGGACAACCCCTGTTGCAGGAGATCCTCGATACTTTCGGCCGGGACCTGCGCTTGAAAGACGGCAGCCTCGACCGCAGCGCCCTGCGGACACGCGTGTTCGAGGAACCCGGGCTTCGGCAGCGGCTCGAGGCCATGACTCACCCCAGGATCGCACAGGCTCTTGAAGACCGGGTTGCCGCACTGCCAGCCCACACACCCTACGTGCTGCTGGTCATCCCATTGCTGTTCGAGGCCGGCTGGCAGAAACAGGTTGACCGGGTACTCGTGGTGGATTGTCCGGAAGCGGTGCAGGTGGAGCGGGTTGCGCGACGCGACCGCATCCCCATCGAACTGGCCTGGACCATGGTGCGCAGTCAGGCCTCGCGGGAACAGCGCAGACGGGGCGCGGATGATGTCATCGACAATGGCGGCGGTAAGGACGCTGGATCCCTGGAGACCCGTGTCCGCGACCTCGATCGCTGCTACCGGAAACGGGCGCGCGGCGAGCGGTACGACACCCCGGCATAGCGCGGCCCGAAAGACTCCACATTTTTTCGCAGCACGGGGCGGGTGGAAATGCACCGGGAACATGCCTGATACTGAACCCTCAGTCTTTGGAATTGGATACCTTGAGCCAGCTTACGCTGACATTCGAACAACCCCTGCATGAGCGAGTTCGCCTGCTGTTGCGTCTGGAAGCGCTGATCGAGCGCTTTGGCGTGACGCGCATGTCCGCGCGCGACTTCGACCATCATCAGGCGCTGATGCTGCTGGTCGATATCTACGCACAGGCCGGTCGTGTCGACGTCAAGCGTGAGTTGATGGGCGAGATCGAGCGCCAGGTCGCCAATCTGAACCGCCTGGGATCGCAGCCCGGCGTTGACCAGGATCGCCTGACGGAGATCATGCAGGATCAGCGGCGCCTGTTGTCGCGTCTCGAAAACCAGGTCGGAAGCCTCGATTACCGGGTAAAGGGAAACGAGTTCTTCACCGCCGTTCGCCAGCGCACGGCGCTTCCCGGGGGCGCATGCGACTTCGATCTTCCGATCTATCACTACTGGCTTTCGCAGCCTGCCGCGGCGCGCGAGCAACTGCTGCTCGAGTGGTTCCAGCCTCTGGAGACCGTTGCCGAAGCGATCAACCAGGTCCTCGACTTCATGCGCGCCGCGGGAAATCCGCGTCAGGTCGTTGCCCACGACGGCTACTACGAGCAGGGCCTCGATACCAATCATGCCTGGCAGATGATCCGGGTGAGCCTTTCTGCGGACGAGGAGTGCTATCCGGAGATCAGTGCCGGCCGGCAACGATTCACGGTGCGGTTTCTGGACCCGGGCGATTTTCAGGAACGGCCGAAGATCGTAACCCGCGATGTCGCATTCCGACTGAGTTGCTGCGCAATCTGACCGATCAGCCGTTCAGGATCCCGCGGATGGCTGCAATTCCCTGTGCGCCAAGCGCCCGCGTCGTGAGCAGATCCGATGGCATCATGCCACCCAAGGCAAATACCGGGCAGCCAGCGTTTGCGCACAGTGCTGCAAACCCTGCCATCCCCAGCGGTGCCGCTCCGGGATGCGTCTGCGTCGGGCGCACCGGACCCAACACCACAAAATCCACGGGCAGTGCCATCGCACGGTCGAGACTGCCGCGATCGTGCACCGACGCCGCGAGCCACCCCTCACGATCGGGCCGCGAGGACAACGCTTTCATTCTTCGCTCCGTAAGATGCCACCCGGCAGGCGGCAGAGCGTCCAGCCAATCCCGCGGCGCATTCACCAGGGGCTCCGCAGCATGGGCGTGCGCAACCTCGATCAGCCCGCGGGCGTATTGCAGGAAAACCTGACGATCCAGGCTCGGCGCTCGTACCTGGAGGAGGTGCAGACCGCCGAGCCCCAACGCCCGGTCCACCTCGCCAAGGCAGCGCGCGATTTCGGAGTGCGAACCCGGGTCCGGAGAGATCAAATAAACGGCGGGCAAACGTGCTGCCGTCACGATGGCCCGGCTGGCAGCGGGAAACGGGAGTGTCGCGAGTTCATCCGGGGCCACCCAACGCAGCGCTTGCCCTTCCTGGGGTTCGGGGCACCCCGCCCAGCGCTCGATACGGAAGACGTGCAAGCGGACGGACCGGTCGGAATACCGATGAGGAAGCGTCAGAATACGGGTCGCAGCAAGGACTCGAACCCCGAGCTCCTCCCACAATTCCCGCCGCAGTGCCGCCCCGGCGTTTTCGCCCGTGTCGAACTTGCCCCCGGGAAATTCCCACAGGCCGCCGAGATGAGCATCCGCAGCCCGCCGGGTGACCAGGACCCGTCCTGACGGGTCCTGGAACAAGCCCACCGCAACCTGGACCTCAGGATCGGTAATCGGCGTTGATACTGACGTAGTCGTGGGAAAAGTCACAGGTGTACTTGCGATACCGTCCGTCCCCCCGGGAAAGATCGATGTCGATATCGAGTTCCTCCTTGCCGAAGGCCTGTTGCCCGGCGGCCTCGGTATAATCGGGTGCACGCCCTCCTGCACGAGCGATTTCAACGCCGTTGACGCTGAGCGCAACCCGATCGATTTCGAAGTCCTCGACGCCGGCACGGCCGACGGCCGCGAGGATCCGGCCCCAGTTCGGATCCGATGCAAACAACGCCGTTTTCACCAGGGGCGACAAGGCCACCGTTTCCGCAACGCGTTGTGCCTCGACGCGGTCGCGAGCGCCACAGACCGTGATCCGGACGAACTTGGTCGCTCCCTCGCCGTCCCGAACGATGGCTTCCGCCAATTCCAGACACAGCGAATCCAGTGCGCCGGCAAAGCATTCCATGTCGTCCGAGCCTGCGGGCTCGATGCCGCTCGTTCCGCTCGCCATGCAGACCAGGGAGTCGTTCGTCGACGTGTCTCCGTCAACGGTAATGGCATTGAAGCTGTTGTCCGCCGCGCGCTCGAGGAGTGCGTGCAGGGAGACCCGGTCGATCCGGGCGTCGGTCCCAATGAACGCGAGCATCGTCGCCATATCCGGATGAATCATGCCGGAACCCTTGGCAATACCCGTCAACGTAACCGTGCCGTTCGACAGCCGGGCCGTGCGACTGGCCCCCTTCAACACCGTGTCCGTCGTCATGATCGCGCGCGCTGCCTGCATCCAGGCATCCTCCTGCAACCCGGCAAGCAGGTCCGGGAGAGCCGCATGGATGCGTTCGATCGGCAGGGGCTCTCCGATCACGCCGGTGGAGAACGGGAGCACCGCCGGGATCGGATCGGAAGTCAGGGCCGCCACACCCTCGCAGGTCGCTCGTGCCGCGCGCACGCCACTCTCGCCCGTACCCGCGTTGGCATTTCCGGCGTTGATCAGCAGCCAGCGTCCCTGCCCCGTATCCAGGTGCTCACGCGCCACCCGGACCGGCGCCGCGCAGAAGGCATTTCGGGTGAACAGCGCCGCAATCGAGGCGTGCGGACCCGCGTCTACGAGGACCAGATCATCCCGATCACGATAGCGGATGCCCGCGCCGCAGGAAGCGAGCCGGATGCCCCGAATGGGCGCCAGCTGGGTCGGGGCCTGCAACGAAACCGCCATGCCCGCGCCTCAGTTCAGCCGGCCGTGGCAATGCTTGTACTTCTTGCCGGAACCACACCAGCAGGGATCGTTGCGCCCCAGCTTCGGGCCTTCCCGGCGGTACGTCTGCGCGGCATCGGCCTCCGGAGCGTCTCCCTGCTCGCGCAGCGGACTGTTCGGATCCTCATGCTTGAACTGCACACCCTCGGCAGTGCGTGCAAAACGCCGTCCGAATTCCTCCGCCGCACTCTCGGACCGGAGCTGCAGGCGGAGCAGCAGGCGGATCACTTCATGCTTGATCCGTTCCAGAAGCGTTTCGAACATTGCGAACGCTTCGCGCTTGTATTCCTGCTTGGGATTACGCTGCGCGTAACCACGCAGCCCGATGCCCTGGCGCAGATAATCCATCGCCGCGAGGTGTTCCTTCCAGTGACTGTCGAGCACCTGCAGCATGACGTCACGCTGCAGCCGTTTCATCAGGTCGTCCCCCAGTGACACCCGCTTTTCCTCCAGCATGGCCCGGGCACGGTCAATGATCCGCTCGCGCAACGGCTCCTCGTGGAGATCCTTCTCGTTTTCCAGCCACTCCTGCAGCGGCAGATCGATCGCGAATTCCGAAGCCAGCGCGGTCGTCAGCGCGGGCACATCCCACTCCTCCTCGATGCTGCCAGGGGGCAGATGCTGGCTGATGGCGTCGTTGATCACGTCGCCCAGCAATGCGTCGATGGTTTCGGAAATATCGTCGCTGGTCAGCAGTTCCGCGCGCTGCTCGTAAATCACGCGACGCTGATCGTTCGCAACGTCATCGTATTCCAGCAGCTGCTTGCGGATGTCGAAGTTGTGCGCCTCAACCTTGCGCTGGGCGTTCTCGATGGCACGGCTCACCCAGGCATTTTCGATGGCCTCTCCCTGTTCCATGCCCAGACGCTGCATCAGACCGCGCACCCGTTCCGACGCAAAGATTCGCATCAGGCTGTCCTCGAGCGACAGGAAGAAGCGGCTGGAACCCGGATCACCCTGGCGTCCGGAACGACCACGCAGCTGGTTGTCGATGCGCCGGGACTCGTGCCGCTCGGAGCCGATGATGTGCAGACCTCCTGCAGCGACGACGGCATCATGACGCTGCTGCCATTCGGCCTTCACGCGCTCGACCGTCGCCGGATCGGCCGCATCACCCAACGCCTCGAGTTCGGCCTCCAAACTCCCCCCGAGGACGATGTCGGTACCCCGCCCCGCCATGTTCGTCGCGATCGTAACGGAACCCGGCCGCCCGGCCTGAGCGATGATCGAGGCCTCGCGCTCGTGCTGCTTTGCGTTCAGCACCTCGAACGGGATCCCGGTTTTCTTGAGCGCACCCGCAAGGCGTTCGGAGGCCTCCACCGACGCGGTGCCGACGAGGACCGGCTGTTTCCGATCCACACTCCAGCGGATCTCCTTGATGATGGCCTCGTACTTCTCGTCCTGGGTCAGATACACCAGGTCCTGCATATCGTTTCGGGCCAGCGGCCTGTTGCCAGGGATCACCACCACTTCGAGGGCATAAATCGTCTGGAATTCATAGGCCTCGGTGTCCGCGGTACCGGTCATCCCGCAGAGCTTTTCGTACAGCCTGAAGTAGTTCTGAAAGGTGATCGAGGCCAGCGTCTGGTTTTCCTGCTGGATCGGCACGCCCTCCTTGGCCTCGATCGCCTGGTGCAGACCCTCGGACCAGCGCCGGCCCGGCATGATGCGGCCGGTGAATTCGTCGATGATGAAAATCTTGCCGTCCCGAACCAGATACGCGACGTCGCGCTTGAACAGGGCGTGCGCACGCAGCGCCGCGTTCAAGTGATGGAGTACCGGGATGCTGGCCGCGTCGTACAGCGTCTGTGCCGGCTCGAGGAGCCCCACCTCGCGCAGGATCTGCTCGGCGTTCTCCTGCCCGTCCTCGCTCAGGAACACCTGCTTTGCCTTCTCGTCGACGAAATAGTCGCCTGCGGACTCCTCGTCCTCCTGGGCCACCAGCCGCGGCACGACCTCGTTCATGCGCTGGTACATCTCGGAGCTGTCGCCACTGGGACCGGAAATGATCAGCGGCGTGCGCGCCTCGTCGATCAGGATCGAGTCGACTTCGTCGACAATGGCGTAATTCAGACCGCGCTGAACGCGATCCTCCGCACGGAACGCCATGTTGTCACGAAGGTAATCGAAACCGAATTCGTTGTTGGTCCCGTAGGTGATGTCGGCCGCGTAGGCTTCGCGACGGGTCACGGGGCGCAGACGGGCATAGCCCTCGCCTTCCGCGTGAAACTCGGGGTCGTACATGTAGGAGGACGCATCCGCGCCCTGCCCCCCCGAGCTGTTGATCACCCCGATCGAGAGACCGAGCGCGTGGTACAGGCGACCCATCCAGGCGGCATCCCGTCGCGCGAGGTAATCATTGACGGTGATCACGTGCACGCCTTTGCGCGAGAGCGCATTCAGGTAGGCGGAAAGGGTCGCAACCAGGGTCTTGCCCTCGCCCGTACGCATCTCCGCGATACGCCCATCATGCAAGACCATGCCACCGATCAACTGCACGTCGAAATGACGCATTCCCAACACGCGTTCGCTGGCCTCGCGACAGACCGCGAAGGACTCCGGAAGCAGGCCCTCCAGGCTCTCACCGCCTTCCAGCCGGGAACGGAATTCGTCGGTCTTGGCCCGCAGTTCGCCATCGGACAGCGAAGCCATGGACCCGGCGAGGGCATTCACCTTCTGTCCCATCTTCTGGTAGCGCTTCACGGTCCGGTCGTTGCGGCTGCCGAAAAGCTTGCGTACGAGACTGTGCACCATGAGAACCTGCGACTTGAATTTGAGGAAAGCGTTGTAGGATACCCGATCCGGCCCGATGCTGCCTGTCCTTCCACAGGACTGCGGGCATGTATAATCCGATGGGAATCAAGCACCTTGGGGGCAGCATGACCTTTGACGGCGATCCGGTGGACGGTGGTCCGCGCCGGCCCCGGCATCTCGCACAGTGGATTGATCCGTCCTGGCGGTCCCGCTCCAGCTCCGACCGGAATCTCGCGGACGATCTGTCCGGGATCCTGGGTCCGTATCTCCTGAGCGAGCGCATCCACCTCACGTTGGCCGGAGATACTCTGGTCATTGCCTGCAGGGATCGCGCCAGCGCAACGGAAATCCGGTTTCTTCAGCGCGAAATTCACAAGAACCTCCAAGCCACCGGTCACGCGGACATCGATCGGGTCCACGTGCTTCTTGCGCATCGCCCGGAGCATCGGTCCAAGGCCGTCGAGCAGCCACGCGTAGTGCCGACCACTGCGGTGCAGGCATTGCAACTCGCGGCGGCTCGTGTCGATGATCCGGGGCTGGCGGACGCGCTCCGGCGCCTGGCCAGACTGGGAGCGGCAGATTCGTCCTAGGCAGTATTCGCCCTAGTGGGCCATGCGGAAAGTTCGGTGACTACGGAGCACAGCCAGAAGTGCCGGAGCAAGGCGGGCAAGTGCCGGAATAGCCACCCTATTTCAAACGTGCCCAACGCAGCGCCGGCGCCTGGCGCAGCGATCTGATACCGGACTTTCCGGCCCACTAGCCGGTCAGGGTATGCGTCAGCTGCCCGAAGGAGATCGGCAAGGGCTGAGATTCATCCTCGAACGTCACCAGTTCCCAGGCATCGGCATCCTGTTTGAGACGTCGAATCAGCTGATTGTTCAGGGAGTGTCCGGACTTGTGGCCGGTAAAGGCACCGATCAGGCTGTGTCCCAGCAGATACAGATCGCCGACCACGTCGAGGATCTTGTGCTTCACCAGTTCGTTCTCGTAGCGGAGCCCGTCTTCGTTCAGGATCTTGAAGTCGTCGAGTACGATCGCGTTATCAAGGCTTCCACCCAAGGCGAGCTGGTTGGCCCGCAGAGCCTCGATGTCGCGCATGAAGCCGAACGTCCGTGCCCGGGAAACCTCCCGCACGAAGGACGTCGAGGAAAAATCGAGTTCCGCGCGCTGACTTCCACTGGTGAACATCGGATGTTCGAAATCGATGCAGAAGCCGACCTTGAAGCCCTCGTAGGGATCGAAGCGAACCCACTTGTCGCCGTCGTGTACCTCGACCGCCCGCTTGACGCGAATGAACTGCTTGGGCGCGTTCTGCTCCATCAGTCCGGCCGACTGCAGCAGGAACACGAAGGGACCCGCGCTCCCGTCCATGATCGGCACCTCGGGTGCACTCACATCAACGTGCAGGTTATCGATTCCCAGTCCCGCCACCGCGGACAGCAGGTGTTCCACGGTGGAAACCCGGGCGTCGCCCTTGACGAGCGTCGTCGACAGCCGGGTGTCACCCACATTCTCCGCGGTCGCCGGGATCGACACCGGCGGGCCCAGATCGGAACGATGGAAAACCACACCGGTATTGGGCGCAGCCGGTCGCAAGGTCAGGGTGACCTTCTCGCCCGTATGCAGGCCTACACCGGTGGCCCGGATGCTGTTTTTTAGCGTTCTCTGCTTGACCAAAGCAAGATCACTCCAGGCCAGTGAGATCAAACCCGGACCCGGAGTTTCTCCGGGTCCGGACCTGTCGGCAACAATGACAGCATTATTGCAGGAATCCGCCCATCCTGCATAGCCACGCTCAATCCGCCTGTTTACGCAGGAAAGCCGGGATGTCCAATACGTCGATTCCGGACTGGGCCTCGTAATCGATCGCCAGGTTGCCTTCGTGCCGACGCAGCGCTGTGGGGCGTTCCAGACCCTCCAGGTCGGATCCTGCCTGCCGGCGGGGTGCCGCGTCGACCACGCGCACACTCGGGCGCTCCTGCTGCACCGGGCGTGCGGGCTGACCGAGCCCGGTCGCGACCAGAGTCACCCGGATTTCGTCGTTCATTTCCGGATCGATGACCGTACCGACGACAACGGTGGCATCCTCGGACGCGAGCGCCTTGACCGCCTCACCCACGTCCTCGAACTCACCGATGCCGACGTCCAGCCCGCCGGTGACGTTGACCAGGATCCCGCGCGCTCCCGAGATGTCGATATCCTCGAGCAGGGGACTTGCGATTGCAGCCTCCGCAGCCTTGCGTGCGCGGTCCTCGCCGGTCCCGGAACCGGTTCCCATCATGGCCATGCCCATTTCGCGCATGACGTTACGAACGTCGGCAAAGTCGACGTTGATCAGGCCCGGGCGGGTGATCAGCTCGGATATCCCCTGAACCGCGCCGAACAGGACATCGTTGGCGGCCTTGAAAGCGTCCAGCAGCGTGGTGTGTTTGCCGAGAACGGTCAGGAGCTTCTCGTTCGGGATCGTGATCAGTGAATCGACCTGCTCGGTGAGCGCCTTGATGCCTGCCATCGCGACCTGCATGCGCTTCTTGCCCTCGAACGGAAAGGGCTTCGTGACGACAGCCACGGTCAGAATGCCCATTTCCTTGGCCAGCTGGGCCACCACCGGGGCAGCCCCGGTTCCGGTGCCGCCCCCCATCCCCGCGGTGATGAAAATCATGTCGGCACCCTGCAGCAGTTCCTGGATGCGCTCACGGTCCTCCAGCGCCGCTTCGCGGCCGACGGCCGGGTCGGCGCCAGCGCCGAGCCCCTTGGTGATGTCGCTCCCCAACTGCAGCAGTGTCTTGGCGCCCAGGCTCTTCAGCGCCTGCGCATCGGTATTGGCGCAAATGAAATCGACGCCCTCGAGCTGGGAGTAGACCATGTGCTGCACGGCGTTGCCGCCGCCGCCCCCGACTCCGATAACCTTGATCGTGGCGTTCTGACTGAAGGTATCCATCAATTCGAATGTCATTGTTGTGTCCTCATGGCTGCGGTTGACGATCGGTACTGCAGAAACCTCGTGCGGCGAGCGGGCCGCGACGGGGCTTGGTGGGGTCAGAAATACCCCGAAAACCAGTTCTTCATGCGGTTCCAGATTCCTTCGAACCCGGTCTCGATGGGGCGCGACTCGAGTTCGGCACGTGCCTTCTGCGCATAGAGCAGCAGGCCCACGCCGGTGGAGTGAATGGGATTGCGCACCACGTCGATCAGGCCGCTGACGCTGTGCGGCATCCCCAGCCGAACGGGCATGTGGAAGACTTCTTCGGCCAGGTCCACCGCGCCCTCCATGCGCGAGGATCCACCGGTCAGCACGATCCCCGCCGCGATCAGTTCTTCCGATCCGGAACGGCGCAGTTCGGCCTGAACGAGTTGCAGCAGCTCCTCGTAGCGCGGCTCGACGACCGAGGCGAGGGTCTGACGGGAAAGACGGCGCGCGGGACGGTCCCCGACACCGGGAACCTCGATGGTTTCGGCGGGATCGGCGAGCTGGCGCAATGCACAGGCGTAGCGGATCTTGATTTCCTCCGCATACTGGGTCGGCGTGCGCAGCGCGACGGCGATGTCGTTGGTGACCTGGTCCCCCGCGATCGGGATTACCGCGCTATGGGCGATGGCACCATTCGCGAACACCGCGATATCCGTGGTCCCTCCGCCGATGTCGACCAGGCACACACCGAGATCCTTCTCATCCTCGGTCAGCACCGCGTAACTGGAGGCCAGCTGCTCGAGAATGATGTCGTCGACCCGCAGACCGCAGCGTTCCACGCATTTGACGATGTTCTGCGCGGCGGAAACGGCCCCCGTGACGAGGTGAACACGCGCCTCCAGACGCACGCCCGACATTCCGATCGGATCCCGGATCCCCTCCTGACCATCGATGATGTATTCCTGAGGGAGAACATGCAGGATGCGCTGATCGGCCGGGATCGCGATGGCGCGCGCCGCATCGATGACCCGCTCCACGTCGCCCGCACTGACTTCCTGGACCCGGATCGCCACCACGCCGGTGGAGTTGTAGCTCTTGATGTGGCTGCCAGCGATGCCCGTATGCACCGAATGAATCTCGCATCCGGCCATCAGCTCGGCTTCCTCGACCGCCCGCTGGATCGACTGCACCGTCGACTCGATGTTGACCACCACGCCCTTTTTCAGTCCGCGCGAAGGACAGGAACCGATACCGATGATCTCGATGCCACCATCGTCGTTCAGCTCGCCGACGACCGCCTCGATCTTCGAGGTCCCGATGTCCAAACCGACGATCAGACCCTGTTCGCCCTTCTTCGCCATTACGTTGCGGCCCGCCTTACGTTTCATGGATTGATTGCCTCTGGTTCCGCGTCGGCTTCACTGGTCTGCCAGGCGACGGAAACACCTCGCGGGTAGCGAAGGTCCACGCGCTCGAGGGGTTCCGGACGGCGTGCGCGCAGAATCGGCATCAACGCCACCAATTGGTCCAGTCGCGCCAGGTCGGGATCGCGGCCCATCAGGACCTGACCGCCCCCCTCGAGCTGGATACTCCAGGCATGGCGCGCACTCTCCCGGACTCCGGCCACGCCCAAACCACCATCGGCCAGCCGTGCCGAGGCGTCCAGGTATCGGTGCATCAAGTGCACCTGACGCCCGTGTTCGCCCTCGAGTGCAGGCAGGAATTCCCATTCATTGAGGTCAACCGGCCCGAAGACTTCGCCGTGGCGGTCCACGAGCCGGTCATCGCCCCAGCGCGCGACCGGTATCGGGCGTGTGACCTGCACCTCGAGGGTATCGGGCCAACGCTTGCGCAGTTGCACGGACTCCACCCATGGCAGGGAAGCAAGATCGGAGTGCACCTCGTCCAGATCCAGCGCAAAGAACCCGCGCGCCCGCCCGGCCAAGGCGCGCTCGACTTCCGGGATCCCGATGCGGTCCTGATCGCCGCGGAGTTCGACGTGTTCGATCTTCCACAGCGACCCGGTGTCGACCCGGCCCAGAGCGCCGACCCCCAGCACCAGCAATGCGGCGAACGCCATCCCCGCGAAGACCCGCGTGGTTGCCCGGAACGCGGGCCGCATGCGCTGCACCCATGGCTCTCGGGGCGTCTGGCGACGAATCCTGCGCATCAGTCGGTTGCTCCATTCCGGAAACTGGTGTCGAGGATCCGAAGGCAGAGCTCATCGAACCCGATGCCGGCCTGCGCGGCCGCCTTGGGAACCAGGCTGTGGTCGGTCATTCCGGGCACCGTGTTCACCTCGATCAGGTAGTTCTCGCCATGCACGTCCTGCAACAGATCGACCCGGCCCCAGCCATAGCCGTCGATGGCGGCGAAGGCGCTGAGTGCCAGCGTCTGCAACTCGATCTGGGCAGCCATATCCAGCGGCGGCGGACACAGATAGCGGGTCGTGTCCGACTGGTACTTGGCCTGGTAGTCGTAGAAGTGGCCGGGCGTCTCGATCTGGATGACGGGCAACGGCTGATTGCCCAGAATGGCGACCGTGTACTCTCGGCCGGCAATCCACTGCTCTGCAAAAATCTCGCCGGGCTGTGTCCGCGCGGCCTGATAGGCCGCTTGCAGCTCCTCGGCTCGCTGGACCCGGGTCAGACCCAGGCTGGAGCCACCTCGTGACGGCTTGACGATCAGGGGAAGGCCCAGCGCATCCGCCACCGACGCCGGGTCGGAATCAGCGGACAACAGTCTGTAGGGGGCGCTGGGCAGATTGGTGCCCGACCAAAGGCGCTTGCAAGCCAGCTTGTCCATTCCGAGGGCGGAACCCAGAACCCCGGACCCGGTATAGGGGACCCCCGCGATCTCGAGGCAACCCTGCAGCGTTCCGTCCTCTCCCCCCATCCCGTGCAGCGCGATGAAGGCACGGTCGAAGCCCAGCAGATCCAGATTTCGCGCCCGCGCCTCGGTAAGGTCGATCGCCACCACATCGACGCCGGCGCGTTGCAGCGCCTGCAAGACGGCCTGGCCACTGGCAAGCGAGATTTCGCGTTCTCCGGACCAGCCCCCCATCAGTACCGCCACCCGGCCGTAACGATCGGACTGCTGTGTTGACGTTCGTGTCATACCGGCTTCTCCTGGCGTCCCAAAACGCGAACCTCCGGCTGCAGCCGGACCCCGAACTTCTCCTGTACTTCCCGTTGCACGGTTTCGATCAGCCTTTCGATATCGGCTGCGGTGGCATGTCCGTCGTGCGTGATGAAATTGGCATGCTTGCGCGAGACCTCGGCCTGCCCCTGGCGCAGTCCCTTCAGCCCGGCTTGTTCGATCAACGCGGCAGCGTGCCCACCCTCCGGATTCCGGAATACCGAGCCGCACGAGGGAAGACCGAGTGGCTGCCGCTCGGCCCGCTCCCGAAGCAGCCCCTGTATCCGCTTCTTCGCGGCCGAAGGATCTCCCGGTTGCAGATGCAGCACGGTTCCAAGAAACAGCTCACCGTCGGCACCGCGCGCCTCCCGGTAACCGATGACGTAGTCGGCGGGGGTGCGCACTCGACGCAGACCCCGGCCGTCCATGGTTTCGACCCAGTCCACCAAGGGCCAGATCTCCCCGCCCCAGGCGCCGGCGTTCATGGCCAGGGCGCCACCGACGGTGCCCGGGATACCGGCAAGAAACTCGGCGCCCGTCAGACCCTCGTTGGCACAGAAACGCGCAGCCTGTGCACACGCCAGGCCAGCCCCCAGTTCGACCCGCTCCGGATCCACGCGCAAGCGCTGGTTGAGCGTCCCGGCCAGGTGGATCACCACGCCCTCAACACCGCCATCCCGGATCAGCACATTGCTGCCCAGGCCCAGAATCATCCGCGGAAGCGATTCGGGAATCGCGGCGAGGAAATGCGCGAGATCGTCCGCATCCTCCGGCTCGAACAGCCAGTCTGCCGGGCCGCCGACCCGCCAGGAAGTCAGGGGCGCGAGCATCCCATCGCGTTCGAGACGACCCCGGACCCGCAGATTGGCGACCGCACTCAACATGAGCCCTCCCGCCCCAGCGCACCGGGCAGCCGGGCTGCGAGTTGCCCCACGTCGCCGGCGCCCTGGGTGATGACCACATCGCCGTCCCGCAACAAGCCGGAAAGCACCTCGGGAACGGCCTGCACCGACTCGACGAACACCGGCTCCACACGTCCCCGCAGACGGACCGCACGCGCCAGACTCCGGCCGTCTGCGCTCGGTATCGGGGTCTCACCCGCCCGGTAGACGTCGAGCAATACCAGTCCGTCCGGGAGCGAGAGCACCTCGGCGAAATCTTCGAAAAGATCCCGGGTCCGTGTGAACCGGTGGGGTTGGAATACGAGGATGAGCCGTCTTTCCGGCCACGCGGCACGGGCCGCCTCGAGCGTTGCGGCGATCTCCCGGGGATGGTGGCCGTAGTCGTCGACCAGGATCACCTGTCCCGCAGGAATCGGGCACTCCTGCACCTGGAATCGGCGGCCGATGCCCTGGAAGCCTTCGAGCGCGCGTTGCATCGCGTCCGGGGTAACGTCCAGCTCGTGCGCCACGGCGGCCGCAGCCAGCGCGTTCAGCACGTTGTGCCGGCCGGGAAGGTTGAGCACCACCGCGAACGGTTCGTGCTCCGGGATACTGAGATCGAAATGGGTGCGGATGCCGACCTGGCGGAGGTTCATCGCGCGCACATCGGCGTCCTCCCCAAGACCATAGATGAGACGCGGACGCTGAAGACGATCGAGCAGGGAACGCACCTCCGGATCATCACCGCAGAGCACCGCGAGCCCGTAGAACGGCAGATGGTGAAGAAACTCGAGAAAAGTCTCGCGAAGCCGGCCGAAATCGCCCCCATAGGTGGCCAGATGATCGGCGTCGATGTTCGTCACGACGCTGATCATCGGCTGCAGGTGCAGGAAAGACGCGTCGCTTTCATCGGCTTCCGCCACGAGATACTGGCCCTGTCCGAGACTCGAATGGCTGGCCGTGCTGTTCAGGCGTCCGCCGATCACGAACGTCGGATCCAGACCGGCCTCGCCGAGAATGCTGGCGATCAGGCTGGTGGTGGTGGTCTTGCCGTGGGTACCGGCGACGGCGATGCCGAGACGGAAGCGCATGAGTTCTGCCAGCATCTCCGCCCGGCGCACGACCGGTATGCCGCGCTCCCGTGCCGCGCGCGCTTCCGGGTTCGCGGGGTCAATCGCCGTCGATACGACCAGAACGTCCGCGTCGGCCACCTGCGCCGGATCATGGCCACGCGCGATCGGGATACCCAATCCCGAGAGCCGCCGGGTCATGCCGGATTCCTGAAGATCGGAGCCCGAAACCTGGTATCCGAGCTGGTGGAGAACCTCGGCGATCCCGCCCATGCCCGCACCGCCGATTCCAACGAAGTGGATCCGACGAATCCGGCGCATGAGGCGTTGAGCGGGGATGGGTTTGGAATTCATGACGAACCCCTCACCGCTTCCAGGCAGGCCTCGGCCAGCACGTCTGCGGCATCCGCGGTCGACGCAGCACGCGCCTTCACGGCATGGTCGAGCAGCGTCTCGCGGTGCAACGAACGCATCAATCCCGCCAGCCGTTCGGGGGTCAGATCGGCGTCGGCGACCGTCCAGGCGGCCCCGGCACGAACGAGGAAGCCTGCGTTTGCGGTCTGATGATCATCCACGGCATGCGGGTAGGGCACGAACACGGCCGGCAAACCCGCTGCAGCAACCTCCGATACCGTCAAGGCACCCGCGCGACAGATCACCAGATCCGCCCAGCCGTAGGCCTCAGCCATGTCATCGATGAAGGCTGTGATCTCGGCATCGATCCCGGCGGATTCGTAGGCTTCCAGCGCGAGACCGAGTGTCCGGTCACCCGCCTGATGACGGATCTTCGGACGCTGTTCCCCGGGAAGAAGGGCGAGTGCGGCGGGTACCACGCGGTTGAGCGTCTTCGCACCGAGACTTCCGCCGAGAACCAGCAACCGAAGGGGCCCGGAACGCCCGGCCCACCGTTTTTCAGGGACGTCCAGCGCCGCGATGTCACGCCGGACCGGGTTACCGATCACCGTGGCGGCGGTCGTGTCTGCAAAGCTTCCGGGAAAGGCACAGAAGACACGATCCGCGACCTTGGCAAGCCAGCGGTTGGTCAAACCGGCAACGGCGTTCTGCTCGTGCACCAGCAGCGTACGACCCAGCGCCGCGGCCATCAGGCCACCGGGGCCGGCGGCGAAACCGCCAAAACCCACCACCACGTCGGGCCGCAACCGCAGCATCAAAGCCAAGGCCGACCAGAGGGAAAGGCCCAGCTTCCAGGGCGCGAGCAGCAGACTCGTCCAGCGTTTGCCTCTCAAGCCGGAGATCGGAAGCGTGTACAGCGCGATGGCCGCCCGGGGCACCAACGTGGCCTCGATGCCCCGGGAGGTGCCGAGCCAGGAGACCTGGCAGCCGCGATCGCGCAGGACCGCCGCCAGCGCAAGCCCGGGAAATACGTGGCCACCCGTGCCCCCGGCCATGATGAGGATATGCGGCAGACGCCCGTTCATGACGCCCGGCCCCGGTTCCTGGGCACAGGAACCTGTGCCTCCCACTGCACGCGGGAAAGCAGCCCAATGGCCGCCAGGGTCACGATCAGCGAACTGCCGCCGTAACTGAGAAAAGGCAGCGTGAGTCCCTTCGTCGGCAGCACCCCCATGTTCACGCCGAGGTTGATCGCGGCCTGCAGCCCGATCCATATCCCGATGCCGAAGGCGACATGGGACCCGAAAGCATGTCCGCCGCGCTCCGCGCGCAGCGCGATCACGAAACAGCGCCAGACCAGGAGCGTGAAGAGCGCGACCAATACCGCGACACCGGCGAACCCGAATTCCTCGGCGAAGACAGCGAAGAGGAAGTCGTTGTGCGCCTCGGGCAGGTAGAAGAGCTTCTGCACGCTGCCCCCGAGGCCGGCGCCGAACCACGAACCCGAGCCGATCGCGATCAGCGACTGGGTCAGCTGAAACCCGGTTGCAAAGGGGTCCTGCCAGGGATCCAGAAACGCGGTCAGTCGTGCGACGCGGTAGGGTGTGGCCAGGGCCATCACGCTCATGGCCAGGGCGATCGTCGCGCCGAGTGCGGCAAACTGCCAGAGCTTCGCTCCAGCCAGGAAAAGCATCCCCATGCCGATCGCCAGCATGATCACGGCACCGCCGAAATCCGGCTGCAGCAACAGCAGCACGGTGCCGAGTCCGAGCGCGATCAACGGACGCATGAATCCGACGAAGTGCAGGCGAAGATTGGAATAATGGCGAACGATGTACCCGGACATGTAGAGGACCACGAGCAGCTTCACGGGCTCGGACACCTGGAGGTTGAACACACCCAGGGGGATCCAGCGGGTCGCGCCATTGACCGTGCGACCGACCCCGGGAATCAGCACCACCACCAGCAGCAGCAGGATCAACACCAGCAGGAGCGGACCCGCGGTCTCCCAGCGACGCAGCGGCACCCACCAGAACACGAGGCCTGCCAGCAACCCGAGGAACGCGAACAGGACCTGTCGATGGAAGAAGTAGAACGGCTCGCCGAAATTGCGGCTGGCCAGGTCCATCGAAGCGGACGCAACCATCACCAGACCGATGCCCAGTAGCGCGGCAGCGGCAAACAGCATGGGCAGATCCAGTCCTGGCACGAGCCGGGAGGCCGAGATCGAGGGATGGGCAAGACGCGCGATCATGTGCCCAGCTCCCGAACGGCCTGGGCAAAGCGCTCGCCGCGCTCCGCGAAGCTGGAGAACATGTCGAGGCTGGCACAGGCGGGTGACAGCAGAACGGTATCGCCCGGTTGTGCCCACTCCGCGGCAACGGAGACGGCCTCTTCCATGCTGGTGACGAAGCGCAGCGGCACTACGCCGTTCAGCGCCTGCGCGATCTGCGGGGCATCCACACCGAGGAGAATCACGCCGCGGGTCTTGGCGACCAGCGCATCCGCCAGCAGCGAGAAATCCTGGCCCTTGCCCTGCCCGCCGGCGATCAGCACCAGCGGGCCGGTCAGGCCGCGGATCGCGGCCAGGGTGGCCCCGACGTTCGTGCCCTTGGAATCATCGATAAACTCGACGCCGTCGTGGCTGTGCACGCGCTGGGACCGGTGACTCAGACCGGCAAAGGTGCCCAAGACCGGCAGCAGGGGACCCGGATCGTCGACCCAGGGCCAGACCAGGGCGAGGGCCGCCAGCACATTCAGCCAGTTGTGACGGCCATGGAGGGCCAGGCCGGCCGCGGGCAGCAACGCGCATTCGCCACGGGCGAGCCATGGCTCGCCCTCGACCTCGACCACACCGAAGGCGTCGGGTTGTGGGGGTGGGCTCAGACCGAAGGTCGTTCCAGCGCAGGTCGGTGACAAGGAACGGAGCCTCTCGTCGTCCCGATTCAACACCGCCTGGCGCGCACCTTGCAAAATACGGATCTTCGCGGCAGCGTAGGCATCCATGTCCGGATAGCGGTCCAGGTGATCCGCGGAAAGGTTCAGGATCGCCGCGGACGCGGCGCCGAGGTCGCTGGTGGTTTCCAACTGGAAGCTGGAGAGTTCCAGCACATAGATTTCGGGATCGTCGCCCAGCAGATCGAGCGCCGGCGGCCCCAGGTTGCCACCCACCGCCGCGCGCAGCCCCAACGCTCGCAGCAACTCCCCCGCCAGTGCCGTGACGGTGCTTTTCCCGTTCGAGCCCGTAATGGCAACCACCGGCTGCCTGACTGCGCGTGCGAAGAGTTCGATATCTCCGATCAATTCGCAACCTGCTGCCCGGGCCGCCTGCAGCCAAGGCAGGGAGACCGGCACGCCGGGCGACACGACCAGCTGGCGCCAGCGGGTTGAATCCAGCGTGGACAGCGAACCCACCCAGGCGCTGGCTGCACCCTCGATGCGGTTGAGTTCGGCCAGGCCCGGGGGATCTTCCCGTGTGTCGGTCACAGCCACGCGCTGTCCACGCGCCAGCAGGTGCCGGACCACGGACAGGCCCGTAGCCCCTAGCCCGACCACCAGGGTTTCCTGTTCCAATTGGGCGGCAGGAAGATTCATCGTATCTTCAGGGTCGCGAGACCGATCAGCACGAACACCACGGTCAGGATCCAGAACCGCACGATGACCCGCGGCTCCGGCCAGCCCTTGAGTTCGAAGTGATGGTGGATCGGGGCCATGCGGAAGATGCGGCGGCCCGTCATCTTGAAGGATGCGACCTGCAGGATCACCGAGACGGTCTCAATGACGAAAATGCCGCCCATGATCAGCAGCACCAGTTCCTGGCGGGTCAGGATCGCCAGCATCCCGATCGCGGCACCCAGGGCGAGCGCACCGACATCGCCCATGAAAACCTGCGCCGGGTAGGCATTGAACCAGAGAAATCCCAGTCCCGCGCCGACCAGGGCCGCGGAAAAGACCACCACTTCGCCGACGCCGGGCACTGCGGGAATACCCAGATACCCGGCGAACACCGCGTGCCCCGCGGCATAGGCGAAGACGCCCAGGGCTCCCGCCACCATGACTGCCGGCATGATCGCCAACCCGTCGAGGCCATCCGTCAGGTTTACCGCGTTGGATGCGCCGACGACCACCAGCCAGACGAGCGGGACGAAAAGCCACCAGGCCAGCTCTATTTCGACATCCTTGAATACCGGCACGAAGAAGGTGGTCTCGGTCGGCGACTGCGCGGTCCAGACGATCACCAGCGCGGCGACGATGGCAAACAGCGTCTGCCAGAGCATCTTCGCGCGGGCGGTGAGGCCCTTGCTGTTGCCATAGCGCAGCTTCAGATAATCGTCCCACCCGCCGACGAAACCAAAGGCCAGCGTCGTCAGCAGCACGATCCAGACGAACCGGTTGCCGAGATCGCTCCAGAGCAGGGTCGCGACCGCAACCGCGACGAGGATCAGCGCGCCCCCCATCGTTGGAGTGCCTGCCTTGGAAAGATGCGACTCCGGACCGTCGACCCGAATCTGCTGGCCGATCTTCTGGACGGTAAGACGGCGAATCATCGCCGGACCCACGAGCAGGGCGATGGCCAGCGCGGTCACCACACCCAGGATCGAACGCAGCGTCAGGTACTGGAAGACCGTGAAGCCCCGATGGAACTGTACAAGGTAATCAGCCAGCGCGAGCAGCATGCACCACCCCCGTACCCTGGCCGACCGCCTGCAGATCAAAAGCGGCCAGAATGTCTTCCATGTGCTGATTGCGCGAACCCTTGATCAGCACTGTCGTATCCCCGTGGAGAAGGTCCGCGAGCGCATCCGCCAGAGCCGAGTGCGAAGGGAACCAGCGCGCGTTGGTCCCGAACGCGTCCACGGCGGCGGTCGTGAATTCGCCCAGCGCGAGCATGTGCGTCACGCCAAGATCCCGGGCGCGACGACCCATTTCCGCATGCAGGCCCCGTGCTTCTTCACCCAACTCGTTCATGTCGCCGAGCACGAGGATGCGGGTCCCTGCGTAGGTGGCCAGCACTTCCAGTGCCGCCCTGAGGCTGTCGGGGTTCGCGTTATACGTGTCGTCCCAGATGCGGGCTCCCGAGGCATGTACATACGCGTTCATGCGTCCCGCCACAGGTCGCCAGGACTCCAGGCCGCGGGCAATCGCGTCGATGCTGCAGCCCAGTGCATGCGCCGCAGCCGCAGCTGCCAATGCATTCAGGGCAGCGTGGCGACCGGGCGCTCCCAGCTGCAACTCGCGGACAGATCCGGCCACGCGCAGGGTGAGCCGGTCCGGTGTATGCCAGGTTCCCCGGACCTCGCCCAGACCCTGCAGCGAGAAGCCGATACATTTGCGCCCGGCGTTCAAGGTGAGCCAGTAATCGGCAAACGCATCGTCGAGGTTGATGATCGCAACCCCGCCCTTGTCCGGAAGCCCGGAATAGATTTCCCCCTTGGCCCGGGACACACCTTCGACGCTCCCGAAACCCTCGAGATGGGCGTGGCCGGCGTTCGTGATCAATGCCACGTCCGGTCGGGCACATCGAGTGAGGTATGCGATTTCGCCGGCGTGATTGGCCCCCATCTCGATGACGGCATAGTCGAGCGCCTCGGGCATCGAAAGGAGCGTCAGGGGAACGCCGATATGGTTGTTCAGGTTCCCCTGGGTTGCATGCACCGATCCGACTCCGGCCAGGATCGCCCGGAGCATCTCCTTGGTGGTCGTTTTACCGTTGGAGCCCGTCAGGGCGACGACACGCGCCGCCGTTCTGGTGCGCCAGAATGTAGCGAGATCGGCCAGCGCTGCCGTGGTGTCACGAACCACCACCTGGGGCCGGGAATCGTTCATCTCTCGCGTGACCAGGAACCCTGCGGCTGCCAGGTCGGGGCCGACGAAATCGTGCCCATCGAAACGGTCGCCCTGCAGCGCGACGAAAAGCGCCCCTGGCGCCGGCGTCCGGGAATCACGATTCACACCCTGGAAAGACACGGCACCGTCTCCGACGAGACGGCCGTCGAGCAACCGGGACAACTCAGCCATGGTCAGCGCGATCATGACGCCCCATCCTCGACATATCGGGCCGCCAGTTCCCGATCGCTGAACGGATACTCGATACCCGCCACGTTCTGGGTCGTTTCGTGACCCTTGCCTGCAATCAGAACGACATCGCCCGGACGTGCGCCGGAGACCGCTGCCTGGATGGCCTCCGCGCGGTCGCCGATCTCTCTGACAACCGCCGGTCCGGCACATCCGTCGAGGATGGCCCGACGAATCAGGGCAGGCTCCTCGTTACGCGGGTTGTCATCGGTCACGATGACCTCGTCGGCCAACCGGGACGCGATCGCGCCCATCTCCGGGCGCTTGCCCGGATCGCGCTCGCCGCCGCATCCGAACACCGCCCAGAGCCGACCGGACGTATGGGGGCGGAGGGCGCGCAGGACCGATTCCAGCGCCAGCGCCGTGTGCGCGTAATCGACCACGAGCACCGGACCCTCGGGAACCGCGAAGCACTCCATCCGACCCGGCACACCCCGCGCGTCGCCCAACGCCTCGATGGTCCGTTCCGGTGACGCTCCGAGCGCCAGAAGAGTCCCGGCGGTTGCGAGCAGGTTGGCCGCTTGGAAGGCTCCGAAAAGTGGCGCCCGAACCTCGCCGCGAACCCCGGCGATCTCGAGTTCGAAGACCAACCCGGCTTCGGATGCCTGCAGTTTGCGGCCCACGAGATGACGCTCGGGCTCCGGCGATCCCGCCCCCATCTCGAACCCGTAGGACCAGCAGGTCACGGAGCTGCCCCCGGCGCAATGCGCGGCATGAAGGCGCCGACCGAAGGCGTCGTCCAGGTTCAACACCATCGCCCTGAGGCCCGGCATTTCGAACAGCCGCGACTTGGCTTCCGCATACGCGGCCATCGAGCCATGGAAGTCGAGGTGATCGCGCCCCAGCTGCGTAAGCACGGCGACGGTGGGACGCAGTCCTTCGAGACGTCCCTGAGCGAGTGCATGCGATGAAGCTTCCAGAGCCACCGCTGCAAAGCCCGCACCGGCGAGTCCGGCCAGATGGCGATGGAGTTCCAGCACATCGGGCGTCGTATGTCCGGTCGGCGCCAGACTCCCGGGAACACCCACCCCCAGTGTTCCGATCACCGCGCACGGCATTCCAAGCCCGGTCAGGGCCGCGCTCACCTGATGGCTCACGGATGTCTTGCCATCGGTCCCGGTGATCGCGACCAGTGGGCGATGTTCCGGCCACGCGCCAAACAGACGGTGCGCGAGTTCCGGCAGACGGGCGCGCAGGCCGGGTACGTGGATGAAACGCGGATCGTCGAGCTGTCCGGGGCCGTCCTCGTCCCAGAGCACCGCCGCGGCACCCCGGTCCAGGGCCTCGGCAGCATGCTGAAGTCCGTGCGTTCGGCCTCCGCGCAAGGCCACGAAGGCCGCTCCGGGCCCGAGCGCGCCGCTGCGCTGGCTGAGATCACGAATCTGAATCGTCGGCAGGCCGCCCAGGTCCGGCAACAGACTGGACAGCGGAAGCGGGGCGAAGGACGCGTTCACGAGCGCCGCTCCGCACGTTCCACCGCGATCTGCATCGGCGGCTCCATCAGCTTGTCCGGCGGCACGTGGAAAAGGCGAAGGGCACTCTCCATCACGCGCGAAAAAACCGGCGCGGCTACCGCGCCGCCATAATATTCGCCCGCATTGGGTTCGTCGATCACAACCGCCATCACGAAACGCGGGTTCGAAACCGGTGCCAACCCGACGAACAGGGAGTAATACGTGTCCGACGAGTACCCGCCTGCGGCCGCCTTGCGACTGGTTCCCGTTTTTCCGGCCACTCGGTACCCGGAGATCACCGCCTGGCGCGCGGTGCCTTCCTGTCCCGTGACCTGTTCCATCATGGCCAGGATCTGGCCCGCCGTCTCCGGGCGCATCACGAACTGCCGTTCACGTTGATCGCCCGCGGTACGGACCAGCCGCAGAGGAACCCGGTATCCATCGTTGGCAAACACGGTATAGGCGGCCACCAGGTGCAACGGAGTCACGGAAAGCCCGTAGCCGTATCCCAACGTGGCCTGCTCGATCCGACGCCATGTCGGGAAATCCCGCAGCAGGCCCGAAACCTCACCGGGTAATCCCACCCCTGGCGATTGACCGAATCCCGCGTGATGAAGAATTCGCCAGAAATCCTCGGCAGGGGTATCCAGCGCCAATTGGGTGGAGCCCACATTGGAGGAACGCGCGATCAGGGTCGCGAGGTCGATACGCCCGTAGTTACGGAAATCGCGGACCGTGTGCCGCCCGACACGCATCGTCCCCGGGTTCGTGTCCAGAATCACATCAAGCCCCACGGTGCCTGCCTCTAGCGCTGCCGCAACCGTGAACGGCTTGATGACCGAACCGGGCTCGAGCGTGTCGGTGGCCGCCCGGTTGCGGGTCAGGTCGAGGTCGATCTGTGCCCGGTTGTTGGGGTTGTATCCGGGTTGATTCACCAACGCGAGAATGTCCCCTGTGGAAGCGTCCACCAGGACGGCGGAACCTCCCGCAGCGTTGTGCGCCTGTACTGCGGCCTTCAGCTCCCGGTAAGCGAGAAATTGCAGGCGCTGATCGATGGTCAGACTGAGGTCGTGACCATCCCGGGCCGGACGTATGCTCGCGACGTCCCGAATGCTGCGGCCATAGCGGTCACGCAACACGCGCTTGGCGCCCGGATGCCCCGACAGCCAGCCATCGAACGCCAGCTCCATCCCCTCCTGGCCCTTTTCATCAATATTGGTGAAGCCCACGATGTGGGCAACCGTCTCGCCGTGCGGGTAATAACGGCGGAATTCGCGCAATAACCCCACCCCGGGCACGCTCAGGGCTTCGACCTGCCTGGCCTGCTCGGGTGGAAGGTGGCGTCTCAGATAGACGAACTCGCGATTGGCTCGCTGATCGAGCCGTGCGCGGAGGGCTGTCGCGTCGGTATCGAGTACCCGAGCGAGTTCAGGCAGGCGCTCCGCGGCGGCAAGCAACTCGCCGGGATGCGCCCATACGGTCTCCACCGGACCCGAGAGGGCCAGCGCCTCACCGTTGCGATCGGTGATCTGCCCCCGATAGGCCGCCTCCACGATGGTGCGCACCTGCCGCGCCTCGCCCTGACCCTGGAGAAAATCGCGGTTGAGGACCTGCAGGTCGATCGCCCGCAACAGGAGAATCACGACCCCGGCCAGAAGCGCGCCCGCCACGAGCCGCAGCCGCCAGGGACTCACCTGCCGCTTCAGCGCGCCCACGGGGCGTACTCCACGTAAACGATCCGTTGCGGATCGGGTTTGATCATGCCCAGACGCTCGCTCGCGGCTGTCTCGATGCGGGCCTGGGTGGCCCATGTCGCCTGCTCCAGCTGCAGTTGCGTCCACTCGAGATTCAATGCATCGCGTTCCTTCAGGAAAACCTGATGCCCGATGAATACCTGCCGGGCCTCATGGCGCGACACCACGACGCCGAGAGCGGACGCGAAGACCAGGGCGGCAAGAATCACCTGAATGAGCAGCATCCGGCTCATGGATTTCTCTCGGCGACACGAAGCACCGCAGAGCGTGCCCGCGGGTTGGCGCGGCACTCCGCGTCTCCCGGACGAACCGGCTTACCCAGCAAGCGAAGAGGCGGATGTTCCATGGCGGGCGGGAGCGGCAGTCCCCGGGGGGGCCGCGGTTTGTCGGACCGGCCCTGAAAGGCGTGCTTTACCAGGCGATCCTCGAGCGAATGAAAGCTGATCACGGCCAACCGACCGCCGGGCGCAACGATTTCGGGTACGGTCTGGAGCCACGTCCGCAGTTCACCCAGTTCGTCGTTCACGTGGATGCGCAGAGCCTGAAAAGTGCGTGTCGCGGGATGCCGGCCAGGTTCTGAACGGGGTACCGCGCGACGTACCAGTTCGGCAAGCTGCAGGGTGCGGGTGATGGGCACCGAGCGGCGTGCCTCGACGATCGCCCGTGCGATCCGTCGCGAGAACCGCTCTTCGCCGCAGGTGTAGATCACGTGCGCGATGTCCTGTTCTTCCGCGTCATTCAGCCACTCCGCGACAGAGAAACCGCTTTGTGGATCCATGCGCATGTCGAGTGGTCCGTCCTGTCGGAAGCTGAAGCCGCGCTCCGCCTGGTCGAGTTGCGGAGAGGACACCCCGAGATCGAGCAGGCCTCCATCGATGAGACGTCCACCCCACTGTTCCCGGACCACATCGTTCATTTGCGCAAACCTTGCCGAGCGGAATGTGAACCGCGGATCGGACAAGAGCCCGGCTGCCGCGTCCCGCGCCGCCGGATCCCGGTCCATGGCCAGCAACCGACCCGAGTCCCCGAGCCGAGCCAGAATGGCCCGCGCGTGGCCGCCACGTCCGAAGGTACCGTCGACGTACCAGCCATCCGCACGAATCGCCAGAGCCTGCAGTGCCGCGTCGAGCAGCACCGGCACATGAGGAGAGCTTTCCATCCGGGCTACAGCGCGATGGATTCGAGTGCTTCGCTGAGTGCATCGTCGGCGTCCTCCCCGAACCAGAGTTCGCGATTGCGGGACCAGGTGTCCTCGTCCCAGATTTCGAACTTGTTGCCCTGCCCGACCAGCACCACGCGCTTGTCGAGGCCCGCGAAATCGCGCAGTGGTGGGGGCACCAGCAGACGTCCCTGGCCATCAAGCTCACATTCCGTGGCATGACCGACGAGCAGTCGCTGCAGCCTGCGCACCTGGGAATTCATGTTGGGCCGGGACATCAGGGTCTGTTCGATGCGCTCCCATTCCGGAGCCGGGTACAGCAAGAGGCAACCGTCCCGGTCCACGGTCACCACCAGGCGACCCTCGCAGTTCGCGGCCAGCGAATCGCGATACCGCGCCGGGACCGCTATGCGGCCCTTCGCGTCAAGACTGAGCTGACTGACCCCTCGGAACATGCCGCGCCTCTTCTGGGGACCCACAAATCCCCACGTCACCCCACTTCTCGACACTATAGGTAGCGCCCGTGCCGCACGTCAAGACAAAATTCCGTGTCGTGAAAAAAATAAGCGTTCACCGACAATTACTTAGGCGCACAAGACGTCGCGCTTTGATAGCCAATAAAAAGCCATCAAAAGCGGTGTGTTGAGTGGGTTACTTAAGAGAACACTTTAGAATCAATGGGCGCCCGGGGCGGGTATGGGCGGCGCATGGTCGGTCGTGGGAAAAAGTGGGAGCCGGCCTGTAAGCCGGGTTCTGTCGAGGGCCGTCATTCCTCTGGGACGCCTGTCACCAGACGCCTCTAGCAGCCTACCCGGGTGCGATGCGGGCCACATCATTGCACCCCTATTTGGCCTTGCTCCAGACGGGGTTTACCCTGCCACGCACTGTTGCCAGGCGCGCGGTGCGCTCTTACCGCACCATTTCACCCTTACCTGAGATCCGGACGAATCCGGGTCCATCGGCGGTATGTTTTCTGTGGCACTTTCCGTCGGCTCGCGCCGCCCAGGCGTTACCTGGCGTCTTGCCCTGCGGAGCCCGGACTTTCCTCCACGCTCACGCGCAGCGGCGGCCCGGCCGACTCCCACCCCGCCTTTTACGCGCTGCCCCCGGCGCGTGCAACTTTTCCGTCGCGGGCAGGCCCGCCGGGTCAACCCGTCCACTCGAGGGCGCGGGCATACACCTGGTTGCGCGGCAAACCGGTCAGACGACTCGCGAGTCCCACCGCCTGCTTGAGCGGCAAGTCGTCCAGCAAGACCCTGAGCAGCCGCTCCTGCTCCTGCGTCCATGCGGATTCTTCGCCCCGATCCGCCTCGGGCCGGGCAGCCAGAACGACGACGAATTCGCCGCGCAGGCGGTTCACGTCCCGATCCAGCCAGGCCGCGAGCGCACCGGCCTCGCCGAAGAAATGTTCCTCGAACTGCTTGCTGATCTCCCGCGCCAGCGCAAGCTCACGTGCGGGCGCCAGCGCTGAAAGATCCTCCGCCAACGCGCGAATGCGATGGGACGACTCGTAGCAGATTACGGTAACCGGCAACGCGAGCAACGTCCCGAGACGCTGTCTTCGGGCCGCCCCCGAGGCAGGAAGAAAGCCCTCGAACCAGAATCGGTCGGAAGGCAGGCCGGCCACCGACAGGGCTGCGATCGCTGCACTGGGCCCGGGGATGGGAAGCACCTCGAAGCCCGCCTGCCGCGCCGCGCGCACCAGCCGAAAACCGGGGTCCGAGACCAACGGGGTGCCGGCGTCCGACACCAGGGCCACGTCCTGCCCCTGCCGCATGCGATCGAGGATTTGCGCGACCCGTCCGGACTCGTTGTGCTCATGCAGGCTCAGCATCGGCCTGGACAAGCCCAGCCGGGCGAGAAGCCTGCCGGTGTGCCGGGTATCCTCGGCGGCCACGAGGTCCACCGCGGAAAGCACCCGAAGCGCACGGGGAGCGAGGTCCTCCAGGTTCCCGATCGGAGTGGCGACGACCCAAAGCTTCCCCCCCTGCGTTGACAGCGCCTCATGCTCTTTCAATACTGGCTCTCCCCAGTCGCAGAAAACCCATTTCCCGTGATCCTAACCTACATGGCCCCATCCGCCCGCGGGAGTGCCCGCAGGCTCCGCACCGCGGCACTCATCTGCCTGGGCTTGCTGATGGTCGCCTGCGCGACCCCCCGCCCGGCGCCCCCGCCTGCCCCCGCGATTCCGGAGCCAGCGCCCGAAACCCGCGCGCTACCCGCCGAAGAACAGGCGCAGGCATGGCTGATCGACGCCGAATCGACACCCGCAGCCGGTCCGGCACGACGCGCCATCGACGCGGTTCTCGATCTCCCCGACCCGACATGGCTGCTGCTTCGTGCGGAGAGGCTCTGGTCTCTGCTGCCCGCGGATGGAAAGGCCACACTGGGTGACCGCTACCGGGGGGCCATGCTGGCCCTGCTGCA
This sequence comes from Thioalkalivibrio paradoxus, assembly GCA_011390565.1. Classification (GTDB taxonomy): domain Bacteria; phylum Pseudomonadota; class Gammaproteobacteria; order Ectothiorhodospirales; family Ectothiorhodospiraceae; genus Thioalkalivibrio; species Thioalkalivibrio paradoxus_A. Next base: position 370,558 of record JAABSC010000001.1, on the reverse strand, counting down.
GGGCGATCGTCCGGCGGCACTGGAGCGACTCGAACCGGTACAGGAAGACCCGGACGCGGCCCTGTATCAAGAAGCACTGGAATTGCATGCCGTACTGTTGACGGAGGCCGGGCGTTACCGGGAAGCCCTGGAGGCGCGGGTCCGACTCGACGCCCTGCTGTACGCGTCTCCCGACCACCAGATGGCGAACCAGGCATCGGCCTGGACGCTGCTCTCGCTTCTGGACCCCGATGCCCTGATCGAGCTGGGCAATTCCGAGCCGGATCTCCGTTTGCGGGGTTGGACAGCGCTCTTTCTCGCGCTGCGCGCCGCGGGCACCGACCCCGACGCCTTCGACGCGGCGGTCCAGCAATGGTCCCTGACCTACCCCGGTCATCCGGCGCGGGCACGACTGGCGGCCCTGCGGGAAGCCTCGGTAGGACCTCTCGACGAAACCGCCCGTATTGCGGTGCTCTTGCCCCTGACCGGTCCGCTGGGTGAATTGGGTCGGGCGACTCTCGAGGGCATTACAGCCGCTGCCGGATCCAGCCTGACGGTGCGCGAACCGCTACTGATCTTCGATACCGAGGGCAGCCCCGACCTTGCGGAGGCCGCTTTCCGGGAGGCCATCAACCAGGGCGCCGACCGCGTGATCGGCCCGCTCACACAGGAGGAGGTGGACCGGGTCCTGTCGACCGGACGCAACTGGCCAACGCTGCTGCTCAACCGACCCTCGACAACGCCGCTGATTCCATTCTCCGTGCTCTCGCTCTCCCCCGAGGAGGACGCCCGCGCGGCGGGCCGCGCAGCGTTCGCGGCGGGTCATGAGCAGGCACTGATCCTCGTACCGGAGGGGACCTTCGGCGACCGGGTCGCGGAGGCCTTCCGGGAAACCTTCACGCGAAGGGGCGGTCGCATTGCGGGGGAACACCGCTTCCAGGCACGCTCCCCCGAAATCAACGCCCAGATCGGCGCGGCGCTCGGAGTCGATGCGAGCGAGGAACGCATTGCCCTGCTCGCGCGCGCTTTACGGCTGAATCTGGAGGGCGACCCTCAGATCCGGGCGGACATCGACGCCATCTTCGTGACCGGCCCCGCGCGCGACCTGCGCATGGTGGCTCCGCACCTTCATTATCATCGCGCCGGAAGACTACCGATGTGGGCCACCTCGCATGCTTATGAGGGGCGACCACAACCCGGTCTCGATCTCGACCTGAACGGAATCCGATTCCCGGACGCGCCATGGCTGTACCCCGATCTGAACCCGAATCCGGAGCTGAAGCAGCGTATCGAGAATTCGGAGAACATCCGAAGCGTGGCCGCGCGCCTGCCACGGTTCACCGCACTGGGGATTGATGCGGGCCGCATTGCCGCCGAATTGCCGAGATTTCGGAACGCACCCCATCTGGAAGTACGGGGCGTGGCTGGAAACTGGCGACTGGATACGCTTGAACAGGTCTGGTATCGCGAACCGGCCTGGCTCGAATTCCGCGACGGAACACCACAGTCGGTGCGCGCCGTCGACACCCCACCGGGAAGCGGCTGATGGTGTCATCCCTGAACCGGGGACACCTCGCTGAACAAAAGGCCGGGGCGTTCCTCCGCCAACAGGGGCTGCAACTCATCGAGCGCAACTACCGGCGGCCGTTCGGCGAGATCGACCTGATCGCGCGCGAGGGCGAAACCCTGGTATTCGTGGAGGTCCGCAAACGGAGCCACCTGGGCTTTGCCGATGGCGCCGAAAGCATCGACTGGCGCAAGCAGAGACGTCTGCGACGAACTGCGGAGGCATTCATGCAGCAGCGCCGATGGAACGGGCCCGCCCGTTTCGACGTGCTGGTGTTGGATGCCGACGACCATATCGAATGGCTGCAGGACGCGATACAGGACACGTGACCATGACTCCGATACAGCGTGAACTCGAACGCATGCTCCCCGCCGAGGACCGGTTGCTGGACCCTGCCGACTGCTGGGCCTATGGCTCCGACAATTCACGACTGCACGCGACTCCAGAGGCCGTGGTGTTCGCCCGGGACAGTGATGGCATTGCGGAGGTGGTTCGCCTTTGCCGGCGGTTCCGCACGCCGTTGATCGTGCGCGGCCGGGGCACCGGGACCACCGGGGCGGTCGTACCGACGCGCGGAGGGCTGGTACTCTCGATGGAACGCATGCGCGCGATCATCGAAGTCGACCCCGACAACCGCTGGCTCGTGGCGCAGCCGGGCGCGACCAATGGCGAGGTTCAGCAGGCCGCTGCCGAACACGGTTTTTTCTGGCCCCCCGATCCAACCAGCAGCGCCTACTGCACGATTGGCGGCAACCTCGCACACAATTCCGCCGGCCCGCGCGCGGTCAAATACGGGACACCCCGCGAGAACACGCTCGGGCTCGCCGCGGTTGCAGGCACTGGCAAACGCCTGCGCACCGGCGTCTACACCACCAAGGGCGTCGTGGGGTACGACCTGACACGGCTGCTGATCGGCTCGGAGGGGACGCTCGCCGTGACCACCGAGGCCAGCCTGCGGCTCACGCCCCTGCCCGAAACACGGCGCCTGCTGCAGGCAACCTATCGGGACATGCGCGGCGCGGCTGCCGCAGTGGCGAGAATCATGTCCCAGCCGGTCATCCCCTGCGCGCTCGAATTCATGGATCACGCCGCGATCGGCGCGATCCGCGACTACGCGGCAACTTCCCTGCCGGAAAACGCCGGCGCCATCCTCATGATCGAGGTGGATGGCCCCGAGAGCCAGATCGCGCTTTCCGCCGAAGCCGTGAGTCGGGCGGCCCGCGGCGACGGCTTGCTTGCCATCGAGGTAGCGAACGATGCCGACGACGCGGAACGTCTTTGGCGCACGCGCAAGGCGCTCTCGCCCGCACTGCGCAACATTGCCCCCAAAAAAATCAACGAGGACGTGGTGGTGCCCGTTTCCCGGATACCAGAGCTCATCGATGGGCTACGTGATCTGGGCGAAACGCATGGCATCCGGATTGCCAACTTCGGCCATGCCGGCAACGGCAACATTCACGTCAATCTGCTCGTGGACCCGGACGATCCGGCACAGATGCGAGCTGCCGAGGCTTGCCTCGACCAGGTGTTCGCGCTCGTACTCAGCCTGCGCGGCACACTGTCCGGCGAACACGGCGTGGGGCTTGTCAAGCGTGATTTCGTGCGCCGGGAACTGGATCCCGCCGCGCTGGAGCTGATGTGGGGCGTGCAGCGTGTTTTCGACCCCGACGGAATTCTGAATCCCGGGAAGGCGCTGCCGGATTGGCGCGAGGAGGTACCGCCGACTACTTGACCACCTTGAGCGTCGGTCCCTTGCGCTTGTCCTTCTTCTTCATCTCCGGCTCCGACGGCGTGGAATCCATGCTCCGTCCGGTCTCCTGATCGGTTTCGGGTTCGGACCCCGGTTCCTGACCGAACATCATGCCCTGGCCGTTCTCCCGTGCGAAAATCGCCAGCACGGCGGTCACGGGAACAAAGACCTGCATGGGCTGCCCCGCGAAGCGCGCGGAGAACGTGATGGCGTCGTTCCCCATGTCCAGCCCCTCAACGGCATTGGGTCCGATATTCAGCGTGATCTTGCCCTGTTGAACAAACTGCGTCGGCACGGACACCGCCGGCAGCGTGGCATCCACCAGCAGGTGAGGTGTCAGCGAATTGTCGCAGATCCAGTCGAGCAGAGCCCGAAGCAGATAGGGGCGCGACGAATTCATTCCCGGAGTTCCCGCTCCAGTTCGGTCAGGCTGACGCGGAAGGACTCGCGTTGGCAAACCCGATCCGCATAGGCCTGGATCGCCTTGGGCAGGCCGTCCAGGGGAATCCCGACGGAGGGCAGGCGCCACATGACCGGAGCGATCGCGCTGTCGACGATGCTGAATTCATCGCTGAGGAAGTAGGGCTTCAGTTCGAAAATCTCGGTCGCGTTCAGCAGGCTCTCGCGCAGCATCTTGCGGGCCTTGGTCAACCCGGCACCGCTGGACTGTCCGATCAGATCCAGCCCGGCATACCAGTCGCGCTCCACACGGTACAGCGCAAGACGCGCGGCGGCACGCGACACCGGGTCGACGGGCATCAGTGGCGGATGCGGAAAACGCTCGTCGAGATACTCGGTGATGACGTGCGTCCCGTAGAGGGCGAGATCCCGATCGACCAGGGTCGGCACCTCGTTGTACGGATTGAGGTCCGAAAGGTCCTCGGGCAGGTCGTCTGGAGTCAGGTTGACCACATCGACGGAGATGTCCTTTTCCGCGAGGATGAGCCTGATCCGGTGGCAGCGCACGCAGTTGTAGGCAGAGAACAGGGTCATTACAGAACGTCTATTGGCGACCAGCGCCATGGCTTTCTCCAGGTCCCGCGTACCGCGCGGGCTGTTGCGGAAAGACCGGCCAGGGCGACCCCGGGGGTCGCCCCATCCATGCCTAGTGTACGTCTTTCCAGTATTCCTTTTTCAACAGGTAGGCCAACACCAGGAATACCAGCAGGAACAGCATGACGATGATGCCAATGCGCTGACGATCCGCCTGGATCGGCTCCGCAAGGTAGGAAAGGAAGGTGACGAGATCGCGGATCGCTCGATCGTATTCGGGAGCCGACATCGTACCCGCGCGCAACAGGTCCAGGTGAACGGTTCCGTCCGCGTCCTTGCGTTTCTCCTGCCAACCCTGCAGTTCCCACAGCGGATGCGGCATGCCGACATTCTCGAACACGACGTTGTTTACACCCAGCGGTCGACTTTCGTCGCGATAGAAGCTGCGCAGAAACGTGTAGAGCCAGTCTGTGCCTCGCACCCGCGCCACCAGGGTCAGATCCGGGGGTGCCTTGCCGAACGCCTCGTTCCCATAGGCACGGGTCATCGCGTTGGTCATCAACGAACCTGAGGACACGAGTTCCCCGTCCTCGTCCGTCGTGAAAACCATGTTGCGGATCACCTGATTCTCGGTCAGCCCAAGATCCCGGCCGACTCGGTTGTAGCGCATGAACTGGGCCGAATGGCAACCCATGCAGTAGTTCACGAACAGGTGAGCACCCCGCTGCAGCGACGCCTCGTTGTTCACGTCGATGGCGACCGAATCCAGCGGGACCGAGGGTCCAGCGGCCTGGGCCGACGAAACGGCCCCGAGCAGGGCCGCGAGGACGATCAGAGCAAATAGCGATTTCATCAGGCGGTCACCCTTTCCGGAACGGGACGATCACGGCGCAGATCATGAACCAGCGCTGGAACCACCATCGTCGCCAACAGGTAGAGCGTCGGCAGCAGCCACAGGCTCATCACCAGGGCGGGATCCGTCGATTCGATCCTGAGCATGTCGTAGAAGCTGTACAGACCCACCAGCACTGCAAAGGAAAGCAGACTGAACACGACCGAGCGCTCGCGGCTATGGAACCAGAGCAGCCAGAAAAACAGGAAGTACATGGTGCTGAACCGCAGGCCCAGTTCGCCGTACAGCGAACTCACCGGCTGAACCCCGAGGTAGCCCAGCACGATGAAGGTAATGGCGAACACGATCAGGTTGACGCGGTGCGCCATCGACCGGTAGCGCACGGACTTCACGGGATTGCGGTCCAGCCAGGGCACGAAGAACAGGATGACCACCGCAGCGCCCATGGCGAGGACGCCGATGAAGGGATCCGGCACCGCTCGCAGGACCGTGTAGAACGACGTGAAATACCAGACTGGAGCAATGTGCTCCGGCGTCGCCAGCGCATCGGCGGACTCGAAGTTCGCGTGCTCAAGGAAGTAACCACCCATTTCCGGCGCGAAGAACACGACCGCAAAGAAGGCGATGAAGAAGACCCCGACGCCCACCAGATCCTTCACCGTGTAGTAGGGATGAAACGGGATGCCGTCGAGCGGTACCCCGTTCGCGTCCTTGTTCTGCTTGATCTCAACACCGTCCGGGTTGTTCGAGCCGACTTCGTGCAGCGCAATGATGTGTGACACGACAAGCAGCAGCAGGACCAGCGGGAGAGCGATGACATGAAGCGCGAAGAACCGGTTCAGCGTCGCATCCGAGATCAGGAAATCACCCCGGATCCATGTGACCAGATCGGGACCGATGTAGGGAATCGTGGCGAAAAGGTTCACGATGACCTGGGCGCCCCAGAAGGACATCTGGCCCCAGGGCAGCAGGTAGCCCATGAAGGCCTCGGCCATCAGCACGACGTAGATCAGCACACCGAAGATCCAGATGAGTTCCCTGGGCTTCTTGTAGGAGCCGTACAAAAGCGCACGGAACATGTGCAGATAGACCACGATGAAGAAGAACGACGCACCCGTGGAATGCATGTAACGGATCAGCCAGCCCCACTCCACATCCCGCATGATGTATTCCACCGATGCGAACGCAAGCTCGGCATCCGGCTTGTAGAACATGGTCAGAAAGATCCCGGTCACGATCTGAATGACCAGAACCAGAAGAGCCAGCGAACCGAAGTAGTACCAGAAATTGAAGTTGCGGGGGGTGTAGTATCGAGCCAGGTGGTCGTTCCAGAGTTGGGAGAGCGGGAAACGCGCATCCACCCAGCCCAACAGACCACCCTGGATCTTGTCAGCGGAATTGCCAGCCATTATGCAGTGCCTCCATCGGCATCTTCACCGACGATGATCAGATCATCACTCACAAAGGAATACGGGGGCACCTGGAGGTTCAGGGCCGCCGGAACGTTGCGGTAGACGCGCCCGGCCATGTCGAAACGCGAACCGTGACAGGCGCAGAGCCAGCCACCCGGCCAGTCACTGCCGACTTCCGGGGCACCGATTTCAGGACGGAACGCCGGCGAGCAGCCCAGGTGGGTGCAGATGCCGATGAGCACCAGGATGTCCGGACGGATGGACCGATGCTCGTTTTGCGCGTAGGTCGGTTGCTGGGTCGCGATCTCGGAATCGGGATCGCGCAGACGGTCGCGGATCTGCGGCAGCAGTTCGAGCATTTCCGGGGTGCGGCGCACAACCCATACGGGACGACCACGCCATGCGACGCTGATCCGCTGTCCCGGTTCGATCTGCGAGACATTGATCTCCACCGGGGCGCCGGCGGCCTGAGCACGCGCGCTGGGCTTCCACGATGCCAGGAACGGTGTTGCCACGGCGACGACCCCGGCACCACCAACCACCGAGGTCGCTGCCACCAGAAAGCGGCGGCGCCTTCGATCCACGCCCTCGTTTGCCATCTTGCTCTCTCCAGCTAGTGTTGCATCTGCGCTCGTCGCATGAGCTCACGCCGCGGAAACCCTGGAAAGGGTGGCCTGTCGGCCGCGCTTCATCGAACGCCTATAGGGGACCGATACAATCCAATAGAATTCCCTAACAAGCTAATGAGGTCAAGCGAGACGTACCGCAGAACCCCTGTTCCACGCCCCCCGGGAGAACCCGGATGAGCCCGGCATAAAAATGCAAACGACGGTTTCATAAAGTTTTTTTGACGCGACCCACCGTCGGGACCGCCCGTCGCCAACCCCCGAACGCCGCGTTCGACCGCGTCCGTCACGCCGGATTGTCGACGTCGACGAAACGATGCTCGATACCGAAACGCCGGGCACACCAGAGGCCAAGGGCCTCAGGTCCATACCGCTCCGTCGCATGATGGCCGGCCGCGTAATAGTGGACGCCAAGCTCTCTCGCCTCATGCGTCGTCTGCTCGGAGATTTCTCCGCTGATGAAAGCATCGACACCATGCGCAGCGGCCTCGACCAGCAGGGACTGTGCCCCGCCGGTGCACCAGGCGACGCGCCGGACCATTGGGCCGCCGCCCGGAATCCAGCAGGGCTCGCGCCCCAGGGCGCTGGAGATGCGGGCGCCGAGCGCTTTGGCTGGCACGGGTTCGGACAAATGACCCAGCAGGCCGACACCATCGTCGCGCAGAGGGCCATCGATCTCGAAGCCAAGCTTCAGCGCCAGCTGGGCGTTGTTTCCAAGCGTGGGGTGGGCATCCAGGGGGAGATGGTAGGCGACCAGGTTGATTTCGTGGCGCAGCAGAACCTCCAGGCGCCGGCGCTTCATCCCGGTAATGGGCTGGGGCTCCCCCCGCCAGAAATAGCCGTGGTGGACCAGCAACAGATCGGCGTTCCAGGAAACAGCAGCCTCGATCATGGCCTGTGACGCCGTGACACCACTCATCACACGACGGATTTCCGAACGTCCTTCCACCTGCAAACCATTGGGGCAGTAGTCGGCAAACCGGTGCGTTTCGAGTTCCGCATCCAGCGCCTCGAGCAACCGTGCGCGATCAACCGGAACCGACATGCGGCAGCCTCCGGATTCGGGTGGCCTCTCGCAAACCCCGACCGGGAAAACCGGGGCGCTGCGAGTGGGCAGGGCAGTGGTATATTGTGACCATGGTGAAAGTCTCGCGCTTTTTTCTGCAAGCAGCCCTCGCGGGCGTCGCCGTCGCGGTGGTCGTGGCGCTGTTTTTCCCCGACGTGCTCGAGCCGGGCCGTAACGGAACGGGGGCACTGCCGCCTTCGCCCGCGAACGGCATCCAGGCACAGGGCCCGATATCCTACGCGAACGCGGTTGGAAAAGCCGCCCCCGCGGTCGTCAACATCATGACCTCACGCGTGCTCGAAGGTTCTCTGGCGACCGGGGAAGGACCCTCCCCGCACCGGTTCCTCGACGAAGGACCGCATTCGCAGCTGGATCGCGAAGAGGCCAGCCTGGGTTCCGGCGTGATCATGAACGCTTCCGGTCACATCCTGACCAATCACCATGTCATCGAAAAGGCCGAGGCCATGGCAGTGGTGCTCGCAGATGGCAGCGCCCACCCTGCGGAGATCATCGGCATCGATCCGGACACGGACCTTGCCGTGCTGCGTATCGATGCCCAGGTCTTCAGCTTTGCCAGCGTGGGGCGCTCCTCCAACCTCGCGGTCGGTGATGTGGTGCTGGCGATCGGAAACCCCTTCGGTGTCGGTCAGACGGTCACCCAGGGTATTGTCAGCGCCACAGGGCGGACCGAACTCGGCATCAACCTCTTCGAGGATTTCATCCAGACCGACGCCGCCATCAACCCGGGCAACTCGGGCGGCGCACTCATCAACGCCATGGGCGAACTGGTCGGCATCAATACGGCGATCTTCACGCGCTCCGGTGGTTCCCATGGCATCGGGTTTGCCATTCCCGTGGACCTTGCGCTCGACGTGATGAATGAAATCATCGAAAACGGACACGTGGCCCGCGGCTGGCTGGGGATCGAGGTGCAGTCGCTGAACCGCGCCCTGGCCGAATCGTTCGGGATTGCCGATACGCGCGGCGTGATCATCGCGGGCATTCTGTCCGGGGGCCCGGCAGCCCGCGCCGGCCTGGCGCCCGGAGACGTCATCCTGCGTCTCGAAGGCATGCGCGTGAGCAATACCCGTGAGGCGCTCAACATCATTGCACGGAAGCGCCCGGGAGAAACGATACTGATCGATGCAAGCCGGGGGGGAGAGATCCTGCAACTCGAGGCAACGGTCGACCAGCGTCCGATCTGAAGCCTGCGGGCCAGACGCGTAACTCGAACCGCGTCAGCCGTCGGCCAGCGCCCGATCCAGGGCTGCGAGGAAAGCCCGGTTCTCGGCCGGGGTACCGACCGTCACCCGCAGGTGATCGGCAAGCGTGCCGCCCGATGCGCCTGAATGCTTGATCAGGACGCCCGAGGCGCGAAGCGATTCGAAGACTGACTGGCCCTGCCCTTCCCCAACCTGGAACAGCAGAAAATTCGCATCGCTCGGGATGACGCGCCGGATTCGGGGTTCCGCCACCAACGCTTCGAACAGCTCGCCACGCTGTTCCCGCAAACGGCCCGCCTGGGCCGCCAGTTCCGGTGCATGCTCAAAGGCAAAGACCACCGAACGCTGGGTCAGCGAATTCACGTTATAGGGCAGTCGCAGCCGGTTGAGCGCATCGATCCATTCCGGCACGGCGGCCAGGTAACCGAGCCTCAGGCCGGCAAGCCCGAGCTTGGAGAGCGTGCGCATCACCATCAGACCCGGGTTCGCCTCCCCTAGCTGGTCCAGAAAACTGTAGCCGGAAAACGGCGCATAGGCTTCATCGATCACCGTGACCCCGGGGTTGGCCGCTATCAGCTCACGGACCCGTGCTGGATCGTACAGACGGCCGGTGGGGTTGTTCGGATAGGCGAGAAAGAGCAGCGCGGGACGGTGCTCCGCCAGGGCCTGCAGCATCGCGTCCATGTCGAGATCGAAATCCGCATCCAGAGGGACACCGACGAAGGGAACGCCGGCCGCGCGCGCGAGCACCTCGTACATCACGAACGTCGGAACCGGGGCGACCACCGGGCGACCGCTCCCCTGCACCGCGGTGACCAGGATCTGGATCAGTTCATCCGAACCATTACCCAGCAGGCACCCCGCGAACTCGGGGATCGCGTGTCCCGCCCGGAGAACCGCGATGACCTCGTGCGCCGCCGCATCCGGATAGCGATTCAGTTCGATCCCGCGCAGGCATTCCAGCCAGGCTGCTTCGAGAGCACCCGGCCAGGGATAAGGGTTCTCCATCGCATCGAGCTTGACCAGACCGGCCGCGTCCGCCACCGCATAAGCCGGTTGCTCCAGAACTTCGGGGCGCATGAGATCCGCGGGCTGCGTCATCCGGCGTCGAGACCCGCCAACTGACTATTCACTTCGCATCTCTGCAGAGCGGGCATGCGCGACCAATCCCTCGCCGCGCGCGAGCACGGAGGCGGTGCGCCCCAGCTCGGCCGCACCGGCGGGAGAACAATCGATGATGCTGGAGCGCTTCTGGAAATCGTAGACGCCCAAAGGCGAGGAAAACCTGGCGGTCCGCGACGTCGGCAGCACGTGGTTGGGGCCGGCGCAGTAGTCGCCGACGGCCTCGGACGTGTAGCGGCCCATGAAGATCGCGCCGGCGTGGCGCAGCCCGCCGTCGAGCAGGGCCTGGGGATCCGCCACGGAGAGCTCCAGGTGTTCGGGTGCGATGTGGTTGGCCACTTCAACGGCTTCCTCGAGACTGCTGACCTGCACCAGAGCGCCGCGCCGGGACAGACTCGCGCGAATGATCTCGGCTCGCGGCATGGATTCCAGCAATCGATCCATCGCGGCCTGGACACGGTCGAGGAATTCGCCGTCCTGAGACACGAGGATGGCCTGGGCCTGTTCGTCGTGCTCCGCCTGCGAGAACAGGTCGGCCGCAATCCAGTCGGGATCGGTTTCGCCGTCGCAAACCACGAGAATCTCCGAGGGGCCGGCGATCATGTCGATTCCGACCGTCCCGAACACCTCCCGCTTGGCGGCCGCAACGAAGATGTTGCCCGGTCCAACGATCTTGTCGACCGCGGGAACCGTGTCCGTCCCGTAGGCCAGGGCAGCCACGGCCTGCGCGCCACCCAGGGTGAACACCCGGTCCACGCCGGCGACTGCGGCGGCAGCGAGCACGAGTTCGTTCAACTCGCCCCCGGGTGCAGGAACGACCATGACCAACAGCGGAACACCCGCGACTTTCGCCGGGATGGCGTTCATCAGAACCGAGGACGGATACGCCGCCTTGCCACCGGGCACGTACAGACCCACCGAATCCAGCGGCGTCACGCGCTGGCCCAGCACGGTGCCATCCGGGTCCTCGATGTGCCAACTCTCCATCCGCTGCCGCTCGGCATACCTGCGGATGCGCGCCGCGGCGGTCTCCAACGCTGCACGCTGCTCGGCGGGAATCCCGGCGAGCGCCTCGATCAAACGCTGGGGAGCGATCTCCAGGTCCGCCGCGCTTGCCAGTGGGAGTCGGTCGAAACGCTCCGTGTAGCGCAGCAGGGCCGCATCGCCCTCGGTGCGCACGGCCGCCAGGATTTCGTCGACGACCGCTCGCACGCCGTGATCGGCAACCGACTCCCAGGCAAGCAGGCCGTCCAGATCGGCCCAGAAGCTCTCATCACGGCTGTTCAACCGGTGAATTTCAGGCATCCCCTTTGTCTCCTCTGGCCAGCGGTTTGGATGCAGGCACCCGGATCAACCCTGCTGGCGACGCCGCACGGCCTCGGCCAGGATCTGCAGCGCGGCCTCCGAGTCTTCCCAACCCATGCACGCGTCGGTGATGCTCTGTCCGTACGTGAGCGGCTTGCCGCGGACGATGTCCTGACGCCCCGCGTGGAGGTGACTCTCGAGCATCACCCCGATGATGCGCCGGTCGCCAGCGGCCACCTGTTCTGCGACCGTCTTTGCCACGTCGGTCTGCCTGGACGGATCCTTCCGGCTGTTGGCATGGCTGCAATCGACCATCACGACCTCGGGAAGTTCGGCCGCATGCAACTGCGTGCAGGCCTGATCAATGCTCTCGGCATCGTAATTCGGTTGTCGGCCGCCACGAAGGATGATGTGGCAGTCCTCGTTTCCGGTCGTCGAGAAAATCGCCGACCGTCCGGCCTTGGTCACGGAGAGGAAATGGTGCGGGCGGGACGCCGAACGGATCGCATCGATCGCGATCTGGAGGCTGCCATCGGTGGAATTCTTGAAGCCCACGGGGCAGGACAACCCGGATGCCAGTTCGCGATGGACCTGACTCTCGGTTGTGCGCGCTCCGATTGCGCCCCACGCCACCAGATCGGCGATGTACTGCGGGCTGATCAGGTCGAGATATTCCGTCGCCGCAGGCATGCTTCTGACCGCCAGATCCCGCAGCAACCCGCGCGCGATGCGCAGGCCCTTGTTGATATGGAAACTACCGTCGAGTTCCGGATCGTTGATCAGCCCCTTCCAGCCCACGGTGGTACGCGGCTTCTCGAAATACACACGCATCACGATCTCGAGGGCATCCCCCAATTCACGCCGCAGCGTCCCCAGACGTTCCGCGTATTCGAGCGCGGCATCGACGTCATGGATGGAGCAGGGGCCCACGATCACCAGAAGGCGGTCGTCCTCGCCGTGCAGGATCTGGTGAATGGCCTCGCGGGCACGAAACACGGTATCGGCAGCAGCGTCGGTGAGCGGAATCTCGTCGCGCACGGTTTCGGGGGCAGAGACTTCCTGTATCCCCTTGATTCTCAGGTCGTCGGTTTGATGCGTCATGTTGGATCCGGAATGTCTACGGTGATGGCGCGGCTGCAGGGCGCAGCGCCTCGATCAGTTGTTGAATACGTGTGTGCTGCATTTTCATCGCGGCCTTGTTGACCACGAGGCGTGAACTGATCTGCGCGATCAACTCGATGGGTGCGAGACCATTGGCCTTCAGGGTGTTGCCCGTGTCCACCAGATCGACGATGTAGTCCGACAGCCCGACCAGCGGTGCGAGTTCCATCGATCCGTAGAGCTTGATGATCTCGACCTGCCGGCCCTGCGCCGCAAAATAGCGCTGGGTGACGTTCACGAACTTGGTCGCGATGCGCAGGCGTTCGGTTCCGGGGGCATGGTCCGGGCGACCGGCCAGCATCAGGCGGCAGCGGGCGATCCCGAGATCCAGCGGCTCGTAGAGCCCGGCGCCGCCGTGCTCCATCAGCACATCCTTGCCCGCCACGCCCACCGCGGCAGCGCCATACTGGACATACGTGGGCACGTCGGTAGCGCGAACCACGACGATGTTCACGTCGGGCCGGCTGGTTCCGATGATCAGCTTGCGCGTCCGCGACGGATCCTCGGAGGGCACGATACCGGCGCGCGCCAGCAAAGGCAGGGTTTCGTCGAGAATACGACCCTTGGACAGGGCGACAGTGATGGTTCGGTCGACGCTCATCTCACATCGGCTCCCGGCGGATGGTCGCACCGATCTGGCTCAGTTTCTCCTCGATACACTCGTACCCGCGGTCGATATGGTAGATGCGGTCCACGACCGTATCCCCTTCGGCAACGAGGCCGGCAAGAATCAGGCTGGCCGAGGCGCGAAGATCGGTCGCCATCACGGGCGCGCCGTAGAGACCGCGCACGCCGGTCACGATCGCCGTGTTGCCCTCGATGCGAATGTCCGCGCCCATGCGCTGCAACTCCTGCGCGTGCATGAAGCGATTCTCGAACACGGTCTCGATCACCGACCCGGTGCCCGTCCCCACGGTGTTCAGCGTCATCATCTGCGCCTGCATGTCGGTAGGAAATGCCGGGAAGGGCGCGGTGCGCAGATTAACGCACTTCGGGCGACGCCCGCGCATGTCGAGTTCAATCCAGTCCGACCCGGTCTCGATGTGCGCACCGGCCTCAACCAGTTTAAGGAGGACCGCGTCCAGCAGTTCCGGACGCGTGTTCTTGGTGCGCACGTGGCCGCGGGTCACGGCTCCCGCAACCAGATAGGTACCGGTCTCGATCCGGTCGGGCATCACGTCATACTCGCAACCCGAGAGCCGTTCGACGCCGATCACCCGAATCGTGTCGGTACCGGCGCCCTCGATCCTGGCACCCATGCGGATCAGGCAGTTGGCGACATCCACGACCTCGGGTTCGCGCGCGGCGTTCTCGATCAGAGTCTCGCCGTCGGCGAGGGTCGCCGCCATCAGCAGGTTCTCGGTACCCGTCACGGTCACCTGGTCGAATACGATTCGCGCACCCTTGAGCCTGGCGGCGGTCGCACGGATGTAACCTGACTCGACTTCAATCTTCGCGCCCATGGCCTCCAGGCCCTTCAGATGAAGATTCACGGGCCGGGAACCGATTGCACAGCCACCGGGCAGCGACACTTCGGCCTCGCCGTAACGGGCCAGCAACGGTCCAAGCACGAGGATGGACGCGCGCATGGTCTTCACAAGGTCATAGGGGGCCACCGCACGCGTCAGCGTCGTGGGGTCGACCTCGATACGCATGCGCTCGTTGACGGTGAGGGTCACGCCCATCCGTCCGAGCAACTCCATCGTGGTCGTCACATCCTGCAGGTGCGGCACGTTGCCGATCACCATGGGGCTGTCGGCGAGCAGGGTCGCGGACAGAATCGGTAACACCGCGTTCTTTGCGCCGGAGATCCAGACCTGCCCCTCGAGGGGGCGGCCGCCGGTAACGATCAATTTATCCATTCACGATCCGTGACGACGGTTCTGAGCGCAGCGGACGCGCTCGAGAATCCTTCAGTTTACCCGAAATGAGGCACCATCGCCCTTGCAAGCCGGGGGACGTTGTCCAGGGCAATCAGGAAGAAGCCTCCACCCCGAGAACGCCCTCCAGACGATAGAGTTCGAGCAGGGGCTGCAGCTCATCAGGGACAGCTTCCAGTCGCAACTGCCCACCGGCGTGGTCGTGCAGTCGACAGAATTCGACCAGCAGCGCCACGCCTGCGCTGTCGATACGGGTAGCTCCGGACAGATCAACGCTTGCCGCGGGGGGCAGACGGGAGAGCAACGGCCGCGCGTCGGACAGGACCCCTGCGACGGTGGCAAACGTGATCGGCCCCGAAACCTGAAGCGTGGAACCCTCCAGGCTCAGCATCGGATCAGCCACCTGCCCCGCCCCCTTCGGCAGCCGCGTCATCCAGCGTCTCCTCGATCAGCGAGCGGTCGCCAGCCTCCAATCTCAGAATCAGCGCATCCAGCCCGTTACGGTTGATCTCCGTATTGAAATGAGTGCGGAAATTACCGACGAAGCTGAGACCTTCGGCCTCCACGTCGAAGACCTTCCATTGTCCTTCCACGGGCCGCAATCGGTAGTTCACGATCAGGTTGGGCTGCCCGCGGCCCGCTTCGATCTCGGTCGCCACTACCGCCATGCGATCGTCCTCGCGCGATCGCAACGGAATCACCACCACGTTGCGGTCCAGATAATCGGCCAGCCGGACCCCATATGCGTTGAGGAGCGTGTCTCGGAAGGCGACGGTAAACCGCTCGCGCTGCTCGCTGTCGGCATCCCGCCAGTGACGCGCCAGGATCAACCGAGCCATGCCGTCGATGTCGACCAGCGGAAACACCTCACGCTCGATCACTTCGAGCACGAACGCGGGGTCGTTCTCGGCACGGGCCTGATCCGCACGCAGCGTCTCCATGACCTTATTGATCGCATCCTCCACCAACTGAATGGACTGCGCGGCCTGCAGTGGAACCGAGGCCAGCATGAGCACAACCGCGAAAATCCACCCAGGCACCGCTGCCACGCAAAATCTCTTCATCCCTGCCACCTTGCTTCTCGTGTGATCGCTCTCATTGCTACGGGCCCTCAATCAGTGGACATGTTCGTGAGGAATCTGCCAATCATGTTTTCCAATACCAGCGCGGATTGCGTGAACAGAATCTCGTCTCCCGCCTGCAACATCTCGAAGTCGCCGCCGGGTTCGAGACCAATATACTGCTCCCCAAGTAAACCGGCGGTGAATATGCTGGCCTGTGTGTCCGCGGGCAGATGATCGTGGTCGGACTGGATCGCCAGTGTGACCCGGGCCTGAAAGCGCTCGGGATCGTAGGCGATATCGGCGACACGACCGACGCGGACACCCGAAACCGTGATTGGAGCCCGGACCTTGAGCCCGCCGATGTTGTCGAAATAGGCCAGGACTTCGTAGGTGTCGCTGTCCCGGTATTCCGCGATGTTGCTCACCTGAACCGCCAGGTAGAACAGCGCCGCAATACCCAGCAGAACGAACAGGCCCACGGACACTTCCAGAAAACGCTGCTTCATCGGGCATCCCCTCTGCTTAAAGATCGCCGAACATCAGGCCGGTCAGAATGAAATCCAGGCCGAGGACGGCCAGCGCAGACACCACCACCGTTTGCGTGGTGGCCCGTGAAATTCCCTCGGAGGTGGGCTCTGCGTCGACCCCCTGGAACACCGCGATCCAGGTCACGACGAATCCGAAGACCACGCTCTTGATGACCCCCGAGACCACGTCCTCGCGCCAATCCGTAACGGCCTGCATCTGGGAGAAATAGGACCCGCTGTCCACGCCCAGCAACCCGACCCCCACCAGATACCCGCCGATCACGCCAACCGCGCTGAACAGGGCCGCGAGTAGCGGCATGGACACGAACCCAGCGAAGAATCGGGGCGCGAACACGCGCCGATACGGGTCCACCGCCATCATTTCCAACGCGGACAGCTGTTCGGTCGCTTTCATCAGGCCGATCTCCGCTGTCAACGCGGAACCGGCGCGGCCGGCAAACAGCAATGCGGTCACGACGGGCCCGAGCTCGCGCACCAGCGACAGTGCGACGACGCCCCCGAGCGCCTCTGCGGCACCGAAGTTCACCAGAGTGATGTACCCCTGGTAGCCCAGCACCATGCCCACGAACAGGCCGGACACCACGATGATCAGGAGCGAGCGGACCCCCACCGAGTAGAGCTCGGCCACGGTCAGCGAGAACCGGCGCAGCACCGCGTCCTGGCTCAGGAGCACGCGCCCGAGAAACATCGACGCGCGCCCGAGGACCGCAAACCAGCCCAACCCTGCGCGTCCGAGACCGGCCAGGAAATCGATCATGTCCGGGATTCCTTCCCGCCCAGCAGATCATCCCGATAGGGGGTCCCGGGGTAGTGAAAAGGCACGGGGCCGTCCGGCCGCCCCTCCAGGAACTGGCTGGTCCACTCGGAAGCGCGGCCACGCACTTCGTCCACGGTTCCCCGATCCACGACCCGGCCCTCTGCGAGCAGCACGACCTGGTCGGAGATTGCCATCGCCTCGACCACGTCGTGGGTCACCAGAACGCCGGTCAGACCGAGGGTCTGATTGGTGCGGCGGATCAGGGTGACGATCTGGCCCATGGTGATCGGGTCGAGTCCGGCAAAGGGCTCGTCGTACAGGATCATCTGGGGATCCAGCGCGATGGCGCGAGCGAGCGCAACACGCCGGGCCATGCCCCCGGAAAGTTGCGAGGGATCCAGATCCCGTGCCGCGCGCAGGCCGACGGCTTCGAGCTTCATGAGCACCAGGTGGCGAATCAGTTCCTCGGGCAGATCCGTGTGCTCGCGCAGCGGAAATGCGACGTTGTCGAAGACATTGAAGTCACTGAGCAGGGCGCCCGTCTGAAAGAGCATGCCCATGCGCTTGCGCAGATTATAGAGACTGCGCCTCGAGAGCCGGGCGACTTCGAGCCCGTCCACCCAGAGCCGGCCACTGGACGGACGCAACTGACCACCGATCAGGCGCAGCAGCGTGGTCTTGCCGGTACCGCTGGGACCCATCACCGTGGTGATGCGCCCGCGCGGAACGGTCATCGAGAGGCCCTCGAAAACGGTTTTCCGGCCATGCCGGAAGGCGAGATCCTCGATCACCACATGCGGGGTGTCGTCGACCGATTCCCTGGACACGTGCATTGAATTCCTGATGACTGGGATCCTGCAGTCTGGGATGGAGGCGGTACAACGTCAACCGGACCCGAGCGACTGAAAGCCGGGGCCGTCAATCAAAGCAGACCGCCCAGGCGCAGTATCGTTTCCGCCTCTTCCAGCTCTCCCGGACCACACCGCAGGAAGAGGAACCGCCTGCGGTCCGGCAGCGCCCGCGTCATCCTCTCCAGCATCTCCCGCCGATGTCGCAGCGAGAGCCCCGGCTGCGGTTCGGCGACCAGCACCGAGCCCGCCATTCCAGCGTAAGCCGCCACATCGCGGGCGCCCGGTACCGGCGGAAACGGCACACCGGTGAACGCGTACGCACGCAACCCCGGGTCCAACGGAAGCTGATCGTCATCGAGCAGAAACCCGCCCAGCCGCGCACCCAGCGCCTGCGCGAGTGTCTGCATGACGGAGTTCGCCTCCCGCACAGAAGACGGAACCTCGAAATACAGGCTCAGATCCTCCGGGACCTCGTCGAGCCATCCCCGAGCAGACACCTGCCACGCCCAATCCCGTGACGGCACCAGCAGATTCTTCCAGTAGTGGGCGTAATAGGGCAGCCGCCAGTCTTCGGGAAGGTCGTCCGGATAGAACGCCGTCCAGGCTGGCGATGCGTCATCCCGAACAGCACCCAGGCACAGCGTTGCACCGCCCGATTCTCGATTCATGAACACCTCCGGTTCAACCCGAGCCTACGCCACACGCCCGACTGTAATGGCCTGCGCCACTCCCGGCGATGAAAATGCGAGCCACGGAAAACACGGAAACACACGGAAAGAACCTGGATTCCCTTCGTTTCCCATAATGTCCGTGTCCTTCCGTGTTTTCCGTGGCTGGTCTTTCACGTTAACCCTGGGCCAAACGTCATGCCAAAGGGGTCCCTTTCGGTCCGGAAGCCCTCGCCGGGGCGTGAGACGCCCACCGGGATTAGGCTTTACACTTGCCGCCGTTTCCATTCGGGTCTTTCCGCACATGTGGCTGCCTTCCCTCGCGATCGTCGCTGGGCTTGCCGTACTCGCCTGGAGTGCCGACCGCTTCGTGCTGGGTGCAGCCGGGCTTGCCCGGACCCTCGGGGTGACCCCATTGCTGATCGGCCTCACCGTCGTCGCTTTCGGCACATCCGCCCCGGAAATCATCATTTCCGTGCTGGCCTCGCTGCAGGGCACCCCCGGCTTGGCCGTGGGCAACGCGATCGGCTCCAATATCGCCAACATCGGTCTCGTTCTCGGCGTGGCGGCGCTGATCGCCCCGCTCACCGTCGCATCGACGATCCTGCGGCGTGAACTTCCCATCCTGCTGATCGTCACCGTGCTGGGTCTGCTGCTGTTGGCGGACGGCACGCTGGGCATGCGGGACGGCCTGGTGCTGCTTGCGGGTCTCCTGATCCTCACCGTCTGGCTGGTTCGGCAGGGGATGTCACAGAACGACGCGATCAACCCACTGGCAATCGAGGTGGAGGAGTCGCTGCCGCCCGGACTCACCCTGTCCCGAGCCATCTTCTGGCTGCTGCTCGGCCTTGTGCTGCTTTTACTGAGTTCCCGCACGCTGGTGTGGGGCGCGATGGAAATCGCCCAGGCACTGGGCGTGAGTGAACTCGTGATCGGCCTCACCATCGTCGCGATCGGAACGTCCCTGCCTGAACTCGCGGCCTCGGTGGCTGCGGCCCTCAAGGGCGAAAACGATCTGGCCATCGGGAACATCGTCGGGTCCAACCTGTTCAATCTCCTGTGCGTCCTGGCGATTCCAGGGATACTCGCACCCTCGGCGGTGGAAAACGCAGTCCTGTTCCGGGATTATCCGCTCATGCTTGGCCTGACCCTGCTGCTGTTCATCCTTGCGCTGACCCGGGGCCGCAAGGATGGCCAGATCCGACGCTGGCAGGGGGCGCTGCTGCTCAGCCTGTTCGCAGGCTACCTGGCTCTACTTGGATGGATGTCCGTTGCATGATGAAGCTCAACCCTGAGAACACACGAAACCTGGCGCTGGCCGTCCTGGAAACCGAGGCCGCGTCCGTCGCGGCGCTGACGAAGCGCATCGATGCCGCTTTTCTGTCGGCCTGCCAGTTCATCCTCGACTGCCGGGGACGGGTCGTCGTGCTGGGCATGGGCAAGTCCGGCCATATCGGAGGCAAGCTGGCCGCGACACTGGCGTCCACGGGAACCCCGGCGTTCTTTGTCCACCCCGGCGAGGCCAGCCACGGGGATCTCGGCATGATCACGCGGGAGGATGCCGTGATCGCGTTGTCGAATTCGGGAGAAACCGACGAGATCCTGACGATCCTGCCGCTCATCCGTCGGCTCGGCGTGCCCCTGATCGCGCTGACCGGCAATCCCGGGTCCCGCCTGGCGCGCGAAGCCAGCGTGCACATCGACATCAGCGTGGAACGCGAAGCCTGCCCCCTTGGACTGGCACCGACCTCCAGCACCACGGCCACGCTGGCGATGGGCGACGCCCTGGCCATCGCGGTACTCGATGCCCGGGGCTTCACCGCCGACGACTTCGCGCGTTCCCATCCCGGGGGGCGCCTCGGACGCCGCCTGCTGATCCATGTCGCGGACATCATGCGCACGGACCAGGCGATCCCGCGCATCCATGCCGAAGCCCTGTTGCGCGATGCGCTGCTGGAAATTTCCAGGAAAGGGCTCGGGATGGTAATCATCGGCACCGAAGAAGGCAGGGTGCAGGGGATTTTCACCGATGGTGACCTGCGCCGCGCCCTCGACCGCGGCCTGGACATCCACCATCTGACCATCGGCGAGGTCATGACACCCGGCGGTCTCACGGCACGCCCGGACTGGCTCGCGGTCGAAGCCCTGGAAATGATGGAAAACCACCACATCAACGCTCTGCCGGTCGTCGATGACGACGCACGGTTGGTCGGTGCGATCAACATGCACGACCTGCTCCACGCAGGAGTGGCCTGATGCCGCTCGGACCTGGCGAACTGCTCGAACGGCAACGACGCATCCGCCTGTTGATTCTGGACGTGGACGGCGTATTGACCGATGGCAGCCTGTTTCTCGGCGACGCCGGAGAGCAGTACAAGGCGTTCAACAGCCGGGATGGTCACGGGATCCGCATGGCTCAGGACGGCGGCATCGAAGTGGCCGTGCTCACCGGACGGAACTCCGAGGTGGTGACCCACAGGATGCGGGATCTGGGTGTGCGGCACATCATGCAAGGGCGGCGCGACAAGGGTCTGGCGATCGAGGAACTCCTCGCACGATCCGGCTTTGAAGCGCCGGAAACGGCATTCGTCGGCGATGACGTCGTCGATCTGCCGGCCATGCGCCGTGTAGGTTTGGGGATTGCTGTCGCGGACGCACATCCTCTGGTGCTGGAGCGCGCCGACTGGCGGACGCGTGTGCGAGGCGGCCGCGGAGCCGTGCGGGAGGTCTGTGAGGAATTGCTGGGTGCCCAACAGCAGCTCGAAGGTATTCTGCGTGTCTATCTGGAATCCTGAACGGAGGCGCCGGTCGCGCAGTCTCCTGCTGGCCACACTGCTTGCGCTGCCGCCTGGCCTGGGTGCCGAGGGTACGGCCACGCTGGACATCGAGCAGTTCACACTTCGGATCACCGACGAGACCGGAACGATCAGCCACGTGCTGCGCGGAGACCGCCTGCAGCAGTTCGACCCACTCGGTTACCAGCGAACGGACAACCCGCGGCTGGAATTGCGGGTCGACGGGGCCGTCGACTGGATCTGGACCGCTCCGCTCGCCCTGCACTACCCTGTGGAACAGCGACTGGAACTTCTGGGACTGACGGAAGGGATTCGGTTGGCCCGCCCCGGGCGCGCTCGAAGCCGGATCGAAACCTCCGATGTCACCATCAACACGGAGACCCAGGAGGTTTCCACCGAAGCCCGGGCGACGAGAGTGGAGCCCGGGTTGTTCATGACCGGGATCGGGATGCACGCGGATCTGCCCGCGGATACGATCGAACTCCACCGCGATGTCCGAACGGTCTATTCTTCGCTAGGCGAACAGGAATGACGAAATGACTGACTCCTCACGACACGGCAATGCGCGCAAATGGTCCGCCCGCGCCAGCGCACTCCTTTTTTTGGGATTGACGCTGGCCCTCCCGCCGCTGGCGCTGCACGCGCAGCCTCGCCCGGGAGTCCCCGTCAACATCCAGGCGGACAGCGCACAGATGGACGACCGCACCGGGGTCGCGGTGTACAGCGGAGACGTGGTGGTGACGCATGGCGACATGACGCTGTGGGCCGACCAGATCACCATCCATACCGAGGATCGACGCCCGGTCCGCATCGAGGCCGACGGCAACCCCGCTCGGGTCGAATCTCCCGACCTCTCGCAACGGCAACGGGTGGCCACGGCTCGGAACATGGAATACACCTTCGACGACGAGGTTCTGGTCCTCATCCGCGACGCACGGGTCCAGACCCCCACGGAAGATACCCGGGGCGACCGCATCCGTTATGACCTGATCAACGATGTCGTGCGGGTTGAAGGCCGGGAAGGCGAACGGGTGCAGATCACCATCCAGCCTCGCGAGGAGTGATGCCGGCGCAGCTCAGACTCGTACCCGTGGAGGAAATACAGGATCCGGGGGACTTCCGCGCCCTCGAGGGCAACCTGATCGGACGCGGACTCACCAAGCAATACGGCAAGCGTACGGTGCTCGACCGTGTGGACGTCGACCTCACGCGAGGCGAAGTGGTCGGTCTGTTGGGGCCCAACGGCGCGGGCAAGACGACCTGCTTCTACATCCTGGTCGGGTTGATCCAGGCCGATGCCGGACGCATCGAACTCCTGGGTCAGGACGTCACCCTGGCGCCCGTGCACAGGCGCGCGCGCCTCGGTCTCGGTTATCTGCCACAGGAGGCCTCCATCTTCCGCAGACTCTCCGTGTGGAAGAATCTGATGGCCGTGCTCGAACTTCGCTCCGACCTGGATGCGGCGGGACGCCGTGAAACCGCAAATGCCCTGATCGAGGAGTTCCAACTCGAGACGGTACGGGACAGCCCGGGGATCGCACTCTCGGGAGGCGAACGAAGGCGCGCCGAAATCGCGCGTGCTCTCGCGGGCAACCCCCAGTTCATCTGTCTCGACGAGCCCTTCGCGGGTGTCGACCCGATTTCCGTGATCGAGATCCAGGAGGTGATCGGGCATCTGAAAGAGCGTGGAATCGGGGTTCTGATCTCGGATCACAACGTGCGCGAAACACTTGGCATCTGCGACCGCGCCTACATTCTGAGCGAAGGAAGGCTCCTCAGCGAAGGGACCCCGACCGAGCTGCTGGCCGACCAGCGGGTGCGTACCGTCTACCTCGGGGAGCACTTCCGCCTCTGACCCCCTCCGGCCCCGAGCCCCGTGCATATCCAGTAACCCGCGACCCCACGGGAACGATTGCACCAAAAGACTGCACAACTCGGAGCGCAGGCAGTACCATGAACGTATGAATTCCGCCGTCGCGCATTCGACACCGGCATGCTGAAGTCCTCCCTGAACCTGCAGCTGGGTCAGACGCTTACCATGACCCCGCAGCTGCAGCAGGCCATCCGGCTGCTGCAGCTGTCGACGCTTGAGCTTCAAGTCGAGATTCAGCAGGCGCTGGAAACCAATCCCATGCTGGAACTCGAGGAGGACGAATCCGACGAGTCGGCTCCCGATGCGGCCACCGAGGAATCGGTCAACGCGGAGTCCGAGGAGATGCCGGCGGACGAGAGTTGGGACGACATCGACTACGAGGGGTCCGGGCATTCGGGCGCCGATCGGGACGACCGGGATCCGTTCGAGAATCAGTCCGACGGCGAGGGAGGACTGCACGAACACCTGCTCTGGCAGCTGCACCTCAGCCCTTTGGGCGAACGGGATCGGCGCATTGGCGCCACCCTGATCGACAGCATCAATTCCGATGGCTATCTGGAAACCGATCTCGAGAGTCTGCAACAGACACTCGGTGGAGAAACCGACGTAGGTTTGGATGAACTCGAGGCGGTCCTGCACTGGATCCAGCAGTGCGACCCCGTCGGCGTGGGCGCTCGCGATTTGCGCGAGTGCCTGCTGATCCAGCTTCGCGAGCTGCCTGAGGAGACCCCTGGCAGGGACGTCGCCCTGCGTATGGTCGATACGGGCATGGAGCGCTTGGCACGCCATGACTTCCGATCCCTGCAGCGCGACCTCGACGTCGACGAATCGGCCCTGTCACAGGGTGTGGACCTGGTTCGAACCCTGAACCCGCGACCGGGTAGCCAGATCAACGATCTTCCCGCGGAATATGTCACACCCGATGTCTACGTCCGTCGCGACAGCAAGGGCTGGCGCGTGGACCTCAATCCGGAAATCGCACCGCGCATACGCATCAACAGCCTCTACGCGGGCATGGTCCGACGCGTGAGCGATGCGCGCGACAGCAGCTTCATGCGCAACCAGCTGCAGGAGGCGCGATGGTTCCTGAAAAGCCTGCACAGCCGAAATGAAACCCTGCTGCGCGTCGCGAGGGCCATCGTTGAACGTCAGTCGGACTTCCTCGAACGCGGGGATGTCGCCATGCGGCCGCTGATCCTGCGGGATATCGCCGATGAACTCGGCATGCACGAGTCGACGATCTCCCGTGTCACCACCCAGAAATATATGCACACTCCCCGAGGCGTGTTCGAGTTCAAGTATTTCTTTTCCAGCCACGTCGGCACCGCGGACGGCGGTGAATGTTCCGCGACCGCGATCCGTGCGATGATCCGCCAACTGATCAGCGAAGAGCCGCCGAACCGGCCGATGAGTGATTCACGACTGGCCCAGGTCCTGATGGATCGGGGTATCAATGTGGCCCGGCGCACCGTGGCCAAATACCGTGAGGCGATGAACCTGCCACCCTCGAGCGAGCGGCGTCAGATTCTCTGAGTCCCCGCGGCCCACCAACCCGAAGGAGTTTGAGTATGCAAATCAACGTGACCGGCCATCATGTCGACATTACCGATGCGCTGCGCGACTACGTCAGCGAAAAGTTCGAACGGCTGGAACGTCATTTCGACCAGGTAATCGATATTCACGTGGTGCTCACCGTCGAAAAGAATCACAACAAGGCCGAGGCCAATCTGCAGGTGAGCGGCAGCCACATCCACGCAGATGCAACGCATGAAGACATGTATGCCGCCATCGACAGCCTGATCGACAAGACCGATCGGCAATTGATCAAGCACAAGGAGAAGATGAAGGATCATCACCGCGCCGAAGGCGCGCAGCGCAACCGCCAGCAAACAGCCTGAACGATGCGCATTGCCGACCTCGTCATCCCGGAACGGGTCCGTCTCGAAAGCGGAATCACGAGCAAGAAACGGGCGCTGGAAATTCTGGGCAGCCTGCTCGCCGACGACACCGAACCCGGCTCAGCGCTGCCGGCAAATCTGGTATTCGATGCATTGAGCGCCCGGGAAAAACTGGGGTCTACCGGTCTCGGCCATGGGGTAGCCATCCCTCATGGCCGGATGCCGGAGACCGATGCCGCGCGTGTTGCGGTCGTGCGCCTGACGGACGGCGTGGATTTCGAGGCCATCGATCATGAGCCCGTGGACATCCTGATCGGCCTGATCGTCCCTGAGGAGGCCACCGGGGAACATCTCGAGCTTCTGGCCGAACTGGCCCGGGCACTGTCCCAGCCCGCCAATATCGCCGCCATCCGCCGTGCCCCGGATGCCCCATCCCTGCATCAGGCCGTGGTCGGCGCGTTCGAAGATGCCTGAAAGCGTCACGCTGGCCGACCTGGTCACGGTCCTCGGACCGCGGATCGGGCTGCGCTACGTGCACGGGGAAGCAGACGCCGGCCAGTGGACACTGGACGATGTGTCGGGCAACGAAATGCCGATGGCCGGGCACCTGAACCTCATCCGGCCCAATCGAATCCAGGTGATCGGCAACCTCGAGTCCCGCCATCTCGGCACCCTGGGACCCCGCGAACACGAACAACTCATCGGAGACCTGGCAGCGATCGGCACCGCTGCCGTGATTTTCGCCGAAGACACCTGCCCCTTCGAGAACCTTCCGGAAAACCGGGAACGTCCACCGCCGGTGGTTCTCTGCACCACAGCCGGCAGCCACGAGGTGATTTCGCTGATCCGGTATTTCCTGCAGCAACGCCTCGCGCATTCCGTGGTGCGGCACGGCGTGTTCATGGAAATCCTGGGCGCGGGCGTATTGATCAGCGGAGAATCCAGCGTGGGCAAGAGTGAGGTGGCGCTCGAGTTGATCAGCCGGGGGCACCGGTTGATCGCCGACGATGCACCCGAATTCGCACGTATCGCACCGGATATCATTCGCGGCACATGCCCGTCCCTGCTACGGGATCTTCTGGAGGTGCGCGGCCTCGGGGTCCTCAACATCCGGGCCATGTATGGAGACTCCGCGATCAAGCGGGGCAAATACCTGCGGCTGATCATCGACCTGCGCGATCGCGGCGCGCCTCCCCCGGTGACCGATGACCGCATGAACGGGTGCCGTGGCGAGATCGAGATCCTGGGGCTGCGCATCCCTCTGGTCAGCCTCCCGGTGGCGCCCGGACGCAACATCGCGGTCATGATCGAGGCCGCCGTGCGAACCCATCTGCTGCATCTGCAGGGGTATGTGGCGGGAGACGACCTCAGGGAACGCCTGCGTCGCCAGATGCGGGAAGACGCCCCATCAGCGACCGGGATACCCGAGGCCTGATCATGCGGCTTCTGCTCCTCAGCGGACTGTCCGGCTCCGGCAAGACTGTCGCCCTGCACGCTCTGGAGGACGCCGGTTTCTTCTGTGTCGACAACCTTCCGCTGAGCCTTCTCGGGGCCTTGATCGACGAAATCCGTACGGGCAGCCACCGCAACGAGGGCATGGTGGCGGTGGGCGTCGATGTGCGCAGCGGACGCGAGGCCCTGCAAACCGTGGCTCCGGCACTTCAGCGTCTGCGGGAGCACCCGGTTCAGGTGGAGGTGATCTTCCTGCATTCCTCCGATGAAGCCCTGCTGAGGCGCTATCACCATACCCGCCGGCGTCATCCGCTGGCACGCAAGGGGCTGCCGCTGAGCGAGGCGATCTCGATGGAGCGGGAATGGCTGGTACCCATCGCATCCCATGCGGATCTTGTCATCGATACCAGCGAGCTGTCGATGCACGACCTTGCGCGGACCGTGCGCAACCGGCTCGCCGCGCGGCGTCCCGAACGGCTCTCTCTCCTCTTCCAGTCCTTCGGGTTCAAGCGCGGCGCGCCATCGGACTCCGACTTCGTCTTCGACGTGCGCTGCCTGCCCAATCCGCACTACGAGCGGGGTCTGCGGGAGCTGACAGGGCTCGAACCCCCGGTGGTGAGTTTTCTCGAGAGCCATGCCGAGGTCCAGGAGATGCTCAACAGCATCCAGAAGCACCTGGAACGCTGGCTGCCGGATTTTTCCGAGGACCACCGGAGTTACCTGACGGTTTCCATCGGCTGCACCGGCGGGCGCCACCGGTCGGTCTACCTGGTCGACCGTCTGGCCAAGCTCTGGCAAAGCGCCGAGAATGTGACGGTGAGTACCCGTCACCGCGAACTCGACGACAATTCCACGGACGCGGAGTGAAGCGATGCCCGTTGGCCTGATACTGATCACTCACCAGAACCTGGGTGAGACACTTTTGCAGACCGCCCGAAGCATGTTGGGCGAGCTGCCGGACGCCTGCGAAGCACTGGCGATGTCGCAGACGGACGACCCGGATGCCGTCGAGACCCAGGCACGCCGACGTCTCGAATTCCTCGACAGTGGCGATGGTGTGCTCATCCTTACCGATATGTTCGGCTCCACACCGGCGAACGTCGCGGGCCGACTCGCCCGAGACCGGCGACACCGGGTGATCGCCGGGGTCAACCTGCCGATGCTCGTGCGGGTCCTGAATTACCGCGATCTTTCACTGACCGAACTGGTCAACAAGGCCTTGAGCGGGGGCCACGACGGCATCCTGCTCTGCGACCAGGAGTGCTCGGATGCCGCAGCTCGCGGTTCCCATCGTTAACCGCCTCGGGATGCACGCCCGGGCCGCGGCCAAGTTTGTCGGTCTCGCCAGCCAGTTCCGATCCGACGTCTTCGTGTCGCGCAAGGGGCGTGAAGTGAACGGAAAAAGCATCATGGGCGTGATGATGTTGGCGGCGGCCAAGGGGACGGAAGTGGAAATTCGCACAGAGGGCGCCGAAGATGCCCAACAGGCATTGGACGCTCTCTGTGAGCTCATTGCCAACCGTTTCGGCGAGGAAACCTAGTGGGCCGTTCGGGTGATTCGATGCCTATGGAGCGCAGCCAGGTCCGCCGCAGCACGGCGAGCGGGTACGCGCACGGCCAACCGGTTTCAAACCGGCCCGACGCAGCGCCGGCGTATCCGGCAGAACGATCGGGTAACGAAATTTCCGCATGACCCGCTGTGGGGCCGTGAAATTACCGCCTGCAGTCGTCGCCCTCGCCGGACTGATCCTGCTCTTCCTGCCGCCTCAGGCCTGGTCCGACGAGGGCGGAGGGCACGGATTCGCCCACCCTGCCGCCATGGGTCTGATCGATGATTTCGATAGCGGGATCGCCAACTGGTGGCCACCGGACCACAGCGGTACCTTCTACGGTGCGGTCATCGAAGAAACAACGATTGCCGCCGCGAGGCTCGACCAGGATCGCGATCGTGCTCGGGGGCATCCGCACGGCAGCGGCGGGGCCATGCGCCTGGATTTCCGCTGGAACACGGCGATCCGGTTCCGGGAACCCGTGGCGGGCGGAGCCGGTAGCCACTTGCTGAGACTGCATATGCCCCAGCCGGTCGCAGCACAGCCGCAGCGCCGATTCGGACCCGGCCAGGCACTGGAGGTGTTCGTGCTGGGCGATGGCTCTGAAAACCGCTTTCGTCTGTTGATTCGGGACGGCCGGGGCCAGCTCGAAGGCTCCCGCTGGTACACGGTCGACTGGGAAGGATGGCAGCGCATCGTCTGGGATTTCAACCGGAATCCGGTAGAAGGATGGGTCAATGGAGACGGGCGCGTCGATGGTGAAACATTCCATTTCGACAGTTTCCTGATCACCATGGACGCGGCGGGCAACGCCTCGGGCGGCACATTGCAATTCGACGACCTGCGCACGATCCCCGCCAGCCCGCGGCCGGACGAATACCGGACGCCACCGGCACCCACACCCGCCTCGACCGGCGCGGAACCGGCTCCTGGCCCGTCCGCCCTGCCGGACCGCTGGCTACGGGAACGGCGGCAGCAGCCGCGTTGAAGGCCGCATCCGTTCAGTGCGGAGCACGTGGCTAATGCAGCACCGTCAGTGTCTGCAGCAAACCAAACCACAAGGGCAGCGTAACCAGCGAGATGGCGGTGGTCAGGGTCACGGCGGCCGCGTAGAGTCCCGTGTCTAGGCCGAACCGGTCAGCGAACACCAGACCCAGCACCATCGCCGGCATCGCCGCCTCGAGTACCGTGCCCATCGCGGGAATTCCCTGCATCCCGAGGCCAGCCACGAGGCTCAGAGCCACCAGGGGCGCCAGAATCAACTGGACTACCGTGACCGTCGCCAACGCCGGAGTGTCCTGCCAGCGAAAGCGGTCGAACACCAGCGCGAGACCCAGTGAGAACAGCATCAGCGGGGTCACAGAGTGACCCAGAAAACCCAGCCATTCATCGAGCCACACCGGTATCGCGATTCCGGAGAGGTTCAGGGTCACGGCGAGGATCGCCGCCCAGATCGACGGCACCGCGAACAGCCCTCGAAGCGGGCCGACCGCCTCGCCGGCGCGGTCCCCGTAATGCCGGGCAATCACGACACCCACGGTGAGCAGCAGCGGAAGCGCGCCGAACAGGTCGTACTGGATTGCCACCGCACGTCCGGCCTCACCGAACAGGCGATCCAGAATCGGCAGCCCCAGGTAAACGGCGTTTGGCCAGGCCGCCGCGAGCATCATCGCGCCGATGGCGGCACGGCTCGGCTGGCAGACCCGGCAGGCCAGAGCGGTGAGCGCCAGCCCGGCGAGCACGGTCACCGCCGCGACGAACGCGATCTGCACGGACACCATTCCCAGGGGGGCCGCCCAGAGCACCTTGAGCACCAGTGCCGGCAGCAACAGATAGTAGACCAGCGTGGTCAGGACACGCCGGGTCTCGTTCGCGCCAAGTCCTCCCGGTCGAAGCCGGCTCCAGGCAACGCCGCAAACGATCAGCGCGCCCATCTGGGTCATGATACCGAGCATGGGCGCGCTCCCGCGCGGAGCGGGCTTAACGCAGGATCAGGCGTTGCCGCCCGCGCCTTCCTGCTGCTTGCGGATATCCTCGTGCACCTGGGCCATGTCGAGCTCGCGCACCTTGCCGATCACATCGTCCAGCTGGCCGGCGCTCAGCATGCCGGGCTGCGAAAAGATGATCACCTTCTCGCGGAAGATCATCAGCGTCGGAATGGACCGGATCTGGAATGCCGCCGCCAGACCCTGCTCTTCCTCGGTGTTCACTTTCGCAAACACGATATCGCCGTGCTGGTCCGAAGCGGCCTCGAACGTCGGGGCAAACGTCCGGCACGGAGCGCACCAGGGCGCCCAGAAGTCGACGATCACGATGTCGCTTCCGGTCACGGTGGCTTCGAAGTTGTCCTGCGTCAGTTCCTGAACGGCCATGAAAGGCTCCCGTATGAAATGTTTATGCGGACGATACCAGCAGACACCGTCCGTGTCAGGAATCGGGCACCGCCAGCATGGCTCCTCGGAGTCGTTCCAGACGCCGCAGGGGATCGTCCTCCTCCAGCAACGCCTGCTTGACCGCGAGATCCAGAGGCA
The DNA here is from genome assembly GCA_011390565.1 of Thioalkalivibrio paradoxus. Taxonomy (GTDB): domain Bacteria; phylum Pseudomonadota; class Gammaproteobacteria; order Ectothiorhodospirales; family Ectothiorhodospiraceae; genus Thioalkalivibrio; species Thioalkalivibrio paradoxus_A. Next base: position 339,634 of record JAABSC010000001.1, on the reverse strand, counting down.
ATAGCTCGACCAGTCGCCCGACCACCCAGGAGGCATCGCCGAGCTGGCGCGTCAGGTGCGACCATGGCGTGCCCAGTTGATCCAGAAGACGTTCGAGCAGGCCGGCAAGCGAAGCGTAGTCGAGGGGCAGGTCCAGCGGAGGCCATTCCTCGATCGGCTCGACCCGGGCCACGATCAGGCCGTCGCTGCGCTTCTGGTGTGAGCGAACACGCACCCGCTCGCGACCACAGGCGAGGATCCCCAGGAGGCCGTCCGGGCGCTGGTCCCAGTCGATGATCTCGGCACGGGTCCCCACTTCGGAAAACCGCGCCTCCGTCGAGGTCTCGGTGCCTTCAAGTATCGACACCACGACGAAACCACCGCCGCCGCTGCGCATGCAATCGCGGACCATGTCGACATAACGTGTCTCGAAGATGCGCAGGGGCAACAACCCGTCCGGAAACAGCACGGTGTTCAATGGGAACAAAGGGCGTTCGGTCACGTGTCGAGCCCCCCGGAATCTTCCGGATTGCGCCCCCAGCGGGGGACCAGGTCGTGTTCGATGTCCAGGTGATCCAGGATGCGCGCGACCATGAAATCGACGAGGTCGTCCAGCGTCTGCGGACGGTGGTAGAAGGCGGGGTTTGCCGGCATGATCACCGTGCCCATGCGTGCCAGCCGGAGCATGTTTTCCAGGTGGATTTCGGAAAAGGGGGTCTCGCGGACCACCAGGATCAGCTTTCGCCGTTCCTTCAGAATCACGTCCGCAGCCCGCTCGATCAGGCTGCGCGAGGCTCCCGAGGCGATGGCCGAAACCGTAGCCGTGGAACAGGGGCAGACCACCATTGCCCTCGGTACCGCCGAGCCACTCGCCACGGGCGCCGTCCACTGGTCGGGGCCGTAACAGCGGATCTGGCCATCGGTCGCGGCGAAGCGCGTACTGAAGAACTGTGCAATCCCGGCTGGCCTTCCAGGCACGGCAAGGTCGGTTTCCAGGCCCAGCACCACCTGGGCCGGACGCGAGAGCATCAGGTGCACGCCGACGCCATTGCGAACCAGGCATTCCAGGAGTCGAACCCCGTACTGGATGCCCGAGGCCCCGGTCAGGGCCAGAGCCACGTCAGATGCTGCCATGCCATTTCTCCCCGAGGCTCGCGAGCAGAGACTCGTGTATGCCGCCGAAGCCGCCATTGCTCATGATCACCACGGAGTCGCCGGGACGCGCGGATGCCGTCACCGCGGCCACCAGCTCCCGGATCTCCGCTCCCGTGGTCAGACGATCCCCGATCTGCCCCGCAACGGATGTGGGTGACCAGCCTAGCGCGTCCGGCACCAACAGGAAGACCTCGTCGGCCCGGGCCAATGCGCTTCCGAGACTCTCCGCATGGACCCCCATGCGCATGGTGTTCGACCGTGGCTCGAGCACAACCAGCAGACGGCGGCCGACAGGGAGCGCCGCACGCAAACCCTCGAGGGTCATCCGGATGGCGGTGGGATGGTGCGCGAAGTCATCGATGACGCGGATGCCGTTGACCTCGCCACGCACCTCCTGGCGACGCCGCACGCCGGTGAAGCCCGAAAGCGCGGCGACACTCTGCGCGATCGGAACCCCCGCATGGCGGGCCGCCCCGAGTGCGGCCAGCGCGTTCGCGACGTTGTGTTCACCGGTCATCTCCCAGGAGACCTCGCCCACCACGCGGTCTTCGACCCGCACCTCGAAGCGAGAGCCTTGACGGTTCAGCAAGCGGGCGCTCAGATCCAGCCCGCCGCGGATTCCGAAACGGACCAGGGGAGTCCAGCACCCCTGCTCCAGAACGCGCTCGAGTGCGGCGCTTTCCGCGTTCGTCAGAATCTCGCCCTGTCCCGGCACGATGCGTACCAGATGATGGAACTGGCGCTCGATCGAAGCAAGATCGGGGTAGATGTCCGCATGATCGTATTCGAGATTGTTCAACACCAGGGTCCGCGGACGGTAATGCACGAATTTCGCTCGCTTGTCGAAAAACGCGCAGTCGTATTCGTCGGCTTCGATCACGAAGAACGGCCCGTTGCCCAAGCGCGCGCTGACACCGAAATCCCGCGGCACGCCCCCGATCAGGAAACCGGGCTGCAGCCCCGCGGACTCCAGCAGGTACGCCACCATGCTTGCCGTGGTGGTCTTGCCATGGGTACCGGCGACCGCAATCACCCACCGACCCTGAAGAATGTTTTCCGCCAGCCATTGCGGCCCCGAAACATAGGGCAACCCCAGATTGAGCATCGATTCCACGATGGGCATTCCGCGGCGCATCACGTTGCCGACGACAATCCGGGCATCCATGGGCAACTCGGCATCCGCATACCCCTCGTGGAACGGGATTCCGGCCTGCAGAAGTTGCTGATCCATCGGCGGATACAGGTTCTCATCGACCCCCGACACGGGGATGCCCGCCGCAGCCGCGAGCTGGGCCAGTCCACCCATGAAGGTGCCCCCGATTCCCAGCACATGAATCGATCCGGTCATGCGGCCAGCCAACCAAGGGTCAACTGGGTGACCACGCTGGAGAGAATCAGAAAGCCGAGGGCAATGGCCACGCCGGTCATACGCAAGTCGAGGTCCAGGGCCTTCTGGAGAATGTGGCCGAACGCGAGCAGCAGCCAGACCACCAGACCGAGATAGAGCAACATGGCAGGCGTCGAGACAGTGCCATTCTCGAAATCAGGTGGAACCACCCAAAGGAGTGCACTCATGACCAGACCGAGCACTGCGCTGACACCCACCAACGCCGTATAGGTCTGCAGCCATCGCCCGGCGGACAACCCCTTGACCCGGAGCAGCGCCACGACGAACAGGTAGAGCACCAGCAGGTCGAGCCCCCCCAGCAGCAGGCTGGCCGTGAACCCGTGCTGCGGGCCGGCCACCAGCACCCCGGAAAAGAGCGACGCCCCCATCCAGAATCCCAGCACGGGATGACCAGCCGGCAGATCCTGCGGCCCCCTCCGGAGGACGAGGATCTCCAGCATCGGCATGACCGTCGCGAGGCTCACTGCGCGGCTTCCTCCCGCTCCAGGGCCTCCAACGCCTCCAGCTCGTCCAACTCGTCCAACCACTCGTCATCGCCGGCAGCCTCGCCATCACGCACGAGAAAATCCCGCCTCTGCAGCCAGAGATCACGCAAAGCGACGTAGCGGTCATCGGACAGGGCGGCCAGGGCCGCTTCCGTCGAGAGCAGACCGGCCCGGGTATCCACGATGTCGAGCAGCGCCAGCGGCACCCAGTAGTCTCGAAGCTCCCGCTGACCGCCAATCGTGTAGTTGCGGGGATTCGTGTAGAAATCGACGACCAGGGCGGGCGCATCCCGCGCTGTGCTGGGACCCAGAAACGGAATCTGGAGATACGGTCCGGCGGGCAGGCCCCAATGACCCAGAGTCTGCCCGAAGTCCTCGTTGTTTTTGGCCAGCCCCATCGGGCTGGCGACGTCGATCAGGCCGAGCAGGCCGAAGCTGGTATTGAACAGCACCCGGGACACGTCGGAAGCGGCATCGTGGAACTTGCCCTGAAGCACATTGTTGAACGCCACCCGAACGTCGTCGAAGTTCGAGAAAAAGTTGCCGACACCCGTGCGCACCGGCTGTGGCAACTCCGAGTAGGCCTCGGCGGTCGGTTTCAGGATGGCACGATCGAGACCGTCATTGAAGGTGAACACCGCGCGGTTGTAGCGCTCGAACGGGTCGGAGGGATGCCGGTCCTCGCTCGGCACCGTGGCACAGCCGACGAGGGTCGAGACCGCAATGGCCACGAACAGGCGCAGCAGGACGTCACGCAGTCGCATGGTGATGGAGACCTCGATCATTGCCGGAAAAGTCCAAGCCTGCGGGAAATTTTGTCCATATGCGAGTTCGCGACATCCTTTCCGGAAGTGCCCGGCAAGACCGGGTGGATCACGGGGCCGGCCGGCTGACTCAGACCTGAGACCGGTTGCGCCCGGCCGCGATGCGCAGCCGCAGCGCGTTGAGCTTGATGAAGCCCGCGGCGTCCTTCTGGTCGAAGGCACCGGCATCCTCCTCGAAGGTGGCGATCGCGTCGTCGAACAGGCTGTCCGATTCCGACCGCCGCCCGGCCACGATGACATTCCCCTTGTACAGGCGCAGGCGCACCGAACCGTTGACCACCGACTGGGTCTGGTCGATCGCGGCCTGCAGCATGCGCCGCTCCGGGCTCCACCAGTAGCCGTTGTAGATGAGGCTGGCATAGCGCGGCATCAGCTCGTCCTTCAGGTGAGCCACCTCGCGGTCCAGCGTCAGGGATTCCAGCGCCCGGCGCGCCCTCAGGAGAATCGTGCCGCCGGGGGTTTCGTAACAGCCGCGGGACTTCATACCGACGTATCGGTTCTCGACCAGGTCCAGGCGCCCGATGCCGTTCTCCCCGCCGATCCGGTTCAGCTCGGCCAGCAGTTGCCCCGGGCTCAGCGCCACGCCGTTCAGGCTCACCGGGTCGCCGCATTCGAACCCGATCTCCAGGACGGACGATTCGTCGGGCGCCCGCTCGGGGGAGACCGTCCAGCGCCACATGTCCTCCTCGGCCTCGGTCCAGGGGTCTTCCAGCGGCCCACCCTCGTACGAGATGTGCAGCAGGTTGGCATCCATGGAATACGGCGATTTCTTCCCCTGCTTCGCGAAGTCGACAGGGATGTCATGCTCCTTTGCGTAGGCCATCAGGCGCTCGCGCGACGTCAGGTCCCACTCCCGCCAGGGTGCGATGACCTGGATCCCGGGCTTGAGCGCGTAGGCGCCCAGCTCGAAGCGGACCTGGTCGTTGCCCTTGCCGGTCGCCCCGTGCGCAATGGCGTCGGCCCCGGTTTCGTTCGCGATCTCCACCAATCGACGTGCAATCAGCGGCCGCGCAATGGATGTGCCCAGCAGATATTCGCCTTCGTACAGCGTGTTGGCGCGGAACATCGGGAACACATAATCGCGCACGAACTCCTCGCGCAGATCCTCGATGTAGATCTGCTTCACCCCCATCGCCTCGGCCTTGGCCCGGGCCGGCTCGACCTCCTCGCCCTGGCCCAGGTCGGCGGTGAAGGTGATCACCTCGCAGCCATACTTGTCCTGCAGCCACTTCAGGATCACGGACGTATCCAACCCGCCGGAGTAGGCCAGCACGACGCGGGAAATCTTGGCACTCATTCTTTCAATCCTTTTCCGATACTCGTCGATTGTTCATTGTACTGTTCGTGGTGGCAATGAGCCCTGGGGTTATAACCACGCCGCAGGGTGGTGGGCCCCGGCGGCAGCGCGCCTAGGCTCGCGCTCCGAGAGACCGGAAGCCGGGACTGGGGTGGACGTGGTCAGGGCCGTTGGCGGCCATGGATGGCCGCCATCGAGCGCCCATGGACGGCTTGAGCGTGCCCTGACCACGTCCACCCCAGTCCCGGCCATGCACGGCATTAAACCACGCACGGCCCCCGCCTCCCCCAAGTCACCGCTTCCGAGGCGGCAGGATGTCGGTGATCGAACCGTGCGCGACCTCGGCGGCGAAGGCCACGGTCTCGGACAGCGTCGGGTGCGGGTGTACGGTCAGGCCGATGTCCTCCATGTCGGCGCCCATCTCCAGCGCGAGCATGGCTTCCGAGATCAGGTCGCCGGCCAGCGGCCCGACGATGCCCGCGCCAATCACCCGACCGTCGCCGTCGAACAGCAGCTTGGTCATGCCGTCGTCGGCGCCCAGCGCCAGGGCTCGGCCGGATGCGGCCCAGGGGAAGACGCCCTTGGTATATTCGATGCCGTCGCGCTTGGCCTGCTCCTCGGTCACGCCCATCCAGGCCACCTCGGGATGGGTGTAGGCGACCGAGGGAATGGCGCGGGCATCGAAGTGGACCTTCTGCCCGGCGATGACCTCGGCGGCAACCTTGCCCTCATGGGTGGCCTTGTGCGCCAGCATCGGCTGCCCGACCACGTCGCCGATCGCGAAGATGTGCTCGACATTGGTACGCATCTGGCTGTCGACCTCGATGAATCCGCGGTCGGTGACCCGGACGCCGGCCGCGTCCGCCGCGACGTCCTTGCCGTTCGGGCTGCGCCCCACCGCGACCAGCACGCGGTCGAAGACGTCCGTCTCCGGCAGGTCCTTGGCGTCGCCCTCGAAGCGCACCTCAATGCCCTTCTTGCCCGCCTTGGCCTCGGCCACCTTGCTGTTCAGGAAGATGTTCTCGTAGCGCTTGCGGATGCGCTTCTCCAGCGGTCGCACCAGGTCGCGGTCGGCGCCGGGCATCAGCGTGTCGGAGAGCTCGATCACGGTCACCTTCGAACCCAGCGCGTCGTAGACGCAGGCCATCTCCAGCCCGATGATGCCGCCGCCGACGACCAGCAGACGCTTCGGGATGTCCTCGAGCTCCAGGGCGCCGGTGGAATCCATCACCCGCGGGTCGTCCCAGGGGAAACCGGGCAGACGCACGACCTTCGATCCGGCGGCGATGATCGCGTGCTCGAAGCCGATGACCTGCTTGCCGTCCGGCCCCTCGACCGCGAGTTCGTGCGCACCGGCGAAACCGCCGACACCCTGCACCACCCGCACCTTGCGCTGCTTGGCCAGGTGTTGCAGACCCTTGGTCAGTTTTCCGACCGTGCCGGACTTGTACTTCCTCAGCCCCTCGATCTCGATCTTCGGTTTACCGAAGTCGATGCCGAATTCGGCGAAGCGTTCGGCCTCCTCGATCACTTCGGCGGCGTGCAGCAGGGCCTTGGAGGGGATGCAGCCGACGTTCAGGCAGACGCCGCCGATCTCGGCGTAGCGCTCGACCATGATCACGTCGAGGCCCAGATCGGCCGCCCGGAAGGCCGCCGTGTAGCCGCCGGGACCGGAGCCCAGCACCAGCACCTGGCACTGCAGATCCGTGTCGCCGGAAAACCGTTTCGCCTCGGGCGTCGCTTCGGCCTGCCCGGTCTTGCCGGCGTCTTCCTTTTTCTCAGGGGCGGCCAGCTCGTCGTTGCCGCCCTTCTCGGTCGAAGACTCCCCGGAGGTCTCCAGATCGAGAATCGGATCACCCTCCGTAATACGGTCACCGACCTTCACATACATCTTCTTGACGGTACCCGCCGCGGGTGCCGGGATGTCCATGCTCGCCTTTTCGGACTCCAGCGTGATCATCGGGTCTTCGGGGGCGATGGCATCACCGGGGTGCACCAGCACCTCGATGATCTCCACGTCCTTGAAATCACCGATATCGGGGACCTTGATGGTGGTGATGTTGCTCATCGGACGACTCCAGGTTGGAATTCGCAACGCGAACCGTCATGGACAGGACAGGGCTCGGAAACCCGCTTCGCAACTTCCCGCATGGAACTAGAGCAGCATCCGGCGCATGTCGGACAGAAGTCCCGACAGCGCCGAGGTGAAGCGGGCACCCAGCGCACCGTCGATCACGCGGTGGTCGTAGGACAGCGCGAGGGGCAGGATCAGACGCGGCTCGAAGGCCTCTCCGGTCCACACCGGGCGGATCGAGGAGCGCGCCACGCCGAGGATCGCCACCTCCGGTGCGTTCACGATCGGCGTGAACTGGGTGCCGCCGATTCCGCCGAGGCTGGAGATGGTCAGACAGCCACCCTGCATGTCCTTCGTCTTCAGCTTGCGCTCGCGGGCACGCTTCGACAGATCCATCAGTTCGGCGGCCAGGTCGACCAGGCTCTTGCGGTCGACGTCGCGCACCACCGGCACCACCAGCCCGTCGGGCGTATCGACCGCCACGCCCAGGTTGTAGTACTTCTTGATGATCAGGTTCTCCCCGGTCGCGTCGAGCGAGGCATTGAAGCGCGGATACTGCTTGAGGACGGACACCACGGCCTTCATCAGGAACGGCAGGAAGGTGACCTTGACGCCCTTCTTCTCGTACTCGTCCTTCAGCGACTTGCGGAAGTCCTCGAGTTCGGTGATATCCGCCTCGTCGAACTGGGTCACGTGCGGCACGGTCACCCAGTTGCGGTGCAGGTTCTTGCCCGTGAGCTTGTTGATCTTGGTCAGCGCCTGGGTCTCGATCGGACCGAACTCGCTGTAATCGATCTCGGGCATCGGTTCGACGCCCAGGGCCGAGCCACCGGGCTGGCTGAGCGCCCGCTTGACGAAGCCCTGCACGTCCTCGCGCAGAATGCGTTTCTTGCGACCGCTGCCGTCGACCTTGGCGAGGTCGACGCCCAGTTCGCGTGCGAACCGGCGGATGGCGGGCGAAGCATGGGCCTTGCGGAAGGCCTTTTCGTCGGCGATATGCGCCGTCGGCGAAGGGCGTAGCCCCTCTGCGGGCGCTGCCCGTGACGGCGGCTCGGCACCACCCTTTGACTCGGGCTTCGACTTCGATTCAGCCTTGTCCGGCGCCGGTTGCTTTTCCTCCGTCTTGGCGCCGCTGTCCGCGGCCTGTTCGGGCTCCGGCGCCTTTCCACCCCCAGACGCCGCTTCCAACTCCAGGATTGCATCGCCTTCGGAGACGCGGTCGCCCACCTTGACCGTCAGTTTTCGAACCACGCCACCCTGTGGTGCGGGAATCTCGATCGAGGCCTTGTCCGATTCCAGGGTGATCAGGGGATCCTCGGGGGCCACCTCGTCACCGATCCCGACCAGCACCTCGATGATTTCCACATCCTTGAAATCGCCGATGTCGGGGACATCCACGGTAATGATCTCGCTCATGTCAGCTCCTGGCTGGGGGAACGGCAGCGACCGTCTCAGGCCTGAAGGGGATTGGGACGGTTGGTGTCGATCCCGTACCTGGCGATGGCGTCGGTGACCACCGATGCCTCCACCTCGCCGGCCTCGACCAGGGATCGAAGCGCGGCGACGGCAATGAAGTGACGGTCGACCTCGAAGTGCCGTCGCAGTGCCGCCCGGGTATCCGAACGCCCGAAACCATCGGTTCCGAGCACGCGATAAGGACCCGGCACCCAGGCGCGGATCTGATCCGCGTGGGCCTTCACGTAGTCCGTCGCCGCGATCACCGGCGCCGATGAACCGGACAGACACTGCGTGACCCAGGGGACCGGCGGCTTGGCCTTGGGCTTCAGCATCGCCTCGCGCTCACAGTCGCGACCGTCGCGCGCCAGCTCATTGAAGCTCGTCGCGCTCCAGATCTCGGACGAGACACTGAAGTCCTTGTCGAGCAGCTCCGCGGCGGCGATCACCTCGCGCAGGATGGTGCCCGATCCGAGCAGACGGACCTGCTTCTTGCGTCGGCCCGCGGATGCGAACTTGTAGAGACCGCGCACGATGCCCTTCTCGGCATCCTTCGGCATCGCCGGCTGTGCGTAGTTTTCGTTCATCGTGGTGATGTAGTAGAAGACCCTCTGCTGATCCACGTACATGCGCTGCAACCCGCTGTGCACGATCACCGCGAGTTCGTAGGCGAAGGTGGGGTCGTAGGAGATGCAGTTGGGCACGTTCGCGGCCATCAACAGGCTGTGCCCGTCCTGGTGCTGCAGGCCCTCGCCCGCCAGCGTCGTGCGCCCGGCCGTACCGCCGATCAGAAAACCCCGGGCCTGCATGTCGCCGGCGGCCCAGATCAGGTCGCCGACGCGCTGGAAGCCGAACATCGAGTAATAGATGTAGAAGGGCACCGTCGCGACGCCGTGCGTGGAGTACGAGGTGGCGGCGGCGATCCAGGACGACATTGCGCCCGCCTCGTTGATGCCCTCCTCCAGGATCTGGCCCTTCTTGTCCTCCTTGTAGTACATCACTTGCTCGCGGTCCTGCGGCTGGTAGAGCTGCCCCACCGAGGAGTAGATACCGAGCTGCCGGAACAGTCCCTCCATCCCGAAGGTCCGCGCCTCGTCCGGAACGATCGGCACCACGTAGCGGCCGATCTTCTTGTCGCGCGCCAGCAGCGTCAGCAGGCGCACGAAAGCCATCGTGGTCGACATCTCGCGCTCGCCGCTGGACTCCAGCAGCGGGCCGAAGGCCTCGAGGTCCGGCACCTCCAGCGGTGCGGCCAGCGGCCGGCGCACCGGCAGGAAGCCGCCCAGCGACTGGCGGCGCTCGAGCATGTATTTCATCTCCGGGGTATCCGGCTTGGGCCGGATGTACTCGGCCGCCTCGATCTGGGCATCGGACAGCGGGATATCGAACCGGTTGCGGAAGGCCTTCATGTCTTCCACATCGAGCTTCTTCTGGCTGTGGGTGCGGTTCTGTGCCTCGCCCGCCGTACCCATGCCGTAGCCCTTCACGGTGTGCGCCAGGATCACGGTGGGCTGGTCGGCGTGCTCGGCCGCGGCCTTGTAGGCGGCGTAGACCTTCACCGGGTCGTGACCGCCCCGGTTCAGGCGCCAGATGTCCTCGTCGGACATGTTGGCGACCATCGCCTTCAGCTCCGGGTACTTGCCGAAGAAATGCTCGCGCACGTAGGCGCCGTCGCGGGACTTGTAGTTCTGGTAGTCGCCGTCGACGGCCTCCATCATGCGCCGCTGCAGCAGCCCGTCCTTGTCGCGCGCCAGCAGCGGATCCCAGTAACGGCCCCACAGGACCTTGATCACGTTCCAGCCGGCGCCGCGGAAGATCGCCTCGAGCTCCTGCACGATCTTGCCGTTGCCACGCACGGGGCCGTCGAGACGCTGCAGGTTGCAGTTGACGACCCAGATCAGATTGTCGAGCTTCTCGCGCGAGGCGAGGGTGATCGCACCCAGGGTCTCCGGCTCGTCCACCTCGCCGTCGCCGACGAAGCTCCAGACCTTGCGGTCGTCGGTCTTCGCGAGGCCCCGATCCTGCAGGTATTTCATGAACCGCGCCTGGAAGATGCTCATGATCGGGCCGAGCCCCATGGACACCGTCGGGAACTGCCAGTAGTCCGGCATCAGCCAGGGATGCGGGTACGAGGACAGACCCTTGCCGTCCACCTCGCGCCGGAAGTGGTCCAACTGCTCCTCGGTCAGACGCCCCTCGAGGAAGGAGCGCGCATACATGCCGGGCGCCGAGTGTCCCTGCACGAACACGAGGTCGCCGCCGTGCTCGTGCGAAGGTGCGCGCCAGAAATGGTTGAAGCCCACGTCATAGAGCGTGGCTGCCGAGGCAAAGGTGGCGATGTGGCCGCCGAGCTCCGCCGATACCCGGTTCGCCTTGACCACCATCGCCATCGCGTTCCAGCGGATGTAGGAACGGATGCGGTGCTCCATCGCGCTGTCGCCGGGAAAGACGGGCTCCTGGTGCGGTGGAATCGTGTTTACGTAGGCGGTGTTCGCCGAATAGGGCAGGTAGGCGCCGCTGCGACGGGCCTTGTCGATCAAGGATTCGAGAAGCTGGTGCGCGCGCTCCGCGCCATCCGCCTCGAGAACCGCCTCGAGGGCATCGATCCACTCCTGTGTTTCCTGCGGATCGATGTCGTGCGAGTCAGCGTTTGCGTTCATGCGTGATCCCTTTGAGATGCGGCCCCGCGGAGCCCCCTGAGGATGCTTTCTGGCCGGGGCGAACCCGCGTTTCTGCTACCATCTGCAAGCGAATGCCATGGGCGCAGACAAGGGCGCAAGTATCCGGACTGAAGCTGGCACAGGTCAAGCCGCGCGGATCGGGCGCACATGGGTATGGACAATGGCGCCCGATTCCCGGAAACGATCTCAAACCGTGGCAGAACCAATGACAGAAGCCCAGACCCTACCCGTCGGGACAAGACCGATGGCCAACCGCTTTCGCGGATTTCTTCCCGTTGTGGTGGACGTGGAAACCGGCGGTTTCGATTGCGGCAAGCATGCCCTCCTGCAGGTGGCTGCGGTCTTCCTTCGTCGCGGGGACGACGACCGCCTGCACCGCGACCGGACCCTGAGCCTGCACGTTCGCCCTTTCGAAGGTTCCCTGCTCGACCCGAAATCCCTGGAGGTCAACGGGATCGATCCGTTTCACCCCCTGCGCATCGCCCACCCGGAAGATCAGGCTCTGGGCAAGCTGTTCAGCGAAGTCCGAAAGGAAGTGAAAATCAACCAATGCAAGCGCGCGATCCTCGTGGGACACAACGCTCATTTCGATCTCGGTTTCGTTCATGCGGCAGCCGAGCGCTGCGGTATCCGCCGTAACCCCTTCCACCCGTTCAGCAGCCTGGACACCGTATCATTGGCGGCACTGGCCTACGGTCAGACGGTTCTGGCGAGGGCGTCGGAAGCTGCGGGGTTCACATGGGACAGCGCAGCCGCGCATAGCGCGGCCTACGATGCCGAAATGACGGCGGAAATCTTCTGCCAGGTAGCCAATCGCTGGCTGGAAAGCGCCGGCATTCCCGACGCGGCCTCCTGGATCGCCGGACCCGCCTGAGCGCTGCGGGTCCGGCGCGTTCAAGGAAAACGGGCGGGCTCAGCCGCCGCGTTTGGCGTGCGCCTCATCCACCATCTTCTTCAGCTCACCGCTCTCGAGCAGCTCGAGCGTGATGTCGCAGCCGCCGACCAGTTCCCCGTCGATGTAGATCTGCGGAAACGTCGGCCAGTCGGCAAAACGGGGAAGATTCTGGAACACCTCGGCGTCGCCGAGAACGTTCACATATGCAAACTCTTGATCACAGCGCTTCAGGGCCTCTGAGGCCCTGCTGGAAAACCCGCACATCGGGAACTGCGGGGTGCCCTTCATGAAGATCACCACGGGGTTTTCTTCGACCTGCTGACGAATTCGATCCATGACGTCCATGGAAGCCTCCTGTCAATCGATTGGCATAGAGTGGAGCGACGGGTGCCACACCACGGCGAATGGGACGGAAGCGCGCATGGCGGGCGGCCCCTCAGAGTCCGGGCGAAGCATCAGACGTTGAACCGAAAATGTACAACGTCCCCTTCGTTCATGACGTATTCCTTGCCTTCCAGACGCCATTTGCCGGCGTCCTTCGCGCCCTGCTCGCCGCCATGCGTAACGAAGTCCTCGTAGGCAATGACCTCCGCGCGGATGAACCCCTTTTCGAAATCCGTATGGATGACACCCGCCGCCTGTGGCGCGGTGGAACCCCTGCGGACGGTCCAGGCACGCACTTCCTTCGGCCCGGCGGTGAAGAAGGTCTGCAGATTCAGCAAGCGGTAAGTGGCTCGTACGACGCGATCGAGTCCCGGCTCCGGCAATCCGAGATCGGCGAGGAATTCCTCGCGCTCGGCATCTTCCAACTGGGCGATCTCCGCCTCGAGTGAAGCACACACCGCGACGACTTCCGCACCCTCCTGAACGGCATGCGCCTGCACCGTAGCCAGCAACGCATTGTCCTCGAACCCGTCATCGGCCACGTTGGCGATGTAGATCAGTGGCTTGGCGGTCAAGAGGTGCAGATCGTAAAGCAGGGCGAGCGATTCCGGCGCCAGGGCCTGCGCGCGTACCGGCGTCCCCTGGTCCAGACCCGCGGCGACCCGCTCCGCGATTTCCAGTCGTGCGCGCGCATCCTTGTCCTGCGACTTCGCCGCACGGGTGAAGCGGGTGATCGCGCGGGTCACGGTGTCCAGGTCGGCCAACGCCAGTTCCGTACCGATGGTTTCGATATCGGACAGCGGATCCACGCGGCCCGAAACGTGAACGACGTCATCGTCCTCGAAACAGCGCACGACCTGGGCGATCGCATCGGTCTCGCGGATGTGCGCGAGAAACTGGTTGCCCAGCCCCTCACCCTGGGCGGCACCGGCCACCAGACCCGCGATATCGACGAACTCGACGGTCGTCGGCAGAATACGTTGCGGCTTGACGATCCCGGCGAGAACGCCGAGCCTCGGATCAGGCACCTCCACCACGCCGACGTTCGGGTCGATCGTGCAGAAAGGGTAATTCTCGGCCGCGATTCCGGCCCGCGTCAGGGCGTTGAAAAGTGTCGACTTGCCCACATTGGGCAAGCCCACGATGCCGCATTTGAGGCTCATGAAGCCTTCTCCCTGTCGGGGGTCGCGCGCATATGCAGGTTGCGCACGGCCCGGTCCCATTCGCCGGCCACGAGATCGTCCACCGCGGCCACCGCCGCCTCGATGGCCTCGCGAACCACGGCCTCGTCTTCCCGTGAGGGCCTTTCCAGAACGTAACCGATCACCGCGTCCCGGATTCCCGGGTGGCCGATCCCGATACGCAGGCGGGCAAAATCGGAGCCAAGGTGGCGATCGATATCCCGCAGCCCGTTGTGTCCACCATGTCCACCACCCTTCTTCAGTCGGGCCGTGCCCGGCGGCAGATCCAGCTCATCGTGCACCACCAGGATGTCTCCCGGCGGAATCCGATAGAAGGCCGCGAGCTTCTGGACGGCCGATCCGCTCTTGTTCATGAAGGTGAGCGGCTTCAGGAGCAGGCAACTGGCGCCCGCCGCCGCGAAGCGGGTGACTTCACCCTCGTAACGCGAGTCCGCCCGGAACACGCCGCCGCGCTCGCGCGACAGCTGATCCACAAACCAGAAGCCCGCGTTGTGCCGGGTATGGGCATAACGCGGGCCTGGATTGCCCAGTCCGACGATCAAACGGATTGGCATGATGACATGGGTGGAAAATCGAGAACCGATCAGTCCTCGGCAGGCTCCCCGGGCGCACCGACCTCGGGCTCTTCGTCGTCCCCGGACTTCTCGCCGCGCGGCATCAGCACCCCGACGACGGCTTGGTCCTGACCTTCGCCGTGGGTCAGTGCCACCAGTGCGACGCCGGCCGGCAGCACCAGGTCCGAGAGGTGCATGGACTCGCCCACACCGAGGTTGGCCACATCCACTTCGATCGCCTCGGGCAGGTCGCCCGGCAGACATTCGACCTCCACTTCATTCATCTGCCGGTTGATCATGCCACCGCCGGTCTTCACACCCTTGCAGATCTCCTCGTTCAGGAAGTGCAGGGGCACGTGCACCCGGATCGACTCGTCGGCGCTGACGCGCAGCAGGTCGACGTGCGTGAGGGTCGGCTTGAACGGGTGGCGCTGCACGTCCCGCAGGATCGCACGCTCGGCCTTGCCATCCAGGTTGACCGTCAACACGTGGGAATAGAAAGCATCATTGCGCAGGCTCAGCATGATGGCATTGTGATCCAGGGTAATGGCCACCGGATCCTGGTGCCCTCCGTAGAGAATGGCGGGCAGCTTCCCGGCCCGGCGCAGGCGGCGGCTCGCACTCGATCCCTGCTCCAGACGCGTTTCGGCTTCGACAACGAAATCGGTACTCATCGTGTACATCTCCCAAAATGAAGGCGCCCCACCCGCGACCAGATGAGGCGCTACAGTCGAATCCGGCGGCGGGGACTCGGAGAGCCCTGCACCAACGAACCCGTGCCAGGGTCAGTCCACGAAAAGCGAACTGACCGATTCCTCCGTATTGATCCTGCGGATGGTTTCCGCAAGCATCTCCGCCACGGAAAGTTGGCGGATGCGACTGCAGGCCTGGGCGTTCGGCTGCAGCATCAGCGTGTCGGTCACCACCAGCTCATCAAGAGCGGAACCCTCTATGTTAGCAACAGCTGGCCCGGAAAGCACGGCGTGCGTTGCATACGCCAGCACCTTGGCGGCGCCATGCTCCTTCAGCGCCCTGGCCGCCTGACACAGGGTGCCCGCGGTATCCACCATGTCGTCGATGATCACGCAGCAACGGTTCTCGACGTCGCCGATGATATGCATCACCTGAGCCTCGTTGGCGCGCGGCCTGCGCTTGTCGATGATCGCCAGGTCCGCGTCATCCAGCCGTTTCGCAATGGCCCGAGCCCGCACCACGCCCCCGACATCAGGGGAAACCACCGTCAGATCGCGTGGCTCCCGTCGCCAGACATCGCCCAGCAACACTGGAGACGCATAGACATTGTCCACGGGCAGGTTGAAGAATCCCTGGACCTGGTCGGCATGAACATCGATCGTGAGCACACGATCCGCGCCAACGGCCTCGATCATGTTGGCCACCACCTTGGCCGAAATCGGAACCCTCGCGGACCGCACCCGGCGATCCTGCCGAGCGTATCCGAAGTAGGGAATCACGGTGGTGATGCGGCCAGCCGACGCCCGGCGCAGGGCATCCACCATGATCAACAACTCCATGATGTTGTCATTGGTGGGCTGACCGGTGGGCTGGATGATGAAGACATCCCGGCCGCGAACGTTCTCGAGAATCTCGACCTGGACCTCGCCGTCACTGAACCGACCCACGGTGGCCTTGCCCATGCGCAGACCGAGATGGTCCACAACCTTGTGTGCGAGTTGCGGGTTGGCATTCCCCGCAAAGATCATCATTCGGCTGGAATCGCCCACATCTTGCCCCTGGGTGAACGGATCGTTTGGCTTCGGCGCTCCGGGAGAGAATGCACCCCGACCGGCACCGCGGGAACGCCCCCGGCACGCCCTGGAGAGGTTGTTCACGACCCGACCGACGTGATTGGGAAGCGGCTGGATTCCATACCTCTCGAACAGCACCTTACTCTCATTTCGCGAGGCCCTGCGGGGCAGTCGAACCTTGAGGTTCGAACCCCGCCGGCCCTCCTTCGTGACGCACCCTGCAAAAAACTCACGCCACGCTTCCTGTATGGCTGGGCCGGCAGGATTACGGCGCTGCGCGCCGCCCTCCGGGCCGTCGCCTCACGGCGACGTTCTGCCCCTGCGGGGCAGTCGAACCTTGAGGTTCGAACCCCGCCGGCCCTCCTTCGTGACGCACCCTGCAAAAAACTCACGCCACGCTTCCTGTATGGCTGGGCCGGCAGGATTCGAACCTGCGAATGCCGGGATCAAAACCCGGTGCCTTACCGCTTGGCGACGGCCCAATTTACAACGTGCCCGCTTCAGCCTCAGGCTGAAGCCAGGCACTCAACGGGGAACGGTTGCGCAACCTGGACACCCAGCTGCGCCAGGGTCGAGGTTGCGAGACCTGGGCCTCCCGCGCCGACGCTTCGTCGCGAAACAACCCGAACAGACACCCCCCCGTTCCACTCAGCCGGGCTTCCGCACCCAGCCCATGCAACCAACCCAGCGCCTCATCCACCGGCGGATGCCGGTCGCGGACCATGGATTCGAACACATTTCGGTGCGCCGCGTATCCCGAATGCGCGATTTTCTCGGGGGGGCAGTCCCTTGTCAATTCACCGGCCTGAAACATGGCCCCTGTAGACACCGTTACGCCGGGGTCGATCAGCAGGATCCAGGGCGTGTCCGGCAGAACCGGAACCAGGCGTTCCCCCACGCCTTCCGCCCACGCGGCGCGTCCGTGGACGAATACCGG
Source organism: Thioalkalivibrio paradoxus (assembly GCA_011390565.1). Classification (GTDB taxonomy): domain Bacteria; phylum Pseudomonadota; class Gammaproteobacteria; order Ectothiorhodospirales; family Ectothiorhodospiraceae; genus Thioalkalivibrio; species Thioalkalivibrio paradoxus_A. Next base: position 322,538 of record JAABSC010000001.1, on the reverse strand, counting down.
CACGTCGGCGCCCAGCCGCAAACCCAGTTCCGCCAGACCGGTTACCTCCAATTCCAGGTCGAAGAGATGATTCAGGGCCACCAGCGTCGTTGCCGCATCGGAGCTCCCTCCCCCCAACCCGCCCCCTACCGGGATCCGTTTGTTCAGTTCGATCGACACCCCGAAGGGCACGGCTGAGACGCTGGCCAGCAAACGCGCCGCGCGCAGACAGAGGTTGTCCGCTTCCGCAAAGGGCATATCCGTAGTCAGCTCGAAATGCCCAGGAGGCCGTGGCCGGAAAACCAGGTCATCCTGCAGGTCGACGAACTGAAAAACGGTCTGCAGCTCATGGTATCCGTCCGCCCGACGCCCCGTGATGTGCAGGAACCGGTTGATCTTGGCGGGCGCGGGAAAAACCGTTTCGAACGCCCGTTTCACGGCAAGTCGCCGGACGGCACCCATTGCCACCGCTGGATCGAGAGACGCAGCAACACGTCCCCTCGCCTCAGTTCAACGGACAACGGCATCGCGATCCCGCCCACGTCCTCGAACGCCCCGTACCCGATCTCCCAACCGTCCTGGATGAGACCGGTCGGCCGACCCTGCGCATCGGCGCGCGGATCGTACCCGGCACCGGGCCTCGGCAGACCCCGGACCCAGTACTCGAGCCCACGCACCGGAAGAGCGCGTCCTGCGACCTGGACGAGGAGGGTATCCGGGTCATCGGCTTCGTAACGCTCACCATCGCGGGTGATCAGCACTGCCGTTTCCTGAGCCAGCAGCAACCGCCCGCCCCCCCGGCCCATAGCGCCCGACAGATCGATGACCTGCCCGTCCGCGCGACTGCGCCAGCTCAATTGCCCGGTCCAGCTCTCGGCCGGCAGATCCAGGACCAGGCGCCCGGCAAAGCGCCACTCCCCAACCCCGGCGAACTGCTCTTCGCGCTCGAGAAACACCGCGCGCGCATCCGCATCGCCAGGCTCGAGCTGGGGCACCGTTGCACAGGACGCCAACCCCACCAGAATCAGCCACAGAAACCAACGGAATGGCCAGAACCTCAGCCGCCGATGGACGTGGGGTTGAAGAGCGATCGGCATGGCAGCATTCACCGGCGGGATTCAGGTTTGCCCGAACCGAACCGGTCAGTCGACCAACTGGCGGCGCACGCGCAGCAGGCGCTCATGGTCCGGCTCTCGCTGGAGGGCTTCGTCGAGAATGGCCAGGGATTCTTCCCGCTCGCCCAGCTCCCAGAGCACGACAGCGAGGTTGCTCGCAATTTCACCATCGGGGAAGAGTGCGTAGGCCTCGCGCAGCTTCGCCAGCGCCTCATCGAGACGGCCAAGCCGGTACAGCACCCAGCCGTAGCTGTCCGTGATTGCAGCATCGCCAGGGCGCTGCTCGTAGGCCCGGACGATGAGATCAAGGGCTTCTTCGTAACGTTCGGTCCGGTCGGCAAGGGTATATCCGAGGGCATTGAGTGCGGAAACGTTATCCGGATCCTGATCCAGGATACTGCGGAAATCTTCCTCGGCGGCTGGAATGTCGTCCGCACGCTCGTGAACCAGCCCCCGCGCATAGAGCAGGTCCACCGATCCCGGGAACTGAATCAGCCCCCGCGACAGCCGCAGCAGGGCGGCGTTCAGCTGCCCCAACTCACGCAGCACGTTGGCTTCCGCAAGATAGGCGCGCAGCGCGGTTTCCTCGTCCGGGTCGTTCTGCATCCGGGCGTACAGCGGGCGCGCCGCGTCCATTCCCTCGATCTGCGCGGTGAGACGCGCCTGCCGCAGCCGCGCATCCCTGTAATGTTCGCCCGGGCCGACCGCGGCATAGGAACGGCTGGCCGCCTCCAGATCGCCGGCCTGCTCGTGCAGCCGACCGAGGTAATACCAGGCGTCGTCAGAACGCTGCCCGGTCTCGAGCAGACGACCGAGGTATTCCCGTGCCAGTTCGTAATGCCCGGCCTCGAGACTCAGCAAAGCGGTCGTGAGGAGAAGCTCGACATCCTCCGGCGCGAGTTGCAGAAGCCGGTCGAACTCCGGCCGCACCCGGTCGAAGTCTCCAAGATCGATCAGAGCGCGCGCATAGGCCAAACGCACATCACGCCGCTCGGGGTGCGCATCCACCGCGGCCGCGAGCGCTTCCAGCGCGGCCGTCGGATCGTCGAGTTCCGCAGCTGCCCGAGCGAGGATCAACCGAAGCGCGACGGCGTCGGGAAAGCGCTGCAGCCCGGCCCGGGCGATCGCATAGGCCTGGTCGAAGGCATCGAAACGCACGGCCAGTTCCGCGTGAGCCTGCCAGCCTGCGCTCTCGTCGGCATTGCTCTCGACCAGCCGCTGCAGGGTCTCGAGCGCCGCGTCCCGATTCTCGGACTGAGCCAGCAGCGAGGCGGCGAGCCGGAATCCCTCTTCGGCGCCCAGTTCGTCCAGAATTCCCTGCAACTGCTCGACGGCGCCCGCCGGACGGCCTTCGGCGACCCGAAGCACCGCGATGGTCTGCATTGCGTCCAGGCCGCCGGGAGCCAGTTCGAGCCATCGCTCCGCTGCAATCAATGCCCGGTTACGGTCGCGCGCAACCAGCGCCGTCCGAGTGGCGCGTTCGGCCACCGCCGGATCACGGCTCAGGCGGGCGGCCTCCAGGTAATACGCACTGGCCTGGTCGTAATCGTCCCCCTGCAGGGCCATTTCGGCAGCGAGCAACTGGAACAGGAGTTCGCTTTCGACGTCGGTCGTGGAACTGGGGGGTGCCGACATGATGAAGGGACTGTCGGTGAAGCCGGACCCGGTCACCTCGACCGGGGTCTGGGCACAGCCACTCACGGCCAACGCTGCAAGTGCGGCGGCAACGGCACGCGAGATGACGATTGGATTCAGCATGATTTCGCAGAATTGGACGACGGATTACGCGAGGGGTTCCACAATGATTGCGCACGGCCTCTGTATCGAACCGCTTGAGGCAGTACACTAGTCGGTTGTTAGGCACATCTTAGGCGAAAACACCCAAGAACATGCTGTTCGCGCTCGGAATCAATCATAGAACCGCGCCCGTCGAGGTACGTGAACGGCTGTCCGTCGATGACGTTCAACTGGGAGAGGCGCTCGACTCGCTGCATTCGGGCGTCAGGATTCCCGAGGCCGCGATCCTGTCCACCTGCAACCGTACGGAGATTTATTTCCGTGAAAACGGGCAGGACGGAGAAGAGCGGGTGCTCGACTGGCTTGGAGGGTTCCACGGCATCCGTCGTAACGAAATCGAAGCCTACCTGTACCGCCATCGCGACAACGAGGCGGTGATGCACACGCTGCGCGTGGCCTGCGGCCTCGACTCCATGATTCTGGGAGAGCCGCAGATTCTCGGCCAGATGAAATCGGCGTATCAGCATGCGCACGAAGCCGGCACGCTGGGCCTCTCGCTGGAGCGTCTGTTCCAACATGCATTCGCAACCGCCAAGGACGTCCGGACATCCACCGCCATCGGAGCCAGCGCGGTCTCCGTGGCCTTTGCCGCGGTTTCGCTCGCGCGCCAGATTTTCGGCGATCTGAAGCCGCTGACCGCCCTGGTGATCGGGGCGGGAGAGACCATCGAGCTCGCGCTGCGCCATCTCGCTGGCCACGGCATCGGACACGTGATCGTCGCCAACCGCACGGTGGAGCGAGCCCACACGCTGGGGGACCGCTTCAACGCGGAACCGATTGCTCTGAGCGCTTTGCCCGATTACCTTCACCGCGCCGATATCGTGATCAGTTCCACGGCCGCACCGCTGCCCATTCTGGGCAAGGGCGCCGTGGAACGCGCGATCCGCAAGCGCAGGCATCGGCCCATTTTCATGGTCGATATCGCCGTACCCAGGGACATCGAACCCGAGGTGGCGGAACTCGAGGATATATACCTGTACACCGTCGACGACCTGCAACAGGTCATCAATGAGAACATGGCTTCTCGTCAGGCCGCGGCTGAGCAGGCGGAACAGATCATCGCGACGCGTGCGGACGAATTCATGCGTTGGCTTCGCGCGCGCGATTCGGTAGAGAGCATCCGGCGTCTTCGGGAACAGGCGGAGACCATCCAGCACGAAGCGCTGGGCCGGGCCGAATCGCTGCTGCGCGCCGGCCGGCCGCCCGAGGAGGTCCTCCGGCAACTGGCCCACACGCTGACCAACAAGCTGATGCACGCGCCATGCAAAAGTCTGAACATTGCAGCCCACGAAGGGGATGACCACCTGTTTCGCGCCGCCCACAGGCTGTTCCGGCTACCCGACGACGAGGGTGGCAACGGACACGGCACCCCGTGAAAGCGTCCTTTCGCCGAAAACTCGAAGGCCTGGCTGAACGCCACGAGGAAATCGCCCAGCTGCTGGCTGAACCCGACACCGCCGAGGACGGCAACCTGTTCCGGCGGCTGTCGATGGAATACAGCCAGCTAGAACCCGTCGCAAAGGCCTGGCATGACTGGGTGGCCAACCAGAGAGAACTCGAAACCACACGCGCCATGCTGCAGGACCCGGAACCCGGGGTGCGCGCGCTCGCGGAAGACGAGATGGCCCGCCTCACGGCCGAGGACGCCGCACTCGAAAGTGAGCTGCAGACACACCTCGTGCCGCGTGATCCGCACGACGACTCCAATCTTTTTCTGGAAATCCGAGCCGGAACGGGAGGAGACGAAGCGGCGATCTTCGCGGGTGACCTGTTCCGGATGTACGTACGTTACGCCGAGCGGCGCAACTGGCAGCTGGAAATTCTCAGCGCCAGCGAGGGCGAGCACGGGGGGTATCGCGAGGTCATCGCTCGGCTGATTGGCCAGGGCGCGTACTCGCGACTGAAATTCGAGTCGGGGGCGCACCGGGTACAGCGCGTGCCGGAAACCGAGTCCCAGGGTCGCATCCATACCTCTGCGGCAACCGTCGCGATTCTCCCGGAACTCGAGGAGGTCGAGATGCCGGAAATCAATCCCGCCGACCTGCGCATCGATACCTATCGGGCCAGCGGGGCGGGCGGGCAGCACGTCAACCGCACCGATTCCGCCGTGCGCCTGACCCACCTGCCCACCGGCTTCGTGGTCGAGTGCCAGGATGAGCGCTCGCAGCACAAGAACAAGGCTCGCGCGATGAACCTCCTGGCAGCACGGGTCTATGAGGCCGAACGCAGCCGACAGAACGCCGAGCAGAGCGCGGCGCGCAAGAGTCTGGTGGGCAGTGGCGACCGCTCGGAGCGAATCCGCACCTACAATTTTCCCCAGGGCCGGATCACCGACCACCGAATCAACCTGACCCTGTACCGGATCGATGACGTCATGGCGGGCGACATGGACCCGCTGATCGATCCACTGACCCATGAATACAAGGCCGAGCAGCTGGCAGCCCTTGCTGACGATTGACCCCCCTACGATCCAGGCCATGCTTTCCCGGATGCGAACGCAACTGGCACGGGCAGGCATCGACGCGGCTGCCCTGGAGGCACGTCTCCTCCTGGGGCATGTCCTGGGCATGGATACCGTGGCCCTGATCGCGCACGGGGATCGGAAAATCGCCACCGAAGAATGCAGGCGGGCGTTCGAGCTGACCGAACGACGTGCCGCGGGGGTACCGGTGGCCTACCTGCTCGGTGCGCGTGAATTCTGGTCGATGCCGTTGCAGGTCAACGAAAACTGCCTGATCCCCCGCCCCGATACCGAGCTCCTGGTTTCCCTTGCCCTGGAGCGCCTTCCGCCAGAGAACCCGCGTGTCCTGGACCTTGGAACGGGATCCGGCGCCGTCATCCTCGCGCTCAAGCGGGAAAGGCCGGATATCGACGCCTGGGGCAGCGACCTGAGCGGACCGGCACTCGCCGTGGCCGCCCGCAACGCGCGCGCGCTTCGGCTCGATGTCCACTGGTTCCAGGGTCGATGGCTGGAACCCCTTCGTGCGGCCCCCACCTTCGATCTGATCGTCAGCAATCCACCCTACGTCGATCCCGGCGATCCACACCTGAAGCAGGGGGACCTTCGCTTCGAACCCCGCATGGCCCTGGTGGCTCCGCATCACGGATTGGCCGACCTCGAGGCCATTGCCGCAATCGCGGGGCAACACCTGCGCCCCAACGGGCGTCTCCTGCTCGAACACGGCTTTGGACAAGCCGCGGCAGTGCGCGGGATGCTCGACGCCCGGGGCTTCCATGAGGTCTGCAGCCACCGGGATCTTGCGGGACATGAGCGCGTCACGGAGGCCCAGTCCCGCGATGGATCCGGCTGAAGCCACCCTACCCCTTCCGCGCGCTGGGCAAATTCCCTGAGCCCAACTACCATTGGGACATGGACTCCACCCTCCGTTCCCGGGAACTGGTCTTTCGTGGGCCGCATTGGGAGGCTGATCAGGCACCCTCGGCTGCGCTGTTGCTCGCGGACTCGCCCATGGTGTCTCAGGTCTCGATACCTGGCCCCAACCGCGTACTGGTCCAGTACGATCTGCTGCAGGTCACCTTCGCGGAGATCGAGTCCGCGTTGCAGGAACTCGGGTTCCATCTCGACAACAGTCTGCTGACGCGCCTGCGCCGGACCTATTACCAGTACTGCGAGGAGACCCGGCGCGAAAATCTGAAGCTGCGATCCAACTGCCTTGGACACTGCGCTCGGCGTATTTTCGTCCGGGAATACCAGAAGCACGAGCACGGCTGCCGCGATCAGCGTCCGGACCACTGGCGCTCGTACTGGTGAGGTTGCAGGCCCACCCTGACGTACGCCTGGCCGCATGAACGACGCGTTTCTTCTCCGATACAGCCGACAGATCCTGCTGCCCGAGATCGGCGCAGAGGGCCAGGCTCGCCTGGCCGCCGCGCATGCCGTCGTGATGGGGTTGGGGGGCCTGGGCTCACCGGTGGCCGCCTACCTTGCCGCTGCGGGCGTCGGGCGTCTCACCCTGGTCGACTTCGACCGGGTCGAACGCTCCAACCTGCAGCGCCAGATTCTGCACGGGGAAGCCGACATCGGCCGCCCGAAAGTGCTGTCCGCAGCGGACAGCCTGCTCCGGCTGAACCCCGATTGCCGGATAGACCGCATCGATCGAAGACTGGAGCAGAGCGGCCTGGAACGGGTTTTCCGGGAAGCCGACGTGATTCTCGATGGCACCGACAACTTCGCCAGCCGAGCCCTGATCAACCACGCGGCCCTGAACACGCTCACACCCCTGGTGTCCGGAGCGGTGATCCGTTTCGAAGGGCAACTTGCGACTTTCGACTTCCGCGACCCGAGCGCCGCGTGTTACCACTGCCTATACGGGGACGGCGAAGAACTCGGCGAGACCTGTTCCGAATCGGGGGTTCTGGCCAGCATGCCGGGGGTGATCGGCAGCCTGCAGGCCACGGAAGCGCTGAAACTGCTGGTCGGGCTGCCCACGCTGGCCGGCCATCTGCTGCTGGTCGATGGACTCACCATGCAGTTTCGCAGACTGGCGCTCGTGCGCGACCCGGACTGCCCGGTGTGCGGATCATTGGCCCCGGGAAGGAGCAGGAGCGCATCGGCCCAGGCGTGAAACCTCAATGCCGCGTGGAGCCCACATCGGGCTGGGGCTCGTCCGCCGCGAACAACGCCTCGGCATCAACCGCGTCCAGGCAATAGCGGGCATTGCAGAACTCGCAGGTCACCTCGATCTCGCCCTGCTCCGCCAGCGTTTCGCGAACCTCGTCAACGCCCAGACCCCGCAGCATGCCCTCGACCTTGTCACGCGAGCAGTTGCAGGCGAAGCGCATCGGCTGCCCCTCCAGCAGCCGGATCCCTTCCTCGTGGAACAGCCGCAGCAACAACTCCGGAGCCGGCAGGCCCAGCAGTTCCGCGCGGGTGACCGTCTCGCCCAGCAAACTGGCCCGGGTCCAGTCCTCGGTGTCCGGCGAAGTAGGTGCACCGTCCGCCCCGGGCATCCCCTGCAGCAGCAGTCCCGAAGCCTGCTGGGCATCCGCGGCCAGCCAGACGCGCGTGGGCAACTGCTCGGAACGACGGAAATACTCGTCGAGCGCCGCGGCCAGATGGCTTCCTTCCAGCTCCACGACCCCCTGGTAGCGCTCGCGTCCGGCACCGGGATCGAGCGTGATCACCATGCGGGCATTGGCACCGAAAACCTCCTCGAGATCACCCGCGGGAACCGTGTCACGATACCGTGCCAGGCCCCGCAGCGCCCGGCTGCCCGTGGCCTGCACCACCAGCAGGTGGAGCGGACCCGAGCCGGTAATCTGGAGGATCAGGGAACCGTCGAATTTCAGCGTGGCGGCGATCAGCGCCACCGCTGCATAGGCTTCGCCCAGGCGTTCTCGAACCACGGGCGGATAATCGTGGCGCTCGAGCAAGGCCTGCCATGAGGCATCGAGGTGCACCCACTCACCTCGAACGGGTAGGTTCTCGAGCAGGAACCGGTGCAGGGTATCCCGTTCGATCATGACCGGATCCAGGACCGCATCGGATCGCGCTCAGTCTCCCAGCAGCCGCGCGCGCAGACGCTCGTTCACCTGCGCCGGGTTTGCCTTGCCCTGAGTCTGTTTCATCACCTGACCCACGAAGAAACCAAACACCTTGTCCTTGCCCGACCGGTACTGTTCCACCTGGGCGGGATTGGCCGAAATCACCGCGTCGATGATCGCGTCGATGGCCCCCGTGTCCGTGATCTGCTTCAGTCCGCGCGCGGCGATGACCGCATCGGCGTCGCCTTCGCCGGCCCACATCGCCTCGAACACGTCTTTCGCCAACTTGCCGGAGAGGGTCTGGTCCTCGATTCGGCACAGCAACTGTGCCAGGTCTGCGGCCGAAACGGGGCTGTCCCGAAGCTCGACCTCGGAACGGTTCAGGGCCGCGGAGAACTCGCCCATCACCCAGTTGGCCGCGAGCTTGGGGGCATCGCATCCCGCGGCCACCGCTTCGAAGAAGTCGGCCAGTTCGCGGCTGCCGGTCAGCATACCGGCGTCGTAGTCCGAGAGGCCATATGCGTCGATGAACCGAGCGCGCTTCGCGTCCGGGAGTTCCGGAAGCTCCGTTCGCAGCCGCTCGATGAACTCCGGATGGATCACTACCGGCAGCAGGTCCGGGTCCGGGAAATACCGATAATCGTTGGCCTCTTCCTTGGAACGCATGGACCGGGTCTCGTCGCGGTCCGGGTCATACAGACGGGTCTCCTGCGCCACCTGGCCTCCCGCTTCGAGGAGGTCGATCTGGCGTTCCACCTCGAAGTTGATGGCGCGCTCCACGAACCGGAACGAATTGAGGTTCTTGATCTCCGCGCGCGTACCGAACGCCTCCTGCCCCACAGGTCGCACCGAAACGTTGGCATCGCAGCGGAAACTTCCTTCCTGCATGTTGCCGTCGCAGACGCCGAGATAGCGCACCAGGGCGTGCAGCTTCTTCATGTAGGCCACCGCCTCCTTCGCCGAGCGCAGGTCCGGCTCAGAGACGATCTCCACCAGTGGCGTGCCGGCCCGATTCAGGTCGATCCCGGTCATGGCGCCAAGGCCTTCGTGCAGGCTCTTGCCGGCATCCTCCTCCAGGTGCGCCCGGGTAATCCCGATGCGCTTGCGCGTCCCGTCCTCCAGTTCGATGTCGAGATGCCCCTGGGCAACGATCGGCAGCTCGTATTGCGAGATCTGGTACCCCTTCGGAAGGTCCGGGTAGAAGTAGTTCTTGCGGGCGAACACCGAGCGCGGCGCGATGCGCGCGTCGATCGCCAGCCCGAGCATCACGGCCTTGGCCACGACCGCACCGTTCAGCACGGGAAGGACGCCGGGCAGGCCCAGATCCACCGCGCAGGCCTGGCGGTTGGGCTCCGCTCCGTAGGCGGTGGCGGCACCCGAGAAGATTTTCGAGACGGTATTGAGCTGCGCATGCACCTCCAGCCCGATCACGGTTTCCCATTCCATGCCTTTCCGCCCCTCTAGACAAAGGCCGCCGGCATGCGGGCATGCCAGTCGGTGTCCTGTTGGAACTGGTGGGCCACGTTGAGCAGGCGGGCCTCGTCGAAATAGTTTCCGATCAGCTGCAGTCCCACCGGCAGGTTGCCGATGGTTCCCGCCGGCATCGACAGCCCCGGAAGCCCCGCCAGATTCACCGCGATGGTGTAGATGTCCGAGAGGTACATCTTCACCGGATCGGCACTCTTCTCGCCGAGCCGGAACGGCAGTTCCGGGGTGGTCGGACCGGCAATGACATCCACCTCCGTGAACGCGCGCCGGAAATCGTCGGCGATCAGCCGCCGCACCTTCTGGGCCTTCAAATAATAGGCATCGTAGTAGCCCGCCGAAAGCACGTAGGTCCCGATCATGATGCGCCGCTTCACCTCGGCCCCGAATCCCTCGGCCCGCGATCGAGTGTAGAGATCCTGCAAGTCCAGGGGGTCGGCACACCGGTGGCCGAAGCGCACCCCGTCATAGCGCGCCAGATTCGAAGAGCACTCGGCCGGCGCGACCACATAGTAGGCAGGGACCGACAACCCGCTGTTCGGCAGGTTGATGTCGACCAGAATCGCCCCACGGTCCTTCAGCACAGCCAGCGCCGTTTCGATGGCGGCACGCATCTCGGGATCGAGACCCTCGCCGAAGAACTCCCGCGGCAGACCGATACGCAGCCCCTTCAGGTCGCGCTCGAGGTCGGCGCTGAAATCCTCGGCGCGCCGCTCGACGCTGGTCGAATCCCGCGGATCGAACCCCGCCATGGCATTCAGCATCAGGGCGCAGTCCTCGGCAGTGGCCGCCATCGGGCCGCCCTGGTCGAGGCTGGAGGCGAAGGCGATCATCCCGTAACGGGAGACCCGTCCGTAGGTGGGCTTCAGGCCGGTGATCCCGCAGAAGGCCGCCGGCTGGCGGATCGAGCCCCCGGTATCCGTGCCCGTCGCCGCCGGCACGAGCCGGGCCGCGACAGCGGCCGCCGATCCACCCGAGGACCCGCCCGGTACCCGATCGGGATCCCAGGGATTGCAGACCGGGCCATAAAAGCTGGTTTCGTTCGACGATCCCATCGCGAACTCATCCATGTTGGTCTTGCCCAGCATCACGGCGCCGGCCGCCTTCATGCGCGCAACCACGGTCGCATCGTACGGCGCGACGAAGGGATCGAGCATTCGGGAACCGCAACTCGTGCGCACGCCCTCGGTGCAGAAGATGTCCTTCTGCGCCACCGGCAGTCCCAGCAACGGCGTCTCCTCGCCCCGGCCAAGGCGCTCATCGGCCGCGTCGGCCGCTGCGAGCGCGAGTTCGTCGGTCACCGTGATGAAACTGTTGAGTTGCGCATCCAGCCGCGCGATACGTCCGAGGTAGAGTTCGGTCAGTTCCCGGCTGCTGATTTCGCGCGCCCGAAGACGCCGCCGCCAACCGGTGAGTGTTTCCAGTTTCATCGGATCCACCTGCTGGGCCAGGCGGGAAGCCCGGTCACCTTGGAGCACCGCCAGGAGCGCCGGAGCAGGGCGCGCAGATGCAGGTATGGCCGCCCCATTTCAAGCTTGCCCAACGCAGCGCCGGCGTGTCCGGCGCAGCGATCGGATACCGGACATTCCGCATGGCCCACCAGGGCGCGGCAGGGGATCACTCGATCACCCGCGGCACGAGATAGAGGCCACCCTCGGCTGAAGGCGCCGACTGCTGAAAACGATCGCGCTGGTCCGTCTCGGTCACGGCGTCGGGGCGCAGACGCTGTTCCGCGTCCAGGGGGTGCGCCATCGGTTCGACGCCGGCGATGTCGGCGCCCTCCAGCGTTTCCACGAATTCGAAGATGTCGCTGAGCGCCGAGGCGAACCCCTCGGCCTCCCGGTCGTCCACGGCCAACCGGGCCAGATGGGCGATCCTTCGGACCGCATCACTGTCAAGGGACATGGTTCAAGGTTCATCGTATAGTGTCGGGGGAGCGCCAAGTTACCACAAAGCCCACCTTGCCCAAAGCAGCAGGTGCTTGCTAGAGTTTCGCGTCCTTCCCCCCTGTCACCGCCGGATCGAGCCATGTTCAAACGCGTTTTGGGGCTTTTCTCCAACGACATCTCCATTGATCTAGGCACCGCCAACACGCTGATTTATATGCGTGGGCAGGGTATCGTGCTGAACGAACCGTCGGTCGTCGCGATTCGACAGGACCGGGGGCCGGGCGGTCCGCGCTCGATCGAGGCGGTCGGCACCGAGGCCAAGAAGATGCTCGGGCGCACCCCTGAGAACGTCGTGACCATCCGCCCGATGAAGGACGGCGTGATCGCTGACTTCACCACGACCGAGAAGATGCTTCAGCATTTCATCAAGAAAGTTCACGAGCGCCATGTCTTCCGCCCGAGTCCCCGGGTCCTGGTCTGTGTTCCCTGCGGGGCGACCCAGGTCGAGCGCCGGGCGATCCGTGAGTCGGCTTTTGGCGCCGGGGCCCGCAAGGTCTACCTGTTGCAGGAACCGGTCGCGGCGGCCATTGGCGCGGGCATTCCGCTGGATGAAGCCGTGGGCTCCATGGTGCTCGACATCGGCGGCGGCACCTCCGAAGTCGCCGTGCTGTCGATGAACGGGATCGTCTATTCGGAATCGGTCCGCATCGGGGGCGACACCTTCGACGAGGCCATCGTCTCCTACGTGCGCCGCAACTACGGCGTGCTGATCGGCGAAGCGACCGCTGAACGCATCAAGCACGCGATCGGTTCGGCCTACCCGGGCAAGGATCTGCTCGAAATCGAGGTCAAGGGGCGGAACCTGGCAGAAGGCGTGCCGCGTTCGTTCACGCTGAACAGCAACGAGATTCTGGAGGCCTTGCAGGATCCCCTGCACGGGATCGTCTCGGCGGTGCGCACCGCGCTGGAGCAGACACCTCCCGAACTGGGCGCCGACGTCGCGGAGCGGGGCATCGTGCTCACCGGTGGTGGAGCCCTGTTGCAGCATATCGACCGCCTGATCATGGAAGAAACCGGTATTCCCGTGGTCATCGCCGAGGACCCGCTCACCTGCGTGGCACGCGGCGGTGGTCGGGTGCTCGAAATGCTCGACGAAAAACGGGTCGACTTCCTGGCCAGCGAGTAGTCGTTCCCGCCAGCCGGAGGACGTGTCATCGACAAACCGCTGTTCAGCCTCGGGGCATCGCCGATCCTGCGCCTGCTCTCCGTGGTTCTGATCGCGATGGCCCTGATGGCGCTCGACCACCGTTTCAATCAGCTGCAGACCGTCCGAAACGTTCTGACGCTGGTGGCCTATCCGGTCCAGGTTTTGATCGATGCGCCCATACGGTTCGGCACCCGCGTGCTGGATTCGTTTTCAAACCATGAGCAATTGGTGCTCGAAAACCGTCTGCTGCGATCCGAACTCTCGGAACTGCGCGCGCGGCAACTGCGATTCGAAGCGCTGAAGATGGAAAACGAGCGTCTGCGGGCGCTGTTGAACACCTCCGGTCAGGCGACCGAACACGTTCAGATCGCGAAACTGCTCTCGGTGGATCTCGATCCGTTCCGCCAGCAAATCGTAATCAACAAGGGTAGCCTCGACGGTGTCTACGCGGGCCAGCCCCTGATCAATGCCGACGGGGTGATCGGGCAGATCCTGACACCGCACTGGACCAGCTCCACGGCACTGCTGATTTCGGATCCGGGACACGCGCTACCGGTGATCGTGGCGCGCACGGGACTGCGGTCGCTGGCCGTCGGTACCGGAAATCCGCGCCGGCTGAACCTGCGCCATGTCCCGCCCCAGGAGGACATCGAGGAGGGCGACCTGCTGCTCACATCGGGGCTGGGGGGTCGTTTCCCGGCGGATTATCCCGTGGCACGCATCGTTTCGGTGGAACATCAGCCGGGACAACCCTTCCTGCTCGTTTCGGCGGAGCCTCTCGCCGCGCTGGACCGCTCACGTGAGGTTCTTCTTCTCTGGACGGAATCCTCCGATCCCGAAGAGCCACCGGATGCGGCGGAATGACCGGGGGGGCGGGCATGCCGATACCGGTCGTTCTTTCGTTGCTGGCTGCATTCGCGCTCACCATCGTCCCGATGCCGGACGTCATCGCGCCGGCTCGTCCGGAATGGGTTCTGCTGGTTCTCGTTTACTGGGGCATGGCCTTTCCGCGGCATGTCGGGATCTTCGCGGCCTTCCTGGCGGGCCTGTTCCTCGACGTGCTGCAACACCAGTTGCTGGGACAGACCGCGCTGTCTCTGGCCGTCGCGATGTTCATCGTGCTGCAGATCTATCCACGCCTTCGGGTGTTCCCGGTGTGGCAGCAGGCGATCGTCGTCGCTTTGCTGGTGGCTCTCATTCGGCTGCTCGGTATCTGGATTCGGGGCGCCACCGGGTTTCCACCCCAGAGTGATCTGTACTGGAGTCCGATTGTCACCAGCGCTTTGGTCTGGCCCTTCGTCTACCACATTCTGCGCGATGCTCGCAGGCGCTGGCTGCTTCATCTGAAATGAACCCGGAAACCCCATGAAAACAGGATCCTCAAATGGACGACAAGACACGAGTCGAAATCGAAGCGGCGGTATTTCGTCACCTGTTGCGCCATCTCGATGAGCGGAAGGATGTACAGAACCTTGACTTGATGAACCTTGCGGGTTTCTGTCGCAACTGCCTCGCAAAATGGTACGTGGCAGCCGCTGCCGACAAGGGGATCGAACTCGATCTCGAACAGGGGCGGGAAATCGTTTATGGAATGCCCTATGCCGAGTGGAAGCGGCAGTATCAGCTGGAAGCCAGCCCTGACCAGATCACCGCCTTCGAGCAGTCACGGAAAACAAAGGGTGCGCCCGATGCATGACCACGGCCTGATCACCGAAACCTCTGATCTTGAGGAATTCGTCCAGGCGTTGTCTGAGAATTCATGGGTCGCTGTCGATACCGAGTTCATGCGGGAAAAGACCTACCATGCACAGTTGTGCCTGATCCAACTGGCCACCCTGGAGCACATCGGTTGCGTCGATCCGTTGGCGCTGGATGATCTCTCCCGATTGGTCAACCTGTTGAACGACCCCGGCATTCTCAAGGTGTTCCACGCAGCGGGCCAGGACATGGAAGTCCTTTATCATGTCACGGGAAAGGTTCCAGCCCCTGTTTTCGACACCCAGATTGCAGCCAGCCTGCTCGGACACGGCGAACAGATCGGCTACGCGAATCTCGTTCAGAACGTTCTCAGCCATGAACTGGACAAGACCCAGGCACGCACGGACTGGTCTCGGCGTCCTCTGCAGACAGGCCAGCTGGTATATGCGCGCGACGACGTGCGCTACCTCGCCCAGATGTTCGTGCTGCTCCGGGAAGAGCTGTCCGATGCGGGACGACTCGAATGGTTGCAACCGGAGATGGACGCACTGTCCCGCGCCGAAAACTACCGTCCGGACCCGGAAGGTGCGTGGCGCCGAGTGAGCGGACACAAGCGGATGAAATCGAAGGAACTCGCCGTATTGCGGGAACTCGCTGCATGGCGTGAGAACGAAGCACTGGCGCTCGACCGCCCCCGTCGCTGGATCCTGAGCGACGATGTGCTGGTGGCGGTTGCCCGCGCGCGACCTTCCGATCGCCGAGCACTTCAGGATCTGCGCGGCTTCCCCAAGAGTTTGCGGGATTCTCAGGTGGACACGTTGCTGCAGGCCGTGCAAAAAGGAGCCGCGGCGCCGAAAGAGTCCTGGCCCGAAATCGCGCGCCCGCGCTCCCTCACCGAAGCCGAGGAAGTGCTCGCAGACATGGCCCTGGCCCTGTTGCGCGAGCTTGCACGCCTTCAGCGCGTCGGACCGGAAGCGGTAGGCAGTCGCCGCGACGTGATTGCGCTGATCCGGGGCGAAGATACGGCCGCGCTCGCCCGGGGATGGCGACGGCAGGTGGCGGGCCTGGAACTCCAGCGCTGGCTTGCTGGAGAGACGCAACTGCGTTGTTCCGGACGCTCGGTCGAGATACGTGATTCAGTGGGCGCCCCGGTAAACGAGTCCCGCTGAACCCCTTCTACCGCAACGAAAACGACGGGTTCCCTGCGGGCCACCCGTCGTTTTCGCGATCATTGTGCCGGATCGGAACCCCGCACTCCGGCAGGAAAGGTCAAGCCGTGCTGTACACACCGCGGCGCGGTGACACCAACCGCCCCTGGCGCTTCAGGTAAGCGAGCGTCTGGCTGATGTTCTTTGGGTCGATCCCGGCCGCCACTGCCTGCTCACGGATCTCACTGATGCCCATCGAAGGCTGCGTAGCGACGATGTCGCAAAGCTTCTGACTGATGGTGCCGCCGGAGATGCTGCCGCGACGGCGTCCACCCGCGGCGCGCGCTTTCGGTGCGCGTCCACCCATGTCGCGGATCTGGCGATCGATCTCGGCCAGTTCAGTACGGTGCCGGGCCACTATTTCCTTGCGCTTCTGCTTCAGGGCTTCACGCTTCTTCCGCAGTGCTTCCGCCTGATGCTCGGCCTCCTGCTGTTCACGTTCCCGAGCGAGCGCATATAATTCCTCAGCACTCAAATCCGAGATGCTTTTCTTTTCCGCAGCCACGAACTGTCTCCTGTCGTTATTGGTATGTTCAAGACTCCCGAAACCGGGACTTTGTTCCAAATAAAATAATGCAAATTGCCAAAACAGACAATAACCGCGAATGCGGGGGCCTTGCGGTTTTTCATTCCGCGCCCGATGAGTCTTTTCATGAGGCGAAAATAACAAGCGCGGCACGGGGATTTTATTCGAGGATGGGGGTACCCCACCCGGCCTCGGTCCGGCTCGATCTGCGAGGGCGCGCAGCAGGCCAGTGGCGATTGATCAATGGTCAGGAGATTCTGCGGTTCAATGCCGAGGCGTTTCGCGTCGACTGGCACGCGCATTTCCCTGCCACGGTCGCTCACGAAGTCGCGCATTCGATCGTGTATCGACGCTTTGGCCTGAAAAGGGTGAGGCCCCATGGTTCCGAGTGGCGGGACGTCATGAAAACCCTGGGATTCCCACCCGATGTGACCCACAGCACGCCGCTCACCGGGCGCCGAAGTCGCGTTTACCTGTATCGCTGCGCCTGCCAGGAACACCGCCTCGGCCCAAGACGCCACTCCCTGCTCCAGAAGGGCAGCCACCGCTATCGCTGCACGTGCTGCGGTACGCCCCTGAACTTTCTGGATCGCTTCGAGTGGCGGAAGCGATAGAAACGCGCGGGGACGCGCTCAGCACTGCACCAGACGGTCGATCTGCTGGCAGACGTCGTCGACCGTAATCAGGTCCATGGCGTCCGGGTGGCGCACGCGCGTGCCCCACCGCAGGTTCTCGGGATCACTGTTCAGAAACCGACGCACGGCGTCCGGGTAACGATCGACGACGTAGCCCCGATTGCGGTAAGGCCCCGTCCTGAGCGGATTGGATGTCGCATAAAGACCGATGGCCGGCACATCAAACGCGCTTGCCATATGCACCGGGCCGGAGTCGGGTCCCACCAGGCACCGGCTGCGTGCTGTCACGGCAGCCAGTTCCTTGAGGCTGGTGCGGCCCACAAGGTCGATCACCGGCTGCCTGCAACCGGCGGCGATGGCGTCCGCATACTGCCGCTCCCGGGGCGACTTCCCACCGGTAAGCACCACCCGGAAGCCGCGAGCGGAAGCGTATTCCGCAACCGCCACGAAACGCGCCACCGGCCAGTCCCGATAGTTTCGAAACCGCTGGCTGGAACACGGGCTGATCGTCAGCAGCGGCTCCCCTGCCGGCAGCATACGCTGTGCGTAGGCGATGGCCTCTTCGGTCAGTGGAATGTCCCAGCGCAGCTCACGCTCGGGGAGTCCAGCCTGCTCCAGAAAACCGAAGAACCCGTCCAGCACGTGTTCCCGCGGCCGCGCCGCAATGCGCTCCCGGGTGAACAGCCACTGGCCGTTGACCGCCCGCTCGCGGTCGAACCCGACCCGCCGTCGCCCCTGCAGGCCCGAGGCGATGAGGCTGGCCCGCAAGGAGGCCTGCATCTGGAGAATGACGTCGTGGACTCGCCCGCCCTCGGCCTCGCGCAAGCGGCGCCGGCAACTCCGGATACCATCCTGCTTGGTCAGCACGCGGAAAGTCACGCCGGGGAGATCCCCGAGAAGAGATGCCTCGGTCCGTCCGATCACCCAGGTGATCGCAGTTTCGGGCCAGAAGCGCTGGACCGTTCGGACGACAGGCACGACGTGGGTCGCGTCGCCGATCGCCGACAACCGGAAAATGCACAGGCTCGCGGGGGCGGCGGGCGCGGAAGAATTCCCGGGCTCAGTCATGCTGCGTCGCCGCGGGGTTTGCGGAGCGCACGGCCTCATAGGCGGAGCGCAGGGCGGCGAAATCGGAGTCGGCGTAATGCCACTGCCGATACAGGCGCCGGCGTTTCTCCAGATCGCGTTGCAGACGGCGGAGATTGGCCTCGCGCCAGGCACCGGATGGCTGACGGCGTCCTCGATCCCAGTCCAGCAGCCAGATTTTCTGCGCCGCGTCGACCAGGATGTTCCGGCTGTTCAGGTCCGCATGACAATAGCCGGCATCGTGAAAACGACGTACGCAGCGACCGACATCCTGCCAGGTGCGGCTGGTCAGACGACCCCGTTGCAGCAGGGCGTCCATTGGCTGGGCCTCGGGAATCCGCTGGGTTACCAGATCCGCCCGGTAGAATGGACCCCCGGTCCAGAGGGCCGCCGTCAACGGGCGCGGCACGGGCAACCCCTCGCCGTACATCTTCGCCGTCAGGGCGAATTCGCGCCAGGGCCGGCTGCGGCCCAGACCTGTCCAGAGGTAGCGGTCGCCGAGGATCCGCGCCACTGCGCCGCCACGGTGGTAATGGCGCAAGACCCACTGGCCGGTCGACCCGGTCATCGGGGGGTCATGAAAAACGACTTCGCCGCGGCCGTCCCCGCGGCGTTCCCGGACCAGATCCCGCTCGGACAGGGCGGCGTCATCGAACATCCAGTGGGCAGGCGCCTCCGGAAGCGCGTTGTCGTAAATCAGGTAACCGGAATCCGTTCTCCGTACGCTCCAGTCCATCTCGACGCAGTCTCAGGAACCCGCCCGCAGGCGCTCCAGCATCGCGCTGGTGGAACAGCCGTCCAGAAAATCCAGGATTTCCACCGATCCGCCGCTCGCGACGACCGCGTCGTACCCGGCGATGTCCGCAGGGCGGTAGTCTCCCCCCTTCACCAGCACGTCCGGCAGAACCCGGCCGATCAGGCGCGCCGGCGTGTCCTCGGAGAACGGCACGACCCAATCCACCGACGCCAGCCCCGCCAGCACCGCCATCCGCTGCGCCAGTGGATTGACCGGCCGGCTCTCGCCCTTGAGGCGGCGGACGGAAGCATCGTCGTTCACCGCGACGACGAGGCGGTCACCGCGTGCGCGTGCCTGCTCCAGGTACGCGACGTGCCCGGCGTGGAGCAGATCGAAGCAGCCGTTGGTCATCACGATGCGTTCGCCGTGCGCCCGCGCATCCGCGACGGTGGTCATCAGCGTTTCCTCGTCCACCACGCCATGGCTGGCGTCGTCCTGCTCGCGGAGTTGCCGGCGCAACTCGGCCACCGACACCGTCGCGGTGCCGAGCTTGCCGACCACGATGCCGGCCGCCAGGTTGGCCAGGGCCGTCGCCTGGGGCAACTCGAGCCCCGCGGCGATACCGGCTGCGAGCAGGGCGATGACGGTATCCCCGGCACCCGTCACATCGAACACCTCGCGCGCGCGCGCGGGCAGATGCAGGGGAGTCTGCCCGGGGCGAATCAGGCTCATGCCCTCCGCGCCACGCGTCACCAGCAGCGCGGCAATGCCACAGTCGACCAGCAATGCCTCCCCACGCCGAACCAATTCGTCGGTATCCGTGCAGGGACCGACCACGGCCTCGAATTCCGAGAAATTCGGCGTGATCAGATGGGCACCCCGATATCGGGCAAAATCCCGCCCCTTCGGGTCAACCAGCACGGGAACTCCGGCGTCCCGGGCCGCCTGAATCAATCGATCCGGTGCCCGCAGCGCGCCCTTGGCATAATCCGACAACACGACGACGCTGGAACCCTGGAGCAGGGGCTGATACTGGGGCAACAGGTCGGCAGCTTCCAGACCGGGGAACCCGTCCTCGAAATCCAGACGGATCAGCTGCTGATTGCGGCTGATCACGCGCAGCTTGGTGATCGTCGCCGCGCCCGACCGGCGCTGGAAGTGACAGTCGACCCCGGCCCGGGTCAGAAGTTGATCCAGTCGCCAGCCCGCTTCGTCGTCGCCGGTCGCGCCCACGAGCGCGGGCACGATCCCGAGGGCGGAGAGGTTCAACGCGACGTTGCCCGCGCCGCCGGGGCGTTCCTCGGTCGCGTTCACGTGCACCACCGGCACGGGCGCCTCGGGCGAAATGCGCTCCGTGGCCCCGAGCCAGTAACGGTCGAGCATCAGGTCTCCCGCGACCAGAATCCGGAACCCATCGAAATCGGGGAGGCTGAGCTTCATGATGTGCTGCGCCGACGGCTGGAATGTCGCGGCCCAGTATACCGATTCCTGATAAGCTCAGAATCTTCGTCCCGATGGTGCTGCGATGACCCCGGATACGCTCAGCGAAGTCCTGCGCGAAAGCGCAAGAATCAAGATGCGGCTTGCGGACGAGCAGGCCGGAACCATCCTCGAAGCCGTGGAAGCGGTCGTGCGGGCGCTGGCGCTGGGCCACACCGTGTTCTTCTTTGGCAATGGCGGCAGCGCGGCGGATTCCCAGCACCTGGCTGCGGAACTGGTGGGGCGCTTCACACGCGAACGCCGCCCCCTTCCGGCACTCGCGCTGACCACCGACACGTCGATCCTCACCAGCATCGGCAATGACTATGGTTTCGAGCACGTCTTCCTGCGCCAGATCCAGGGGCTCGGGCGTCCCGGGGATGTGGCGATCGGGCTCTCCACCAGCGGCAACTCGCCGAACGTGCTCCGGGCGATCGAGGCCGCGGGCGCGATGGGGCTGGTCACCATCGCACTGACGGGCGACGACGGCGGGAAGCTCCTGAGCCAGGTGGACATCTGCCTGCGCGTACCTTCCACCAACACGGCCCGAATCCAGGAGAGCCACATCACCATCGGTCACCTGATCTGCCAGGGCGTGGACGAAGCCGTCGCCGAGGGACGCATTCCGATGGAGGCGGGACCCGGAGCCAGGGCGGAATGAACCGACGGGCGGTGTTCCTCGATCGCGACGGAACCCTGATGGTGGATGTCGGCTATCCCCGGGATCCGGCCCAGGTGCAATTGCTTCCCGGTGTGGCCGAGGGGCTGGCGGCCTGCCGGGAGGCCGGTTACCTGCTGGCGATCATCAGCAATCAATCCGGCGTCGGCCGCGGCTATTTCGGCCCCGAAGCCGTGGCCGCGGTGCACCGGCAACTGCTCACATTGCTGGCGGAACGGGGGATCACGGTCGACGACGCGCAGTACTGCCTGCACGCGCCCGAGGACCGATGCGACTGTCGAAAACCTTCTCCACGGATGATCCTGCGCTCGGCCAGGCGGCTTGGCGCCAATCTGCAGCAGAGCTTCATGGTCGGAGACAAACCGTCGGACGTCGAGGCGGGGCGCCTTGCCGGCTGCCGCACCATTCTGCTGCAGGATCACGCGACGCAGACGGATCCCGGGGCAGCGGACTTTGTCGCCGGTGACTGGCACGCGGTCGCGAACCGGATTCTCGAGTCGTCCGGAAGCTCGCGCGAAAGCGGAACCTGACGCATGCGCGCCAACCCCCGCCAACGTCTTGCCCCGGTCCGACCACGGCATTCAGGGGCGCTCGATTGAGCCTGGTCGACCTGCGCTTCCGGTTCGCCAGCGTGGGGTACAACCTGCTGCTGCACCTGATGGTCCCGTGGATCCTCCTGTACTTCGTCTGGCGGTCACGGCGCGAGCCGGGGTATCGGCGGCACTTGCGCGAGCGGCTCACCGGAAAACACCCCGAGTCATCCCCCTGCGACCTCTGGATTCATGCCGTGTCGCTGGGCGAGATGCGTGTCGCCGGACAACTGATTCGAGCGCTGGTGGTGGACGGTTGGAGCGCGCGTATTCAACTGACCACGGCCACCCCGGCCGGACGTGCCGAGGCCGAGCGGATGCAGGCCGCGGGCCTGCCGGTACAGGTGCGCTATCTGCCGCTGGACCTCCCCTGGGCGTTGCGGCGCCTTTTTCGGGTTCTGAAACCGCGAACCCTGGTTTTGATCGAGACCGAACTCTGGCCCAACCTGCTGCGCGCGAGCGCACGCGCCACCGTTCCCGTCATCGTCGTGAACGCGCGCCTGAGTCCGGGAATACGCGAACGCTACCGCAGATTCCGGGTCCTGTACGCCCCCCTGCTCGCTGGCCTCACCGCGGTCGGGGCCCAGTCGGAATCGGATGCGGCCGCGTTTCGCGATCTCGGGGCCACCAGGGTTGCAGTCACCGGCAACCTGAAGTTCGACGTCGCACCGCCCGGACCGGGGGAACTCGAGCGTGACGCCTTCGCGGCTGACTGGCTCTGGCTCGCCGGCTCCACCCATCCCGGGGAGGAAGCCACACTGTTCGAGACCCACCGCGCGCTGGGCCGGCGCCACCCCGATCGACGCCTGCAGCTGCTGGTGGCGCCGCGTCATCCCGCAAGGACCCGGGAAGTCCTCGCCCAGGCGCGCGCGGGCGGCCTTGCGGCCGTTCCCCGCTCGCAAATGGCGGCCGGCGGCACTGCGGCCGACGTGGTCGTGCTGGACACCCTGGGTGAACTCGCCACCCTGTATGCGCTCGCCGATGCCGCCTTCGTTGGCGGCAGCCTGGTCGACCACGGCGGACAGAACCCCCTGGAACCGGCGGCGGCCGGCTGCCCGGTGGTGACCGGGCCGGACATGCGCAACTTCGCCCACGCGATGGCTCTGCTCTCGGCGGCCCAGGCGATCCTGACCGTGCACAACGCCACCGGGCTGCTCGAGGCTCTGGACGCCTGGGTGCGGGACCCGCAGGCCGGCGCCGACATGGCCGCGCGAGCCGCGCAGGTGCTGGACGCCAATCGTGGCGCAACCCGCCGTACGCTCGAGATGCTCGAACCGTGGCTCCGCCCGCGCGGATGAGCCCGGGATCGCCGGGATCGGATGATCCCGCGGCCCGGTATAAACTAGTGCTCTGTCACAAGGATCGCGATTGAAGGGAGTGGCCGGGATTGACAGCAAAGATACAAAAGACGGGAACCCTGAAAGTGCCACTGGGCCCGCGGTCCTGGCCGTTGTGGTTTGGCGCGGGACTTGCCTGGCTCGCCACCCGACTGCCGTTTCGATGGCAGCAGGCCATCGGGCGGATGATCGGCCGCCTGTTCCTGCGCCTGGGCGGAAAACGCCGGCGGGTCACGGAGGTCAATCTGGCACTCTGCTTCCCGGAGCAGTCCCCGGAAGCGCGAAGAGCGCTGCTGCAGGCGCATTTCGAGGCCGCGGGCATCGGTGTCCTCGAAACCGTGTCGGGATGGTGGGCGCCCGCGGCACGCTTCGAGGGCTGCTATACGCTGGAAGGGCTGGAACATCTGGACCGGGCACTCGAGGCCGGACGCGGCGCCTTGCTGGTCAGCGCCCACTTCACCACGCTCGAATTCTGCGCGCGCATCCTGTCGATGAATCGGCCGTTTGCATGCATGTACCGCCCGAACCGCAACCCGGTGATCGACTACCTGTTCAAGCGCAATCGCGAACACCATATCCTGGGAGCGATCGAGCGCAGCGACATCAAGGGACTGCTGCGTTCCCTGAAACAGAACATCCCGGTCTGGTACGCGCCGGACCAGGGCGCACGCGGGCGGCAGACCGAGCTGGTGCCCTTCTTCGGCGTCCCGGCCGCCACCCAGACGGCGACCCACCGCATCGCCCGTATCAGCCGCGCACCGGTGCTGCCGTTTTTCGGACAGCGCCTTGCCGACGGCCGTTACCGGCTGACCATCCACCCACCCCTGGACGATTTCCCGACCGAAGACCCCGTGGCCGACACGGCCCGTATCAACCGTGTGATCGAGCAGGCCATTCTCGCGGCTCCGGAACAGTACTTCTGGAGCCACCGCCGGTTCAAGCGCCGGGAAGGCCTGCCGGACCCCTATCGGTAACCGCCCGCCTGGACACGCGCCGGGAAGTCCCGGTTCACCGCGCCTCCAGAAGTCCGAACTGCATCAGGGCTGCATGCAGGTGAGGCATCACCAGAGGCTTGCTCAACACCAGCGGAGGCCCGGGGAGCCCATCCAGGGCCAGAAGCCCGGGATCCTGGCCGGTCATCAGGACGACCGGCAAGCCGGGATGCTTCACCAAAAGCTCTCGCAACAGACCATGGCCGTCCAGTTCCGGCATGTTGATGTCCGAGAACACCAGGTCGAAGTCACGATCACGGTCCAGAATCCGCAGGCAGTCGCTGCCATGCTCCGCAGACACGTGCTGGATCCCCAGAACCCGTAGCTGGCGACCGAGCGAGTCGCGGATACGGGGATCGTCGTCGACCACCAACACCCGCGCACGCCGGTTTTCCGAATCGTGTGCCCGCCGAAGAGAACCCTCCTCTGCCGATGGCCCAGTTTCGGCCACCGGCAGGAAAAAGACGAACTCCGTACCCTCGCCGATCCGGGAGTCCACGCTCAGGCCGGCTCCGGAACCCAGGACGAACTCGTGCACCATGTACATACCCAAACCGTGTCCGCGGCTTCGGGCTTTGGTCGAAAACAGGGGTTCGAACATGCGTTCCAGCGTGTCCGGACTCATTCCGGCGCCGGTGTCCGCCACCCTCAGTGCGACGTATTCTCCAGGCGCGATATGCCCGACCCGCAACTCCGGGCTACCCTCCCAGCGGACCCGTCGGGCGTCGACCGTCAACGTGCCGCCATCGGGCATCGCATCGCGCGCGTTCAGGATGAGGTTCAGGACCGCGGCCTGCAGAAAACCGGCCTGACTGCGGACCATCAGATCGGACGACAACCGAACCTGTACCCGAATCGATGCGGGCAGGATCGGCCGACAAATGCCCACGACCTCCTCGATCGTCGCTCCCAGGGGGACGTCCTGCGGATGCATTGTGCCGCCGCGACCCAGCGAAAGCATTCCCGAAGCCACGACCTTCGCCTGTCCCAGGGCACTCTGGATCTCCTCGAGAACCTGTGCGACCTCCGGATCTTCCAAATCGTCCGAAAACTTCTGCTGCAGGTAGCGGATGTTGATGTCCAGCACGCCGAGCACGTTGTTGAGGTCATGGGCCACGCCGCTGGACAGATAGCCGATGGTTTCGCGCTGCCGGGCGGCGGCAAGATCGACGTTGATGCGGTCGCGGGAGATCGCGCTCATCAGCAACCCGGCGAAGACCTCGAGGAAGCGGACCTCCGGAGGCGTCCACAGGTGTTCCTCCTGCACGGTATCGAAACCGACGAAACCTTCCAGGCGTCCACCCTGAAACATCGGCACCAGCAGCACGGAACGGATCCCCTGCATTTCGAACAGCGCACGTTCGGACGCCCACGCGTCGTCCAGGTCGGCGACCCGGGAGACGACGACAGCTTCGCCCGTCCCCAGCTGCCGAAGTACGCAAGGCGCCATTTCTATCGGCACCTCCTGCAACTCGGCAATCATCGGCTCGATTCCGTCCGCGCACCACTCATGGGTGTTGCTTACGGTTTTCGCGCTCGCGTCCCGCCGGAAGACATAGGTACGATCCGAACGGGTGAAGCGACCCACACGGGCCAGCGCCCGATCGATCACCTGGTCGATGTTCTGTTCCATCGGCTCGAGGCAGGCGACGGACAGATCGCGCAACTCGCGCTCCATCGCCTCCCGTCGGAGCAACTCCTGCTCCGCCTCCTTGCGCTCGGTGATATCCAGCGCAACACCGGCAATCCGCAGCGGAACACCACCGGTATCAAAATACACACGACCCTGCTCGAGCATGACCCTCGGGATGCCATCCGGTCCGAGGACGCGATGCTGGATCCTGTAGAGCCCGTCTGGCCGTCCGGTTGCCGCTTCGATCTCGGCACGGACCGCGGCCCGGTCCTCCGGGTGCACACTTGCGAGAAAGGCCTCCAGGGAGGGCTGGACCGAGCGCGGTGCATAGCCCATCAATGCGAACGTTTCGTCGCTCCAGCGCAGCTCGCCCGTGTGCAAGTCGTGTTCCCAACTTCCGACATGCGCGATGGACTGCGCCTCGCGAAGCGAAGCCTCGCTACGGGACAGGCGTTCCATCCCCTCGTAGGCGTCCGTTACGTCCTGCTGCACACCCAGATAATGCGTGATCTCCCCCGATGCGTTGGTGATCGGGGTCAGCGTCATGGCATTCCAGAATGGACGACCATCCTTGCGAAAATTGCGCACGACCACCCGACAGGTCCGCCCCTCGGCAATCGCCCTGCGCATCTCCTCCACTGCGGGCTGCTGCCGTTCCGAACCCTGAAGAAGACCACAGCCCCGGCCCATGATCTCCTCGGCACGATAGCCGGTGACCGCTTCGAAGGCCTCATTCACGTAGATGGTGCGGTACTGCCCTCCCGATCCGACACGCTCGCTGATGATGATTCCGGTCTGCGCCTGGGAGAGCGCATCCATCAATACCCTGGGATCACCGGTAAGAACAGCGGAATTACCAGGCACGACAGGTCGCTCGCGGGTCTTGCGCATCGCCGGACGGGCGACGCGTTCGGGGGTTCAGGGGCACCCAGTGACCCCATCGCGGCGAGCTTTGCATGCCTACCGAATCGGGTCCTGGCCCATGTCCAGCCCCGGCTCGACGCGCGTGCGATACCCGCAGCCGCGTACCGGCCAGATGACCAGATCGTCCATCCCGGCCTCTTTCAGCTTGCGGCGGATATTGGCGATATGCACCGCCACGATGCGGTCATCCGTGCCCTGGATCTCACGGCCCAGCAGTTGCGAGCGGCTGACCGCGCGGTTGAAGTGCTGCAGCAGCGAAAGCAGCATTCGCGTTTCCGTTTCCGTCAGGCGCGCATCCGAATCGAGACCATCGCGCTTCAGGGTCAGCCGCCCGGCATCCAGTTCGTAAGGTCCAACCCGGATTTTTTCGTCCGGCGGCAGCGTGGGAAGGTGACGACGCAGAACGGCACGCACCCGGGCAAGCAGTTCATCCGGATCGAAGGGCTTCACCACGTAATCGTCAGCCCCGGAATCCAGACCCGTGATCCGATCCTGGAGCGCATCACGGCCGGTGACGATGATCACCCCGGCCGAGGTGGTGCGCACCAGTTCCCGGGCGAGATCGATACCATCCTCGGACCCAAGGTTGAGATCCAGCAGGACCAGATCCGCGCCGCCGCTGCGGTACGCGCGTCGAAGCTCCGGCCCGCTGGGGACCGTCGTCACGTCGAAACCGTGAGCTTTCAAATGACGCTCGATCACATTCGCCATGCGGGCGTCGTCTTCGACGACGATGATTCTGGCTTTGTCCGTCACAAACCCCATCTCCAATCCTGTTCACGGGCATCGAATGCGTCCGGTGAACATCGGCCAACGGCCTTCGACCATACCTGACTCAGGCCCTGACCGGACCTTTCCTCAAGCCCCCTCGATCCAGTTCCCGGAGCCCTTCATCGGATTGAAGCGCAGGGGGTCGGATCAATCCTGTGCGAGTTCGTAGAGCGTACCGCAGTACGGACAGCGTATGCGCCCGCCCGGGGCTTCCTCGATCGGCAAGTAGACGCGCGGATGGGAGGCCCAGAGTGCGGTCTCCGGTGTCGGGCAGTTCAGCGGGAGGTCCCCGGAGTGCACGGTCACCCGGGTTTCCGCGTTGGCGGGGTCAAAGCTTCCCTGATGTTCGGCAGTGTTCGGATTTGGCATGTTGATCGTCTCGACTGTGCTGGCGCGGAGGTCTCAGGTGTAGGTCAGCCACGCCGCATGTTTGGGATGGCGTCCTTTCACCACATCGAAGTACAGAGACTGCAGCCGCTCGGTAATCGGCCCCCGGGTCCCTTCTCCGACAGGGCGCTGATCGACTTCGCGGATCGGTGTGACTTCCGCCGCCGTCCCTGTGAAAAAAGCCTCATCTGCGATGTACACCTCGTCGCGGGTAATCCGTTTCTCGACGACGTCGAGCCCTTCCTCCGCAGCCAGCGTGAAAATGGTTCGGCGGGTGATGCCATCGAGAGCAGAGGTCAGGTCAGGCGTATACAGCACGCCGTCCCGAACCAGAAAGATGTTCTCACCACTGCCCTCTGCGACGTAGCCCTCGGTATCCAGCAACATCGCCTCGTCGTAGCCGCAGGCGATCGCTTCCTGCAGCGCCAGCATCGAATTCATGTAGTTGCCATTGGCCTTCGCCTTGCACATCGTCACGTTGACGTGATGCCGACTGTAGGAAGACGTATGGACCCGGATGCCCCGGGTCATGTTCTCCTCGCCCAGATAGCTGCCCCAGGTCCAGGCCGCGACCATGACATGGACCTCGAGATTGTCCGCTCGAAGCCCCATGCCCTCCGAACCGTAGAAACACATCGGCCGGATATAGGCGGTCTTCAACCCGTTCTCACGCACGGCGGCCACCTGGGCGGCGCTGATCTCGTCCGGGCTGAACGGGATCTTCATCTTCAGAATGCGCGCGGAATCGAACAGACGGCGCGTGTGTTCGGGCAACCGGAATACAGCGGTTCCATCAACGGTCTCGTAGGCGCGAACACCCTCGAAGACCCCCATGCCATAGTGCAGGGTATGGGTGAGCACATGGGTACGGGCATCGCGCCACGGCACCATCCTGCCGTCCAACCAGATCACTCCATCGCGATCCGCCATCGACATTGTCACTTTCTCCTCAGTCAGTCTTGCCGGGAGCCCCGTCCAACGGAACCTCCCCGAACAGTGCGTCCCATGCAGCCATCACCCGCGCACGAAGCGCCCGAAGATCCTCCGGCGGATCGGTCAGCCGGGTGCCCGCGCCGGCAAGTGTCAGCCGGTGGATGCGGTTGCGTAAATCGCGGTATGCATCCGCCAGCGCAAGCCCCAGATCGGGAGGAACCACACCGGTTTCCCCCAGCACATCCAGCGTCCGCACCTTGTCGGGCCATGTGCAGACTTCCGGGTATTCATGGGCCTTGGCCAGAACCCAGTATTGAACCATGAACTCGATATCCGTGATACCACCGCGATCGCGCTTGAGGTCGAACACATCCGGATCGCGGGAAGCATGCTCGACGAGCATTTTCTGGCGCATCTCCACGACCTGAGCCTTCAATGCCGCCGGTTCGCGGGCACGTGTGAGAATCGCCCTGCGTACCTCGGCGAAATGCTCGCCGAGTTCGGAGTCACCCGCGACAAAGCGCGCCCGAACCAGGGCCTGATGTTCCCAGGTCCAGGCCGACGCCTCCTGATAACGGGCAAAGGCGTCGAGTCCGCTGACCAGCAGTCCGGAGAGCCCGCTGGGGCGCAGGCGGGTGTCAACCTCGTACAGGCGTCCCGCTGAGGTGAACGCTCCCAGTAGATGCACGATCCGCTGCGCCACGCGTGCGAAAAACTCGCCATTGTCGATCTCGCGGGGGCCGGTCGTCCGAGCAGCCTCGCCCTCGCTGTCATGCAGGAACACGACGTCCAGATCGGAGCCATAGCCCAACTCCAGCCCCCCGAGTTTGCCGTACCCGATGATGGCGAAACGCGCACGGCGCCGCGCAGCTCCCTGTCCGCACCAGGGCTCGCCGTGACGCTCGGCCATCAGCTTCCACGACAATTCGAGCACTTTCTCCAGCAGCACTTCGGCGAGCCAGGTGAGGTGATCGGAGACCTTCATGAGCGGCAGGTAACCCATGATATCCGCCGCGGCCACGCGCAGCGTCTGGACCTGCTTGTACTGGCGTAGCCGGTCGAGAACCTGCTCCTGGTCCTCGAGAGGGAACTGAGCCAGTTCGTGGTCCAACTCCTCCCGCAGCACGTCGTGCCCGGGCGGCGCGTAGAGGGCCCGAGGGTCGAGAAGCTCGTCGAGCAGTACCGGGTGACGGGTGAGCTGATCACTGATCCAGGAACTGGCTTCGCACAACTTCACCAATTGCGAAAGCGCGAGTGGATTTTCCACTAGCAGCGACAGATAGACCGAACGGCGGGCAATGGTCTTTACGAGCTGCAGAGCCCGCGGAAGCACCGGATCCGGCGCGTCGATCTCGGCAATGGCGCCCAGCAGCAGCGGCATCAGCCGATCCAGCCGCTGCCGGCCGGTTTCGCTGAGGCTTCGTGTGACCGGACTGTCGCGCAAGGCCGCGATACCCTCGTACGCCGCGGCCGGCTCGGCAAACCCCATTTTCTGCAAAATCGGGAGCACCTCTTCGCGCTGCAGCTTCTCCGACCAGAGATGGCTCATCATCCGCTGTCGGCCCGCGTCCGGAGCCGCGCTCACCGCATCGCTGTCATCCCGCTGAGGTGCCGAGAAGACCTGCTCGAACTGGGCATGCACGCGCTGCTGCTGCCGCAGCAACGCCGTCTCGAATGTGGCCTCGTCCGAGTATCCCATTGCCAGCGCGAGGCGGGTGCGGTCAAACGGATTGGACGGCAGCCGATGGGTCTGTTGATCATTCTGCATCTGCAGCCGATTCTCCACCCGACGCAGAAACCGGTAGGCTTCGACCAACTGGTCGACGGCGTGCCGGGGCAGCAGGTTCTGCTCCGCAAGCGTCTCCAGAACGCCGAGCAGATCCCGCCGTTGCAGGGCCCGGTCGCGCCCCCCACGGATCAACTGGAACACCTGCCCGACGAATTCGACCTCACGAATCCCCCCCTCGCCGTGCTTCACGTCTTCGATCCGCTCCTTGCGTACCGACTCCTCGTTGATCATGCGCTTGACTTCGCGCAGGTTGGCGAAGGCCCCGTAGTCCAGGTATCGGCGGTAGATGAAGGGCCGCAGCTTTTCCATGAGGCGCGCGCCCGCGTCCGGATCCCCCGCCAGCACACGCGCCTTGATCAGCGCGTACCGCTCCCACTCGCGACCATGCGCCTGGTAATAGTCCTCCATCGCGTCGAAGTGCATCACGAGGGGACCGGAACCACCGAAGGGGCGCAGCCGCATGTCGACCCGGTAACAGAAGCCCTCGGGAGTCACGTCGGCCAGAGCGGCGATCAATGCGCGGCCCAGGCGCTGAAAGAACTCCTGGTTGTCGATGCTCTTCGTACCGTCGGTACAACCCGGCCGCCAGAACGCAAAAATCAGGTCGATGTCCGAGGAAAAATTGAGCTCCTGGCCACCGAGCTTGCCCATGCCCAGCACGATCAGCGACTGTGACACACCCTCACCATCGCGTGGACGCCCAAACCGCTCGTGATACCGCGCCTCGAGCCAGGCGAGCGCGCCCTGCACCAGGGTGTCCGCCAGACGCGTCAGGTCGTGCAGAGTCTCATCGAGATCGGCGTCCCCCAGCAGGTCCCGCCAGGCGATCCGGATGAGTTCACGATGCCGCAGCTCACGCAGGCACGTCTTGAGTCCGTTCTCATCGGTAACCTCGCGCATGCAATCGCGGAGCCGTTCGCGCAGCTCCGTATCACTCCGTGACGGCATTCTCTGCTCGGACGTGAGCGTGTCGAGGACGTATTCGGGATGGCGGTGGGCCATCTGGGCTACATAGTCGCTGCACAGAAACACCTGTGCAGCGCCCGGGATGGACCCAGGCGCCCCGGGAACCCGCTCGAGAAATCGTGCGAGCAGGTTTTGGGCACGTTCCTGGATGGCGGGCGGCAGTCGATTCAGGTCGGGAAAACGTCGAGGCTCCATCGGGCAAGCCTACCAGCCCCTCTTCCCCAGGGGGAGCCGGACCACCTCGGGAACCGGGAGCGGACGCAAGGAAGCCTTGACGGACGTCTTTCTTTGAATGACAATCGTTCTTGTTCGTATTAGCGGACCCACTTCACTACAGGAGAAAACATGTTTCCCCACGCTTCTGGAATCTTCACGATGGCCGCCCTCGCGGCCGCCCTCGCGTTTCCCGCGACCGTTACCGCCGAAGGTGCGGGCGAGGGCGAAGTCAACCTCTACTCCGCCCGCCAGGAAAATCTGATCAAGCCGCTCCTGGACGACTTCACCCGGGATACGGGCATTCAGGTCAACCTGCTCACCGGCAAAGCCGACGAACTGCTCCAGCGCCTCCGCCTGGAGGGCCGCAATTCTCCAGCCGACGTACTGATCACCGTGGATGCGGGCAACCTGCACCAGGCGAAAGAGGCCGGCGTCCTGGCCGCGATCGAGTCCCAGGTGCTGAACGAAAATATCCCGGAGAGCTTCCGCGATCCCGAGGGTCAGTGGTACGGGCTGTCGATGCGCGCCAGACCGATCCTTTACAACAAGGCCGAGGTCGATCCTTCGGAACTCTCCACCTACGAGGCTTTGACCGAGGCCCAGTGGAAAGGCCGGATCTGCATCCGCTCATCGTCGAACATCTACAACCAGTCCATGGTCGCTTCGATCATTGCGAGCGAGGGTGCCGAGGCGGCTCAGGACTGGGCCAATGGAATCGTGAGCAACATGGCCCGGCCACCGCAAGGCGGCGACCGTGACCAGATTCGCGCGGCGGCTGCCGGTGTCTGCGACATCGCAATCGCCAACACCTACTACCTGGGCGCGATGCTTGCCGGGGACGACACTGCCCAGCGCGAAGCCGCCGAACAGATGGGCGTGTTCTTTCCCAACCAGGAAGACCGGGGCACCCACGTGAACATCAGCGGCGCGGGCGTCACCGCTCACGCACCCAACCGCGACAATGGCATCCGACTCGTCGAATATCTCACGGGTGAGGACGCTCAGCGCTGGTATGCCGAGGTCAATCAGGAGTATCCGGTTCGCCCGGATGTGCCGGCGAGTGAAATCCTCAGCGGCTTCGGAGATTTCAAAGCGGATGATCTGAACCTGTCCCTGCTTGGCGTGCACAATGCCGAGGCCGTCCGGATCATGGACCGCGCAGGCTGGCGCTGAGACCGGGCTACGCCGCGGTCATGCCCATGCCCGCCCCCGATCGATCGGGGGGCGGGCGAGATTGGGGTGTAATGGTGAATAAGAACCTTTACTATTCGCACCCATGGAACACACTGTAACCAGCAAGGCCCGGCGCTCGCGGACGCCGGGCCTTTTCCCTCGTGGCCGTCCCGGCGCATGGCCGATCGTCTCGGGTCTGGTCGCCCTGGTTCTGGCGCTGCCCGTGCTGGTCATTTTCGCCCATGTATTCCT
Organism: Thioalkalivibrio paradoxus; assembly: GCA_011390565.1. GTDB lineage: Bacteria > Pseudomonadota > Gammaproteobacteria > Ectothiorhodospirales > Ectothiorhodospiraceae > Thioalkalivibrio > Thioalkalivibrio paradoxus_A. The sequence continues at coordinate 289,551 of JAABSC010000001.1, read as the reverse complement.
TCCCGCCGGTGACGTCTGGGTGCATCTTCGCCAGACCCTGCTCGGCGAGTACGTGCGCAATTCCCTGCTGCTTCTGTTCGGTGTCGGTGTCGGCGTGCTGGTGATCGGCATCCCGGTCGCATGGCTGGTCAGTGTCTGTGAGTTTCCCGGAAGGCGCATATTCCAATGGGCATTGATGCTGCCGCTGGCCATGCCGGCCTACATCATCGCCTATACCTATACGGGAATGCTGGATTTCACCGGGCCGGTGCAGGCGCTGATTCGTGACATCACCGGCCTCGGCTACGGACAGTACTGGTTCCCGGAAATCCGTTCGTTGACCGGCGCCATGCTGATGCTGACGCTGGTGCTCTACCCCTATGTCTACCTGCTGACGCGCGCGGCCTTCCTCGAACAGTCGGTCTGCGTGCTGGAAGTCTCGCGCACACTGGGCAGCGGCCCGTATTCCGGCTTCCTGCGGGTTGCTCTGCCTCTGGCTCGGCCTGCCGTGATCGCTGGCCTGACGCTGGCCTTGATGGAGGTTCTGGCGGATTACGGTACCGTCGCGTATTTCGGGATTGCAACGTTCACCACCGGCATCTTCCGGACCTGGTACGGCCTCGCGGATCCCGGCGCCGCCGCCCAGCTTGCCGCGGTCCTGCTCAGTTTCGTTTTCATCCTGATCCTGCTTGAGCGCTGGTCGCGGATGCGCGCGCGCTTCCACCACACCAGTTCCCGCTACTCCACCCTGCCGCGCTACCAGTTGCGGGGCTGGAAGGCGGCGGCCGCGGTAGCCGCGTGCCTGATCCCGGTTCTGCTGGGATTCCTGGTGCCGGCCGCGCAGTTGACGATCTGGGCGTTGCGTACCACCGAGCAGTGGCTGAATCCCGACTTCGCGGGGCTCGTCCTCAACACGTTCTACCTCGCCGCCCTCGCCGCCGTCATTGCCGTCATCCTGGCCCTGGTGCTCGCCTACGCGCGGCGCATGGAGGGCGGTCTCATTACCGGCCTTGCCGTACGGGTCGCGGGCATGGGCTACGCGGTTCCAGGTACGGTGATCGCGATTGGCGTGATGCTGCCGTTCGCGTGGTTCGACAATACGCTGGACGGGTTCATGCGCATGCATTTCGGGATTTCAACCGGACTGCTGCTGTCGGGTACGCTTGCGGCCCTGCTGTTCGCGTACGCGGTGCGTTTTCTGGCCGTCTCGCTGCAGACCGTCGAGGCCGGACTGGGCAAGATCAAGCCGAGCATGGACGATGCCGCCCGATCACTCGGCATGCGCCCGCTCGCGACCCTGACCCGAGTGCACCTTCCGATCATGCGCGGCACGCTGCTGACGGCGCTGCTTCTGGTCTTCGTCGATGTCCTGAAGGAACTTCCAGCGACTCTGATCCTGCGGCCCTTCGACTTCAATACCCTCGCCGTGCGGGCCTTCGAGCTGGCTGGCGACGAACGGCTGGCCGAATCATCCAGCGCGGCGCTGGCGATCGTGCTCGTCGGACTCCTTCCGGTTATCCTGATCAGCCTGACCATCGAACGATCCCGGCCCGGGCAGACGCAGCGGGCCCGGGCCCGAAAGCGACGGACCGATGACGCACCTCTCGCCCTGCCCGCCGGCGCCCAAGCTTCATGACTGAGCATCCACACCAGAGCGCGCGACACGCGGCCGAGGTCGTTCTCGACGACGTCGATGTCGGCTATTCGGGCCAGCGCGTCGTGCATGCAATTTCCCTGACATTGGCCAGCGGCCAGATCGGCTGTTTTCTGGGACCGTCCGGGTGCGGCAAGACGACGCTGTTGCGGGCCATTGCCGGATTCGAGGGCGTGATGCGCGGGGAGATACGGCTGAATGACCACACGGTGAGCCGACCGGGTTTTCTGCTGGCTCCCGAGAAACGCAACGTCGGCATGGTGTTTCAGGACTTCGCACTGTTCCCCCACCTCGATGTCACCGGAAACATCGCCTTCGGCATCCGCGGCTGGAAGCGGGCCGAACGCGAGCACAGGGTCCGGGAACTCCTGCGCCTGATCGGACTGTCCGGATACGAGCGCGCCTATCCCCATGCCCTCTCGGGCGGGCAGCAGCAGCGCATCGCGCTCGCCCGTGCGCTGGCGCCCCGGCCCCAGCTCCTTCTGCTTGACGAGCCCTTCTCCAGCATGGACGTGGAACTGCGTACGGATCTCGCGCACGAAGTGCGTGGCATTCTGCGTGCGGAGGGAACGACCGGAATGCTGGTGACGCACGACCAGAACGAAGCCTTCGCCTTCGCCGATCGCATCGCCGTCCTGAACGCCGGACGCCTGTGCCAGTGGGACACCGCATACAACCTGTATCACAAGCCCGCGGATCGTTTCGTCGCGGGTTTTGTGGGCGAGGGCACGATCGTCTCCGGCCGAGTCTGCGCGGAGGATTGCGTGGAAACCGCCCTGGGCCGCATCCACGGGCTGCTCCCCGGACACTTCACCGAGGGCAGTGGCGTCGACGTGCTGGTGCGTCCGGACGATATCGAGCTCGACAACGCATCGGGCGATATCCCTGCGGAGGTGGTCAGCAAGGCATTCCGCGGTGCGGATTTCCTGTACACACTGCGCCTTCGGGATGGCACCGAACTCCTGTGCGTGGCGCCCAGCCACGACAACTATGTGGTCTCGGACCACGTTCGCCTGCGTCTGGGCTTCTCCCACCTCGTGGTGTTCCCCAGGGGCAAGGGTGGTTCCGAAGCATCCTGATTCGATTCACGGGCATCCGCCGCGCAGAAACGGCATGCGGGGACGTAAACACCGGTCGGGTTAAGATAGGCGCACGGTCCGGCCGACGCGATGGATGCCGCCGGTCCTGAATCCCGCCACCACGGCACCGATTACGCCCCCATGTTTGCAACCCGCCCCAGGAAGCCAGGAACTCCTCCGTCGCCATGGCGATGGCTGGCACTGGTGCTCACGCTTCCGGTTCTTGCCGCGCAGGCGCAACCGACACCGCAACTGCAGATCGAGGGTGGCAGCGCGGAACAACGGCAGAACATCGAGGCCTTTGCGCGCCTGTCGGGATACAGCTGCGATCTGCCCGGTTTTCGCGAACGCAACATGATCCGCGATACCCGGCACCGCGCGCAGGAGGCGCTGCGCGCACTCGGCCATTACGAACCCGCCCTGGCGTTCAACGTGCTCCGAAACTCGGACTGCTGGAACCTGAAGCTCGAACTCGACCCCGGCCCCCCGATCCTGTTCGCGGAAGTCGATGTACGGATCTCGGGACCGGGCGCGGAGGATCCCGTGCTCGCCGCAGTGGCCGGCGCTCCCGGAATCACCCCTGGGCAGACCCTGCGCCATGACCTGCACGATCAGCTGCGTAACCGCCTGATCCGCGTCGCCTATGATCGCGGCTATCTCAAGCCTGAACTCGCGACGAGCGAATTGCGGGTGGACCCGTCAATGCGCGAAGCACGCGTGATTCTGCATCTGGAGACCGGGCCCCGCTTTCAGTTCGGCGAAGTCCGGCTCGAGCAGGACATCCTGGATCCCTCCTTCGTGGAACGGCTGATCCCGTTTGAGCCCGGAGCGCCGTTCAGCGCGGAACCGCTGGTCACTCTCCGCCGCAATCTTGGAGACAGCGGATATTTTCAGGCCGTACGCGTCCGTCCCTTGCTGGACGAGGTGACCGGAACGGTCGTGCCGATCCATGTCGAGGTGGAACCCCGGTCGCGCTATTCCTACGAATTCAGCGTCGGCTACTCGACGGACATCGGCCCGCGCCTGGGCGCCGCAATGGAACATCGTTACGTGAACCGGCGCGGGCACCGGTATCGCGTCGATCTCAACCTGGCTCCCGAACGTTCGGAAGCAGGATTCAATTACGACATCCCTCTGGCGGACCCGTTGCAGGACAATCTGGGCCTCTTCATCGCCTACCGCATGGAGGATGTTCGAAGCGGAACGTCGGACCGGCTTCAGATCGGCGCCAACCACGTAAGAAGTTTTCCGTCGGGGTGGCAGATCACCCGTGGCATCCGTTACGAGTTCGAGGAGTTCACGGTCGCTGGCGTCGCCGATACCTCGAACCTGCTGATTCCCTCCTACCGCATCAACCGAACCCGGTCCGATGATTTCCTGTACCCACGCAGCGGTCATCGCATCGATCTACTCGTGCAGGGTGCGTATGAAGACCTGGGATCCAGTCTGACTTTCCTGCAGACCCGCGCCAACCTGAAATGGATACGCGGAGTGGGTGCCGGCCGCGTGATCCTGCGCGGTGACGCAGGGCTCACCGCAACCGAAAGTGTCGAGGAACTGCCAACCTCGCTGCGGTTCTTCGCCGGCGGAGACACGAGCGTGCGCGGTTTCGGTTTCCAGCGCCTCGGACCGAGCGATGCCGAAGGCCGGGTGATCGGCGGGCGGCACCTGCTGGTGGGCAGTCTCGAATACGACCACCCCCTGGGTGACCGCCCGTGGGCAGTCGCAGTCTTTGCCGACGTCGGAAATGCCTTCGACCAGTTCGACGACTACGAACTGAAGGTGGGGGCCGGGATCGGGCTGCGCTGGCGATCGCCGGTGGGCCCGCTGCGTATCGATCTGGCGCACGCACCCGATTCAGACGACGATTTTCGCATCCACTTCACGATGGGTCCGGACCTGTGATCCGCGTGCTGGGGGCGCTCGTTTTCCTTCTGCGCTGGACCTTGATCCTGGCGGTTCTCGCAATTTCCGGCGCGGTCATGCTCGTCGCCACCGAGCCGGGTACCCGTTGGCTGTTCGCCCAGGCGGAACGACATGCGCCTCTCGATCTGGCGGTGGGCGCGGTTGACGGCACGCTGTTCCGTGGGCTGAACGTGCGCGACCTTCGACTCCGCGCGCAGGGCAACGCGTTTGCAGCAGACCATCTCCGAATCCGAGTGGACGCACCCAGCCTGCTGCGGTCGACCGTGCGGATTCCCGAACTGCATCTGGACGGTGGCCACGTGGATCTGGCGACCCCCGATTCCGAAACCGTTGAACCCACCGGCTTGCCCGAGCAAGTGCCGATTCCAGTGCGCGTGCTGATCGAGGAGTTCAGGCTCTCCAGCCTCGAGGTCCGTCAGGACGGCCGGGAACTCATCACGATCGACTCTCTCGCGCTTCGGCTGGATGCGAGTTCCGACCGCATTCAGGTGACCGCTCTGAAACTGGCCCTGGCAGAACTCGAAGTATCGATGGATGCAGGGGTCCAGCCTTCGGGACTGTACCCGCTGGAGGTCGAGGCACGTTGGAGATTCGTGCTTCCCGACGATGTCGCGTCCGCTTTGGATGCCCCCGCGGCCGAAGGCACGCTCCATCTGACCGGTGACCTGACCGAGCAGCTGAACCTGCAGCATCACCTGCGTGCCGGGCTGGAACTGGATACCGACCTGTCCGCAACCGACCCCCTTGGTGATCCCCGGTTCACCGCAGAAAATCGGTGGACCGCGTTTCCCTATCGCCTGGGACCGGATCGGGTCCTCGACATCACGTCGGGTGAACTGGACCTGGCGGGTACCCCGGACGACTGGCAGGGGCGGGTGGCCGGGGGCGTGAGTATGGATGAGTGGCCACCTCTCCAGCTGCGCGGTACGGCACTGGGTTCCCTGAAACACGTGGAGATTCCGGAACTGGCCCTGCGCAGCGAGGCCGGTGTGCTGACGACACGGGGCCGCATCGATCACGCAGACGGGCTCGCATGGGATCTGATGCTGCTGGCCCGGGATTTCGACCCGGGCGCCGTCTTCCCCGAGTGGGCCGGGAAGCTGAACGTCGCACTCAACACCACCGGCAACGTGCCCACCGACGGCGAGCGCTCCGTGGACCTGGAACTCACGGAGTTGCAGGGGCTGCTGAGGGGCCAGGCGATCGATGGGACAGCCCGCGTCGCGGTGCGCGGAAACCGTCTCGACATCGACCGGTTGGACCTCGGTATGGGCGCGAACCGGATCCGTCTCGAGGGTCAGGTCGACGAAACGCTCGAACTGGACCTCGCCGTACACGCTCCGGAACTCCACCGCATTTTCCCGGAACTCGCGGGCGCCGTCCGGCTCGACGGTCGCGTATCCGGGACACGGGACAACCCCCACATCACCGCGCAGGGAACGGGTTCCAGCTTGCGTTTCCAATCGATGTCTCTCGACGCCTTCGAACTCGGACTGGATGCGGGCCTGGATCTGGAGGCTCCCGCCGAGGTGACGCTGCGGATTTCGGGACTCGGGCTCGACGGATTCACCATTCGGGATGCCGCTTTGACGGTGGCCGGGCAGGCGTCCTCCCATCGGATCCGCCTGCAGGTCGAAAGCCCCGATCTCGGCCCGGTTGCCGTCGCGGCGACGGGCCGTTACGACCTGGACTCCAGGGGCTGGACCGGCATCCTGGAGGACCTCGACCTGGATCATCCCATCGCCGGACCCTGGTCACTCCGCGCACCGGCAGCCATCAGCGCCAGCGCGAGCGCGGCGGAGCTGGAACCGCTATGCCTGGGCCGGGAGAGGACGCAGCTCTGTCTCTCGGGAGACTGGGACCCGGCGTCGGGGGCACGCACCCAGATCACCCTGGATGACCTCGACCTCGCCTGGCTTGCGCCGATCCTGCCGGAAGAAACCGCGATTGACGGCACCCTGAACCTCCGGGTCGAGGGGTCCCGGGATCCCTCCGGAATCCTGCGCGGAACGCTTTCCGTACCCCCTGCAGAGGGTGTGCTGCGGAATGTTTTCGACGAAAACGCCGAACGGGCGTTTCCCTACCGGGATCTGCGGCTCGATGTTCGTGTCGAGGAGGAATTCATCCAGGCGGACATGGGGCTGTCCTTCCTCGAGGCGGGTTCGGCAGAGGCCACGCTGCGGCTTCGCCCGGAGGCCGAGAGCTACCGGATGGAAGGGAGGCTGCAGGCCGCATTGGAAGATCTGGAGTGGGCGGGAATGCTCAACCCGAAGGTTCGCGATGTCCGCGGGCGGCTGAACATGGACATCGCCCTCGGAGGATCGCTGGCCGAACCCGTGATCGAGGGCTTCGTCCGCCTGAACGACGGCCACGCGATCATTCCCGAAGCGGGCCTGGAACTGGAAGTCCCGCGGTTGGTCGCGGAAATCGAATCGACCGAGAACGTGCGTCTGTCCGGAGAACTGCGCTCCGGCGGTGAGAGCCTCCTCCTCGAGGGCGACCTGGGCTTCACGCCCGAACGGGGCCCGCACGCCGAAATCTGGATCCAGGGCGAGGACTTCCTGGCGCTGAACCGCCCGGACATCCGTGCCCGTCTGAGTCCCGACCTCACCGTGGAAATCGATGCGGAAGGGCTCAGCGTTCGGGGCGAAATCGTCGTGCCCTGGGCCAGGATCCTACCGCCCGATCTGCCGCCCGGTGCCGTCACGGTCTCGCGGGACGCCATCGTGGTGGGCGAGGAGGAAGAGCTGCAAAACGGTCTGCCGATGGACATCCGCTTGCGCGTGCTGCTCGGAGAGGATGTGCGCCTGGAGGCCTTTGGACTGAATGCCCACCTTACCGGCGACGTCGACCTGATCGATGTTCAGGGTCGCCCGCCACAGATTCTCGGCGAAGTGTCCGTGCTGGAGGGAAATTATCGGGCCTGGGGACAGAACCTGACCGTCGAACAGGGCCTGATCCTGTTTCAGGGGCCACCCGACACCCCGGCCCTGGATATCCGGGCCGTGCGAGACATCCCGGAACATAACGTGGTCGTGGGCCTGGAGATCACCGGCACACCGCAACAGCTTCAAAGCCGCATCTTTTCGCAACCGCCGATGGATGACACCGAGGCGCTTGCGTTTCTTGTCACCGGAAGACCCCTGTCGGGAGCCTCGCAATCCGACGGCAACCTGCTGGCCGGCGCCGCGGCGCTGTGGGGCCTGGAACGGGGAAACCTGATCACGCAGCGCCTCGGCAGCGAACTCGGTCTGGACTCGGTCGAGCTCGATACCTCAGGCGGGTTTGGCCAGAGCGCGCTGCTGCTGGGCAAGTACCTCTCTCCACGGCTTCTGCTGCGCTACAGTCTGAGCCTGTTCGACAATTCGTCGCGGGTCATGCTGCGTTTTGAACTCACCCCGGCGCTGAGCATCGAGACCACGTCCGGCGCCCTGAACCAGACCATCGACTTGATCTACCGCATCGAACGATGAGCGGAAAAGGGTTCTACTGGGCAGAGAAGCGCATCGAGGCCAATCGATGCGATTGAGGAGAGAACGGTGATCCCAGCGGGTATCCCGCGCGCACATCTCGGGCTTCGCCCCGGGGATTATATGCTGGTCCTGGTACTGGTGGGATCTGTGCTGCTGGGTCTCTCACTGCTCCACGCAGGTGTCCTTGCCGCGCGCCCGTCGGAGACCGCGGGGGCCGCACTGGTCCGGAATCTTGCGTTGAGCGATCTTGCGGTATTCACCGAAGCCCGCTACGCCCGGCACCCTGCAACCATTGATCGCCTTGCAGCCTTCCAGAACCACCCGATGGCGCTGGAACATTTCCCTTCGGGCTCGTTGGTCCGGCCGCCAGGGCACCTGTATGAGTGATCTGCGCAGAGTCTGGGAGCGCCAGCGTCATCTGATCGACTACAGCGCTGCTTCCATGGCCCGGCGCAAGGGCCGCAACCTCGGTCTGCTGACCGTCTATGGTGGAATGGTCTTCCTGCTGGCCTCGGTCCTGTTCTATTCCAGCGCACTGAAACACGAAGCCAACCTTCTGCTCGCCGGGGCGCCCGAGATCGTGGTTCAGCGTATGGTCGCGGGCCGGTATGCACCGGTTTCCGGGGAACACCTGCTGGCGCTGCAGGGAATCCGGGGACTTCGGGACGTAGAGGGGCGGCTGTGGGGGTATCAATATGACCCCGTGGTGCGCGCCAATTACACACTGATGGTGCCGCCGGAAGGCGGGGTCCGGAAAGGGACGGCGATCCTCGGCCCCGCTCTGGCCAGGGCCCGCGGCGCAGGCCATGGCGACGTCATCAGCTTCCGGGGCCACGATGGCGTGCTCGCGAGCTTCCGCATTGCCGAGGTGCTGCCGATGGAAACGGCGCTGGCCAGTGCCGATCTGCTGCTGATCGACGAGACCGATTTCCGAACCCTCTTCGGCATCCCGTCCGGGGAGTACACCGATCTTGCATTGCGGATTCCGAACCCGCGTGAAGTGCAGACCGTTGCGGAAAAGGTGCTCGAGCGGCTGCCCGACAGCCGGGCCATCCTGCGCGAGGAGATGCAGCGCACTTACGACGCCATCTTCGACTGGCGCTCGGCGCTGGTGCTCCTGCCGCTCTCCGGCGCCCTGCTGGCGTTCGCGATCCTCGCCTGGGAGAAAGCCTCGGGTCTCTCCGCGGACGAACGCCGCGAGATCGGCATCCTGAAGGCCGTCGGCTGGGAGACCCGCGACGTGTTGCGGATGAAACTTTGGGAGGGCGGGCTGCTTTCCCTGCTCGCTTTTCTGTTCGGAACGGTCGCCGCCTACTGGCATGTCTTCGGCCTCTCGGCGCCCTTGCTGGCACCTGTGATGCAGGGCTGGTCGGTGCTGTACCCCGACTTCCGCCTGACCCCCGCGATCGAGGGTAGCCAGCTGCTGGCACTCTTCTTCCTGACGGTGTTCCCGTACCTCGTGGCCACGCTGGTTCCGGTCTGGCGCGCGGCGGTGACGGATCCCGACGAGGTCATGCGATGACCCTGAAGATCCAGCTGACCGGAATTCGCAAAGCCTTCAACGAGGGGCAGCCGAACCGATTCTGGGCCGTGAACGGGGTCGATCTGCACCTGCCCGAGGGACAGGTCACGGTTCTCGCGGGACCCAGCGGATCGGGTAAAACCACGCTATTGACGCTTATCGGCTGCCTGGCACGACCCACCGAAGGCCGTGTGCTGCTGAATGACCGCGCGATTTCCAGCCTGCCCGAACCGTTTCTCGCGCCCCTGCGGCGGCAGACATTCGGCTTCGTGTTCCAGCGTTTCAACCTGATCCGGGGCCTGCCGGTGCTGGATAACGTGATGGTTCCGGCCTACCCGCTGGGCGTTCCCCGTCGCGCCTTGCGCAAACGGGCGCTCCACCTGCTGGAAACACTGGGACTGGGCCCTCGCGCGGATGCTCGCGTGGAATCCCTGTCCGGCGGCGAGGCGCAGCGCACGGCTCTTGCCCGCGCACTGATCAACGATCCGCGGATACTGATCGCCGATGAGCCGACGGCGAATCTCGACTCGGAACTTTCGCGGACCCTCCTCGAGATCCTGGCGCGACTCCGGACCGAAGGACGTTCGCTGATTCTGAGCAGTCACGACCCGCTGGTGCGGGAGGCGGGGATGGTCGACCGCGTCATCGAGCTGCGGGACGGCCGTGTGGTCTCCGACCGGGTGCGTTCGGCCGTTTCCACATGATGGTCCAGACACCCGTTCTCGCGCTGACGCTGGCCGATCTCTTGAGCCTGCTGCTGCTGATTCCTGCCGGGCTGTTCGCACTGCATCTGCTGCGCCACTGGAACCCCGACAGCGGACATGCGCGACAGCTTCGACTGGAAAAACGCACCTACCTGGTCGGTGCCGTGCTCGGTGTCATGTTCCTGGCGCAGATCCTGATGCTGCCGCTGTTCGTGCACACGGTCGATCGGATGGCGGTGCAGATCGTGGGGGCCATGTGCGCGGTCGGTACGCTCAACGCGAATGCCTGGGGATTCCCTGCCCTGCAGTCGCGCATCGCGCTTTTTTTCCTGGCCGCGGCCTGGCTGGTTCTGCATCACATGGACACGCGTGCCCCGGACTACCCGTTGACGCGCGCCAAGTACGTCCTGTTATTGGCGATCGTTCCACTCGCGGCCGTCACCGCGATTCTGCAGTTCATCTACTTCGCGAAACTGGATCCGGACGTCATCACTTCCTGCTGCGGCAGCCTGTTCAGCCGGGGGACCGAGTCGGTGACCGCGCACATGGCCGGCCTGCCTCCGGCACCCATCATGGTCCTGCTGTACACAACACTGGCCCTGGCGCTGCTGTCCGGCGTCGTCTACCTGCGCTGGCGACGCGGCCTGCTGCTTTTTGGCGCTCTCAGCACCCTGTCCTTTCCGGTCGCGATTGCCGGAATCATCGCATTCGTCTCCCTGTACGTGTACGAGCACCCATTGCACCACTGCCCGTTCTGTCTGCTGCAGCCGGAGTACGGACATATCGGGTACGCCCTGTATCTGCCGCTTTTCATGGGGACCGCACTCGGGTTCGGTCTGGGGCTGACGGCTGCTCTGGCCCGGCGCGACAGCGTGCGCCGGGTACTGTCGCACTCGGCACCGCCTCTGGTCATCACCGCGGGCATCGGCCTGCTTGTCTTCACCGCGCTGACCGTATGGCTGTCCTGGCGCTCGAACCTGCTCCTGCTGGGCTACTGAGCCGAGAATCATGAAACCGCGCATCGTGTTCGGATCGGTCCTGGTAATGCTGATCATGCTGATCGGTGGCTGCGGCGGAGACCATCCGCGCCTTGTCAGCGGGGAACCCGCTCCCGGGTTCGAGCTTCAGCGTCTCGGCCAAGGCCGCGTGGCTCTGGACGAACTGAGCGGGTCGGTGGTCGCGGTCCGGTTCTGGGCCGACTGGTGCCCCTTCTGCCGGCGGGAGATGCGCGAACTGGAACCGGTCTACCAGCGGCTGCGCGATCAGGGACTGGAAATCCTGGCGGTCAACGTCGGGCAGGATCCCGAGAACGTGCGGCGCTTCGTCGAACGCGTCGGCTACTCCTACCCGACCCTGCTGGACTCGGATTCGGCCGTAGCCCGACGTTTCGGCGTGATCGCGATCCCGGTCACCTACTTCATCGACCGTGACGGTATCGTGCGCGGGAAGATCATCGGGGAATCCGATGCCGACACATTCGAACGCATGGCCGTGCCACTGCTGCGTTCTCCCGCGTCCCCCGACGGGGCCGACGCCGCCGCCTTGGCGAAACTCCCGACGCCGGTGACGGATCCGGATCCGGAGCGCCGGTGATGCAGGCCGAATACACCTGGGTGATCGCATTCCTCGCCGGAGTCCTGGGCAGCGGTCACTGCGTGGGCATGTGCGGCGGGCTCGTCTCGGCCTTCTTCCTGAAGATGGGCCGCCATTCGAAACGTCCCGTGACCTACGCGGCCTACCATGGCGCACGCATCTCGGTGTACGTGGCCGCGGGTGCCGCCGCCGGGGCCGCGGGGTTGCTGATCTCTGCAGGAAGCCTCGGGCTGGCTCAGGGCGTGTTGATGATTGTTGCCGGAATCGTGGTGATCCTGCTCGGGCTCGACATCCTCGGCGTGGGACCGCTGCATCGTATCGGCATTTCGGTTCTGCCCTCGGGCCTGCTGAACTATGCCCTGCGCTCGGCCGATCGTCGTGGCCCGCTGGCCGGGGCATGGATCGGCGGGACGATCAACGGCCTGATGCCGTGCTCGCTCACCCTGGCCGTGGCCGTCCAGGCCACCACGGCCGGGGGACCCCTGGCCGGGGCCAAGCTCATGCTGGCCTTCGGCCTCGGGACGCTGCCTTCGATGCTGGCGTTGAGCCTGATTGTCGGGCGACTGGGCTGCGGGATCCGGGGACGGATGATGCAGGTCGCCGCCCTTTTCGTGATCGCACTGGGGATCGCCACTTTGTACCAGGGCATCCGTTACTTCGAGGTGATGCAGGGTCTGGTCGGCGGGTAGCCCCCGCCGGGATAAGGCCGACCGGCCAACCGTTTGGCGCCGGTAAAAACGATGACAAGGAGCCGTAGGATGAAACGCAGAGACGTGTTGAAAGGAGCCGCATGGGTGGGACTGCTGGGAACGGTTGGGAAGGCCTCGGCCGAGGCACCCTGTGCGGGCGACGGGACTCCGCTGCAGTTCATGCCAAGGACTGCGCCAGACCCGAATCCGCTCGAGGATGAGCTGGACAAATATCCGCGCTGCCCCTATTGCGGCATGGACCGTCGCCAATGGCACCATAGCCGGCACCTGATTCATTTCGACGATGGTCGCGTCGATCCGACCTGTTCGCTCCACTGCGCAGCCATCAGTCTGAGCCTGAATATCGATCTGGGTCCCAACGCCATCTATGCCGCGGATTTCGCGTCACAGGAACCGATCCGTTCCATGGTGAAGGTCGATGCGGCCCGCTATCTGATCGGCAGCACCTTGCCTGGAACCATGACGGCTCGGAGCAAAATGGCCTTCGCGACGGAAGCCGCAGCCCGGTCGGCGCAACAGACCCACGGCGGGGAGATCGGAGATTTCGAAGAAGCGCTGAGCGCGGCCTACCTGGATATGGCGCACGACACCGTGATGATCCGCCGGCGCCGGGCGGAGCGTCGCAGCCGCATGCAGCGGAATTCGCCATGACCCGGTTGGCTTCGAATGGAGAATGCAGGAACTGGATCTGGAGGACACACGATGTTGAGGATGCTGGGAATCTCGCTGCTGCTCGCCTGGAGTCTTGCGCTGACCGCTGCCAATGCTCCTGATTCCATGCCCGATCCGCAGGCCCGTGATACCTGCCCGGTCTGCGGCATGCTGGTCGCACGGTATCCGGCCTGGATCGCCACCGTGGTCTACGCAGATGATCAAGCCGATCACTTCGACGGCGCCAAGGACCTGTTCAAGTATCTCTTCGACCTTCCCCGTTACGCTCCCGGGCGGGCGACCGACGACATCACTGCGATCGGCGTTACCGAGTACTACGGGCTCAGCCGCATCGATGCCTACTCAGCCTGGTATGTGGTTGGCTCGGATGTCCTGGGCCCGATGGGCCACGAACTGGTGCCGCTTGCCAGTGAGAACGACGCTCGCGAGTTCCTGGAAGACCATGCCGGAACCCGGATTCTTCGGTTCGACGAGATCGACCGGATTCTGCTTCGGGACCTGGACGATGGAAAGTTCTGACAGCGGTGTTCGGGGGCTCCTCCATGACATGGGGACCGGTGTAAAGCTGCGCCACCGGTGAACCCGGAAGGAATCGGAGGCGGGAGTCGATGGCCAAAAAGAAGGGCCCCGATAACGGGGCCCTCTTGGTTCCCCGGACACGAAGCCCGGAGAACACGCTCGCCGATCGTTCTTACTGAACGCGCTTGCGAACGTCCGTCGTGATTTCTACACGACGGTTCTGCTCGCGACCGGCGCGGGTGGCATTGTCGGCAACCGGCCGGTCTTCACCATAGCCCACCTGGCGGATGGCGTCGGGACGGATGCCTTCGCTCACCAGGAACTCAGCGACGGAAGCCGCACGACGCTCGGACAGACCCTGGTTATAGGCCTCGGTGCCGATGCTGCAGGTATGACCTTCCACCAGGACCGAGGTGTAGCTCGCGTCCGCGGCATTCAGCTGTGCGGCCAGGGCGCGCAAGGTATCCCGGCCTTCCGGACGCAGGGCCGACTTGTCGAAGTCGAACAGTGCCTCAGCGCTCAACGTGGTGGTGGTGAACTGGGGAGCCGGAGCCGGCGCCGGAGCCGGTGCAGGAGCCGCTTCGACCACGGGCTCGATGTAACCGGCGCAACCCGGGGTGCGGACGTTTTCCGGAGCCCAGTACGGCGTGCGCACGCACTCACCCTGGCTGTCGCGCACGACGGAACCCTGTGAATCGTAAACGTTGGCTGCCGAAACGGCACCCGTGGTACCGAACACCAGTGTCGCGACCGACAGTGCCAGAAAATTCTTCACCGCTTTATTTTGCATTTCCCTAGTCTCCTCAGAGTGAACCGGTAGGCCGGAATGGAACCTTGTTTCGCAGATCTTTTTGCAGGCTTCGCCACAGCCACAAGACGAAGAGCGATGACATTGCGCCCGCAACACCCTGATAGTGGCACAACGCTCGAGGTTTTGCATCCCTTTTTCTTGAAAATCGTCTCTATATGACAACGGCTGTAACATATTCGAGACACCCCTCGGCAACCCTGGGGAGACAGCGCCGATATGGCGGTCCATCTGCGCCCGGGTCCGCGGATGTCGGGGTGACCCAAAAAAGAGACCCCGCCGAAGCGGGGTCTCGAACAGCCATGCTGCAAGCCCGGGAGGCTTACATCATGCCCATACCGCCCATACCGCCCATGCCGCCCATGTCATCCATACCCGGGCCGGCGCCACCCTTGTCATCCTTGCGCGGCAATTCCGCAACCATTGCCTCGGTGGTGATGATCAGGCCCGCAACCGAGGATGCATTCTGCAGCGCGGTTCGGGTGACCTTGGTGGGATCGAGAATACCCATGTCGATCATGTCCCCGTATTCACCGCTCGCTGCGTTGTACCCGTAGTTGCCGGTACCTTCCTGCACCCTGTTCATGACCACGGACGGCTCTTCACCGCAGTTCATCACGATCTGGCGCAGCGGCTCTTCCATGGAACGACGCGCGATGGCAATGCCGATGTCCTGGTCGTGGTTCGCACCCTTCAGATCCTTGAGAGCCTGCAGGGCACGCACGAGGGCCACACCACCGCCCGGGACCACACCTTCTTCCACTGCAGCACGGGTCGCGTGCAAGGCGTCCTCGACGCGGGCCTTCTTCTCCTTCATCTCGAACTCGGTCGCGGCACCGACCTTGATCACCGCGACGCCGCCGGCGAGTTTCGCAACCCGCTCCTGCAGCTTTTCCTTGTCGTAGTCGGAGGTGGCTTCCTCGATCTGGGCACGGATCTGATCAACACGGCCCTTGATGTCATCCGCATTGCCGGCGCCGTCGATGATCGTGGTGTTTTCCTTCGTCACCTGCACCTTCTTGGCATGCCCGAGATCTTCGATGCTGGCTTTCTCCAGTGACAGGCCGACCTCCTCGGAGATCACCTGGCCGCCGGTCAGGATCGCGATGTCCTGCAGCATGGCCTTGCGACGGTCACCGAAACCGGGAGCCTTCACGGCCGCGACCTTCACGATGCCGCGCATGGTGTTCACGACCAGGGTAGCCAGAGCCTCGCCCTCGACGTCCTCGGAAACGATCAACAGCGGCTTGCCGGCCTTCGCAACGCCTTCCAGCACCGGAAGCAGGTCACGGATGTTGGAGATTTTCTTGTCGTACAGCAGCACGAAGCAGTCTTCGAGTTCGGCGCTCATGCTCTGCTGGTTGTTGATGAAGTACGGGGAAAGGTAGCCGCGGTCGAACTGCATCCCTTCGACGACATCGAGCGAGTTGTCGAGGGAGGAGCCTTCCTCCACCGTGATCACGCCTTCCTTGCCGACCTTCTCCATCGCGTTGGCGATGATCTCGCCGATCGACTCGTCGGCGTTCGCGGAAATGGTGCCCACCTGGGCGATGGCCTTGCTGTCGGTGCACGGCTTCGAGAGCGCTTTCAGCTCCTCGACCGCCGCGGCCACCGCCTTGTCGATGCCGCGCTTCAGATCCATCGGGTTCATGCCGGCGGTAACCGACTTCATGCCTTCACGCACGATGGCCTGGGCCAGCAGGGTGGCGGTGGTGGTACCGTCGCCGGCCACGTCGGAGGTCTGGGAGGAAACCTCCTTGACCATCTGCGCACCCATGTTCTCGAACTTGTCTTCGAGCTCGATCTCCTTGGCCACGGAGACGCCATCCTTGGTCACGGTGGGAGCCCCGAAAGCCTTGTCCAGCACCACGTTGCGACCCTTCGGACCGAGGGTGACCTTCACGGCGTTGGCGAGGACGTTGATGCCACGCACCATCCGGGCACGGGCGTCGTTGCCGAAGCGGACTTCTTTTGCACTCATAACGGAATTCTCTCCTGAAACAATGAATGGGTAACCGGGTCGTTCAGGGCATCAGCCCTCGATCACCGCCATGATGTCGTCTTCACGCATGACCAGAAGATCCTGGCCATCGACCTTCACTTCGGTTCCGGAATACTTGCCGAACAGCACGGTGTCACCGACTTTCAGGTCCAGCGCGCGCACGTCGCCGTTGTCGAGAATCTTGCCGTTGCCCACGGCGAGGATTTCACCCCGGATCGGCTTCTCCGCTGCCGTATCCGGGATCACGATGCCTCCGGGGGAGGTACGCTGTTCTTCCATACGCTTGACAATCACGCGATCATGCAAAGGCCGCAGATTCATGGTGCGAACTCCTTAAGTCCGATGTTCTGGATGGGTGGTTTAGGGGATTCGGCCGGGCATTGTTAGCACCCGACCCGAACGAGTGCCAATAATAGGCGTAAACGGAAGCCTGTCAAGGGCCGCCACGGCAATGGGGGCTCAGGGGTCGCGGCGATCGTCCAACCGTTCCGGAGGATCCTCTCTCTGCCGGAACTCGCCTTCGATGGTCTCGCCCCGATGTCCGGGCGGACGTTGCGCGACGGAAGCCCAGAGAGAACCCCGGGCCAGAAGCCAGCGGGCCGCGGCCGAGCGCAGGGGGGGCACCAGGAGCGCGAAACCCAGCGCATCGGAGAAAAACCCGGGGACCAGGAGCAGAATCGCAGCGAGCATCAGCAGCCAGCCTTCCAGCAATTCACGGGCCGGAAGCTCTCCCTGACGCAGCATGTGCTGCATGCGCTGCCAGTGCGCCATCCCCTGGAGACGAAAGATCCACAAGCCCAGAGCCGCGGTGACGACCACGAGCACGACGGTCATCAGAGCGCCCACCGCGCCGCCCACCCATGCAAACCCGAAGATTTCCAGCAGGACGATGGCGACGAAGACGATCAAGGGCAGGAAGGGACGCAGCATGACGAACTCCATCGGCAATCGTGCTATTGCAACACCCGCCGCCCGGCTCTGTCGAGCCACGGGTCGCACGAACCGGAATTTTCAGCTACCCGATGACGTCTACAATAGCGTTCACCACCCAGCCATTCAGGAGCGGGAAATGTTATTCGCGGCCGTACGGATTCTTCGCCAATGGGGCCTCGCGGCGCTCATGCTGGCGCCCGTTGCCCTCATGGGGGCAACCGATCCACGTGACCCCTACTCGCATTTCTTCCAGCCCACCTTCGGCGACTTCCAGGAAGACCTCGAAGACGCGCGCGCGGACGGGAAGAAGGCGATCCTGATTTTCTTCGAAATGGACGAATGTCCGTTCTGCCACCGGATGAAACAGCAGGTGTTGAATCAGCCCGACGTGCAGGATTATTTCCGGGAGCACTTCGCCATCTTCAGCGTCGATGTCGAAGGCGACATCGAGGTGACGGATTTCCAGGGCAACACCCTCAGTCAGAGCGACTTCGCGTTCCGCGAAAACCGGGTGCGCGCGACCCCGGTGTTCCAGTTCTTCAATCTCGACGGTGAACCGATCGCCCGTTTCACTGGCGCCACACGAGACGTTCGCGAATTCCTTCAACTCGGGGAATACGTGGCGGAAGGGCATTACCGGGACATGAACTTCACGCGCTTCAAGCGCGAAGCGCGGTAGGCTCCGGACGTGGGAGTGCCCGCATTCATACTGGCGGCGCTGGCGGGTGTCACTCTGCTTCTCCTGGCCACTGGCTCGGGACATGCCCGGGAAGACGCGCGTGAGCCGCTGCCCCAGCCGCTGCGCCTCGAGAACGCGCTGGCACACATCGACCGCGCCCATCCCACGCTCCTGCGCGCTCAGGCCTCGCGTGAACGCTCCGAGCGCGAGCTGGAGACGGTACAGGCGCTCGGGGACGTCCAGGTGGACGCCCGGCTCGAGGCCCGCTGGATCGAACCCAACGACCTGACCGCCTTGCCCGGCAACGACGACTCCCGGGCTCAGCTGTTTGCCCGGAAACTCGTCAGTGATTTCGGCCGGACCCGGAGCACCGTCGCGGCAAGTCGGCAGGAGGCCGAGGCGGCCCGGGCCGAAGAGGAACTCACGCAGTCCCGGCACCGCCTCGACGTCATGCGATCGTTCCTCGATGTCGCGCTGGCGGATCTCGCCTTCACCAGGGACACCGAAGCGATGGCCTCTGCGTTCGTGGGCCTGCAACGGGCCCGCGACCGGAACGAACTGGGACAGGTCTCCGATATCGATCTTTACGAACTGGAGGCACGGTACCAGACGGCGCGCGGCACCCGACTGCGCGCGCTCCAGGAGCAGCGCCGGACCCGCGCGGAACTCGCCGAAGTCCTGAATCGGCCGGATCAGCCACCGGCCCAGGTCCTGGCCCCCGCCTTGCCGCTGGAGTTGCCGCAGCTACCCCCCCTCGATGAGCTTCTGGCCAGGATCGGGGAACAGAGCCCCGAGATCGCGATTCGACGCGCCCAGCTCGAGGTCGAGCGACACCGCACCGATGCGGCGCGCGCGCTGAACCGCCCGCGTCTGAGCGCCGAGGTGCAGCTCGGTGCCTGGGTGCGGGAATTCGGCGGAGAGCGAAACCCTGCCGCAGCCGGTCTGATTCTGGAAATCCCCATCTACCAGGGAAGACAGCGAAACGCGGCCGTTGGCGTCGCCACGGCCGAACGGCACCTCGCCGAAGCCGAGTTGGCACAAGCCATGATCGAAACCCGCGGCGCCCTGCGTCAGCTCTTTTTCGAGATCGAGGCGCTGCTGGTCCAGCGTGACGAAGCCCTCGCACGCCTCGATTACCGGGAACTCTATATCGACCGTGCTCGCGCGCTTTACGACATGGAGGAACGGGCCGACCTCGGCGATTCTATGGTGCAGCAAAGCGCCGCAGCCCATTTCGAAGCCGAAACCGAGTTTGCGCTTGCACTTGCGTTTGAGCGTCTCGCGCTGCTCCTGGGCGATCCCTCGTTGAGCGCATTTCCTCACGATCCCTGATGGAGCCGAATCCCATGGGCCAACCCCGCAGCTTCCTCCTTGCTTCCGTCCTCTGCCTGGGAATCGCCACCAGCGCTTCCGTCCAGGCCGAGGGTCTGCAGGCACGCATCGATTGGGGACAACGGCACGTCGTGTCGGCACCTGTCGCCGGCGTTGTGCGAGAGATTTCCGTGCAACCCGGAGATCGGGTGGAGACCGGAGAGGTCCTGATCACACTGGATCTGCGCCGCCTGAAGGCGGATGCCCGTGCCGCCCAGGCCGACCTCGAAAGGCTCCAGCTCGAACTCGGCGAAGCGGACCGGGAAGTCGACCGCGCCGAGGAGCTCTACGACCGGACGCTGGTCCCGATTCGCGAAGTCGAACTTACGCGGATCCAGCGTTCCATGGCCGCCTCGCAACTGGCCCGGGCACAGGCCGCTCTCGACCGTATACGCATCGATCTGGACGACAGTCAGATACGCTCGCCGGCGGCGTCCCGGGTCCTCGGTATCGGGGTCACGATTGGCGAGGCGGTGAGCCCCGCACTGTCACCACCGACCCTGATCACACTCGGCGCCATCGATTCCATGCGAGCCGAGACGACCGTCGATGCCGCCCTCGCTGCCGGGCTGCAGGTCGGCCAGGCGGTCTCGGTTCGGGTGAGGGAACAAACCGTGACGGGAACGGTTCGGGCGATCGGTTGGGAACCAGAGGACATCGGTTTCGGGTCCGGGTACCGACTGAGCGTGGAATTCTCTCCTCCCGAGTCGCTTGAACTCCGGGCGGGCGAACCCGCAGAAATCCTCGTACCGGACGTCCCGTCGGCATCGTGACCACGAAACCGCCCGACCAACGGCTGCCCTCGGGCGCGCTCCTGGTTTGGACCACGCTCGACGACGTCGAGCGCGCCGCCAGCCTGGCGCACGGGCTTGTCGAAGAGCGGCTCGCTGCCTGTGTACACGTGTTTCCCGCCGGGCAATCGGTATACCGTTGGGAAGAAAACATCGAGACCGCGCGGGAACACACTTTGCTGATCAAGACCACCACCGCGGGGTATGCCGCGCTGGAAGCCTGGCTGCGCATGCACCACCCGTACCAGACCCCTGAAATCATGGCCCTGCCCATTACCCAAGGGCTGCCCGACTACCTGAACTGGATCCGAGAATGCACCCAATGACCGTTTGGCGAAGGCTCCCCCACCTGCTGCTCCTGCTGGCACTGTTGCCGCTGGTCGCGAACGCGATGTTCGACGACGACGAGCTCCTCGCTCCGGATGACGCCTTCGCCCTGAACGGCGAGGTCGTCGATGCCAACACCCTGCGCATGACCTGGACCATCGCGGAGGGCTACTACATGTACCGGGAGCAGTTCCGGTTCACGCCCGAATCGGATGGCCTGGAGCTGGGCGAACCGCGGATACCCGACGGCACGGTGAAGGAAGACGAGTTCTTCGGACGCGTCGAAACCTACCGGGACCGGGTCGAAGTCGAGTTGCCAATTCTGGCCGCGGTCAGCACCGACATCGAACTGACTGCACGGTCCCAGGGCTGCGCCGACCTCGGGGTCTGCTACCCCCCGCATTTCCAGACCGTCAGCCTGACGCTGCCGGCGCTGCCGGCGGCAGACACCGGGTCGGGGACCCCCGGACGCGCCGCGCTCGACGCACTCGCGACGCTGGCAGGCGGACCGGCCAACGACGACGATCTGCTGGACCCCGAGGTGGCTTTCGCCGCGAGCGCGCGGGCCATCAGCCAGAACGCGGTCGTGCTGCGCTTCGACATCGCCGACGGCTACTACCTGTATCGGGACAAGCTCGGCGTCCGCATCGCAGAGGGCGACGGTATCGAGTTGGGACCGGTGAACCCCCCGGACGGAACGCTCATCGTCGATGAATTCTTCGGCGAAACCGAGACGTACCGCGGCCATGTCGAGATCCTGGTCCCGGTGTTGCGAAGCATCGACGATCCCGCCGAAATCGTACTTGCGGTCGACTACCAGGGTTGCGCGGACCTCGGCGTCTGCTACCCGCCGCTGACCCAGGACGTGGCCGTGACCTTCGCGCCCACGCTCGCCGAACAAGCTACCGAACTGCCGCCCACCGGAACCGCGCGCCCCGCTGCGGACAGTGGCCCGGTCACGGAGCAGGACCGCATCGCCGCACAGTTGGCGGACGGCCGCATCTGGCTGGTGGCGCTGGCCTTCTTCGGCTTCGGCCTCCTGCTGACGTTCACCCCGTGCGTGTTCCCGATGATCCCGATCCTGTCGAACATCATCGTGGGGCAGAAGGATCTGACCACGCGCAAGGCGTTCTTCATCTCGCTGGCGTTCGTTCTGGCGATGGCGTTCACCTACACCCTGGCCGGAGTCTTCGCAGGACTCGCCGGCGCCAACCTGCAGGCCGCCTTCCAGAACCCCTGGATCATCGGCACCTTCGTGCTCGTGTTCATCGCGCTCGCGATGTCGATGTTCGGCTTCTACGAACTGCAGATGCCGTCCGCAATCCAGAGCCGACTGGCGAACATCAGCAACCGGCAGGAAGGCGGCACCTTGGTCGGTGCCGCGATCATGGGCTTCCTCGCCGCACTGATCGTCGGACCCTGCGTGACCGCACCGCTGGTCGGCGCCCTGCTTTACATCAGTCAGACCGGCGACGCCTTCCTCGGAGGCCTCGCGCTGTTTGCGCTGAGCATGGGCATGGGCGCTCCGCTGCTGGCGATCGGAACCTCCGCGGGCAAGATCCTGCCCAAGGCCGGGCCCTGGATGGATACCGTCAAGGCGGTGTTCGGGGTCGGTCTGCTGGCAATGGGCATCTGGCTGCTCGAACGGGTGATTCCGGGCGAGATCGCGCTGGTCCTCTGGGCGACGCTGCTCATCGTCACCGCAATCTACATGGGTGCGCTGCAAAGCCTGCCCGAGGGCGCGACAGGCTGGCGTAATCTGTGGAAGGGTCTGGGCCTCGTGCTGTTGATCTACGGCGTGATCCTGATGCTGGGCGCGTTCACCGGCGGCAAGGACATCTTCCGGCCACTCGCCGAGCTTCGGGCCCCCGCCACAATGGTCACCACGGACGGTGTGCAGCGCGCCACCGAGATGCAGTTCACAAAGGTCAGCAGTCTGGCCGACGTGGAACGGGAAGTGGCGGCGGCGACAGGGCGCAACCAGCCCGTGTTCCTCGACTTCTACGCCGACTGGTGTGTCGACTGCGTGCGCATGGAGCGCACGACCTTCCAGGACCCCCGGGTGATCCAGGCCATGAGCGAGGTGCATCTGATCAAGGCCGACGTCACGGCGAACACGTCCGAACACCGTGACCTGATGCGGGCCTTCAACCTGTTCGGTCCTCCCGCCATGATCTTCTATGACGCCGCAGGCGAGGAACTGCGCAACCGCAGGGTCGTGGGGTACCTCAACGCGGAGCGTTTTCTGGCCCACGTCGAACAGAGCATCGGAGCCCGGCCTTGAGGCGGACCGCTGCCGCGGGCAGCCTCCGGTTGATGATACGTACCGGAATGCTCCTGGCGGCGCTGTCGCTCGCCGGCTGCGAACCCTCGACCGAGAGCACGGCCGGTGAGATGCCGCCCCCGGCGAGCCCGGACGCGTTCCCGCGCGTCGATTTCACCCTGCCGGATCTGGATGGACAGCCCAGAAACCTGAGTGAGTGGGACGGCGACATGGTCGTGTTGAACTTCTGGGCCACCTGGTGCCCACCCTGCAAGAAGGAGATGCCGCTGTTCCAGGAGCGCTACGAGGCACACGCGGCCGACGGCTTCACCATCGTCGCGGTCGCGGTGGACGAAATCGACGAAACGCGGGACTTCGTGTTCACCTTCGGGATCGAATTCCCGGTCCTGATCGGGCAGGAGGAGGCGATCGCCGTGGGACGGGAGTACGGGAATCGAATCGGAGCGCTCCCTTACAGCGTGGTGATCGACCGTCAAGGCATGGTCCGCGAAACCCACCGCGGAGAGGTCACGGAGACCGACCTCGACGGCTGGCTCGAATCGTATCTCTGAACCGGCCGTCCAGCGTCGGCCAGTGCGCCGGTCGCTGGACAGCACTGCCCCGCTGCGGCAGAATCCGGGCATTCTTGGTGGGAGTTTGAAGCACGTTTCCCACGGATTCACGACACGATCGCAACCGATACGACCTCTCCATGGCGCAACTCCTGCTCGTGAATGGCCCCAACCTGAACCTGCTCGGGAGTCGCGAGCCAGAGCGCTATGGCGCGAGCACGCTGGCGGAAATCGAGAAGGAGCTGTACGCCCACGCCGAGCGGGCGGGACACAGGCTCGCCTGTTTCCAGAGCAATCACGAAGGGCAGATCGTCGATCGCATCCATGAGGCTGCGTCCGAGAACGTCGCCCGGATCCTGATCAATCCGGGGGCCCTGACCCATACCAGCGTGAGCCTGCGCGATGCGCTCCTGGCGGTCGCGATCCCGTTCATCGAGATTCACATCAGCAACGTCCATGCCCGGGAGGCGTTTCGTCGACAGTCCTATCTGTCCGACATCGCCACCGGCACGATCACCGGCCTGGGCGTGGTCGGCTATCGCCTGGCACTGGACGCCGCCATCGCAGCCATCGAGGAGCGCTAGTTCGCCATGGATATTCGGAAGGTCAAGAAACTGATCGACCTGTTGAACGAAAGCGGGATCCATGAGATCGAAATCAGGGAGGGCGAGGAGTCGGTCCGCATCACGCGCTCGGCCCCCGGAGGGCAGGCCTATTTCCCGCAAGCCATGATGGCACCGGCAGAGCCGGCCGCCCCCGTGGCTGCTGACGGCCCGAGCGCGCCGGAAAAAGCGCCGGAGGCGCCACCTCCCGGCCACCGCGTCACCGCGCCGATGGTGGGCACGTTCTATCGCGCCTCCAGCCCCGGTGCCCGCGCCTTCGTGGAGGTGGGTTCCGTCGTGGCTCCGGGGGATACGCTCTGCATCATCGAGGCGATGAAAATGTTGAACCCGATCGAAGCCGACAAGGCCGGCACCATTCGAGACATTCTCGTGGAGAACGGCCACCCGGTCGAGTACGGCCAACCCCTGTTCATCATCGAATAGCGGCCAGTCGCCGCGCCAACCGCACCCAGAGCTGCTGATGCTGGAAAAGATCCTGATCGCCAATCGCGGCGAGATTGCCTTGAGAATCCTGCGCGCCTGTCGGGAGATGGGCATCGCGACCGTTGCCGTGCACTCGGACGCGGACCGCGAACTCAAGCATGTGCGCCTGGCCGACGAATCCGTCTGCATCGGCCCCGCGGCCTCCAGCGAGAGCTATCTCAATGTCCCCGCCATCATCTCTGCAGCCGAGGTGACGGATGCCGGCGCCATCCATCCCGGCTATGGTTTTCTGGCCGAAAACGCGGATTTTGCGGAGCGCGTGGAATCCAGTGGATTCGCGTTCATCGGGCCGCGCGCCGAAACCATACGCCTGATGGGCGACAAGGTCTCGGCGAAAAACGCGATGATCGCGGCGGGCGTACCCTGCGTCCCGGGATCGGAGGGCGCACTGGGCGACGACCCCGAAGAGAACCTGCGCCTGGCGCGCGACATCGGCTACCCGGTGATCGTAAAGGCATCGGGTGGAGGTGGCGGCAGGGGGATGCGAGTGGTCCACGGTGAGGCTTCGCTACTGAGCGCGATCGCCCTTACCCAGACCGAAGCGAGTCAAGCCTTCGGCAACGACATGCTCTACATGGAGAAATACCTGGAGCATCCGCGCCATATCGAATTCCAGGTCCTCGCCGACACCCACGGTAACGCCGTCTGTCTCGGCGAGCGCGATTGCTCCATGCAGCGACGCCACCAGAAGGTGATCGAGGAGGCCCCGGCGCCGGGCATCACCCCGGAAATGCGGGACCGGATGAGCGAACGCCTGATTCGTGCCTGCCAGGAAATCGGATACCGGGGCGCCGGCACCTTCGAGTTTCTCTTCGAGAACGGTGAATTCTATTTCATCGAGATGAATACACGGATCCAGGTCGAGCACCCGGTCACGGAACTGGTCACCGGAGTCGACCTGATCCGCGAACAGATTCGCGTTGCCGGCGGCGAGGCACTCTCCATCACCCAGAGCGACCTCCGCATCCAGGGACATGCGATCGAATGCCGAATCAACGCGGAGGATCCCGTCAAGTTTCTGCCCAGCCCCGGGACCGTCACGCAATACCATGCCCCGGGCGGCCCCGGAATCCGCGTCGACACTCACCTGTACAATGGCTACACGGTACCCCCCTACTACGACTCCATGATCGCAAAACTGATCGCCTACGGACCCACGCGCGACATCGCGATCGCGCGCATGCGCGGCGCGCTGGGCGAGATCGTGATCGATGGAATCAACACGAACATCCTGCTGCACATCGACCTGATGAACGACCCCAATTTCCAGGCCGGTGGCTCGAACATTCACTACCTCGAAAAGAAACTCAAGCCGCTTCCGTGAGCCTCACCGAGCTGGAGATCGAGACCGCGCGGACGCGGGCGGAGGCGCTGGAGGATCAGTTGTTCGCACTCGGCGCCATCAGCGTGGAACTCTTCGATGCCGGCGACGAACCGCTTTTCGAACCTCCGCCCGGAACGCACCCGTTGTGGGCCGCGCTCAGGATCAAGGCGACTTTCCGCGACCCGCTCCAGGCGGAGATCGCCGCCGCTGCCGTGCAGACGTCTTCGACGGAGTTGGTGAAGCTCAGGCTTCAGGGCATCGAGGACCAGGACTGGGTGCGCGCCGGACTCGCCGGTCTCACCCGGATTCATTGCGGGGGCCCTCTGTGGATCGTACCGTCGTGGGAGCCGCTCCCCGAAGTCCCGGACGGAATCATCGTTCACCTGGACCCCGGTCTGGCGTTCGGTACGGGCAGCCATCCCACGACCGCCATGTGCCTGGCAGCCCTTGCGGCCCGGCAGCCGCAGAGTGCCCACGTGCTCGATTACGGCTGCGGTTCCGGGATCCTCGCGATCGCCGCATTGAAGCTCGGTGCAGCCGATGCCCTGGGGATCGATATCGATCCCCAGGCAGTCGAGGCAACCAGGACCAATGCCGAGCGCAACGGGATCGCTCCCAACCGCCTCCCAACGCGGTTGCCCCACGACAGCGATCTTCCGAAAGCTGGATTCGACCTGGTGCTCGCCAACATACTCGCCGGGCCCCTGGTGGAACTGGCCCCCGTGCTTTCACGGGCTGCGCAACCTGGCGCAAGGCTGCTGCTGGCGGGCTTGCTCGATTGGCAGGCGGAGACCGTCATGGCAGCCTACCGGGAGGCTTTCGATATGCACATCGAGGATCGCCGTGATGACTGGGTTCTGCTGGAAGGCCGCAGGCGCGGTTGAGACCGCAACACCGGCAGCCACGTACCCGTGATCGTTCGCTGCCCGCATTGCGGCTGGTGCGCCCCCGCCCGCTACCGCACTGGACTTGCACCGGAAACCCGCAGGTGTGCGGCATGCGGCCTCGGTTTCCCCTTTTTCCCGGCGCTCGAAATCGAACCGGTGGGCATGCCGCACGATGCTCCGGGGCCGCAGTTCGGGGCACCCGCACCGTCGGTGTTGCGCGACTCGCCGCGGGAACGCGCTGAATTTTCAGTGCGCCGCGTGCGGCATGGGACCGGCTGGGCTGGCAGATTGACAGCCCTCGTGGTGGGTCTGCTGCTGATTCTCACGCTGTTCGGGCAGTTTCTGGTGCACGAGCGAGCCAGTCTCGCGGCGCACCCGGAATTCAGGGCTCTCGGCGATCGACTGTGCCGCTGGATTCCATGCCCGCCGCAGGGTATGCGCCACCCGGCGGCCATCCACATTGAATTGCTTGGCTTCACCGATCATCCTCCGGGCCGCCTTCGGGTCGACCTGGAGTTGCACAACACGCTCGCTCGACCACAACCCTGGCCCCTGCTGCAGCTGGCGCTGTCCGATCGTCACGGCCGCATCCTCGGACAGGGCCGCTGGCATCCAGCGCATTATCGCGGGCAATGGACCGGAACGATGACGAACACCGACTGGCTCCAGCCCGGGGAGCGGCACCGGCTGCAACTCGAGATCCAGGCTCCGTCACCAACGGTGGACGGCGTAATGATCTGGCCCCTCTGATCGACGACACGAACCATGAAGCTTGGCACCCACTTCTTTCCCGACCCGGTCGTGTTTCTGGCTCCAATGGCCGGCGTCAGCGACCGGCCATTCCGCGTCCTCTGCCGTCAACTGGGGGCCAGTGCAACCGTGTCGGAAATGATCACCTCGGATACCCGCCTCTGGCACACGGACAAGAGCCGCAACCGCATGGACCACACGGATGAACCCGGCCCACGCATCGTCCAGCTGCTGGGCAATGAACCCGATGCACTGGCCCACGCAGCCCGGGACAACGTCGCGCGCGGCGCCCAGGTCATCGATCTCAACCTCGGCTGTCCGGCAAAGAAAGTCTGTCGCGCCGCGGCAGGTTCGGCGTTGCTCGCGGACGAGTCGCTGGTCGAGCGCCTGCTGCGCGCGCTGACCGGCGCCGCTGGGGTTCCGGTCACACTGAAAATGCGTCTGGGCGTCGACCGCGAGCACGTCAACGCCCCGCGCATCGCCCGTATCGCTCAGGACGCGGGGGTCTCGATGCTGAGCGTGCACGGACGCACCCGGGCCTGTGGCTACCGCGGGCAGGCAGACTACGATGCCATTGCCCGCGTCGTGGACGCCGTCGATATCCCGGTACTCGCCAACGGTGACATCTCCAGTCCTGAGCATGCGATTTCAGTACTGAAGCGAACCGGCGCCGCCGGAGTCATGATCGGGCGCGCTGCACAGGGGCGCCCATGGCTGCCGGGGCAGATCCGTGCCCGCCTGGCCGGTCAGTCGGTCACTCCCGCACCCCGTGGCGAGGCGCTGCGACAACTCGTTCGCGCGCACATCCTCGAACTGCATCGACAATACGGCCCCGAGCAGGGCCTGCGTATCGCACGCAAGCACATAGGCTGGTATCTTGAACACAATCGGCCTGGGGCGGATCGGCGGCCCGTACTGGAACTCACGGATGCAACTCGGCAGCTGGCAGCCATCGACGCGCTGTTTTCTGCCGAGTGTGGAGCCCGATCCACGCCTGTCGATACTGGAGATGCAGTGATCGACAGGTGACCAGACATAAAAAGACAGCTCGACGGCAGGGGGGCGAAGCTGCATGAACTCTTCGGCGGAATCGGTTCAAGACGTCGTTTGCGAAGCGGCGTCCTCGATCGCTCCATACCGGCTTTCGGAATACGTTCGCGCTGCGCTGGACGATTACTTTGCAAAGCTGGGGAGTGACGAGGCGGGCAACGTCTACGCATTGGTGATCGCCGAGGTCGAGCGCCCGCTTCTGGCCTGCGTGCTGGAACACTGCGCCGGAAACCAAACCCGGGCGGCAAATCTTCTGGGCCTTAACCGCGCCACGCTGCGCAAGAAACTCCGGGAACACGAACTGCTCTGAGCGGCGCCCTCGCGGGCGCCGGAGCCCCGAGGGGTTACGGTTCAGGACTCAGGCCGACGGCCCCCACTCGAGACCCTTCCGAACCTCGGCATGCAGCTCCGGACTGGCTGCGGCGAGGACGTCACGGGTGTGCAGCGTCAGTGCGTTTCCCGAGAGGTCGGTGAATACTCCGCCCGCCTCGCGCACGATCACCGCCAGGGCCGCGATATCGAGGATGTTCGCGTCCGATTCCACGACCACGTCGATGCTGCCCTGGGCCAGAAGGTGATAGTGGTAAAAATCTCCGTACCCCCGGATGCGATTCACCCGGGCGACGATGGCGCCGAGATCCGCCCATTGCGGGCTGAGGGCCAGGGACTTCAGGTTGCCGGTCGACAGCGTGGCCGCCTCCAACCCGACAGTATCGGCGACCCGGATGGGATTCCCGTTCAGAAACGCGCCGGATCCGGTCTCCGCCCAGGCCCGCTGGTCAAACATCGGCGCGTTCGACAGCCCAAGGACCAGTTCACCCCGGTGCATCAGCGCAATCTGGGTCGAAAAGAACGGATACCGCCGCACGAAGCTCTTGGTGCCATCGATCGGATCGATGAGCCAGACGTATTCGGCGTCGATATCGGACTGACCCGTCTCTTCGCCGAAGAAGCCATGATCCGGGAACCGTTCGCGGATGACCGCACGGATCGCCTCCTCGCTCTCGACGTCGGCACGCGTGACGGGTGTGGCATCCGCCTTCAGTTCCACCGCGACACCGGCCTCGTAGTAATGGCGGATCACATCGGCCGCCGCATCGGCGGCCGCCTGCGCGGCATCCATCAAGGGACTGGAGGTCATCTGCGGGTTCCCTCAGGCAAAGCAGCCAGTGTAAAGCCTGGCCGGGCGCGCCGCACGCGGTGGGTCCTGCGACACATCCAATCGAGGAGACCGACGCATCAGGATCCGCGGTTCACAAAATCCACTTGCCAGCCGCGCTCGGGGTCACGGCGGATACGCGTGAGGCTCGCATAGTCGCAGCGGAGTCGATGGAAAGCGTCGTCCGGAATCTGCAGCACCCACCCCACAGCCGCCCGGATCACCCCCGCATGCGCGACGACCAGAAGATGCTCCACTTCGGGGCCGCCGCAACGTTCCGTCAATACGTCCTGAACCCGCGAACGGAAGGCCCCCAAAGGCTCTGCGCCCGGCGGACGCCCGGCTGTCGGGTCTGCGAGAAAGGCGCGATACTCCGAGGCCCGTTCCCTCCGGACCACGTCCGGTGCCAGACCCTCCCACGCTCCGAAGCCGATTTCCCGCAGGTCCCGAACCACGTTCAGTGGCAACTTCCGTTGTTCACAAACGGCCTGCGCGAACGCCTGACAGCGCTGCAACGGCGAAGACAGCACCGCATCCCAGGGCCACTGCCCTGGCAATCCGCCGACCGCACGCCACATCTGGCGCCAACCCCGGTCGCTGAGAGGGTCATCGATGCCATGACCGCGATAGCGCACCCCGCCGCTCGGTTCACCGTGCCGCAGCAGGTCGACGATCAACCCCGGGTCTCCGACCCCAAAAGCGATGCCAGCCGATGCCAGTCGAAACCGGGCCCCGGGTCGGTCTTTCGACCAGGAGCAATATCGGAATGGCCGGCGATGGCATCGTCATCCAAGTGCGGAAATTGCCTCCTCAGCCAGCGGATCAGGCGCTCCAGCGCCGCGTACTGCGGATCGGTGAACCGTTCCGCGTCGCAACCTTCGAGTTCGATCCCGATGGAAAAATCGTTGCAACGGGGCCGCCCCCGCCAACTGGATGCGCCGGCGTGCCAGGCCCGGGCCGTAAACGGAACGAACTGAACCGCGGACCCGTCACGCGGGATCACCACGTGAGCCGAAACCCTGAGGTCGGAGAGCGCCTCGAAATACGGATGTCCGCGCGGATCCAGGATGTTCAGGAACAATTGCTCGATGAAGGGGCCGCCGAACTCGCAGGGAGGCAGGCTGATCGCGTGGATCACGAT
This sequence comes from Thioalkalivibrio paradoxus, assembly GCA_011390565.1. GTDB lineage: Bacteria > Pseudomonadota > Gammaproteobacteria > Ectothiorhodospirales > Ectothiorhodospiraceae > Thioalkalivibrio > Thioalkalivibrio paradoxus_A. The sequence continues at coordinate 258,557 of JAABSC010000001.1, read as the reverse complement.
CAGCTCGGGCCGTACGCCATCCGGCCGCGGATCGAAATTCGGACTCGTGACCCTTCGGGCCTCGGGCCACCAGTCGTCCGGCAGCGACCCGTATGCCCCGTCAGACGGTATCTGCACTCAATCCGCTTTGTTGCGATCGGCCGCGCGCTCGATCGCTGCCCCGCCTTTCTGAATATCCTTGCCCACGCCTTCCACCGTACTGCAACCGCCGAGCACGGAAAGGCCCAGGGTCATCGCCCCGAACAGAACCGCAAGTGCAAAAAAATTCCGGTGCATCCTCTTCTCCAGTCGGGATCATCCCGTTTCAGGTTCCAAAACTGCCGCATGGCTGCGATCGGGAACGGCGCAGGCCCCGCTGATTCCGCCCGACCCCGACCATGGGATTCATCTTGAGTCCAGCGGCGCAAATCCCTGGGGGTATGATAAAAGATTCGGCCGCCATGTACGTATACTCCGGCCACACCAGAAACCGCCTCATCCCCCGTGCCTGAACTGAATCCCCAGCAACAGACCGCCGTGACGACCTGTGACCGGCCCCTGCTCGTACTCGCAGGCGCCGGCTCGGGCAAGACACGGGTGATCACCGAGAAAATCGCGCACCTGATCGAACAGCGTGGCCTGTCCCCGGCCAACGTCGTCGCGATCACCTTCACGAACAAGGCCGCACGCGAAATGCTCGAGCGCGTGCGCGGCCGGCTCGACCGCGAACAGTCCCGGGGTCTGACGGTGTCGACCTTCCATACCTTCGGGCTGCGTTTTCTGCGCAGGGAACTCGATGCCGCCGGACTGCGTCCCGGTTTCTCGGTCCTGGACCCGGCCGACTGCCGCCAACTGCTGCGTGAACTCACCCACCGTGACGACGAGCCCGGGGAAACGGACGCCCTGCTCGGACGCATCAGCCACTGGAAAAACGAACTGACGGAGCCCGAGACGGCGCTGGCGCTGACGTCCGACGCCGAGGAACAGCGTGCGGCGCGTCTCTACCAGCGCTACGAGCAGGCTCTGCTGGCCTACAACGCGGTGGATTTCGATGACCTGATCCGGCGCCCGGTGAACGCCCTGAGCCGGGATCCCGCACTCCGCGAACGTTGGCAGAACCGGATCCGCCACCTGCTGGTGGACGAGTACCAGGATACCAACGGAGCGCAGTACCGGCTCGTGCAACTGCTGGTCGGCGTCGGCCCCGGCCTCACCGTCGTCGGCGACGACGACCAGTCGATCTACGCCTGGCGCGGCGCCCGGCCGGAGAACCTGACACGTCTGAGCCAGGACTTTCCACATATCGAGGTGATCAAGCTCGAGCAGAACTACCGCTCGACCAACCGCATTCTGGCCATCGCGAACCGATTGATCGGGAACAACCCGCACCTCTACGAGAAGAGGCTCTGGAGCACACTCGGCGAGGGGGAGCCCGTCCGGGTTCTGCCGTGCCCCGATGCCGAAGCCGAGACCGCGCGGGTCGTCTCCGAACTGATGCGCCTGCGCTTCCGCCTGCGTGGCCGGTGGTCGGACTTCGCGATCCTGTACCGCAGCAATCACCAGTCACGCCTGTTCGAGAAACTGCTCCGCGAACAGGCCATCCCCTACCGTATCAGCGGCGGCCAGTCGTTCTTCGAACGCACCGAGATCCGGGATCTCGCGGCGTACCTGCGCCTGCTGGTGAACCCCGACGACAACCCGGCATTTCTGCGTGTGGTCAACGTCCCGCGGCGCGAAATCGGTCCGGCGACACTCGAGAAACTGGGCCACTACGCGCACACCCGCGGAAGCTCCCTGCTTCGAGCAGCCGGCGGTGTCGGTCTGTCTGAACACCTGGACAGCCGGGGCCAGGCCCGGCTCTCACGCTTCGCCGACTGGGTGGAGGAGATACGGCAGCTGAGTGACTCGAACAGCCCGGACGGCCTCTTGCGGCGCATCGTTGACGAGATCGATTACGAGGCCTGGTTGATGGATACCAGCCCCAACCCACGCGCGGCGACGCGCCGAATGGATACCGTGCGCGAGTTCATCGAATGGGTGGGGCGCGTGACCCGCCCAACGAATGCCGAGGATGAGTCACTGGGGCTCGAGGAAGTGGTGGCCCGCATGAGCCTGATGGACATCCTCGAACGCCAGCGTGACGATCAGGAACGGGATGCCGTGCACCTGATGACGCTGCATACCGCCAAGGGACTGGAGTTCCCCCATGTCTTCCTGGTCGGGTTCGAGGAAGAGCTGTTGCCGCACCGGGTCAGTATCGAGGAAGACGCCATCGAAGAGGAGCGGCGCCTTGCCTATGTAGGGCTGACCCGGGCCCGGAACACGCTGACACTCACCCACGCGGCCCGCCGCACCCGCTTCGGAGAAGCCACGGAGTGTCTGCCGTCGCGATTTCTCGACGAACTCCCCGCTGAACACCTGGAGTGGCCGGATTCCAGCCCCCCGGATCCCGAGACCCAGCAGCTCACGGCGCGCGCGCATCTCGCCGGACTGAAGGCCATGCTGAAGAGCGGAACCTGAACGAACGACCGCCGCCAATCCGGTAGAGTGGGCGTATTCCGTCCGTGGTCATCGAAGCCCTGCCCAAGGAGTCCAGCGTGAAAGGCCTGACCCGTACTTTTCTGACCGGCCTGGCGGCCATACTGCCGTTCGCGATCACACTCGCCTTACTCTGGTGGCTGGGCACGACTGCCGAAACGATGCTCGGTGGATGGCTGCAGCAGATATTGCCAGCGGCACTTTATTTTCCCGGCCTCGGTCTGCTGACAGGCATCGGGCTGGTATTCCTGGTCGGAGTGCTCCTGCGCGCCTACCTGGTGCAGGTTCTTTTCTCCTGGCTTGAAGGCTGGATGCAGCGCATCCCGGTCGTGAAAACCGTGCATGGCATCGTGCGCGACGTGATGGGCATCTTTTCGAGCGATCTCGACAAGAAGTTCGGCGAAGCGGTTGTGGTCACGCTTCCGGGCACCGATTTTCGACTGGTGGGTTTCGTCACGCGCAAGGATTTCGAGGGCCTGCCTGGAAACCTCGGCGGTGAAGGCACGATCGCGGTCTACCTTCCGATGAGCTACCAGATCGGGGGGTATACGCTGATGCTCCCGCGAGACCGCGTTGATCCGCTGGAATTGTCGCTGGAGGACGCGATGCGGTACACGCTGACTGCAGGCGTTTCGGCGCGCAAGGGCGACCGTTGAGCCGTCAGCGCCCGACAACCGTCGCGGAATATTGGCCTGCGAATCCGTGCATGCGAGACTTCGCGCACTGAATCCACCGCGGAGGCCGGACCCCACGTGTTTCGCCTGATCCCGTTTCTGATACTGAGCGTGCTGATGACAACTGCCAATGCCGATGAACTGAAGATCAACGTGCTGGAACCGGGCACCGGCCCGGAAGCCGTGCCGAATTCCGAAGTCACGGTGCATTACACCGGCTGGCTCGAGGATGGCACCCAGTTCGACTCCAGCCGTGATCGGAATGAACCTTTTTCTCTGCAACTCGGCGCAGGCCAGGTCATTCCCGGCTGGGAACAGGGTCTCGAGGGGATGCGGGTCGGCGAGGTCCGGGAATTGATCATTCCGCCCGCTCTCGGCTATGGCGCCCGCGGCGCCGGCGGCGTGATCCCGCCGAACGCCACCCTGCGTTTTGAAGTCGAGTTGCTGGCGGTTCGCAGCCCACCCTATTCCGAACTCGACAACCACGGTCTGCGTGAGATGATGGCCAGGGGCATCAAGGTGGTCGACATCCGTCGTCCCGAGGAATGGCGCCAGACCGGCGTCGTGGAAGGCAGCCACCTGCTCACGGCCTTCGACGGCTTCGGACGCGTGGAACCCGGCTTCGTCCATGAATTCCAGCAACTGGTGGCGAAGGACGAGCCGGTGGTGCTGATCTGCCGCACCGGCAGCCGAACGGCCGTCCTGGCGCGCGCGCTGGCCGAGCAACTGGAATACGAAAAGGTCTACAACGTCACCGACGGCATCACCCGCTGGATCGCCGAGGGTCAGGTCGTGCAAACGGATATCGCGTCGCAGTCCGCACCCCCCGGCTGAGCCATTCCACCGGCGACAGGTCGCCGCAGTGCGTGCGAAGGCAGCCGGTCCGCTCCTCAACGGGACGCCGTGAATACATCCGTGTAGGCTTGACGGCAGCATCCCTGCTGCCGACACCCGTTGAGGAGCGGACCGGCTGCCTTCGCCCCTCGGCGGTCGCAGGGTTACGAGGAACGGCGAATCTGCGAGATATCCCGCACCGCACCCCGAGCCGCGGAGGTCGTCATCAGCGCATAGGCCTGCAAGGCCTGACTCACGTGGCGCTCCCGGTTCGCGGGATGCCAGGCCCGGTCACCACGTGACTCCATCTGTTGGCGACGCTCCGCCAGTTTCTCGTCGGAGACCTCGACCTCGATCCGGCGATTCGGAATATCGATGCGGATGATGTCGCCCTCCTCCACGAGGCCGATCGCCCCGCCCTCGGCGGCTTCCGGCGATATGTGGCCAATCGAGAGCCCGGAGGTGCCGCCGGAGAAACGTCCGTCGGTGATCAGCGCACAGTGCTTGCCCAGCCCCTTGGACTTCAGGTAACTGGTCGGATACAGCATTTCCTGCATCCCGGGACCGCCTTTCGGTCCCTCGTAACGGATCACGACCACGTCACCCTTGACGATGCGGTCCCCGAGGATCGCCTCGACAGCGGCATCCTGGCTTTCAAAGATCCGCGCCGGACCCGAAAACACGCGGATGACCGAGGTCGGTACGCTGGTCGTGTAGCGCAGCTGCTCGGCTTCGAACATGCTCTCGTCGATACCGGCGGTCTTCACGATGCAGCCCTCGGGGGCGATGTTCCCGTAGAGCACGGCCAACCCGCCGTCGCGCGAATAGGCGTGCTCGACGTCGCGAATGCAGCCGCCCGCGCGGTCCAGGTCGAGATCGTCCCACATCGCACTCTGGGAAAACGCGACCTGGGTGGGAATCCCGCCGGGGGCCGCGAGATACCGGGTCCGCGCCTGTTCGGCCTCACTGCGCATCACGTCCCACTGATCCAGCGCCGCGCCGAGACTCGCGCTGTGTACCGTCGGCAGATCACGATGGATCAGGCCGCCGCGATCCAGCTCACCGAGAATGCCCAGAACGCCCCCGGCGCGATGGACGTCCTCCATGTGGTATTTCTGCGTCGCCGGCGCGACCTTGCAGATGTTCGGCACCCTGCGCGACAGCCGGTCGATATCGGCCATGGTGAAGTCGACCCCGGCCTCCTGGGCCGCGGCCAGTAGATGCAGCACGGTGTTGGTCGATCCCCCCATGGCAATGTCCAGGGCCATCGCATTCTCGAACGCCTCGAAGCCGGCGATGGCCCGAGGCAGCACGGAGGCGTCGTCGTGTTCGTAGTAGCGCTTGGCCAGCGAGACCACGACGCGCCCCGCCTCGAGGAAGAGATCCCGGCGCCCCGAGTGGGTCGCCAGCAGGGACCCGTTGCCCGGCAGGGACAGGCCCAGTGCCTCGGTCAGGCAATTCATCGAATTGGCGGTAAACATGCCGGAACATGAGCCACAGGTGGGACAGGCCGAGCGTTCCACCGCGGCGACTTCCTCGTCGGAAGCGTCGGGGTCGGCCGCCTGGACCATCGCATCGACCAGATCCAGGTGCACCACTTCACCGCGCAACCGGACCTTTCCGGCCTCCATCGGCCCACCGGAAACGAACACGGTGGGGACGTTGAGGCGCAGCGCCGCGTTCAACATGCCGGGGGTGATCTTGTCGCAGTTGGAAATGCACACCAGGGCGTCGGCACAGTGCGCGTTGACCATGTACTCCACCGCATCGGAGATCACCTCCCGCGACGGCAGGCTGTAGAGCATGCCGTCGTGGCCCATCGCAATGCCGTCATCGACCGCGATGGTGTTGAATTCCTTGGCGACTCCACCGGCTCTCTCGACCTCGCGCGCAACGAGCTGACCGAGATCCTTCAGGTGCACATGCCCTGGAACGAATTGGGTGAAGGAATTCGCAATCGCGATGATCGGTTTGCCGAAATCCCCGTCCTGCATGCCGGTGGCGCGCCAGAGGGCGCGCGCGCCGGCCATGTTGCGGCCGTGGGTGGTGGTACGGGAGCGATACTGGGGCATAGCGGTGTCTCTTGAACATTTGTGGCAATGTGGAATCATACCTTTACTTTCCAGAACCTGGCGAAACCCCGGAGGATCCCATGCGCATCGAAGTCGAGAACATCAAGTGTGGCGGCTGCGCGAGCAGCATCCGAAAAGGTCTTCTGGTGCTGGACGGCGTCCGCGAAGTCGAGGTGGACATCGAAGCAGGCGCAGTGGACGTGGAGGCCGACGATGCCCTGCGGAACGACGTCGCCGGAAAACTGGCGGCGATGGGATACCCTGAAACCGGCTCGGTTCAGGGCCTCAAGTCCGCGGGCGCCAAGGCCAAGTCGTTCGTGAGCTGCGCGGTCGGCCGCATGAACAAGCCGGAATGAGGCGTTCCGGGGCCCGCCGGGCGATGTGGCGCGGAGTTCTGTGGCTGGGCCTGTTCCTTCTGACCCAGAACGCCTGGGGCGGCCTGCCGACCCACGAACTGAAACTGGCGGAAAAAACCCTGACCGTCGAGGTGGCGGCCACCCCTGCCGCCCGCAGTCAGGGGCTGATGTTCCGGGAAAGTCTGCCAGAGGACCACGGGATGCTGTTCATCTGGCCCCGCGAACAGTGGATCGCGATGTGGATGAAGAACACCGCGATACCCCTCTCGGTGGCGTTCATCGATGGTGAATTCCGAATTCTGAACATTGCCGACATGGAGCCGTTCTCGACACAGAGGCATGCTTCTTCTGCACCCGCACTTTTTGCCCTCGAGGTCCAGCGCGGGTGGTTCGAACGCAACGGCATCGGCGCCGGTGATTCCCTTCCGGACCTGGATCGTCTGTTGCGCGCTTTCCCCGCCGTACGCTGAAGATGAACGCGAGCGTCACGCCGAACCGCCTTTTCGCGTGGCTGCTCCTGCCCACCCTGATCCTGTTTGCGCTGCCGGCGTCATCCCAGGAAACGGCGCAGCCGAACGGCACGGCGGCCACAGCCGTCACCACGGACCAACTGCGCGATCTGAGGCAAACCGTCCGCAGCACCCAGACCCGGCTCACGCCGCGGGTCACGGCAATCGACCGTTCGACCGCCGAGGCCTGGCTCGCGGCGAGCCCGGCTGAGCGTCTGGCCGAGCGCGCCGAAGCGGCTGCGGACAACTCCCCGGAACAGGCCCTCTGGCTGAGTGCGCTCGAGCATGAGCAGGCGGGCACGGAACGTCTTCGCGGCGCTCTGGAACGTGTTGGCCTCGCGCTGGCTGCACCCGAACGGCTGGGCCAGATGGAGCGAAGACTGGTCGGGATGATCGAAGCGGCTTCGCGCCCGGCCGTCCCATCGGGGACGAGCATCACCGATATCGAGGAGCAGATTGCTGCCGCGGACCGTCAGCGCAAGGAAATCGCGCTGCAGCAGGAGCAGAAGACCCAGACCCTGACGCGGCTCGAAGAGCAGCAAAGGGGCATGCAGGAAGCGTTCGCACCACTTCAGCAGCCCAACGGGACCGGGACGGAAGAGGACATCCCGCTGGAACCGCTGACGGACGCCACGCTCGCGGAGCCCCTGGAGGCCCACCTGCACGCTCAGGACCGGCGCGTCGAAGCGCGGCTGCTCTCGGCCCGGCTGGACCTCGAAACCGTGCCCCTGCGCATCGAGTTGCTGCAAACGGAACTGGCTGTCCTCGCAGTCGAAACCGATTGGCTGGCGGAACGGCAGCGGCAACTCGTGACCGCACTTTCGGAACTTTCGGGCGCGGAGTTGCGCGACCTGCGCGACGAGGTCCGGCGACTGCGGGAACGCGATCCGCAGGCCGCCGACTATTTTCAAGCCGAGATCGATACGCTGTTGCAGCGTATCGATCAGATTGCCCAGACCCAAGCCCGTGCGCGCGAACTGCGGGAGGTCCGAGACCGCTACGCCTACATCCTGGAGGACGTGAGCCAGACGCTGGAAAGCGTTCGGGAACGTCTGGACGTCGGCGGGTTGACCGAAACCCTGGGAGGACTCTTTCTCGAGGAGGAACGACGTCTGCAGCGTCTCGGGGACCTTGATTTCGCGTTGCGCAAACTGGAACGCGAATTGTCTCAATCCCGGCTGCGCGACATCAGCCTGCGCGACGAACTCCGCTTGCTGAATCTCGCTCCGGCGATCGTGGAAGACGACCCGGCCGGGGCCGAGTTGCGCCGGCTGCAGGCCATGGTCATCGAGATGCAATTGCAGGCCGACAGCCAGCTCACCGAGGAGCTCCGCCAGAATGAGTCCCGGTTGCGGGTCGTCGTGCAACAGGTCGACGAGCTGTCACAGATCCTGCGGGAATCCCTGCTCTGGTGGCCCAGTCACTCCGCCCTGGGCCGGGAGTGGTCCAAGCGGATTCCCGTTGCGGTGGCGAGCTTCCTGGAACCCGGTTCCTGGCAGGAAATCCGGAGTGCCTTGACCGCGATCACCGCGGGCACTCCCGGCAGCCTGCTGTTCACGCTCCTCATCGCCGGGGGCCTTTTCGTCGTGGGGCGGCGCACACCAGAGCATCTGGACCGACTGGCGGAAAAGACCCGGCATCGGTTCAGCGACCGCATCGGGCTGACCGTGCAGGCGATCGGCTGGAGCCTGCTCCGCGCGCTCCCCGTTCCAGTGCTGCTCGGTGCCAGCGCCTATCGCCTGCAGCAACTCCCGGAGATCGGGCCCGGTGTCGAGATCCTCTCGGCCGTGTTCTTCAGCCTGTCGGTCTGGTGGTTGGCCGGACACCTGTTGCTGCTGATCAGCAGCCGCAACGGGATCGGCACGGTTCATTTCGCCTGGAACCCGGTCATCCTGCGGCGTCTGCGACGTCATCTCGCCTGGTTTCTCCCGAGCCAACTGCTGGTGCTCATGGTCATTACCCTGTCCTTCGGACATCCCAGCGATGACGTCAGGGACGTATTCGGACGCATGGCGCTGCTGGCCGCCGCACTGCTCTCCGGGTGGTTCACCTGGCGCATGCTGGCGCCATTCCCGGATCCCTCCGCCGCCCCGAACGCGGATCGCAAGCGGCGCATGGCCCGCCTTGCACTGACCGCCTTTGCATTGGGGCTGGCGCTGCTGACACTGGCGGGTTACCTGCTCACGGTAGGCGAGATGCTGCAACGCGCCATCAACACCGGGGTGGTGCTTGCGGCCGTGTGGCTCGGTTACAGCCTGGCGGCCCGAGCCCTGGTGCTGAGCGAAGCCCGATTGCAGCTGCAGCGGATGCGTGAGCAGCGCGCCAAGGCGGCCGTGCTGGAAGCCGCTGCCCAGGTCGGCGAGGGCGCGGTCATCGATGTGCCCGAGCCGCATCTGAGTCTGGAGAACATCAATCTGCAGACCCGCACCCTGCTGCGGGTGACTACGGGAGCCGCGGTGGTGCTGGCGCTGTTCTGGGTCTGGGCGGATATCCTTCCCGCGCTGACCTGGCTGGAGCGCGTGACCCTCTGGTCCAGAACGATCGTGGTGGGCGAAACGGAGATCCTCAGCCGGGTGAGCCTGCAGGACTTCATGCTGGCGATCTTCCTGGGAGTGTTGTTCACCCTCGCCGCCCGCAACCTGCCGGGGCTCGTCGAGATCCTGCTGTCGCGCAGCACCCGCATGGATGCCGCCGGCCGGTACACGATCACCACCCTGCTGCGATACCTGTTGGCCGTCGTGGCCGTCATCAGCGTGTTTTCCCTGCTCGGTCTGCGCTGGAGCGAACTGCAGTGGATGGTGGCGGCGCTGACACTGGGTCTCGGATTCGGACTGCAGGAGGTCGTCGCAAACTTCGTATCGGGCATCATCATGCTGTTCGAGCGGCCCGTGCGGGTGGGCGACACCATCACCATCGGCGAATACAGCGGGACGGTCACCAAGATCCGCACGCGCGCGACCACCATCATGGACTGGGACAACCGGGAGATCGTGGTACCGAACAAGACGTTCATCACCGAGCGGCTGATCAACTGGACGCTCTCCGACACCATGACCCGGATCGTGATCCCGCTGGGCGTCAGCTACGATGCCGATGTCGATGCGGTCATCGCCACGCTGGGCGAGGTCGCCGGAGCCCATCCGACGGTAATGACCGATCCGGCACCGTCCGTCCTGTTTCTGAGTTTCGGTGACAGCACCCTGAACTTCGAACTGCGCATCTACGTCAGCCAGATGAAAGAGCGCCTGGTCACCGTCAGTGACCTGCACCGCGCGATCATCCGCGAGTTCCGGAAAAAGGGAATCGAGATCGCCTACCCGCAGATGGACCTGCACGTTCGTGACATGGTGCCGATCACCCGGGCGGAGGCTGGAGTCCAGCGCGACGGCTCGTCGCCCGGCTCCGCACCGGGGACCTGAAGCGGGCGTTGCGCTCGAAATCCGATCTCCGTTCCGTTCGTCATGTCGAGGCCGCCTGGCTGCGCCGCGCGATATCCAGCCGGCGGATGAAGTCCTCCATCAAAGTCCGGTAAAGCACCTCGCCCAGGATCTTGTCCTCGACACCTGCATCTAGGTTGGGGTTGTCATTAACTTCGATCACCATCACGCCCCGATCGGTGACCTTCAGATCGACACCATAGAGGCCGTCGCCAATGAGGTTGGCGGCCTTCACCGCCGTGCGCACCACCGGACCCGGCGCCTCGGCGATATCGACGGTGCGGAAACCCCCATGCCTTGGGCCGCCCTTGGCCTCGTGATTCACGATCTGCCAGTGTTTTCGCGACATGAAGTACTGCGAGGCATACACCGGACGCTTGTTGAGTACGCCGATGCGCCAGTCGAAGTCCGTGTACACGAATTCCTGTGCCAGGATCAGGTCGCTCTCCTTCAGGAGCTTTTTCGCGATGGACTCCAGTTCCGAACGGTTGCTCGCCTTGAACACCCCGCGAGAGAAGCTTCCATCCGGGATCTTCAGCACGACCGGATACCCGATCAGTTCCTCCGCCTTCAGGATGGTGTCACGGTTCAGAATCACCGTTCTGGGGGTGGGCACCTTCTGAGCCGCCAGCCGTTCCGCCAGGTACACCTTGTTCGTGCAGCGCAGAATGGAATTCGGGTCGTCGATCACCACCATGCCCTCGGCCTCGGCCTTGCGGGCAAAACGGTACGTATAGTGGTCGATGCGCGTGGTCTCGCGGATGAACAGCGCATCGAATTCGGCGAGCCGTCCGAAATCGCGTGCCTGAATGAGCTCCACGTCGATACCCAGGGCCCGGCCCGCACGAACGAAACGGTTCAGTGCCGACGGGTCGGAAGGAGCCAGCTGCTCGTCCGGATTGTGCAGGATCGCAAGGTCGTAGCGATGACTCTTCGCGCCCCGGGGACGACGCCAGGGCTTCTTCAGGTAACCGTCGAGTGCATTGAAGAATTCGGCTTCCTGCGGCTCCGCCAGGGAGTGCAGGGCAAAGGGCTTCAGCGCGTGGATCTGCCACTGCCCCTGAAGCCGGAACTCGACCTTGAACATGGGCGCCGGGAACAGGCTGAAGAGTTGCGCGGCAATCTCCTGCATTTCCCTGGGTGCGCACTGACCGAAGAACACCGTGAGCTCGAGGGCGGTGGGCTGCAGCCCCGCCTTGCTGCGGCCGAGGACCCGGGCGACCTTGCGATCGATATCTTCGGTATCCAGGCTGTAGATCGCCTTGCGGGACAGATCCTGCAGGGTGCGGACACTGGGGATCACGCGGTGACCGCGCGCCTCCGCCAACAGCGACCCGTAATAGCCCTCGGACAGATACCGGGTGCTGCGGCACAGGTTGATCACCCGAAGGTTCGGCGCATGGACTCCGCTGGACCCCTTCAGGTAATCATCGATCGCGACCACCGGCAGCGGTGGAAAATGCGCCTTCCAATCCGATCCGCGTTCCACGAGCAACAGGTGTTCCGACATGATTCACGACGCCTCTCTGCGACGGGGTCCAACGATCACGGCCGCCTGAAGACCTGCGCGGCCATAGCGCGCCATGCGCTCGAAATCGCGGCGCAGAATCGGCATGTTCACGGAGTCCAGGGCCCGCTCGCCCTCCTCCACGTCCACCAGCGGATCGTGCACGTATATGAAACGATCGTCGAAGCCGGTGACCGTGACCCAGTGCGGAAACCGTTCGGCGTAGATGCGCACGCTGCTGATCAGCACCACCGGGACACGGCCCGCGTTGAATCGCGCCTCGAGCGCAGCGACATTCACCGGACCCTGCAGGATCGGCACCCCGAGGCACTCCAGTTCCTCCACCATCTCTTCCTGCACCAGCTGCATCACCCGCTTCTTCTCCGCGCTGCGTACCGAATCGAAGAACGCCACGCCGCTGTCACGCACCAGCAGCTCGACCTCGTGACCCCGGTTGGCCGCCGCGAGGGCCAGGCCATAGGGACCGCAGCCACCGTGCCCCGATGTCATGAAGATGGTGGTCGCCTCGCGCCAGACACGCAGTTCCAGCCGCCGGTCGAGTTTCAGTTCCGGATCCACCGCACGCATGGCCATCATCAGCGCTGCGGGCCCGCAGGTGAAATCCAGCGTCTGGGCGTAATAGGGCGTGCGTACCAGTTCGGGATCCGGACCCGGCGCCAGCGACTTCTGCAGCCGCAGGGCCCCCATGTGGTCCTCGTAATAATCCTCGATCGTGCCAAATTCCCGGTACCCCATCTGCCGGAACAGCGCGAGGCTCGCGGTATTGTCACGGCGCACCTCGAGGCGCAGATCGGCGCTGGCCTCGTCCCGGGCCGCGGCCTCGGCCGCCTCCACCAGCCTGCGCCCGACGCCACGCCCCCGCGCAGAGGCACGGACCGCGATCGAGTACAGGCGAGCGAGGGACGTACCGCGACTGAACAACACCATCACGTACCCGAGAAGCCCGGGGAGACGGGCCTCGGTGGCGACCAGCGTCCGAGCGTTGCCGCGCGTCAGCAGGTAGCGGAACTGCCTGCGCGAGATGCGATCGCCCTGGAAGCAGGCCTGTTCCAGCGCGAGCAGATCCTCGAGGTCGTCCAGGCCTGCCGCACGAATCCGAAGGCCGTCAGCCGCGCGGTCCTCGCGGTGCGCCAGAACGGGAATCGGACCGTTCACACGCGGCTATTCGCAGATCGCGGGGCAGTTGCGCAGGTCGCCACCGGGCCCGGGGTAACACGGTCCGCCGACGCCCGCATAACAGGCGCCACCCGCCCCGGCGAAAGCGGCCCCCCCAGGTCCGTCATACGCCGGACCCCCGGGCCCCCTGTACTCGGCACCCCCGGGGCCATCGTAGCGAGGGCTTCCGGGGCCGCGATAGCACGGCCCGCCCGGCCCCGAATAAGCCGGACCGCCGGGCCCGGCGTAAGCAGGGCCGCCCGGGCCCGCATAACAGGGGCCACCGGGACCCGCATACCCTCTGCAGTCGCAGACGTCGACGGCCTGGGCAGGCGCCACGAAGGCGACCACCCCGAGGATCAGTGCCACAGCAATGGACTTCATGGATCGATCTCCGTTTCGCCTGTTCACAGTGTATGGGATTGCACGGGCGAAAATGCAGTGCAGAGGCAGGCCGGTCGCGATACGGCTGTGAGCACGGGGCAAACTCGGGCAGAATGCAGAGGAACCTCGGGAGTCCGGCAAGGCGGCATGCGAACAGATGGACAACGATCAGCAACAGAGAGGACTTGACTGGTTTCGCGCTGCCGTGCCGTACGTTTCGGCGCATCGCGACCGGACCATGGTCATCGCAATTGCCGGAGAGGCCGCGCAGACGGATGCGTTCCCGGCATTGCTGCGCGACATCGCGCAACTTCGCGCGCTGGGCTCACGCGTCGTACTCGTGCACGGAGCCCGACCGCAGATCGAGGCACGCCTGCGCGAGCGTGAACTGACCCCGCACTACGCCCAGGGCCTGAGGGTCACGGACGGCGAAGCCCTGGAGGCCGTATGCGACGCCGTGGGACGCTTGCGGCTCCATATCGAGGGGCTGCTGTCACGCAATCTCGGCAGCCCCAGTGTCGCCGGTACGCGACTGCGGGTGGCCAGCGGCAACTTCGTGACCGCGCGTCCGCTCGGCGTGCGCGACGGCGTCGACTTCCAGTTCACCGGTGAGGTGCGTCGGGTGGACACGCGCGCGATCGAACGTCTGCTCGATGACGGCCAGATCGTACTCCTCTCCCCCTTGGGCTATTCGCCCACCGGAGAGGTATTCAACCTCTCGGGCGAGGACGTCGCGACGCAGGTCGCGGTCGCCCTGCGCGCGCACAAGCTCATCTTCCTGACCGAGGCGGGCCCGCTCCGGGACGCGCAGGGACGCAATCTCGCTCAGCTCACGGTGCCCTCCGCCGAAGCCCTGCTGACGGGAGGACAGGCGCTTCCCGAAGAGCTGTCGGGCCATCTTCGCAGCGCGATCGAGGTGTGCACGGTGCGCGACCTCCGCGTCCATCTCATCGACCGTCATATCGACGGCGGCCTCCTGATCGAGCTGTTTTCACGCCGGGGGATCGGGACGCTGGTGAGTCGCGAGCCGGTGGAAAAGCTGCGCGCCGCCACCGTCGATGACGTGGGCGGCATTTTCGACCTGCTGCAGCCCCTGGAGAACGAGGGCATCCTCGTGCGGCGATCGCGCGAGCATCTGGAGCTGGAGATCGATTGCTTCCGTGTCCTCGACGCCGACGGGCTGATCATCGGCACGGCGGCCCTGTACACCTTCCCCGAAACCGGTGCGGCCGAAATCGCCTGTCTTGCGCTGCACACGGACTACCGGGGCAGCGGCAGGGGGGACCAGATCCTGGAACACATGGAGGCACTGGCGCTCCGGCGCGGCCATCGCAAGGTGTTCGTGCTGACGACGCGTACCGCCCAGTGGTTCCAGGAACGCGGATACCACCAGGGCAACATCGCCGACCTGCCACCCAAGCGCCAGGCCCTCTACAACCAGGCGCGCAACTCGCGGGTGTTCGTGAAAAACCTCGCCTGAAGGTGCCCCTCACTGGCGTGGCCGCGCAACACCGCTGAGAGGAAAAGGTGAGCCGCGGAAGCACACGGACATATCGAACGACCTCCCTTTTCCATGTGTTTCCGTGTTCTTCCGTGGCTATATCATTTCGTTAACGACGCCCCGGATGCAGGCGGTCCAGGCGCAGGCGCGAGCGGTGGTCGAACAGGCGGACCGAAGCCAGCCAGACCGCTCCCAATGCCCCGAATCCAGTGCCGGCGGCGATCAGGAACATGATCAGAATCTGGTATTTCACCGCCTCGACCGGTGCCACGCCCGCCAGGATCTGCCCCGTCATCATCCCTGGCAGGCTGACGACACCGGCCGCTGCCATCGCGTTGATCGTCGGCATGAGACCGCTGCGCGCGGCCTCGCGGCGCATCGTGGACGTGGCGCAGAGCCAGGAGTCGCCGAGCGCCAGACGCCCCTCGATCACCCGTCGTTCCCGCCACACGGCCTGCGTCAAGCGATCCAGGCCCAGGGCAATCCCGGTCATGGTGTTGCCGAGCAACATGCCCAGAAGCGGAATTGCGTACTGGGGCTCCCACCATGGAGAAGGGCCGACCATGGTCGTCAACGCCAGCACCGTGACCGCGAAGGCTGACACGAACATGGTCGCGGTCCCGATACCGTAGCCCCAGATCCCGGCGAAGCGCCGCTCCTGTCGCGCCATCACCTCGTAGCCCGCGACGAGCAGCATCACGGCGGCCATCAATGCCACCCAGCCGAGCTGCGCGTGATCGAACAGGGTCTGGAGCACGAGCCCGACCAGCAACAGCTGCAGTACGGTGCGTACAGACGCGATCAGCAGGCTGCGACCCACCGCCAGGCGCGCCCATAACGTGAGACCCGCGAGCGCCAGTACCAGCAGCGCCGCCAGCGTCAGATCCAGTGCACTCAGGCTGATTACGCTCATGCCACCATCCTGCGGTCGCGGATCTCGAGCACGCGCCCCCCGAGACGGCCGCGCTGGAGGGTATCGTGGCTGACCCAGAGCGCGCCGGCTTCCGTCTCGGCCAGGTAACTGCGGACCGCGCGTTCGATGCGCCGGGTGTTCTCCAGGTCGAGGTTGGCGGTGGGTTCATCGAGCAACAGGATTCGCGGTCGGTTGAGGAATGCGCGGAGCAGGCCGAGACGCTGGCGTTCGCCACTCGACAGACGCTCGATTTCCCAGTCCAGAGCTTCCTCCGGCAGCGAAAAGCGCTCCAGCCAGGATGCTGCCTGATCGGGTTGCCATCCGGCCGGGAAATGCTCCCGCACCGTCTCTGCCCACCACGCGGTCTCCGCCGGTACATAGGCGACCTGGCGGCGCCAGTCCGTGGGTGCGATCCGTTCCCGGTCCCGCCCCATCAACCGTACCGTGCCCGAACTGGGATCCAGATCCGCCAGGGCTCGCAGCAGCAGGGATTTTCCGGAACCCGAGGCGCCGGTGATCTGCACCAGCTCTCCGGCCTGCAGGTACAGATCGAGGGGGCCCAGCTGCTCGGTTTCCAACCTCCGGACGTCCAGTAAACGCTCCATCCCCTACCCGATCGCCATTTGCAAAGCCGCGATTCTACGCGCCCCACGGACGACGGGCATGTCGCGACCGCCACACAACCGAGGCCCGCGGATCGACGCCTGCAGCAGAAAACCGGTGTGGGTGCTCCCGTCCAAAAAAAAACGGGCGCTTTCGCGCCCGCAAACCACCAACTTCAAGTCCTGGGAGACTGTGTGGTCGGTGACGGAGGAGACTCCGTCGGATGTCCGGGCTCTGCGGCCCGGACACCCTGTTCGATGGAGTTACGACTTCTTGACGAACTCCGGGTAGGCCTCGAGACCGCACTCGGCGACGTCGGCACCGACGTACTCGTCCTCTTCCGAGAGACGGATGCCCATGACCAGCTTCAGGATGAACCACACGATCAGGCTGGTGACGAAGACGAAGGCGAAGATCGCTCCCAGGCCGATGATCTGACCCATGAACGTCGCATCGCTGTTCGACAGCAGGACCGCCATGACACCCCAGATCCCCACGGTTCCGTGCGCGGAGATCGCACCGACCGGGTCGTCGAGCTTCAGCTTGTCCAGGCCGACGATCGAGAAAACCACGATCACGCCACCGACGACACCGATGATGGCGGCGAGCAGCGGACTCGGGCTCAACGGATCGGCCGTGATCGCGACCAGGCCGGCGATCGCGCCGTTCAGGATCATGGTCAGGTCCGCCTTGCCGAAGAGCAGCCGGGACGTGATCAGGGCTGCAATCACACCACCCGCAGCCGCCAGATTCGTGTTCGTGAACACTGCAGCGACGTTGTTCGCGGAATCGACGTCCGAAACCTTCAGCTCGGAACCGCCGTTGAAGCCGAACCAGCCCAGCCAGAGGATCAGGGTTCCAAGGGTGGCCAGTGGCAGCGCCGCACCCGGAATCGCGTTGATCTGCCCGTCCGGACCGTACTTGCCCTTGCGGGCGCCGAGGAGCAACACACCAGCCAGGGCCGCAACCGCACCCGTGAAGTGGACGATGCCGGAACCGGCGTAGTCGACGTAACCCAACTCGGACAGGAAGCCGCCACCCCAGCTCCAGAATCCCTGGATCGGGTAGATGAAGCCGGTCATCACGACCGCGAAGGCCAGGAAGGCCCAGAGCTTCATGCGCTCGGCGACCGCACCCGAAATGATCGACATCGCGGTGGCCACGAACACGACCTGGAAGAAGAAGTCGGCCCGGTTCGAGTAGTAGATGTCACCGTCGCTCGCCAGCATCTCTTCCGCGGTGTTGTCACCCGAGATGAGGAAGTCGATGCCCGGGATGATCGAGCTGATCCCGTCGCTATACATGATGTTGTAACCCACGACCATGTACATCACGCTCGCAATCGAATAGAGCGCGACGTTCTTGGTGAGGATCTCGGCCGTGCTCTTGTTGCGGACCAGGCCCGCTTCGAGCATCGTGAAGCCCGCGGCCATCCACATGACCAACGCACCCGATATCAGGAAATAAAAGGTATCGAGGGCGTAGGCAAGTTCTGCTACTTGCTGTTCCATGATCGGATTTCTCCAGTGAAAGTGTTTTCAGTCGCAGCGCGTTACAGCGCTTCGGCCCCGGTTTCTCCGGTGCGGATGCGGACCACCTGCTCGATGGGGGTGATGAAGATCTTGCCGTCACCGATCTTGCCGGTGCTGGCCGACTTGCTGATGGCTTCCACCACCCGGTCGACCAGTTCACCGTCGACGGCCACTTCAAGCTTCACCTTGGGCAGGAAGTCGACGACGTATTCGGCGCCCCGATAAAGCTCGGTGTGACCGCGTTGCCGACCAAAGCCCTTCACCTCGGTCATCGTCATGCCCTGCACGCCGATTTCCGATATTGCTTCGCGAACATCATCAAGCTTGAAGGGCTTGATGATCGCCGTGATCATTTTCATCATTCACTCCTTTTTGACAGAGCCGTGTTATCCGCAGGGGATGCTTGGTGTCTTGCTGACGAACAGCCTCTTGCATGGCCCGTGCCAACCGATGCGACATCCTCGTCGGAACGGTTTGGCGCCGATCGACTGGCGTCCGGAACGGCGATCGCACCAGAATGGAGCGAAAAAGCCCTCGAGAATGCCCATTTCTGGTGCATTTGTTTCAGGCTTGGAGCGCTACCGGGGTCGCGGACAGATCACGGAGTCGGGAAGCAGCACCCGAAGCGTGTCCCGGCCCTCGAAACGGCGCCAGAGATCCTCCAGCCGAACCGGGGATCCGGGCAGCCGCAGATCGGGCACCAACATCGCCATTGGGCCAAGCACGTAGGCTCGGGTCAGGATCTCGGGATGGGGCAGTGGCGGCTCGGACGCGATCTCGTCACCGAGCAGCAGCAGGTCGGCGTCGAGGATCTTGGGCACATGGCGCGGTTCGTCCGGTTGGCGACCCAGGGATTGCTCGATCTGCTTCAGGCAGGTTTTCAGTGCCCTCGCGGGCAGCGCGGTCTCGAAGGCCACGCAGAGGTTCCAGTAGTCGGGACCCGCATAGCCGGCCGCAGGACTCTGGCACACCGGGGAGCATTCCAGTCCCCCGAATTGCCGATCCAGTTGATCCAGCGCCAGCGCCAGATGGCGCGCGGGATCGACGTTGCTGCCGAGCCCGACGTAAGCCGTCCGAAACCTGCGGACTCCCGGACTCAACTGCGGCCGCGCTCGATCCGGATCCCCACCTCGCGCACCCCGGCCACCGCACCGGGCTTGCCCACCGTCAGGCGTATCGAATGTCCACGAAAACGTTCGAGCAACGTCTGGGCGATTTCCTCGGCGAGGGATTCCAGAAGCACGTGGGTCTCACGGGCGGCAATCGATCGAATGCAGTTGGCCACCGCCTCGTAATCGACGGTATCGGCGATATCGCCGGACCGGCCGGCGACCCGGGTATCCGTTCCCAGTTCGATATCGAATCGCAGCCGACGCCGTATCCTCTGCTCCCAGGCGTAGACGCCGATGACGGCCTCGACTTCCAGGTCGTGAAGATAGATCAGATCCATGAAGGCGTTACCATTGTAGCCATGTCCTCGGATCGCAAAGTATGGGGAAGGTACACATGAGCACGCAATTTCGCGAACTGCCCTGGGCCGACGCGACGGACGGTCGTCCGCGCCGCGTCGGCGTCGAGATCGAGATGGCGGGCGTGGATCTTGCGACGATGGCCCGTGCGGTGCAGCAGGAGTTCGGGGGCACCCTCGACCGCATCGACGCGTTTGTCACCGTCGTGCGGGACACGACGTTCGGGGACTTCCAGATCGAACTCGACGCGCGCGTGCTGAAGGATCGGGAATACCGCAAGCACCTTCAGACTCTGGGCATCGAACTGGATGCCGACGATCACGTGCGGCTCGAGCGCTGGCTTGCCGATGCGGCGGGGAAGCTGGTACCTCACGAGATCGTTGCGCCGCCGATTCCGCTCGAAGCGCTGCCGCGCATGGATCGTGTACGCAGTGCACTGCAGCAGCAGGGCGCCAGGGGAACCCAGTCGTCACTGCTGTACGCCTTCGGATTGCAGCTGAACATCGAGGTGCACCGCCTCGACGCCGGCTGGCTCACCTCGATCCTGCGCGCCTTCCTGCTGCTCTACGAAGCCCTGGTCAAGGCCGGAAACATCGATCTTTCGCGGCAGCTGTCCCCGTATATCCGGCCGTTCCCGGGAAGCTACGTACGCAGAGTGCTTCAGGCGGACTATGCACCGGCCATCGCGGAACTGATCGACGACTACCTGGAATACAACCCGACCCGGAACCGCCCGCTGGACCTCCTGCCCCTGTTCGCACACATCGATCAGGATCGGGTCATGGCCGCACCGGTGGAACGTGACCTCATCAAGGCACGCCCGGCCTTCCACTACCGTCTGCCCAACTGCGAGATCGACGACCCGGACTGGAGCCTCGCGCATCCGTTCAACGGCTGGGCCAGCGTGGAGCATCTCGCGGCGAACGCCGAACAGCTCTCCGCCGAGAGTGAGGAATACCTCGCGCGGCCTTTTCAGGCACTGGGGCAGTTTGCGGATCAATGGGCGCGTCGCATCCGTGACGGATTCTGATCCCCGGTTCGGAACCGCGCCCGAGCGTCTCCGACGCCCGCTGGTGGCCGTCACCGGACCCGACCGGGGCGGATGGGCGGCATGGGTGTTCACGGCCTGGGCGGTGCGCCGGGCCGGTGGTCGCCCCCTGCGCATACGCCCCGCGAAACCGCATCACTATTGCCGCTTCCATGGACTGATTGTCGGAGGCGGCGCCGATGTGGATCCTCGCCTCTACGAAAACCCGGAGGGCCCCGCCCACGAGGAGATCCAGGCCGTCGAACGGCGACTCTCGCAGCGGTTGATCGGATACGCGTTTTACCCGTTGCTATGGCTGCTCCGAAGGCTGTTCCAATCGCATGGCGGGAGCCTGGATCTCGAACGTGACCGGATGGAGAAGGCCATGATCCATCGCGCGCTCGAGGAGCGGCGGCCGATCCTGGGCATCTGCCGCGGCATGCAGCTGATCAACGTCGTGCGTGGAGGATCGCTCCATCGCGATCTCGCCGGCTTTTACACGGAAACCCCACGTCTGCGCAGCGTACTGCCCGTAAAGAAAGTGGAGCTTGAACCCGGATCACGCCTCGCCGGAATCCTGGATAAGCCCTGGATCCAGGTCAATGCGTTGCACAACCAGGCAGTGGATGCGCTCGGCCGGAACATGAGAGTTTCCGGTCGCGAGCCCGCGGGTGTCATTCAGGCGATCGAGGCGGTGGACCGCTGGTGCATCGGCGTGCAATGGCATCCCGAGTACCTTCCGCAGAAGACCCGTCAGCGCCGGCTGTTCCAGGCACTCGTCGATAACGCGCTGGAAGCGGAAGCCCGCGGCGGTCATCCCCCTGCCGGATAGACGAGCCCCACACCACCGAGTCCGCAATAGCCATCGGGGTTCTTGGCCAGGTACTGCTGGTGATACGCCTCGGCAAAGAAAAACGCGTCGAGAACCTGGATCTCGGTGGTGGCCGGGCTGCGTCCCGCTCGTTCCAGAACGCTGCGGAAACGCTCGAGGCTCGCTTCCGCGAGCGGTCGCTGTCCGGCGTTATCCAGATAGATCCCCGAGCGGTACTGCGTGCCTACGTCGTTGCCCTGCCGCATGCCTTGCGTGGGGTCGTGCCCTTCCCAGAAAACCTTGAACAACGCGTCCAGATCGGTTCGCGACGGATCGAACACCACCCTCACCAGTTCGTTGTGCCCGGTCAGGCCTGAGCATACCTCGCGGTAGGTCGGGTTTGGCGTGTACCCGGCCCCGTAACCGACCGCGGTGGTGAACACGCCCGGCAGCTTCCAGAAAAGCTTCTCGGCCCCCCAGAAACACCCCATCCCGAAATGGATGAGTTGCATTCCCTCGGGGTAAGGCGGCGCGAGTGGAGCCTCCAGCACGGCGTGCCGAACGGGTACTGGCATCGGTTCGCTTCGACCCGCCAGGGCCTCCGACGCGTCGGGCATGCGGGTCTTGTGCATGGCGGCAAACAGCATGAAAACCTCCGGGTCGGCGTGCGTCAGGGGATGTTGGGCTCGATGCGGAGCAGCGCTCCATCATCGTGGTCGGTCAGCACGTAGATCAGCCCGTCGTGCACGCGGACATCCCGAATCCGGCGGTTCAGGTCGCCGAGCATGCGCACTTCCGAGACGACACCATTGTCGGCATCGAGACGGAGTCGTGCGAGATGCCGATGTGCCAGCGCGCCGACCAGAAGATCACCATCCCAATCGGGAAAGGACTCACCCTGGTAGAACGCCATTCCGGAAGGCGCGATGGAAGGTGTCCAGAAATGCAGGGGCTGTTCCATTGACGCCTGCGCGCGAAGGCCTTCACCGATCGGCGCACCCGAGTAGTCGATCCCGTGGCTGATCACGGGCCAGCCGTAATTTCGCCCCGCCTCGATGATGTTGATCTCGTCGCCGCCGCGCGGCCCGTGCTCATGCTCCCATAGCGCACCGGTGCGCGGGTGCAGGGTCATCCCCTGCGGATTGCGCACCCCGTAGGCGTAGATCTCCGGGCGTGCATCCGAGTGCCCGACAAACGGATTGTCGTCCGGGATCCGACCGTCATCGTGCAGCCGCACGATGCTGCCGGCATGGTCGTCCAGGCGCTGTGCCCGCGGCATGTCACCCCGGTCACCGACCGAGACATAGAGGAAACCATCATCGTCGAACACGATGCGGCTGCCGAAATGGCGCCCGCCGCGGCTTGCGGGCTCTGCGACGAACAGGACCTCGACGTCGGTCAGGGCGTCATGCTCGAAGCGACCCCGTGCGAGATGGGTCGTCACACCCCGCCCTGCCGCAGCAGCATAGGTGAAATAGAGCCAACGGTTTTCCGAGAAACGCGGGTGGGGCACCACGTCCAGCAGTCCGCCCTGCCCGGTGGCCGCGATTTCGGGGAGCCCCGGTACCGGCGCGTCCTGCAATGCGCCATCCCGGAATATCCGCAGATGCCCCGGGCGCTCGCTGATCAGGAGTTCCTCACCCGGCAGAAACGCGATGGCCCAGGGATGCTCCAGCCCATCCGCAAGTGTCACCACCCGGTAGTCCCGGTCAGCCGGCGGAGACCCCGGCTCGCCCGCACAAGCGAGGGGACTCACCACGATCAGCAGCATGACCAGCCAAGCCGCCCAGCGTATTGCGCCCAGTCTGAACATCACGGTTCCGCTCCCGAGTACACCTTAAGCTGTTTTGTCTCCGTCAGCGCGTTCGGGTTCCGCTGGAAGCAGGCTGGTCCGGGCGCACTCCTGAGCCAGAGCGCGTACGCCGACCACGAGCGCGTCCGCCGCGCCGTCGACGAGGCGTGCGCGCAGGTGGGCAACCAGATCGACCTGCCGGGTATGCAGATCCCGCGCCAGTGACATCAGGCCGGCACGCTCGTCCTGCTGCCGTGCCAGGAGCCACTCCGGCGCTTCCCGTGGCAGGGTCAACGACATCTCGATCAGCTTGCGCATGCGTGCCGCACCCGCTTCCTCTGCCGCAAGCGCAAGCTCGGCCCCGAACACCTGCAGATCGCGAATCTCACCGAGAAGATCCTGGAGCACCTTCAATTCGGAAACCAGCACTCCGGCCTGCGGGAACACTGCGGTGAGGGGTTCCAGAAGATACCGAAGACGCTTTCCGCTGATTCGGGCCCGATGCAGAGGTTCCTCAGAAGAATCGGCGCGGATCTGTGCGCAGCGCAGGGAAAAATCGCCGGACACCTCGAGCAGCAGTCCCGCCGTCACTTCCGCGAAGCTCAGATCGGGGTCGTCCCGCTTGGTCTTCAACCGCGCGTGCAGGGGCTTGTGCACCAGCAGGAAGCGTTCCGCCAGGTTTTCCTCGAGCTGTCCGTACTCCTCCCGCAGCCGCCGTTCCAGCCGATCCTGCAACCAGTCGAACCCGGGTTGCTGATGGGGCCGGGGATCCACCCTGCGCTGGGACAGGCGCTGGAGCTGTACCTCGGTGTCCCGCGCCGCCCCGGTGGCGGCCACCACGGCCTTCAACCGGCGCCGCAGTTTCGGGGTCACGACCTCGACGAGATAGGGGCGGTAGGCCCGCTCGATGCTGCGCGCTCGCCGCACCGCCACCCGGAACTCATGGATCGCCTCGGGATCCTTCAGGTCGCCGACCAGCGCCTGTGCGGCGGCGAGGCGCTTGCGCATCAGAAGACGTGCAATGCGCGCCACCGGCTGGTGCAGATGGGAATGCTTGATGGTCAGGGCCTTGCTCGCCATGGTCCGAGCCTAACCGAGGTTGCATGACGCCTGCCACCTCAGTTGCCGAACGGTCGCCAACCGGCGCTCAGCCCACGGGGCGGGTCGTATCCGAGCCGATTCGATAGGGGCTGGGCGCACCGCCCGGTCGGGTGCGGAACAGGCGCATCGTCCATAGATACTGCGCCGGGGCTTCACGGATGCATCCTTCGATCGCGGCGTTCATGGCCCGGGCGTCAGCGGTCTCGTCACCCGTCGGAAAGTGCCCCATGGGTGGCCAGAGCTTCAGGACGTAGCGATCTCTCGCCCGGTCATAGTACGCAAAGGTAGGCAGCACGTCGGCACGCGTCATCCGGGCCACCCGCGCCAGCGAGGTCAGCGTCGCTTTCGGAACGCCGAAAAAGTCGACGAATATCGCACTTTCGGTGCCCAGATCCTCGTCGGGGAGGTAATAGAAGAACCGTCCCTTGCGCATCTCCCGGATCACCGGCCGCAGGCCCTGTTCACGGGCAAACATGTCCGCCCGATAGCGAGTACGCGAGCGCTGGTTGAGCCATTCCACCACCCGGTTGCGCATCGGCTTCACGAAGGACACCCCATCCGCGATCTGGCTGAGGCGCAGTCCACCGTGATCCAGCGCCAGGGAATGCGGCACCAACAGGATCGCGGGACGACCCTCGGCGAGCAGGTGTCGGAAATGGTCGGCCCCCTCCACTTCGATCCGTCGTTCATGGGTGCGCGCCGTGCCGAACCAGAGCATGCCGTAATCCAGGAGACACTGGGCGGCGCAGAGGAAGTGCTCACGGAGCAACGCGTCGCGGCGCTCGTCCGTAAGCTCGGGGAAACACCACTGGAGATTGATCTCGGCAAAACGGCGCCGTTTCGGTGAACCCTGCCGGAGCAGCCAGGCCAGCGGCGGTGCGAGCGCTCGGATCACCGCTCGCGGCAGCGCCTGAAGCAGCGCAAGCAGCCCCAGGCCGAGCCACGTCCCCCAGTAACGCGGCACGAAATGGGATGGTGTAAGCCGCGGCCGGTGCGGGTCGGGACCGGCTTCGGGCGAGCGCCGGGCCCGGCTCATGCGTCGGGGGCGCGTTCGTCCCGTTGCCTGCGGGCCCGTTTTGCGTACACCTCCATCTCCCTGGCTGCCTGCAGATCGCCCTTGTTCGAGGCGACCTCTATCCCCCTGGCGCAGACTTCCAGCACCCGCTCCGGCTCATCGAGAGCCAGCAGGCTTTTCGCCAGCAGTTTCCAGGCGGCGGAGTAGCTGGTGTCGAGCTCGAGCGCCTGTTCGAGATGTCCGACGGCTTCCTCGATCCGACCCTCGCCGACCAGCGCATTTGCCAGCGCAAGGCGCAGCATGGCCGAGTCCTGTCCAGACTCGAGCATCGCTTCGAAGCGGGCGATCATTTCGGACATCGACGGGCCCAGGCAATCGTGATGCCCGCGAGAGTACCACGGGGCTTCAAGCGTTCCGACCCTGTGCCTGGTGCACCAGACCGCTCAGAAAAAACGCGGCCCCGGCTGAAACAGCCGCTGTACAGCCTTGACCCTGCCTCGATCAGTCAGAAACAGGATCACGTGATCGCCCACCTCGATCACGGTATCGTGGCGGGGAATGAGCACTTCGCGCTCGCGTACGATCGCGCCGATGCTGGTACCCCCGGGCAGGTGGAGCGCGTCGACACGGCGCCCCACCACCCGGGACGTGCGCGCATCCCCGGCCACGATGGTCTCGATCGCTTCCGCCGCGCCGCGCCGCAGGCTGTGCACGGTCGCGGTCCCCCCTTCGCGAACCCGGGCCAGCAGCACCCCGATGGTCGCCTGCTGTGGCGACAACGCGATGTCGATGGTGCCGTCCTGCATCAGGTCGACATATTCGGTCTTGTTGATCAGCGCCATCACCTTGCGCACACCGCGACGCTTGGCCAGCATCGCGGCGAAGATGTTGGCCTGATCGTCGTTGGTCACGGCACAGAACACGTCGCATTCGCGGATGCCCGCCCGATCCAGAAAGCGATCGTCGGCGCTGTCCCCGACCAGCACCTCGGTATCCTGCGACAGTTCCCTTTCCAGGAAACCGGCCCGACCCGGGTCGCGCTCGATGACCTTGACCTCGTAGCGATCCGCGAGCGCCTCCGCCAGACGGCGCCCGATGTTGCCGCCACCCGCGATCAGGATGCGCTTGTACGGCTTCTCCAGCTTGCGCAGTTCCGATGTCACCGCGCGGATGTTCTTCTTCGCCGCAACGAAAAACACCTCGTCATCGGCTTCGATCACGGTGTGGCCCTCGGGCATGATCGGATGGTTGCGCCGGAAAATGGCCGCCACCCGGGTCTGGATACCCGGCATGTCCGTTTTCAGGTTGCGCAGTTCATGGCCGACCAGCGGCCCGCCGTAGTAGGCCCGAACCCCCACCAGAGACACCAGTCCATCGGCAAAGTCCAGCACCTGGAGCGCCCCGGGATGCTCCACCAGGCGCTGAATCTGGCTGGTGACGATGGCTTCGGGCGAAATCAGCAGGTCGATGGGTACCGCATCGGGCGCGAACAGCTCGGGGTTCTCGTGGTAACTGCGTTCGCGCACCCGGGCGATCTTGGTTCCGATGCCGAACAGGGTCGACCCGATCTGACAGGCCAGCATGTTGACCTCGTCGAGATCCGTGACCGCGATCAGCATCTCGGCCTCCCGCGCGCCGGCGGCCTCCAGTACGCCGGGATGGCTGCCGAATCCGTTTACGGTCCGGATGTCGAGATGGTTCTCCAGGGCTTCGAGACAGTCCCTGCGGGTATCGACCACCGTGACGTTGTGTCCGTCACCACTCAGGGCGGCCGCCAGGGATTGCCCGACCTGGCCGGCACCAACGATCAGGATCCGCTTCATGCACTCAACCGTCGATCTTCAGCTTTTTCGGATCGATCCCAAGCGTCTTGAACTTGCGATACAGATGGGTTCGTTCCAGTCCGACCCGTTCGGCAAGCCGGGTCATGTTGCCTTCGCTGCGTTCCAACTGGTGGATCAGGTATTGTCGTTCGAACTGCTCGCGGGCCTCACGCAGCGGCAGATCCGGATAAAGGCTCGACTCGTCCATCTCGGCCTCTCCCGGCGCCTGTCCCGAGAGGGTGCGTTCGACCTCTTCCCGGGTGACCTCATCACCGGTTCCCAGAATCATGAGTCGCTGCACGAAATTGCGCAGCTCGCGCACGTTTCCCGGCCACTGATAGCGGCGCAGAAGGTCGAGCGCGCGGGGTTGGAAGTGGCGCGCCGGCAGCCCGTCCTGTTGCCGAAGCTGTTCCATGTGGTAGCTCAGCAGCACGGGGATGTCCTCCGGATGCTCGCGCAATGGGGGGACCTTCAACGGCAGCACGTTCAGCCGGTAGTACAGATCCTCGCGGAAATGGCCCTGGCTGACGGCACCGGGAAGGTCTGCCCGGGTCGCGGCGATCACACGCACATTGACCGTGATCGGCTGATTTCCCCCGATGCGCGTGATCCGCTGATTGTCCAGCGCATGCAGCAGGCGACCCTGCGTCTGCAGATCCATTTCGGCCACTTCATCCAGGAACAGCACACCGCCGGCAGCCTGCTCCAGGAGACCAAAACGCACACGATCGCCCTGTTCGGTGCCGAAAAGCTCGGCGACGGACTCCTCGCCCGTGAGCGAACCCACGGCGACCACGATGAACGGATTGTCACGCCGCGCGCTGCGCGCATGCAGGTAGCGCGCAAAGGTCTGCTTGCCCACGCCGGCCTCGCCGGTAATGAGCACCCAGGTGTCGTGCTGGGCCATGCGCTGCACCTGGTCGCGGAGCCCGCTCATCACGGCGCTGTCCCCCACCGGCTCGGCCGTCGCCGAAGCGAAACGCCGCAGCCCCTGGTTTTCCTGTTGCAGACGTGCCGATTCCAGCGCGTTGCCGAGGGTGATCGTGAGTTTGTCGATGGACAGCGGTTTCTCGATGAAATCGTAGGCGCCCAGGCGGGTCGCATCCACGGCGGTCTCGACGTTGCCGTGGCCCGAGATCATCACCACCGGACATGGCAGACTGCCGTCCTCGCTCCATTCCTTCAGCAGGCTGATCCCGTCGCCGTCCGGCATCCAGATGTCCAGCAGAATCAGATCAGGGCGGCGGCTTCGACGGGCGGTTTTCGCCTCGGCGACCGAACCCGCCAGCGCAACCTCGTAGCCCTCGTCCTCCAGAACATCGCGAAGGAGCCTGCGGATGTCAGGCTCGTCGTCCACCACCAGCACATAGGGTCCACTCATTCGCGCTCTTCTCCGCCATCGCCAGCGTCAACGCCGTGGCTGACCGGGATACGGATCACGAACACGGCGCCGCCACTTTCCTGATTATGGCATTCAATCATGCCGGCATGTTCCTCCACGATTTTCTGCGCAATCGCCAGGCCGAGACCGGTGCCGCGGGGCTTGTCGGTGGTGTAGGGCTCGAAGATGTGCTGAATGAATTCGGGCCGGATTCCGGGTCCGTTGTCCGCAATCCGCAGCTCCACGCGACGGCCGTTGCCATCTTCCACGCTGCGCGTCGCGACCCTCACGACACCGTCGGGACGCCCCTGGACCGCCTCGATCGCATTCTTGATCAGATTGTGCAACAGCTGCCGCAGCCGACCGGCATCGGCCCGGATCAGGGGCAACTCGGGGGCAGGATCGAGCAGCACCTCCACCGGCAGCGTCTCCCCGGCGTACAGCTCGCAGACGTCGCTCAACAGGCGGTTGAGATCCAGTGGCACCAGGTCCAGACGAGGCGCCTGGGCATAGTCCCGGAACGCGTTCACCAGGGTCTTCATGGCTTCGACCTGTTGCACGATCGTCGCGGTTGCACGGTCGAGCATCTCGCGGTCGGGACCCTCGAGAGTCTTGCCCAGGCGGCGCGACAGGCGTTCGGCCGAGAGCTGGATGGGCGTCAGGGGGTTCTTGATCTCGTGCGCCAGGCGCCGGGCGACCTCACCCCACGCGGCATCGCGCTGGGCACGCAGGAACTCGGTGACGTCGTCGAACACGATCGCGTGCAGACCGCGGTTGTTGCCCGATTCCTGCAACCAGACCGCTCGGGTCATCAACACCTTGCGCCCCGCCCGGGTGAACACCACCACCTCGCGCGACCATTCTTCGTCGCCACCCAGCAGTGCGTCGCGGATGACCTCGAAGAATTGGGCCACCAGCGGGCAGTCCTCGTCGAACTCGAACAGAAACCGGTTGTGACCCCGACGCAGATCGCATTCGAGAATCTGGCAGGCGGCGGCGTTCGCGGTGCGCAGGCGGAGGCTGCCGTCCAGGGCGAGCACTCCGGACCGCAGGTGCTGGAGCACACTCTCCAGGTACGCGCGTTCGGCGTCCAGCAGCCGACGGTTGCGCTCCGCTTCGTGCCGTGCCTCGCTCAGGGTCCGGGTCATGGCGTTGAAGGAACGCACCAGGAATCCGAGTTCGTCGTCCCGGCTCACCGCCAGCCGCGTACTGTAATCGCCCGAGGCAACCAGACGCGTGCCCTCGGCGAGATCCGTCACCGGTCGCACGAGGCGCCGGGCCACCAGCAGTCCCGCCCAGAGCGCCGCCATCAGCGAGATCGCGAAGGCCAGCGACATCGTGAAAATGAAGCCCTGCTTGATCGGCCCGCGCAGATAGGCGAACTCCCGGTAATCCACGAATGCGTCCTGCACTCGGATCGCCAGCGCGGTCATGCGCGGGTCCACCGGATAGATCCCTTGCAGGATCCTGCTGTCCGCGCCCGGTCTGCGATCCCCCGCGGTCGCGACCACGCGGATCACCAGTGTTCCGTCTGCTTGTGGTTCCAGGCGTGTGAACGGTTGCCCGGGGCTCATTCGCAACAGGATGTCCGGCCCGGGCGGGGACGGGAGCCTCCGGATCGGGCTGTCGGTGCTGGACGCGATGATCCGGTTGTTCGGGCCGACCAGCGTAAGTTCCTGCGCGCCCACCTGGACACGGACATCGTTCAGCGCCAGCGGCGCCAGCGCTTCCGAGATATCCCGGATCTGGCGCATGATCTCCTGGGTTTCGGCCGCCAGTTGCCGGACCCGCAGGTCCAGCGACGAACGGGAGAGTTCCAGCGCATCTTCGAGAGCGCTGTCGACCCGAACGTCAAACCACGAATCCACGCCCTCGTTCAGGAACTTGAAGGAAAAGTAGTACACCACCGTAACCGGCAGCACCGCGACGAGCATGAACCCCGCAACCAGCCGGAGCGTCAGGCGACTCCCGGGCACACCGTCGCGAAACTGAGCGATCAGTCGCCCGAACTGATAGACGATCAGTGTCCCCAGAACCACGAGCACCAGGCCATGGAACGCCAGCAGCCACAGGAAGAGCTGCTCGAAGCGCGCGGAGTTCTGCGCCGCATCACCCATCACCAGCAATGAGGCGAGCAGCAGCAGGAACAGGAGCACCATACCCAGCAGGCCCCAGGGCAGGCGGTTCATTCCAAAGGCCACCGATACCATCCGAATCGAGTCATGTAGGCACCCCGCAAGCGCGCATCCCATTGCAACGGCAGCGGCAATGCGGCCTGATCCAGCAGCACCCGCCCGGCCAGACTGTAGCCCAGACCGGGGACCATCGTCCCCGGTTCGACCTCCAGCACGACCCGGCCCAGGCGCCGAGCGAGCATTTCGAGGCCGTCTCCAAGGGTGGGTGCCAGCTCCACCCTGCCCTGGTCGAGATCGGTGACCAGGTAATGTCGGCTCAGCGCGTAGTATTCGAGCCGCACGCGTCGGGCCGCACTCGCGACCACGCGATCGGTGAAAACACCGCGCTGCCGCTCCAGCCGGACTTCCACGCGAAAATCGAGGCCCACCCCGTTCGCCAGCGCCTCGATCAACACCTCCGGGAGATTCATCTCGAGGTAGAGCCGCGCCAGCAGTCGATCCTCATCCTCCCACAGGTGGTCGCCACGCTGTATCTCGCTGGGCAGTACCGTTGCCGGCATCACCAGCAGGGAAAGGAGCAGCGCCACCCCGGCCCATCGGCGCATCGGTTCACGCACCCCGGGTGAACAACGCGTAATAGAAGCCGTCCATGCCTTCTCTGCCAAGAGGAATGCTGCGGCCGACCGCCCGGGCGACACCCCCCGCAAAGTCCAGCGTCTCGCGGCAAGCCCCCGGCGTAGAGGCGAGCCACGGGGCGACGACACCCTCATTCTCCTCATCGAGGAGAGAGCAGGTGGCGTAAAGCAGGCGACCACCGGGACGCAACAGCGTCCAGGCCGTCTCGAGCAACTGCCTCTGGCGTTGCGCCAGCTTCCCGATATCCCCTGGACTCCGGAGCAGCTTGATGTCGGGATGCCGACGGATCACACCCGTCGCCGAGCAGGGCACGTCGAGCAGGATCGCGTCGAACAATACACCGTCCCACCAGGCATCGGGCCGCGCAAGGTCGCCCACGACCATCGCGGCGGGATAACCCAGCCGCCGCAGGTTGTCCCGAACCCGCCCGAGGCGGGCGCCATCCACATCCAGCGCGGTGAGCTGCAGGTCTCCGTCGGCAATTTCGAGGAGATGTCCGGTCTTGCCGCCGGGCGCGGCGCAGGCGTCGAGAACGCGTTCTCCATTGCGGGGCGCCAGGAGCCGGGCGGCCCACTGGGCCGCGGCATCCTGTACCGACAGAAGCCCTTCGCTGAAACCCGGAAGGCGTTCGACATCGACGGCGGTTTCGAGCACCAGCGCCGCAGGTCCCGAAGGATGTTCGCTGACGGCGTGGCCCGCTTCGCGCAGACGCCGCTGCATCGTTTCCCGAGAACTTCGGGCGAGATTCACGCGTAACGTCATGGGCGCCGGCAGAGTGGACGCTTCGAGCTGCGCTTCCCAGGTCTCCGGAAAGGCCGAGCGAATGCCGGCGACCAGCCAGGGCGGGCACGCGTATCGAAGCGAGGGCGTCCGATCCATCGCGGCGCCCATCCCGTCGCGTTCACGCAGGGCCCGTCGAAGCAGCGCGTTGACCAGCGGCACCGCGCCAGGGCGTTGCAGAGTCCGGGCCAGCTCAGCCGTTTCCCGCACCGCCGCGTGATCCGGCGTTCCGAAGTGAAAGAGTTCCGCGAGGCCCTGGCAAAGCAGCACGCGAATGACCGCGTCGCGCGGCTTCAGGGGCCGCTCCAGCATGCCCTCGACCATGGCATCGAGCCGCAGGTACCAGCGTACAGTCGCGTAAGCCAGCGCGCGGCTCCAGGCCGCCTCGCGGGCCGCCAACCCTTCGGTCTCCTCGGCCAGAGAGACCGTCAGCGACTCGCCGTCCAGGACTACGCGGCGGACCGCCTCCAACGCCCGGAACCGTGGAACCCAGTCGGTCCCGCGCGCACTCAAGGAGGGCTCCCGAGCCGCCGTCCGGACAGCGCCTCCGCATGCGCCCAGGCTTCGGCTGGAATCGGGCGTCGTCCCGGAAGCTGCACGCGCAGCAGGCGCAGGACGCCCAGCCCCGTGGCAACATCGACTCCGTCCGGCTGCGCGCCGAGAATCGTTCCGGGCAGCGCCTGGGGGAGACCATCGACCGGAACCTGGACTCGGCTCCCGTGAATCCTCAGGATCCGGTCATCAAGCCGGGTCTGTGCCACGGGCCAGGGCTCGAACGCGCGTACCTGCCGGTCGATCTCGACGGCGGGCCGGTTCCAGTCGATCCAGGCCTCCTGCTTGTCGATCTTGGCGGCGTAATGCACGCCTTCGTCGCTCTGTGCAATCGCCGGTGCCGATCCCTCGAGGATCGACGGAAGCCGATCCACCAGCAGGCGCGCGCCCATCTCCGCGAGCCGATCGTGCACCGTCGCGGCCGTAACCCGGTCGTCGAGCGACAAGTGCGCACAGGCGAAGACGGCGCCGGTGTCCAGCCCGGCCTCCATGCGCATCAGACAAACGCCGGTTTCGCGATCTCCCGCCAGGATCGCGCGCTGGATCGGTGCGGCACCGCGCCAGCGCGGCAGCAGGGATGCATGCAGGTTCAAGCCACCCAACCTGGGAATATCCAGCACCGGGCGCGGCAGAATCAGACCATAGGCGACCACGATCAGAAGATCCGGTGTCAGCGCCCGAAGCTCCGACTGGACCTCCGCGGTTTTCAGGGAAGCCGGCTGATACACCGGCAGGCCAGCTGCCTCGGCTGCGCGCTTGACCGGACTCGGCGTCAGTCTGCGACCGCGCCCAGCGGGACGGTCCGGCTGTGTGTAGACGGCCACGGGCGCGCTACCCGACGCGACCAGCGCCTCCAGGGCGGGAACCGCGAACTCCGGCGTACCGGCATAGACGATGCGCCGGGTTTCGGACATCAAAGTGACGCGGCGGGCTCGGCCATTCGGGACCGCGACGGCGCGCCATGCTGCGCGCCCTGTTTCTCCAGCTTCTTGCGGATACGGTTGCGCTTCAGGCTCGAGATGTAGTCGACGAA
Organism: Thioalkalivibrio paradoxus; assembly: GCA_011390565.1. Lineage (GTDB taxonomy): Bacteria > Pseudomonadota > Gammaproteobacteria > Ectothiorhodospirales > Ectothiorhodospiraceae > Thioalkalivibrio > Thioalkalivibrio paradoxus_A. The sequence continues at coordinate 224,987 of JAABSC010000001.1, read as the reverse complement.
GAGTTTGCCATCGAGGTGATCGATCTCGTGCTGGATACACACGGCCAGCAGACCGTCCGCCTCCATCTCGAAGGGATTGCCGTCAGGGCCAAGCGCGCGCACGCGGATGCGCTCGGCGCGGCGCACGGTCTCGTAGAAACCAGGGACAGAGAGACACCCCTCGTCCATTTCCTCTTCTCCTTCCAGCCGAAGAATCTCCGGATTGATCAGGCAATGGGGCGCGCTTCGGTCCTCCGATATATCCGCGACCAGGATCCTTTTCTGTACATTGATCTGCGTCGCGGCGAGCCCGATCCCGGGAGCCGCGTACATGGTTTCGAACATGTCGTCGACGAGCGATCGGACCGATTCATCCACCTCGGAGACCGGTTCCGCGCGCAGACGCAGACGGGGATCGGGAAAATGCAGGATATCTCGCAATGCCATCGGGGAAACCTCGCTCTACATACTGTGCTGCCCGGCTTTTTCTGCTAACGTTTAAGAGGGTACAGTGTCGTTTCCGGACTCTCTCTGAAGTATATGGGTTCAGGGGTCGGTTTTTCGAGAGAACCGGATTGTGGCGCGGGCACTGAACGCGAACAGACGGGGTTTTCTGCACAGGCTGAGCGAAAAGTCGCCCGAATGCGCGTGGCTCGACACCGAGACCACCGGGCGCTGCCAGACTAGGGGGATTCGATGCTTCAAACCATGGCCCTACCACCAAGCCGCCTTGCCGGCATCATCGCCGTGCTCTCGCTTTTCCTCGGGGCCTGCGCGACGACGCCCCCGGAGGGCCCGGCGCCCGCCGCGGAGCCCGAACCCGTTGTCGAGGCACAGATGCAGCCCGCACCGGCCCCACCCCCGCAGCCGGTGCCCGAGTTCCGGCCCGGGGCACCGGAACGCTACGTGGTCCAGCCGGGCGACACCCTCTGGGATCTTGCGAGCACCTACCTCCGGGACCCCTGGTACTGGCCGGAGATCTGGCTTTCCAATCCGCAGATTCAGAATCCGCATCTCATTTATCCCGGTGATGTCCTGAGCATCCACTATATCGAGGGCCAGCCCCGGGTAACGGTCACGGAACGCCTGTCGCCGCGGATCCGCGTCGAACGTTTCCCGGACGCGGCGTTCCCGATCGCGGCGCTGCAGCCCTTCATGTTCCGGGCGCGGGTGGTGGATGAAGATACTCTGGAACAGGCTCCCTACATCGTTGCAGCGCAGGACGAGCGGGTCATCTACGGCGCCGGAGACCGCGTGTACATCCGCAACGCGCCGGAGGCTCGGCAATACGATCTTTATCACGTCGTGCGTCGTGACCGACTGCTCGTGGACCCGGAGACCGGGGAAGAACTCGGTGTGGCGACCATTCCCATCGGTGAAGCGGAAATCGTGCGCAGCGGTGAAATCGCCACGGCCATCCTGCGCAGGAGCGACCGGGAAGCGATCCGGGGCGATCGACTGATCGGCTTCGATCCGGACCCCGACCTCCTGTTCGATATCAGCGTTCCTCCGGAGGGAACCGAGGGAACCGTGATCCTGCTGTTCGACGCCATCAGCCAGGTCGGCACACTGCAGTCGGTGGTCATCAACCGCGGTTCCCGGGAAGGCATACAGAACGGTCAGGTCTTCGCGGCATGGGAAGCCGGCCAAACCGCCCGTGATCCCATCGACCGAACGGCATTGATCGAGCTGCCGGAAGAGCAGGTGGGGCTGATCATGGTCTTCCGTACCTTCGAGAAGGTGGCCTACGCGCTGGTCGTCGAATCGACCCGACCGATCCGTGAAGGCTACAAGGTCCGACAACCCTGAGCGGGCTCGCGAACGGCCCAGCCACGCTTCCGAAGAAGACTGGCTTCGTCTGCTGCACACTCCGGGGCTGGGTCCCCGGCGCGTCGCGAGGCTGATCGAGCGTTTCGGGAGTCCATCGGCTGCGCTTCAGGCCAACGCCAGAGACTGGGCCGCCGCTGGTGTTCCGGGCGAACCCGGCCGGGGCGAGGCACTGCGTGCGCGCGAAGCAGGCGTCGAAGCCGATCTCATCTGGCGCGAAAGCGATCCCCGACACCGGATCCTGGCCCGCGACGACCCCGATTATCCGGTCCTGTTGACCGAACTCCCCGACCCCCCACCCGTTCTTTATCTGGTGGGGAACCCCACCCTGCTCAAGCGCCCGCAGATCGCCGTCGTTGGAAGTCGGGGGGCCACACCACAGGGCCTTCAGCACGCGGAACAATTTGGCCGCGCGCTCGCACAGGCGGGACTGGCCGTGACCAGCGGCCTGGCGCTCGGTATCGACGGCGCGGCCCATCGCGGCGCGCTGGAGGCAGCGGATGGACGCACCATCGCGGTCGTCGCGACCGGTCCGGACCGAGTCTACCCCGCCCGGCACCGGCGCCTGGCCCACCGCATCGCCGACCATGGACTCCTCGTGTCGCTCTGGCCGGTGGGAACGCTGGCGCGCCCCAGTCATTTTCCCCAGCGCAACCGGGTCATCAGCGGGCTTGCCCTGGGCACGCTCGTGGTCGAAGCCGCGCTTCGCAGCGGATCCCTCATCACTGCGCGGCTGGCCGCCGAGCAGGGCCGGTCGGTGTACGCGATCCCTGGATCCATCCTGAGCCCGGTCAGCCGAGGCTGCCACCGCCTGATCCAGGAGGGCGCGCAACTGGTTGAATCTCCCGATGATATCCTGGAGGATCTCGCTCAGTGGCTGGGTCTTGGCGACACGTCCCCCACACCCATCTGCACCGGCGTCGATACCAGCGGGATGGACCCGGAGCAGGCGGAAGTTCTGGAGCGAATGGGATTCGATCCCGTGCCGATGGAGGATTTGCTGCAGCGCACTGGATTGACCGTGGAAGCGCTTTCCTCCATTCTGGTTTTACTCGAACTCAACGGCCGCGTGGCCGCACTCAGCCACGGGCGCTACCAGCGCCTCGATGCAGGACCCCCGGAAACATGACCGAAAACGTGCTGGACGTATTGATGTACCTGTTCGAGCACTACATGGATGACGAGGCCGACGGGGAGCCGGACCGCGAGGATCTGGAGGTCCGGCTGCAGGAAGCCGGATTTCCGTCGCGCGAGATCGACCGCGCCCTCGAGTGGCTCGACCGCCTGGTCAGCGAGCCGCCGGTGGAAGCACGCGTCGGTTCGGAAGCGGCCCAGCGCGTCTACACCCTCGAGGAACAGACCCGGCTCGATCTCGAAGCGCGCGGGTTCCTCGTGTTTCTGGAGCAGAACGGGCTGCTGACACCGGGTACCCGCGAGCTGGTGATCGATCGAGTCATGGAACTCGAAACCGATGACATCGATCTGGACCAGCTGAAATGGGTGGTGCTGATGGTGCTGTTCAACCAGCCCGACGACAGCATCGCCTATTCCAGACTGGAAGAGGTCGTGATGGCAGACAACGCACCCACCATGGCAGATTTCCTGCACTGAATCTCGCCGGCGCATGCGGCTGGTATTTTCGCAAGGCCACGGGCTTGCGGGAGTGCTGACGGCTCCCGAATGAAGGAGCCGGCCGTGTTCCGGACAAAAACGGAGTAGTCCTGAGCAGCATGAGCAATCACCTGGTCATCGTGGAATCGCCCGCAAAGGCAAAGACCATCGCCAAGTATCTGGGGGCCGACTTCACCGTCCTGGCCTCGTACGGTCACGTGCGCGACCTCGTGCCCAAGGAGGGCGCGGTCGATCCGGAGACCGGCTTCCGGATGAATTACGAAGTCATCGAGCGCAACGAGAAACAGGTGCAGGCGATCGCCCGGGCCCTGAAATCGGCCGATGAACTGATTCTCGCGACCGACCCCGACCGCGAGGGCGAGGCGATTTCCTGGCATCTTCTGGAAATCCTGCGCGAGCGCGGTCTGCTGGGGGATCGCCCGGTCCGGCGCGTGGTGTTCCACGAAATCACCCAGCGTGCGATCCAGGATGCGGTCGCACATCCGCGTGAACTCTCGCTCGACCTGATCAACGCCCAGCAGGCGCGTCGGGCGCTGGACTACCTGGTCGGTTTCAACCTGTCACCGCTGCTGTGGCGCAAGATCAAGCGCGGACTCTCCGCCGGCCGGGTACAGAGTCCGGCGCTGCGTATGATCTGCGAGCGCGAAGACGAAATCGAGCGTTTCGAGACCCGTGAATACTGGACCATCGACGCATCGGCGCGAAGCGGAGAACAGGCCTTCACGGCCCGTCTCGCACAACTCGATGGACACCGGCTGGATCAGTTCGACCTGAACTCCGAGGCGCTGGCCAGCGATGCACGCAAGCGCCTGATCGACGCCGCGGATGGAAAGCTGCGCGTGGTGTCGGTCGAAAAGAAGCAGCGCAAGCGCAACCCCGCCGCACCGTTCACGACCTCGACCCTGCAACAGGAAGCCTCGCGCAAGCTGGGCTTCACCGCGAGCCGCACCATGCGCGTCGCGCAGCAGCTCTACGAAGGCATCGACCTGGGCAGCGGCGCGATTGGCCTGATCAGCTACATGCGAACCGACTCGGTGACGCTGGCCGGCGAAGCGATTGCGGAGATTCGCGGCCTGATCAGTGACCGCTACGGCGCGGATAACCTGCCGCCGAGCCCGCGCCAGTACAAGACCAAGTCGAAGAACGCTCAGGAAGCCCACGAGGCGATCCGGCCGACGTCCGTCCGCCGTCTTCCCGAGGAAGTCAGGCCGCGACTGACCTCGGACCAGGCGCGCCTGTACGAACTGATCTGGAAGCGCACCGTCGCCTGCCAGATGGTCCACGCGACCTTCGATACCGTCGCCGCCGACCTGGCGCCGGGGGAACGCGATGGCGGGGGCGCCCACCGTTTCCGCGCAACCGGGTCCACACTGCGTCACGCCGGGTTCATCGCGGTGTACCAGGAAGGGCGGGATGAAGTCGCCGCTGCCGAGGACGAGGAAGACCGGCGCCTGCCGGAACTGACTCAGGGCCTGATCGTGGATCTGCTGGACATCGCCGCCGATCAGCACTTCACGGAACCGCCCCCGCGTTACACCGAAGCCAGCCTGGTCAAGACGCTGGAGGAATACGGGATCGGTCGTCCGTCGACCTATGCCAGCATCATCTCGACGCTGCAGTCCCGCGAATACGTCGAAATGGAAGGCAAGCGCTTTCATCCGACCGACATCGGCCGGATCGTGAACAGCTTTCTGACCCAGCACTTCACCCGGTACGTGGACTACGACTTCACGGCGAAGCTGGAAGACGAACTCGACGAGATCTCGCGCGGCGAGAAGGACTGGATTCCGGTCCTCGAGGGCTTCTGGAAGGATTTCAGCACCCAGGTCGAGGACAAGGCCGTCAGTGTCAGCCGCGCCGAGGCGGTGCAGTCCCGCGAGCTGGGCCTCGACCCCGGCAGTGGTCGCCCGGTGAGTGTGCGCATGGGGCGGTACGGACCCATCGTTCAGATCGGCACCAAGGACGATGAAGAAAAACCCCGCTTCGCCGGACTTCTGCCCGGGCAGAAGATGGATCAGGTCACCCTGGACGAGGCGCTGGCCCTGTTCCGGCTGCCCCGCGATCTGGGCGAGACCCCGGACGGCGAACCCGTCCAGGTCAACGTGGGGCGCTTCGGCCCGTATGTGAAATACGGCCGCAAGTTCGCGTCGCTGGGACCGGATGACGACGTCTGGAACATCGAACTGCCACGGGCGCTTGAGATCGTCGCCGAGAAAAAGGCGCTGGACGCCCAGAAGTACATCAAGTCGTTCCCGGACGCGGGCATCGAAGTTCTGAACGGGCGCTACGGACCCTACATCACGGACGGCAAGAAGAACGCCAAGATCCCCAAGGATCGCGAGCCCGCCAGTCTGACCCTCGAGGAATGCCAGGGACTGCTCGCGGCCGCGCCGGAGCGACGGACACGCGGCGGCGGAAAATCAGGATCCAGGGGCGGCGCCAAGAGCCGCGCCACCGCAACCAAGACCGCGGGAGCCCAAACGGGCAAAGCTTCGGCTGACAGCAACGGTGCGAGCCGCAAGAAGGCCGCCGGATCGCCCAAGACCGCTGTGAAGAAAGCAGGCGCGAAGAAGACTGCGAAAGGCGCCGGGAAGCCGTCCGGGGCCTCCGCCTCCCGCCGAGCCGGCAGTCGCCCGGACGCCGTGTCCGGAAACTGAGCCCGGCCCCATGGCAGACGAAGCCACGACCGGCCGGGTCCTGCTGTCCGCCGATATCGGCGCCGTCGCCGACCGGATTTGCGCTGGTGGCGTGGTGGCCTATCCGACCGAGGCTGTCTTCGGCATCGGCTGCCGGCCAGCCGACGCGGCAGCCTGCGAGCGCGTGCTGGAGATCAAGGGCCGCGAGAGCGCCAAGGGGCTGATCCTGGTCACGGACGATCTCGCACGTATCGCCTTCTGGCTGGAGCCGATCGCGGCGCAGTCGCAGGCTCGCGCCGAGGCCACCTGGCCCGGCCCGCACACCTGGCTGTGGCCTGCGCGGAGCAGTTGCCCACCCTGGCTTCGTGGCAGTCACACACGGCTCGCGGTTCGAGTCTCGGCCGATCCGAACGTACGGGCCCTGTGCGCGGCCGCGGGCTCGGCACTGGTGTCCACCAGCGCCAACCGGTCCGGAGAAGCGCCCTGCCGCGACGCGGCCTGCGTGATGAACGTATTCCCAGCCGAACTCGACGCGATCCTGGACCGACCCTGTGGCGGGCTGGGCCAGCCCAGCACCATTCGCGACGTGGTCTCCGGGGAATGGGTACGCGGCGGCCCGACCAACACGCCCCCTGACGCCAACGAATGACCGACACAGGACGTGCTGATGACTGACGACGGATTTCGACTGGAACCCGTACTGTCCTTCCTCGAGGGTCTGCAGGATCGGATCTGCGCGGACATCGAGGCGCTGGAAGAAGGGGGCCGGTTTCGCGAAGACGCGTGGACCCGCCCCGCCGGTGGCGGCGGGCGATCACGGGTACTGCGCGAGGGTGCGGTTTTCGAACAGGCCGGCGTGAACTACTCGCACGTGATGGGCCCCGGACTCCCGGCCTCCGCAACCGCACACCGCCCCGAACTCGCCGGGCGTTCGTTTCAGGCCGCAGGGGTATCCCTGGTCGTCCATCCCCGCAACCCCTACGTGCCGACGTCGCACATGAACGTGCGCGTGTTCGTCGCCGAAAAAACAGGCGAAGCCCCGATCTGGTGGTTCGGTGGCGGTTTCGACCTGACCCCCTATTACGGTTTCGACGAGGACAGCGTGCATTGGCACCGGACCGCGGAGGCGGCCTGCAGGCCTTTCGGAACCGACCGGTACACTGCGCACAAGCAATGGTGCGACGAGTATTTCTTCCTGAAGCACCGAGACGAACCGCGCGGGATCGGCGGCCTGTTCTTCGATGACCTGAACGAGGACGGATACGACGCCTCTTTCGCCTATCTGCGCAGCGTCGGCGAGCATTACCTGGAGGCCTACGTCCCGATCGTCCAGCGTCGCCGCGACACGCCCTACGGGGACCGCGAGCGGCAGTTCCAGCTCTACCGCCGTGGACGCTACGTGGAATTCAACCTGGTCTATGACCGCGGTACGCTGTTCGGTCTGCAGTCCGGGGGACGAACCGAGTCCATCCTGATGTCCCTGCCACCCCTGGTGCGCTGGGAATACGATTGGAAGCCGGAACCCGGCTCGGCCGAGGCCCGGCTCTACGAGCGTTATCTACAACCGCGCGACTGGCTGCGCGAAGGGATCGAAGGAACATGACCACAGCCGCTGGAACCTACCCGGGCGTACGTCCCCGACGCATGCGCCGGGACACTTTTTCGCGCCGAATGATGCGCGAGAACCGGCTGACCACCGATGACCTGATCTATCCCGTCTTTGTTCGCGAAGGCGAGGGCCTGCGCGAACCGGTGGCGTCGATGCCGGGAGTGGAACGCCTGAGCCTGGACCAGCTGCTGCAGGAGGCCGGGGCCTGCGTGGAACTCGGCATTCCCGCGCTGGCGCTGTTCCCGGTGGTGCCGGCGGAAAAGAAGAGCCTGGATGCCGCGGAGGCCTGGAACCCAGACGGCCTGGCGCAACGCGCGGTACGGGCGCTCAAGAATGCGTTCCCGGATCTGGGGATCATCACCGACGTTGCGCTCGACCCGTTCACGACCCATGGACAGGACGGCATCATCGACGACGAAGGATACGTCCTGAACGACATCACCGTCGAAGCCCTGGTGCGCCAGGCGCTTTCACACGCCAGGGCGGGGGCCGATATCGTTGCACCCTCGGACATGATGGACGGCCGGGTCGGCGCGGTACGTCAGGCACTGGAGGCTGGCGGTGACGTGCACGTGCGCATCCTCGCCTACGCCGCGAAATACGCCTCCAGCTTCTACGGACCGTTCCGGGATGCCGTGGGCTCGGCCACCAACCTCGGTCGGGGCAGCAAGGAAACCTACCAGATGGACCCGGCCAATGGCGACGAGGCCCTGCACGAAGTGGCTCTCGACCTCGCCGAAGGCGCGGACATGGTGATGATCAAGCCGGGCATGCCCTACCTGGACATCGTGCACCGGGTCAAGGAGCGGTTCCGCCGGCCGACCTTCGTCTACCAGGTCTCGGGCGAATATGCGATGTTCAAGGCCGCCGGACAGAACGGGTGGATCCACGAACGGGCCTGCGTGCTCGAGGCGCTGACCGGCATGAAGCGGGCCGGAGCCGACGGCATCCTCACGTACTATGCCCGTACCGTCGCCGAATGGCTGCGGGAAGACGCGAGCCGATGAGCCCGGACCGCTACGCGGTCGTCGGCAACCCCATCGGCCATTCGCTCTCGCCCCGGATTCACACCCTGTTCGCGGAACAGACGGACCAGCACCTCGTCTACGAGGCCCGGCTCGGCGATCCCGGACGTTTCGAAACGCAGGTACGGGACTGGTTTCGGGCGGGACTCCGTGGCCTGAACGTGACCGTGCCGTTCAAGGAACGAGCGTTCCGGATGATGGATCTCCGCACGTCGCGCGCGGAGCGTGCAGGCGCGGTAAATACGGTCTGGTCGGAAGCGGACGGCCGGCTCACCGGAGACAACACCGACGGCGCAGGCTTCATGCGCGATCTGGTGGAACGCATCGGCTTCGCCCCCGGTGGCCAGCGCATCCTGATCCTGGGCGCGGGCGGCGCAACGCGAGGGTTGCTGGCGCCGCTGCTCGGAACCGCCCCGTCGAGACTCGTCATCGCGAACCGTACCCCCGAACGGGCCCACGGCCTGGTGCAGGCCTTCGGCGACCTCGCGATTTCCACCCGCCTTCAGGCCAGCGGGTTGGAAGCCCTCCCGGAGGGTCCCTACGACCTGCTGATCAACGCAACCGCTGCCGGGTTGGGAGCCGACGGGTTGGCGCTGCCGGACGCTCTTCCGGCCGCCGGCGCGGTGGCCTACGATCTTGTCTACGGGCCGCCTGCGGAGCCGTTTCTTGCCTGGGCGCGGGGCCAGGGCTTCACCCGAGCGAGCGATGGTCTCGGCATGCTGGTCGAGCAGGCCGCCGAGGCCTTCGCCATCTGGCGCGGGCTGCGCCCGGATACCCGGGCAGTGCTTGCAGCCCTCCGGGAGGAGATCCTCAGCGGGTGATGTAGTCGGAATGGACCCAGCCGGTCCGTCCCGTAGCCTCAACCTGCCACCACGCCCCCTGCTGCGTCCCCGTGGGCGAGACCGGCGTGCCGGCGGGGAGGGACCCGAGCACCGGAGAGTTGACGGACGGCCCGCCCCGGAGATTCACGGTGGCTGAGGTCATGTAACCCGCGCTGTCGGTGGCTGCGGAACCTGCCGGAATCGCACCGGCCTGCCGTGCAAGCTTGTTGTGGGCGTCCAGGAACGCGGCCGCGGTGATCTTGCCGATATCGGTGTTCTGATAGGAACCACCGAGCCCGGCGACGACCCCGATCACACCACCACCGCCGAAATCGATGTCGCTTTTCGAGGCGCTGCCCTCGGCAACGGCCTCCTGCACTCCGGTCCGGACGTTGACCAGGGTGAGCATCACCTGGGATTCCAGCTGGGTCGTCCGCATCCCCCCCGCGATGGCCCCGACGCGTCCGGGCAACAGGCCGCCGAGACCGCCGAAGGAACCGCCGGCGTTGGAGTCGGAGTGGATGATGCTGGGGGTGATGATGAAGTCGGCCGCGGCCATCTGGCCACCGCCCATCGCGCTGCCGCGCTGGAGTTCCCCCCCCGCCGCCAATGCACGTTCACGCTGCAGTGCGCTGCTTGCCGCACCCCGTTCCACGACACGGAAGCAGTTGCTCTGGGTCATCAGCAGCCGGACCAGTGGCACCGGACTGGACAACCCGAAACTGGCATGAACGGGATAGTCCGGCTCCAGCAGTGCCGCGGTACCCACGGGCCTCGCGCAACGGAAAAGCTCCTGATTCTGTCCCTGTGCCCCGGCACCACCGCCGGAACCGGTCACCATCGTCGAACCTCCGCCCAGGGTGGTCTGATTGGTGGCGCAACCGGTCATGAGGGCAATCCCGGCCGTGACGGCAAGTGCAGCGCGGCTCCATCGAAGCGTCTTCATCAGGCCTGTCTCCCTTGAGTACCCTAGATGACGGTCGAGTATCACGACCTTGCCGACACCCGTCAAGAACGTTTCAGCGCCGATACCGGGTCGCCCGGATTCCGGGCTTCGGCTAAGCTTGAAACTCTGCCCCGAACCGGCACGCTGATGACGCCCCGCGAGCGACTAGTCGAGTATGCCCGCCTGATCCGTCTGGATCGGCCGATCGGCATCTACCTCCTGCTTTGGCCCACGTTATGGGCCCTTTGGATCGCGGCCGAAGGCTGGCCGCCACTGGCCATCCTGCTCATCTTCGTCGCGGGCGTGACCTTGATGCGTTCCGCGGGCTGCGCGATCAACGACTACGCGGATCGTCACATCGATCCCCACGTCGAACGCACACGGTCTCGACCGCTCGCGCGCGGCAGCATCCAACCCTGGGAAGCAGTGGTCGTGTTCCTGGTGCTTTCCGGGGTCGCATTCGCGCTGGTGCTCCTCACCAATCCGCTGACCGTTGGTTTCGCGCTGGTCGCTGTGGTGCTCGCCGCGACCTACCCCTTCATGAAGCGTGTCCACAGTCTGCCTCAGGTCCATCTGGGAGCGGCTTTCGCCTGGGCCGTTCCGATGGCCTTCACCGCCGTGACCAACGAGTTTCCACCGCCGCTGGCCTGGCTTCTCTTCGTGACCACGCTGACATGGACCGTTGTCTACGACACGTTCTACGGCATGGTGGACCGGGACCACGATCTGGCGATCGGGGTGCGCTCGACGGCCATCCTGTTCGGCGACCAGGACCGGATGATCACCGGCATCCTCCAGGGCCTGGTCTGGCTGGGACTCTATCTGGTCGGCCGACAGGCCGGCTTCGGCGGCATTTACCTCGGCGCACTGGCGGTGGTCGCGATGCTGATGTTCTACCAGCAGTTTCTGATCTTCGAGCGTGAGCCCGAGGCCTGCTTCCGAGCCTTCCGCAACAACCACTATCTGGGATTCGTCGTTTCGGTCGGCATGGTTGCCGACACCCTCCTGAACACCTGAGCGGCTGCACCGCGTTCAAGGAAGCCCCAATGGCACGGGCGTGAGGCAGGGTGCGACGCAACGGCGCTCAGGCGCGCGCGAGGGCCACCGCACCGACCCAGGACGCACCGGCACGGCGAACCTCGCGAGCCAGCGTATTCAGCGTGGTGCCCGTGGTCATCACGTCGTCCACGAGCAGAACCCGCTGACCGGAGAGATCTCCTTCCACCACGAACGCGCGGCGCAGGTTGTTCCTGCGTGCCCGGCGGCCCAGGCCCTGCTGGCTCGCGGTCGCGACGACGCGCCGTGCGCGGGCTGCATCGAGACGCAGCCCGCGAGCCCTGCAGAGAACCGCGGCAAGTTGCTCGGCCTGGTTGAAGCCCCGTTCGGCAAATCGTTTCGCGTGGAGCGGCACCGGCAGTACACGATCCACCCCCTGCGTTGCCTCCGGGACCAGATGCTCCGCGAGCAACCCGGCCAGCGGCCGCCGAAGCGAGGCTCGGCCACCGTTCTTGAAACGAAGCAGCATCTGGCTCAGGGGCCAGGCATACGCGAACGGGACCCAGACCGCGTCCAGTGCCGGCGGATCCTGTTGGCAAGCGGGACACACACCGGCCGCCGGAAGCGGCTGGGCACAGGTCGGGCAGGGGTGCGCGTTCACCGGGAGATCGTCGGCGCAGCCGGCGCAGATCCCGCTCGGGGCCGGTTCCAGACACAGTGTGCAGTGGCTGGGATAGAGCCAGTCCTGGCCGACCGCGCATCCGCATCGCCAAAGCGCTCGCATCCGATCGAAACGGGTTTCTGTGTCGTGTTCGGGCACGGTGGTATCATCCGGCTTTATTTGACCGGCATGCAATGGCTCACAAAACCGTAACCGGCCGCTCCTGCCGCAGGGCGGCATCGACCTTCGACTGGGGCAATCTGATCAGCGTCTCCCTGGCCGGGGTTCCGCTGTTCCTGGTCGGAAGCGAAGTGGGAATCGCCACCATCGTCGCCGCCATCCTCGGCATCGTGCCGCTGATTTTCTGGTTCGGTGCCTCGATGATGGTCTATGCCATGTGTCGCCATCACCCCGACGAACGGGTCGGCCGCTTCACCCAATGGGCGGCCTACCGCTATTACGCTCTGATGGGTTCGCTGATCGTCGTGGCCACCTTCTTCCCGCCCGACCTCGACTACTATCGCGCCTACTGGGTGGTGGCCGCCATCATCCTGGTTCCGTGGACCCTGTTCGCACTGCACCGGATCTACCGCGAGGACTGGACCGACGTGCAGATCGAGACCGACCCCGAGGACATGCATTCATGAGCCGCATCCGCAACGACTGGAGCGTCGAGGAAATCGAATCCCTGCTCGGCCTGCCCTTCAATGACCTGATCTTTGCCGCGCAGCGCGCCCATCGCGAGCACTTCGACCCCAACCGGGTGCAGGTCAGCACGCTGCTGTCGATCAAGACCGGCGCCTGTCCCGAGGATTGCGGGTACTGTCCGCAGAGCGCCCACCACGATGTCGAACTCGAACGCGAACGGCTGCTGCCCGTGGAGGAAGTGCGCGCCGCGGCGCGGGCCGCGCGCGACCAGGGGGCAACGCGCTTCTGCATGGGCGCCGCGTGGCGCAATCCCACCGATCGCAACCTGGAACGCGTGATCGAGATGGTTCAGGCGGTGCGCGACCAGGGTCTGGAAACCTGCATGACGCTGGGCATGCTGACGCGGGAACAGGCGGCGCGTCTCGCCGAGGCGGGGCTCGACTACTACAACCACAACCTCGACACGTCGCCCGAGTTTTACGGCGAGATCATCAGCACCCGGACCTACGAGGACCGGCTGGAAACCCTCGACCACGTGCGCACGGCCGGAATGAGCGTCTGCACCGGGGGCATTCTCGGCATGGGCGAATCGCGGCGGGACCGCGCGCGGCTCCTGCAGCAGCTGGCGAATCTGCCCAGGCAACCGGAGTCCGTACCCATCAACCAGCTGGTTCAGGTGGAGGGAACCCCGCTGTTCGGGGTCGACGCGCTGGATCCCTTCGAGTTCGTGCGCACCGTCGCCACCGCAAGAATTCTGATGCCGAAATCGCATGTGCGGCTGTCCGCCGGGCGGACGCAGATGAGCGACGAAATGCAGGCGCTGTGCTTCCTGGCCGGCGCCAACTCGGTGTTCTACGGGGAGCAGCTGCTGACGACCCCAAACCCGGAGATGGCACGCGACCAGACCCTGTTCACACGCCTGGGCATCGAGCCGGAACAGGCCGGAACCGGGGGGGCCGACGAGCCGTTCATCGCAAGCGAAGACGTGCGGGTCGAACATCGGGGACAGGCCTGATCCGGGACGCACCCAATCGGACTACGGGGCACGTCGCGTTGAGCAGCCGGCTGGATGAACGTCTTCGAGGCCGCCTGGACTCGGTCCGGGAACGGGGGCTCTGGCGCACGACCCGAATCCTCGATGGACCGCAGACGCCGGAGCAGATCATCGACGGCCGACCCATGCTGGCCTTCTGCTCGAACGACTACCTGGGGCTGGCATCCGACCCACGCGTGGTGGCGGCCGTCCACGAGGGTCTGGATCGCTACGGACTGGGCGCGGGCGCCGCGCACCTGGTGAACGGGCACACGCGCGCCCACGAGGAACTGGAGGAAGCGCTCGCGACCTTCACCCGCCGGCCCGCCGCATTGCTGTTCTCGACCGGATACATGGCGAACCTCGGCATACTGCAGACACTGACCGAGCGCCACGACGAAGTTTTGGAAGATCGCCTGAACCACGCTTCCCTGATCGACGCCGTACGCCTTGCCGGCGTTCACGTCCGGCGTTATCGCCACGCCGATCCCCGGGACCTGGAACGGCGGCTGTCCGCTGCCGCCCCGGAACGACTGCGTCTCGTCGTGACGGATGGCGTATTCTCGATGGATGGAGACCTGGCCCCCTTGCCCGCGCTGGCCCTGGCGGCCAGAAATCACGGGGCCACACTGGTGGTCGATGATGCCCACGGCCTGGGCGTGCTGGGCGAGCGCGGGGAAGGCAGTTGCGGGCACTTCGGCCTGAGTACAGAGGATGTACCGGTCCTGATGGGCACCCTGGGCAAGGCGGTCGGCAGCGCGGGTGCGTTTGTTGCCGGCAGTGCGACAATGATCGAAAGCCTGCGCCAGTTCGCCCGCAGCTATATCTACACCACCGCCATGCCGGCCGCCCTTGCCGTCGGGACGCGCGTAGCCGTGGGCCTTGTCGAAACCGAATCCTGGCGTCGGGAGCGGCTGAACCAGCTGGTCGCCCGGCTGCGCCAGGGGCTCCGGCAGATAGGATTGCCGCCCGGACCCGGCCGGTCCCCCATCCAGCCCGTGCTGCTGGGCTCCGCACGGGCAGCATCGACGGTCGCTGCAGCCCTTTACGACAACGGTCTGCTGGTACCCGCGATCCGACCACCCACGGTGCCCGAGGGCACGGCTCGCCTGCGCATCACGCTCTCCGCCCGGCATACGGACCTTCAGGTCGATCGGCTGGTCGAAACCCTGCAGACCGTGATGCGCGCACTCCCGGCGGATACCGTGCCGCAACCGCTGTCGAACGCATCACAGAACCGCGACACGATCGCGCAAGGAGACACCTCGGAATGCCCGTGAAGACCGTCACGATCATCGCCACCAAAGGTTCCCTGGATTGGGCCTATGCTCCCTTCATCGTAGCGACGACAGCCCATGCGCTCGGTTTCGAATGTCGGATGTTCTTCACATTCGGAGGCCTGCGTCTGCTGGAACGCGATCTCAATCTGGAGATGAGCCTGATCGGCAACCCCGCGCTTCCGACGACGCTTCCCGTATTCGCACGGCTGCTTCCCGGGGTGAGCCGGATCGCCACGCGACGGGTCGAGCGCATGCTGGACGCCAAGGGAATCCCGAGCATCGCGGCATTGCGCCAGCAGTGCGTCGACGCCGGGATCCGGATGTTTGCGTGCCAGATGACAGCGGAGCTCCTCGGGACCGACCCGGAGATTCTCATTGATGGCGTGGAAAAGGGCGGGGCCGCAACCTTCTTCGATTTCGCCGGGGAATCCGACGTCTGCCTGTTTCTATGAGTCCTGGAGCGGGCCAGCGGCTGCGGGGACATTAGCCTACCCGGATTCTTCGGCTCCCTGACGGCTTCCCAGAATGGCCCCGATTTCCGCGTCCGTCAGCTCGATCGGGTTGGTTTTCATGCTCGAGCCCCGGCTGTGAGCCACGATCCACGGGTGGTCTTCCCGGATCACACCGAATTGATCGAGCGTGGGCAGGTGCAAACGTCGGGTCCAGTCCTCAAGCCGATGGACCAGCGCACCGCGGGCTTCCCCATCTTCCGCGAACGCCTCACCACACAACACCCGTCCGGCTTCCGCATAGCGCGCCAGCGCACGATGTTTGGAATCCCGCTCCAGAAGTGCACGCACGTTGACCGCGGTGGCGGACGCCACCAGCGTCCCGCAAGCGACTCCATGCGGGATCGGGTAGAACGCCCCCAGTGGCGCTGCGAGACCGTGTACCGATCCGAGCCCCACCTGAGCCAGCGTAATGCCCGACAAGAGGGAGGCATAGGCCATCCCTTCGCGTGCCGATGCATTCTCCGGATTGTCGTACAACGCCAGAAGGCTGGTTCGGACATGGGCCAGCCCATCGAGCGCCAATGCATCGCAAAATGGATTGGCGCGCAGTGAGACATAGCTTTCCAGCAGTTGGGTCAACGCGTCCATGCCGTTGCCGGCGACCACCCGTGGCGGGCAGGTCGCCAGAAAGTCCGGATCGACCACCGCGTACTGGGCCACGAGTCGATCGTCCCGGAACGACTTCTTGTAGCCGACCCGACCCTCCTGGGGACTCGCGCTCAGAACCGCATTTTTGGTGGCCTCGGAGCCGGTTCCGGCCGTAGTGGGGACCGCGATCAACGGCACCGCGGGGCCGCGGTACGGCCGCTCGGGACCGACCCCCTCCAGGTGATCCAGCACCGGGTTTCCCGGGATCAGGAGCCCCGCGATCGCCTTGCCGGCGTCGAGGGCGCTCCCACCGCCGATGGCTACGACGACGGAGATGTCCCTCTCCCGATAACGGCGCACCGCGGCGTCGATCTCGTCGGGCGAAGGCTCGCCACCGACCCGGTGCACCGTCAGGTAAAGATTCGCCGAAGCAAAGCCCGCCTCGAGTTCCGGCCAGAAAGGCCCCTCCAGCAGGGACCGCCCACCGGTCACGAGCAGCACCCGCCGCCCGAATGACGCCGCCAATTCGGGCAAGCGGCTGCGGACGCCCGAACCGAACTCGATCCTGGGCAGGCGCGCAATACTGAATTCCATCCGCAATTCCCCTTTTTTTCGTCTGCCCCATGGGGCGGCCGGGCCCCGCCGCTCTTCCCCGATGCCATCCATCATGGCGCGAGGGGGAACCCCGAGCAATGAAAAAGCGAGCGACGGAAACACACGGAAGCGTTTCTTCTCCGTGATGTCCGTGTCCTTCCGTAGCTGTATCGTCACGCCAACAGCTTGGAAATGGCTGATGCCCTGCCCTGTTCAGAGCAGTCCGCGTTCCGCGAACGAAACCACCTCATCCGCGACGATCACGTGATCCAGAACACGCACGTCCACCAGGCCCAGCGCATCCTGAAGACGCCGCGTGATGGCTTCGTCGGCGCGCGAGGGCTCGGCCACTCCGGATGGATGATTGTGCGCCAGGATCACGGCGGCGGCATTGTGATGGAGCACCCGGCGCACCACCTCCCGGGGATGCACGCTGGCGCCGTCGATGGTGCCGCGGAACAGCTCTTCAAATGCGACGACGCGATGCCGATTGTCGAGGAACAGGCAGGCGAACACCTCGAAGGGATAGTCGCGCAGTCGGGCCGAAAGGAAGGACCGGGTGGCATTTGGCGACGTGATCGCCTCGCCACGTTCAAGCGTCGCCGCCAGGTGCCTGCGTCCCATTTCGAGTACGGCCTGCAGCTGTGCGTACTTGGCCGAACCCAGCCCGCGCGCACGGCAGAAATCGGGCTGGTTCGCCTGCAGCAGCGGACGCAGCCCCCCGAAATGCGTGAGCAGTTCGCGCGCGAGGTCGACGGCGCTTTTGCCGGTCACGCCCGTGCGCAGGAAAATCGCCAGCAACTCGGCGTCGGAAAGCGCGGCCGGCCCGCGCAGCAGCAGTTTTTCCCGGGGACGCTCGTCCGCCGGCCAGTCGGATATCGCCATGGCCACCTCCCTGTGGCTGTCATTCGCAAATCCATGTTTACCATGCACCGGGGCGGGAACCAAGGGCTGTATTCGACGCCGCGCACGTGGGACCGTTACGGTGCAGGGCAGGGTTTGCGGTAAGCTGCAGCGATGGATAACGCGCGGAGTCCGAACATCCTTCTGGGCGTCAGCGGTGGCATCGCCGCCTACAAGGCCTGCGAA
This sequence comes from Thioalkalivibrio paradoxus, assembly GCA_011390565.1. GTDB lineage: Bacteria > Pseudomonadota > Gammaproteobacteria > Ectothiorhodospirales > Ectothiorhodospiraceae > Thioalkalivibrio > Thioalkalivibrio paradoxus_A. The sequence continues at coordinate 207,111 of JAABSC010000001.1, read as the reverse complement.
CTGGTGCGCCGATTGCGCGACGCCGGATGCGTGGTTCGGGTGGTGATGACGCGCGCCGCCACGGCCTTTGTGACGCCATTGACGTTTCAGGCCCTGTCCGGTCAGCCGGTGCGCATGGACCTGCTCGACGCGGAGGCCGAGAGCGGGATGGACCACATCGCGCTGGCCCGGTGGGCCGACCGCGTGGTCATCGCCCCCGCGACCGCGGACCTGATGGCGCGGCTGGCAGCCGGGCTGGCGGATGACCTGCTCACGACGGTATGCCTCGCCACCGAGGCACCGATCCTGCTCGCACCGGCCATGAACCGGGTCATGTGGGAGCACCCCGCCACCCGCGGCAACCACGCGCGTTTGCTCGAAAGGGGGGTCCGGATGGTCGGCCCGGATACAGGCGGACAGGCCTGTGGGGAACACGGTGCGGGGCGCATGGCGGAGCCCGCGTCCATTCTGCAGGCCCTGTTGGGGGGTGCCCCACTGCTGCCGCTTCAGGGCCGCCGTGTGCTGATCACGGCCGGCCCGACCCGGGAGGCGATCGACCCCGTGCGCTTCATCGCGAACCGCAGTTCCGGGCGCATGGGCGTGGCGTTGGCGGAAGCCGCGCGCGAAGCCGGGGCCGAAGTCTGCCTGATCCACGGACCGATGGCCCTGCCCGCACCGGCCGGAATCCGGAATATCGCCGTCGAGACCGCGGCCGAAATGGCGCAGGCCGTTCTGCAGGAGATCCCTGCAGCGGATGTGTTCATCGCCGCGGCCGCCGTGGCCGATTATCGTCCGCGCACGACCTCCGCACAGAAGCTCAAGAAGACCGCCGACACCCTGACCCTGGAACTCGTGCGCAATCCGGACATCCTGGCACAGGTGGCGGCACTCGAGCCGCGTCCTTTCGTGGTCGGCTTCGCGGCGGAAACCGAGAACCTGCGCGCCCACGCGCTGGAGAAAATGCAGCGCAAGCATCTGGACATGATCGCGGCGAACGACGTCTCCGGAGGCCGGGCGTTCGGCACGGAGGACAATGCCCTGACCGTTTTCTGGCCCGGTGGCGAGCGACGATTCCCCGAGCAACCGAAGGCTTTGCTCGCCCGCGCGCTGCTCGCCCTGATTGCGGAGCGAATCGAAGAAACACGCGCTTCAGAACCCATGGAGACCGGACGTTGAGTACACCAAGACCCGAGATCGCGCTGAAAATCCTGGACCCGCGTGTCGGCCATGACTTTCCCCTGCCCGAACCGGCAACCCAGGGTTCTGCCGGTGTCGATCTCCGCGCCATGCTCGACGCGGATTATGAGCTGGCTCCGAACGCCACACTGCTGATTCCGACCGGCATCGCCATCCACATCGAGGACCCCGGATACGCCGCGATGATTCTCCCGCGCTCCGGCCTCGGTCACAAAAACGGGATCGTACTGGGCAACCTCGTCGGACTGATCGATTCCGACTACCAGGGTCCGCTGATGGTCTCCTGCTGGAACCGGGGCAGAGAGCCTTTTCGCATCTCCGTCGGGGAACGCATCGCGCAGCTGGTGATCGTCCCGGTACTGCAACCCCGCTTTCAGATCGTCGATGACTTCGCCGAAAGCCATCGCGGCAGCGGTGGTTTCGGATCTTCCGGCCGCCACTGAATCCCCGCCCGGGGTTAAGATCGCACTCTCTCAACGTTGCCGAGCACCCGATGGACAAGACCGCCGCACATTCCGTCGCCCATGTACTGATCGAGGCGCTGCCCTACATCCAGCGCTTCACCGGCAAGACCATCGTGATCAAATACGGCGGCAACGCGATGACCGAGGAGCACCTGAAGGCCGGCTTCGCGCGCGACGTGGTGCTGCTCAAGCAGATCGGCGTGAACCCGGTCGTGGTGCACGGCGGCGGGCCGCAGATCGGCGCCCTGCTGAAACGCCTGGGCAAGGTGTCGGAGTTCGTGCACGGGCTGCGCGTGACCGATCGCGAAACCATGGACGTGGTGCAGATGGTGCTCGGCGGACTGGTGAACCAGGAGATCGTCGCCCTGATCAACCGCTACGGCGGCAAGGCGGTCGGTCTGACCGGCAAGGACGGGCAGATGATCCGGGCCCGGCCCCTGCGCGAGATCAATGGTCCCGAGGGGCGTACCGAGGTGGATCTCGGGCTCGTGGGTGAGGTGGAAAGCGTGGATCCGGCGATCGTCCACAATCTCGATCACAGCTCGTTCATTCCCGTGATTGCACCGATCGGCTTCGACCAGGAAGGCAATGCCTACAACATCAACGCGGATACGGCGGCCGAGAAACTGGCCGTGGTCCTGGATGCCGAGAAGCTGTTCCTGCTCACCAACACACCCGGCGTGCTGAACGCCGAGGGCCAGCTGATCACCCGGCTCACGGCCGCCGAAGTGGACGAGATGATTCGCACCGGCGTCATCCACGGGGGCATGATCCCGAAGATCCATTGCGCCCTCGATGCGGTGCGCAGCGGCGTGACCGCGACCCACATCGTCGACGGCCGGGTGGAACACGCCGTGCTCCTCGAGTTGCTCACGAACGAGGGCGTCGGCACCCTGATCACGCGTTAGCCCACTCACTGGCATGGTGCCGCGCCACTCCTGACGGCGAAAGCGCGGGCCACGGAAGAACGCGGAAAACGGCTTCAGTTCCCCTTATCTCCCGTGCTTTCGTGGCTGGACCTTCACGCTAGCGGTCCTCGCGCAGAGGCAACACCAGGCGTTCGTAATCCGCAAGATCCCGGGCCGCACTGGCCTCGATCTCGGCCATCATCGCGCGCTGCCGTTCCTGATGCTCCCGTTCGCGTTCCAGCCGCCGGTCGAGGTCGGCCAGCTCCGCACGGTACCGCTCCAGCGTCGCATCGTTCCCTGTGTGGCGTTCCATCTGCGAGGTGATCCGATCGCGTTCTCCCTCCAGCGTCGTGACGAATCCCTCGCTCATCTCCAGGGTGGCGGAGAGCTGATCCAACCTTCGATCCCGCTGCTCCAGGATATCGTCAGGACCGCCGTAGGTTAGATCCAATTGACGCATGCGCGCCTGCAACGCGGCCGCCTTCGCGCGCTGCTGCTCCTGTTCGATCGCCCGCTGTTCTGCCTCGAGCCGTTCCTCTTGATGGGCCTGGCGCGCCTGCTCCCGTTCGCCTTCGGTCGCTGGGGCGTCGACCTGCTCCTGCATCCGTCCATGGCGATCGTAGACCTGCCGTTCCCGTTGGCTGGTCTCGGGCGGCGGCGTGGTCGAAAAATGGGTCACGCCCCGATCGTCCACCCAACGATAGATCTCGGCCAGCGCCGTTGGCGGCGCGCACAGAAACCCCAAAGCCACCGAGGCCTTAACGATCCCGTTCGCCATCGACTGCCACCTCTCAGCTGAACCCGGCTTCAAGCCGACCCTGGGGCGGCGCGAATACCGCCGTGCCCGTCGCCCCCTGATTTCAGCATACCCCGAAAGCCGCGGACTCGAACCACACCCGCGCCGTTTTTGCTACGCCGCTGAATTCGGGGTTGGCGGGACATCGCAGCGGTTCAGAAGGTCGAAGTACTCGACGGCCTCGACGATGCCCTGGGCATGGGACGCCTCGGCAAAATAGATGCGCTCGAAACCGCGCAGCTTCTCGAGTTCCGGCTGGTGGTTGCCCACGACTACACCGAGCATGCGGCCCCGCAGCAGATCCTCGTCATTCCCCGAATCCCCGGCGACCAGCAGCTGCTCCAGCGGAATCCCCCATTTATCAGCCAGGTACCGCACCGCGTGGCCCTTGGAAGCCCGCTCGGGCAACAGGTCCAGGAAACGGTCATTGGAGTAGACGACACGCGCGTGCAGATCGGCCTGGTGCAGCAACTGCTGAATGGCCGACACCCCGTCGAACTCCACCGGATCGACGAAGAAACTCACCTTGTGCCGACGCTGGTCGATTTCCGGTTGCAGTTCGAGACCCGGCTGCTCCAACAGGAGTTCGCGCAGACGTTTCGACTCCCAGCGATGGTTGATGTGGGTCTCCCAACCCCGGTCCGGCGTCGCGTCCGCGCCATAGTGGATCTCGGTACCGACCGAGGTCACCCAGACATCGGGTGCCGGGACGCCGTTGCGCGCCAGCACCGCCTGGGCCGAATCCAGGCGACGTCCGGTGGCGATACCGAACGCGATCTCACTACGGTGGCGTTTCAACCATGTGAGGAATACCTTCAAGCCCGCGGCATCGCCGAGCAGGGTGTTGTCGATGTCGGTGATCACGGCACGATGGGCTTCGGCGAGGCGACCGGAAACCGAGCGCTGCTCGCGGCGGTTGCGTCGCACCTCACGGCCGAGGTCCTTGACCATACGCACGTACCGGCCTGCGTGGCCGTCCCAGGAATAGTGTTCCCGAACGCCCTTCAGACCCTGCTCGGCATACCGTCGCCACTGCCTGCGATCCTGGAGCACGTTTCGGATCGCCGTCGCGATCTCCCCGGAAACCAGGGGATCCACCAGCAACCCGTTGTTGCAGCGTGACACGATCTCCTGCGGGCCCCCGTCGTTGGTGGCGACAATCGGCGCGCCACTGGCCGCCGCCTCGATCAGGGTCAATCCGAACGGCTCCGTAAGGGCAGGATTCACGAATACCCCGCGGCTGGAAGCCACCAGGCGATACAGATCGGGCACATCGTCGCTCTGGTGATGCTTGGGGTACGCCACACTGCCGTAGAGATCGTGCCGGTCAATGCGGAGCAGAAGATCCGTCAGCACCTCTCGCGAGCCCTTGTCCATACCGCGGATATCGTCCCGATTACCCGCCACGATCAACAGGTTGGCGTGGCTGCGCAGCCAGTCATCACCCGCGTAGGCCTCGACCAGGCCGCGAATGTTCTTGCGTTCGTCCGCCCGGGACAAGGCCATGATCAGCGGCCGCTCGGGTTGCCGGAGAAAGCGGGAGACTTCGGATCCGATCGCTGGCCTGCGTTGCCCGCGACGTGGCGGATGAAAACGCGAGAGATCCGTGCCGGGAGGAATCACGGTCATCCGGGACGGATGATAGTGATCGTAGGTCGCGTACTGCTGCTCGATCTCCTGCTGAGTGCTGACGATGACGCGGTGCGCGTGCGCGAGCGCCTCCTCCTCCGCCCGGATCCGTGCCGAAATGTTGTAACGGGCTTCGATATCGGCGTCAGGCACCCCGTTCGCCAGCAGACGCTCGCGCTTCACGCGTCCGAGCGAATGACCCGTCTGGAGCATCGGCACACCCAACAGGCTGGAGAGCCGTGTCGAGACATAACCCCCGTCGGCGTAGTGACCGTGCACCGCATCCGGGCGCAAACCCACACGGCGTACATGAGCAAGTGCGTTGTCAGCGAAGCAGTCCAGGTGAGGCCAGAGTTTCTCCTTGCGCAGGTAACGGCGCGGCCCACACTCCAGGCGCACGATCCGGACACCGTCCCCGAGGTCCTCCTCGGGCGCCGCGTAGTCATCCGACACCTTGGAATCTTCTACGCGGCGGGTCAGAAGATCCACCCGCCCCACCTCGGGGTGGCGCCCCAGCGCCCGGGCCAGTTCAACCACGTACAGCGTCTGGCCGCCCGTGTCTGCGTCGCGACCCAACTCGAGCTGGGTGCCACGGATCAGCCCGTGCACACTGACCAGGACCAGATAAAGTCCCTCACCAGCGCGCGCCTTGCTCTGGGTTTTCTTCACGGTTCTCCTCGCAGGTTCGGTGGGATCATTCGGGATGACCCGGCTGATGGCTACACTGGGTCCGGAGCGGCTGTGCGGGCCACGATAACGGCGACGCCATGCGGCTCAGCAGCAGGATCGCCCCGAATACCGATACGTTTATCAGAGCCCAACCAACCATACACAACAGCGGGGAATCGGACCAGCCGACTCCCGAATCCAAGGAGTACGAACATGTCTTCATCCAGCGAACTCTCCGATCACGAACTCCGTCGTCGGCTCACCCCCGAACAGTATCGTATTGCCCGCGAGGGCGGCACCGAACCTGCGTTCACGGGTGCCTATCATGCGCACAAGGATCCCGGCCGTTATCGCTGCGTCGTCTGCGGAGCCGAACTGTTCCGCTCCGGCGAGAAATTCGACTCCGGCTCGGGCTGGCCCAGCTTCACCGCTCCCGCCACCCCCCAGGCCCTGAGTGAGCAAACGGACGTCGGCCATGGCATGGTGCGCACCGAGGTGCTTTGCGCCCGCTGTGGTTCCCATCTTGGACATGTCTTCCCGGACGGCCCCCGCCCCACCGGCCTGCGGTATTGCATCAACTCGGCCGTACTGGAGTTCGAGGCGGAACAGGCCGCCGGCGATGCAGGCCGCGGCGGAGCGTGATCACACGACGCCGCCCCCGCGCGCCCGGTCGATGTCCTCGACCCGCGAATCGAGTGTCTCGATGTGCCGGGTGGTGGCCTGTGGCGAGGTCGTACGGCGCGCAAAGAGCGAATAGGCCGCCGGAATCACGAACAGGGTGAACAGGGTCGCGAAAAGCACGCCGGAAAACACCGCGACACCGATCACGAACCGGGTTTCCGCACCGGGACCCGTCGCCATGATCAACGGGATGGACCCCGCGACCGTGGTCAGCGCCGTCATCAGCACGGGCCGCAGGCGCATGCTGGACGCCTCGATCACGGCAGTGCCAAATTCGCGGCCATGATCCCGCAACTGGTTCGCGAACTCGACGATCAGGATCCCGTTCTTGGCGGCGAGGCCGATGAGCATCACCATGCCGATCTGGCTGTAGATGTTGATCGTCTGCCCGGTGAAATAAAGGCCCAGCAGGGCACCCACGATCGCCAGCGGGACCGTGAGCATGATCACGAAGGGGTGGATGAAGCTCTCGAACTGCGCGGCCAGCACCAGATACACCACCAGCAGCGCCAGCACGAACACGAAATAGACCTCCCGGGCCCCCTCGCGCAGATCGAGCGACTCGCCCTTGTAGTCGATGCGCGCCTCGGGAGGCAGGACGTCGGCCGCGGCGGCATCCAGGGCCGAGAGCACCTGTCCGAGGGTATGGCCCTCCTCGACCGACGCGGTCAGCGTGATTGCACGCGACCGATTGTAGCGCTCCAGGGAACCTGCTCCCGCCACTTCCTCGTAGGTGATCAGGCTCGAAAGCGGAATCAGCGCACCTGAACTCGAGCGCACGTACAGGTTGGCGATATCCCCCGGGGTACGGCGCTGATCCGACCGACCCTCGACGATCACGTCGTATTCCTCGCCACCCAGAATAAAGGTGGTCACGGTGCGCCCTCCGAGCATCACGTCCAGCGTGCGGCCGACGGTCGCCAGCGAGACACCGAGGTCGGCGGCCCGGTCCTGATCGATCTGGACCGAGATCTGCGGCTGTGTCGGCTTGTAGTCGAGATCGAGCCGTGCCAGGCCGGGAATCTGTTCCGCACGCTCCAGCAGCATCTGGCCCCATTCGGCCAGCTCGTCGTAGTCCGGACCGGCGATCACGAACTGCACCGGCTGCCCGATCCGGCCGCCCGAGAGACCCTGGCGCATGATGACATTGCTGCGGATGCCGGGAATCTCGGCCAGCGAGGCGTTGATCTCGTCCATGACCTGCCAGGAGGAGCGCTCGCGGTCCTGCCAGTGCTCCATGATCACGATCACGAAGCCGTTGTTCACGACCTCGGCATTCCCGAACGAACGCGGCGTGCGCACCATGATGCGGCGCACGCCGCCGCCCTCGGTCAGAGGCAGCAGCCTCCGTTCGACCTCGGCCATCTGCTCGCGCATGTACTCGAAGCTTGCGCCTTCGGGGCCGTTGACCAGAATGAAAAACGCTCCGCGATCCTCGCGCGGCGCAAATTCCTCGGGAATGACGCTCAACAGCCACCACGCTCCCGCCAGGCTCAACAACAGGATCGGAACCACGCCCCAGGAATGCCTCAGGCTGCGTTGCAGCAAGCGGGCATAACCACTTTCGATCCTGGCAAAACCGCGACTGACGAAACGAGCCATCCCGGTTTCGTCATCGCCCCTGTGCATCAGGCGTCCGGCGAGCACCGGCGCGAGCGTCAGGGCCACGAGACTGGAGAACACCACGGCGATCGCGATCGCAAGCGCGAATTCGGTGAACAAACGGCCGACGGTGCCACTCAGGAAGGCCAGCGGAACGAACACGGCCACCAGCACCGACGTGGTTGCGATGATCGCGAATCCCACCTGGCGTGCACCCCGGTAGGCTGCGAGCAGTCCGGGCTCGCCACGCTCGATCCGCCGGTGAATGTTTTCCAGCATCACGATGGCATCGTCGACCACCAATCCGATGGCCAGCACCAGCGCCAGCAGCGTCAGCAGGTTCACCGAGAAGCCCAGCGCCGCCACCCCGATGAAAGCCGCGGTGATGGCCACCGGTACGGTCACGGCGGGAATCAGCGTGGCCCGCCAGCTGCCGAGGAACAGGTAGATCACGAAGACCACGGCACCGGTCGCGATCGCGAGCGTGATGTAGACCTCGCGGATCGCGCCCTCGATGAACACCGAGCTGTCGTAGGTGACCACCAGAGAAGTGCCTTCCGGGAGCTGCTCCTGCAACTCACGGGCCACCCGCTTGGCCCCGTTGGCGACGTCGAGCACATTGGCATTCGCCTGGCGAATGATGCCCAGCCCCACCATATCCTCCCCGTTGCCACGGAATTCCGTGCGCTCGGAATCCGATCCCAATGTCACTTCGGCCACTTCTCCGAGGCGGATCAGGTGCTGATTGTCGGCCCGCTTGATCGTTAGGCTCGCGAAGTCCTCGACGGTCCGGTACATCCGGTCGACACGCACCTTGAATTCGCGGTCCACGGAGTCGATGCGTCCGGCCGGCAACTCGACGTTCTCACGGCGCAGGGCCTCCTCGACGTCGGTCACGGTGAGGCCCCGTGCCGCCAGGGCTTCACGATCCAGCCAGATGCGCATCGCGTAATTCCGGGCCCCACCCACCCGGACCAGAGCGACCCCGTCGATCACCGAAAGGCGATCGACCAGATAGCGCCGCGCGTAGTCGGCGAGTTCCAGACCGTCCATCGTGGTGCTGGAGAGATTCAGCCACAGGACGGGGTTCGCGTCGGCGTCCGCCTTCGTCACCTGCGGCGGATCGACCTCGTCGGGCAGGAAGCGCACGACACGCGAAACCGCCTCACGGATATCATTCGCCGCCGCGTCGATGTCACGGTCCAGGTTGAACTCGATGGTGATCGACGAGCGGCCGTCACGGCTGGTGGACTGGATGTAGCGGATGCCTTCGATCCCGGCGATCCGGTCCTCCAGGCGCTGCGTCACTTCGCGTTCGATGATCTCGGCACTCGCTCCCGGATAATCGGCGCGCACCGTGATCACGGGGGCGTCGATGTCCGGGTATTCGCGCAACGGCAGCTGCTGATAGGCGATCAGGCCGAACGTCACCAAGAGCAGGTTGAACACCACAGCCAGCACGGGCCGGCGGTTGGAGATGTCGGAGAGAATCACGTCGTGGCCTCATCGAGCACGCGGACCTCGCTGCCCGAACGCACCCGCAGCACGCCCTCGGTCACCACGCGCTCGCCGGCGGACAGGCCCTCCAGCACCTCGACTCGGCCCGGTTGGCGCCGACCGATGCGGATCGGCTGCCGTCGGGCCTTGCCGTCGCCGTCGATCACGAAGACGAAATGCTGGTCGGCGGTGGTGACGAGCGACCCCTCGGGGATCGACAGTCGCTCTGCCGGGTCGAGCGCTATGCGCGTGGTCAACAGCATGCCTGGACGCAGCTCGCGGTCGGTGTTGTCGATCTCCGCGCGCACGGTGAGGGTCCGCGTGGCGACATCGACTCGCGTGGACACCGCGCTGACCCGGCCCGCGTACACACGGTCCGCAAAAGCGACGCCGCGCGCTTCGATCGGCATCCCCGTCCGGATCGCGCCGAGGAATCGTTCGGATACCGTGAAGTCGACCTTGATCACGGAGATGTCGTCGAGTTCCGCGATCGTCGTTCCCGGGGACACCAGGGAGCCGGTGCTCACGCGGCGCAACCCGAGCACTCCCGTGAACGGCGCCTGGATCACCCGATCCGAGATGCGCGCTTCGACGCCGGCGAGGCGGGCCTCGGCCTCGTCCACCCGCGAGCGCTGCTGATCGACCTGCTGCTGGGGGACGATCCCGTCCGCGGCCAGGCCCCGGATCCGGTTGAGTTCCCGACGCTGTTCGCTCAGCGTGACCTGCGCTTCGCGCTGCTCGGCGAATTCCTCGGCGGAGGCCAGCCGCACCAGGACCTGCCCGGCCTCCACCTCGTCCCCATCCTGGAATGCGATCTCCGCCACATGTGCGGTTACTGAAGCGGTGAGGGTCACCGATTCGTTCGCCTGCGCCGTGCCCAGAGATTCCAGCGTGGTTTCGAAACGCCGGGGGGTCGCTTCGGCCACCCGTACCGGAACGCGGCGATCGACCGCTGCGGCCTCAACAGCGTCGGCTCCACCATCGTTTTTTCCCGCCGCGACCCAGTACCCGACGCCTCCCGCAGCGGCGGCTCCCAGCAGAACGAGGATCGCGAACGCCTTCATCGCCACGGACCCGACGCAGGACGGCCGCCCGGGACCCAGAGGAATGTCGGGCGCACGGACATCGGGCACCGAGTGGGACGAGCGAACGCATCATGCATAGCAGAGAGACTCCAGAATCCCTTCGAAATTCCCCAAGCGCCACAAAATCAGGACCCGCACACGCCGCCCCGGGCACGGACCGGAAGTCAGCGGATGAACGTTCGCGGCGCGGACAACCCCACGAGGCTGCCATCGAAATAGCGCTGCAGGAACCCCTCGAAATCGTGGCGATCGCTGGCCTCCATCGCCGCCTGTTCGGTCAGCGAGTGCTGCGCCAGTTCGATCAGCTCGGCCTCCCGCGGCAGTGGCGAACTGCTGCGGAATGCTTCACGGTGCTGTTCGGACAGCCTGCGGGCGTAGCGGTAAAAGCCTTCCTCGCGCGCCATCATGTCCTCGAGCATTCGCGCCGAAGGCGTCAGCGCGGGTTGTTCGACCTTGCCCCACTGCTCGCTCAGCGAACGCCGGTAGGGATCTCCCGGCAGCCCCTGGTCGAGCATCGCGGCCACCGGCTGCATCCGGGTCAGGATGTCCCGGGCCATCGCACGCATCGGCATCGGACCCCGCTCGCAGCGCAGGATCAAGCCTTCCTCCCGGCCGTGATGCGCGACCGCCAGCAGGTTGGCATCGATATCGGCCATCGCCGCGGCCGAAAGCGAGTCGCTGGGCATCAGCAGCGCGGCCAGGCACAAGGTTTCCAGAAACCGCAGCTGGCTCTCGTCCACTCCCAGCGGGTGTTGGGCGTTCACATCCACGGAGCGCAGCTCGACGTAGGCGACGCCGCGCGACTCCAGCGCGTCGGTGGGCTTTTCGAAACGCTCCAGCGGCTGCTTCGGTCGAACCGAACTGTAGTACTCGTTCTCGATCTGCAGGATATTCGCGTTCAGCTGGCGATATTCGCCGTCAACCTTGACGCCAAGGCGCGCCCACTCCGGACTTTCGGTGCCGATCGCACAACGCAGGCTGTCGACATACTCGGCCAGCGAATTGTAATTGGCCTTGATGCCGGTATCGGCCTCCTTGCGGTTGGTATAGCCGATGTCACCCATGCGCAGGCTGGTCGCAAACGGCAGATAGCTGCTGTCGTCGTCGAAATCCTCGAGTTGCGCGCCGCGGCCGTCGAGATAGGAATTGCACACTGCGGGGGATGCACCAAACAGGAAAGGCACCAGCCAGCCAAAGCGCAGGAGGTTCCGGATCATCCCCATCATCGCGTGGTCGCGGAATTCACGACTGTCCGCCTCGCCCAGCAACTCGGCCAGTACGGGCCACAGGGACGGCTGCGGCGAATAGTTGAAATGCACACCCGCGATCACCTGCATGCGCCGCCCGTACCGGTGTCCCAGCCCGACCCGGTACACGGTCTTCATCCGGCCGGCGTTGGAGTGTCCGTATTGCGCAACCGGAATCGACTCGTCATCGGCCATCGCACAGGGCATGCTGGTGGCCCACAGGATCTCGTCACCGATGCGTGCCGCCGCGAACGCCTGCAGGTCCTGCAGGAACCCGAGCGTCTCGCGTACGTCGTCGAACGGCGGGGTCACCAGTTCCAGCAATGCCTCTGAATAATCCGTGGTGATGTAGGGATGCGTCAGTGCCGAGCCCAGGGCCTGAGGATGCGGCGTCTGCGCGATCGAGCCGGCCGCCTGCACCCGCAGTGTCTCCTTCTCCAGACCGATGCGCCCGCGCAGCACCTGCGGCGCGAGGCGCTCGCCGAGCAGGTGCATCAACCGATGCAGATCGTTTTCCGTATGTGGCACGCGTGAATTCCTTTACCCGATGACGCGAAGCCGGGGAACATACCGCAATGACCGCGCACGGTCACTTTGCGTATGGTGAGATGATGCTCCAGCCCCTGCGATCGATGCTAGACACCCTGCTGCGCAGCCTGCGACCCGGCACACGGCAGGTGTCTGCGCTCGATGACGCCGAGTGGCACGTGCTGCGCGACCGGGTCCCGTTCATGGGACGGCTCTCGCCGGCCGAGCTCGATCTCCTGCGCGAACGCATCGGGGAATTCCTGGGCCGTCAGCGCTTCGTCGGCATCCGCTTCGAACTGCGTCCCTGGCAGCAGCACCTGATCGCCGCCTATGCCTGTCTCCCCATCCTGTACCTGGGAATCCGGTCGTACCGGGACTGGAAGACGCTCGTTGTGTACCCCGATACCTTCGCCCCCGAACAGGAGTGGATGGACGACGACGGCATTCAGCACCAGGCGGTCGTGGCCCAGGCTGGGGAAGCGTGGGAGCGTGGACCAGTCGTCCTTTCCTGGAGCGATATCGCGGAAGACGGCGCGGTGATCGTGCACGAAGTGGTGCATACGCTGGACGCCGCCAACGGTGGCGTCAACGGCTTCCCCCCGTTGCCGGCGGGCATGTCCGCGCGGGAGTGGACCGAAACCTTCAGTGCGGCCTTCACGGCGCTGAACGCGGAAATCGAAGCCGGCGATGAACCCAGGATCGATCCCTACGCGGCCACCGACCCGGCCGAGTTTCTGGCCGTCTGCTGCGAGTATTTTTTCTTCATGCCGGGTTATCTGCTCGACGTCTTGCCTGATGTCTACTGGCAGCTGGCGAGCTATTTCCGTCAGGAACCCCATTTGCGCGGTGACGAAATCGCGACGCTTTGCACCGAAGCGGATGCCACGCCCTGATCACGGCAGCGACCCCGCGCGTTCCAGAGTCTCCAGCGCCTCCATCCACACGGCCTCGGCGGCCTCCAGCTCCAGACGCAGCCGGCCCTGCCGCTCCACCAGTGCCGGCAGCTCGCCATCCCCGCCCTGTGCATAGAGCGCGGGATCGGCCAGGGCCTTGCCGATGGCGTCGAGTTCGGCCTGCAGACGGGAGCACCGGGCTTCCTCGCGTTCCGCCGCCTTGCGCAGCGGCTGCAATGCCTGCCGCTGCCGGGCCGCCTGCTGACGGCGTTCCCGCTGGCCATCGCGGTCGCCAGCGCCCACGGTCGCCTCGGGACCGGGATCGACGCGGGTTCGCTGTGAGGAACTGAACTCGCGGGTGTAGTCATCGAGATCACCGTCATACTCCTCCATCCAGCCACCGCGCACGCGCCAGAACCGGTCGCAGACCCGGCCCAGCAGATCGCGGTCGTGCGACACCAGCACCAGCGCGCCGGCATACGACTCCAGCGCCTCGGCGAGGGCTTCGCGCATATCCAGGTCCAGGTGGTTGGTCGGCTCGTCCAGAAGCAGCACCGCGGGCGCCTGCCAGACCAGCATCGCAAGGACCAGGCGCACGCGCTCGCCGCCCGAGAAACCGGCCACCGGCTGGTCCGCGCGCTCACCGGAAAACCCGAAGCCACCGAGCAGATTGCGCAACTCCTGTTCGCCGGCCCGCGGATCCTGGCGTTGCAGATGCCGCAATGGGCTGGCCGCCTCATCCAGCTGCTCGCGTTGATGCTGCGCGAAATAGCCGACGGCCAGGTCCGGCTCGACCGCGCGGGAACCCTGGCTCGGCTCGAGGTTCCCAGCGAGCAGGGACAGCAGCGTGGATTTGCCGGCGCCGTTGGGTCCCAGGATCCCGATGCGGTCCTCCGGTCGCAGGCGCAGGGTGGTCGGGTGCAGGCGGATCTTGCCCTCGGTGATCACGCAGGCGTCGTCCAGGCGCAGCAGCGGGTCCGGAAGTCGTGACGGAGCGGGAATGTGCAGGTGGATCGGCCGCGACGCCCGGATCACTGCGATTTCGTCCAGCTTCTCCAGGCGCTTCAGGCGGCTCTGGGCCTGACGGGCCTTGGATGCCTTGGCGCGGAAACGGGCGACGAAACGCTCGAGGTGCTCCCGCTCGCGGGCGACCTTGACGGCGGCGGACTCGCTCTGCGCCATGATCTCCGCGCGCCGCCGTTCCGCCTGGCTGTAATTGCCGTTGAACAGCTGTACCTGGCGGTGCTCGATGTGCGCGACGTGGGTCACGACCGCATCGAGAAAACGACGGTCGTGGGCGATCACGATCAGGGTTCCCGGGTACCGCCGCAGCCACTCCTCCAACCACAGGATGGTCTCGAAATCGAGATGGTTCGTGGGCTCATCCAGCAACAGGAGGTCCGAACGGGTCATCAACGTGCGCGCAAGCCCCAGGCGCATGCGCCAGCCCCCGGAGAACTCCGCCACCGTCCGGTCCGGATCCTCCGGCGCGAATCCGAGCCCCGAAAGAAGCTGTCGCGCCCGGGCCTCGGCACTCCATCCATCGATCGCGTCGATCTCGGCGTAGAGGCGGCCATGTTCCTCGCCGTCGTCGCAACTCGCCAAGCGCTCCTGCAACTCGCGCAACCGGGGATCGCCGTCGAGCACGTAGTCGACGGCGCGACGTGGGCTGGCAGCCACTTCCTGGGGCAGGTGTGCGCACACCCAGCCCTGCGGGAGGTCGATTTCCCCGGCGTCGGGCAGAAGTTCTTCGCGCAGCGCGGCCAGGAGGCTGCTCTTGCCACAGCCGTTGGCCCCGGTCAGACCCACACGCCAACCCGGGTGGATGCTGAAGCGGGCACCGTGGACCAGAACCTGGACGCCCCGGCGCAGTTCGACGTTCTCGAATCGGATCACGGGCGCAAGTGTAGTGCGTGAAGGTCCCGGGGAGCCAACCCGGGAACCGCCGCACGCTGGAATTCACTTGTATAACAGGATTTTCTAATATACTAGGCGGATAACGTATCCGTGGGGAAACGCCCAACACGCCCACCATGCTTCGGATGAGGACAGGCACCATGAAATCGAAAACGATACAGCACCTGCTCGCGGCCCTGCTTCTGCTCCTGTTCACAGTCGGGACCTCTACGGCGTCTGCTTCGGTCCTCCTGCTGGTGCATGGCTACCTCGGGGATGGCCAGAGCTTCCACCGGGCCGGCGTCATTCCGGCGCTGGAATCAGCAGGCTGGCGCTACGCGGGGGACTGGCGCGCGGCCGCGAATGGCCACCCGCAGCGGGTGGGCCCCGACGCGACCGGAGATCAGGTGGTGTACACCGTCACGCTCCCTGCGAACGCGCCTCTGGTCTTCCAGGCCGACTGGCTCACCGCGATGCGCAACGCGGCCGCACGGCAACATCCGGGTCAACCCATGACCCTCGTCGGGCACTCGGCGGGAGGGGTGGTGGGCCGCCTGAGCCTCGTGCGCGGCGGAACCGGGACGGTTACGCACCTGATTACCATCGCCAGCCCGCACCTGGGCACCGCGCGCGCCGTGCAGGCTCTCCAGGCAACCGACAACCGGGGCCTGTTCGCACCCTTCCGCCGCATTCTCACCCGACAGGCGGTCGGCGGTGAAAACTACGATGCGATCCAGCACTCCCGGGCCGTGCTCATGGACCTCGCGCCGCCCGTGCCCGGCAACCTCCTCGGCTGGCTGAATGTGCAGAACCACCCGGACATCACCTACGACGCCGTGGTTCGCAACACCGGTTTTCGCATGGGAGGCGACATCCTCGTACCCGCGTGGAGCCAGGATCTGAATCAGGTTCCCGCGTTGCGCGGCCGCGCCACCGTGATTCCGAGCCCCCTCGAACACGGCCTCGATGCAGGCGATGCACGCCTGATCCTGGAACGGATCGCGGCTCACGATCCGGCTTCCTGACCGGGCACCGACCGCGTGTGTCAGATCGGGCGCTGGCCGGGCTGAATGAACTCCACGCAACTCAGCCCGGTCTCCAGCACCGCGCGCCGCAGAGCCTCGATGGCCTGCGGACGGGGGAAACTGCTGCGCCACGCGAGCGCCACGCGCCGGCTCGGCACCGGCTCCTCGAAACGACGCACGGCCAACAGACGCTGGGCGTAGCGATCGGCTCCGGCAGCGGTGCAGGGGAGGATGGTCACCCCCATGCCTGACGCCACCATGTGACGGATCGTTTCCAGGGAGGATCCCTGCAGGTTGCTTGATCCGCTACCCTCGGTACCGGCCACGCGCAGGCAGCGCGGACACAGATCCAAGACCTGGTCACGGAAGCAGTGTCCCGCGCCGAGCAGAAGGAGGTTCGCGTCGGCCAGGCTGTCCAGCGCGAGTTCGGAGTCCTGATTCAGCGGATGAGCCGCGGGCAGCACCGCCACGAAAGGTTCATCGTACAGCGGCAACGTGACCACGCCGGGTTCCTCGAACGGCAACGAAACCACGATCGCGTCGAGTTCGCCGTCCTTCAGGCGGTCGCGCAGGCGCGCGGTGAAATTTTCCTCGATCACCAGCGGCATCGCCGGCGCGCGATCGTGCAGCACCGGGATCAGTTCCGGCAGCAGATACGGAGCGATCGTGTAGATCGCACCCAGACGCAGGGGTCCAAGCAATTGGTTCTGTTGCCTTGCTGCCATCTCGCGCAGGGCGGACGCCTCTTCCAGCACCCGCCGCGCCTGAAGAATCAGCGCCTCGCCAGCGGGCGTCACCGTTACCTCGCCATGGCCGCGCTCGAACAGGGTGACGCCCAGTTCCTCCTCGAGCTTGCGCACCGCCACCGACAACGATGGCTGACTGATGTGGCAGGCGTCCGCCGCACGCCCGAAATGCCGTTCACGGGCCACCGCCACGACGTATCGAAGCTCGTTCAGCGTCACGGCCGGAATTCTCCCGGTTTGACCGGGGGCCCGTCATCGAGCAGGCGCCCCCCATTTGGCAGGTCCATGCTGACCCGGTGCGCCCGGCGCCCCCGCAGCGAGAGTTCCCCCCGATGCCTGTCCGCGCCGTCTGTCGCGAACTCGAAACGATAACGACGCACGAGCCCGAGGCGCCCGTCCATTCGTTCGACCCGGACCCCAGCGGGCACCACGCTGCCGTCGAGGAACTGTACGTCGGCACGCGCGCAGAGGTCACGGGCCACGTTGCGGGCCCGTTCGAGACTGCGCCAGGCATCGTTCAGGTAGACGACTGCGAGCACCACGGCAAGAATGACGAAGAGTCCGGTCATGTCGGTATGATACGCGGAAGGTCACGGCCTGCTCACCCGACCCGGGGCTCCATGCAAGACGGATGGCGCACCGCGAAACTCACCCCAACCTTCCCGGCTGCCGATGCTTCCGATCAGCGAACCGTATGCCCAGTTGCTCCATCGCCTGCGCGGCGTCGCGCGCGAGGAACTTTCGCCCCGATTCCGGGGCCGGCTCTCGGTTTCGGAAAAATCGGACGGAAGCCTCGTGACCAGCGCCGACCACGCGGTCGACGCCCGCTTCAGGCAGTTGGCAAGGGAACTCTTTCCGGGCATGCACGTGCTCAGCGAGGAGCAGCCGCGCGAGGAACAGGGGGCGGTCCTCGCGAGTGGCGAGGATTTCTGGTTGGTCGACCCACTGGACGGTACGACCAATTTCGCCGGAGGCCTGCCGTTTTTTGCCGTATCGGCGGCGCTGATACGCGACGGTCGGGTCGAATTCGGCGCAACCTACGACCCGGTCCGGGATGAGATGTTCAGCGCCCAACGTTCGCATGGTCTGCTGCTGAACGGCGAACGCCCGCCACCGCGCCGGTTCGACGCGGAGCGTCTGGAGCAGTGCACCGCGCTGGTCGATTTCAAGCGGCTGCCGCCCGCACTGGCACAGGCCCTGGCGCTACAGGCACCCTACCGGTCCCAGCGCAACCTGGGCGCCTGCGCACTGGAATGGGCCTGGCTCGCCGCGGGGCGCGCCGACCTCTACCTGCACGGCGGCCAGGCACTCTGGGACTGTGCCGCCGGTGCGCTGATGCTGACCGAATCCGGCGGGCACCTGACCGATCTCGACGGTGGCCCGGTATTCCGACGCTCGCTGCACAAGCCCTCGGCCATTGCCGCCAGTTCCCGAACCCTTCACGAACGCTGGCTGCGCTGGCTCGATGAGAAGCGGTGCGGCTGCAGCACCTCGACATGACACCTCACCTGACGCTCGGGGTCTCGACAAACCGAGCCGGTTCGCCCTTCTCAGTCTTTCCCGCTAGGATGGTCGGCTGTTTGCCTTACTCCGAAGACCGATGAGCGACACCATCCAGGCATTGCTGGCCCAGGAACCGCACCTGCGGATGCAGTTGGGCGAAACCGAGATCGTGCTGTTGGGCACCGCGCACGTGTCCCCGACCAGTGCCCGCACCGTGGCCGATCTCGTCGCGAGCGGCGCGTTCGACACGGTTGCGATCGAACTCTGCCTGAGCCGCCAGCGCGCGATGCTGGATCCCGACGCGATGAGCAAGCTGGACCTGTTCAGCGTAATCCGACGCGGGCAGGCCCCGATGGTCGCCGCCAGCCTGGCGCTGGGCGCGTATCAGCAGCGCCTCGCCGAGCAATACGGCATCGAACCCGGCGCCGAGATGCGAGCGGCGATCGACGGCGCACTGGATCAGGGTGTGCCGCTGGCCCTGATCGATCGCGACATCGGGCTGACCCTGCGTCGCGCCTATCGCGCGGTGCCCTGGTGGCAACGCATGGGCCTCGTTGGCGGACTGTTCGCCAGCGTGATGAGCCGGGAGAAAATCGAAGAATCCGAGATCGAGCGGCTGAAGCAGGGCGACATGCTCGAGTCCACGTTCAGCGAGTTTGCGGAACAGTCGCGGGAACTCTATCTGCCGCTCATCGACGAACGCGATCGTTACATGGCGGCGCACCTGCGCAGGCTGGCCGCGGGGGCCGGAACCCGCCGGATTCTCGCCGTGGTGGGTGCCGGGCATCTGAAGGGCATCGAACGCTACGCGACGCTCGAACAGCAACCACCCGACCAGATCCTGAATCAGCTCGACCAGTCCCCTCCGCGGGCGCGCTGGCCCCGGTACGTGCCCTGGATCGTGGTGGGCATCATCCTGCTGGGCTTTGTCGTCGGGTTCACCCGCAACACCGAGCTCGGCCTGCAGATGGTGCTCGACTGGGTGATGATCAACGGCGGCCTGGCGGCAGTCGGGGGCATCATCGCGCTGGCCCACCCGGTGACCATCGTGACCGCCGCACTCGCAGCGCCGCTGACCTCACTGAATCCGACCATCGGCGTCGGCTTCGTCGCCGCGGCCGTCGAGCTTTACCTGCGCAAACCGCAAGTCGGGGATTTCGCGCGACTTCGAAAGGACACGACCAACCCGAAGGGATGGTGGAGCAACCGGGTGTCGCGGGTGCTGCTGGTGTTTCTGCTCACCACACTGGGTTCGGCGATGGGGACCTACATCGGGGGTGCGCGCATTTTCGGGCACCTGTTCGGAAGCACCGGCTGAGCCGCCCGCGCGCTCAGAGCCCGATCCCGATTCCGATCCCGAAACGCACCCCGCCCCAGCCCCGGGCTGCGCCGGCCGCACTGTCTGGCCAAAGGTGAATCTCTTCCGCCGAGAGCACGGGAAACCGGTAGGCCACCTCACCGATCCGCCCGTCCTCGAAGCCACTGATCCGGCCCCGCGCGGTCAAGAGGCGGCCCACGCGATGATCCAGCGGATCCAGAAAACCGGGCGCCCTGAGCAGGAAACGCCCATTGGTCATGCCGCCCGTCAGAGGCTGCTGTCGATGCAACGGGTAACTGACCACCTCAATCCAGGTCGAGTCCTCGAGGTTTCGGACTTCGACGATCACACCACCCCAGAGCTGCGCCGCACCGATCGCGCCGCTGGTGGCGGCAGCAGAGGGAGAGACCACCGGGCCCTGCACCGGAGCGAGCGGCGCCGCCGCACAGGCGGAAAGGACGAGCAGAAGCGGAAGCACCCACATCGGTGGAACCGCCCGAACGCTCATCGCAACCCCGGATGCCACGGATGCCATGGAGATCGATACCACGGACCCCAGGGATCCCAGAACGGATCCCTGAGAATGATCTCCGGATCGGGAACCGGCCAGAGGTGCACCGACTCCGCGGCAACCTCCGGGAAGGGGTACGGGAACGCACCGATGCGGTCCAGCGTGACCCCCATCACCCGCCCGCGGACCGTCACTTCGCGCTCCGGTGCATAGACCTGGGGATCCAGCAGTCCAGGAAAGAACGCGCGGAAACGCCCTTCGCTACGATCACCGGATGCCGGGCGCTGATTGCGGTCCAGCGAACGGCTGACGATTTCCAGACGGGTACCCTCGACCTCGTTGGTCACCCGCGCCACCACACCGCCCCAGACCACCGTCCGACCGATCGCATCGCCCGGGTGGGCCTGAACCTGAGCCACGCCAGGCTGCGTCTCGGGCACCGGCTGCAACGCGTCGGGCACCGAGGCACAGGCCGTCATGAGCCCAGCCAGTGCCGCCGCACACAACGGCCGGCATGCGATCATCGCCCACGCCTGAACATTCGCCATACCCGTGTGACCCGGGGTACCGTCGCGACGTTCCCCACGGATCCTGCCGCGCACTCAGTCGGCCACGCCGAGAGACCGCCGCATGAAACCGGCCGCGCGCATCAGCGCATCGCGGGTGGCAAGATCGTCCGCGAAGGTGCGCACCGGCGGCTCCCGGAAATCGAACCCGCGTCCCACGCCGGGATACGTCACCAGGTGTACCGGAAGCCCGCGGCCCTGCATGCTGGCCACGGCCATATCGATGCCGCGCTTGCGCTGGTACTGCTCCTGGTCCCCGACGAAAATCAGGGAGGGAATCGTCAAGCGGTCGGCCTCGGCTGCATAGCGATACACCTGCATGGGCTCCGGGGCATTCGGATCCTGCATATGCGGGTAGTAGCTGACGAAGCAGGCCAGCGCATCGGCCTGGCGATTCAGGCTGACCGCGAGTTTCAGCGCAAGGTAACCGCCGCGCGTATGGGAATAGACACAGACCCGGTCGCCGGAGTGCATCCCGGAGGCCCGTACGTGATCCAGCACGGCGTCCAGATCGTCTTCGAGTGCGTAGTCGTGTTCGATCGGCATGGCCTCGATGAACCGGCCGACGTAGAGATCCGGCGCGTAGACGACGAAACCGCGCGCCGCAAGCCTTCGCACGTGGCCCTGGATCAAGGGGTCCACGCCGCGGCGCCCGTGCACGAAAAGGACGCCCGGGAACTCGCCCCCGGCGTCCGGGCGGGCAATGTGGATCGGGATATCGGCCTCGTCGGTGACCAGGGAGTCGGTGGTGGTGCGAACCGCGTGATTCGCGGGCACGGGCAGCTGCCCCTCGGACCACCACGCGTTGTCGAGCCAGTCGTGTCGATCGTCGGCGACGGCAACGATGGATACGACCAGCCACAGGCCGATCAGGATCGTCGTGGTACGCATGGGCATCCCCTTCCAGGCTCAGCTTCGGCTATAAGGGTAGACTTCGATGGCAGCGTTCGCATTCCGCCCGGTTCAGGGGCGCGCGTTGCACCGACACCGGGGCTTCCGGATACTCTTGCTTCCGGCGAACCCGTGCCAGGGAGCGCCGGCACCCGATCACCGACCCGACCCAGGAGAGCCCATGCGCCAGATCCTCGCCCTTCCCGTCCTAGCCCTGCTTCTGATCCTGAACGTCGCATTCGCCGAATCCGGCCCCGCGCTCCAGACGGAGCGGGTGGTCTACGAACACAACGGTGTCGAACTCACCGGCTACCTCGCCTATGACGCCGCGCTGGAGGGACCCCGGCCCGGCGTGATCGTGGTTCACGAGTGGTGGGGCCACGACGAGAACGCCCAGCGTCGCGCCGAGATGCTCGCCGAGGCCGGCTACGTCGGCTTTGCCCTGGACATGTACGGGACCGGCAAGCTGGCCGAGCACCCGAGCACCGCGCGCGAGTTCGCGACCGCCGTGCGCACCAACCGCGATGTGATGATGGGCCGGTTCGAGGCCGCGGAGGCGCTGCTGCGCGGGCACGAACTGACCGCAGACCAGCCGCTTGCGGCCATTGGCTACTGCTTTGGCGGCAGCGTGGTGCTGGAGGCCGCCCGGGCCGGCGCCGACCTGGCGATGGTGGCGAGCTTCCACGGCGCCCTGAACACCGGCAACCCGGCTCAGCCGGATACCGTGAAGGCGGATGTCCTGGTCTTCAACGGCGCGGAGGACCCGATGGTACCGGCCGAGCAGATCGCCGCCTTCCGCGAGGAGATGTCCGCCGCCGGCGTGCTCTACACCTTCGTCGACTTCGCCGGTGCGACCCACAGCTTCACCAACCCGGGCGCCGACGCGATCGCCGAGCAGTTCGGCATGCCGGTGGGCTACGACGAGCGTGCCGACCGCGACTCCTGGAACTGGCTGATCGCCTACCTCAACGACCGTCTCTGAGACGGGCCATGCGGCCAGGGCGTATCGCACGCGAAGATACGTCCTGGCCGTCGCTGTGTCCGCGGCAGATGAACGCCTTCAGTCGCGCGCGGACGCCTCGTTAGCCTAGAGTACGGCGGTCAACGCCCCGAACCTCAACCGGCCCCGGACTCATGATGTACGATCCCCTGCTCCCGGTTCTGGCCGCCGCGGTCCTCCTGCTTCTCGCCAGCCTGTTCGTTCCGCTGGCCAAGCGGCTCCGGATCCCGCATACGGTGCTGCTCGCGCTTCTCGGCATGGCGCTTGGCCTGGTTGCGGCCACGATGCCATCGGATTCGCGCGCCGGCCCGGTGGGCGACCTGCTGAAAAGCCTGACCAGCCTGGGCCTGGAGCCGGACATCTTCCTCGCCGTTTTTCTGCCGCCGCTTCTGTTCGCGGCCGGTCTGGTGATCGACGTGCGGCGGATGATCGAGGAAGCCTGGGCGGTTCTTCTGCTCGCGGTGGTCGCCGTGTTCGTGGCGACCGCGGTCATCGGCGTCACGCTGCATCTCGGCGTGGGCGTCGGCCTGTTCGCGGCCCTCCTGCTGGCGGCGATCATCGCCACGACGGATCCCGCGGCGGTGGTGGCGATCTTCCGTGACCTCGGGGCACCGAAACGCCTGACCACCCTGGTCCAGGGCGAGAGCCTGCTCAATGACGCCGCCGCGATCGCCCTGTTCGGTGTGCTGTTGTCGATCCTCCTCGGGCGCGGGACACCCCACTGGGGCGCCATCGCCGGCGAGTTCGCCGTGGACTTCATCGGCGGTGCGGTGCTCGGTTTCGTCATGGCGCGACTCGCCCTGTGGATCATGCCGCGCCTGGGTGGCGACACGACCTCCGAGGCCTCTGCCGCACTGGCCCTGTGCTACCTGTCCTACACTGTCGCCCAGGTATACGGTGGCGTTTCCGGAGTGGTGGCGGTGGTCTTCGCGGCGCTGACCGTCGCCCACTACGGGCCCCTGCGCCTGACCCGTCACAACTGGCGCTCCCTGGTCGAAACCTGGACCCAGATCGAGTTCTGGGCCAGCTCGCTGATCTTCATTCTCGCCGCGATGCTCGCCGCCCGGCTGGTCGCGGGGTTCGGCTGGTACGAAGCGGGTGTGGTGCTGTTCATCGCCGTACTCGCCATCTTCGCGCGGGTTGTCGTGCTGTACGGGCTCCTGCCCATCCTGGTGTGGACACGGGTGACCCGGCCCATCGACCACCGCTTCAAGCTGGTGATCATCTGGGGAGGTTTGCGAGGAGCCACCACGCTCGTGCTCGCCCTCGCGGTCGCGCAGACACCCGGGCTGCCGGTGGAGCTGCGCGAGACCCTGGCGGGTCTCGCCGTGGGCTTCGTGTTCTTCACGCTGGTGCTGTCCGCGCCCACGCTTCGGCCCCTGCTGCGCCTGCTTCGGCTCGATCGTCTGGATCCGCTGGAGGCCTCCTTGCGGGACCGCGTGCTCAAGCTGTCGCATGCGGAGACACGACGGCGAATGGAGACCACGGCCCGACAGTATGCGCTGGATCCGGCGGTACTCGACCACGCACGGGGCGATCCCGCCACCGAGCCCGCCGCGCCGCGCCGAGAGGCCGATCAGGCGGCGCTTTCCACGACCGACCAGGTGCGCGTAGGCCTGCTCACCCTGGCCGCACGGGAAAAGGAGCTGTACCTGCGCCATTTCGAGGAATTGACGGTCTCGAGATCCCTGCTGGCGGGACTGGCCGCGTCCGCCGACCGTCTTGCAGACCGAGTGCGTACCGAGGGTCCGGCCGCATGGCAGACCGCCACACGCCGCATCGCCCAGGGCAGTGGCGCGTTTGCGCTTGCGCTGCAGCTGCATCGCCGCTTCGGGATGAACAAACCCCTCGAGCGGGCGCTGGAATCGCGTTTCGAGGCCCTGCTGATCGGTCGCCGCGTGCTCGGTGAGCTGGTCGATTACAACCAGGGCGCCCTGCGTCCGCTATTCGGGGAAGCCGTCCATGCCCAGATCGCAACCCTGCTCGCGCAGCGGCTCCAGGCGACCGAGGCGGCTCTGGGCGCGCTCGAGGTGCAGTTTCCGGAGTATGCGGGCGGCCTCGCGGTCGAACATGTGCAGCGTGCCGTGCTGCGGATGGAAGCGGCCGATTATCGCGAGCGGCTCGACGAACAACTCATCGGTGCCGAGGTTTACGACCATCTGCAGCGCGAGATCGAGCGCCGGCGCGAACGGATCCGCAGCCGGCCCCCGCTCGATCTTGGCCTCCGTCTCGGTGACCTGATGCGCCGGGCCCCGCTGTTCGCATCGCTGCCGGAAGACAAGGCCCGCCGTATCGGTCGACTGCTCAGGCCGCGCCTGGCGACCCCTGGCGAACAGGTGGTCGCGAGAGGGGATCGCACCGACGGCATGTATTTCATTGCCTCGGGTGAACTCGAGGTGCGGACCCAGACCGAGACCATCCGATTGAGCCCAGGTGCGTTCTTCGGAGAAATGGGGTTGATCGACCGCCAGCCACGCAGTGCCGATGTTCATGCCACGGCCTACAGCCACCTGCTGTTCCTCGACGCGCGCGACTTCGACGAGCTGCTTGCCGCGGATGGCGACATCCGGGAACGGATCGTCGCCGAGGCCGAGGCCCGCCGTGCCGCGATCCTGGCCGAAAAGCCCCCGCGGGCGGAGTAGCCAAAACGGAATCGATACCCCTCCGGGACAGCCGACGGTCACGAATCCCGGAAGTTAGGCCGCGGGTCAATCGCCGAGAGAGCCCCCTCGCCAGATGACCTCGTAGAGATCCCGCCGACGGTCCCGCAGGTTGCGCACCGAGCCGTGATTGCGCAATTCCTTCAGGTTGTCCAGGTCGAGATCGACGATCAGGGTCATCTCGGTGTTCGGTGTGGCTTCGGCCGCAACCGCGTCGTGGGGGAACGCGAAGTCCGACGGCGTGAACACGGCCGCCTGGGAGTACTGCATGTCCATGTTCTCGACCTTGGGCAGGTTGCCGACGCTGCCAGAGATGACCACGTAGCACTCGTTCTCGATCGCGCGGGCCTGGGCGCAGCGGCGGACGCGCAGATAGGCGTTCTTGGTGTCGGTCCAGAAAGGAACGAACAGGATCTGCAGCCCCTTTTCGGCCATCAGGCGCGGTAGCTCCGGGAACTCCACGTCGTAGCAGATCAGGATCCCGATCTTGCCGAAGTCGGTATCGAAGACCCTGACGTCGTCACCGCCCTGGAGCCCCCAGAAGGCGACCTCGTCCGGCGTCACGTGGATCTTGTGCTGGTGATCCCAGGTGCCATCGCGGCGGCACAGGTAGGAAACGTTGCGCAGTACCCCGTCCCGGTACTCGGGCATGGTGCCGGCGATGATGTTGATGTTGTACGCCAGCGCCAGACGCACCATTTCCTCGCGGATGGCCTCGGTGAACTCGGCGAGGCTTCGCACCGCCTCGGCGGTGTTCTCCTGGTTGAACTGGCCCATCAGCGGCCCGTTGAAGAATTCCGGGAACAGTACCGCGTCCGCCCGGTAGCCCGAAACGGCATCGACGAAGTACTCGATCTGGAGGAACAGCTCCTCGAGGGACGCGGTCGGCCGCATCTGCCACTGCACCACACCCACCCGCACATCGGAGCGGCTGCCGCCGATCACCTTTTCCTGTTCCTCGTAGTAGATGTTCAGCCACTCGATCAACGTCGCGTACGCACCGGATTGGTCATCGGCCGGCAGATAGTCGGTGATGATCTTGCGGACATGAAAGTCGTTGGCGAGCTGGAACGTCAGGATCGGATCCGTGATCTCATGATTCTTCACCTTCTCCACGTACTGCTGCGGGGTCATGTGATCCGCAACCTTGGCGTAACCGGGAATGCGTCCGCCGGCGACGATCGCGCGCAGGTTCAGCCGTTCGCAGAGTTCCTTGCGCGCGTCGTAGAGTCGCCGGCCCAGGCGCAGTCCGCGATAGTCCGGGTGCACGAAGATATCGACGCCGTACAGGGTGTCACCGTCGGAATCGTGCGTAGTCAGGTATCCGTTGCCGGTGATCTGCCAGTAACTGTGCTGGTCGCCAAACCGCCGGTACTCGACGATCAGACTGATCGCCGCGGCCACCACCTTGCCGTTGTCCTCGATGCAGATCTGACCCTCGGGAAAGCGCGTGACCTGAGAGGTGAACTGATCGAGGCTCCAGGCCCCGTCGAGGTCCGGGTAGACGCGCTCCATGATTTCGCAGATGCCCGGGTAGTCCTCCAGGCGGGTCTGGCGGAGCGTCAGACGGTGGGGGGTCGAGTCATGGTCGACACTGTCGCTCATCGTTTCAGAATACCCAGGCGATCATCAGCCAGAAAAACACGAAGAAGAGGAAAAACCCCGGGATCATGAATTGGATTTCGCCGATGAGACCTTCCCCGGCAGCGAGCGCGAAGATCACCATCACGGTTACGCTGATCACTGCGGAGGTGATCGCCGCGTTCTTCAGGCCGATTCCACTGTCAAAGGTGAGTGCCACCCAGTCCGAGAGCCCGGGCAGGGTTGTCGCGGCCGCCAGCACCAGCAACGCGGCCAGCAGAGCCGCCAGACCCGAAACGCCGAGCAGGATACGCAGCGCGATCCGGCTGTCGCGCCGGTCGCCGCGGCTCACCCCGAAACCTCACGCCGATTGCGCACGTGATCGCGCACCCAATGCGGGTCCGGCATCCCGCCGACGACGAACTCCGCGGAGTCGCCCGTCGTGAACACCTCGATGCGGCCGACCCGAAGGATCCGGTCCAGCAGTCCCTGATGCACGCGTACCGCCCGGATCTGCTGAATCTGCAGATCGATATGGCTCTTGCTGAGCAGTCCGCGCTCGAGGTGCACGTGGTCCTCGTCGATGCGCAGCCGCGTGGCTCGTGTCATCAGGTACCAGTACAGGAAGATCACGATTCCCAGGCCCGTGCTGCCCAGCAGCATCGCCGGCGGAAAATCGCCCATCCCGGCGATCTGCTCGTGGAACAGAAACAGGGCCACGAACGGAAGCACGATCAGTGCAAGCAACAGCAGAAAGCCCAGCGGGTGATTGCGGAACATCGCGGGATGTTCGTCGTAGCTGGCCCCGGTCCGATTCGACATCACGCTCCCCTTTTGCGACAGACTCCAGTGTGCCAGAAGCGGCCGCAACAAAGGTACCCATGCCCCCCCGCGTTCAGGCCGATTTCGCCGACGCCTGATCGCCGGGTTCATACCCCAGGTTCGGGGCCAGCCAGCGCTCCGCCTCGGCCATGCTCCAGCCCTTGCGTCGGGCGTAGTCCTCGACCTGGTCGCGGTTGATCTTGCCCAGGCCGAAGTAGCGTGACTCCGGATGCGCGAAATACCAGCCGGAGACCGCCGAGACCGGCAGCATCGCGTAGCTCTCGGTCAGGGTCATTTCTGCATTTGCCACCGGGTCGATCAGGTCCCAGAGCAGGCCTTTCTCGGTGTGCTCCGGGCAAGCCGGGTAGCCGGGCGCCGGGCGGATGCCGGCGTAGCGTTCCTGGATCAGATCATCGTTGCCGAGATTCTCGTCGGGGGCATAGCCCCAGAATTCGCGCCGCACCCGCTGATGCATCGCCTCGGCAAAAGCCTCCGCGAGCCGGTCGGCCAGGCTCTTGAGCAGAATCGCGTGGTAGTCGTCGTGCGCCGCCTCGAACGCCTTGGCCCGCGCATCGACCTCGCCGCCCGCGCTGACCGCGAATGCACCTATCCAGTCATGCAGACCGGTCTCCCTGGGCGCAACGAAGTCGGCCAGCGAGTGACTCGGTGCGCCCCGACGTTTCTGGGTCTGCTGGCGCAGGTGGTGCAGACGCATGAGCACGTCCTCACGCGACTCGTCGCGATAAACCTCGATATCGTCGGCGTCGACGCTGTTGGCCGGAAACAGGCCGACCACGCCGCGCAGATGCACCCAACCCTCGTCAATCATCTGCTGCAGCATCTTCCGGCCGTCCGCGAAGAGCTTGCGTGCCTCCGTCCCGACCACCTCATCGTCGAGTATGCGGGGATAGGCGGCGTGCAGCTGCCAGGCATGGAAGAAAGGCGTCCAGTCGATGAATTCAGCCACCTCGGCGGCATCGTAGTCGTCGAAACGCAGCAAGGCCGAGTCGGGGCCGTTGGGTTGCAGGCGGGTCACCCCCTCGGGGGCCTGCCAGTCCGGCTCCAGCACCCGCGGACGGTTCGGAGTGTAGGTCTCCCAGTCCACCTTGGGACGGTTGTTGCGGGCCTGCTCCAGGCCGAGCCAGTTGATGCGCTTCTTGCGCCCGGCCAGGCTCTCGCGCAGTTCCACGTATTCGGCACGGATCTTCTCGGCGTAGGGGCCCTTCAGCTCCGGGCTGATCAGGCTCTGCGCCACACCCACCGCGCGCGAGGCATCCTTCACCCAGACCACCGGGCCGGCGCTGTAATTCGGTTCGATCTTCACCGCCGTGTGCGCCCGCGAGGTGGTCGCGCCGCCGATCAGCAGCGGGATGTCGAAACCCTGGCGCTGCATCTCCGCCGCGAGGTGTGCCATCTCCTCCAGCGACGGGGTGATCAGGCCGGACAGGCCGATCACGTCCACCTTGTGCTCCCTGGCGGCATCCAGAATTTTCTGCGGCGGCACCATCACCCCGAGGTCGATCACCTCGAAGTTGTTGCACTGGAGCACCACGCCGACGATGTTCTTGCCGATGTCGTGCACGTCGCCCTTGACCGTCGCCATCAGGATCCGGCCGTTGGAGTCGCCGCTGCCGGTCTTCTCGGCCTCGATGTAGGGGATCAGGTGCGCCACGGCCTTCTTCATCACCCGCGCCGACTTGACCACCTGCGGCAGGAACATCTTGCCCTCGCCGAACAGGTCGCCCACCACGTTCATGCCGTCCATCAGCGGACCCTCGATCACGTGGATCGGGCGCTCCGAAGCCAGGCGGGCCTCCTCGGTGTCCTCGACCACGTAGGCGTCGATGCCCTTGACCAGCGAGTGCTCCAGGCGCTTGGCCACCGGCCAGCCCCGCCACTCGAGATCCTCCTTCTTCGCGACCGCACCGTCGCCGCGGTAGCGCTCGGCGAGGTCCAGCAGACGCTCGGTGGAGTCCGGGCGGCGGTTCAGGACCACGTCCTCCACCGCCTCCTTCAGTTCGGCGTCGATGTCGTCGTAGACCGCGAGCTGCCCGGCATTGACGATGCCCATGTCCATGCCGGCGCGGATCGCGTGGTACAGGAAGACCGCGTGGATGGCCTCGCGCACCGCATCGTTGCCGCGGAAGGAGAACGACACGTTGGACACGCCGCCGGACACCAGCGCATGCGGCAGGCGCTCCTTGATCGCGCGCGTGGCCTCGATGAAGTCGACGCCGTAGTTGTTGTGTTCCTCGATACCGGTGGCGATGGCGAAGATGTTCGGATCGAAGATGATGTCTTCGGCCGGGAAGCCGACCTGCTCGGTCAGGATGCGGTAGGCCCGCGCGCAGATCTCGACCTTGCGCTGCTGCGTGTCGGCCTGGCCCTTCTCGTCGAAGGCCATCACGATCACCGCGGCACCGTAGCGGCGCACCAGCCGGGCCTGCTCGAGAAACTGCTCCTCGCCTTCCTTCAGGGAGATCGAGTTCACCACCCCCTTGCCCTGGATGCACTGCAGCCCGGCCTCGAGGATCGCCCACTTGGACGAGTCGATCATGATCGGCACGCGGGCGATGTCGGGCTCACCGGCGATCAGGTTCAGGAAGCGCTGCATCGCCGCCTGCGAATCCAGCATGCCCTCGTCCATGTTGATGTCGATGATCTGGGCGCCGTTCTCGACCTGGTCCTTCGCCACCTCCAGCGCGGTCTCGTAGTCCTCCTCGCGGATCAGCCGGGCGAAGCGCTTGCTGCCGGTCACGTTGGTGCGCTCGCCGACGTTCACGAACAGCGAGTCCTCGGTGATGTTCATCGGCTCCAGCCCGGACAGCCGGCAGGCCGGGGCGATCTCGGGAATGCGGCGCGGCGGATGCTTCTCCACCGCCTCGCGGATCGCGCGGATGTGCTCGGGCGTGGTGCCGCAGCAGCCGCCGACGATGTTCAGGAAACCGGACGCCGCCCACTCGCCGATCTCCGCGGCCATCTGCTCCGGGGTCTCGTCGTACTCGCCGAACTCGTTCGGCAGCCCCGCGTTCGGATGCGCCGAGACATGGGTGTCGGCGATGCGCGAGAGTTCCTCGACGTACTGGCGCAGCTCCTTCGGACCCAGCGCGCAGTTCAGGCCGATGGACAGCGGCCGGGCATGGCGCAGGCTGTTCCAGAAGGCCTCGGTGGTCTGTCCCGACAGGGTCCGGCCGGAGGCGTCGGTGATGGTGCCCGAGATCATCACCGGCAGGCGCAGGCCGGTCTCCTCGAACAGCGTCTCCACCGCGAACACCGCGGCCTTCGCGTTCAGGGTGTCGAAGACGGTCTCGATCAGCAGCAGGTCGGCGCCGCCCTCGACCAGCGCGGCCGCGGATTCGCGGTAGTTCGCGACCAGGGTATGGAAGTCGACGTTGCGGTACCCGGGGTCGTTCACGTCGGGCGAAATGCTCGCCGTGCGGTTGGTCGGCCCCAATACCCCCGCCACGAAGCGCGGGCGCTCCGGGGTCTTTTCCGTCCAGGCATCGGCGACCCGGCGCGCCAGCCGGGCGGCCTCGCGGTTCAGTTCCGGCACCAGGTCCTCCATCGCGTAGTCCGCCATCGCGATGCGCGTGCCGTTGAAGGTATTGGTCTCGATGATGTCGGCGCCGGCCTCGAGGTAATCGTTGTGGACCGCCTCGATCACGTCGGGCCGGGTCAGCACCAGCAGGTCGTTGTTCCCCTTGAGGTCGCTCTTCCAGTCGGCGAAGCGCTCGCCCCGGTAGTCGCCCTCTTCCAGCCGGTAGGCCTGGATCAGGGTACCCATGCCGCCATCCAGGATCAGGATGCGCTTGGCGATGGCCTGCTCGATCTGCTTCTTTCTCGCTGTCATGACAACCGAACCCTTTTCGATGATCGCGGAAAATACCATAAGCCCCGAAATACGCCGCTGAGGCCTTGCGCAAACGGGTGCTTCCCAAAAAGCGGCCCACCCCATCCCCGACGGGAGATCAGGCCGCGGTTCTCACGGGCCGCTTTTCCAGCGACACCGGGAACTGTCACGATAGGACCATGCAGAACCGCCCCATCCACTGGTACATCACCGCGCCGCAGGATTGTCCTTACGTGGAAGGACGTGAAATGCAGACGGTGCTCGTCGATCCGACGGTCAGCCTGGAAGATCCACACTACGGTCAGCTTCTGGCCCAGGGCTTCCGGCGCAGCGGCACGTTCGTGTACCGGCACCAGTGCGCCTCCTGCCACGCCTGCATCCCCGTCCGCATCCCGGTGGACGCATTCCGGCCCGACCGCAGCCAACGCCGCTGCCTGCGGCGCAACGCCGATCTGGCGGTGCAAATCGTCAAGGATCCGGACCTCGATGAGCACATGCACCTGCTGCAGCGCTATCTCGACGCCCGTCACCCGGGCGGCGGCATGGAAGACACCACGCACGCGGACTATGTCGGGATGCTGAGCGACCGCAACTGTGGCGTGCTCCCGCTCGAGTTCCGCCGCGGCCCCAGACTGCTGGCCGTCGCGGTCACCGACCGCACGCCCCGTGCCTTGTCGGCGATGTACACCTTTTTCGACCCCGATGTCCCGGAGCGTAGCCTGGGAACCCTTGCCATCCTCCACCAGATCCAGGAGGCCCGGCGTCAGGAACTGGCCCACCTCTATCTCGGCTACTGGATCCGCGGCTCCGGCAAGATGGGGTACAAAACCCGCTTCCAGCCGGTCGAGGGCCGCATCAGCGGCACCTGGAGGCGGCTGCCCCGGAATTGATCCGTTCCCAGATCAAAGCCGGAACCGCCCGCCACCCCGGAGCGGTGGCAGGCCGCCGCACTCCAGGGCGCCCTCAGGCCGAGGCCTTGCGCGGGCTCAGGCCGGCGTCATCGGCCAGGGCGGCAGCCTTGTCGGTGCGCTCCCAGGTCAGGTCGATGTCTTCACGGCCGAAATGCCCGTAGGCGGCGGTGGGACGGTAGATCGGACGCTCGAGGTCGAGCATCTTCAGGATGCCGTACGGGCGCAGATCGAAGTGCTTGCGTACCAGGGCGGTGAGCTGGCCCTCGTCCACCTTGCCGGTGCCGAAGGTCTCGACCGCGATCGAGGTCGGCTCGGCGACGCCGATGGCATAGGACACCTGCACCTCGCAGCGGTCGGCCAGACCGGCGGCGACGATGTTCTTGGCCACGTAGCGGCAGGCGTAGGCCGCCGATCGGTCCACCTTGGACGGATCCTTGCCGGAAAAGGCGCCGCCGCCGTGGCGCGCCATGCCGCCGTAGGTATCGACGATGATCTTGCGCCCGGTCAGGCCACAGTCGCCCATCGGGCCACCGGTGACGAAACGCCCGGTCGGGTTGATGTGGAAGCGGGTGTCCTTGTGCAGCCATTCCTGTCCCAGCACCGGCTTGATGATCTCCTCCATCACCGCCTCGACCAGCGTCTTCTGCTCGATCTCCGGCGCGTGCTGGGTCGACAGCACCACGGCGTCGGCGGCCACGGCCCGGTTGTTCTCGTAGCGGAAGCTGATCTGGCTCTTCGCATCGGGGCGCAGCCACGGCAGGGTGCCGTTCTTGCGCACCTCCGCCTGGCGCCGCACCAGGCGGTGGGCGAAGTGGATCGGTGCCGGCATCAGCACCTCGGTCTCGTTGCAGGCGTAGCCGAACATCAGTCCCTGGTCACCCGCGCCCTGCTCTTCCGGACGCTGGCGGTCGACACCCTGGTTGATGTCCGCCGACTGCTTGCCCAGCGTGACCGCGACCGAACAGGTCGCGTAGTCGAAGCCCTTGTCCGAGCTGTCGTAACCGATGTCCTTGACCACGTCACGGACGATGTCCTCGATTTCGATCCGCGCACTGGACTTGACCTCGCCGCCGACCAGCACCAGGCCGGTGGTGGTGAAGGTCTCGGCGGCGACACGCGCCTTCGGGTCCTCGGCCAGGTAGGCATCGAGGATGGCGTCGGACACCTGGTCGCACATCTTGTCCGGATGGCCCTCGGACACGGATTCGGAGGTAAACAGGTAACGTTTGCTCATGGAGGTCGGACTCCTCTTCTGGATTCGTGATGGGATTACTGTCTCAGCGGACCGTGGCGGGATGGCTCACGGCGCCGGGACGATTCTGTAGTGCCGGGTTCTGGTCCTGCTACTCACAGCGCTTCTCGCCGCGCTGGCGCCGGAACGATCGGCGGACGGCTTCGAAGGCGTCGGTTCCGCCGGTCGCATTCACCCTGGGGCACGCTCGCGGCCGGCGGTGTCCGGCTAGGCGGCCTTGCGGAAGCGGAAGATGCCCCAGGCCAGGTGCCCGGCCTCGCCGCCGTCCACCCAGTGACCGAGGCCCTTCTTCATCCGCGTGATGTAGTCCGGCGAGATCGAGCCGGCGAGATCCGGTTCACGCGCCTCCAGCTCTTCCCGGACCCGGGCGTAATGGCGCGGCAACTGGTGCGTGTGGTCCTCGAACCCGATGGGGTCCAGGCCGAGACCGGCGGCCGTCTCGTGATAGAAGCCGGGCGACCCCAGGCTGTCGAGGTGGATGCGCTCCAGGATCGGATCGAGCACCCCCTCGGGGCAATCGTCGTGCGCCATCGGGTCGGTGAAGATCAGCACCCCGCCCGGCTTCAGCACCCGTGCGGCCTCGCGCAGCACCTGCTCGCGCTCACCGCTGTGCAGGAAGGCATCCTGGGACCACACGACATCAAAGGCGTCGCTGGCGCCGGGCACGTTCTCGAAGCTGCCATCCACGACCTCGATCAATCCGTCCAGGCCGCGCGACGTATTGATGGCCCGGTTGCGTTCGTTTTCCACCTCGCTGAGGTTCAGCGCCGTCACCCGGCAGCCATGGTTCTCCGCCAGGTAGCGCGCCGAGCCGCCATAGCCGGCGCCCATGTCCAGCACCCGCCATTCCGGCTGGGGCTCACCCAGCAGGTCCGCCATGTGGGCGACGGTCCGGCGGCTGGCATCGACGATCGGCTCGCGCTCGTGCTCGTAGAGGCCGATGTGGATGTCCTCGCCACCCCAGATGCTGTGGTAGAAGTGATCGGCATCCGGGCTGTTGTAGTAGTCGCGCGCGGTGGCGACGGGGCTCGAATAGTTCTGCATCAGCGGACCTCCTCGATGTATTTCTTGCAGGCAACGTGGATGAAGAAATCGGGCTCGGTCTCGTGGTAGGTTTCCTTGAAATCGCCATAGGTATCGATGGTCTGGAACCCGACCTCGCGCATGAGCCGCCGCACGTAGGCCTTGCGCAGGGGAAACATGTTCAGGTGGTAGGTCGACTTGTCCGGAAATGCATACTCGAAGCGGGCGAGTCCCTCGTCGACATGCTCCGGCGCCACGGAAACGTTGTCGCCGCAGTAGTAGTAGGTGTGGGCGCTGGAGTAGCCGTGATCCAGGATCGCGTCGTAATTGCGCTGGTCCAGCAACAGAACGCCGTCGTGATTCAGGGCCGAATAGAACTCGGCCAGGGCCTTGCGCCGGTCGTTCTCACGGAACAGGTGCGTGAAGGAGTTTCCGAGACACACCACCGCATCGTAGCGACCGTAAATGTCCCGGTTCAGCCAGCGCCAGTCGGCCTGGGTGGTGCGCATGATGTGGCCGTGCCGGCGGCCGTTCTCGAAGGCCTTGGCCAGCATCTCGGGACTGCCGTCGGCGGTCACGACGTCGAATCCCGCCTCCATCAACTGCACCGAATGGAAGCCGGTACCGGCCGCGACGTCCAGGACCCGTTTGGCACCGCGGTCTTTCAGAACCTGAATGAAGAAGTCACCTTCGCTCCGTGCGCGGCTTTCCCAGTCGATCAGCTCGTCCCACTTTTCGACGAAAGACGTGACATATTCCGCACGGTAGTTGTCGGTCTCACGGCGCTCGGTCGGGCGGTCGCCAAAATCCTGTTCACTCGTATCTGACATGCTTTCACTCGTCGCTGACATGCTGCACCTCGTTGGGCTGGGGCACTGTGCGCCGCTGTTCGGATCGGAATGCAGTTCCGGAACGCGCGGCCGACAAGGGCACCCGGTGAGACGGACGGGCACGACACCATCAACCGGGAAATCCCGTGCAGGCCCAATGAAAGGGTGAACCCGTTCGAGTCGCGTCCCCCTGTGGGGGACCCCGGGACGGCTCTTGGCGGCCCGATCGAAGCACGGCCAATGCAGCCGCGCATGAGAAGCCCCTAGGGGCACCAGTTCCGGGCACCCGGAACATCATCTGGCCCGGGCCGGCACTGAGTACGCAGTTCCCGGTGCATCTGCCGCAGGAAGCGCGTCCTTCTTTACCCTGAACCTTTCCCGCGGCGATTTCAAGGCGGTTTCCCGAAAGGCGGGGGGCTGGCCCGGTGCGGGTTGGCGTTGAAAAAACGGTACCGATCAACGCGCCACCGGGGTTAGAGTTGGGCCATTGCGGTAGATGACGTGACGGATACCCCCCTTCCCAGTGCAGGGCAGGGGAATGAACGAGCAAGGCATCGCCCTGCTTCACCATCGGAGATCCCATGACCCCCAGGTTTCGCTGCTTCCCGTTCCACTCCCCGACCTGTGCGACGACCGTCTGCGCCATGTTACTGCTGGCTCCGATGGCCAGCGGAGCCGCGGAAGCGTGGCGATCGTCCGTCTCGGTTACCCCGGTCTGGCAGGGGAACGCCGATATCGATGACGGGGGTGACTTCGAAGCCAGCGGCATCGCGTTCCGCGCGGGCACAAGCGTTGGTTTCGGCGAGGGCCATCGTGCCGGCCTCGCGCTTCAATACGATCTGCTCGATTACGATTTTTCCGGGGGGACAGCGTTCGGAGACGCACCCTGGGGCGAGGTGGAGCGGTTCGGATTCAGCGTGCCGCTCCTGTTCAGCGGGGCCGGCGGCTGGTCGTACAGCGTCACGCCCTCGGTGGAGACATCCCGCGAGATCGGCGCCGACTCGGGCGAGTCGAGGGTCTACGGTGGCATTGCCGGCGCGACCAGGGCCTTCGCGCCCGATCAGCGCCTCGGTTTCGGTGTTGGGGTGTTCAACCAGTTTGACGAGACGAGGGTGATTCCGATCCTGATCGTCAATTGGCGGCTGAACGAGCGCTGGAGCCTGGTCAATCCACTGCCGGCGGGCCCTGTCGGGCCGGCCGGACTCGAACTCGATTATCGTTTGGATAATGGCTGGAGACTCGGCCTGGGCGCCGCCTACCGCAGTCTGAAGTTTCGTTTGAGCGAAACGGGCCCGGTCCCCGGAGGCGTGGGCGAGCAGCGCGGCGTTCCGGTCTTTCTGCGCTGGACGGCCGACGTCTCGAAGCAGGCGTCGGTGGTCCTGTACGCGGGCGCTGTGGTCGGGGGCGAATTGCGTGTGGAAGATCCCGATGGCAACACCTTGCGCAAAGAGTCCTTCGATCCGGCACCGCTGGTGGGTGCGACGTTCCGGATGCGGTTCTGACAAGCATGTTCCGCTCATGGGAGCGAAGCGAGCGCCGCTCTCCGGCCGGATACAGGACACGCCCGAAGTGAGTCGGGAACCATGCGAACAGCCGTGCGGATCGATGGCATCGCGGCGGACGCTCAGATGCGCGATGTCGCCAGCTCGCGCAGGCGCTGGACCATACTGTTCGCAACCACCTGTCCAAACCGCTGTTGGTACCTGTACGCCCACGAAAACCTGACATGTCGCGGCAACGCACCATGCCGTTTGCGCCACGACAGGAAAATCCATTTGTGCTCGAAGATATTGAGCGCTGCGGCCGGATCCCATAACGGTGGCAGGATCAGGGTGACCTCCTGGCCGACGCGATTCAGCTCTGCCCAGAAAGCGTCCGGGTCGTCAACGTGCTCCATGGTGTGTGAACAGAGTACGCGTTCGAATTCGCCGTCCTCGAACGGCAGCCGGTAGATATCCGGCGTGAGTACGAAATTGGGTACGTCCTGCGCCACAATATCCGCGTTCAGGCCACCGCCGTCGATATCGCCGCAACAGATATTCAAATCCCATTTACGGTGTTCCCGGATGATACGGGTCTTCAGGATGCGGTAACTGAGCAGATTCAGCAGAAATGGAGCGGTGATGCAAGCGGCGATGGCAAGGATGACGTACACGCGGCGACCACATGAGCAATGGAAATGCCAAGGCTCGCAGAAAATTGTTTCAATCGGGTTAAGTCAGGCCCGCACACGCCGGAAACGGCGGTATCGAGGTGACTTCGCGAGCGTGCTTCCGTAACGACGGCACGACGCACGCTTCCGGGTGCGGCGGCTGTACCGAAGCCCATCGACGCTGGCAGCCGCCCCCACATAACGGTGCCGATGCCGCCTCCGGCCTTTCCGCACCCGACGACCCGGTGCTTTGCCGAGCGGGTGGCAAGACTCAGCCGCTGTCGGGAGAGGTTGCCTCCCTGTGATAGGGTAAAAGGCAAGCCTGGGCGCGGAAGCGGCCCAAGGTACGCACTCAATGAACAACCGAGGATCTTTTCGACGTGATTCGAGCGGAGAACCTCAGCAAGATATTCGGCTCAGACCCGGAAGCGGCACTCCCGTTGCTCGAGCAGGGGAAAACCAAGGATGAGATCCGTGACGAAACCGGTCAGACGGTCGGCGTAAACAACGCAAGCTTCGATATCCAACCGGGCGAAATCTTCGCCATCATGGGGTTGTCGGGATGCGGCAAGTCGACCCTGATCCGATGCATCAATCGCATCATCGATCCAACCGCCGGGAAGATCTTCTTCAAGGACCCGGAGCAAGGCGAGCAGGACATCACGGACCTGAACGCGGACCAGCTGCGCAGCCTGCGCAGGCGTCACATGAGCATGGTGTTTCAGCACTTTGCATTGTTTCCCCACCGCACGGTTCTGTCCAACGCCACGTACGGGCTGGAGATTCAGGGGCGGTCGAATGATGAGCGCAGGGTTCGCGGCCAGGAGGTGCTCGAAATGGTCGGGCTCGACCAATGGGCACACGCCTATCCTCCCGAGCTCTCGGGTGGCATGCAGCAACGGGTCGGGCTTGCCCGGGCGCTGGCGACCGACGCCGAAGTGCTGTTGATGGACGAGCCCTTCTCGGCGCTGGATCCGTTGATCAAGGTCGACATGCAACAGGAACTGAAGAAGATCCAGCGGGAACTGCAGCGCACCGTCCTGTTCATCACGCATGATCTGGACGAGGCCATGCGCATCGGCGACCACATCGCGATCATGGAAGAAGGCAGAATCGTGCAGATCGGGAGCCCGGAACAGATTCTGGTCAACCCGCGCACCGATTACGTGGCCAAGTTCGTGGAACACGCCGATCCGACCGGAGTGATCACCGCCGGCACGATCGCCCTGCCCTTCGAAAGCGACGCGTTCGAGCCGTCGGGTGAACGCGACGGGATCCGCTATTCACACCACCGGGATCATCCGGAGATCCGTTACGGACGCGACCGCGATGGACGCCTGCGCGGAGTCACCGTCGAGGATCGGGAAGCTCCCCTGAAACCACTGGAACAGATTCTTGACGCCGCCGAAGGCGCGAGAGCCACCCGCCTGCGCGATGAGATTGCCATCACCTGTCCGGAAGGTGCTGTGCTGCGCCAGGTACTGCGCGGGCGTCTTCATTCGACCCTGCCGGTGATCGTCACCACCGCGGACGGGCGTGCGCGTGGACTGATCGACGATCCGGAACTGATCAACGGCATCCTCGAAAAACGAGGCTACGTCGCACCGTAGCCCGAGTCACCGGCGGTCCCTGGTACGGCCCGCAAATCGTCCGCACGGGACAGGGGTATCGCATAGGGCACGTTCCTGCGAGACACGGCATCCACGATCGAGAACAAGGTAGCGAAAGCATGGGCGAGTCACTGGAGTTCCTCCGAACCCTGATGAACGATCCTTTCGGTTTTCTGGACATTCCCGTACGCCAGATCATTACCGACATCGTCAACTGGATCGTCGCCAACTTCCGGGACTTTTCACGAACCTATATCAGCCCACCCGTCCGGGGCGTGATGAATGGCGTGCAGTCGGCGCTGAGCGCGATCCCGCCCGGCATCTTTCTCATTGGCATTTTTCTGCTCGGCTGGTGGGCCGCCTCCTGGCGTATCGCGGTCTTTTCCATCGTTTCCTTCGCGCTGATCGGGTTCATGGGCGTGTGGGATCAGATGATCATCACGCTCTCGCTGGTCGTGACCGCCGTCTTCTTCTGCGTACTGTTCGGGCTTCCCCTGGGGATCCTGAGTTCCCGCAGCGACCGGTTCTACGCCGTCCTGAGACCGGTTCTGGACATCATGCAGACCACGCCGCCGTTCGTGTACCTGGTGCCGGCCGTGATGCTGTTCAGCATCGGGAACGTACCGGGCCTGATCGCGACGATCATCTTCGCAATGCCCCCCGTGATCCGCCTGACCAATCTCGGCATACGGCAGGTGAACAGCGAATTCATCGAGGCAGCCGTCGCCTTCGGTTCGAGCCGGCGGCAGATCCTGTGGAAGGTACAGTTCCCGCTGGCGCTGCCCACCATCATGGCGGGGCTCAACCAGACCATCATGCTGTCCCTGTCCATGGTCGTGATCGCGGCCATCATCGGCGCCGGCGGCCTCGGGCTCGAGGTCTATGCGGGACTGGAACGACTGAACATCGGTCAGGCCTTTGTCGGGGGCATCGGCATCGTACTGCTGGCCATGGTCCTGGACCGCGTGACCCAGGGCCTCGGCGAAAAGGCACCGGGCGTGCGCCACAAGGCGGATTAGCCTCCTGTCACACACCCGATGGCGATTTCGGAGTTCACGAAAGGTACAGAGGAGGTGATCGACACCGCTGAATGCACCATGCGAGATCGCACCGGATGGTGGGTGCGCAGAACACATCCATCGGAGGTACAGCGGACATTGCAAAATCAAACGAAACGAGAGGACGTAAACATGACACGAATCGAAAACGATCCAGGCAAGAAACTGAAGAAAATCGCCCTGACCTCGGCCATCGCACTCGGACTGGCCGCATCTGCGGGTACCCTCCACGCGGAGGAACAACCGGGTTCGGGGATCGCCGTGCAACCCGCCGTCGCCAGCTGGACCTCGGCCGTACCGGTCAGCTGGGTCTACGTGGAGCTGCTGGAAGAACTCGGTTACGACGTACAGAACCCCATCTCGCTCTCCAATCCGGTCGCCTATCTGGCCATTTCCGAGGGCGACGCCCACTACTGGCCCAACGGCTGGTTCCCGCTGCACGAACCCCAGTTGCCGGAGAATTTCGACGAGGTCGCAACCGTGTTTGATCCCCTTTGCCCGGCATGTGGAATCCAGGGCTACCTGGTCGATGCCGCATCGGTGGAGCGCTATGGAATCACCAACATCACGGACTTTCAGCGCGATGACGTACGCGCCGCCTTCGACGCAACGGGTGATGGCAAGGCGGACCTTTTCGGTTGCCCGCCCGGATGGGGCTGCCACGAGGGGATCAACGCGATGTTCGAAAAATTCGGCCTGGATGACTACATGAACCATGTGGACGCCGGTTACGCCGCGAATTTCGCCGAGGCCCTGTCGCGAATCCAGGCCGGCGATTCCGCTCTGTACTACACCTGGGGCCCGAGCGCCTGGTTGCTTGCGCTGACTCCCGGTGAGGATGTCATGTGGATCAATGCCCCTGGCATCGTCGAGGACGACGCCGAGCGAGCCGGGGGCGTTCCCGGTGCGGTGACCGACCCGATCGAAATGGGCTATGTGGCTGCCGACATTCAGGTCGTAGCCAACAACGCGTTCCTGGAAGACAACCCGGCAGCGGCCGAACTCTTCCGCCAGGTCTCACTGCCCATCGAATGGATCAGCGACGTGGACGCCAAGATGGGTGAGCAGGATCTGTCCGATCCAATGGTGCGCCCGCTGGTCCAGGAATGGATTGCCGCGAATCGCGGAACCGTGGACGGGTGGCTTGCCGCCGCCAGGGCAGCCGCCGAATAAGACCCGCCCCCTATGCCGGCTGGCACGGAAACCCGCATTGACGGGACCATCGTCGAGTTGGAACACCGATAGGCCGGACGTCCGCGGCCGCGGGACAGGCGCATCTGCATGATGCCGCCTGTCCCGCCCCGCGGGTGACTCCGGCACGTCGGAATGGGAACCGGCCGCGCAGGTCTCCGGTACCGGCTTCCAATGCGTATCGGAATCCGGCTCAGTAGACCGGGACCAGCGCGTAGCCCTGGTTCTGGTAGCCCATCACGGCGATGAATCCGCTGCGGACGGGCTGAATGGGCCCCAGGATGGTGTCATTGTCCACTCCGTAGGCGCGGGTCGCCGCCGAACAAACCTCCATTCTCACGCCCAGCGCGTCCAGCCGATCGATTGCCTTGGCAATTTCTTCCAGGGTTTCACCGTGATCAAAGGCGACCTCGGGTTCCGGTTCGGTGGTGATGAACTTGACCGCTTCGGCGATGAAGACCATCCGCAGATCGGGCTCCACGCCTTCCCTGATCAGGTTCTCGTGGTTGGAGGCAATACCGCGCAGGTAGGCGAGCATCACGCTGGGGTTGGACTTGCGCATATCGTAGATCGCCCGCATGGTCTCGATGCCCTCGGTCGCCTCGCGGTTGTCGAGGCCCTCGGCAGTGGCCATCGAGCCCAGCCCGAGCGGCAGCAGCAGGCCCAGCAGCAGGATCGGTATTCGGTTTCGCATACGTCGTTCTCCTCTCTCGTTGACCACGATCCGTGGATTTGTTGCCGGACGCGGCGTTCGGTGAATCGCGAGATCCATGGAATGGGATCACCGGGTAGCTCCGAGCTGAATACTTCCGGGCCTGGTAGCCGGCCAGCGACACGAAGGTGTTACGCATCGGCGCGATCCCGGGCAAAAGCGGACCGTCATCGACCCCGGACCACCGTGTGGCGACGCAACAGGATTGCAACCGGCCGCCCTGCGTGTTCAACGCGGCGAGCGGCTCCTCGAGCAACTGCGGGTATGCAAACGGCGTCAAATCGAAGCGCTCACGGGAGTGTAGGACGAATAACCGTGATTTTCCTGTCCGGCGCAGGTTTGAATACGTGGGAGACGAACGGTCCTGCGCCCGTCAACCCCACCGGAATCCTGCTCCATTCGGACCCTCGTCATCGAAGGCCCATCCCTCCGTCGCCCCAGGTTCCAGATCATCTCGGCCAGTCGTTCGGACGCCGGGGAGCCGAGCCCAGCGGGTAACGGCAATCGTGCCGGCGGGCGCTTTCACGTGGCTGGAGGGCACGTCATTGGTATACTCGCGGGCTTTGCCGTCGGGGGCCCTTCCATGTCTGATTTCCGAACCATCCGTCGCGCGCTGCTTTCGGTGTCCGACAAGACCGGCGTGGTCGAATTTGGGCGCATGCTGCACAACCACGGGGCGGAACTGCTGTCGACCGGAGGCACCGCAAAACTCCTGGCAGAGCACGGGCTGCCCGTCACCGAGGTCTCCCGGCACACGGGTTTTCCCGAGATCATGGACGGGAGGGTGAAGACCCTGCACCCCAGTATCCACGGCGGGCTGCTGGGACGTCGCGGAAAGGACGATGCGGTGATGGCGGAGCACGGCATCGACCCGATCGACCTGCTGGTGGTGAACCTTTATCCCTTCGAAGCCACCGTGGCCCGTCCGGATTGCACGCTGGAGGAGGCCATCGAGAACATCGACATCGGGGGCCCCGCGATGCTGCGCGCCGCTGCGAAGAACTACCGCGACGTGGCGGTCGCCACCGAACCCGGGCAGTACGTCGAAATCGCCAAGGCCCTGGACCAGGGACTGTCCGCGGCCCTGCGGTTCCAGCTGGCGGTCGCGGCGTTCAATCACGTGGCTCGCTACGATGCCGCGATCAGCAACCACCTCTCGTCGCTGGGCGCGGGCGACGAGCCGGAAGGCTTCCCGGGGCAGTTGAACCTGAATTACATCAAAGAGGCGGACCTCCGATACGGCGAGAACCCCC
The DNA here is from genome assembly GCA_011390565.1 of Thioalkalivibrio paradoxus. Classification (GTDB taxonomy): domain Bacteria; phylum Pseudomonadota; class Gammaproteobacteria; order Ectothiorhodospirales; family Ectothiorhodospiraceae; genus Thioalkalivibrio; species Thioalkalivibrio paradoxus_A. The sequence continues at coordinate 163,575 of JAABSC010000001.1, read as the reverse complement.
ACCAGCGCGCCGCGTTCTACCGCGAGCCACAGCCGGCACCGGGCTCCCTGGCGAGTTTTCGGCAACGGCAGGGCAAGGCGCTCAGCTACAACAACCTGGCCGACGCCGACGCCGCCTGGGAGTGCGTACGCCAGTTCGACGAGCCGGCCTGCGTCATCGTGAAGCACGCGAACCCCTGCGGGGTGGCACTGGCCCAGAATGTGCTGATGGCCTATGAACGCGCCTTTCAGACTGATCCGACATCGGCTTTCGGCGGGATCATCGCCTTCAACCGCCCGCTTGACGGCGACACCGCACAGGCCATTGTCAGCCGCCAGTTCGTCGAGGTGATCATTGCCCCCGAGGTGACGCCGGCGGCCCTGCGAGCGGCCGCGGCCAAGGGGAATGTCCGGGTACTGGAGATTCCGGCGGCGCCGACCCCCTCGGGGCGTGATTTCAAGCGCATCGGGGGTGGTCTGCTGGTGCAGGACGCGGACACCGGAAGCCTCGCGGGGGTGGAGCTGCGCTGCGTGACCGATCGGGCTCCCAGCGCGCAGGAAACCCGCGATCTGCGCTTCGCCTGGCAGGTCGCCAAGTACGTGAAATCGAACGCGATCGTCTATGTCCGCGACCAGCAGACCGTGGGCGTCGGCGCCGGACAGATGAGCCGCGTGTACTCGGCGAAGATCGCCGGGATCAAGGCCGCCGACGAGGGCCTGCGCGTGCCGGGGAGCGTGATGGCGTCCGACGCCTTCTTCCCGTTCCGGGACGGCATCGACGCCGCGGCCGAAGCGGGCATCACGGCCGTGATCCAGCCCGGCGGCTCGATGCGCGACGAGGAAGTCGTCACGGCGGCCAACGAGCACGGCATCGCCATGCTGTTCACCGGCATGCGGCATTTCCGGCACTAGTGGACCATGGAAACACTCGGAAACGGCTTTGAATAGCCTTCATTTTCCGTGATGTCCGTGTTCTTCCGTGGCTGTAGCTGTATTTTCACGCTCAAGGGGCCGAAGGGCGCTGCGGAATACATGGTCCGGCATTTGCATGAAATGATTCGGAGGAAATAACGGATGAATGTACTGGTCGTCGGCGGAGGGGGCCGAGAACACGCGCTGGCCTGGAAACTGGCCCAATCGCACCGGGTACAGCGCGTGCTCGTGGCACCCGGAAACGCCGGTACCGCGCGGGAGCCGAAGTGCGCGAATGCCGCCGTCGAAGCCACCGATATCGCGGGGCTGATCGCACTGGCGGAGAGCGAGAACGTCGCGTTCACCGTGGTGGGACCCGAAGCACCGCTGGTCGGCGGGATCGTCGATGCGTTTCGCGAACGGAAGCTCCGCATCTTCGGGCCCACGGCCGCGTCGGCGCAGCTCGAGGGCTCCAAGGCCTTCGCGAAGGATTTCATGCACCGCCACGGCATCCCCACCGCCGCCTACGGAAGTTTCACCGACCTCGCCGAAGCCGAGGCCTTCTTGCAGGCACACGGTGCGCCCATCGTGGTCAAGGCAGACGGTCTTGCCGCGGGCAAGGGTGTGATTCTGGCCCGGACCCAGGACGAAGCACTCGCAGCGGTACGGGACATGCTGGCGGGGAACGCTTTTGGTTCGGCAGGCCATCGCGTCGTCATCGAGGAGTTTCTCACCGGCGAGGAAGCGAGTTTCATCTGCATGATCGATGGCGAGCACATCCTGCCGCTGGCGAGCTCGCAGGACCACAAGGCCCGCGACGATGGCGACCGTGGCCCGAATACCGGCGGCATGGGCGCCTATTCCCCGGCACCCGTGGTGACGCCGGAGCTGCATCGACGCATCCTGGCCGAGGTCATCGAACCCACCCTTCGGGGCATGGCTGCCGAAGGCGAGCGGTACACGGGTTTTCTGTACGCCGGGGTCATGGTCGATCCCGACGGCAATCCGAAGGTGCTCGAGTTCAACTGCCGCTTTGGTGATCCCGAGACGCAGCCCATCCTGATGCGCCTGCAGACCGATCTGGCTGATTTGCTGGATGCCGCCATCGAGGGTCGGCTCGATACCATCGCCGCCGACTGGGATCCCCGCGTGGCGCTGGGCGTCGTGCTGGCGGCGGGCGGCTATCCGTTCGAGTATGCGAAGGGAGACGTGATCAGCGGGCTGGACGCCGCCAACGGACCCGACGGTCATGTATTCCATGCGGGCACGCGGCAGCGGGACGACGGCAGTGTCGTAACCGACGGCGGTCGGGTACTCTGCGTCGTGGGGCTGGGCCACGATTTTCGCGAAGCGCGTGAACACGCCTACGCGGCCTCGACCAAGATTCACTTCAAGCACATGTACGCGCGGACCGATATCGGCCACCGCGCCCTGGAACGAGGCTGACCACCCCATGGCAGGACGCAAGCCCCGTGGCGCTACCGCCCCGAAACCTTCCCGGACACCCAAGGAGGTCCGCGCGATGACCAAGCCGACTGAGACGAATCCCCGCCACATGCTGTCGCCGCTTTCGTGTGACAGCGACACGCTCAGGCAGTCGATTCGGGACGCCCTGGTGCGCGTGGTCGGCAAGGATCCGGAGCTGGCTACGCCCCGGGACTGGCTGCATGCGGTGTCCTACGCCATCCGGGAACGGATCATCGAGCGCCGCGTGGTGACCCGCCGGCAGTTCGCCGACGAGGACGTCAAGCGCGTCTACTACCTCTCGATGGAATACCTGATCGGCCGGATGCTGGAGGCCAACCTGCGCAACATGGGCATCTTCGACGCCACGCAAGCGGCGCTGCAGGATCTCGGCGTCGATTTCCGGGAAATCGCCCGGCTGGAGGAGGATGCGGCGCTGGGAAACGGCGGCCTGGGTCGGCTCGCGGCCTGCATCCTCGAGTCGATGGCCACCCAGGGTTACCCGGGCTACGGTTACGGCATCCGCTACGAGTACGGGATGTTCCAGCAGCACATCGAACAGCATCGCCAGGTCGAACACCCGGACAACTGGCTGCGCTACGGTAATCCCTGGGAGTTCCCGCGCCCGGAGAAGATCTTCCCCGTGCGCTTCTACGGACACGTGATCGAGCATCACGAGGCCAACCGGGAGAACTGCTTCACCTGGGAAGATGGCGAAGAAGTCCTCGCAATGGCCTACGACTTCCCGACCGCGGGCTACCAGCGCCGCAACGTGAACAACCTGCGCCTCTGGGCGGCGAAAGCGACCCGTGACTTCGACCTGCGCTACTTCAACGAAGGCGACTACATTCGCGCCGTGGCCGACAAGAGCGAATCCGAGACCATTTCAATGGTGCTCTACCCCAACGACGCCACGGCGATTGGCAAGGAACTGCGCCTCAAGCAGGAATATTTCTTTGTCTCCGCGTCCCTGCAGGACATCATCGATCGCCATTTCCAGCTGGGCTACACCCTGGAGGAGTTGGCGGACAAGGTCGCGATCCAGCTCAACGATACCCACCCCGCCATCGCCGTCGCCGAACTGATGCGCCTGCTGGTCGATCAGCACCGCATGGCCTGGCGGGCGTCCTGGGACATCACGCGCAAGGTTTTCTCCTACACCAACCACACCCTGATGCCGGAAGCGCTGGAGACCTGGCCCGTGGCGGTGATGGAGCGCGTACTACCCCGGCACATGGGCATCATCTACCGCATCAACCACGAATTCATCGAGGAAGTCCGCCACCGCTTCCCCGGCGACCATGATCTGCTGCGGCGCCTGTCGATCATCGACGAGGACCATGGCCGCCAGGTGCGCATGGCCCATCTCGCGGTCGTCGGTTCGCATCGGGTGAACGGGGTCGCGGCCCTGCACACCAATTTGCTCAAGAAGACGCTGTTTACCGATTTCGACCGGATCTGGCCGGAGCGTTTCATCAATGTGACCAATGGCGTGACACCGCGACTGTGGATGATCCAGGCCAACCCTGGGCTTACCGAACTGATCGATTCCCGTATCGGTGAGAACTGGAAATTCGATCTGGACCACCTGAAGCAGCTCGCCCCTCATGCGACGGACGAGGCGACCCGAGCGGCGTTCCGGGAGGTCAAGCGCCGGAACAAGGAACGCCTCGCGGGGCTGGTGTTGAAACGCACGGGGCTCGTGATCAGCCCCAACGTGATGTTCGACGTGCAGATCAAGCGGATTCACGAATACAAGCGGCAGCTGCTGAAACTGCTGCACGTGATCGAACTGTACCAGCGGATCCGCGAGGGCGAGGAGGTCCTGCCACGGGTGGTGCTGTTCGCGGGAAAGGCCGCGCCCGGTTATCGGCGCGCGAAGGAGACCATCGAGGTCATCAACGAAGTCGCGGACATCGTCAACAACGATCCGTGCGTGGGCGACCGGCTCAAGTGCGTGTTCTTCCCCAACTACGAGGTCAGCTCAGCCGCGATCATCATCCCGGCGGCGGACATCTCCCAGCAGATCTCCACAGCTGGATTCGAGGCTTCCGGTACCGGCAATATGAAACTGGCACTGAACGGCGCGCTGACCATTGGCACCCTGGACGGCGCAAACATCGAGATCCGCGACGCGGTCGGCCAGGAAAACATTTTCATCTTCGGCATGACCGCGGGCGAGGTCTCGGAGCACCGGGCACAGGGCGCCGCGCCGCAGGCCAGCCTGGACAGCCATCCACGGCTGCGCGGGATCCTGGATGCCCTGAAAGACGGCTTCTTTGCCAATGGGGGGCGCGCTCTGCATGCCGAAATCGCGCGCTACCTGCTGGAAGAGGATCCGTTCTTCGTGATGGCCGATTACGCGGCCTACAGCGAAGCGTGCGCGCAGGCGGATCTGCTGTACCGGGATCAGGAGGCCTGGTCGGAAGCCGCGATGCTGAACGTGGCCCGCATGAGCTATTTCTCGATTGATCGCACCGTGCGCGAGTACGCCCAGAACGTCTGGGCCGTGGACCCGGAGCCGGTGGAGGCGACCTGCCCGTAAGATCCCGCGAGAGGCGGGTGTCTCAGCCTTGAGGAGCGGGCTGAGACCCCAGTCTCAGATGCGGTGAAGGTCGCGTGGCGGCAGGTACTCGGTACGCGGGTGATCTTCCTGCTCGATGACCTGCACGCCCTGCGCCTCCAGCGCGGCGATCAGTTCCTGGCCCGGGTCTCCCAGGGACTCGGCGTGCTGCTTCAGGCTGGTCAGCAGGTCGGAGGCCTCGAAGGCGTCCATCCGCACATGGGCCTGCTTGTCGGCAATCTTTTCCAGATTCATCTGCGTCTCCCCGCGGGCTCAGTTTTCGATGCTCGGCTGCTTCGGCGCGTGCTCGTCGAAGGCGTGCGGCGGCTGCCGGAACTCGTTGTTCGCTTCGGCGTAGGCCTCTCCCAGCGCCGAGGACAGCGCCAACGCCGCATTGCGCATTTCCCGGGCCTTGCCGTTGATGGCCTTGGCCAGTTTCTGCCCCTGCTTCAGGTCGATACTGAGGCGGAAGTGGTTGTCGTCGATTCGCTCGATGTTCATGGCGTCCTCCCGGTGTGAGGGTGTGATGCTACGCGAGCCATGGCCCGCTGGCGGTAATCATCACCGATCGCGGGGTACCCGTGCCCTGTTCAAGGGACCCGCGCGAAGAGATCGTGTTCCGTGGCGCCGGTGACCTCCACTTCGAGGAACGTGCCGGGAGCCGCCTGCATGTCCTCGACGAAGACCACGCCGTCGATCTCCGGAGCATCGGCCGGGGAGCGCGCGACCAGGACCCCATCCTCGGCATTGCCGTCCACGAGCACGGTCTGGCGGCTGCCGATCTTCGCCTGCAGTTTCCCGGCGCTGATCTGGGCCTGCAGCTGCATGAAGGCCTCCAGGCGCGCCTGCTTCTCGGCCTCGGGCACCGCATCGGCCAGCGCGTTGGCGGCGGCGCCCTCGACCGGCGAATAGGCGAATGCCCCGACGCGGTCCAGCTGCGCCTCGTCGATGAAATCCAGCAGGGCCTCGAACTCGGCCTCGGTCTCGCCCGGGAAACCGACGATGAAGGTCGAGCGCAGGGTCAGGTCCGGGACCTGCTCCCGCCACAGCCGGATGCGCTCCAGCACCCGTTCCGCGGCGGCCGGCCGGCGCATGGCCTTCAGCACCCGGGGATGGCCGTGCTGCAACGGCATGTCCAGATAGGGCAGCAGCCGGCCCTCGGCCATCAGCGGGATCAGGCGGTCGACGTGCGGGTAGGGGTAGACGTAGTGCAGCCGCACCCAGATCCCCAGTTCGCCGAGTGCCGTGGCCAGATTCGCGATATCGGACTTCAGCGGACGACCGTTGTGAAACCCCGTGCGGTAGCGGGTATCGACGCCGTAGGCCGACGTATCCTGGGAGATCACCAGCAGTTCGCGCACGCCGGCCGCGGCCAGGCGCTCGGCCTCGCCCAGGATGTCGCCGATGGGCCGGCTGACCAGGTCCCCGCGCAGGCTGGGGATGATGCAGAAGCTGCAACGGTGGTTGCAGCCCTCGGAGATCTTCAGGTAGGCATAGTGACGCGGCGTGAGCTTGATGCCCTGCGGCGGCACCAGACTCGCGAAGGGGTCGTGCGGTGGCGGCACCTGCTCGTGCACCGCCGCCATCACCTCCTCGAAGGCCTGCGGGCCCGTCACCGCGAGCACGCCCGGATGCGCCGCCTGGATCCGGGCGGCGTCCTTGCCGAGGCAGCCGGTCACCACCACGCGGCCGTTCTCCGCCATCGCCTCACCGATCGCGTCCAGGGATTCGGCGATGGCGCTGTCGATGAACCCGCAGGTATTGACCACCACGAGGTCCGCGCCGGCATAGTCGGGCGCAATGCCGTAGCCCTCCGCGCGCAGGCGCGACAGAATCTGCTCGGAATCGACCAGCGCCTTCGGGCAGCCCAGACTGACGAAGCCCACCTGGGGCCCGCCCCCCTCCGCCCTCGATCGCGTTTTCATGACCCCGCCTGCGCACTCTCGGCGCGAGCGCGAAGGTAGGGTGGCACCGCCCGCGCGCGGGGTTCCATGAATCGACCCAGGTTCCTGATCATCAGCATCGGTTCCAACCGTCAACACTCCAGTCGAGCGAGGGAGTCGACAGCACAGTCTTCCCTCGAAACAGCCCGCGCATGATCCGGCATGCGCGCCGCGCCCGCTCCGTGCGGCACCTGACACTTGCCAGCACGGCCGTGGCCCCGGTATTCTATTGCACTTTTCGCCGGAACCTGACGCGAGCACTCGAAATGAAAGCGAACACCCACCCTGAATACCATGAAGTAAAGGTCACCTGCAGCTGCGGCAACGTCTTCGAGACGCGGTCGACCTTTGCGAGCAACGAAATGCAGCTGGATGTCTGCTCCCAGTGCCACCCTTTCTACACCGGCAAGCAGAAGATGCTGGATACCGCTGGCCAGGTCGACAAGTTCCGCCGCCGCTACGGTTTCTGAACACGCCGCGCCGGTCCCGGCGCGGACGGCAGCGTTCCTGGGCACCCCTCGCGGGTGCCCGTTTCGTTTGGAAACGCGCACAATGGAAGCCTGGGTTCTGCAGACGGTTCAGTCAGGATTCATGATCACCGGTGAAGATGGGAACCCTGGACGGCCCGCTGCCGTCAGAGTCCTATCGGAGGTCGGAAGAGATGACGTCAGGGAACCGTTTCGAGACTCTCGACCGCTATCGCCGGTTGGGCTGGGTTGCGTGGGTCGTTCTGATTCTGGCCGTGACCGGGTGTTCGACCAACCCGGTGACCGGCCGCTCCCAGCTCATGCTGGTATCGGAGAACGCCGCAATCTCCGCCTCCAGCCAGGCCTACACCGAGGTGCTGGACTCGGCACGGAAGGAAGGCCGGGTCGATGCGGATTCCAGGACCAAGGCCCGGGTCAACGCCATCGCCGAGCGCGTGGTGGCCCAGGCCGTGCGCTACCGTCCGGAAACGGCCGACTGGGACTGGCAGATCGCGGTGATCGAAGCCCCCGACAACCTCAACGCCTTCGCGATGGCGGGAGGAAAGATGGCGATCTACACCGGCATCATCGACAAACTGTCGCTGACCGACGACGAGCTTGCGCAGATCATCGCCCATGAGATCGCCCACGCGCTGTCGTCCCATTCAGCGGAAAAGATGTCCGTGGCGCTCGCCAGCAACCTCGCGCTGACGGCCTATGCCGTGACCGGCGACCGCAACGAACTGGCCGTCACCGGCGCGGCTCTGGCCGCCCTCATGGCCGTGCAGCTACCCAACAGTCGCCAGATGGAAGCGGAAGCCGACCGCATCGGCATCGAACTCGCCGCCCGGGCGGGGTACCGCCCAGAAGCCGCCGCTCAGCTCTGGGCCAAGATGGCCGCGGAAGGGGGCGCACGGCAACCGGTGTTCCTGAGCACGCATCCGGCGCCGGCATCGCGACAGCGGGATCTGCAGACGCTGGCGGTACAGGTACAGCCTCTCTACGAACAGGCGATCCGCAGCCGCCTCCCCCGACACCCGGTGCGCTGACCCGGTAACGCAACGGGTGTCGGCTCTGCGTGTGCGCACGCCCCCCCGACCGATTACACTTTCTCTCTTCCCTCACGGACTTCGAAACGCCATGTCCAAGACCTTCAAGCAGCGAGCACTCGACTACCACGAACAGTCTCCTCCCGGAAAACTGGGTATTCACGTCACCAAACCCACCGCGACGCAGGAAGACCTCTCGCTCGCCTACTCACCCGGCGTGGCCGCACCCGTTCGGGAAATCGTCAACGACCCGGACGCCGCCTACCGGTACACCGGCAAGGGCAACCTGGTCGCGGTCATCACCGACGGCACCGCCGTGCTCGGACTCGGCAACGTCGGCCCCCTCGCTGCGAAGCCCGTGATGGAGGGCAAGGGCGTGCTGTTCAAGCGCTTCGCCAACATCGACGTCTATGACATCGAGGTCAACGCACCGCAGCCCGAGGAGTTCATCAATACCGTTGCGCGCATTGCCGGAGGCTTCGGCGGGATCAATCTCGAGGACATCGCGGCCCCGCACTGCTTCGAGATCGAAAAACGGCTCTCCGAGCGCCTGGACATCCCGGTGTTCCACGACGACCAGCACGGCACAGCCATCATTACCGCCGCAGGCCTGCTGAATGCACTGGAAATCCAGGGGAAGAAGCTCGAGGACGTCCGCATCGTCTGCGTGGGCGCGGGTGCCGCCGGGGTTGCTTCGATGCGTCTGCTGCAGCGCCTGGGCGCACACCGCAAGAACATCTTCATGATCGATCGCAAGGGCGTGATCCACGACGGCCGCACGGACCTGAACGAGTTCAAGCAGATCTTCGCCCAGGACACCGAACTGCGCACCCTCGACGACGCCTGCACCGGTGCCGATGTCTTCATCGGACTGTCCGGGCCGAATCTGATGTCCCAGGACATGCTCCGCTCCATGGCGGCGCGCCCGATCGTCTTCGCGCTGTCCAACCCGGACCCGGAAATCATGCCGGAGCTGGCCCACGCCACCCGTGACGACCTGATCATGGCCACCGGCCGTTCCGATTACCCGAACCAGGTCAACAACGTGCTCGGCTTCCCGTTCATCTTCCGGGGTGCGCTGGACGTCCGCGCGCGCCACATCACCGACGAAATGCATGTCGCCGCGGTGCACGCGCTTGCTTTGCTGGCCCGCGAGCCAGTGCCCCAGAGCGTGCTGGACGCCTATGGGAAGCAAGAACTCGCTTTCGGGCCCGAGTACATCCTGCCGACCCCGTTCGACCCGCGTCTGATCGACACCATCCCTGCAGCCGTGGCGCAGGCGGCACGGGAAAGCGGTGTGGCGCGCATCTGACCACAACGGACTCGGCGGCTCTCCGGAACCGAATCCGGATTCTGTGCGTGCGGGCCGGTACCGATCCTGAAAGCACAAACCAGAGGGCAGAGAGATGTTGAAGATCGCCATCATCGGAGCGGGCCGTGTCGGGGAATCCACGGCTCAGTTTCTTGCCGAGTCCGACCTGGCCCGCGAAATCGCACTGCTCGATGTGCGCGAGGGGGCGGCAGCCGGTGCCGCCCTCGACATCCAGGAAACCGCGCCGCTTTTCGGATTCGATGCCCGGCTGGTCGGGGACACCGACCCGGGCGTGATCGCCGGCGCGGAACTGGTGATCATCACCGCGGGACTGCCGCGCAAGCCCGGAATGTCGCGCTCCGACGTGCTGGAGAAGAACGTCGAAATCCTTGACACCATCCTGATTGACGTCGTACGCGAAGCTCCGGACAGCCAGATCCTGGTGGTATCGAATCCCGTGGACGTCCTGACCTATCGGGCCTGGAAGAAAACCGGTTGGGACCGCTCGCGGGTCTTCGGACAGGCGGGCGTCCTCGACGCTTCCCGCATGGCTGCATTCGTCGCGCTGGAAACCGGGCTCTCCACCCGGGACATCCATACCCTCGTGCTGGGCGGTCACGGAGACGCGATGGTACCCATGCTGCGCTACTCGGGCATCAACGGCATTCCCCTGCATCACTTCATGAGCCAGGAAGCCATCGAGCGCATCGTCGAGCGCACCCGGCACGGCGGCGCCGAAATCCTCGCGTTGAAGCAGACCTCCAGTGCCTACGACGCGCCGGCCGCGGCGATCAAGGCCATGGTCGAATCCATCGTTCTCGACCGCCGCCGCGCGCTTCCCACCGTGGCGATCCTCGACGGCGAGTACGGGGCGCGCGACGTTGCGATGGGCGTCCCCTGCGTCCTCGGTGCGCACGGTATGGAAAAGATCGTCGAACTCGATCTGAATGCCGGGGAACGCCAGGCGTTCGAAGCGTCGATGGCGGGCGTGCGCAACGACATCAGCCGATTGCAATGAGCGCTGAACGGATCCGCACCCGGCGGCGAAGGCGGCCGGGCATCCTGGCGTCGACCCTGCTCGGTGCGTTGGTCGGCCTGGTATTGGCGGCGCCGATCCAGGCACACCCCCACGCCTGGATCGACCTGGAGATCCTGCTCGAGGCCAACGCGGAAGACGCGGTCGTCGTCCTCGAGCAGACCTGGGTCATCGACCCGATCTACAGCCGCTACCTGTACGACGACGCGATGACCCAGTTCGAGGGCGATACGCCCGACGAGAAGCTGGCCAACCTCGCGGCCGAGATCCTGGAGAACCTGGCCGAGTACGGCTGGTATACCGAGCTGTACGCGGATCAGAAGCGCATCGAGGTGCATCCGGAGGGAGGTCCTGAACTGATCATGCAGGATGGGCAGGTCCGGTTTCGCTTCCGGACCCGGCTCGCGGAGCCCGTGGACCCCCGGGCCCATGTTCTGCGCTACGCCGTCTACGACCCCACCTACTTCATCGAGATTCTCCACCATGCCGAGACCCCGCCCCGCCTGAGCCTCAGCGATGGACCCTGCAAGACGGACGTCCAGACCCCCCGGCCCGACCCCGCGGTGGTCGCGCGCGCCCTGGCGCTGGACTACAACCAGACCGGGGAGGCCGATCTGGGGCGGCACTTCGCGGAACGGGTGACCGTCCGGTGCGACTGACGTGCGGCGCCTCCTGCTGTTCAACAAGCCCTGGGGTGTGCTGACGCAGTTCACCGACCGCGAGGGCAGGCCCACGCTCGCCGATTACATTCCGGTCCCCGGCGTGCACCCCGCCGGACGCCTGGATCGGGACAGCGAAGGACTCGTGGTCCTCACCAACGATGGGGGTCTGCAGGCCCGACTCAGCGACCCCCGGCACCATGTGAGCAAGACCTACTGGGTGCAGGTCGAGGGCGTTCCCGAAGAGACCCGCCTTGACGCGCTGCGCGCCGGCGTGGAACTGCGCGACGGGCGCACGCGGCCGGCAGGGGTCGAAAGGATCGATCCGCCCGAAATCGGGTCGCGCGATCCGCCGATCCGGGTTCGAAGACACATCCCGACCTGCTGGCTCGCGATCACGTTGACCGAGGGGCGCAACCGCCAGGTGCGCCGGATGACGGCCGCCGTCGGACATCCCACCCTGCGCCTGGTCCGGTACCGGGTGGCCTCCTGGACCCTGGATGGGATTCCACCGGGGCAGTACCTGGAGGTTGCCACCCGCTGAAGCCCGGTTTCGGAATTTTCGAAAACACCCGTCGTGCCATTGCATTACAGACACAACTTCAGGAAGATGTGACCAACGCTGCACCACCCTCGACCAGGAGTCAGTGCGATGCGAATCGGCCCCTTCGCAGGCGGGCTGCTCGGCCTGCTGGTTCTCGGCGTGGTTCCGGCCGCCCACGCGTCATCGAGCCCGGATTTCAGCCTGGAACGCAGCCTGTTCCTGGTCTCCGAACGTGCGCTTACCCAACAGGATGAGCGGGGGTTTCTCGCCACCCGCGAGGTGCTTGCCGAGTACCCCCTGTTGCAATACCTCGAATATCGTCTCCTTGCGCGCAACCTCAGTGCCGCGAGCCCCGAATCAATCGCCGCGTTCCTCGAAACATACGCCGACGGACCGTTGGCCCGCATGCTCCGCAACAGCTATCTCGACCATCTCGCCAAGGAGCGGAACTGGGACGCGTTCCTGCGCTTCGCCGGAGACGGCACCGGCCTGTCCACCGAGCGGACCTGTTTCCGCATGCAGGCCCTGTTGAACACGGGATCGCCCGAGGCGGCCCTGGCCGGCATCGAGAGCATCTGGCTGCATGGGCGTTCCCAGCCCAAGGCCTGCGACGCGGCCCTGGAGGCATGGCGCGCGCGCGGCGGCCTCACGCCCGACCTTGCCTGGCAGCGCCTGGAACTGGCCATCGCGGCCGACCAGGCCGGGCTCGCCCGCTACCTGCGGCGCTATCTTGCGCCGGCGGACAGACCTTGGGCGGATCGCTGGCTCGAGCTTGAGGCAAACCCCGAGCGCCTGCTGCAGGCCGGGCTCCAGGCCGGCGACCATCCCGCCACCGGCCGCATCCTGGAGAGCGCCTTCCTGGACTGGATCCCCCGCGATCTTGAGGCGGCCGTCGCGGCCTGGCAGACACAGGGGCATCGGCTGAACCTGGAACCGGAACGCGAATACCGCATCCAGCACGCGATCGCCCTGCGCCTCGCCGTGCGCAACCACCCGGAAGCGCTGGCCTTCATGGCCCGACTCCCGGAAGCGGCCTTCGACGACCAACTGCGCCAGTGGCAATTGCGCGCGGCGTTGCGGGCTCAGGACTGGAACACCGTGCTGCATGCCGTGGCCGGCATGGACGGGGAGACCCGGACCGAGGCCGCCTGGCAATACTGGCGGGCTCGTGCACTGGAGCGGACCGGAGACCACGACGCGGCACTGGCGGCCTACCGGTTGGCGGCCCAGGAACGGAATTTCCACGGCTTTCTCGCGGCCGACCGCCTGGGCCAGCCGTACCGGATCGGGCACGAGCCGCTACGGGTTGCGGCCGACGTTCTCGATCGAGTCGCCCACGATCCTGCAATCCTGCGCATGCGTGAACTGTTGCTGCTCGAACGTTTTCCCGAGGCCCGTCGCGAGTGGTCGCATGCAATCGACCGCCTGTCCCCGGCGGAACAGGAAGCGGCGGCACGACTGTTCTCGGACTGGGGCTGGCATGATCGGGCGATCTTCACCGTGGCCCGCGCGCGTAACTGGGGGGACATCGACCTGCGCTTTCCGCTCGCCTTCGATGACCTGATTCTTGCCGGTGCCCGCGACCAGGCGATCGATCCCGCCTGGGCGATGGCCATTGCACGCCAGGAAAGCGCGTTCCTGCATGACGTTCGCTCGGGCGCCGGGGCGCTCGGCATCATGCAGATCATGCCCGCAACCGGCCGCACGGTCGCTACGGCCGCAGGGGTTCGCATACGCACCAATGCCGATATCCTGAAGCCCGAGAACAATACTCGACTGGGCACCTATTACCTGCGCCGCAACCTCGATGGGTTCGGCGGACACAGCATGCTCTCCACAGCGGCGTACAACGCCGGCGCGCACCGGGTGCGCCAATGGCTTCCGGAAGACGGGGCGATGGAACCCGACATCTGGGCCGAACTGATCCCCTTCCACGAGACCCGGGACTACGTCCAGCGGGTGTTCGCCTACCGGATCATCTATGCGGTTCGTCTCGGGCTGACGCCGCCGTCCCTGGATACGCTGCTGTTCCCGGTCACCCCGCTGGATCGGCTGGCCCAGGCGCGCGAGAGCCATCTCGCCAGGATCGGGATTGCGGGCCCCGCCCTGGTATCGACGCGGGACTTCTGTGACGCGCCGGGCTACACCAGCGCGCGTTGCCTGTAGCGACCCTGGTGCAGGTGCAGTCGGCGGGACAACCATGAACGCGGCGCCATGGATCGAGACCGCAAGCCGGGCGATTGCCCAGGCAACCGGTCAGCCTTTCCACCCGGCCCACGGCACCGGGGTCAGCGGCGGATCGATCAGTGAAACCAGCGTGTTGACTGGAAAGGACGGTCGGCGTTTTTTCATCAAGCGCTCCCACGGCGGCCACCGTCCGATGTTCGAGGCGGAGGCGGCGGGGCTCCACGAACTCGCGCGGTGCCGCGTATTGCGCACCCCCGGGGTGGTGGCGATCGCCGATGGCCCGGAGGGATGCGTTCTGGTGCTGGAACATCTCGAGCTCGGGGGACGCTGCGATGAACGGGCGCTCGGACACGGAGTAGCGGCGCTGCATGCGATCACGGCGGAGAGCTTTGGCTGGAAGATGGATAATTTCATCGGCCGCACGGTACAGCCCAATCCCTGGTCACAGGACTGGCCGGATTTCTATCGCCATCACCGCCTTGCCCATCAACGCGAACTCGCGCAAAGACGGGGCGCCAGCCGCTCACTGCTCGACGCTGTCGCCCGGCTGGAACAGGAAATCCGGCAGTTCTTCACCCATCACCAGCCGCGGCCGTCGCTGCTGCATGGCGACCTCTGGAGCGGCAACTGGGGGTTTCTCGCGGGGGGTGTCCCGGCCGTGTTCGACCCCGCGGTGTACTTCGGCGACCGGGAGGCGGACATCGCAATGATGGAACTGTTCGGCCATCCGGGTGCCGATTTCTTTGCGGCCTACGGGGAAGGGCTTCCGCTGGACCCGGGATACCCGGTGCGCCGTGAACTCTACAACCTTTACCACATTCTCAATCATTTCAACCTGTTCGGCGGCGGCTACGCCGCTCAGGCCGAGCGCATGGCACGTGGTTTGCGTGCTGAGCTGGGCTGAAAGGGGCAAGTGCAGGAATAGCCAATCTATTGCAAACTGATGCGATCTGGCGGCGACGTGTCGGGCAAGCTGATCGGGTACCGATCTTTCCGCAGGACCCACCGGGGTACGCGGATGCGTAGTGAATCCCGTACACGCCTGCGGTGACCCACCCTGGCCCTTGCGGCTCGAATATCACCCAAACGAGGTTCACGTCATGGATTTTGCAGTACTGCTCCGCCCCGAAACGATCATTCTGGCCGTACTGCTCGCGCTCGCGGGCACCCTCATCGGCTTCGCGGTGGGCAAGGGCCTTCAGGCGCGACGGAGCGAGGAAGCCCTGGATGCGGCGCGCAAGACACATCTTCGGGCGCTCGCTGGGCTGGACGCCGATCACGCGGAGGCGCTTGCGAAGCTGCGGGACGGACATACCGCGGAAACCGGAAAGCTCAAACAGGAGTACAACCGGGCGTTGGAGACCGCACGCGCGAATCAGGCGAGCGAACTCAAGCGCGTCAATGATGAGTACAGTGCCCTGGTCGAGCGACTGAACGAGGCCAACATCTCCAATGTCCGGGAGATTCGGGCCGAATATGACGGTCAGTTCGCCTCCCTGCGCGACCAGCACGAAACCGAACTGCGGGCTTCCCGGGAGGAGATGGAGCAGACGGTGCAGATGTTTCGGGACGAGCACGCCCGATCCACCGAAGCCCTGCGCACGGCGCATGAGGCCGGGCTGCAGTCGATGCGGCTGGAGTTCACGGAATCGGCGAATGCGCTGAAACAGGAGCAGGAAGCCCTGCGCGCGCGACAGGCCGAGGAGCACCGCCGGGAGATCGAGGCCCTGCAGAAGCGCCGTGAGGAGATGGAAGCCACCGAGGCCCACCTGAAATCCGAAAACCGCTCGCTGCAGGAGACCATCCGCGAACTCAACGAGGGGATCAAGGAAGCGCGCCGCAACAACGCCTTCTCGCTCTCACGCTCGGGAGACCGCCTGATCCGGGTGATCCGCAGCGTCCAGGAACTTGCCAGCGAACTGGAAGAAACGTCGCGTACCGTCACCGACGGCGAATACTCGTTTATTGGAGCGATCACGGATCAGCGCGATCGCGACACCGTCCTTCGTCTCGCAGGCGAGCACCGCAAGGTCGTGGACGAGGAAGCCTCCGGCGAGGCCGACGGGAAAGAGCAGGAGTCTGCAGCGAAGGAGCCCGATACCACCCCGTCCGATCAGGGCAGCAAGGACAAGCCCACGTCCTGATGCGCGCGCCGGCTCAACGTGGCGGTGGCCCTGGCTGACCCTGGAGGCCATGACCGGTCGCGGGCTCCGCCGAGTCGGCCGGCACCAGCAGCAGGCCATGCGCCTGACCACCGGTGCGTTCACGCTCGATCACCCAACCCCCGGGGGCCGGCAGACCGGTTTCCTGCTCGATGTAGACCCGGGAACCCCCGGTCATCCAGCCACCCGCCCGCAACCGATCCAGCGCCTCGGGCACCAGACCCTGGCCGAACGGTGGGTCCAGAAACACCACATCGAACGGAACACAACCCGCACCACATTCCTGCGACAACCACCTGAGGACATCGTCCTGAACGACGGTGACCTGTGTAGCCCCCAGCAGTCTGCAGCTGGCGCCCAGCTGTCGGGCAACCAACGGATTCTTCTCCACCAGCACCACCGAGGACGCACCGCGCGAAGCAGCCTCCAGCCCGAGGACGCCTGTGCCCGCAAACAGGTCGAGCACGCGGGCGCCGGGCAACGCGGGTTGCAGCCAGTTGAACAGGGTCTCGCGCTGCGCGTCGGCGCTCGGCCGCAGCCCGGGGACATCGGCGACCGGCAGCCAGCGCCGCCGCCATGCCCCTCCGATGATGCGGACCCGCGCCGAGCGGCCACGCGGGCTGGTCCGGCCGCGCATCATCGGCGCGTCAGTCCCCGCCACCGACCACGACGGTCACCATGACCTCCGGCCGCACCCGGCGCTGTAGCGCCTCGAGCGCCGACTCCACCGACACGGCCTCGATGCGATCGTTGTGAAGATCCAGGTAATCCAGGGGCAGGTCATAGAACCCCATCATTCCCAGGTTCTCGACGATGTCGCGGTTCGAAGCGAGGCGCACCGGAAAGCCACCGGTGATGTTCGCCTGAGAGGCTTCGAGTTCCTCGTCGGTCACACCGTCCCGATGCCAGCGCGCAAGTTCATCGCCCAGGACCTCGAGCGCCTCGGGCACCTGGTCCGTGCCTGTCTGCATGCCGATCAGAAACGGCCCCTCCGCGGCCATGGGTCGCACGGAACTGTAGACCGAATAGGCGAGGCCGCGGCGCGTCCGCACCTCCCCGAACAGCCGCGACGTGAAGCCGCCACTGCCCAGCGCATGATTGGCCACCGTGAGCGGGTAGTAATCGGGATCACCCCTGCGTAGAGCCGGGGCGCCCATGAAGATATGCGCCTGCTCGGACGGGAAGGCTATGCGTTCGGTAATCGGGCCTTCGAGTGCCGGAACGGGGGGCAGTTCCGGTGCCCGTTCGCCCTTTGGCAGGGCCTCCGCGATCTGTTTGGCCAGGACTTCCGCCTCTTCCCTCGAGATGGCGCCGGTCATTGCGAGCACGGCGTTCCCCGCTGCGTAATAGCGGGCATAGAAATCCATCACTTCCTGACGGGTAAGGGTGGGTATGGTCTCCTCGTGGCCCAGCGTGGGATTGGCATACGGATGATCCCGGTACATCAGTTGATAGAAGCGCCGGCTGGCGACCGACCCGGGTTCCTGGCGCTCGCGCTGCAGGGCCTGCAGCAACTGGCGGCGCGTGCGCTCGAGATCCCGTTCGGGAAACGCCGGCGCGACCAGCAATTCCGTGAACGTGGCGACGGACTCGGCCAGCCAGTCAGGCTCGGTCAGCGTACGGAGACTGACGATGCCCATGTCCCGGGCCGCGCTCGTGCTGAACTGCGCCCCCACCGATTCGAAACGTTCCGCCAGGCGGTCCGCATTCATCTGGTCGGTGCCGTGGCTCAGGGATTCATTGGTCAGACGAGCCAGACCCAAACGGCTGCCGTCGCGTGCCGCACCGGCATCGAACGTCAGCCGAACGTCCAGCATCGGCAACCCGGTCGCAGGGGCAAACAGGACGCGCAGCCCCTCGGGAGTTTCCCATTGCTCGATGTCCACAGCGCCCGCGGGCCCGGGCATCGAGAGCACCACGGCAAGAAACAGCCCGGCCAACAGACCCGGAAACACGGAACGTCCGGTCAAGCCGTGAGCACCGGCGAGGCGCGCGGTCGTGCTCATGCTCCACCCCCGATCGGCAGCGGGTCGAGGACGCCTACCGTAAGGCGCTCGGGCACGAGGTACTGGCGGGCCACCCGCTGCACGTCCTCGGCCGTGACCGCGCGGACGCGATCCACGTATTCGTCCGACACCTGCCATCCCAGTCCGATCGTTTGCAGCATGCCGATTTCGAAGGCCTGTGCGCGGATCGAATCCCGCTGGAAGATCTCCGAAGCGATCACCCGGGCCTGCACCCGCGACAGCTCGGCTGGGTCGAGCGGCTCCTGCCGCAGGTTTTCTACCTGCTGCAGCAGGGCGGATTCCAGCGTTGCCATGTCGGTGCCCGCCGTGGGCACCGCAGCCACGGTGAACAGGGTATCCAGCCGTGTGAACGGGCTGTAGCGCGAGGACGTGCTGCTGGCCAATTCGCGACCGCGTACCAGATCGCGGGCAAAACGCGATGCCTCGCCGGAATCCAATGCTCCGGCCGCGACGATGAGCGCGTAGGCGTCTGCCGGATCGTCCAGGCTCGATAGCGACGGGGCCTTCCATCCCAGTACCAGGTAGGGGAGTTCCGCGGGGGCCTGCAGCGTTACGCGACGTTCTCCCCGCTGCGGGGTCTCCGCCCGGGGCTTGCGTACCGGCAGCGGTCGCGCCGGGATCGACCCGAAATGTCGCTCCGCAGCTGCCAGGACCTCGTCGGAGTCGACATCGCCGACCACCACCACGACCGCGTTGTTGGGCGTGTACCAGCGCTGGTACCAGTCCTGGAGATCCTCCAGCGCATAGGACTCGATGTCGGTCATCCAGCCGATGATCGGGTGGCCATAGGGCTGGTTGAAAAACGCGGTCGCCTGGAACTGTTCGAACAGCAGGGAATTCGGCCGGTCCTCGGTCGTCAGCCGACGCTCCTCGATCACCACGCGGCGCTCCGGCTGGAACTCCTCGTCGACCAGGAGCAGACCCTGCATGCGCTCGGCTTCCATGGCCATCACCGTCTCCCAGTGCTCGCGTCCCAGGACCTGGAAGTAGCCCGTGTAATCGCGCCCGGTGAACGCATTCTCCCGGCCGCCGAGCGCAGAAACGATGCGCGAGAACTCACCGGGGGGATACTGCTCGCTGCCCTTGAACATCATGTGCTCGAGCATGTGCGAGACGCCGGTGATCCCGCTGTGCTCGTCCACGGAACCGACCCGGTACCAGACCTGGTGCGTGACCACGGGTGCGCGCGGGTCGACCAGCACCAGCACGGTCAGTCCGTTGTCGAGGCGATGCTCGACCACCCGGGCCAGAGCCGTGGGAAGCACCAGCGCCATCATCAGCGTGCCGAAAAGGCCGCCCAGTAAAACCCGTCTGATCATTCTCGAACCTCGTGATAGCATTGCCGCACCTTCCGCGTTGACCACAGACATCATGTTCGGTTTCCGAAAAAAAGAGACATCCGCCGGCGAAGCCGCTCCGGCGCAGCCCGGCCTGTTCGAACGCCTGCGCCGGGGCCTGGCCAAGACCGGGGATGTGCTGAACACGGATCTCGGCGAACTGTTCAAGCGCCGGATCGACGACACGCTGTTCGAGGACCTCGAAGAGCGGCTGCTGCTTGCCGATGTCGGCGTGGAGGCCACTGCCCGCATCATGGACCGGATCACGCGCGAGGTGAAGCGCGGCGAACTCAAGGACGCCGATGCGCTGATGCGTGCGCTGGAACAGGCGATGATCGAGATCCTCGACGGGGTGGAGCGGCCACTGGTCATCGAAACCGCAAACGGCAAGCCCTTTTCGATTCTGGTGGTCGGTATCAACGGTGCCGGCAAGACCACCACGATCGGCAAGCTCGCGCACCACCTCAAGGCGGATGGTTTCTCGGTACTGCTCGCTGCGGGCGATACCTTCCGTGCGGCGGCGGTGGAACAATTGCAGACCTGGGGCGAACGCAATGGCGTGCCGGTGATTGCTCAGGGCACCGGGGCCGACTCGGCCTCGGTGATCTACGATGCGCTGCAGGCCGCGCAGTCGCGTCGGATCGACGTGATGGTGGCCGACACCGCGGGCCGTCTCCACACCCAGAACAACCTGATGGACGAAATCCGCAAGGTCCGGCGCGTGATGGGACGGCTGGATCCCGACGCACCCCGCGAAGTGCTGATGGTCGTCGACGGCGGAACCGGCCAGAATGCCCTCAACCAGGTCCGCGAGTTCCACGAGGCTCTGGGCGTCACCGGACTGGTGGTCACCAAGCTCGACGGTACCGCGAAGGGCGGGGTGCTGTTTGCGCTCGCCGAGCGGATGGGCATTCCGGTTCGGTTCATCGGCGTCGGCGAAAAGGCCGAGGACCTGCAGTTGTTCCAGGCACGGGATTTCGTGCGGGCACTCCTGGGCCGCAACCCGGACTGAAGCCCGTGGAGCCCCTGTCCATGATTCGGCTGCAGCGGGTGACCAAGCGTTTCGCAGGCGGCACCGAGGCGCTGCACAACGTAAGCCTGCGGGTCGATGCCGGAGCCCTGGCCTTCGTCACGGGGCCTTCGGGTGCGGGCAAGAGCACGCTGTTGCGGCTGATCGCACGCCTGGAACGTCCGACCCGGGGCCGCATCCTGGTGAACGGACAGGACCTGGAGACCCTGCCCCGGCGCGACGTACCGGGATTCCGGCGCGGCATCGGGCTCGTGTTCCAGGATCATCGCCTGCTGCTCGATCGTCCGGTCCATGCCAATGTCGCCCTGCCGCTCGAGATTCTCGGCTTTCGGCGGACCGAAGCGCGCAAACGGGTCCGGGCGTCGCTGGACAAGGTCGGTCTGCTGCAGAAAGAGAATGCGAGCCCGCAGACGCTTTCGGCCGGCGAACAGCAGCGCGTCGGCATCGCCCGTGCCATCGTGCATCGTCCGGCGCTGCTGCTGGCGGACGAACCGACCGGAAATCTCGATCCCGCCCTGTCCCGGGAGATCATGGAACTGTTCCTGGATTTCAACCGGGTCGGCATGACCGCGTTGATCGCCAGCCACGATCTCGAACTGATTGCGGCGCTCGGCCGCCCGATGCTGCACCTCGAGAACGGACGCCTGGAGGCACGTCAGCAGCCGCCCGCCGGGAAACCCGCATGAAGGAACCCGCCGAGCGTGCCGGCTGTCTGGAAGCCTGGCTGCATAACCACGCCGACGCGGCCCGGCGCAGCCTCGGTCGGCGCCTGCACGCGCCGGGGCAAACGCTGATCCTGATCGCCGTCCTCGGCTTCATCCTGGCCCTGCCGGCCTATCTCTGGCTGCTGCTCGAGAATGCCCGGGAACTTTCTGCGGCGGTGGATCATGAGCCGCGGATCGCGCTCTATCTGGACAACACCCCGGAAACCGAACTGCAGGCAGCCGTCGAACGCGTCGATGAGCTGCAGGGTGTCGCCGGAACGACCGCACAGAGCGCCGATCAGGCACTGGCGCGCTACCGAGCCGGCCTTCCCGATACCGCCCTCCTCGACTGGCTGGACGACAACCCGCTGCCCGCGGTGATCGAGGTGCTGCCTCTGGAACGCACGCCGGAGGCCTTGCGCAACCTGGAATCGCGGTTGCGTCAGGCGTTGCCCGAAGCCACCGTGGTCAGCGATCACGAATGGGTGCGGCGTCTCCAGGCCCTGCACCGGGCCGGAACCCGTGTATTGCTGGTCGTCGGTGGTCTGCTCGCATTGGGTGTCATGCTCATTCTGGCTGTGGCGGCCGCCTCGGAACTGCGCGAACGTAACGAGGAGATCGCGATCTCCCGGATCACGGGGGCAACCGACCGTTTCCTCCGCCGCCCCTCGCTGTACACCGGGCTGTGGATCGGCCTGGGTGGCGGCCTGTTCAGCTTCGGCCTGCTCTGGGCCGGGGTCCATTTCACCCGGGCGCCGGTGGAGTCCGCCGCCGCCGCATTCGATCTCCCACTGCGCTTCGCGACGCCGGAAACCCAACTTGGGCTGATCCTGATCGCCGCGGGCCTGGTGCTTGGCTGGGTGGGTGCCCGGATTGGCGCCGCGGTCGCCCTGCATGCTGACTCCCACCCCTGATTCCCCCTCACACGGCACGGGAACCACCCCACCCGTTAGCACTCTAAGTTCCAGACTGCTAATATTTGGGCGTTTTCAAGGGAGGAGACCCTCATGAGCCAGGAATTGGTGCACAGGCCCATGGACATGCCGGTCCCACTGGGCAATCTCGACCAATACCTCGCGGCCGTGGGCCGTTACGAGGTACTCGATGTCGAAGAGGAGCAGCGGCTCGCACGCGAGCTCCACGAACGCCAGGATCTCGACGCGGCCCGGCGCCTGATCCTGCACAACCTTCGTTTCGTGGTTCACGTGGCACGTGGCTACAGCGGCTACGGGCTGCCACTCAACGACCTGATCCAGGAAGGCAATATCGGTCTGATGAAGGCCGTGCGCCGCTTCGATCCGGCGCAGGGCGTGCGCCTGGTGTCCTTCGCCGTGCACTGGATCCGCGCCGAAATTCACGAATTCATCCTGCGCAACTGGCGCATCGTGAAGGTGGCCACCACCAAGGCCCAGCGCAAGCTCTTCTTCAACCTGCGCCAGAGCAAGCAGCGCCTCGGCTGGCTGAACCCGGAGGAAGTCACCGCGGTCGCGCGCGATCTCGGTGTCCCGGAAAGCGATGTGCTGGAAATGGAGAGCCGCCTGGCGGGGCGCGACACCAGCTTCGATCCCGACCCGCAGGACGATGACGACCGCGGGTACCTGGTTCCATCCGAGCAGCTCGCGTCCGATCCCCAGGCCGACCCGGCACAGGTCGCGGAAGATGCCGACTGGGATCACCACTACCAGGCGCGGGTGCAGCGCTCGCTGCACGCGCTCGACACACGCAGCCGCGACATCCTGGTCCGGCGGTACATGATCGAACCCAAGGCCACGTTGCATGAACTGGCGGACGAATACGGCGTCTCTGCCGAACGCATCCGGCAGATCGAGAATCGCGCGATACACGCCTTGCGGGAAGGCCTCGAGGCCTGATCCGCGACTCCGAACGGGACCCGTGAGGCCCGGCGGCCCCGCGCTCGTCCAGCGCCTGATCTGATCCGTCGGCGCAGGGCGGATTCCGGGCGCGGGGGCTGTTATGCTCCGTTTCATGCGCAGGATCTACCTGGACTGCAACGCCAGTACGCCGCTTGCACCGGAGGCCGCCGAGGCCATGCGCGCGGAGATGGAACGGGGCTTCGGCAATCCTTCCAGCACGCATTGGGCCGGTCGGCCCGCCCGCACGGCAGTGGAACGGTCACGGTCCGAGGTTGCGGCCCTGCTCGGCTGCCAACCGCACGAGATCGTTTTCACCAGCGGCGGCAGCGAGGCCAACAATCACGCGTTGAAGGGCGTTTTCTTCGCCCGGCGTGGACGGCCCACGCAGATCATCACGACGGCGGTGGAACACCCTGCCATCCAGGCACCCTGCGCTTTCCTCGAACGCCTGGGCGCGGTGATCACACGCTTGCCGGTGGACGCAACGGGCCGGATCGACCCGGACGACCTTCGTCGCGCGATCACCCCCGCCACCGCGCTGATCAGCGTGATGCATGCGAACAACGAGGTAGGCACGATCCAGCCGATTGCCGAATGCGCCCGGATCGCGCGCGAACACGGCGTCCTCTTCCACAGCGACGCCGCCCAGTCGGTGGGCAAGATTCCGACCCGGGTCGATGAACTCGGCGTCGACCTGCTGACGCTGGCCGGACACAAATTCCATGCCCCGAAGGGCATCGGGGCGCTCTTCGTGCGTTCGGGGACGGTGCTGGAACCGCTGATCCATGGCGCGGGCCATGAAAACGGCCGTCGCGCCGGGACCGAGAGCGCCATGCTTGCCGCAGGGCTCGGGGTGGCGGCCAGGCTTGCCACCGATCTTGCTCCAATGCGGCGGGTGGCCGAGCTGCGCGATCGATTCCGTCGAGGGCTGATTGCGCACTTCGGCGATCGCGTCGTCTTCCACGGCCATCCACGGGATGTACTCCCCAACACGCTGAACGTCTCCTTCCACGGTGCGCTCGGAGGCCAGGTACTGGCCGCACTGGACGGCGTGGCGGCGTCGACCGGAGCGGCCTGCCACTCGGGAAAAGTCGAGCTGTCTCCGGTCCTGCGGGCCATGGGCGTGGCCCCGGAGGTTGGCCAGGGCGCCGTCCGGTTCAGCCTGGGCCGGGACACTTCCGTGAAAGACATCGACGACGTCCTGGGGATGCTGGCGCAGGAGTCGTGGCGCCCGCCCGCCGGCTCCGTGCCCGAGAGGCGGGCATGACACGCACGCACGGATCCCGGAACTGATGCGGGACGCAGGAACGCCGAATCAGGGCACGCTGTGGCCCTCGCCCGCCTACACCCGCCACGTGAAGCGACTGCGCGCCGCCATAGGGCGAAACGTCTACCTGGTCGAATTGCTGGCCAGCGATACCCACCTGGCTGTGCGCCAGACCGGCACGCCGTACGTGCTGCTGGACGTCCTGGATTTCCCGCGCCCGGACCCTGCGCGCGGGCTCGCGCCGCATTTCATTCTTCTGGACGACGGGCGGGGGATCAACCTGGGGCGACTGGTCCGTGTCAGCCTGGACCGGGCCTTCGGGCCCTCGCCCGCGCAGGTCCTCTACCAGGACCGTGCGCTGCAGAAGCGGTTGCTCCTGGGTAAACGCCGCCTGTCGCGCCGGTTCATCACCCGCAGCTCGCGGCTGGCGCTGGGGCAACTGTTGGGAAAAACCGGGCTTCCGGCGCTGGAGGGTCCGGAAGACGAGGACGGCTGATCAGTCGGCGAACAGGATCACCGAAAAGAAGCTCAGCCATGACGCGATGATCAGGGCAATGATCAGGGTCAGGGGAAGGTTTTCGAAGGTGAACCAGTTACGCATGACCGTGGAATCCGTCCGTTGCTCTGTGCGCGAAGGGTATTCCGAACGCCGCACGCGCGCAAGAAGCGATGCGACGCCGGGGCTGCTCACGCGGAACGTCAGCCGTCGCGTCCGCCGGGGTTGGAATCGCCCGAATCCCGTTTTTCGCGGTTGCCGGGAATCAACGGATCATCATCGTCCATCAGGATCCGGTGCGCCGGACCCTCCATGTCCTCGTACTGCCCCGAACGGATGGCCCAGAACAGCGCCAGACCGATGACCAGCACCAGGATGAGCGCGATGGGAATGAGCAGGTATAGAACTTCCATCGCTCAAGTGTAGCAGGAGGACGCGACGTTCAACCTGCACGTGGACGGATGACCGTCGCGGGCAAGGTGACCCGGTCGGGCGCGCCGGACAACAGGGACTCACCCTCACGACGCAGCCGCAGGGCGTTACCCACCACGATCAGCGAGCTGAGCGACATGCCGAGGGCGGCCAGCCAGGGGGTCAGCAGTCCCGTTGCCGCAACGGGCAGCGCGATCCCGTTGTAGCCCACGGCCCAGATCAGGTTCTGGCGCACGATGCGCAGAGTGTCCCGGGACTGCCGGATGGCGGCCGGTATGGCCTCCAGGCGATCCGACATCAGCACGAGGTCGGCCTGGGTCTGGGCGATCCGCGTGCCGCTGCCCATGGCCAGCGAGATGTCGGCGCCGGCAAGCACGGGCGCATCGTTGATGCCCTCGCCGGCCATCAGCACGATCTCGCCCCGCGCCTGGCGTTCGCGCACGTAGCGCACCTTGTCTTCCGGCGCCATTCCTCCCCGGGCCTCGGAAATACCCGCGTGTTCGGCGAAAATGGCTGCCGACTCCGGGCGGTCGCCAGACAGCAGGACGACCTCCACACCGAGATCCTGCAACTCCCTCACGGTCTCGCGTACGCGCGGGCGCGGCTGATCGGCCAGCCAGAAGACCCCGAGAATCTCGTCCCCGCGGGCCACCCAGACGGACGTGGCCTGCGCATGCGTGTCCGGTGGCTCGATCCCCTCGGGCACCCGTTCCAAGCCGACGAAATCGGCGGTACCGACACGCAGTTCCACGCCGTCCAGAACTCCGGAAAGGCCGCGGCCCGCCACGTTGCGCACGTGCTGCATCGGGGGCAGCGCAATGTCCCCCGCCGCCTGCACCAACGCCTTGGCGAGCGGGTGTTCCGAGTGGCGTTCCAGGGCCGCGGCCAACTGCAGCAAGGCTTGTCCGTCGAACCCCGGGGTCAGCACCTGCGTCGAGACCCACTCGGGCCGACCCACGGTGAGGGTCCCCGTCTTGTCGAAACAGACCACGTTGGCGCGGGCCATGTCCTCGACCGCCTGACCCCGTGTCAGTAACAGGCCGATCCGCGACAGCACGCCGGTGGTGGTGGTGATCGCCACCGGCGTGGCAAGCGCCAGCGCACAGGGGCAGGTCGCCACCAGCATCGCCACCACCACCCAGAACGCGCGGTCGGGCGCGATCCAGAAATACCAGACCAGCCCCACCACTGTGGTCAGGATCAGCACTGCCGCCGTGAAGTGACCGGTTCCGCGTTCGGCCATCCGCGCCAGCCGGGGTTTGTCGGTCTGGGCACGGTCCAGCAGGCGCTGGATGGCCGCCAGCGTGGTCTCGGCGCCGACACGGGTGACCCGTACCACCAGCGGACTGTCCACGTTCACGGTACCCCCCGTGACCGCGTCACCGACCTGGCGCAGGCAGGGCTCGGGCTCGCCGGTCAGCAGGGCCTGATTGACCGTCGACTCGCCGGACTCCACGAGCCCATCGGCAGGCAGCGGCTCCCCGGGCCGCACCCGTACGCGATCTCCGGGTGCGAGTTCGGCCACCGGGACCTGCTCGTCGCGACCGTCGGCCGTCATCCGCGTGGCCAGCGCCGGAATCAGGCGGTCGAGGCGGTCGATCGCCTGGCTCGAACGCTGGCGCGCCATCAGCTCCAGGTAACGGCTCGTCAACAGGAAGAAGACGAACATCGCCACCGACTCGAAGTAGACGTGTTCGCCGGTCCCGAGCGCGACCGAGTACAGGCTGGCGAAGTAGGTGCTCAGGATCGCAAGGCTGACCGGCACATCCATGCCCAGCTGCCGGTGGCGCAGGTCACGCCAGGCGCTCCGGAAAAACGGCACCGCCGCGTAGAACACCACCGGAGTGGTCAGGCCGGCCGCCACCCAGCGCATGAACTGGAGCAGACCCGAATGCTCCTCGTCGCCATGGCCCAGCCAGAGAGCCACGGCCAGCATCATGACCTGCATCATGCCGAGACCCGCGACCGCAAGACGCCGCAGGGCCAGATGCCGCTCGCGCTGGAACGCCTTGTCACGTGTTCCCGGATCGTAGGGATGCGCCCGGTAGCCGATGCTCCGGATCGCCTCGAGTATGTCGGACAGGGCCAGAAGCTCCGGGTCCCAGCGCACACGTGCCCGGTGGGTCGAATAATTGACCGTGAAATCGGTCACCCCGGTCAAGGCCCGGACATGGCGTTCGTTCAGCCAGACGCACGCGGCACAGGTGATGCCCTCGAGGATCAGCGACGCCTCGCGCAACACCCGGCCGGAGGCGCGGTCGGTCTCGTCGGTGACGAACTGACGCTGCACTTCGGGTTGATCGAAGAGCTTCAACTCGCGCAGTTCGTCCGGAATCAGCGGTTCCCCCGGACCGCCCGCGGGCCCCGTACGGTGGTGGTAATACGCCCCCAGACCGTTCTCGATGATGGCATTCGCGACAGCCTGGCAGCCACCACAGCAGGTCTCGCGCGGTCGGCCTTCGAACACCACCGGATAATGTGCGCCGGACGGAACCGGAAGGCCGCAATGGAAGCAACCGGTGTCGATGGATTCAGGCGCGGAGCCGACCGTTTTCACTGCGTCGGTAGCTCTCGGATCCACGCGGCCCATCATCCGGGCTGGCCGCGGCTCTCACGGACACTGGTACTCGCCTGCTGCTCGAATACGTGCTCACCACGCCGCACGCGGATCTGCAGATCCCAGCGGCCCGCGGCCGGCAACGTCACACGGGATTCGTACAGCCCGTCGCCCATGGGACGCATCGAAAAAGGTTGGTCGAGATTGAAATCGGCCACGCGCATGAACTCGCCCTCGATGGTCGCGTCGGGAATCGGGCGGCCGTCGCGATCCAGCACCCGGACCTGGAACAGCGCGGACTGTCCCGCTTCGGGCCGCGACTGCCAACCCTGGTGAACCTGCCAGCCCAGTTCGCGCTGTTCACGGATCTGCTCGAAATAGGGGACCGCCAGCGCTTCCTTGCGTTCGTTGATTCGGGCGACGGTACCCGGAAAACCGGAGGTAACCTGCGTGGCCGCACTCTCCGGTTTCGGCAACAGGACCCCGATGAAGCGCTCGGGCATTCCGTGCGTGGCCACCGACAACAGGATCGCATTGACCGTGGCGACAATTCCGAAAAACACCAGCAACGTGATCGGTGCCCAATGGAGGCGGCCACGTCTGGCCTTCGTCCCCTGCTCGCCCTCCAGCTGGGTGGTGATGATCCCCAGTCCATACGGGACGATCGTGTAGAGGGCGAGATGGATCGCGAACACGTCCGCACCGGCCCAGGTCAATACCGACAGCGGAACAAACACGATCATCGTGATGGCCAGCACCAGTCCGGCGGTCTGATAGCCGCGCAGGCGGGTGAATCGGTATATCAGAAAGAACAGCGCCGCGATCAGCGCGACACCCAGACCGAGACTGACGACGAGGTTATCCATGAGACTTGCCTTCTTTCAGCGTCTGCGGGCAATGGGGCCGGCGCCCCGTTGCTTCAGGGCCGCAGACTCAATTGCGAACCGATGCGCAGGGGCTCCATCGAACCCTCGCGATCGACGATCTCGAACTCCAGGGGCAGGCGCGATGGGCTTCCCGGCGAGGCGGTGTAACGGACGCGCGCGAGTACCGTGGTGCGCTGCGAGGGTTCCAGAATGATGTCCTCGACGCGGCCCAGGTCGAGGACCGCACCTTCGAGACCGGCCACACGAATTTCCAGATCCAGACTGTGCTGCGTCTTGTTGTTCAGCGCGATCTCGTAACTGTTCTGGGTGCTGCCATCGCCCATCTGCACGAACAGGGGTTGCCGCACCTGGCTGACATTGGCATCCAGCGCCGGACGCGAGAGGACACTGGCAACCAGCAAGCCTCCGACGATCAGAATCGCGAGTCCGTAGCCGACCGTCTTCAGTTTCAGGAACCGTGTCTTCTTCCCTTCCAGGGCACTCTCCGACGTGTAGCGGATCAGGCCCCTTGGCCAGCCCTGCTTGTCCATGATCGTATCGCAGGCATCGATGCACAGCGCGCAGTGGATGCACTCGATCTGCAGCCCGTTGCGGATATCGATCCCGGTCGGACACACCTGCACGCAGTAGCCGCAGTCGATGCAATCCCCGACACCTGCCTGCTGCCGAGCTTCCCGGGTTTTCAGGTCGCGCACCGGTTTTCCGCGTCCGGCCGCTCCTTCGCCCCGTGCCTGATCGTAGGAGACGATCAACGTGTCGCGATCGAACATCACGGACTGAAAACGGGCATAGGGGCACATGTAGGTGCACACCTGCTCGCGTGCCAGTCCCGCAAAGGTATAGGTGGTGAGCGTCAACAGACCCGCAGTGATGTACGCAGCGCCGGCAGCCTGCCCGGTGAAGAAATCGCGCACCATCGTGGGCGCGTCGGCCCAGTACAGGACGAACCCCAGGCCCGTCGCGAACGCGACCAGCAGCCAGGACGCGTGGGTGGCGCCGAGTTTCAACAACTTCTCGGTATTCCAGGGCTGGTTGGACAGACGGATGCGGGCCGGCCGTTCGCCCTGGATTCGTCGCTCGAGGAACATGTAGACGTCGGTCCAGAGGGTCTGGAAACAGAAATAGCCGCAAAACACGCGCCCGGCGATGCCGGTGACGAAGAAAAGGAGCAGGGCGGCGATCATCAGCAGGCCCGCGAGCCAGAAGATGTCCTGCGGGTAGACGACCAGGTCGAAGAGGTAGAACTGCCGGGCCGGGATATCGAACAGGACCGCCTGAGAAGGACCGGTCTCACGCTCCCAGCGCAGCCAGGGCAGCAGGAAGAACACCCCGTAGGCGAGCACCAGGATGCCGGATTTCAGGTTTCGGAAACGCCCGGATACCGATCGCGGATGGATCGGAACGCGGGCTTCATACATGGGCTGGGACATGATGCGCTCGCTGGCGGGCCGATCGCCCGACAGCGGTAGCCAGAACGGCTACTGGCCGCCTCCCAGCGAATGCACATAAGCGGTCAGCACACGGATTTCGGTCGGCGACAGCCGGTCCGCGAACGCAGGCATCTGGCGCTGCACGCCCTGGTGTACGAAGCGCGCCACCCGAGCCACCCGCTCCTCGTCATTTGCCGCGCCCGGGACGTCGACCAGACCCCAGATGTTGTTGCTCAGGTTGGGCGCGCCCTGCGAGTCCAGACCCGCGGCATCGGCTCCGTGGCACTGGTAACAGCCGCCCAGATACCCGTTGAAGATCTCCCCGCCGGCCGCGACGTCGGTGTCGTTCATCGCAAACCCGTTCAGCGACAGCACGTACGAGGCGACCTGTTCGAGCTGCTGCCCGTCCAGGGACTCCCGGTAAGCCGGCATGTAGCCGTTCCGGCCCAGCACCAGCGTTTCCTCGATCCGTTCGGTGGTGCCGCCCCAGAGCCAGTGGTCGTCGCGCAGGTTCGGGTACTGCCCGATGACGCCGCCGCCGCCGGTCTGATGGCAGGCCGCACACCAGGTGCCGAAAGCCCCCTTGGCGTACGCGTTCACGAAACTCATGGCTTCCACGTCGGCCAACAAAGTCTCGTACTCCATGGCGCCGACCTGCTCGAGCATCTCGCGCTGGCGCACTGCTTGCTTGCCGCTCTGCATCTCGCGGGCGAACAGCGAGCGGGTATTCCAGTGCGTCGTGACCTCCTCGCCATCCTGCATGAACGTGATGGTGTTCACGCCCTTGGTGAAGGATCCGCCCACGGGCCAGGCCGGATACAGGACCCAGTACACCAGCGCGAAGACCACGGTCGCGTAGAAACCCCAGAGCCACCAGCGAGGCAACGGGTTGTTGTACTCCTGCAGGTTCGAGTCCCAGACGTGACCGGTCGTTTCGACCTGTCCTGGCTTCTTGCTCGGGTTTTCGTTCGTGCTCATGACCTTTCGCCCTTGTTGCGATCGCCGGACCCGGTATTCGGATCCAGCGGGGAATCCTCGTCATCCAGCGGAATGTAGCGGTACGACTCGAAGCGGGTGGAACGCCGGCGGCTGGAAAACAGGTAGATCACGATCGCCACGAACGTCCCCATGAACAGGAGCAGGGCAATGATCTTGCTGTTTCCCAGATCCGTGATCCAGCTCCAGAGTTCGGTCATTCCGTGTTCACTCCACGCCGCCGCTCCGCCTAGCGGAACTCGGCAAAATGACCTGCGGAGTATTCATTGAAATCAACCATCGTACCGAGAACCTGCAGGTACGCGACGATGGCATCCATCTCCGAGATGAAGGTGCTGTCGCCGTCGAAATTCTCTCGCTGCGCCTGCGCGATCAGGTTCTCCTCCGCCCGGTTGATGTCGAGCATCATTGCGACGTCTTCGCCGAAGCGCTCCACGTTCGCCGCGAACTCTTCCTGATTGATCGAGTAGGGCACGCCGACACGCTTGAGTGCAATCATGCGCTGCTCGATATCGGAGTAGTCGAGCCGATTGGCGGCCAGCCACGGATACCCGGGCATGATCGACTCGGGCACCAGCGACTTCGGCTGGATCAGGTGCTGTACCTGCCATTCGTTGGAGTACTTGCCACCCACGCGGGCCAGATCCGGGCCGGTGCGCTTGGAACCCCACTGGAACGGGTGATCGTACTGCGACTCGGCGGCCAGCGAATAGTGTCCGTAGCGAAGCATCTCGTCGCGGAACGGGCGCACCATCTGCGAATGGCAGGTATAGCAGCCCTCGCGCACGTAGAGGTCGCGGCCGCGCTGCTCCAGCGGCGTGTAGGGGCGCACGCCCTCGACTTCCTCGATGGTGTCGTTGATGTAGAACAGCGGCACGATTTCGACCAGGCCGCCGATGCTGATCACCGCCAGGGTCAGGATGATCAGCAGGCCGGCATTGGTCTCGACGCTTTCATGCTTCATGGTCTGGAAACTCCAACTCAGGACGCGGAGGCGGCGGTGGCGCGGGATTCATCCGCCACCGGGACCGTACGCTTCGCGGTAAGGATGGTCATGGCGACGTTGAAGGCCATGATGAGCATGCCGAGCAGGAAGAATCCGCCGCCGATCGCCCGCACCATGTAGGGCTTGTGCAGGAACACCACCGACTCGGTGAAGGTGTAGGCGAGGTTGCCGTACTCGTCGAAGGCGCGGAGCATCAGGCCCTGGCCGATTCCGGCCACCCACATGGAGACGATGTACAGCACGATTCCGATCGTCGCCAGGAAGAAGTGGATGTAGATCAGGCGCAGGCTGTAGATCTTCGTGTTCCACAGCCGCGGGATCAGGTGATACAGGGAACCGAAGGTGATCATCGCCACCCAGCCGAGTGCGCCGGAGTGTACGTGGCCGACGGTCCAGTCGGTGTAGTGCGACAGCGCGTTCACGCTCTTCAGGGACATCATCGGCCCCTCGAAGGTGGACATCCCGTAGAACGACAGGGCGGTGATCAGGAACAGCATGATCGGGTCGGTGCGCAGTTTGTCCCAGGCCCCGGACAGGGTCATGATCCCGTTGATCATGCCGCCCCAGGAGGGCAGCAGGAGCAGGATGGAGAAGGTCGCCGCCAGCGTGGACACCCAGTCGGGCAGCGCGGTCCAGTGCAGGTGATGCGCGCCCACCCACATGTACAGGAACACCAGCGCCCAGAAGTGGATGATCGAGAGCTTGTAGGAGTAGATCGGACGCCCGGCCTGCTTCGGCACGAAGTAGTACATCATCCCGAGGAAGGCCGCCGTGAGGAAGAAGCCCACCGCGTTGTGGCCGTACCACCACTGGGTCATCGCGTCCTGAACGCCGGAGAAGAGCGAATAGGAATGGGGGCTGGTCAGACTCAACGGCACCTGAAGGTTGTTGAAGATGTGCAGCAGCGCGGTGGCCAGGATGAACGCCATGAAGAACCAGTTCGCGACGTAGATGTGCGGCTGGCTGCGGCGCAGCAGGGTCATCAGGAAGACCCAGAAGTAGACGATCCAGGTGATGGCGATCAGGATGTCGATCTGCCAGTTGAATTCCGCGTACTCACGGCCCTGCGTGATCCCGGCCATGTAGGTGAACACACCCAGGATCAGGGCCAGGTTCCAGCCGTAGAAGGTGAAGAGCGAGAGCCGGTCACTGTACAACCGCGTCTGGCAGGTGCGCTGGATGATGTAGTAGGACGTCGCGAACAGGGCGTTGCCGCCGAAACCGAAGATCACCAGCGTCGTGTGCACCGGCCGGAAGCGGCCAAAGGTGATCTGCGCGATGTCGAAATTCAGAAACGGCCACGCCAGCTGCGAGGCGATCCAGACACCGGCCGCCATCCCGAGCACGCCCCAGATGACCGCCGCGATCGAGAATTTCTTGACGATTTCGTAGTTATACTGTTCGGAAGGAACAGCCGTCGAAGCCGGCACGGACCCGGCGGTTGCTGCAGTTTGCGACATGTTGATTTCCACCTTGCCTGCGGGGAACACGGTCTGCCCGGCGCACCGGGACGTGAACTTTACCCCAAGAACCCACCAGAAAAAAGCAAATCCTGCGCAGTGTGTGCGGCGGACCCCTGCCCTGCCGCAAGCCGATCAGCGCTCCTGCCGGATCGGAATGAAATGCCCGGGTGTGCGCGTTGGCGGGGGTGCGTCGGGCACCCAAGCATGACCATAAACCACTTCCCAGGAAGCCGGTAAACGTCCCTGCTGTCCGTGTTGGGATGCGTAGGCCTCAGCCACGGCGCGCAGCCGACGCGGCCCGAACAGGCCACGGGCCCGGCCGGAGAGCGCATTGCGAACGCCCACGCCGCGCAGATCGCGCAGCAGGCCGCCGAGATCCGCATAGGTCACGGTGATCGGTTCCTGATCCATCACCGGATCGGCGAAACCGGCCCGTACGAGCGCGTCGCCGATGTCGTGCATGTCGATGAACGCATTTACATGCGGCGTGGCCGCACCCTCGACCGTGGCAAAGGCCGCGCGCAGTTCCTTCAGCGTGTCCGGGCCGAACGTCGCGAACAGCCAGAGCCCACCCGGCGCAAGCACCCGGCGTACTTCGGCGAACACCTGGTCGAGATCGTTCGCCCATTGCAGTGCAGCGGCCGACACCGCCAGATCGAAACTCCGGTCCGCGAACGGGAGCTGCTCCATGTCGGCGCAGACCGCCCAGGGACGACGCAGCCGGAAGCTCCGTGTTCGCGCACGCGCGGCCATGCCCGGAGCGAGGTCGAGCCCCGCCACTCGGGCCTTGCGATACCGACTCGCCAGCGGCCGCAACGCACCACCCGGACCGCAACCGAGATCGATGATGCGGCGCGGCTCCAGGCGGATCCAGTCCAGGCGCTCCAGCAAACGGCGCTGCACCTCCTGCTGCAGCACCGCGTGCGTGTCATAGTCGGGCGCGGCCCGGTCGAAGGCCTGCCGCACACGGCGCTTGTCGATGCCATACCCGTCCTTCACGCCGCCACCTCACGCAGAAATCCGGCGACTGCCGAGGCTTCCCGGAGCCAGGAAGCATGCCCGCCGGGACCCAGTCTGAGCCGCACATCCGGCCGCAGCGCCGCCAGCTCGGTGGCCACCGAGGGGACGAGGGCATCGTCCGCGGCCAACCAAGCCGCTACCGGCGCATCCAGCCCGGCCCACTCGGCACGCAGATCGGTCTCCGCCAGCACCGTGAGGCCCGCCCGCAGGGCTTCCAACCCGGCCGGGCATTCGGCCATGGCGTTGAGCAGCTGTCGGCGCAGCGCCACCGGAGTCGGGTCGCCACGAGCACAGAGCGCGGCGAAGCGGCGCTCCAGCGCAGGACGATCGCGGACCAGCTCCTGCCCGAACGTCTCGAGCGCCTGCGGCTGCAACGCGCAGGGCCAGCCGGGCGCCGTCGTGAACCGCGGTGTCGCGCAGACCAGCGCCAGCCTCTGAGTCCCCTGCCACCGGGCGGCGGCCGCCAACGCGACGAGCCCCCCCATCGACCAGCCGACCCAGATCGGCTCGCGGGTTCCGGCCGGCACTTGCTCGATCAGGATCCGCGCCATGGCGTGCGCGTCTTCCAGCACGGATCCGCGGGCGGACTCACCGTGACCGGGCAGATCCGGAATCCACAGCGGCAGATCCCGCAGTTCGTGCGCCACCGTGCTCCAGACCGCACGGCTGAAACCCCAGCCATGGATCAGCACCAGCACCCGGCCTTGCCCGCCGGTCATGGGCGAAGGGCGTCCCGGCGCGGCGACAGCACCCCAGGGGTGGATGAACACCACCCTCGAGGTTGCGTATCATCTGCGCTCGCGCCGAAGCCTGGACATGGGAACATGTGGATGGGACAACTGATCATGGGCATCCTGCTGGCCTACCTGCTGGGCTCAATCTCCTCGGCGATCGTCGTCAGCCGGCTCATGCGCCTGCCGGACCCCCGAGGCATCGGCTCGGGCAACCCGGGGGCCACCAACGTGCTGCGCGCGGGCAGCAAGGCCGCTGCCGCATGGACCCTGATCGGGGATATGGCGAAGGGCTGGCTGCCCGTGTTCATCGTCATGCAACTGGGCGACTTCCCCGGCTGGACGGTGGCGCTGGTCGGTCTTGCGGCTTTCCTGGGACATCTCTACCCGGTCTACTTCCGCTTCAAGGGCGGCAAGGGCGTGGCTACCGCTCTCGGCGTAATCCTCGCGCTCAGTCCACTGACCGGACTCCTGGTGATTCTCACCTGGCTCGTCGCGGCATTCACCCTGCGCTACTCGTCGCTTGCCGCACTGCTGGCCGCGCTGGCGGCCCCGGTGCTGCTGTATGCCGTGCAGACCTACGCGGGACAACCGGATCCCTGGGCGGTTGCGGCGGTGGTGGCCATGACCGTGCTGCTGTATGCGCGGCACCACACGAACATCCGGCGGCTGATCCAGGGCACCGAACCCCGCATCGGCGAAAAGAAGCCGCTCCCCGACGACAAGGGCTGAACGCGCCATCAGGGGCAGGCTCCACTCGTGGGCCATGCGGAAAGTCCGGTACCTATGGAGCACCGCCAGACGCGCCGGAGCAAGGCGGGCAGGTGCAGCAATAGCCGACCGGTTGCAAGCGCGCCCAACGCAGCTCCAGCGTGCGTGGCGCAGCGATCGCATACCGAATTTTCCGCATGGCTCACCAGGCCGCCGCGGTGCCGGTTGAAGCGAGACCCAGCTCTGCGAGAGGCCAGCGGGCCCGGGCCGAGATGCTCAGACCCGGCTCCGAAGCGCCGGCCTGCAGCCGTCGCAGCCCCGCCAGCGCGATCATCGCACCGTTGTCCGTGCAGAATGCCGGCCGGGGAAAAAATACCGGAACGCCACTGGCTTCGGCCATCGCCCGCAATCCTGAGCGCAAAGGGCGGTTTGCCGCCACCCCGCCCGCGACGACCAGCGCCGGCGCTCCACTGACCTCGATCGCCCTGCGCGTTTTCTCGACCAGCGTATCGGTCACCGCCTCCTCGAAGGCGCGCGCGATCGCCGCAGGCTCGTGGCACCCCTTGCGGACCGCCGTCAGCACCGCGGTCTTGAGTCCGGAAAAACTCATGTCGAGACCGGGCCGGTCGAGCATCGGCCGGGGTAGCCGCAGCGCGCCGCCCTCGCCGGTCTCCGCGAGACGCGACAGCGCCGGCCCACCCGGATAGCCGAGGCCCAGAAGCTTGGCCGTCTTGTCGAAGGCCTCGCCCGCGGCGTCGTCGATGCTCTCGCCCAGCAGTTCGTACTCCCCGAGCGCACGTGCGTGGATCAGCTGCGTATGCCCGCCGGACACGAGCAGCACCAGGAACGGGAACACGAGATCGTTTTCCTCGAGCAGGGGGGCGAGCAGATGTCCCTCGAGGTGATGGACCGCCAGCGCCGGGACGCCCCAGCCATAGGCAAGTGCCCGGGCCACCGAGGCACCGGTGAGCAACGCCCCCAGAAGTCCCGGCCCAGCCGTGTAGGCCACCGCCGAGAGATCCGGACCCTGCATGCCCGCTTCGTCGAGCACCTCGCGCAGCAGCGGCAGGATCCGGCGGATGTGGTCGCGCGAGGCCAGTTCGGGAACGACGCCGCCATACACCGCGTGCAGATCCACCTGGCTGTGCAGCCGGTGCGCGACCAGACCGGCGTCGGCATCGACGATGGCGATGCCGGTCTCGTCACAGGACGTCTCGATTCCCAGTACACGCATGTTCTCATTTTGCCCGATTGGTCCCGCTAACGTGAGATTTCCCGGGAATGCCGCGTGTTCCCGGTGTCAGAGGAAGAGCCAGAGCAGCAGGGCACCGAGCGCGAGCCGATAGATGATGAACGGCAGCATGCCAATGCGTTCGATGAGCTTCAGGAACCAGTGCACGCACAGCCACGCGGCGATGCCCGCGATCGCCGCGGCCGCGAATAGCTGTGCCCAGTCCAGCTGCGGGGGCGGCGTACGCACCAGCTTCAGCGTCTCGTAACCGCCCGCAATCGCGATGATGGGAATCGCCAGCAGGAAGGAATAGCGCGCCGCGGCCTGGCGCGAAAAGCCCAGCAGCAGCGCGGCGGTCATGGTGATGCCCGAACGCGAGGTCCCCGGAATCAGGGCAAGCGCCTGCGCCCCGCCCACGATCAGGATGTCACGCCAGCCAATACTGTACTCGTCGCGGGTGCCCCGGCCGCGCCAGTCCGCCAGCCACAGCAGCAGTGCGAAACCGATGGTGGTGCTCGCGATCACCAGCGGCGTGCGCAGCGAGTCCTCGATCACGCCGGCGAAGGCGAAACCGGCCAGCGCGGCGGGGATCGTGCCGAAGATCACCGCCCACGCCAGCATCGCTTCCGGGGTCGCACCCTGGCCGCCCACCTGCCCGAACCAGGCCCGGGTCACGGTGACCACCTCGCGCCGGAAGTAAGTGACGATCGCCGCCAGGGTCCCAACATGTACGGCGACGTCAAACGCCAGCCCCTGGTCCTCCCAGGCCGTAAGCACCGGCACCAGGATCAGGTGAGCGGCACTCGAGATCGGCAGGAACTCCGTAAGTCCCTGCACCAGCGCCAGCACCCAGACCTGCAACCAATCCATCGCGTACTCCTCGCGTTCGATCCCCGGGCTTCTCGCCGAATTCAACGGGCGGCCCCGCCTGGCTCCGGGCAGGTGCCCGGAACCGCCGAACTGTACCCGAGATGCAGCGGCTCTGGCGCAGCCGGGCTACAGCCGCTCGCGGCGATCCGGGAACGTACCCGGTGGCAGCGCGCAGTCGCGACCCAGCACGATGACCTGGAAACGTTCGCCCATCTCGCCTGGCAAGGTGAGCATGCGCACCTGCTGGGCCAGTTCGAGCATCCGCCTGGGGTCATCGCCGCTACCCGCCCATTGCTCGAAAAGCGCGGGGAGACCGGCACCGAGCAGAAACTCGCCCTGCGCAGCATAGGTCAGCACCTCAAGCCCGGCAGCCCTGGCGGCTTCCGCGACCGCGGTGAAATCCACGCTCGCGGTCAGATCCATGAGCCCGGGCCGGGCGAACGGATCCAGCACCAACTGCTGGCAGCAATACCCGACCAACGTGCCCTCCCGGCGCTCCGCGGAATAGTAGGCGCGGCGCGGAAACCCGTAATCGGCAATCCACACCAGGCCGCTTTCCAGCGGTTCGGCGACGGCCTTCAGCCAGGGTTCCAGCGCAGGCCTCCACTCGGACACATAGCCTTCCGGCCATGGACCGGCCTGTGATTCGAGCGCGCGCACGGCCTGCTCCAGCGCTGCGGGCGCCGGGCGCTCCGCGAATGCCGGAGCGCCATCGACCCACTCGACGCCACGCTGCCAGACCGCCTGGCTGCGCCAGGCAAAAACCTCCACCGGCATCGCGTCCAGCACCTCGTTGGCCACGATGACGCCCCGAAAGGGTTCTGCCGGCAACCGGTCCAGCCATTCCACGTTCATCATGCGCTCGGCGCCCAGCCGGGCCGACAGCAGCGCCTGTTGCTGCGCGCGCAGATCCGGGCTGACCTCGAGGATACGGTAGTGATCAACCGCAACGCTGAGATCGTCCAGGCGGGTGATCACATCTGCGGCAAGGCGCCCGCTGCCCGCGCCAAATTCAAGAATTCCGGCTCCCCCGGGGCGCAGCACGGGCGCCAGCCATTGGGCCAGCGTTGCCCCGAACAACGGCGAAAGCTCCGGCGCGGTGACGAAGTCCCCTTCCGCGCCCAGCTTGCGGCGTCCGTTGACGTAATAGCCGAGTCCGGGCTCGTAGAGGACGATCTCCATGTAACGGTGGAAGGTCATGAACCCGCCTGCATCGAGGATCTCGGCCCGCACCTTCCCGAGCAGGCGCTCGGATATCTCCAGCGCCCCGGATTCGTCTTCGAGCCCGGGCCGTGCCTCGGGCTCTGTGCTAGATTCTCGACCTTCCATCATTGGCGGCAAACGGAGCAATCCAGGTGGCGGATACCCAGACGTCGGGTGACGACAGCCCAGGCCAGCAAGTGGCATTGATCACCGGCGCCGCGCGCCGGATCGGCGCGGAAATCGCGCGTGCCCTGCACCGCGCCGGAATCAACGTGCTCCTGCATTATCGCGGCTCGAGGGAAGCGGCCGCCACCCTTGCCGATGAATTCAACCGGGACCGGCCGGACAGCGCCCGCCTGCTGCAGGCGGACCTGCTCGACGTCGAAGCCGTCGCGAACCTCGCAGCGCGCGCGACCGAACAGTACGGACGCCTTGATTTCCTGGTGAACAATGCCTCCACCTTCTATCCGACGCCGGTCGGGGAGATCACGCTCCAGCACTGGGAGGACCTGATGGGATCCAACCTCAAGGCGCCCCTTTTTCTGACCCAGGCCTGCGCACCCGCCCTGCGCGCCCGCCATGGGGCGGTGGTGAACATCGTCGATATCCACGCCCTGCGCCCGCTCAAGAATTACCCGGTGTATTCCGCGGCCAAAGCCGGGCTCTGGGCGCTCACCCAGGCCTACGCACATGAACTGGGGCCGGAAGTCCGGGTCAACGGCGTTGCCCCCGGGGCGATCCTGTTGCCCGAGGACGCGGCCAACGTGGCCAGCCATCACAGCATGATCGAACGCACGCCGCTCAGGCGACCTGGCCACCCCAGCGATATCGCACGCACAGTGCTCTTCCTGTTGCGCGAAGCGCCGTACATCAACGGGCAGGTGATTCCGGTCGACGGCGGCCGCTCCGCTTCGCAATAGCCGGGCAGACGGCCATGCGTGTGCGTTATCCTGAAGGAACCGAGCACACGCT
Organism: Thioalkalivibrio paradoxus; assembly: GCA_011390565.1. GTDB lineage: Bacteria > Pseudomonadota > Gammaproteobacteria > Ectothiorhodospirales > Ectothiorhodospiraceae > Thioalkalivibrio > Thioalkalivibrio paradoxus_A. The sequence continues at coordinate 123,055 of JAABSC010000001.1, read as the reverse complement.
GGAGAAGTTGGCATGATCGATCCCAAGCGATTCGACGAGATGGCCCGACGGATCACCGAGGCGCTCCCGGAATCGGTGCGCGCGCTGCAGAAGGATGCCGAGCGGCAGGTGCGTTCAACCCTGCAGCAGGGTTTTGAACGCATGGATCTCGTGACCCGAGAGGATTTCGATGTCCAGGTCACCCTGCTGGAACGCACGCGAGCCCGCATGCGCGAACTCGAGGCTCGACTGGATGCGCTCGAAGGCAGGCCGCGCGCGCCCGAGGGCGAGGCTCCGGACATCACCTGACACCCCCGAAGAGCCGGGGAAGGCCACTAGCACAGCCAACCTACAAGGAGGGCAAGGATGCCCATAGCCATGGTCAACGCCCGCGCGGTGGTCGGAATCCGCGCTCCCCTGGTCCGGATCGAGACCCATCTCGCGAACGGCCTTCCCGGTTTCCAGATCGTGGGCCTGCCGGAGGCGGCGGTTCGCGAGAGCCGTGACCGGGTACGAGCCGCCATCCAGACCAGCGGCTTCGAGTTTCCCCGTCGAAAGATCACCGTGAACCTGGCCCCGGCCGACCTGCCGAAGGACGGAGGCCGCTTCGACCTCGGTATCGCGCTCGGCATCCTCGCCGCCAGCGAACAGGTTCCCCAGAGGGCGCTGGACAGCCGGGAATTCCTTGGTGAACTCGGGCTGGACGGGCATCTGCGCCCGGTCGGCGGGACGTTGTCCGCAAGCCTTGCCGCACGCGACAGCGGTCGTCAACTCGTGCTGAGCCCTCCCGATGGCGAGGAAGCGGCGCTGGCCGGAACCGCGGACGTCGTCACCGCGACTCACCTGCTGGACGTCTGCGCCGCCCTCAATGGCAACGCCATCCTGCCGCGCGCACAGCCACCGGAGTCCCGGCCGCTGGAACTGCCGGATCTCGCCGACGTACGGGGCCAGAGTCACGCGCGCCGTGCGCTGGAAATCGCCGCCGCCGGCGGACATCACCTTCTGATGGTCGGCCCTCCGGGCAGCGGCAAGTCGATGCTGGCGGCTCGCTTTCCCGGCATTCTGCCGCCCATGGACGACCAGGAGGCGCTGGAAACGGCAGCGATACACAGCCTGCGGGGCTCCGACCACCTGCGGCGCGACTGGCGCCGTCGACCTTTCCGGTCGCCGCACCACACGGCTTCCGGCGTGGCGCTGGTCGGCGGTGGTTCGAATCCGCGCCCGGGGGAAATCTCGCTCGCCCACAACGGCGTACTGTTCCTCGACGAACTCACGGAGTTCGATCGCCGGGTGCTGGACGTCCTGCGGGAGCCTCTGGAAACCGGAAAAGTGCACATCTCCCGCGCCGCGCGCCAGGCGGAATATCCCGCCCGGTTCCAGCTGATTGCGGCGATGAACCCCTGTCCACAGGGCTTCGACTGTGATCTTGGCGAACGCTGCCAGTGCTCCCACGAACAACGGATCCGGCATCGGAGGCGCCTGTCTGCCCCGCTGATCGACCGGATCGATCTCGCGGTCGAGGTCGCGCGACTGCCTACGGGGGAACTCATGCCGCTACCGGATCGCGATGAAGGCTCGGCCACCATTGCCATCCGTGTCGCCAGCGCCCGTGAGCGCCAGTTACGGCGCCAAGGCAAACTGAACTGTGAGCTGAATGCCCGCGAACTCGACCAGCACGCGCCGCTGGACGGAAACGGTCGGACACTGCTGCAGAAAGCGGTGGACAAGTTCCGCCTGTCGGCACGCGCGTACCACCGAATCCTGCGGGTGGCACGGAGCATTGCCGACCTGGGGAACAGTGAGCCGATTGCGGCCGCACATCTCACCGAGGCCCTGGGGTTTCGCGCGCTGGACCGCTGGCGCCTGGAGTAGCAGCGCCGTGAGGTGTTGCCTCACGGCGCAAATGCCTCAGAGCGTGGCGATATAGGCCGCGAGATTTTCGATATCGGCGTCCGAAAGACCCGCCGCCTGCGGAATCATCAGCATCGAATTCGGGCCCACCATCTCGTTCGCCCGGTACTGCTCCAACCGGCCGGCGATATAGTCGGCACTCTGTCCGGAAATTTTCGGGAAAATGCCCATTCCCGCACCGGCGGGCCCGTGGCAGCTGGCGCAGGTGGCGTAGCGCGATTCCCCGGCGGCAGGATCACCGCCTGCCGTTGAAGCCGCGTCCGGCGCCGCAGCCGGTTCCGACGCTGCATCCGCTTCTTGAGCTGCATCCGCTTCCGCCGACGCTGCTGGGGCGGCGCCTTCAACGGCCAGCCCCGCCTCGGCCAGCATATACACGACCGTTTCGCTCATCTCCTCGTCCGTGAGACTTGGATTACCGCCCCGGGCCGGCATGGCCTGGAAGCCATTGATGGAGTGGAGCACCAGGGTCTCGAGCCCCTTGTCGTTCAGCCTTTTTTCCCACTCGCCGCCGTCACTGACCTTTGGCGCACCGGCCGCTCCCGTGTCGTGGCAGGCTGCACAGACCGAGGTGTACACATCGGCCGCGGGACGCGGGGCTGCCGGAGCCGCATCGCGATCAACCGCGGCCACCTCGACACGGCCAACCGGTGCCATGCGCTGGTCGGCCGTTTCCATCACGGCCGGCGCGGGATCGCGCTCGCCCAGGGCGAGCTGCCCAAAGAACGAGACCAGATGCGAGAGGAGAAACACCAGCACACCCAGCAGGGCGAGCAACGCCACGACCATCAGCAGCTTGTTGCCCGCATCAATCTTGAATTCTTGATCAGCCACTTTCGTCCTCCGGGAGATCCGGGCCGGCTGCGGCCCTGGCTCGTAAGGGATCCCGCGCGCCGCGCGCGGGGCGCAGAGTATAGGACATCGCCCCCGGTGTAGCCATTATCCGGCGGGTCCGGCAGGCGGCGGATCGCCCCTCGAGTCGTTTGAGATCACTGGACGGCCCCCGCACCTCCCCGTATCATGGCAGGTTGAGATGCGCCCGTAGCTCAGCTGGATAGAGCGCTGCCCTCCGGAGGCAGAGGCCAGGGGTTCGAATCCCTTCGGGCGCGCCAACCCTTCCATTGAAGACGCGAATTCCGGGGCCGCCCAGCTTCCCGTAGGGCGCGCGAGTGGGTCATGCGGGACGTTCGGTGCCTATGGAGTACAGCCAGACGCGCCGGAGCCAGGCGGGCACGCGCAGGAATCGCCAACCTGTTTCAAACATGCGCAACGCAGCGCCGGCGTGCCTGGCGCAGCGATCGGATACCGAACTTTCCGCATGGCTCACTGGGCCTGGGCCACAGCGCCCGCATCGACGCCGCTTTGCAGCAGGAGCTCGAAATCGTCCGCGGGAAGGGGCTTTGAAAACAGGTGGCCTTGCCCGTAGTCACACCCCATCGCCAGGAGAATCTCGTACTGCCCGCGGGTTTCCACACCCTCGGCGATAACCTTGAACCCCAGCTTGTGCGCCATGACCACCATCGCCTCGGACAGGGCCCGGTTGATTTCATCTTCCTCGAGGTCGGCGACGAACGTGCGATCGATCTTCAGATAGTCGATCTCGTAGTGTTTCAGAAAAGCCAGCGACGAGTAGCCCGTGCCAAAATCGTCGATGGCGATCCGGATGTTCGCACCCCTCAGCCGCAACAGCTTTTCGCCGATATCCCCGGAAGCACGGAGTAGCAGATCCTCCTTGATCTCGACCACGAGCGCGCGCCCCGGCAATCCCAGCTCAACGAGAAAATCCATCCACTCGTCCACGTCCGGCCCGTCGGCCAGAAACTGTGCCTGCGAACGGTTGACGCTGATATGGAATTCCGGGTCATACGCCTCACGCCAGCCCATCGCCTTGCGCGTCGCCTCCTGAAACACCTGGTTCCCGATTCCGCGAATGGCACCCGATTCCTCGGCAACCTTGAGGAAATCGATGGGAGCAACCTGTCCATGACCCGGCCGATTCCACCGCACAAGTGCCTCGGCGCCCGCAACACGTCCAGTCCCCAGTTCGACGATCGGCTGATAGAGGGCAATGAACTCGCCTTCCCGGGACGCCCGCTGCAGATCGCCCACGAGACGCATGCGCTGTTGCGCCGCCTCGAGCAGTTCTTCGGTGAAAAAGCTGTAGCGGTTCCGGCCTTTCTGCTTGGCCGCAAACATCGCCTGATCGGCATTGTTCAGCAACTCGCCCGCATTGGTGGCATCGTCGGGATACAGCGCGATGCCCACGCTGCCCGAGATCACGACCTGTTCACTGCCGAGCGAATACGGCTGATCGAGCGCCGAGATGATTTTCTCCGCAACACGGCCGACCGAGCCGGCTTCCTCCATCTCGCTCAGAATGACCGTGAATTCGTCGCCGCCGAGACGCGCTACCGTATCGGCGTCACGCACACAGGACTTGATCCGCCGGGCCGCCTCCATCAGCACCTCGTCACCCATCAAGTGGCCAAACTTGTCATTGACCTCCTTGAACCGATCCAGATCGATGTACAGCAGCGCGAGCCGCCCCCGGCTGCGCAGAGCGACACGGATTCCATGTTCCAGGCGATCCATGAACAGTCGCCGGTTGGGCAGGTTGGTCAGCACATCGTAGTTCGCCTGGACCCAGATTCTGGCATCCGTACGCTTCTTCTCCGTCACGTCGGAAAACAGCGACACGCGGCGAAAGGACTTCTTTTCCGCGTCCTCGATCGTCTCGATCGTGAGCCAGGTGACATAGTCGTCCCCGTCCTTGCCGCGATTCCAGATTTCCCCCTGCCAGCTCCCCGTGCGTTCGAGCTCCTCCCACATCCCCCGGTAGAACGTTTCATCATGGCGCCGGGATCGAAGCACATTCGGACCCAAACCGACGAGGTCTTCCTCGGTGTAGCCGCTCATGTCGGTGAACGCCGGGTTGATCGCGACCACCCTGTTCTCCTCGTCGGTGATCATGATCGCTTCGCTGGAGTTCTGATACACCAGTGCGGCAAGCCGGAGTGCCTCCTCCGCTTCACTGCGCTCGATGGCGATACCCGCCAGATGTGCGGCCTGCTCGAGCATAGCGAGATCTTCCGCGGTGGGGCTGTAGGCGTTCTGGTTGTAAATGGCAAACGTGCCGAGCAGCCGCCCCGACGAGGAGAACACGGGCTCCGACCAGGCGGCCCGGAAACCGGCGCGTGCCGCTTCATCCCGGAACGGAATCCAGTAGGGATGCGTGGCAACGTTCTCCACAACGACCCGCTCGCGCGTATACGCGCAGGTGCCGCAGGAACCGACTCCCGGCCCAATGCGCAACCCGTCGATCGCCTTGTTGTAGCTCTCGGGCAGGCTGGGCGCCGCGGCCGTGTACAAACGCTTCCCGGTCTTGTCCATGAGCAGGATACTGCCTCGCATTCCGGGATGTTCCTCCTCGATACCCAGCACGAGCGCTTCCAGAACCCGACCCAGCCCCGCCCCTTTTGCGAGCATCTCCAGAACGACGCTGCGACGGCACTCCCGTGATTGCACCGATTGGCGTTCATGGCGCTCGGCCACCATGTCGGTCAGGTTTCGATGGATACGCAACCCGAGCGCCACCATGAACACCATGAACATCAGCACCATCAGCGGCATCACATGTGCCAGCGGATGCGAAGTCTCGGCGAACCGATACATCAATGGCATCGTGACCATTACGGGGAAGGCGATGACCAGATCGCGCTGCGTCGCCAGGGAGACGACACCCCCGGCCGTGACACCGGCCAGCACGAACGCGAGAAAACCCTGATGGGGAACGCTCTCGGCCGCGAAGAGGAAATACCCCGCCCCGCCCCAGGCCAATGCACCCAGGAGCGCGCCGGTACGAAGCCCCAGCTCCCAGGGTCGGATCCGCGTGGACACCGGCTGGACACGCCTGTAGGCGATGACCAGCAGGAGGCGGGAAATCGAAATGAGGTACACCGCAGTGACCCAGGCGAGGACGGTACCGGAACCGATGACCGGCCACAGAAAAACGGCGACGAGGGTCGCCGCCACGAGAACCGTGATCTGAGAAAAGGGCAGGGCATCGAACGCCAGCCGCGCCTGTTCCGCACGAATGTCCAACCCCTTCGGGTCTACCTTCTTCTCTGCCATGAACACAATCGCAACCCCGCCCCGCATCGGGGCCCGCCCTCCAAGCATAATAGATGAGACGGCGGGCTTCCGTATTCGGCGCCCCGGGACCGGGCAAGCTCCCTCTGCGAGGATTCGCCGGGGCGGACGTCAGGTCCGGCCGCTCCGGAGGCGCCACCACCAGCGCAGACCACGCAGGCCACAGAGGGACGGGGGATTCGAGACACGGGCCGGCTGGGGATAGGCAAGCCCCACCAGATCCTTCAGGTGTTGCCGGTCGCACAATGCGCGACCCAGACTGCGATCATCTGCGAGCTCACGTAACATGCGCAGCCGATCCTCGCTGGACAGCTGCCGATCCACGAATGCATCGAGCATTTCTTCGCTGACGGGCTGCTTGGACATGACTTGGGCTCCGAGACAGGACTACAGGCTTCCATGCATTTACCATGCCGCCGCCGAACCAAATAGCTCCCGGATCATCGGCAAACGACACCCTTAGGACGTCTCGCGGCGGCCGCGCATTCCGCCCAAAGCACCGGACCGTCCTCCGTCGCGGTGGCGATGACCCGGGGCTGGTTTGTACACTCTGCGCGATTCTCCGTCATCGGGCCCCTTCATGATTGAAGCCAGCGCATCACCTCAAGGCACACTGTATATCGTGTCGGCACCCTCTGGCGCCGGGAAAACCAGTCTGGTCGCCGCTCTGCTGAAGGAACTGGAGGACGTGGTCCTGTCGGTCTCCCACACGACACGCAAACCGAGGCCCGGCGAGGTCGACGGCACGCATTACCATTTCGTCAGCGCGGAACGCTTCCTCGACATGATCGAGGCTGGCGAGTTGCTGGAACATGCGAAAGTCTTTGACAATTTTTACGGGACCTCGCAGGCCGCCATCCGCGCACGCATGGACGCGGGCCTGGACGTGATCCTGGAGATCGACTGGCAGGGCGCCCGGCAGGTGCGCAAGGCCATTCCCGAATGCCAGTCCGTGTTCATCCTGCCGCCCTCGCGCACCGAACTGGAACGGCGGTTGCGCGGCCGCGGCCAGGATGGCGAGACCGTCATCCAGCGCCGCCTCCGGGATGCCGAGTCCGACAGCGCGCACTACGACGAGTACGATTTCACGGTCATCAACGAGGATTTCGATCGCGCGGTCGAGGATCTTGCCAGTATCTTTCGCGCCAACCGGCTGCGTACCCCGGAGCAGCAGATTCGGAACCAGCGAATGATTGCAACCTTATTGGCGGGAACACCCGCCCCGGCGTAAGATGCAGGGTCCGGTCTTTTTCACCCTGGAGTTCCCATGGCCCGCATTACCGTCGAGGATTGCCTCGAAAACGTCGACAACCGCTTCGAACTCGTGCTGATGGCCTCGCGCCGCGCGCGCCATATCGCCCATGGCAAGGAGCCGAAGGTTCCCGACGACAACGACAAACCCACCGTAATCGCTTTGCGCGAGATCGCCGAGGGCCTGGTCGGCAAGGAAGTCTTCGACGAGCCGGATGAGCGTCCGCAGCCGCAGATGCTGGATTTCAGCACGCTCCGGCACCTCGAGCAGCTCGACGCGGACGACCGCTAGTGGGCCATGCGGGAGGTTCGGTACCCATGGAGCACAGTCAGACATACCGGAGCGAGGCGGGCAAGTGCAGGAATAGCCACCCTGTTTCAGACTTGCCCACCGCAGTGCCGGCGTGTCTGGCGAAGCGGTCGGGTATCGAAACTTTCCGCAGGACCCACTAGCGCCAGACCCCATGAGCTCCGCGCTTCCGAACGTCGGGGCCGTCGTGAAACCGTCCGTCGACTCCACGCGGTTCCTGATCAGCGACCTCTGCGCTGAACTGGAGGCCTACCTCGAGCCCTCGCAGATCCACGAGGTCTACCGGGCCTACCTGTTCGGGGCCGAAGCGCACGAGGGCCAGACCCGGAAAACGGGTGAGCCGTACATCTACCATCCGCTTGCGGTCGCCCGGACCATGGGCGAGATGCGGATGGACCACAAGGCGATCGTCGCCACGATCCTTCACGATGTCATGGAGGATACCCCGACCAGCAAGGAACGCATCCGCTCCGAGTTCGGAGCAGAAGTGGCCGAGCTGGTCGACGGTGTCTCGAAGCTGACCCATCTGCAGTTCCAGACCAAGGCCGAGGCGCAGGCCGAGAACTTCCGCAAGATGATGCTCGCGATCACCCGGGATATCCGGGTGGTTCTGATCAAGCTCGCCGACCGCCTGCATAACATGCGCACACTCGGCGTCATGCGCCCCGACAAGCGCCGCCGGATCGCTCGGGAAACGCTCGAGATTTATGCACCGATCGCCCAGCGCCTGGGGATGAACCGGATCCGCCGCGAACTCGAGCAGCTGGGCTTCTCGGCCAGATACCCGCTACGTTACGCGGTCCTCGACGAGGCCGTGCGCCGCGCGCGCGGGTCCCGGCGCGAGCCGATGCAGAAGATCGAGGCCGCGATCACCCATCGCATGGAGGCGGCTGGCCTCGAGGCACGGATCAGCGGGCGCGAGAAGAGCCTGTACAGCATCTACCGGAAGATGCTCGACAAGCGGCAGTCCTTCCGCGACGTGGTGGACGTGTTCGCGGTGCGTATCGTGGTCGCCGACGTCGATGCCTGTTACCGGGGGCTGGGTGTGGTCCACAACCTCTACAAACCCGTTCCCGGGCGCTTCAAGGACTACATCGCCATCCCGAAATCGAACGGCTACCAGTCCCTCCATACGGTCCTGTTCGGTCCGCACGGCAGCCCGATCGAGGTACAGATCCGCAGTACCGAAATGGATCGGGTGGCCGAGAGCGGGATCGCCGCACACTGGCAGTACAAGTCCGGCGGTGATTCGGCGATGAGCGCCCAGAGTCGCGCACGCGAGTGGCTCAAGGACGTTCTGGAGATTCAGAACAGCGTCGGCAACTCCATCGAGTTCCTGGAGAACGTGAAGGTCGATCTGTTCCCGGACGAGGTCTACACCTTCACGCCGATGGGCGAAATCCTCGTGCTTCCGCGCGGATCGACACCGGTCGATTTCGCCTACGCGGTCCATTCGGACGTGGGCAACCGCTGCGTGGCGGCCAAGATCGATCGCAGCCTGGCGCCATTGTCCGCACGCCTCCAGAGCGGCCAGAAGGTCGAGATCGTCACCGCCCCCAATGCACGCCCCAACCCGGCCTGGCTGTCGTTCGTGGTCACCGGCAAGGCGCGGTCGGGCATTCGCCACTGCCTGAAGACGCTGCAAGCGGATGAGGCCCAGGTACTGGGCAGGCGCCTGATGGAAAAGGCCCTCTCCTCGCTGGGCCAGAGCCTGGGCCAGGTATCGCCGGTTCGTCTCGACGAAGTGCTTGACGCGATGCAGCTCCCCGACATCGACAGCCTCCTGATCGAGATCGGGCTCGGCAATCGCATGGCCGCGCTGGTGGCTCGGCAGCTGGTCGGCCAGGAACCTGCTGACAACGGCGGTTGCGACGACACGGGGTCGCCATTGGGCGTAAAGGGCACCGAGGGACTGGTCGTGAATTACGGACGCTGCTGCTTTCCGATCCCCGGCGATCCCGTGATCGGCGTCTTGAGCGCTGGCCGAGGCCTGGTGGTCCATCGCGAATCCTGCCGCAACGTCGTGGAACAGCGGGCCCGTGGAGGAACCATCGCCCTGGAGTGGTCCCACGAGGAGGACGCGGAATTCGCGGTCTCGATGCGGGCGGAAACCGCGAACCGGCGAGGGGCGCTCGCGGAGATGGCTTCGGCCATCGCGGACCACGGCTCGAACATCGAGCACATCACCTTCAACGAAAAGGACGGCCACTCCACCGCCATCACCTTCACGCTGACCGTGCGCGACCGCCGGCATCTGGCGCAGATCATGCGTTCGCTGCGCCGACTGAATGACGTGCTGCGCGTTCAGCGCTCGAAAAGCTGACCCTCTCCCGCCTGCGGGAAAGGGGTCTGGGGTGAGGACCCGGCAGCGGCACGCACTGCGCCCGGCGCTCCATTTCGGTATCTTCGTCGCTCGAACCAACCTGCCCTGGAGAACACCACCGATGTCCCGACAGATCATCCAGACCGAATCCGCCCCTGCCGCCATCGGTACGTATTCACAGGCCGTGCGCATCGGCGATGTCGTCTACCTTTCGGGCCAGATTCCGCTCGACCCGGCCACCATGGAACTCGTGGACGGTGGGATGGAGACGCAGATTCGCCGGGTTTTCGACAACCTCAAAGCCGTAGCTGCGGCCGCGGGCGCCTCGCTGGACGAGATCGCCAAGCTGAACGTCTTCCTAACCGACCTCAGTCACTTTCCCCTGGTGAACCAGGTCATGGCGGAATATTTCTCCGAACCCTACCCGGCGCGCGCCGCGATCGGAGTCGCCGCGTTGCCCAAGGGCGCGGAGGTGGAAATGGACGCCATTCTCCACATCACCCGGGACTGAACCGACGACTCCGGGAGCGTTGAATGGATCTCGACGCGCCGCTGACCGAACTGCGCGGGGTCGGGCCGAAACAGGCCGAGCGCCTCGCCAGGCTGGGACTGGAGCGGGCCCACGACCTGCTGCTGCACCTGCCGCTGCGTTTCGAGGACCGCACCCGGCTGACACCCCTGACGCGGCTCCGGCCCGGAACGCATGCACTGTTCGAGGCAACGGTCGAGGGCACGGAAGTGGTTCGCGCGCGCAGGCGCATGCTGCTCGTGCGCCTGCGCGACGACGGCGGCCAAATCGTACTGCGCTTCTTTCACTTCGGACCGAACCTGCAGCGGGAATTCGCAACGGGGCGCCGGGTACGCGCGTTCGGCGAGATCCGGGGACTTCCAGGCCTCCCGGAGTGCATCCATCCCGAGTATTCGGTCCTTCGCGGCGAGCCGCCGCCACTGGAGAACGCACTGACCCCGGTGTATCCGGGGACCGAAGGCGTGTCGCAACGGCTGCTGCGCGGACTGGCGGCGCAGGTTCTGCCGGAAACCGCGCGCCTGCCCGACCTCTTGCCGGAACTGCGTGCGCAGGGCCTACCCGACCTCGCCGCCGCTCTCCAGGAACTGCACCAGCCGCCACCGGGTGTGACGAATGGCGCACGTTCCCTGCAGCCGATCGGCGATGCCGACGCATCGCGGGCAGGACCGGCGAAACCGGGCGTCGGACCCGAACACCGCTCGCCAGCGTTGACACGCCTGGCGATGGAAGAACTCTGCGCGCACCAGGTCGCATTGATGGTCAATGCGGGCCAGCGGCCCAAAGGCACGGCACCGGCGCTACAGCCTGAAGGCCGGCTCTGGAAGGCGCTGGTCGCCTCGCTTCCATTTGCGCTGACGTCGGCACAGCAGCGCGCGATCGCCGAGATCGGCGCAGACCTGGCGCGCGAACGCCCGATGAACCGGCTGCTCCAGGGAGACGTGGGCTCCGGCAAGACACTGGTTGCCGTGGCAGCGGCGCTCACCGCCATCGAGGCCGGTTTCCAGGTGGCGTTCATGGCTCCGACGGAGTTGCTGGCGCGCCAGCACCTGCGGAACCTCGCGGCCTGGCTGGAACCTCTGGATATCGGGATCGCGTGGCTGGGAGGACGCCAGAAAAAATCCGAGAAGGCACCCCTGCTCGCCGACCTGGCCTCGGGGCAACGGGCACTGGCCGTGGGCACCCATGCGCTTTTCCAGGACCAGGTTGCGTTCCATCGGCTGGGGCTCGCAATCATCGACGAACAGCATCGGTTTGGCGTGCACCAGCGCATGGCGCTGCGGGACAAGGGCAGTGGACGCACACCGCACCAGATGATCATGACGGCCACGCCCATCCCGCGCACGCTGGCCATGTCGCTGTATGCCGACCTCGATCCATCGGTGCTGGACGAGCGTCCACCCGGGCGGACCCCGGTGAAAACCGCATTGATCAGCAGCGAGCGCCGCGACGAGGTGATCGAGCGTATCCGCGCGGCTTGCGGCGAAGGGATCCAGGCCTACTGGGTCTGCCCGCTGATCGAGGAATCGGAAATGCTGGAGGCGGAGGCCGCCGAAAGTACCGCGGAAAAGCTGCGCGCAGCCTTGCCCCGCCTGCGCATCGAACGCGTGCATGGGCGCATGAAGGCGCCGGAGCGGGATGCCGTGATGGAGGCGTTCAGGCGTGGTGAAATCGACCTCCTGGTCGCGACCACCGTGATCGAGGTCGGCGTGGACGTACCGAACGCGAGCCTGATGATCATCGAGAATGCCGAGCGCATGGGTCTGTCCCAACTGCACCAATTGCGCGGGCGAGTCGGCCGGGGTGCGCGAGCCAGTGCCTGCGTGCTGCTGTACCGTGCGCCATTGGGCGAAACCGCACTCGAGCGTCTGGAGGCGATGCGCCGCACCGACGACGGCTTCGAGATTGCGGAGGTCGACCTGAAGATTCGCGGACCGGGCGAAATGCTCGGCACCCGCCAGACCGGGGAGCGCGCTTACCGCGTGGCGGACTGGGGCCGTGACCGCGATCTGATGGACGCGGCGACCCGGCTCGCGCAACGGGTGTTCAGAGATCCGTCGCGCGCACGCGCCCTGATCCAGCGCTGGCTGGGTTCCGCCGTGCACTACGGCAGCGTCGGCTGAAACTGCCCTCCGGCCGTCACTCCCGACCCCCCCTACCCATCGAAGGCGTCACCCCGAACCCCCACACCCATCGAAGACGTCACCCCGAACTCCCCTGCCCATGGAAGGCGTCACCCCGAACCCCCATACCCATCGAAGGCGTCACCCCGGACTTGATCCGGGGTCCATGCAGCGCCGGCCAAAGCCACCGTGGGGACTCAGCCACGATAGGGGTCCGGCCAGCCCTCCGGTGAGGGCTGGAAGCGCTTGTACACCCAGTTGTACTGTTCGGGGCAACGTCGCACGAGCTGCTCCACCAGATCATTGATCGCGGCCACCGCCGTTTCCGGGTCGGCATTCCCCACTTCGGGTCCCGCCAGGATCTGGTGGTAACGATACCCCCGGCCACGCGGAAGACGCTCGGCGAACGCGAACCAGACCCGGTCCTGCCGCCCGCGCAGCATGCGCGGGAGCAGCGTCATGGTCAGCGCCGGGCGTCCGAAGAAAGGCGCGAACGTACCCGTGGCACGACGGGGGCTCTGATCGGGCAGCAGCCCGATCATCTCGCCCCGGTCGCGCGCGGCCTGCAGCTGGCGCAGGCCCTCACGCCTGGCGGGCGCCAGGCGCGCGCCGGTCGAGGCACGCGCCTCCTGTATCCAGCGATCGATTTCCGGTTCGCGCAGCGGGCTGTAGAGGCTGGTCAACGGTCCGAAAGACGCCGCGTGAAGCCCTGCGAACTCCCAGGAGCCCAGGTGCGGCGCGATCAGGAACAGCGCCTGCCCGGCGGGGCGTGGAACATCGAGTTCGCAGGGGATTTCCCGGGCCGCGAGACTCCGCAGTCTTTCCGGACCCGCGCGCCAGAGCCACGGCGCCTCGGTGAGCGACTTGCCCATTTCCATCAGCGAGCGTCTGGCCACGCGCTTTCGCCAATCGACCGTCTGTTCCGGGAAGCAGATCTCGAGGTTGCTGAGGGCGACCCGGGCGGCACGGGTGTGCAACTGCCATGCGACCCAGCCCAGCGTTCCGCCCAGCGCATGATTGACGCGCAGCGGCAGCCAGGCCAGGACCCATAGCCCCCATCCGAGAACCCGATCGCGCAAACGCCGGCGCTGAACCCTTTGCGCGAACATGCTCAGTCCCGACGGTCCGCATCGCGCATCAGCGGATCCATTGCCGTACGCAGATTGCGGAACAGGCGCGGATGCAGGGCTTCCTCACGGGCCAGGAGCGCCTTCATGTGCTCCCGCTGCGTCGGCATGGCAAAGCAGGCGGGGCAATTATCGACGATGATCGGAAGCTCGGCCGCCTGCGCAAAGTCGCGGGTCTGGCGCTCCCGTACATAGACCAGCGGCCGGATGACCCGTAGATCCCCGGCGTCGATGCGATAGTGCGCCTTCATCGTGCGCAGCTGCCCGCCGTGGAAGGCGCTCATCAGAAAGCTCTCGGCGAGGTCGTCCAGATGCTGCCCCAGCGCCAGGACGTTGTAGCCCTGCTCGCGGAGCGTGCGGTACATCAGTCCCCGCTTCATGCGCGCGCAGAAGGCGCAGAAGGAATCCTTGCCCATGTGCTTCTCGGCCAGTTCGGCAATGGGCTCGGATACGAAAAACCACGGGATGCCGTACGCGGCCAGATATTCGCGCAGACGCCCGGGTTCGAACCCGGGAATTTCCGGATCAATGGTCACCGCGCCGACTTCGAAGCGCACCGGTGCACGGCGGGCGAGATCGTGCAGCAGCCAGAGCAGGGTCAGCGAGTCCTTGCCGCCGGAGAGCCCCACGAGGATCCGGTCGCCTTCGCGGATCATTTCGAAGTCCGCGATGGCCTTGCCGGCCAAGCGGCGGATCGAGGTGGGAATGCGGGGGGTGTCCATGGGGCGCGAACATACCGGGAACGCGGCGCGCCCGCCAGAGGTGGGTCGCCCCCTCCCCAACCCCTCCCCATGTCGTGGGAGGGGCTTTAACGGGCCTGCAGCCAGAAGGTCACGGGGCCGTCGTTGACCAGCGCCACTTGCATGTCCGCGCCGAACAGACCGGTCGCGACTTTCGCGTGGCGTTCGCGCGCACGCACCACCAGGTGCCCGAAATGCTCCGCACCCTGTTCGGGGCTCGCCGCTCCGCTGAAGCTGGGCCGCATGCCCTTGCCGGTGTCGGCCGCCAGCGTGAACTGCGGCACCAGGAGCAAGCCGCCGCCGGTGTCGTGCAGGCTCAGGTTCATGCGCCCCGTGGCATCCGGAAACACGCGGTATCCGAGCAGCCGATCCAGCATCCGTTCCACCGTCGACGGCGTATCCCCGGGCTCCACCGCAACCAGCGCCAGCAGGCCGGCGCCGATCCGCCCCACCTGCTCGCCCGCGACGTGTACGCTGGCCTCGGTCACCCGCTGGATCAGCGCGATCATGCGTCCCTTACCCGGCGAAACGGTCGGCGAGCGCGTCGGTGGCCGCGATCAGGCGTCGCGCGATCCCCGGCTCGGCGGCCGAGTGCCCGGCATCGGGCACGATCTCCAGTTCGGCCGAGGACCATGCCTGGTGCAGTGCGACGGCCTGCTCCACCGGGCAGACCACGTCGTAGCGACCGTGCACGATGTACCCGGGAATTTCGGCCAGACGCGGCGCCTCGCGCAACAACTGGTCGGGCCCGAGAAAGCTGCCGTGCATGAAATAGTGACACTCGATCCGGGCCAGGCTCACCGCCACCGAGGGTGCCGCGAAATGGGCGAGCACCTCCGGGTTGGGCCGCAGGCAGGATGTGCTGCCTTCCCAGACCGACCAGGCCCGCGCGGCCGCCTCGCGAACGGCGGGATCGGGATCGGTCAGTCTCCTGTGATAGGCGGCCACCAGGTCGTCGCGTTCTTCCGGAGGAATCGGCGCCACATAATCGGCCCAGGCTTCCGGAAACACCCGGTCGGCCCCCGACTGGTAGAACCACTGAACGTCACGCGGGCGGCACAGGAAAATCCCGCGCAGCACCAGCCCGATGATCCGGTCGGGATGTGCCTCGGCGTACGCAAGCCCCAGCGTTGAGCCCCAGGAACCCCCGAAGACGACCCAGCGCCTGATCCCGAAAAGCTCCCGCAGTCGCTCGATGTCCTCGATCAGGTCGTCGGTGGTGTTGGCTTCCAGGCCGGCGTGCGGGGTGGAGCGACCGGATCCACGCTGGTCGAACAGCACGATGCGGTAACGGGCGGGATCGAAGAAGCGGCGGTGCCAGGGCTCGCAGCCCGAGCCCGGCCCCCCGTGGAGGAACACCACCGGCAAGCCACTGGGGTTGCCGCACTCCTCCCAGTAGAGTCGGTGACCGTGGTCAACCTCCAGAAAGCCGTGACGGTGGGGCTCGATCGGGGGGTAAAGGGCATCCATGACGGCAGCTGTGCAGTGAGCGGACCCGGCAGTGTCGCCAAAACACCGCTTCCAGTCACCTTTTCGGCGGCTCCGCACGAACACGGCGGAGCGCGAAAGAATTGCGCGTGAGCGCGGATTTTCCGTCGTTCCGTTCGCGATTTCCCGACCTGGGTCGCTGGAGCGTCGCGCCGTGCGACGAATACCCGAGCGGCGCGGCCCCCCAATCGAGACTTCGCGGATATTCTGGTGATATAAGTGTGGCAAGCCGTGTCTGCCGCGCCTCCAAGCACCCCTTGGCGCCTCAGGCCCCGGCAGGATTCCGGGACAGCATACGTTCTGCCCGGGAATCCGCCGGGTCACTCCCAGGGCGGTCCGCCGACACTGTCCGTCGGCCGGGAACTGGCGGGAAGGGGGTACCCGATCCCGTGAAAAACATAATGGGCCGGGCCTCGAGCACGGACCACACGAGGAGAAACGACTATGAATCACAGACTGACTCGCTGGGCGATCGTGGCGGCAACCGCACTCATGCTCGCCGCGACAGGGGCCATGGCGCAGGACCGTTCCGGATGGCCGAACACCATGACCATTGGCACGGCAAGTGTCGGCGGGGTCTACTTTGTCTATGGCAACGGCCTTGCCAGCTTCATCGGGGAATCGCTCGGCGTCAATTCCAGCGGCGAGATCACCGGCGGCCCGGTGCAGAACGCCACGCTGGTGCAGATGAAGGAACACCAGATCGGACTGGTGACCATGGGCCCGATGTACGAGGCATGGACCGGCCAGAGTGAACTGGCTCCCGGCCTGCCGCATACCGACGTGCGGGCACTCTTCCCGATGTATGAGACGCCGTTTCACGGCATTGCGCTGAGCCGCTCGAACATCCAATCGGTCGCCGATCTGCAGGGCAAGCGCGTCAGCGTGGGTCCGGCCGGAGGAACCGCGGGCACCTACTGGCCGCGGTTCCTGGAAACGCTGGACGTGACCGTGCGGCCGTCGTTCACCGGGGCCTCGGATGCCGCCAGCCAGCTAAAGGATGGTCTGATCGACGCCTTCGTGTTCGCCGCTGGCGTCCCGATCGGCGCCTTCTCACAGCTCGCAGCCGAAACCGACGTACGGACCTTCGGGTTTTCACCGGAGGAGCACGCGACGATCCTCGAGGCCTTCCCGGCCGTCTCCGACTTCACCATCCCTGCAGGCACCTATTCGGGACAGGATCAGGATGACGCGACGGTGGCCATGTGGAACTTCGCTGTAGTCCATCGCGACATGCCGGAGAGCCTGGCCTACGAGATCACCAAGCTGGTTCTCGAAAACAACGAGCGTATGGTCCAGATCCATTCAGCGGCGAGGGCCACCCTGACCGAGAACTGGGACAACAACGGCTTCCTGCCCTTCCATCCCGGTGCGGTTCGCTACTTCGAGGAACAGGGAATCACGATCCCCGAGGACCTGCGGGGCTGACACCCGCACGCCTCTGACGAATCGGGCCAGAGACTGCAACGACTGCGGCTCTGGCCCGTTTTTTCTTGCGCTCACGAAATCATTCGGAAGGGGGTCCGATGACCACCGACGCAACCCGGGAGCCCGATCCCGGCGATCCCTCGCCTCGCGACATTGCGAAAGACACGACCATACCGATCACGGCACAAACGTCCAGCGGCGTGGATGCCGAGGTCGTCACCTCCAATCAGCGGGTCTTTTTCGGCATCCTCGGAATTCTGTTTGCCACTGCCTGCGTGCTCTATACCGCGTTCCATATCGGGGTCATGAATCTCTACCCCCTGGAGACCTGGATCTACCGCCTGATCCACGTATCGGGAGGCCTGGCTCTGGGCTTCATCTTCTTTTCCGCGCGCGCCTTCCCCGAACAGGGCGGTGGCCAGCGCCCCTTCACGAAACTGGAATGGGTGCTGCTGCTGCCTGCGTCGGTCGCGATCTTCACCGCGCTGATCCAGATCACCTGGGCAATCTTCACTGACGACCGCGTGCCCACCGGCGCACCGCCGGACAAGATGTTGATGACCTACGGATATCCGATCATCGTCGGCACGGTGCTCGCGATCTTCGCCTCGTGGACCTCGCCCGTACGCGAACGCAGCCGCCTGCCGATGCCGGACCTGCTGTTGGCGGTGGCGGCGATCACCGTCGGCCTCTACATCATCTCGCACGCCGAATTCCTGCGCTTTCGCGCCAGCGTGTTTCCGCATCCCAACGACATGTACGCGGCGATCGCGGGCATTCTGCTGATCCTCGAGATGACGCGGCGGCTCGCCGGCCTCCCGCTGGTGATCATCGTCGCGATCTTCATCGCCTACGGCTTCGTCGGTCCCTGGTTGCCCGGCGTGCTCGAACACCGCGGTTATGCGCCGGCCCGCTTCTTCGCTTTCATCTACACCGACAATGGCATCCTCGGACCCACGACCGCGGTGTCGTCGACCTACATCATCCTGTTCATCACCTTTGCCGCCTTTCTCCAGGCGAGCCGTGTCGGCGAGTATTTCGTGAATTTCGCGTTCGCGGCCGCCGGTGGCGCGCGTGGGGGGCCGGCCAAGGTTGCGGTGTTCTCGTCGGGCTTGATGGGCATGATCAACGGCACCTCGGCGGGCAACGTGGTATCCACCGGATCGCTGACCATCCCGCTGATGAAACGGGTCGGCTACCGGCCTCAGACGGCCGCTTCCGTGGAGGCGGCGGCGTCGTCCGGCGGCCAGGTCCTGCCTCCGATCATGGGGGCCGGGGCCTTCATCATGGCCGAGATCACGGGCATCGCCTACACCGACATCGTGATCGCGGCGATCATCCCGGCCGCGCTCTACTTCCTGTCCGTCTATTTCATGGTGGACAAGGAAGCACTCAAGATGAACATGCGCGGCCTCCCGCGCGACGAGCTGCCGAAATTCGCGAAGATGGCGCGGCAGGCCTACCTGTTCACCCCGGTGATCATCCTGATCGGCGCGCTGTTCATGGGGTATTCGGTGATCCGCGCGGGCACGCTGGCGATGGGGGCAGCCGCAGTGGTGAGCTGGCTCACGCCGTTCCGGATGGGACCCAGGGCGATCGCCTACGCACTGGAGATCGCTGCACGGATGTCGCTGCAATTGGTCGCGGTCTGCGCGGCGGCCGGCATCATCGTGGGGGTGATCGCGCTGACCGGCGTCGGGGTGCGCTTCTCCTCTCTGCTGCTCGCCGTCGCCGGCCAGAGCCAGATCCTCGCGCTGTTCTTCGCGATGCTGGTCGCAATCATCCTGGGCATGGGCATGCCCACCACGGCTGCCTACGCGGTCGCCGCAAGCGTGATCGCGCCGGGCCTGATCCAACTGGGCATCGATCCGTTGACCGCCCACTTCTTCATCTTCTACTTCGCGGTGATGTCGGCGATCACGCCGCCGGTGGCGCTGGCGGCGTATGCCGGGGCGGCCATTGCGCGTTCGGATCCGATGCGAACCAGTGTCGAGAGCTTCAAGATCGGGCTGGCGGCATTCGTGGTGCCGTTCATGTTTTTCTACTCGGCGCCGATGCTGATGCAGGGCGAGTGGCACGAGAACCTCCACGCCTTCCTGACCGCGGCACTGGGGATTTACCTGCTGGCCTCGTCGATCCAGGGCTGGTTCTTTGGGCGCATCAACTGGATACTGCGCGTGTTGGTGTTGGGAGCAGCGCTGGGGATGATCGGCGGCGGGCTGCAGTCGGATATCATCGGTCTCAGCGTCGCCGCGGTGATCTTCGCGGTGCAACGCTTGCTCCTGAATCCGGCCAAGGCGTAGCGGGCCATGCGCAGCGATCGACAGGTCCTTCACGGGTGGGGCCTGCGGCTTTGAGGAGACGTGAATGTATCGACACATCTTTGTCGCGATCGACGACAGCCCGACATCGCGCAACGCGCTGAAAGAGGCGATCTCGCTCGCAAAAATCCATGGAGCGACGCTGGAAATCGCACATGCGATCGACGAGAACCTGGTGCACGTGTTTCACTCCAAGGGCATGACCACGACCACCCGGAAAGAACTGAAGCAGGTGCTCCGAACCGATGCGGAGGCCTGCCTGGAACGCGCGACGGAACGGGCCCGGAAGGCCGGCGTGGAGGCCGCGCCTCGCCTGCTCCGGGGGCACGGCGAACACAGCTCCGATGTCATCGCCAGCGCGATCCGGGAATCCGGAGCCGACCTGCTCGTGGTCGGCTCACACGGTCGCCGGGGAGTACGCCGGCTGTTTCTCGGCAGCGTGGCGGAAAACCTCGTACGCAAGGTGAGCATCTCGGTCCTGATGGTGCGTGGCCCGGAACCCGCCGAAGACGACGAGTGACGCCGGCGCTTTCGGTTCAGGCAATGGGGTCGAGATTCGCGAAGCTCAGAACGAGCCACTTCGAACCCGCACCGGAGAAGTTCACCTGCACCCGCGCCGAGGCACCGCTGCCCTCGAAATCCGTGATCACGCCTTCTCCGAACTTGCCATGCCGGACCCGCGCCCCAACCGAAATTCCAGGCTGTGGCGGCCCCTCGGCCGCGCGATGCAGCCCGCCCGAGACCGCCCCGGAGAAGCGACGAGCGGGCTGGATGCGCGCGGGGGGGCGCAGATGTTCGATCCGCTCCGGAGGCAACTCGCTGACGAAGCGTGACGGAATGTTGTGCGACTCCCGGCCGTACAGCCGCCGGGTTTCGGCATAGGTGAGATAAAGTTCGCGTTCAGCGCGGGTCATACCCACGTAGGCCAGCCGGCGCTCCTCCTCCAGGCGCCCCGGTTCCTCCAGCGACCGCGCGTTGGGGAACAGCCCCTCCTCGAGCCCGGTCAGGAAGACCAGCGGAAACTCCAGCCCCTTGGCCGAATGCAGCGTCATCAATTGCACCGCGTCCTGATGCGGATCAGCGGTGCCCTCGCCGGCCTCGAGCGCCGCGTGGGCGAGGAATTCCGTCAAGCCGCCGGGGACATCGCTGTCGACCGCCGGAGCTTCCTGTTCGAACGCCCGGGCCGCACCGATCAGTTCGTCAAGGTTTTCGACCCGCGTCTGTCCTCGTTCACCCTTCTCATTCAGGAAATGCTCCTTCAGACCCGCGCATTCGATCGCGCGGGCCACCTGATCGGGCAGATTCCGTGAGGCGGATTCTTCGCGCAGCCGGTCCAGGATCGTCAGGAAACCGGCGACCGCGTTCCGGGCGCGCCCGGTCAGACGGCCATTCTCCCCCACGGCACGCAAGGCCGCCTGTTGAAGACTCAACGCCTGCTCCCGCGCCAGCTCCCGGAGGTCGTCCAGCGTTTTCTCTCCGATTCCGCGCGGGGGTTGATTCACCACGCGCAGGAACGCCGTGTCGTCGTCGCCGTTTTCGACGAGCCGCAGGTACGCCAGCGCGTCCTTGATCTCCTGGCGCTCGAAAAAGCGCAGCCCCCCGTAGACCCGGTAGGGCATGCGGCGCGCGATGAACGTCTCCTCCAGCACCCGGGACTGGGCGTTGGAGCGGTACAGCACCGCGCATTCCCGGTACAGCCCGCCCTGGTCCACATGGCGTGCGATCGTCTCGGCGACGAAGCGGGCCTCGTCCTGCTCGTTGATGGCGGCGAACAGGCGCACCGGCGCTCCGTCACGCCCTTCGGTCCAGAGTTCCTTGCCCAGGCGACCTTGATTGTGCCGGATCAGCGCGTTGGCCGCGTTGAGGATATTGGCGCTGGATCGGTAGTTCTGCTCCAGCCGGATCAGCTGCGTGCCGGGGAAGTCCTTCTGGAAATGCTGCAGGTTTTCGATCCGCGCGCCGCGCCAGCCATAGATGGACTGGTCGTCATCGCCCACCGCGAACACCGGGGCATCCGATCCCGCAAGCAGACGCAGCCATCCGTACTGGATGTCGTTGGTATCCTGGAATTCGTCGACCAGCAGATGCCGAAACCGGGACTGGTAATGCCCGAGCAGCGCCGCGTTGTCGCGCAGCAGTTCCAGCGAACGCAGCAGCAGTTCGGCGAAATCCACCACTCCGGCCCGCGTGCAGGCCTGTTCGTAGGCCGTGTACACGCGGACCCACTGGCGCGAGATCGCGTCGCCGGTATCCGGCAGATGCGCGGGACGCCGGCCTTCATCCTTGCGCGCGTTGATGAACCATTGCGCCTGTCGCGGTGGCCAGCGCGCCTCGTCCATCTCGAGGGAGCGCAGGATGCGGCGGATCAGCCGAAGCTGGTCGTCGCTGTCCAGGATCTGGAAACTCTGAGGAAGTCCGGCCTCCTGCCAGTGCTGCCGGAGCAGCCGATGCGCGAGCCCATGAAAAGTCCCCACCCACAGTCCGCTGACCGGGGCACCGAGCAGCGTCTCGATGCGGCCTCGCATTTCGTTCGCGGCCTTGTTGGTGAAGGTGACCGCGAGCAGGTTCCATGGAGCGAGCCCTTCAACCTCGATCAGCCAGGCGATGCGGTGCACCAGTACCCGCGTCTTGCCGCTGCCGGCGCCGGCCAGTACCAGCGCGGGACCGGGCGGCGCGGCAACCGCTTCACGCTGTGCAGGGTTGAGGGTATCCAGAAGGCGGGAAACATCCATGGCGGAATGGTATCAAACGGATGTGGAAACATGTCCCGGATTGGCCGATTTACCGGAATTTCCGGGCATTTCGCGCTAAGCTGAAGAGCGATGGAACGCTTTCCCCGACCCGGCCCCGGAGAGCCCGAAAAGGTCATGAACGAACCTCCCGCACGGCAGCAGACCCTTGCGATGCTGCGCCGCATGGACCTCCACCCGGACAGCATGGCGTTTGCCGAAACGTTGTTCGAACGGTACCGGACCGACCCGGAATCCGTACCCGCCGCCTGGGCGGACTATTTCGAGGCGATCGAACGCACCCCGCAATCGCGCTCGGGCACCGCCGACCGCGATTGCGGCAATGCGCACGACCTGGAGCTGGAAAGGCGGCAGGTACGGGTGCTGCAGTACATCAACGCCCACCGCTTTCTGGGACATTTCGCCGCAAAACTGGACCCGCTGGGCCGCGCCACCCCCGAGCCGCCCCCGGAACTGACCCGTGCCTACCACAGCCTGGAGGACGTCGATCCGGACCAGGCCTTCGACCCCGGATCCCTGCACGCGCCGAACCCTGCGCGACTGGACGAGATCGAGTCGATCCTGAAAGACACCTACTGCGCCAGCATCGGCGTGGAATACATGCATCTCAGCTCGACAGCGGAAAAGCGCTGGCTGCAGCAGCGACTCGAATCCGCCCGCGGCGAGTTCGATTTCGACCCCGCCACCCGCGAGGCGATCCTCGAACGGCTCACCGCAGCCGAGGGCCTGGAGCGCTACCTGCATCATCGCTACGTCGGCCAGAAACGGTTTTCGCTCGAGGGCGCCGAGAGCCTGATTCCCCTGCTCAATGCGCTGGTGCACCGCGGCGGCGCTCGGGGGCTCCGTGAGATCGTGGTCGGCATGGCTCACCGTGGGCGGCTGAATGTGCTGGTGAACATCTTCGGCAAGTCACCCCGGGAACTGGCCGACGAGTTCGAGGGTCGCTCGACCCGCAACCGTGGTACCGGGGACGTGAAATACCATCTGGGCTACTCCACCGGCATCCAGACCTCCGGCGGACCCGTACACCTGGCGCTCGCCTTCAACCCATCTCACCTGGAAATCGTCACCCCTGTGGTTGAAGGTTCGGTGCGGGCGCGCCAGGTACGCCTGCGCGACAAGGCCGGCCAGCGCGTCATGCCGGTGGTGATTCACGGTGATGCGTCCTTCGCGGGGCAGGGTGTGGTGATGGAAACCCTGAACATGTCCCAGACCCGCGGGTTTTCCACGAAAGGCACGGTGCACGTGGTGGTGAACAACCAGATCGGTTTCACCACCAGTACGTTGAAAGATGCCCGCTCGTCGCATTACGCCACCGACGTGGCCAAGATGGTCAATGCGCCGATCGTGCATGTGAACGGGGACGATCCGGAAGCCGTGGTCTTCGTGACCCAGGTCGCGCTCGACTACCGCATGCGCTTTGCCAAGGACGTCGTGATCGATCTGGTCTGCTACCGACGCCAGGGACACAACGAAGCCGACGAGCCGGCCGCGACCCAGCCGATGATGTACCGCATCATTCGCGAACTCCCGACCACGCGCGAACTCTATGCACGGCGGCTGCAGGATGCGGGCGTCATCGAACCGGATACCGCGGAGCGTCTGCAGACCCGTTACCGCGAGTCCCTGGACGCGGGTGAATCACTGGTACCCGGGCGCATTGCGTCGAGTGAAGCCGAGGCGCATGAACCGACGGACTGGGGTCCGTTCGTGAACCAGGCATGGGATCAGGACATCGCCACCGGTGCCCCGAGTGACCGTCTGGCCACGCTGCTGTCGCGCCTGAACCAGCTACCAGAGGCGTTTAGCGTGCATCCGCGCGTGCGGCGCATCCTCGATGCACGCCTCGCCATGGCGGCGGGCGAACAGTCGCTGGACTGGGGCACCGCCGAAACCCTGGCGTACGCCACCCTCATCGAAGACGGGTACCGGATCCGCCTGTCCGGCCAGGACTCGGGTCGCGGGACCTTTTTCCATCGCCATGCCGTACTCCACAACTACGACACGGGGGAAGCCTGCGTGCCGCTGCGCCGGCTCGACCCGGAGAATCCCCGATTCCTGATCATCGATTCCCTGCTCTCGGAGGAAGCCGTACTCGCTTTCGAGTACGGGTACGCGACGGCATCCCCGAACGCCCTGGTGCTCTGGGAGGCGCAGTTCGGCGATTTCGTGAATGGCGCTCAGGTGGTGATCGACCAATTCATCAGTTCCGGCGAGCAGAAGTGGGGACGCCTCTGTGGCCTGACGCTGCTGCTGCCCCATGGCTACGAAGGCCAGGGACCCGAACATTCGTCGGCACGCCCGGAACGCTTCCTGCAACTCTGCGCCGAGGAAAACATGCAGGTCTGCGTACCCACCACGCCGGCACAGATGTTTCACCTCCTGCGCCGCCAGATGCTGCGGCCCTACCGCAAGCCTCTGGTCGTGATGACCCCCAAGAGCCTGCTGCGGCACAAGCTCGCGGTCAGCGACCTGGATGAATTGGCCGACGGACGGTTTCAGTTGGTGATCGACGATATCGACCGGCCGGAGCCTGACTCGATCCGACGGGTCATACTGACCGCGGGCCGGATTTTCTACGATCTGCTGGAGATGCGGCGGGAAGAGGGTCGGGGGGACACCGCGATCCTGAGACTGGAGCAGTGCTACCCCTTCCCCGAAGCCGTCCTGACTTCCCTTCTGGGCCGATACGACCAGGCGAGCGAGTTCGTCTGGGTGCAGGACGAACCCGAGAACCAGGGGTATCTCGGCTTCGTGGAACCGCGGCTGAATGCACTTCTTGAGGTCCGAGGCCATCGTCTGCATGCGGTGGCACGCCCGCCCGCGGCCGCACCCGCAGTGGGCTATCCAGAGGTACACAAGGCCCAGTTGCAGGAACTCCTGCGACGCGGTTTCGGCCCGATCACCGCGCGGGACACCCCGCGCCCCACCGAGTAACCGCAAGCGTCAAGGAAGCCTCATGTCAGAAGAACGCACCGCACTCCGCGTCCCTGAACTGCCCGAATCCGTGGCTGATGCCACGGTCGTGGCGCTGCATGGCAAGCCCGGGGAGCGCATTCGGCGGGACGAATTGCTGGTCGAACTGGAGACCGACAAGGTGGTGCTCGAGGTACCGGCACCCTTCGATGGCACCCTCGACGAATTCACCGTCGAGGAAGGAGC
Source organism: Thioalkalivibrio paradoxus (assembly GCA_011390565.1). Classification (GTDB taxonomy): domain Bacteria; phylum Pseudomonadota; class Gammaproteobacteria; order Ectothiorhodospirales; family Ectothiorhodospiraceae; genus Thioalkalivibrio; species Thioalkalivibrio paradoxus_A. The sequence goes on along the minus strand of JAABSC010000001.1, from coordinate 97,470 downwards.
GGTCGTCGAGGCAGACGCGATTCTCGGCTACCTGACCACGGGGCCCTCCGCCGAGGCTCAGGATGACGCCAGCGAGGAAATCGCGGTCCGTCCGGCCAAGGCGGAGACGCGCGCCGCTCGGTCCAGCGCTCCGGCAAAAGAACCGTCCACGGATGCACCGCCGACGCCCAGCCCTGCGGTCCGTCGACTGCTCGGAGAACACGACCTGCGGGCCGAGGACATCGAAGGCACCGGTCAGGATGGGCGCCTGATCAAGCAGGACGTGGAACGCTTTCTCTCAGCGCGCGCGAAGACCGACAAGGCGCCCGAGCCCGCTGCAGCGCCGACCGAACACAAGCCCGAACGGGAACCGGAATCGCGTGACACCGCCCGGTCCGGGAAACGCGAAGAAGAACGCGTTCCGATGACCCGTCTGCGCACGCGGATCGCCGAGCGATTGCTCGAGGCAAAGCAGACCACCGCGATGCTCACGACCTTCAACGAGGTGGATCTCTCGGAAGTGATGGCGCTGAGGACCCGCCACAAGGATGCGTTCGAGAAGCGCCACGGCGTGCGCCTCGGCTTCATGAGTTTCTTCGTCAACGCGTGTACCCACGCGTTGCGGCGTTTTCCCGTGGTGAACGCGGCACTCGACGGTCACGAGATCGTCTACCACCACTACAGCGACATCGGGATTGCCGTGTCCTCGCCGAGGGGGTTGGTGGTGCCCGTGCTGCGCGACGCCGGACAGCGCTCGCTGGCCGAGATCGAGAAGGCCATCCGCGACTTCGCGGAGCGCGCGCGCGACAACCGCCTCGAGCTCGACGACCTGCGCGGCGGCACCTTCACCATCACCAACGGCGGCGTCTTCGGCTCCCTGCTGTCGACGCCGATCCTGAACCCGCCCCAGGCCGCGATCCTCGGGATGCACGCGATCCAGGACCGGCCCGTGGCGCGCGGGGGCGAAGTCGTGATCCGTCCGATGATGTACCTGGCCCTTTCGTATGACCACCGTCTCATCGACGGGGCCGATGCCGTCCGTTTCCTGGTCACGGTCAAGGAGTCCCTGGAAGATCCGGGGAGACTGCTGCTCGATCTCTGATATGGCGGCCGAGGGAATACGTCACCCGCGTCTGCACGTCTGATAGACTGACCCACGCCCGAACGAACAACCCCCCCTGGAGGAAACCCAATGAAGAAAATGCTCGTGTCGCTCCTGCTCGCCCTGGGCCTGATGGCCACTGCACAGACGTCCGCCACGGAAATGGACAAGGACGCGATGGAAATGGACAAGGAAATGATGCAGCAGATGGTTCAGTACAGCATCCAGAAGTGGAAGATCGAGGACGGCGTCTCGGTTCAGGATGCCGTGGACTCGATGCAGCTGCGCGCGAATCTCCTGAACTTCATGATGGTCGCGGATCTTCCCCTGTCCGAGCAGGTCAAGGCGCTGGGTGAGGAAGACGTGCCGTACATGCGCATCCTGGCGTTCTGCGATGCGTTGATCGCGAACGAGATGGTGAAGTTCGACATCATCTTCTCCGGCTTCCTGCCCTGCCGCATCGCCGTCGTGGAAGACGAGAACGGCGATGGCTGGATCACGACCATGAACATGGACATGATGCTGCACGCCGTCGATCTGACCCCCGAGCTCGAGCCCCTGGCCGTGCGCGTGCGTGACGTGATCTACGAGATCGTCGAGGCGGGCCGCACCGGCGATTTCTGAGTCGGGAAAAGCCCGTCGCAGAATCGGGGCGGCCCTTGCGCGGGCCGCCCTTTTTATTGCACGTCGATCACGGTCGCCGCACCGTTCCCGCGCGGATCGGACGCGGCCTGCAGCACGCCTTCGGACCGATCCCAGATGACGACCTGCATGTTTCCAAACGGCCGCAGTTGCGGGTTCAGCTGGTGCCCCCGCTGCGCGAGATCACGTTGCACCGCAACCGAAAGCGCACCCGTCTCGAAATCGATGCGATCCGGTAGGTACTGGTGGTGCAGGCGCGGGCGGCGGACGAGTTCATCCGCATCCTCCCCTTCCAGCACCAAGAGAATGCCCTGCAGCACCATGGTGATGATGCGGCTGCCGCCCGGCGTTCCCAACACAGCCACGCGATCCCGGGTCTCGACGAAGGTAGGGCTCATGCTTGACAGAGGACGGCGCCGTGGCGCGATGGCGTTGGCTTCGAAGCCGATCAGGCCATAGGCATTCGGGACCCCGGGACGTGCCGAGAAATCGTCCATTTCGTTGTTCAGCAGCACACCCGTGCCCGGGGCGACGAATCCAGAGCCGAAGGGATAGTTCAGGGTAATCGTTCCCGCAACCCGGTTTCCCTGAGCGTCGAGGATCGAGAAATGAGTGGTCTGGCTGCTCTCGCGCGCAAGAAAGCGAAGATCTCCGGGCGCGGCATCGCTGCGCAGAGGAAGCTCGTTGCTCGGCGTTGCCCGTCGCGGATCGATGCCGGAGCGCAGTTCGCGCGCATACTCCGATGAAAGAAGTCCACTCACCGGGATCGACACATGATCCGGGTCTCCCAGGTAAGCGGCCCGGTCCCGGTAGGCCCGGCGCATGGCCTCGACCATCAGGTGCACCCGATCCGCTTCGCCCTCCGGCGACTCTCCCGCCGCCAGAACCCCGAGCATCTGCCCGATTGCGATTCCGCCCGACGACGGCGGTGCCGCGGTGATGATGCGCGCACCCTGGTACTCCAGCGCCACAGGAGCACGCTCGACCACCGTGTACGCCTCGAGATCGTCGAGGGTCCAGATCCCTCCGGCCACGGTCACCGCGTCGACCAGACGCTGCGCGACCGGGCCACGGTAGAAGCCGTCGGCGCCCTGCTCGGCAAGGTAGCGCAGGGTGTCGGCCAGATCGGGTTGCCGCAGCAGCGCGCCTTCGGCAGGAAGGTCACCCGCATCGAGAAAGATCAGCGCCGCATCCGCCCCGTCCCGGAGGGCCTGCAGCCGAAAGGCGGCCATCTGCAGAAACGCCGAATCGATCGGCACGCCATCCTCGGCCAGGCGGATGGCCGGGGCCAGGCTGTCGGCGAGTGGCAGCCGGCCGTACTGCTCGGCCAGATGCACCAGACCTGCCGGCATGCCCGGAATTGCGGCCGAGAGCGCACCGTCGAGGGAAAGACCCGGAATGACTTCGCCGTCCGGGTCGAGATAGAGATCGCGGTGTGCCAGAGCGGGCGCGGTCTCGCGGGCGTCGACCATCACGGTCTGGCCCGTCGCCGCTTCATGCAAGAGAAAGAATCCTCCGCCCCCGAGGCCCGAACCCTGCGGCTCGGCCACCCCCAGGGCGGCGGTGACCGCGACCGCGGCATCGAAGGCATTGCCACCTGCCCCGAGTACGGCTTCGCCCGCTGCCGTCGCCAGCGGATGCGCGGTTGCCAGGGCATGGCTTCCGGGCATATCCCGGGCCGAGGCCAGGGCGCTCAGGCACGACAGGAGGAGAGCCGCGACGAGCGCGCGCGCGGCAGGGGGAGGGAAAGGCAGCATGTTCGTAAACAGGCGGGTCAGCCCGCGGTCAGATTCTCGTATTTGGCCATCAGCTCGTCGCGTGTTTCCGGATGTTCCGGATCCAGGGGGATGCAATCCACCGGGCAGACCTGCTGGCACTGGGGCTCGTCGTAGTGACCGACACATTCGGTACAGAGCTTGGGGTCGATCACGTAGATCTCGTCGCCGGGCGAGATCGCGCTGTTCGGGCATTCGGGTTCGCAGACGTCGCAGTTGATGCACTCGTCGGTAATCATCAGGGCCATGGGCGCAACTCCGGATCGGTTTCTCTCAGACTGCCCGCTCGCCGCTCAGGCATCGAGATAGCGGTTGACCAGCGCGTGCAGAACGGCCGGACTGACGAAGTTTGAGACGTCTCCTCCGAGCCGGGCGATTTCCCGCACCAGACTGGAGGACACATAGCCGTACTCCTCGGCCGGCGTCAGGAACATGGTCTCGACCTCCGGGCTCAGCTGGCGATTCATTGCGGCCAACTGGAACTCGTGCTCGAAATCCGACACCGCGCGCAACCCGCGGAGAATCACGCCCGCACCCTGCTCCCGGGCGAAGCTCGCCAGCAACACGTCGAACCCGCGTACTTCGACGTTGGGGAGGTCGGCCAGCGCCTGTTGCGCCAGATCGACCCGTTGCGCCAGCGCAAAAGCCGGCTCCTTCGCCGGACTCTCCGCGACGGCCACGACCACGCGTTGGAAGAGGCGTGACGCACGACGCACGATGTCCGTGTGACCGTGCGTGATCGGATCGAAGGTTCCCGGGTAGATGGCGGTGATATTCATCGGTCTTGGATTGAAAATGGCGCACTAGGTTAGCGCAAAACACCCATTCCGGCAGCCGGACCCCCGGCCTGCAAACCGTGGGTCGGACACGGTGGCAGCAGCCGGCAGTCCAACGCGGAGGTGTCGGCGCTGCGGACGCTGCGCTCCGTACGCCGATACACTCGAGCCTCCGGGGCCAGTGCGGTGGCGCAGGCGGCCGCTGCCCGTGCCTGGAACCCGCATTGCTGGGCCATCAGCACGTGCGCGAGGTTGTTCCAGGCCTCGTGGCGTCCCGGCTGGCGCTCCAACAACAGCCTCAAAGCGCGCTCGGCTCCGCTCAGATCGCCGGCGGCGAACTCCGTATTCGCCAGGCCGAGGTAGCCGATGGCCTCGCCCGGCCAACGGGCGATGGCACTCTCGTACCCCACCTTCGCCGTGTCCAGGAAGCCGGTCTGCTCGAGTTCGTTGACAGCACGCAGCCATGCGAAGGGGCGAGCGGTCGCCGGCAGCTGCTCGGGCGGTACGGCCACGAATGCCCAGCGATCCGCCCGCGACCACGTCCGCTCGAACAGCGGCATGGAATTGACGTGACGCTCGATGGTGCCGCTGCGCAGGATGACTTCCCTGGCCTCGAGGTCGTAACCCACGACCACGGCATAGTGCCAGCGGGGCGCAACGCCAAGGCCGAGATTCTGGAACACGACCACCGGGTGACCCGCGGCCACCTCGGCCAGAATAGCGCTCAACTCCGGCTCGAGCCGGTACGCAACCCGTTCACGCGCCCGGACGGCAGCCCGAAGCTCGGCCTGCAGGCTGCCCTGACGTTCGGGGATGTAAACCTCGGCCACCAGCGCCTCCGGTGTCACATCCAGCCCCTGCGCCGCCAGCACGGTAGCCACCGCGGCGGGGCCGCATTGGTAGGCCTCCTGGGGAAAAAAAGGGGTCTCGACCAACTCCGCGCGGAGCGGCAGCCCTTCCGGCGGGTTTTCAGCGATGCGTGCGCTCTGTGGCGCCGAGGCGCAACCGCCCAGAACCGCCAGCAGGACCAGGGGAAGAAATCGCCGCAGCCACGGCTGACCCCAACGGCGCAACGCAGCCCGAGTCACCGGGGTTCAGCGGGACGACCGCACGAACGAAAAGACGTTGGTGATCCCCAGGGCGTCGAGGATGACGAACATTGCAAATACGATCACCACCACTTCGACCACGCCGGCACCCGCGGGCAGGTGGTCGAGACGCGTGTGAAGCTCGGCCACCTCGGTATCCGTGAGACGGGCCACTCGCGCCTGCGCAGCATCCGGGTCGACACCAAGACCGACCAGGGCGGCCCGTACATCGTCGCTCCCGAGCCGCTCCACGAGCGCCGCGCGCTCGGCGGCGGAATCGACGGAATGGATCAGCGACCGGGTATCCAGCATTTCGGCCAGCGACGGGCTGGCGGGCAACAGGAACACCAGGAACGTGAACGCGAAAACCAGGTGTCTGCGAAAATCCCGATGAGCTGTCATGTTTCTCTCCTCATGCGTTATGCGTCGGGGTGTGCGGTCGCGTTCCTGAGCAGGACCGGAGCGACGCGGCGGTCGAAATCCCCCACGTATTCTGTTGCGACCCGGATCCACCCATCGAGTTCGGGCGGATCCGGCACCCGCATCGCCTACTGCCCGTTCTCGTCGATCGGGAATGCGGCGCAGCGCCTCGGCAACAGCGCGCCGCGGATGCGCGGATAGCAGGGCAGCCCGTTTTCGAACGGCGGGTAGTCCTCACCCTCGATCAGCGGCCGCAGATAATCGCGGCAGGCCTGGGTGATCCCGTAACCGTCGGGCGAGATGAAGTCGCGGGGCATCCCGCGCTCGATGTTGGCCACGCGCTCGAGCGGCACACGACCGATCGACCACCGGTAGGGCGCATCGCCCTCACGCCGGATCACTGGCATGAAACTTCGATGCCCGGCCACCACGCCCTCGACAGCGGCCTTGCCGACCGCGTAGGCCTGCTCGACGTCCACCCTGGAGGCCAGGTGTCGGGCAGCCCGCTGAATGTAGTCGACCACCGACCAGTGCAGCTTGTGACCGGTTTCCTTCTTGATCATCTCCGCGAGCCGTGGTGCGGCACCGCCCAGCTGCGTGTAGGCGTAGACATCGTGGCTCTGTGCCACCGCGAACAGGGTACCGTCCGGGTATTTCAGCCCCTCCGAGACCACGACCACACAGTAGCCATGACGCTCGACCGTCAACCGGAGGTTCTGCAGGAAATCCGCCTCGTCGAACGGGATCTCGGCGAAGAGGATCAGCATCGGCGGGCGACCGTCGTATTCCTGCGCCAGGGCCGCGGCTGCCGCGAGCCACCCGGCGTGGCGCCCCATGACTTCGAGAATGAAGACCTTGGTGGAACTCGTATGCATCGATTCCACATCGAGGCTGGCTTCGCGCACCACGGTGGCGATGAACTTCGCCGCGGAACCGAATCCGGGGCTCGTATCGGTCGCGTCGAGGTCGTTGTCGATGGTCTTCGGCACCCCGACCGCGGTGATCGGATACCCGAGGAGGTCACCGATACGCGCGACCTTCAGCGCGGTATCCATCGAGCCGCCACCGCCGTTATAGAAGAAAAAGCCGATGTCGTGCGCCCGAAAGACCTCGACCAGGCGTTCGTACTGGCGCCGGTCCCGCTCCGGGTCGCCGAGATCGAACCGGCAGGACCCGAAGGCCCCTCCGGGCGTATGCCGCAGCGCAGCCAGGGTGAGGGGATCCTCCTGGTCCAGGTCGATGATCTCCTCGTTCAGAACCCCGAGGATTCCGTCCCGGGCGGCGTAGCAGGTGCCGAAGTGCGATGGATGGGCACGTACCGCCTCGATCACGCCCCAGGCGCTGGCGTTGATCACGGCAGTCACTCCTCCCGACTGCGCGTAGAGCGCATTCTTTGGCATCGAATCCTCCCTTCGGATGGCGTTGCGTCTGTACACGGCTCGACATGCAGTAAAGATACCAGCAGGAAGAACGCACAGCTTTTGCTAATATATACGGGTTATCAGCCGGGCCGCGTTACCGAAAGGCACCCGGCGCGGGACACGGGCGCCCTGAACGGCCGCTGCAGAGTTTGTGGCGCAACGCGGCGCCATGCAAACCGGGTGTGAGCCCGGTGTGTCCCCGCCATGCGTGACGGTTGTCGGCGCGGGCCTGCACGCGGGCCGTGCACCGGTCGCACCGAAATGGCTCACCATTCATCCGCTTCACCAGGAAGACCATCATGCACATCGGCACCACCCTGACCAACTACATCATCGAGACCCAGCGCCAGATCGAGGGGGCGACCGGCGAATTCACCGGCCTGCTGAACGACATCGCGGTGGCCTGCAAGAAAATCTCCGACCTGGTGAACAAGGGCGACCTGATCGGCGTTCTCGGTTCAGCCGGCTCCGAGAACGTTCAGGGCGAAACCCAGAAAAAGCTCGACGTGATCACCAACGAGGTGTTCATCGAGGCGCTGGCGCACAACGGGCATGTCGCCGGCCTCGCCTCCGAGGAAATGGACGAGATCTACCAGCTCCCCGCCGACGCCCCGCGTGGGCACTACCTCGTGCTGTTCGACCCCCTGGACGGCTCGTCGAACATCGACGTCAACGTCTCGGTGGGAACGATCTTCTCCATCATCAAGGCGCCCGAGGGCGTGACCCACCCCACCACCGAGGACTTCCTGAAGCCCGGTGCCGAACAGTGCGCCGCCGGCTACTGCCTGTACGGACCCTCGACGATGATGGTCTTCGCGACCCGGGGCCGGGGCGTCCAGATGTTCACCCTCGACAAGGACTTCGGCGAGTTCCTGCTAACGCATGAAAACGTCCAGATCCCCGAAGATACCAGCGAATTCGCGATCAATGCCTCCAACAGCCGCTTCTGGGAAGCCCCGGTCCGACGCTACGTGGACGAGTGTCTCGCCGGGCAGGAGGGGCCCCGCGGGCGGGACTTCAACATGCGCTGGATCGCGTCGATGGTGGCCGAGGTGCACCGCATCCTGACGCGCGGCGGCGTGTTCATGTACCCGGTGGACGAGAAACTGAAAGCCAAAGGGCAGGGCGGCAAGCTTCGCCTGATGTACGAGGCCAATCCGATGAGCCTGATCGTCGAGCAGGCCGGCGGCGCCAGTACCACGGGCCGGGACCGCATCCTGGACCTCAAGCCCGAGGGCGTCCACCAACGCGTACCGGTGATTCTGGGATCGAAGAACGAGGTCGAGCGGCTCACAAGCTATCACCAGGCCTGATCTGCCCATCCCGGTGACTGCCCACGGCCCTCTTCCGGCGACGGAACGGGGCCGGGGCAACGCTCCATCGCCTTATTGGTGTATACTGATGCGTTTGGCGCGCGCCGCCCCATAGCCGGCTCACGGGTCCGGCCCTCCCGAGTATCCTGAAATGCCGCATTCCCCCTCTTTCTCCGAGCTCGGCCTGTCCGAGCCCTTGGTGCTGACCGTCGAACGACTCGGCTTCACCCAGCCCACCCCGGTGCAGACCGCCTGTATTCCGGCCATGCTGGACGGGCGCGACGTGCTTGGTGAAGCACAGACGGGGACCGGCAAGACCGGCGCGTTCGGTCTGCCGCTGATCGACCGGATCGATGCCGGGACACACGCCGTCCAGGCGTTGGTGATCGCCCCCACCCGCGAACTGGCCAACCAGGTCGCCGAGGCGCTCGGCGGGTTCGCCCAGGCCATGGCCGGCATCGATATCCTGCCCGTGTACGGCGGGCAGCCGATGGGCATACAACTGCGCAGGCTGCGTGCAGGCCCGCAGATCGTGGTCGGCACCCCGGGTCGGATCGTGGACCACATGAAGCGCGGGACGCTGGCGCTGGACGCCCTGCGCGTGGTGGTCCTGGACGAGGCCGACGAAATGCTGCGCATGGGATTCATCGACGACATCGAGTGGATCCTGGAACAGACGCCCGCCCATCGGCAGACCGCGCTGTTTTCCGCGACCATGCCCGCCCCGATCCGGCGTATCGCGCACCGTCACCTGCGCAATCCCGAGGAAATCCGCATCGGGGCGGGCAACGAGGCCGGTGCCGACATCGACCAGAGCTACTGCCTGGTGGACGCCCGACACAAGGTGGAGGCGCTGGCGCGCATCCTGGAAGTGGAACCGGAACGTGACGCCGCGATCGTCTTCGCACGCACCAAGGCCGCGACGCTCGAGATCGCCGAAGCGCTGGCTACGCACGGGCACAAGGTGTCGGCACTGAACGGCGACATGGAACAGAAGGAACGCGAGCGCGTGGTCGCGGAACTCCGCGACGGCCGCCTCGACGTGATCGTCGCGACCGACGTCGCGGCGCGGGGGATCGATGTCCCCCGCATCAGTCACGTGTTCAATTTCGACGCGCCGGGCGATGCGGAGGCCTACGTGCACCGCATCGGCCGCACCGGTCGCGCGGGACGCAAGGGCCGCGCCATCCTGTTCCTCGAACCGCGCAAGCGCCGCATCCTGCATGACATCGAGAAGCTGACCGGCAAGCCGGTGCGCGCACACCCCGTGCCCGATCTGAAAGATGTCGCCGCAAGCCGGCAGGGGCGCTTCGCCAAGCGGGTCGAGGCGCTGCTGAATTCCGGAAAATCCGAACAGCACAACGAGCTGGTGGATGCGCTTCTCGCCCGCTGCAACACCTCGGAGCGCGACCTGGCAAGCGCGCTGGTGGCACTCGCGACCGAGATGACGCCGCTACTGCCCCCCAACGGCGCCCACGCCGACCCGCTGTTCATCCGCGCACAGGAGCGCGAGCCGACCCGCCGGCCGACGCGGGACCCGCAGGAACGGCGCGGTCGGGATGCTCGCGGGGCGCCCGCGCCGCGCCGGGAGCGTCCGGGTGCTCGGGAAGCGACGGCCGACATGGTGCGTTACTACATGCCCGTGGGTCGTCAGGACGGCATCGGCGCTCGCGAGATCGTCGGTGCCTTGACCCACGAAGGCGGCCTGTCCGGGGGCGACATCGGCCGCATCGGGCTCATGGACCACTACAGCCACGTGGATCTGCCTGCCGCGCTCAGCGAGTCCGCGATCCGCCGCCTGGCTCGGATTCACGTGGCCCAGCGCAAGCTGGAACTCACCCTGGAAACACCGGAACTCGTGCAGGCGCGAACGGAACCCCCGGAGGGGCCGGGCCAGGATGTCCGCACCGCGCCCGCGCACAGGGGCAAAACGGCGCGCACCGGGCGAAGCCCGAGTTTCGGGAAGCCCAGTCATGCCAAGGGAGGCGAAAAGCCGCCCCGCAAGCCACGAGCCTTCGCGGGGGCTGAGAAGAACGCAGGGCGCGGCCCGGGCCGCGGCAAACCGCCGGGAGCACGCACGGCACGCAACGCCGGCACGCTTGCCATCCGCCGCAAACCCGTCTGACCGGCTACGCCACGTCTCCCCAAGGAGCGTGGCGGCAACCGGCGCGAGCGTCAGACGAGCCGGTTGAAACAGCGCTCGTCGTTGCTGAGGCAGCGCAGATTGTCGACCGTGGTCCGTGCAATCTCTTCCATGGCCTGCCGGGTCAGGAATCCCTGGTGTCCGGTGATCAACACATTGGGGAAGGTCTGCAGGCGCTGGAAAACGTCGTCCTGGATCACTTCCTCGGAAAGATCCTTGAAGAAAAGGTTTTCCTCCTGCTCGTACACGTCCAGACCCAGACTGCCGATGCGCCCGCTCTTCAGGCCGTCGATCACGGCATGCGTGTCGATGATCGCGCCGCGGCTGGTGTTGATCAGCATGGCCCCTGGCTTCATCAGACCGACTGCAGTCGCGTCGATCATCGCATGGGTCTCGGGCGTCAGGGGACAATGCAGGCTGATGATGTCGGACTGGCTCAGGAAGGCTTCCCAGGGCAGGTACTCGATACCCATTTCCTCGACTTCCGGGTCCGGATAGGGATCGAACGCCACCACCCGGCAGCCAAAGCCCTGCAGGATCCGACCGAAGACGCGGCCGATGCGACCCGTACCAACGACACCGACCGTTCGGCCGTTGATGTCGAAGCCCATCAGGCCGTCGAGCAGGAAGTTGCCCTCGCGCACCCGGTTGAAGGCACGGTGGGTCTTTCGGTTCAGCGTCATCACCAGCGCTACGGCATGCTCGGCGACCGCATTGGGCGAGTAGGCCGGCACCCGCGCCACGCGCACACCGAGATCCTCGGCTGCCTTCAGATCCACGTTGTTGAACCCCGCGCAGCGCAGGGCGACGAGATCGATCCCGGACTCCTTGAGTGCCTGGAGCACCTCGGCGTCGAGGCGGTCGTTCACGAAGGCGCAGATGGCCGTCGCGCCCTGTGCGAGAACCACCGTATCGGGTTCCAGTCTGGGTTCCAGAAAATGGAACTGAACGTTGCTGTCCGTTGCCGCCTGGGTCAGGAAGATCCGGTCATATTTCTGCGTGCTGAACACGGCAACCCGGCATTCCCTGGAATCACTCATCGAACTTCCTCGCAACCATTTGGGAGACCTCCTTACCTTACCAGAGACCGCCTCTCAGTTGAGTGAAAGCCAGAAGCGCGCGGCGTAATCCCGGGCCTCGTTCCGCACCGGCAACCGAGAGAACCCGAGGCGCTGGAAAAAATCCTCCGCGCCCGCCTGGGCCCGCACCAGGATGCCTTGACTGCCTGAGACCCGTGCCAATCGAATCCCGTCCTCGAGAAGCCGCGTACCCAGGCCCCTGCGCTGCGCGTCGGGGCGCACGTAGAGGCCATGCAGCAGGGTGGCGGAACCGGCACCGGGATCATCACGCGCATCCGCGGGCTCCCATGCCGCCACTGCCAAGACGCCGCCCGGCCCCTCGAGCAACCTCAGATCGAGATGGGTCAGATCGACCTCCGAATAGCGGTAGAGGGGCAACGCCAGTCGCTTGACTCGCTCGGGAAGATCCCAGGTGCCGATCGCCGCCTCGATGATCCGATTCACGCCGGTGAGATCCTCTGCACCGCCGGCGCGAACAACGTACAGGTCCGCGAGTGCCACTTCACTCACGGTTCACCCCCGCAGAACTGCGAGCGGCTGCGCGTCCGCACTCGGACGATTGCGCAACCAGGTCCAGGCTTTCTCGTGGTAGTGGTAAGCCACCGTGTTCACGGCCGGCTCGATCAGCGCGACGGCACCGCCAATGACCAGACTGCCGGTCAACAGGTACACGACACCGAAGGCTACCGAGAAATGTACGATCCCGAAGGAAATCGTCTTGGTCATGTCATCGTCTCCCGTTACTTTTCATGTCTCTGTTCTACACGGCGCACCATGTTAGTTAAAGGCGATTTTTCCTATTAATTTGATTGTTTTATGCTATACCAGGTTTCATGGAGCACGAAGACCACCGCTGCAGCCGCGGACGCGGGCGGAACCTGCGACACTAAGCGCCATGGCCCTGCGCCGCCCCTGACGATGAAAGGGCGGGCCGCTGATGAACACCGAAACACGCAGAAATGAGTCTGAAATAGCATCACCTCCGTGATGTCCATCGTCTTCCGTGGCTGTTTTCCCGAGGTTGAAACCCATGGACATGTTGCGAAGCACCATCGAAGAACAGCGCCGGCGCCTGGAAAGCCGCCTGCACGAGCCGCTGGCCCGAGCCGCGGAGCGTCTGAGCGTGGTCTGGCCCGACCGGCAGGCGCTGGACGACCAGCTGCAGGCGTTCATTCAGGAATTGCCCGAATGCACGTTCCTGTATGCACTGAACACCGGCGGGATCCAGGTCAGCGACAATATTTCGCACGCGGGCCTGCTGACCTCCCATTTCGGACGCGACCGCTCGCAACGGCCGTACCTGAAGGAAGTGGTTCCCGCCGACGGATTTCTGCTCTCGGAGGCCTACATCAGCCTGCTGGGACGGCGGCCCTCGCTGACAGCGCTGCAGCTGATCCGCGACGCCGAAGGCACCGCGCTCGGGTTCCTGGGCGCGGACTTCGACCTGCGCAATCTGCCCGATACCGGAAGCCTGTATGAGGAGTCCACCGAGTGGCGCCAGATCAAGGGCGACCCCTCCATCCGGGGCCAGGTATTCACGCAGACGCGCACGGAGAGCCAGCTGGATCACGACATGGACGCGGTGCTGTCCGTGCTCGAGGAGCTGTTCACCGAGCGCGGGGTTTTCCAGTGCGTGCTGCACTTCTCCAGCAGCCGCGCGACAGTGTGGACGCTCGATGACCCCTACCGCTACCGCATCCTCACGCACGACGCGCTGAGCGACCCGGACACCTGCCTCGCGTTCCCGCGCAAGTCCTACCCGGAAAAGGCCCTGGTGCCGGCCGAGGCCATCGCACGGATTCTGGAAAACCTGAAAGTCCTGCGCTTCGCGGACGAAACCGTCTACCTGCGATCGTCATCGATCAACCTGTTCAACGGAATGATCAGCCTGACCTTCTCCTGCGACGGCTCGCACTACATGACCTGGGACGATTTCCTGGACCGCTCCTGCGACTTCTGGCTCGGCGGGGCCGGCTGAACGGGTCCGTCACCCCCCGCAACTCAGAAGTCCGTCACCCCGGACCTGATCCGAACGTCACCCCGGACCTGATCCGAACGTCACCCCGGACCTGATCCGGACGTCACCCCGGACCTGATCCGAACGTCACCCCGGACTCGATCCGGGGTCCATGCGGCACCCGCCGAAACCCGGAATCCCGCGTCCACCCTGACGCCCCGTGGATCCCGGCTCTCCGCTGCGCTCCGGCCGGGATGACGCAACAGGTGTCACCCCGGACTTGATCCGGACGTCACCCCGGACTTGATCCGGGGTCCATGCGGCGCCGACAGAAACCCAGGGGGGTCTTCCAAGCCCGCACGGTCAGACCTCGCGGTAGATCCGTGCGCCCTCGGTCACGAACTCGGCGGCCTTTTCCTGCATGCCCTTCTCCAGCGCCTCCTGCTCGGACACGCCCTGCTTCGCCGCGTAGTCACGCACGTCCTGCGTGATCTTCATCGAGCAGAAGTTCGGCCCGCACATGGAGCAGAAGTGCGCGACCTTGTGCGCCTCCTTGGGCATCGTCGCGTCGTGGTACTCGCGCGCACGCTCCGGGTCCAGCGACAGGTTGAACTGGTCCTGCCAGCGGAACTCGAAGCGCGCCTTCGACAGCGCATTGTCGCGCACCTGCGCGCCGGGGAAACCCTTGGCGAGGTCGGCCGCGTGGGCGGCGATGCGGTAGGTGATGATGCCCTCGCGCACGTCGTCCTTGTTCGGCAGGCCCAGGTGCTCCTTCGGCGTCACGTAGCAGAGCATCGCGGTACCGTACCAGCCAATATTGGCGGCGCCGATTCCCGAGGTGATGTGGTCGTAGGCGGGCGCGATGTCGGTGACCAGCGGGCCGAGGGTGTAGAACGGCGCCTCGAAGCAGTCGACGAGTTCCTTGTCGACGTTCTCCTTCACCATGTGCAGCGGGATGTGGCCGGGGCCCTCGATCATCACCTGCACATCGTGCTCCCAGGCGATCTTCGTGAGCTCGCCCAGCGTCTCCAGCTCACCGAACTGGGCCGCGTCGTTGGCGTCGGCGAGACAGCCCGGGCGCAGGCCGTCGCCGAGCGAGAAGGACACGTCGTAGGCCTTCATGATCTCGCAGATTTCCTCGAACCGGGTGTAGAGGAAGTTCTCGCGGTGGTGCGCCAGGCACCACTTGGCCATGATCGAGCCGCCGCGCGAGACGATGCCGGTCACGCGGTCGGCGGTCAGCGGCACGTACTGCAGGCGCACGCCGGCGTGGATGGTGAAGTAGTCGACGCCCTGCTCGGCCTGCTCGATCAGGGTGTCGCGGAACAGCTCCCAGGTCAGATCCTCGGCCTTGCCGTCGACCTTCTCCAGCGCCTGGTAGATCGGCACCGTCCCGATCGGCACCGGCGAGTTGCGCAGGATCCACTCGCGCGTCTCGTGGATGTTCTTGCCCGTCGACAGGTCCATCAGGGTGTCGCCGCCCCAGCGGCAGGACCAGACCAGCTTCTCGACCTCCTCCTCGATGCTCGAGGTGACCGCCGAGTTGCCGATGTTGGTGTTGATCTTCACCCGGAAGTTGCGGCCGATGATCATCGGTTCCAGCTCCGGGTGGTTGATGTTGGCCGGGATGATCGCGCGGCCGGCGGCTACTTCGTCGCGTACGAACTCGGGGGTGATCGTCTCGGGAATACGGGCGCCAAGCGGATCACCGGCATGCTGGCGCAAGAGCTTCGCGTAGCGGGGATCCGCGCGCATCTCCTGCAGGCGGTTGTTCTCGCGGATCGCGACGAATTCCATCTCCGGGGTCACGATGCCACGGCGCGCGTAGTGCATCTGGCTGACGTTGGCGCCGGCCTTGGCGCGGCGCGGCGCGCGGATGTGCGCAAAACGCAGGCTGGCCAGGTCCGGGTCTTCTGCGCGGGCGCGGCCGAACGCCGAGGTGGGGCCGTCCAGCCACTCGGTGTCACCGCGCTCGTCGATCCAGGCGCCGCGCAGGTCGTCCAGGCCCTGCAGCAGGTCGATCCGCGCCTGCGGATCCGTGTAGGGCCCGGACGTGTCGTAGAGGGTGATGGGCGGGTTCTCCTCGGCACCCATCGAGGCCTGGGTCGGGTCCTGGGAGACCTCGCGCATCGGTACCCGGATGTCGGGGCGGCTGCCCTCGACGAAGATCTTCCGCGAGTTGGGGAACGGCCGGGTCACGGCGTCGGACACGCGGGCCGTGCTGCGGATGAAGTCTTCGGGAATGGCGCTCATGGGGTTTCCTCGGGTGTGGGCGGTACGAGGAAACAGGGGCGGCCCGTTCGGCCGCGACAAGCTTCCCTCCGCCGGTGCAAACCGGATCAGGTTCAAGGGGACTCTCTCAGCCGGCACGCCGCCGGCACCCCCAGCTTGATGATGCGTGGACTCGAAGCTATCGGAGACCCTCGCGCTTTGCAAGAACCATGCGCTGGCCGCCCCGATTCCAGGCAAACGGCGCGGCGGGATTCAGACGCCGTACTGGTCGCGGTAGGCGCGCAGCGCCACGAGGTGATTCGGGTCCCGGCCATCGGCCTCGAGCATGGCGATCAGATCGGTGAGACGGGCCACCCGGATGACCTGCAGGCCGAATTCGCTTTCCACCTCGGCGATCGCGGAGGTGTCGCCGCGACCCCGCTCCTCCCGATCCAGCGCGATCGCGACGGCCACCGGTTCGGCGCCGCCGGCACGAATGATGTCGACAGCTTCCCGGATCGCGGTGCCGGCGGTGATCACGTCGTCCACGATCAGCACCCGCCCCTGTAGCGGCGCGCCGACGATGTTGCCACCCTCGCCGTGGTCCTTGGCCTCCTTGCGGTTGAACGCCCAGGGAACGTCACGCCCGTGCTCCAGCTGCAGCGCCATCGCCACCGCGGCCGCCAGCGGAATGCCCTTGTACGCCGGTCCGAAGAGCAGATCGAACTCAAGACCGCTCGCGACGATGGCCTCGGCGTAGTAACGGCCCAGCCGCACCAGGTCGGAACCGCGATTGAACAGGCCGGCATTGAAGAAGTACGGGCTGATCCGCCCCGACTTCAGCTTGAATTCCCCGAAACGCAGCACCTGGCGTTGCAGGGAGTAGGCGAGGAAATCCTGTGCGGACATCGGCTGTGCTCCGGGGGTAAAGCCTTCATTTTCGCACAGCCCGGGCGCGCCCTCACCTCCAGGGGGCCGCGGCGCGCACTTCCCCGGGATCGCCCGTACAGGTATCGTTCGGCCCCATGCGAGTGCTCAGCCTGAACGCCAACGGTATCCGTGCCGCCGCCCGCAAGGGTTTTTTCGACTGGCTGCCCGAGGTCGGCGCCGATGTGGTCTGCCTGCAGGAAACCAAGGCCCAGATCCACCAGCTCGGCGACCCCCTGTTTCACCCCGACGGGTATCACTGCGCGTACGTGGACGCCGAGAAACCCGGCTACAGCGGGGTCGCGATCTACAGCCGCCAGCAGCCGGACGCGGTCATCACCCACTGCGGTTTCGAGGAAGCCGACCGCGAAGGACGGTACGTCGAGATGCGCTTCGGTAACCTGTCCGTCGTATCGCTGTACCTGCCGTCCGGCTCCTCCGGTGATCACCGACAGGAATCCAAGGTCCGGTTCATGGACTTCTTCCTGCCCTGGCTGGAACAGTGCGCGCGAGACGGGCGCGAGTGGCTGATCTGTGGCGACTGGAACATCGCGCATCGCGAGATCGACCTGAAGAACTGGAAGTCCAACCAGAAGAACTCGGGCTTCCTCCCGGAAGAACGTGCGTGGATGGATCGCGTCTTCGATGAACTGGGACTGGTCGATGTCTTCCGCAAACTGGACCCCCGACCGGAGCAGTACACCTGGTGGTCGAACCGCGGCCAGGCCTGGGCGAAGAACGTTGGCTGGCGCATCGACTACCAGATCGCGACGCCGCAGCTCGCCGCAACCGCCCGGGACCCGGTGATCTACAAGGACCAACGGTTCTCGGACCACGCGCCGTTCTGGATCGATTACGACGCGCCAGCGACCCGGGGCTGATCCCTGCGCCGATCAGCCCCGTGCGTGGCGACGCCCCCGTTCCTCGCGTATCAGCAGACCCACGCCGATCAGGCCGATGGCGGCAAGCAGGGCATATATCCAGGCACTCGCCTCGGTGACGTTGCCACGCAGCGCCACCCGTGGCTTTTCCACCCGCTCGATCTCGGCGAGCAGCGTGTACGGCCCAGCTCGCTCGAGCGTAAACGGCTCGGTCGCGTGACGCATGCGCCGGGTACTGCTCGAGCCCTGCCTGCGGTCTTCGTCAGACACGCCCTGCTGCGCGACCCCGCTGCTTTCCCAGGCGACCTCTCCCGCATCATCCAGGAGTACGAGACGATAGTTCACCCGCTCCCTGCCGCGGCTGACCGTCATGCTGAGCACCGCCCGCATGGGATTGGCCGCCGGGTCGAGGTCGCGCAGAGCCATCCAGTAGCCGCCGGGCAATCCCTCGGGTAATGACGCGAGGGCCGCAGGGCGGTCGTATGGCGTGATCTCCCGAAGGTCCTGAGAGACGATCTCGTGTCCGGACAGGAAGGACGTGTACCCCCAGTATCCGAACGCGCCGACCAGCCCGACCGCGGCCATCCAGACCGGAGGTTTCTTCTCGATCCAGAACCCCCGCGATGAAGCGGGTTCGGCGCCGGACGTTGGCTGAGGCTGTGTCCGGCCGCCATCCTCCACACCCCCCATCTCGCGCGCGTCACCGTCCGCGGCATCGCTCGCCCGCCAGGACTCGATGAGTCCCTGGACCCTTTGGGGTTCCTTCTGGCCGCGGAATCCGTGCATCGGCGAAGACCAGTAGACGATATGCCCCCGAAACGGCTTGTGCAGCGTAAGGACCCGGTCGACATCTTCGCGGGTGGCCGAATGCCGGACCTTGCCATGGTTCAGCGCAAGCAGACGCTGGCGGGTGATCGCATAGAGCCAATGCTTCTCGCGCGTGTAGCGGCTCACGAAGAAGCCCAGCACCGACGTGATGAACAGGAACCAGCCGATGATGATCCGGGCCCCATCTTCATGTTCTGCTGCGATATTGATACTGGCCTGGGGCACCGAATGAATGACGGACCCGATCCACTCGAAGAGCGCGGGGGGCTGACCGAGCACGAACAGAACGCCAACGACTGCGGTGAAACCCGTCGTCAGGGGGGCGAAACGCGAAACGATGCTACCCGGCGCGGGCGCGCCCTGCCAGAGCACCTCTTCGCCAGGACGCAGGTGGCGGATGAGACGACGGTCGATCGTGTGTGCAGGCAACGGTGCAAGGCTCATATCGGAATCCCTGAGTGATAAGGTCAGCGCGGGGGACAACGGACATACTCAACCGTGTTGTCCGGCGCTGCCAGATCGAGATTTTCAATAGTCAGGCGATCCGAGCCCTGCATCGTGATGCGGATGCGCTCGGTGACCGCTTCCGCCCCACCGGAGCCGCCGATCTCGAAGGGCACCACCGAATAGGTGATCACATCTGCCTCGCGGGAATACGGGGTGGAGAGAATCTCGGTCCAGCGGTCGTCCTCATGGGAAAGCGCCCCATGGATGCCGTCCGCCGTCCAGAACAGGCGTGCTTCCTCGCAGAATTCCTCGTCCAGCATCCACTCCCCTACGAAAGGATCGGCGGCATGGGCCGCGAACGAGACAAGCATCATCACGAAAAACACCGAAAACGAACGCATCATGGATCATCCTCCGAGAAGCCTGAGCGCGAACCCGACCGGCCTTTGGCCGCCGGCACCATCCAATCTAATCGAGACGTAGCTCGACCTCCGTTTCCGCGGGGATCCGGATGTCTTCAAACTGCTGCGTGGTGACGGCGGCCACCACGACACGATAGCTCCCGGCCGATAGTTCGACCGGTTCGCCGTCGACCAGGCCGCGTGCGACCTCAACGCCCTCCCGGTCATATACCGCATAGGGCACCTGTAGCGCGGCCTGCAGCGCCTGACCGAAACTGTCCGCGTCACCAGCGCTGAAGTAGGCCCCCCCACCGAGTTCCGACCATTCCGCGAACTGGGCCTCGAGCCGATCGTCATCCAGAGCGAACCCGATGATATTGAGCCGGAAATCGAAGCCCCTGTCGATCAGTTGCTGGATCACTGCACCGGGGTCGCCGTCACAGGTTTCCTCGCCGTCGGTCACCAGCACCACGGTCTTCGGCCCGCTCGCCGTCGAGAGATCGGACTCGACCTGCGCCAGCGAGTCCGCGATCGGCGTGCGCGCAAGGTTGCGGGCCTGGATGTCCCCGATCCGCCGCTGCGCCGCGGCCGGATCCAGCGGCGCCAGCGGAATTTCCAGATCGGTGCGGCAGGCATTGGGCTCGCGATGGCCGAACACGCGCAGCGCGACCGGCGTGCCGGGTGCGAGATGCCGGCTCACGGCATCGACCAGTCCGCGCTTTGCGATCTCGATGCGCCGAACGCCGTCCATCCGCTGCAGCATCGAACCGGAGGCATCCAGGATCAGGCTCACGGCACCACCCGCGACCAGCCCGCCCGCACTCCCCTCGGGCCCGGACAACACCCGCAGACTGCCGGGCTGCGGCGCCTCGCGAAAGACGGCCCCGATCGTCAGCCGGTAGGGTGCCGGCTCGCGCAGCAGCGCCGCGGCGCGATCGAACGCCACCTCCATCTCCCCTTCGCTGCGCAGATGCGCATAGTGGCCGCCGTTCACCCGGGCCCAGTCCTGCATCAGATCCTGCTCGCGACGCGGGTAGCGCCCGAACGCCCCGGTCGAATCCAGGCCCAGCGCCATGATGCGCGGACGCACCCGGTCGAAGGCCTCCCACACCGGGTCGTGGCGAGTGGTCGCAGCGTCCGTGATGAGCACGATCGCCTTGGCCCCGGCGCGGTTGCCGAGTGCGTTCGAGGCGCGGGCCAGGGTGTCTTCCGCTGCACTGGAACTTTCGTCGCGCGGATACTCGTTCAGGATTTTCTGGATCAGGTACGGCTCGCCGTGCCACTCACGCAGCAGGAGGCCGGAGCCGAAAGGCATCAGGTTGGCGGCATCGCGACCCGGAACCAGACCCTCGGCATACGTGGACATCGCGTTGTAGATCACGGGGAGATAGGCACCCACACTGGAACTGGTATCCCAGGCGAACACCACGTTGCGCGGTGGCTCCTCGAGCTTGAGGAAGACCGTCTCTCCGGCGCCGACAAAGGCCTCGATGCGCTGCAGATCCGGTTTCCGCTCGGCCACGCGGAAATCGATCGGCTCGCCCGCGGCATTTTCGATCGCAAGCACGGTGCGGACCGTTGGGTCGCCCGCCAACTCCAACTCCAGGGTGTTCTGCTCGGGGGGCATCTCCAGCCGGTACCAGTGTTCGTGACGACCGAGCCAGACGCGCCCCTGCACGACGTCGCCCGGAACGACCTGAGCGGCATTTTCGCGACTGTCATTTTCGGCCAGCACGAACGGCAATGGAGGCTCCGGAGGATGCAGCTCCTCGAAGATCGCCCGGTGCCCGTCGGAGCCCCATTCACCCAGAATCGAAAGGTAGGTGCCGTCGGCCGGCCGCTCGAGGATGCGCACGACGGACGGAACCAACACGGTGGTGCGTTCACCGACGGGCGCACTGCTGAAGCGTACGAAGCGGGCCCAGACCGGCGCATCCAGATCCAGCCGCTTTTCGGTGCCGCCATCCAGTGGCCAGTCCGCGATCGGTTGCCAGGGTCCGAGAGGGCTGTCCAGGCTGACCGCGACTTCCACCTCACCCAGGGTCGTCCGGCTACCGGGGTCCGCGACATCGACCCATTCGACGCCGTCGATCAACGCCGCACGGTTGTGATGAAAACCGATGACCCATTCCAGCGTATCGCCGGCATTCACGCGAACCCCCGTATCGCCCGAATCCGGAAGCAGCAGCGCATCGTCCCAACGCTGGGAGACGAGTGGCTTGGCGCGTACGACGTGACCCCCAAGCTCCGGATCGGCGAGATTCACGCGGCGATCGGGAAACGGGTTCTGATCCGGACGCGCGACGACCTTCCACTCGCCGAGCATGCGGCCGGAACCTGGCCGACCCGTGAGATTGTCAATCAGCGTCAGGCGGGCGAAGCGAGCCGGTTGGGTGGTCTTGAGCGGGAAGTACTGTTCGCGAGGCAACGGTTCGAGTTCGTCGCTCAGAACGGTCGTGTAGTGTTCGCCGTCAACGGACAGCGCGACCTCGAACTTCCGCACGAAATCGATCGGGGATCCGCGACCCATCGGGTTCAACACGAACCCGGCGACCTCGGCCCTGCCGTCGCCACCCAGTTCGACGACGATGGCGTTGGCGTCGTCCGACGGGTCTGCCGAATACGTCAGACCTTCCTCGCGGGCGACCATCCCGTCAAACAACTGCTCGAGATTGCGCACGGCGCGGGGATCCTGAATCTCGCGAGCCTGGCTCCCGAGGGCGATCCATGCCATGTTGAAACCACCCCGCAACACACCGGGAACCGGCGAGTACGGGTGTGCCTGTACTGCCTTGGCCCCGGTGCCGACATCGATCAGCGCACTGGCCTGCCCCTGCAGATGGCGGTCCGCGTAGGCCGCGACGCTGATCTTTACCGGACGACCGGCCCAGGCGTCGTCGGGAACCGCCACCTCGAGGGCCACCGTCGCGATCTCCCCCGCAGCCAGTGAGACTTCGTCCTGCTCGAGCTGCACCTGCCAACGGGCATCGCTGGTGAGCGCACGCAGGCTCAGTTCGACCGACTCGTCGCCCGGGTTGGCGATTTCGATCCGCCCATCCACTCGCTGAGCCTGGGCGTGATACGCGGCCACCTGATCCGACGACAGCACCAGAGCGAGGGAAACCGGCGCATCCGCAGGATCCGGAGCCTTCCCGCTCTCTCCGTCGATCTCTATTGCGTAGCGGTACTCGCCGTTCCCATGCACGCGCAGGAAATGCGCGCCACCCGCGGGAATCGTGGCGGTCCGGATGCCCGACGCCCGATCCAGCGTGAGCGTATCGCGGTCATCCCTATCGGCCAGGAGCGCAATACCCGGTCCGGCACCCGAGATCGCGATGGCCGTGTCGGAGTCGAACGCCGGCAACGCATACCAATCGTAATCGCGCCATTCGCCGACCTGACCCTCCAGCACGCCGTCCGCCGGGATCGCATTCGCAAACGCGCTGCTGTTGTTGGGTTCGCAGTCGGTCGGGCAGGAGAACCGCTCAAGCCGCGTCAGTTCGACGAAGTATTCGGCATCGCTGGCCTCAGCCGCGATCAGCTCCAGGCGATAATCCCCGGGCGGAAAGACACCCTGAAGCTGGAACGCGTCGCCCCTGGCGTCGTTGCCCGGCCGGGCCTCGCTCAGGAGTTCGCCCTCCCAATAGAGTATGGCACGGATCCTGCCGTCCGCCGGTGGCCGGATTTCCAGGCGGATGTGATCGTGATGGGCCAGATGAAAACGGTAGTTGTCCCGGTCTGAAGGATCCGGAAGCGTTCCGTGGCGCGTCTGGCCGATCCGCATCGGCTGCATGCGCGTGGTGTCGTCGTTGGGCTCCATCTCGCCGTTCGGATCCGGCGGACCGAGTGCACGGGCCAGCAAGGTGTACTCACCTTCGGCGCGGCCACTGACGGCGACGTAGTGAGTCCCGGGCAGCAGAAACACGTTGTCGAGCACCACACGCCGCTGGTCCGCTGCCGCACGAACGACCTGAGCCCGCCGGCCGGAACCATCGTGGTACGCCACCTCGTGAATGCCGTCGCCCACCACCTGGAAGCGCCAGAGCTGCGCCTCCTCCGAGAGATCGAAGCGAATGAAGTCGATGTCGTCCCGGTCCAGGGTTCCCTTGATCCGGCGGTTCGAGGGCACGCTGGTGGCATGCTCCGGTGTATCGTTGGGCTCGGCCTCGGTCGCCGAATCGTGCGCGCCGTCCGCGACCAGGCGAAGCGTATAGGACATGCCCTCGGTCCCGCGGCTGAGAGACACGCCATAGGCCCCGGAGGCCAACACCAGCCCGCCGAGGCGCTGGGGACCGTCGCCGGTCCGGCACTGCAGGTCCCGCCCCTGACGGTCCAGCAGACAGAGCTTGTACGACCCGACAGGCTCAGCCTCGACGACCAGCGCCAGGCGCCGGTCCACCGTGACCTCGTCCAGTTCGAAGGCGAAGAAATCCTCATCTCGCGCGCGCTGGAACCGGCCCGAGATCGGCGCCCCACCGCCGAGGTCGACCCGATTGGCGAGCGCCCAGCCGTCATTCGGTTCGGCCTCCTCACCTTCCACGCGCAGACCGGCCTGCTCCAGCACCAACGTGTAGAGGCTGTCCGCCTCCCCCTTCAGCCGCACCCGATAGTCGCCCGGATCCAGCGACAGATCCTGTAGGCGCATAGTCCCCTGCTGGTTCGCAACGGCGGTCGCAAGTACCGTCCCTGCGTCACCCAAAAGCGCCACCACACCCTTGCGCCCCACCGGCACCCGGGCCACGAGATCCCATCGGCTCTCGGCAGCCGAGGTATCGATCGAGAAGCTGAACCAGCTTTCGTCGCTGGCGGCATAGGCGGAGAGGCCGCGGCCGGGCCGAACCTCAAGCGCCTGCGCCTCGGTCGCATTTTCGATACTGGCGCTGCCGGAGGGATACGGAGAGCCTTCCTCAATGGTCAGGCGATAACCGTCCGCGTTTTCGTCCTCCGCCGGACTCGAGTCTGGCGTGCCCAAGTCATCCAGCGTTCCAAACCGGGCGCTGTCGACCGGCGGACGATACGCGCCGCCTCCGCCCGCCCGGGCCAATCCGAGAAGATACTCCCCCGGCTCGAACAGCAACCCCTCGGCCACACCCGGACGGCTGCCGTCCCGGCTCCCGATCGTGAACAATGTTTCGCGCCCTGCCAGGCCCACGCCGTCCTCGGCATACTCGAGGCGCATGACCTCAGCAATCGTCAGCGCCCCGGGGACTCCCTGCAACGTAAACGTCCAGGGCTTGACCGCGTCGACGTCCGAGACCGACCAGAGAAAGCCGTCCTGATCACCCGGGGGCATTGTGCCAATGATGCGCACCTCTCCGGAGATTGGGCTGAAGGTCTCGGGTGTATCGTTCGGCTCGGTTTCGTGGAAGGCGGGCAATGCTCCAGCACTCCCCATGGCCGCGAGGGAAACCGCCGCAAGGGCCATGCTGAACACCCGAAGACCATTCCGAAACTCGAAGAATCCCTGCATAATCACCTAATCCACCGTGGTCAACCCTTATTGTGCCCAACGCATTTCAACCGCATTGAAGCAAACCCAGGCGGATCTGGTTATCGGTGCCGGACAGAAGCAGGCCCTCGTCACGATTAACGAACGCACGTCTCGCTACACCCTGATTGTGCATGTTCCGTTCAAAACAGCGCAGGCGGTATCGGACTCCATGATCTCTCTGCTGATACCTTTTCGGCCGCCGTTCATACACTGACAGCCGACAAGGGCAAGGCGTTTTCTCAGCATGAGCGTATCGCCGAAGAACTCGACGCAGACTTCTTCTTCTCTCATCCCTATGCCTCTTGGGAAGGTGGTGCGAACGAGAATATGAACGGCCTGATTCGCCAACTCTTTCCGAAGAAGATGTGCTTCGATTCCATTACCCCTGACCAGCTCGCATTCGCCATGCAACGCCTCAATCACCGTCCCAGAAAATGCCTCGATTTCAAAACCCATCACGAGGTCTTCATGATGCAGTTACACTCGCATCATAGCGCTGTTGCACTTCAGACTTGAACCCATTTTTAAAAATGGCGGGGGTGAACGATGATTTGGAGACATCGATTCCATGGTTAACCAGTCCATCGGGCACTTGCCCCAACGCATTCGGCGAGGGACGGAATGAAGCGCGCCGCGCTCTACAGCCGCTCCAGTCCGCCACGTAGCCGTGGCCAGACGCCTGTGATTGCTCCGCGCAAACAGGAAGGTAGCACCGACCCGGGCCCGCCGCCCCGGGAACCAGGCAACCGACCCCAGCAACATACCGCCCCCCCCGTCCGGCAGCGCAACGAACGCGCGCTGCTGCTGGGTGCCGGCGCGCTTCTGGCAAGTCTGGCTTTTGTCGCCGCGTCGTGGATCAATGCCCCGCCGGACGCGCTGTCAAGCGCACAACTCGAAGCAACGATACAGCGCCAGATAGACGCGCAGCGCGTGGTTTCGCCCGCGGTGCGTGCGCATCGGGTCATCGCGCCGTCAGTGGTGCGGGTTCGCGGTCTCGACCAGGAGAACGGCAGCGAGCAGGACGGCGAGCGCAGCGTCGGCGGCACCGGCGTCGTGATCGTCGATGACGGCACGATTCTGACCAATCTTCATGTCGTGGCGGGCGCCGAGCGCATCCGCCTTGTTTTTGCCAACGGCTTCGAGTCCGACGCGAGCATCGTCGGCATCCGGCCGGAATACGACCTGGCCGTGCTGCAGGCGCACCAAATACCCGACGACCTCGTGGCCGCAACCATGCGCTCGACCACCGGCCTCGCCCTCGGCGAGCGCGTGGTCGCCGTCGGATTTCCGTTCGGACTTGGCCCGTCGGTCAGCGCCGGCGTCGTCTCGGGACTGCGCCGGGAGTTCGTATCCCCGGAAGGCCAGCGCGTGCTGAGCAATCTGATCCAGTTCGACGCCGCAGCCAATTCGGGGAGTTCGGGCGGTCCGCTTGTCACCTCCGACGGCGAAGTCGTCGGCATCGTGACCGGTATTCTGAACCCCCGCAATCGCGGGGTATTCGTAGGCATCGGCTTTGCCGTGCCGATCGAAAACGCAGCAGGCGCTGCCGGGGTATCACTATTCTAGAGAATACTTCAGACAGGCGGGGAGGCCATCCATGAACAGCCGGGAATCGAATCGCACCGACGTCGCCACCTTGATGGAGCGCATTCTGTATGAGGTCAAGAAGGTGGTGGTCGGTCAGAACCACTTTCTCGAGCGCGTCCTGGTGGCGGTGCTGGCGCAAGGCCATCTGCTGGTCGAAGGCGTGCCCGGACCCGCGAAGACGCTGACCGTGAAGACACTCGCAAACACGATCCGTCGCCACTTCCGGCGCATCCAGTTTGCCCCCGATCTGGTGCCGGTCGATATCGTCGGCACCCGGATCTAGAATCAGAATACCAGCGACTTCAGCACCTCGCTGGGGCCGGTATTCACCAACCTGCTGCTCGCCGACCAGATCAATCGTGCCCCGGCCAAGGTGCAGAGCGCTCCGCTCGAAGTCATGCAGGAGTATCAAGTCATGAGCGCCGGCGAGACGCATTACGTCCCCCTCCCCTTCCTGGTCCTGGCGACGCAGAATCCGATCGAAACCGAGGGCACCTACCCCTTTGCCCGAGGCTCAGGTCGACCGCTTCATGATGAAGGTCATCGTCGGCTATCCAAATGAGAAAAAGGAATTCACCATTGTCGACCGCGTCACCGGTCCGCCGATCACGACTACGCCGATGGCCATTACCGAGGAGCTTGCTGCCCTGCAGCGCGTATGTCGATCCGTCGCTGATCCAGCATGCCGTCAAGCTAGTATCGGCGACACGCGACCCGGAACGCTAAGGCATCCCTGACCTGTCGCGCTACCTGAGCTACGGCGCCAGCCCGCGTGCATCCGTCCACCTCATCGAAGGTGCGCGGGCGCTCGCCTGCCTGCGCAGACGTCCTTACGTCCTGCCGGAGTATGTCACCGACCTGGTGCCCGACGTGTTGTGCCACCGCCTAGTACTGAGTTACGAAGCCTTGTCCGATGAGCTGACCACCTTTACCGGACTGGATTCCCTCCCGCAGGGGACAAACGTAAGGTTTCCGCCTACTACGTACTTCCTCCTCACCCAAGCTTGGCTTGGCGCACGGGTTACCGCAACCAGATCCAAAGGAAGGGTGCGCGCAACAAGCCGCTGTCCGAGTGTCAGCAACGGCGCCATTAGCGTATCGCCAAGACACGTGCCCGGGTCGACCATGATCGATCAAATGGGTGAAAAGTTGATTCGCGCGATTGGCCAAGGGCGAGCCAACTTACCGATGACGATGATGGCCATCTGCTACAATTTAAGCCGCCGTGTATTTTCAGAAGGCCGGAATCGAGACCTTCTGACGCCCGCAGTGGGCCGAATCGCCGCACATCAGGGCGATTCGAAGAGAAAACGGAGAGACACTGCGAAGAAAAGTGGTGATTCGCTGAAGAATATGAACCGAGTTCGGTTGCGGCCGTCATTTCGCGGCGGAATTCACACAAAACTTCGGGTTATTCGATGTGCCCCATAGTGTAGAAGTTTTGACTCTGACCCTAAAAATCAGCCTATCTCCAAATCTGGCGAATGACGCAACGTTTCATGAAGGCCTCATACCCAGCGGGCGACCTAAGAGCAGCCTGAACGGATGTCAAGCCCATTCCGATTCCCTGAAGCACAAGTCCGAGTTCGGTACTTGCATGTCCGGCCTGTTCTCCGATCAGATTGATCTTTTCGCCGATAGAGAACGCCGCGATGATCCCGTGACATTTCGCGATTGCTCCAGTGACTTTAGCCGGTCCTACCATAGAGTTCGCATGCACGAGAAACATTTTGTACTCAAAGGACGACACTGACAGCAGCGAAAAGAAGGTCAGGCCACCCCAGCCCGCTTCAGTCATACCCAGTGTTTCCGCAGTCTCGGGGTGTACACGCCACCAGGTGGAAGGGCTTCCGCTGGCGGTTCTGACAGGCTGCATGATAGTCAAGTAGCCTTTCTCAATGTCCTGGATCAGATACCGGGTGGAAGAATTTTCAGCCAGCCCGTTACCCAGATTGCTTTCACGGGTGATCACTACCGTACGTTCAGGATCTGATTTGTCCCAGTCAAGAAAGGCATTAGCTCCCCTTTCGTTTCCAGGGAAACGCGCATGCGACTCCAACATCGTCTGCGCGATGCCCACTTCGACTGTTTTCTCAGGGCTGATGGTCAAGCCACCGCCAGAACCATTGCCCTCGATCCAGGCGTAGTTGAAGTCCGTCAGAATATCGAATCCCGTGGGCACGCTGAGGTCCGTTGCCATTCCCAGCGCGAATTGATAGCTGGCGACGATCGAACCCTGCGGTCGATAGACTTTGACTGCACCCAACGCTTCGGAAAGGTTACTGGTGCTGACCAGGTAATCAAGGTTCACGGCTCCCGACGAATGAGAGACCAGCTTCTCCATCAGCGGCTGGATGTCGCCGAGCGGTGTCGTCGACTTCTCATCGTCAAGAGCCTCGAGTATTTGGGCGGCAGTCGCGAGCAGGTCCAACTTTTCGTCAAGATACTTTGCCACTGAAGGTCGGCCCGGCTCCACCGAAATGGACACTTCTCGCGTTAAAGCCAAAGCACGGTTGTCGCCTTCGTGATCCGATGTAAGCAAAAACCGTTTTATCGTCTGGGTCTGTCCACCGGGAGTGATCATTTCGAACTGGATCCAATGCTCGACGAGTGACATTAACTCACCATCGGAATCGTCCTTGTCTGAAAGAGCCGCAATCGCGCTGCCGAGTTTCACGGCTTGCTCCTGAAACAGACCTGCCATGAAGTTGCCCGCCACGTCAGAAGGCACAATGTTCCCACGAAGGTCGAAAGAGTTTCCGCCAGTTACAATTTGTCCATTGAACATGGGATGGAAAAAACGCGAAGCGGCTATAGCTTCCTTGACCTGAGCAACAGAATCCTCGAAGTTCTCCTCGTCTTCTGACTGCTGTGCGAGACCGTCGGGGAAATTCATGTACCTGATCGGCATTCCCACCAGGTTGGCCATCGGCCGCTCCCAAGCCGGCATTACCAGCTTTTCATGAAGTTTGTCACCAACGCGCTGCGAGATGAAGGTGCTGATGCGCAGCCTGTGCGTGAGATCCTCGGGGATTCGATCGTCAAAATACCTCTGCGCAACGGCATTCGGTGCGGATCGAGAACCGAATGCAGGATGCAGGTCTACCCACCCTGCCGAGGGCGCGCTCCGATACTGGACCCAATAGTACCGTTGGGATTCGTTAACGATGTCCTCCCATCGCATAACTGCGGAGCCGAGCTGTGCGCCCTCATCGCGGATTCCTTTGATTACGGCGTGTGCCACTGTCCGCACCTTGTCGAAGTCGTCTCCAGGCCCGCCGGACTCCAGTGAGTTATTGCGATCCGCATCCGGAATCGGCGCGTTCAGTCGATCGATTAAGCGCTCGACTTCGCTGTCGTCTTTGAAGGGAGACTTCATGGTTCGCACATCACGCATCCCACTTGCCAATCGGGAAGCATCTTCCGGGCTCATCTCACCTTCCACCACGCGTGCGTCGAAGCCTGCAGCCCTTAACATCCCGCCCAAGAATACCGCCTGGTCAAGCGCGTTTCCTGCAGCCGCCATCAATGTGCCATCGGATCCCCGGAGCAGGCCGGTGTACGCCTCGAAGGCAATTTCATCTCTTGCGAACGTTATGATCTGCTCGTCGTCATAATCTAATTTTTCGAGCAGTGCATTGCGATCGAATTGAGTGTGGTCAATTTCCAGGCGGATTGCTGCCAGAACCGGAAGTATCGCAGCCAGCGGTTCAAGTGTCGGCAGGATTCTCTCTTTCGATACGTCGGACACCGGCTGTGCCATCGTGACGCTTGAAAAGGCACAGAGTAGAAGCCCAAACAGGAGAATCCGAAACGTACCGAACCGCCAGACTGGCAGTACGGAAGTATGATGTTGCCGCCCGACCGCATTGGCATTCATTATTCTTTTACAAAGTTGTGAGCACATTGCACCGGCCTTTAGTTTTGATACTACTTTTATGATAAATAGTTTAAATGGTTGGCCCTGCTGGACTTGAACCAGAGACCAATCGATTAGATCTCGATCATGGCCACTTCGGCACCACCACCGTGTCAGTGGGTCACGGGTCCGAGCTGCAGGCTTTCGGCAGCAGCGCCGGACACTACACTAAGACCGATCAGGACAAGGGTGATTTTCGGCCGTTCCAGTCGGCCTGCAGCGGGGCTTAACGAGCGCCAGCGCGTCATTGGTTATCTTGCTGCGGGATGCAGCGGCAAGCTGAGCAACAGATCCCAGAGGGTGCCATCAGCTGCCGCATTCCAGGGTCAGATCGACGTCGTAGGAGCCGATGACCCTGCTGTCCGCGCCCGTACCCTCGTAGCGGTTAATCGTGGACTTCATTTGCAGCCCCGACTCCGTGAATACCAAATCGCGCTTGCCGGTGAAGCGATAGAACTGACCGGGCACCACGACCTCGAAAACCGCCTGCCCCATGCCCCGCATGGCGCTCACGGTCACGGCAATGCCGTCGCCATCACGGTCCTCGGTGGGGCCGTGCATGGACGGGTCCGACTTGGCTTGCAAAAACCCGTCGCCGCGATCACAGGCAACGGCGACGTCAATGGGCTGCCCGTCCACGGCGCCTTTCACAGAGCCGTTGAACTCGCTGGCCGACGGGCCGAGGCTCATCGCCATCAGGCCTGCACCCAGTGCTGCCGCTACAACCCTCATGCACGCCCCCTCGATGATCCTGATCCCTTGATGCTGGAGGACGACCGGCGGCGCGCCGAGAATCCTTGGTCATGCCCGCTGCGTTGCGCCCCCGGTCCTTGCCGGGCGCCGGGAGTGGCACGGGACCGTTTGAGCTTAGCCCGGTTCTTTCGCCAAGACCATGGATTTTTGCGATGATCAGCCGGCCCTGTGCGTCAGGGGCCGGCGCCCCAATGAATCCCGGGAAGCGCGGGCGCAGGATCGCCCGACCGCGGCGCGGCACAAAACCACTGAAAAGCAGACGAGGGCGTGCGGGGCCATGGCATGACGGATCAGGTACCAAACAGCCCGGAGACCACGCGGCGCGGCTGGCGCGACGCATTCGCGGTATACGGTCATCCCCGGGTGATCGGCATGCTGTTCCTGGGCTTCTCGGCCGGACTGCCCCTGCTGCTGGTCGGCGGCACCTTTACCGCCTGGCTGCGCGATCTCGGCGTGGAGCTGGCCGCGATCGGCTTCCTGAGCTGGGTCGGCATGGCGCACAGCATCAAGGTCTTCTGGGCGCCGGTGGTGGACCGGATGGCGCTGCCGCTGCTCACGCGCTGGTTCGGCCGCAGGCGAGCCTGGATGCTGCTTGCTCAGGCAGTGATCGCGCTGGCCCTGACCGGGATCGCGCTGACCGACCCCCGCGAGCAGTTGTGGCTGGTCGCGGTCTGGGCGGTATTGGCGGCGTTCGGCTCCGCAACGCAGGATATCGCGATCGATGCCTACCGGATCGAGGCCGTTTCGCGCGATCGCCAGGGCGCGATGGCGGCGACCTACGTGTTCGGCTACCGGGTGGCCCTGCTGGCGGCGGGCGCGGGTGCGCTGCATATTGCTTCGGCCGGCGACTGGAGCCTGGCCTACGGCGTGATGGCCGTGCTGATGGGCGTGGGCATGCTGACCACGCTGATCATCCGCGAGCCCGAGGTCGCGGTGGACGCACACACCTGGCAGATGGAACAGCGCGTGATCGACTACCTCGGCCGGACGCGGCACCAGGGCTGGCGGCGTGATCTGACCGCCTGGTTCATCGGCGCGGTGGTCGGACCGTTCGCGGATTTCTGGAACCGGTTCGGCAAGGCCGCGCTGGTGATCCTCGTCTTCATCGCGGTGTTCCGCATCAGCGACATCTTCATGGGGGTCATGGCCAACCCCTTCTATCTCGACCTCGGCTTCAGCAAGACCGAAATCGCGAACATCGCCGCCGCGTTCGGGCTGGCGATGACGCTGACCGGGGCTGCGGTGGGCGGACTGCTGGTGATGCGCTTCGGCATCCTGCGCATGCTGATCTTCACCGCGATCCTGGCGCCGCTGACCAACCTCACCTTTTCCTGGCTGGCGCTGCTGGGCCCGCAGACCTACGGGCTGGTGTTCGCGATCATGGCCGACAACATCAGCGGCGGCCTGGCCATCTCGGTCTTCATCGCCTACCTCTCCAGTCTCACCAACACGGCGTACACCGCGACCCAGTACGCGCTGTTCAGCTCCATCATGACCCTGCCCGGGCAGTTCCTCGCAGGCTTCACCGGCGTGCTCGCGGAGCACGTCGGCTGGTTCTGGTTCTTCATTTCCGCGGCCGCGATCGGGATCCCCGCCATCGTGCTGGCGATCGTTCTGGCCCGCATCGCTCATCCGGACCGGATTCATCGCCCGGGGCGGGAACCTGCCGGGCCGCCCGTGAAGGAGGGTGGACAGCCATGAATACGTTCTTCAAGGTGCTGCTGGTGATCGCGGCCGTGATCGGTGCCCTCTGGTGGCTCGCCGTCGGACTGCTGAGCTGGACGGCCGGCGCGCAGACGCGTTCGGCGCTCGAGATGCTCAACACTTCGGAGGAGGTCACGGTCGAAGCCGACCAGATCCGGCTGTATCTCGACGGCGCGGGCCTGCGCAATCTCCGGGTGTTCAGCCCCGCGGGAGACCGGCTGAGCATTGCCGAAGCGCGTGTGGGCGCATCGCTCTGGCCCCTGCTCTGGAGCCGCGAACTGGACATTCGGCAGGTCACGATTCGGGGCCTGGTATTCGAGCCCGGGGAGGAATTCCTGGAGACATTCCTGGACTCGCGATCCGCGGACGACGATCCCGGGGCGCCGGCAACCGACGACGAAGGGGACGTCGATGAACGCCCGGTGGGTGAGCCCGCGGCCCCGAAGCCCTTCACCGGGTTGTTGCAGGGCGGCGGACCCGGAGACCCCGAGGGGTTCCACCTGCGCATCCGGAAAGCCGAGGTGGACGGCACACTGCGACTTCCGGATGACCAGCGGGTCGCCCTTCAGCTCACGCTTCGGGATCTTGCGCCGGGGCGCGAGGCCCGGTTGGAGGGCTTGTTCGAAGCGAGCCTCGCGAACCTGGAGCTTCCCATCCGGGAAGCCCGGATCCGCACGGAGAGTCGCATACGGACACACCCGAACGGCCTTCCGGAAAGCATGGACGGCCGCGCGTGGATCGGCCTTGTCACCCGAGAGGCCGAGGAGAGCGTCGACCTGCAGGTGGAACTCTCGGCGCGCGGCACGGAGTCGGGGGAAGAATACAGACTCAAAGTCCTGCGCGAGGGGCTCGAGACCGCCCTGGTGGATTTCCAGGGCCAATGGAAGCGCAGCCCGCAGCAGGTCGAGGGCCGACTTCATCTGGGCCTGACCGAAACGGCGCTGAGGGACATGCCGGCGTGGAATCATTTGCGCCTCCCCATCGCGGAGGGATCCCTCGAGTTCACGACATCCTCTGCGCCCGGAGCATCGCGGGACAGCTTTCGGCTGAATGGGTCGGCCGATCTCCCCGTTCTCGTCGACCTTTTGGACGAGGAGCGGCGCGGGCAACTTCGTGAAGGCTCGATCGCCGCGAACCTGGAGGGTTGGCTCGATGACGACGAGACACGCGTGACCGGCACGATCGGGGTGGAAAACCTCAGGCCCCGCGATCACGAGGGTGCGCCGTTCGGCGCCGTCCACCAGACCCGGATGCAACGGAATGAAGCCGGGCTGCGCGTCACTGGCCCGGTGGGCCTCTCGGGCCCGGTCACCTCATCCCACGGACAGCTGGTCTTCGAGGACCTCGAGCACCGTGGTTCGCCCCGGCTGCACCTGGAACTGGATCAGTTCGACGACCGGGAATGGGCGCCGGTGCTGGATCTCCTGCCAGAACTCAGCGCAGAGCGCTTGGTGGTGACGACTCCCTGAAGTAAAAAGGCCAGCCACGGCAGCACGCGGCACAGGGTTTGATCTCCCATCACGTTCCGTGA
Organism: Thioalkalivibrio paradoxus; assembly: GCA_011390565.1. GTDB lineage: Bacteria > Pseudomonadota > Gammaproteobacteria > Ectothiorhodospirales > Ectothiorhodospiraceae > Thioalkalivibrio > Thioalkalivibrio paradoxus_A. The sequence goes on along the minus strand of JAABSC010000001.1, from coordinate 63,095 downwards.
TTTCCGTGTCCTTCCGTGGCGGTATTTTCACGTCTACAGCGTTCCGAGCGGCCGGAAGCGGCGGGGCAGACGTATACCGCTGGCCCCGCCGATCCGGTCCTTCAGGCAGCCTTCTCCGGGGCAAACTTCAGCAGCACACGCTCGTGGTGCAGACCGATCGCGAGGCTGACGCACATCGCAAGCAACACGAACACGAACGGCAATCCGGTACTGACGGCTCCGGCCTGCAGGGCCTGCAGCGCGGCCACGCCGCCGACCGCGAGCAGCACACCGGCCACCAGGCCCTCGATGGTCGCCCAGAAGAGGCGCTGCGACTGAGGGGCATCGGTCTTGCCGCCCGAGGTGATGCTGTCGATGACCAGCGAACCGGAATCCGAAGAGGTCACGAAGAAGACCATCACCAGCACGATGGCCAGGAGCGAGGTAATCGCGGTGAACGGCAGGTTTTCGAGCATCTGGAACAGCGCCAGCGACGAATCGCTGATGCCTCCGGCCAGCGCGCCGACCTCCGCCATCGCCTGATCGACGCCAGTGCCGCCGAAGGCGCTCATCCAGAGGATGGTGACCAGCGTGGGAATCAGCAGAACCGCGGTCACGAACTGGCGCACGGTGCGGCCGCGGGACACGCGCGCGATGAACATGCCGACGAACGGCGACCAGGAAATCCACCAGGCCCAGAAGAAGATCGTCCAGCCATGGTAGAAGGTGTCGTCCTCGCGTCCGAACGGGTTGCTCAGCGGCAGCATGTACTGGGCGTAGGCGGAAACCGTGGTGCCGATGTTCGACACCAACGCGATCAGCCCGCCCGCGACCATCACGAACAGCAGCAGCAGCACGGCCATGCCCATGTTGATGTTGCTTAGCACCTTCACACCGCCGTCGATGCCGCGCATCACCGAGATCAGGGCCACGGTGGTGACCACGACGATGATCGCGATCTGGGTGTTCAGGCCGCCATCGATCCCGAACAGGAAGCTCAAACCGCTCGCCGCCTGTTGCGCCCCCAGGCCCAACGAAGTCGCCAGTCCGAACATGGTCGCCAACACCGCGAGCGTGTCGATCACGTGACCGAACGGCCCCCAGACACGGTCCCCCAGCAGCGGGTAGAAGGTCGAGCGGATCGTCAGCGGCATGCCTTTGTTGTAGGTGAAGAACGCCAACGACAGGCCGACGACCGCGTAGATGGCCCAGGGGTGAAGACCCCAGTGGTACATGGTGGCGCCCAACGCCGCCGCCTTCGCGGCCTCGGTGCCACCCTCGATGTTCAGGGGGGTACCGAACCACTCGGTGAAATAGCCGACCGGCTCGGCGACGCTCCAGAACATCAGGCCGATGCCCATGCCGGCGGCGAACAGCATCGAAAACCAGGAGAGCACCGAGTAGTCCGGCTTCGCATCGACGCCACCGATCCGGATGCTGCCGACCGGCAACAGGATCAGCGCTATGCAGAACAGCACGAACACGGAACCCGCGGAGAGAAATACCCAGTCGAAGACTTCGCCGATCCAGACCCGCGTGGCGCCCAAAGCGCTGTTGGCCTGTTCGGGAAAGACCAGTGATCCGACGACAAACAGCAGGATCAGCAACGCACTGGTCACGAAAACCGGATTATGCAGGTCAAGACCCAGCGGGTTTACGTTCTGATCGCCAATCTTGTAGTCGGTCTCGTAGCGTTGCTCGATTTCCTCGACTTTCGCTTCAACGTTTTCGTCGTTCAATTCCTGATCTCCTCGTGCCTTTGCCGTCGATCGCGCATCGGACGCAGGCGCCTGCGACAACGGTGAATCCTTGGGGCGGGAATGGCCTCCCGCGCGGGGTGGGCAGTGGTCGCCCCGGCCCGGACAGTCGCGTCCGGCGCCGGGGGACCCGGCCGTCAGAAGCTGTAGCGGGCGCCGAGCGCGAACACGTCGCCACCTGAGCCGAACGCGTCCAGCGGTGCGGAGTCGGTCGCCTTGCGGGTGGGAATCGCGGCGCCCTCGTCCTCGTTGTAGTATTCGGCGAAGAGCGTGAGCCGGTCGGAATAGGCGTGATCCACCCCTACATGGAAGATTGTGCCGCCGTAGTTATCGACTTCCGCGACCATGCCCTTGATGGTGTTCCTGCCGATGGTGTACCCGGCGTAAAGGTTCACAGCCGTGTCGCCGTCCTTGCCGAATCCGTCCGTGTCCTGATCGCTGTCGATGACCTCGATCTTGGCGCCGATGTAGAGGTCGCCCATCGTATGCATCGCCGAAAGCCCGAGGAAACGCCAGTTCTGGCTGCCCCCGACATCATCGATACCTGCAGCAAGGGTGGTATCACCGAAGGCATAGCTGGCCGTGAGCTGGTAGCGGTCATCCGCGCGACCGTCGGCCTTGCCGTAGCCGCCACCGTCGCTGAAGGAGGCCCCGAACGACAGTCCGTTCAGATCCGGGCTGTAGTAGAACAGGCTGTCGCTGATCCTGAACGAGGTGAAGGTCGCGAATCCGCTGTAGTAGGTGCTGAACATGTCGACCGGGTAGGCGATCGCATTGTAGTACGGCATCCAGTCCTGGCCGACGGCGAAGGTACCGAAGTCCGTATTCAGACCGACCTTGGCGATCCGGATGTCTTCGTCGTTGTCGAACGGGTCCTGGACCGCCCCATTCGCCAGATCCAGCGGCAGCTCCAGCTGCGCGAACGCGCTGAACCCATCACTGATCGGCGCCGTGGCACGGAAGCCGATGCGGGAGTAGGCATCGCGCAACCCGTTGTAGCTGCTGGCACCGTCCGGGCTCACCGCTTCGGCCTGCAGGCGCAGAGAAGCGTAGAAGTCGAAATCGATGGCGTCGGCAAGCGCGCCGGCGGGTAGGGCGGTCAGCGTGGTCAACAGAGCGGCGTAAAGTGTGCGGCGTTTCATGGAATCTCCCATTTCGATACGGAAACTGACTCGGCCACACCCGGCTGACGCGAGCCAGGGCGGCTGCGAGGCGGCGAAGAATACAGCGCGACAAACCATTTTTCGCAAAACCTTATTGCATGAAACCTATTGACTTTCGTGTTGTCTGTCAATTTTTTCGCGCGGTATCCGGATGCGTTCCGGGCCGCCGGGCACGCCAGGGCGGGGGTCGATCGGGTGCCGCTGGCCCTGGATTTGCATCGGAGATATTTGTGCACAAAAATATCAGCACGGACGCACGATGAGGAAACGGGCATGAGCCAACCGGTCACCGAGCTGCAGGACAGGCGGGAGGATCCCGACGTATCCCGGTCGGTCGTGCGGCAGCTGCGGATGATTATCCGGACGCTGCAGGGGCACTCGCACGTCATCGAACGTGCCTGCGGCATCAGCGCTGCACAGCTTTGGGCACTCTGGGAACTGCATCGATCCCCTGGCCTCAAGGTCAGCGATCTGGCCCGCCGGCTTTCGGTACACGCGTCCACGATCTCCAACCTGCTGGACAAACTCGAGCAGGGCGGACTCGTCGAGCGTCAGCGACGGGAACGCGACCAGCGCATCGTTCGCATCTATGTCACCCCCGTCGGTGCCGCGCTGCTGGAACGTGCTCCCGCCGCCCCGCAGGGGGAACTCAACCGCGCCCTCGAAGCGATGGACGTCGACGAGCGCGTCGCGCTGGACCGCGCGCTGGGGGTGCTGATCGCACACATGGGCGCAGCCGAACCCCAGGCTGGCATGCAGCCGGTGGGCCGGTCATCATGAGCCTCGGCAGGCGAATACGAAGCTGGGCGGGAGGCATGTCGCTGGCGATCCTGTGTCTCCTGTGCCTGGCACCGGTCGGTATCGCAGCGGATTCGGTTGGGTTCGGCACCACCCCCGAGCGTGATCGCGCCGGATTCTTTGCGCTGGAATGGCACGGCGCGGAGCGCTACGAGCTGGAACAGGCGACCGGACCCGCGCACGAGGATGCTCGCATCCTGTACCGTGGACCCGATGCCGGCACCCTGATCAGCGGCCTTCCGAACGGGGAATACCGCTTCCGCATTCGCGCGGAGGGCGATGAGGCCTGGAGCGATTCGACGGTCGTGATCGTCGAACATCATGGTCTCGGCCGCGCCTTCCTCTTTTTCCTGCTCGGGGCCGGGGTGTTCACGGTGCTGATCCTGGCCATCGCGGCAGGGCGTCGCCTGGCCTGAGCCGCGCGACGATACCCGACCCAACCGGAGCCATCATGGACGTACCGACAATCGACATGGGCCGACTGCGGCAGGATATCCTCGACCTCGGACAGGTCGGGCGCGAGGCCGACTCCGGGCTCAACCGGCGTGCATTCACCGACGGCGACCGACAGGGCCGCGACTGGTTCCGACAGCGTCTGGCCGTCGCCGAGATCGAGCTTTACCAGGACGGTGCCGCCAATCTCCATGGGCGCCTGGGCCACGACGGCATCCGCCCAGCGGTCGTCATGGGCTCGCACCTGGATACCGTTCCAGGCGGCGGTCCGCTGGACGGGGCTCTCGGGGTCCTCGTCGGGCTGGAAGTGCTGCGCACGGTGAAGGCGTCCGGGATCGAGCTCCGCCACCCGCTCGAGGTCATCGACTTCAGCGACGAGGAAGGACGTTTCGGCGGCATGTTCGGTTCGCAGGCTCTGGCCGGGCACCTGACCCCCGAGCGCATCCTGGGCGCGCGCGATCTCCAGGGCATCACCCTTGTGGACGCCATGGCTGCGTGGGGGCTGGACGCCAACGAAGCCCTGGGCGCGCGGCGCGACCCGGCCACCATCCACGCGTTCCTCGAACTGCACATCGAACAGGGGCCGGTACTGGACCGCAAGCGCATCCCCATCGGCGTGGTCGAGGCCATCACCGGCCTGTTCAAGTGGGAGGTGCGGCTGAAGGGACAACCCAACCATGCCGGCACCACGCCAATGGACATGCGCATCGACGCATTCCAGGGACTGGCGGAGTTCGGTGGTGAAGTGAACCGCATTCTCGAGGAACACGGCGGGCCGAACAGCCGCGCCACGATCGGCCGTGTGGAGCTTCACCCCGGCGCCGCCAACACCATTCCGGGCCAGGCGACGTTCTCCTTCGAGGTGCGCGATACCGACGAACGGGTGCTGAAGACGCTTTCGGATGCGGCTCGACGCACGCTGTCGAGCATCGCGCGGCGGCGCGACCTCATGTTCGAGTTCGACGTGCTTTCCGAAATCAGGCCGACCCGGTGCGATCCGGGATTGCTGGATCTCATCAGCAGCGAGGCCGAAGCGATGGGCCTCCCCTTCCTGCGCATGCCCAGTGGGGCCGCGCACGACACCCAGAGCATGAGCGCCGTCGCCCGCACTGGCATGATCTTCGTGCCCAGCCTTGAAGGGCGCAGCCACTCTTCGGGCGAGTGGACCAACTGGGAAGACATCGAGGCCGGCGCGAACCTGATGCTGCGCAGCGTACTCGCGCTCGCCGCCCAACCCCGAAAGGAAACGCCATGAACGACAACATCGGCCCGGCGAACACCAACTTCGACGCGCTCGACCCGCTGCGCGACCAGTATCGGGGCACCCTGATCTCGACCCGGATGCTGCGCGAGCAACTGGCGCGGCATCACGTAGCCCTGCTGTGCATCGACCTGCAGTACCTCGATGCCGCACGCGGTTATGGCGTGTTCGCGGACGTCGCGGCGTCGGGTGTCCCGCTGGAAGCCCAGGAATACTATTTTCACCAGCTCGAGACCGTGATCCTGCCCAACGTGCGCAGGCTGCAGGACGCCTTCCGTGCCCGCGGACTCGAGGTGATCCACTCGCGCATCCAGTCGCATACCCGCGACGGCCGCGACCGCAGCCCCGGACACAAGCGCCTGAACCTGCACGCGCCGCCCGGCTCGAAGGAGGCCGAATTCCTGGAAGAGGTCGCACCCATCGGCGACGAGATCGTATTGAACAAGACCGCCAGTGGCGTGTTCAATTCGACCAACCTCCAGTACCTGTTGCGCAACCTGGACATCACTTCGCTGTTCATCGTCGGCGTGTATTCGAATGAATGCGTCTCCACCGCCGTACGCGACGCCTGCGACCTCGGCTTTTACGTGACGCTGATCGAGGATGGCTGCACCACCGTGACGCCAGAGCTGCAGGAAGCCACGATCGCGACGATCCGGGACCGCTATGCCCGTGTGATGACCACCGACCAGGCCGTGAACGAAATCATCCAGGTCCGGGAGGCCTCATGACGGTTCCCGCGGACAGCGCGATTCTGCCCCCGGGCATCGCATGGGCGCTGCTGGCCGCCTTCAGCGTCCTCTGGGTGGCCCTGGGCTGGTACCTGGGCCGCAACAACAAGACCGCCGAGGACCACATGCTGGCCGGCCGCAACGTCGGCCTGGCGCTCGCGACGGCCACCGCGATGGCGACCTGGGTCACCGCGAACACCACGATGACCGCGCCGCAGCTCGCGCTGCAGCTGGGCGTCTGGGGCATGTTCGGCTATTCCCTGGGCGCCCTGGGCCTGATCCTGTTTGCCCCGCTGGCGCGGCGTATCCGCGAGCTGATGCCGCACGGCTTCACCTCCGGGGATTTCATCCGTCTGCGCTTCGGAAAATTCACCTGGCGCGTGTTCCTGGTCGTATCGCTGATCTACGCCTTCGGCTGGCTGGTCAGTCTGGCGATGGCGGGCGGCGTGCTGATCAATGCCCTGTCGGGGATCGATTACCGGGTCGGCATGACCATCATCCTGACCGTCTGCGTGCTGTACACCCTGCTCGGCGGCCTGCGCGCGGTCATCGGCACGGACTTCGTGCAGACGATCATCATCATTCTCGGCGTTGCCTTCATCGCCTGGCTCACCATCGACAAGGTCGGCTTCGAGGCCATCCACTTCAACCTGATGGAAGAGCGCCCGGAACTGCTGAACCTGCTGTTCCCCGCCGCGATCATGTTCCTGTTCAACAACCTGTTGTTCGGGGTCGGCGAGATCTTCCATTCCAATGTCTGGTGGTCGCGGGCCTTCGCCTTCGGCCGCAGCGTCGGTTTCCGTGCCTACCTGCTCGCCGGTCTGCTCTGGCTGCCGATCCCGATCGTCGCGGGCTTCGTCGCGCTGGCCACCCCGGCGCTGGGGATCAACGTGCCGGTCGCGGACATGGTCGGTCCGCTGGTCGCCGCCGAGGTCCTCGGTCTCACCGGCGCGATCGTGGTGTTCATCGTGGTGTTCGCGGCACTGGCCTCGAGCCTCGACTCGCTCCTCGCCGCGACCTCGGACCTGGTCACCCGCGACATCTACCGCGGCCACATCCGGCCCCGGGCCTCCGAACAGGAACAGTTCCGCGCGACCAAGGTCATGATCGTCCTGCTGGGCCTGTTGACCTGGGCGGCCGCGAGTTACCGGGGTGAAATCCCCGTCGTCGGCTCGCTGGCGGCCGTGCTCTATTTCACCGGCGCCTTCGTCGCCAGCGCGATCTGGCCGGTGGTCGCGGGTCTCTACTGGCGCAAAACCAATCCGATGGGCGCGGCGCTGGGGATGATTGCCGGCACAGGTCTCGGCCTGGTTGGCTATTTTGCAATCGGCTTCTACGTCGCGGCACTGATCGGGGCCGCCGTTTCCCTCGCGGTGATCCTGCTGTTCACCTGGCTTGCGCCGCGCGAGTTCGACTGGAGCCGACTGGCCGAAGCCGAGCCCCGGAACGGGGCCATGGCCAACGGGGGTGTCCCATGATGATTTCCGCGGGCGCGCTGGGCACGATCGTCGTGATCGCGACCAGTATCGCCACCCTGGCGCCGATCCTGCTGATCGCGCTATTCCTTCACGACTGGAAACGAGGCCGCCTGTGGTGACTTCCCAACAGAAACAGCTTCGGCGCCCCCTGCAGCCCAAGGACGGCACCGCCGGAATCGAGCGGCCCAAAGCATTGCTGGAAATCCTGCCGGAGGATCCGGAACCGCTCCTGGAACTCGCGTCGCGGCACATGGTTTCGAGCCGGCAATTCGACCGTGCGACGCTGATTCAGCTGTTCCGGCTTGCTGCGCAGTACGAATCCACACCGGCGCTGATGCATCTTCCGCTGGCGGGCAAGATCCTGATCAGCGCCTTCTATGAGCCCTCGACCCGGACCCGGTTGTCGTTCGAGAGCGCCTGGCACCGTCTCGGTGGCGCGATCATGTCCATCACCGACCCGAAGAGCACCGGCATGGCGAAGGGCGAATCCCTTGCGGACATCGCCGAGATGTTCAACAACTACGGGGACGTGATCGTGCTGCGCAGCAGCGAGGGCCACGCGGTCTACGACATGCTGGACGGCCTGCGCATCCCCATCATCAATGCCGGCAACGGGATCGATGAACACCCGACCCAGGCCATGGCTGATCTCTACGCCCTGGCCAAGTGGCGTCCGGAACTGTTCCAGGGCGAGGTGAACCCGGAACAGAGGATCCGCGTCGGCATCATCGGCGTACCGTCGCGCATGCGCACGGTGCGCAGCCTGCTGCTGCTGCTCGCCCGTTTTCCCGAGGCGATCCGCGAGGTGGTGATCATCTCCAACGAGTCGGAAAACTTCGACGCCGAGCAGCGCGAGGAACTCGAGCGTGCGGGGCTCACCCTGCGCGTGGTGCACGAACTGGATCCGGTCCTGCCGGAACTGGACGTGGTGTACATCAACGCCATCGCCTGGGTCGGCGACAGCTTCGAGTCGCTGGGCGCCGGCCTGCACCTGACGCGGGAGTCCCCGCTCAAGCCCGGTGCGGTCATCCTGCATCCGCTGGCGCGCGGTAACGAACTCTCGACCGATCTCGATGACACGCCGCACAATTGGTATTTCGCCCAGGCCCGTGGCGCGGTGTTTATCCGCATGGCCCTGCTGACCTCTGTGGTACGCCGGATCAGCGCCGTAATGGATACACCGGATCAATAACGAACAGGAGACAGGCCATGTGTGGCATCGCAGGAATCTTTCACGCCGACCCGGACCGCCGGGTCGATCCCGAAACCCTGGTGGCGATGGCCGCCATCCAGTACCACCGGGGGCCGGACGGCTTCGGCTACCGGGTGCAGGATGACCGAGGGGTGGGTTTCTCCCATGCCCGGCTGTCGATCATCGACCTCGACGAGGATCGGGGTCGGCAACCGTTCGTGAACAGCGACGAGACCCTCATGACCGCCGTGAACGGCGAGCTGTACGACTACAAGCGCATCCGCACGGACCTGACCCTGCGCGGGGTGAAGTTTCGCACCAAGAGCGACTCCGAGATGGTGATGCACCTCTACGACCGGGTCGGACTCGAGGACGCGATCCCGCATTTCCGCGGCGAGTTCGGGATCGCGCTCTATGACCGCGAGCACGACCGGCTGGTGCTGATCCGCGACCGCTTCGGCGTAAAGCCGCTGTACTTCACCGAGGCCAACGGCGCCCTCGTGTTCGGATCCGAACTGAAGGTGCTGTTCGCACATCCCGACGTGCCACGACGGTTTTCAGATGCAGGGCTGTTCCACCAGCTGATGCAGACGATGGTACCGGGCACCACCGCCTTCGAGGGCGTCCACCAGGTGAAGCCCGGACACATGGTCATCGTCGAACGCGCCCACGGCAAGCTCAAGATTCGTCAGGAGAAGTACTGGGACATGGACTTCCCGCTGGCGGCGGAAAGACCCGAGCACAGCGAGGAGGACGAGGAATACTGGATCGAGGGCGTGCGCGAACAGCTGATGGAGGCGGTGCAGCTGCGCCTGGAGGCCGATGTTCCGGTGGCCTGCTACCTGTCCGGCGGCATCGATTCCTGCATCACGCTGGGGCTGGCCGCGGCGACGCAGCAGAGCCCGGTGAAGGCCTTCACCATCGGCTTCGACGACGTCGCCTACGACGAGACCGCAATCGCCCGGGAGATGGCGGAGAGCGTCGGTGCCGACCAGGACATCATGACCCTGCAGGCCGACCATCTCTACGACAACCTGGTCGAGACCCTCTGGCATGCCGAGCGCACCATCTACAACACGCTCGGGGTCGCCAAGCTGCTGATGAGCCGCCACGTGAACGAGGCCGGTTACAAGGTGGTGGTGACCGGCGAAGGCTCGGACGAACTCTTCGGCGGCTACCCGGCCTTCCGACGCGACCTGTTCCTGCACGGACTCGATACCATGCCCGCCGCTGAGCGCGCGGTCTGGCAGCAGATGCTGTCCGAGAGCAACAAGCTGTTCAGCGGCGCCATGCTGGCGGAGAACGAACTGGACGACCCGGCGCTCACCGGTCTGGTCGGCTTCACACCGTCCTGCCTGCAACCCTGGCTGGCGGCGGCCGAGCACGTGCCGGGGCTACTGTCGCCGGAACGCAGGGCGGCGCTGGAGGGCTACGCCCCCGGGGCGGCCATTGCGGAGGCCCTCGACGGCGACATGCTGGAGGGCCGGCATCCGCTGGACAAGGCCCAGTACGTGTGGATCAAGACCATGCTCGAGGGTCAGATCCTGACCTGGGGCGGCGACCGCGTGGACATGGCGAACTCGATGGAGGCGCGCCCGCCGTTCCTCGACCACCACCTGGCCGAGTTCGCCGCGCAGCTGCCGCCGTCGATGCGGATCAAGGGCCGGACCGAGAAATACGTGCTGCGCGAGGCGATGAAGGGCCTGCTGCCCAAGGTCCTCTACGAGCGCGAGAAGTTCGCGTTCATGGCGCCGCCGGCGCACACCGACCCGAAGAAGTGGGCGGCGATGAAGGCCCTGGCGGACCAGTACCTGTCCGAGGAGGCCATCCGCGAGGCGGGGCTGCTCGATCCCGAGGGCGTGAAGCGCCTGTTCGAACTGCACGAGGCCGAGGACACCTCGGTCTCCACCCAGGTGCAGCTCGACGCGGTCATCAACCACATGATCGGGGTGCAGGTGCTGCACGCGCATTTCGTCGCCGCCGACATCCCGCGCATCGCCCGCCGCAAGGCCGAGGCGCTGGGCTGGCGGGCGTAGCGAATGACCCCGAGCCCGTCACCCCGGACTCGATCCGGACGTCACCCCGGACTCGATCCGGACGTCACCCCGGACTCGATCCGGGGTCCATGCAGCGCCCGTCGAAACCCGGAGTCCCGCGTCCACCCTGACGCCCCGTGGATGACTCGCTACGCTCGCCCTTCGGGCCAGCCTGCGGCTGTTCAACGCGCTACGCGCGTTAGTCCGGCTCTCCGCTTCGCTCCGGCCGGGATGACACAAATCCGTCACCCCGGACTTGATCCGGACGTCACCCCGGACTTGATCCGGACGTCACCCCGGACTTGATCCGGGGTCCATGCGGCGCCTGTCAAATGCCCCAGGAACGCCGCGCTGCGGTATAGAAATCCCCATCGGTGGTGGTCGCACCCTGCAGCGTGCACACGCGGGCGGCAAACCCGAGCGCGCGCTCCAGCGTCACCGGCCAATCCCACCCGTTGAGCACGCCGAGAATCACCACGCTGGCGAAGGCATCGCCCGCCCCGACGGGGTCCTGGAGGTTCTCGACTGTGGGGGCCGGTTGCTCGAATCGCCCGCCCGCGGCGGTATGGATGGCGGCACCTTCGGCGCCCGCGGTCAGGATCACCGCCTCCCGGATTCCCGCGTTCTGGAGCAGGCCCGCCACGCGTGCCGCATCGTCGGCGCCCGGCGCCAGTTCCCGCAGCTCGTCCTGGTTCAGCTTCACGTAGTCCGCACCCCGAATCCCTTCCACGACCGCACCGGGCTCGTACCAGGGAGCGCGCAGGTTCACGTCGACGAAGCGGCGCCGCGTGTGGCGCGCGAGCCAGTCGCAGGCGCTGCGACTCGGCTCTGCCCGCAACGCGAGGCTGCCGTGATAGAGCAGGGGAACCGCACCGGCGACCGCGGTCTCCAGCGCAGCCGGATCGACGCGGTCATACGCCTGGTCGGGAAGAATGTCGTAGCGGGGCTCCCCCGCTTCGAACGTCACCTGTACCCGGCCGGTGGGCGCATCCGCAACGACTTGCAGGCCGCGGGTGTCAAGACCCGCGGCCATCATGGCCGCACGGACCCGATCTCCGAGCGCATCGACTCCGACAGCCCCGACGAAAAGTGGATCCCCCCCGAGCATGCGCAGGTTCCAGGCGACATTGAAGGGAGCGCCCCCAAGGACGTCCGAGCCCTCCGGAAAGCTGTCGAAGAGCACCTCTCCGAAGATTACCGGCGATTCCATCGGTGGCATGGAAGGGTCGAACATCTGCTTTCCCCGTCGGGTGGCTTGCACGGGTGACTGTACCGGGCCGGCGGCCGATCCTGCAATCAGGCCGGTATCTGGCGGAACGGGGTCCTGTCCGGAAGCTCGATCTCGATGCCGACTGGAAGGTGGTCGGAAAGCCGCACGTCGTAGACGCGCATGTCGCTGACGCTGAGATCCCGGGTCAGCAGGATGTGGTCGTAGACCAGCTTCGGATCCCAGGACGGGTAGGTCGCGGCGCCGGGTGTGGGATCCTGCAGGCCGGTGCGCGAAACCAGGTGTTTGAGCTCGCGGCTCTCCGGGTGGCAGTTGAAATCACCCATCACCACCGCGTGCGGCTCGTGAGCGAGGCGTTCCGCGATGTAATCGAGCTGCGAGCGCCGTGCATGCCGGCCCAGCGCCAGATGCACCTGATACAGCACGAGGTCTTCGCCATTGGCCAGCGCAAAGCGGGCCTCGATCGCACCGCGCCCGGGAATCTTTCCCGGCAGCCGGTGCATGGTCACCCGGTCGGGCTCGATGCGCGTAAGCAGGCCCATCGCGTGCTTGGCGAAGGTGCCCAGGTCCCGGTTGATACGGGTGTACGCGTGAGGGAAGCCGCCACGCTCGGAAAGATAGGCCGTCAGGTCGACGTAGTTGCTGCGCAGGCTGCCCGCATCCAGCTCCTGAAGCCCCACCACGTCGAAGGCCGAAATGAACTGCGCGACACGGTCGAGGTTGGTCATGCGGCCCCCGTAGGGCAGCAGGTGCTTCCAGCTATGGGTCAGGTAGTGATGCGGCTTCGACGAATGGATACCCACCTGAGCATTGAAGCTCAACAGCCGCAGGCGTCGCCCGGAGGGCGGTGTCTCGGCCTCGATGGGCTGCAGCTCACCGCCCTCCGTCTGCTCCAGCTTGGCTAGGGACAACGCAGTCTCCCCGTTGAATCAGGCAGTCTGCGCGATGAGATGATCGACCACCTCGAGCATGGCCTCGTGGCTGCCGGTCATCCCGGCCGAAACCACCGCGCGGCCGTCCACAACCATCGACGGCACCCCCTCGACCTGGAACGCCTGGACCAGCAGGCTGGCGTCTCCAACCTGTTCGGACACCTCGGGCGAGCGCATCATCGCGCCGAAGGCGTCCGCATTCAGACCGATCTGGTCGATGAAACGCAGGATGGCGCTCTCCGAAGTCAGGTTGCGGCCCTGGACGTGAATGGCCTCGAAGAAAGGCTGGTGCACCTGTTCGAGCACGTCGAGTGCGCTGGCGGCAAAGTAGACGCGCGCATGCCGAGCCCAGGTATCGTTGAATGGCGCCGGGAGATGGCTGAACTCCACGTGCTCCGGCAAGTTCTTCTTCCACGCATCGACCAGCGGCTCGAAGCTGTAGCAATGCGGGCAACCGTACCAGAACACTTCGACGACCTGGACACGCCCCTCGGGCAGCCCTGTGGGTACACGCGGGATCAGAGCACGGTAGTCACGACCTGCCACGGGCTCACGGGCGAACGAGGTGCCCGCAGCGAGCAGCGCTCCGCCACCGATCATGGAGCCGATAAAGCGACGTCGATTGATCATCCAGGTCTCCTTCGGGTTTCTGGGGCGCCGGTAACCCGGCTGTGCCGGTGGCGCGCATTGAGTCAGGTGTGTTGTTCGACGCGGTTTCGCCGCATTCGTTCGCCCGTACTTTAACGCGCGATGCTCTCGCGCCGCAGGAACCACGCACAAAAAAGGGTGGCCGCGCCACCCTTTTCCGCGTGCGTCCCGATCCGGATCACTCGGCCCGCAGACCCGCCATGTACTCGGAAACCGCCTGAATGTCGGCATCGGACATCTTGGACGCCAGGTTTCGCATCATGCGGCCGTTATCGTTGGCGCGCTGGGCGCTCCGGAAGTACCGAAGCTGATCCGAGTTGTACTGCGCATGCTGGCCCGCGACCATGGGAAACAGCGCGGCGGGGTTGCCACGGCCCGTGGCGCCATGACAGGCCGTGCAGGCAGCCACGCCAGCGGCCGGGATGCCGCCACGGTAGATCCGCTCACCGCGCTCGGCCAGCGACTCGTCGGCAGTGCCGGGCGACATCTCCTGACGCGCGTAAAAGGCGCCGAGGTCGCGCATGTCCTGTTCGTCGAGGTTGGCGACCTGGCCCGCCATCAGGGCGTTTTCGCGACGGCCGGCCTTGTAGTCCATCAGCTGCTTGTAGATGTACTCGGCGTGCTGCCCGGCCAGCTTCGGCCACTCGGGGTTCGCGCTGTTCCCATCGGCGCCATGGCAGGCCGCACAGGCCTGGGACAATTGCTGACCACGCGTCGGATCGCCGGCCTGCGCCGCCATCGGCAGCAGAAGCGCCAGGGACAGAACCGCGTAAAGGCTTGCACGCACGTAATTCATGATCGAGGATACTCCAGCTTGAAAACTCGTGAGCCGGCAGGGCCGGGACTTGTGTCCCCCGGCCGGGGGGAACCAAAATAAGGGGCGCTTTATATAGCATATGTGCCGATACCCGGCAAAGAATCCCAACCCGTGCCGTCGACTTCAGGATCCCCATGCAGAACCCCTTTCGAGAAGCCGAGTTTCTGCTTGGAGCGACCCACCTCGACCAGTTGCCCGAGGACACCGGAGCCGAACTCGCCTTTGCCGGCCGCTCCAACGCCGGCAAGTCCAGCGCACTGAATACCCTCTGCGGCCGCAAAGCGCTGGCCCGCGTGAGTCGAACGCCCGGCCGAACCCAGGAAATCAACGTTTTTCAGCTGCCTCCCGACGGCCGGCACCGCCTCATCGACCTGCCCGGCTACGGCTATGCCAAGGTCACACCCCGGCAGCGCGAACACTGGAATCGATTGATCGGGCACTATCTTCGGGAGCGGGAAAGCCTGGCCGGCCTCGTGCTCATCATGGACGTGCGGCACCCGCTGACCCCCCTGGACGATAACCTGCTGCAGTGGCTCGGACCGCAGTCCAGGCGGCTGCACGTCGTGCTGACGAAGGCCGACAAGCTGTCCCGATCGGAGGCGCAGCGGCAGTTGTACGCGACCCGCAAGGGGCTGGAGGATCGCGGGCTGGACGCCACGCTGCAGACGTTTTCGGCCCTGAAACGGGAAGGTGTCGAGGACTTGCAGTCGCTGCTGCTGGAATGGCTGAAGGAAGCCGACCCGGACGCCGCCGCTTCGCGTCCGAAAGGAGGACAAAAAGATGCCCCGGCCACAGGGGAGTGACCGGGGCAAGAGCGGTTCCAGCAGGGGGGGCTGGAACCAACCCGCTCAGGGAGGGTAGCGGGAGGCGCTGGGCTAAGCGCCTAGTGATAGGACGCAGGTGTGACGAATAAGTTCCATGCCTCCCGCTACGGGCGCGCAACGGTCAGTGCGCCGGGGGTCGATGCCGTTTCCCGTTCCGGGGGACGCCGTGAATACATCGCTGTAGGCTTGACGGCAGCATCCCTGCTGCCGACACCCCCGGAACGGGAAACGGCATCGACCCCTCCCGAACGCCGGACTGGTGGGCCATGCGGAAAGTTCTGTATCAGATCGCTGCGCCAGAAGCACCGGCGCTGCGTTGGGCACGTTTGAAACAGGGTGGCTGTTCCGGCACTCGCCCGCCTGGCTCCGGCACTTCTGGCTGTGCTCCGTAGTCACCGGACTTCCCGCATGGCCCACTAGCGGCTCGCGAGATGCTTCTCGAGAGCGGCGAGCAGTTCGCTCGACGAGGTTCCATGCGGGTGCACCTCGAGCAACTCGCCGGCAGGTCCGACCAGATACGTCGCGGACGTGTGGTCGACCACGTAGCCCAGCGCGGATTCGACCTCCGTGTGCCGGTAGAACACCCCGTAACGCGCCGCGATCTCCCGGATCTGGACATCGGCTCCGGTGGCCGCGACGATGTCCGGGTGGAAGTGATTCGCGTACTCGCGCAGCCGCGCCTCGTCGTCCCGTTCGGGGTCCAGGCTGACGAACAGGCCGCCCACCCGCCCCCGAAGATCGTCCGGCAGGCGCGACAGCGCGCCGGAGATCAAGGCCAGCGAAACGGGGCACGCGTCGGGGCAGGAGGTATACCCGAAGTAGACCCACCAGTAGCGGGCATCCTGATCGCCGAGGCGAAAGGCCTCACCCGTACTGCTTGCCGGCAGTTCGATGTCGCCGCCTTCCGGAGCCTCCGCAATCGGCAGAATCCTGTGCCCCTCCGGCGGCAGCGACGAGCGCGGCCAAAGCAGACCCGCCACGATCAGCACCATCGCGACGACCACCACTCCCAGCCAGACAGCGTCGCGCATCACGGGTCGATCACCGTCGACTGGTGAACCGGAACTGGAACCCGGCGCGCTCCGCCCGGCCTTCCGGCAGCACGGTCGCGGCCCAGGTCATGCGGTCGCTCACGCAGGCCGGCAGGGTCACCTCTCCGCGGTATACGCCGGGGCCCACCCGCTCGAGACGGGGACGGTGGTGACCCATGAACATTTCCACACCGACCAGATCGATCTCGATCCAATCCGGATCCTGGGCTGAAAACGCGAGGTCGAGCACCAGCGGCTGGAGCCCGACCACCGGCACCGGCGCGATGCCGATCTCGACCGTGCCCCCGGAGCGCAGAACAGCGCCACAGGGTCCGGCGTTCAGGTCGCATTCCTCGGGCCCCAGCACCTGCAGGGCCGCGTCGTCCGCCTTCGGCAGCATGCGGTCCGCCCAGATCCAGAGTGCCGCCGCGGCCAACAGCAGCGCGACGACAGGGAGGAATCGAATCACCGGTCTCTGCACGTCCATCTCAATGCGCCGCGTCCCAGTTCTCGCCGATCCCGGTATCCACCACCAGTTCGACCGCCAGTTCCGCCGCGGAGGCCATATCCTCGATCACCGCGGCCCGCACAGCTTCGACCGCGTCGTCGCGGACCTCCAGCACCAGTTCGTCATGCACCTGCATGATCATGCGGGCCGGCAGATCCTGCTTCTCCAGGCGCGCCGCCACGCGCAGCATCGCGCGCTTGATGATGTCGGCCGCCGTGCCCTGCATCGGCGCGTTGATCGCGACCCGCTCCGACTGCGCCCGGCGTGCCGGGTTGCGGCTCTTGATCTCGGGCAGATAGAGGCGGCGTCCGAACAGGGTCTCGACGTATCCCTGCTCGCGGCCCTTTTCCCGCGCCGCCTCCATGTACACCTTGACCCCGGGATAGCGGGCGAAATAGCGCTCGATATATTCGCGGGCGCGGCCCTGTTCGATCCCCAGGTTGCGCGCCAGCCCGAAGGCCGACATGCCATAGATCAGGCCGAAGTTGATCGCCTTGGCGGCCCGCCGCTGCTCGCCGCTGACGTTCCCGGGATCGAGCCCGAACACCTCGCCCGCGGTGGCGCGGTGGATGTCCTGGCCGGCCGCGAAGGCCGCGAGCAGCCCCGCATCGCGGGACAGGTGCGCCATGATCCGCAGCTCGATCTGGGAGTAATCCGCCGCCAGCAGCCGATGGCCAGGCTCGGCGATGAACGCCTGCCGGATGCGGCGGCCCTCCTCGGTGCGCACCGGGATGTTCTGCAGGTTCGGGTCCGACGAGGACAGCCGGCCGGTCGCCGCCACCGCCTGATGGTAGGAAGTGTGTACGCGACCGGTGTCGGGATCGATGCGCTCGGGCAGGCGCTCCGTATACGTGCTGCGCAGCTTGGCCAGGCCACGATGCTCGAGGATCAGCCGCGGCAGCGGAAAGTCGGTGGCCAGCTGCTCGAGCACGTCCTCGGCCGTCGAGGGCTGCCCCTTGGGCGTACGCCCCAGCACCGGTAGCCCCAACCGATCGTAGAGGATTTCCTGAATCTGCTTGGGCGAACCCAGGTTGAACTCGCCGCCGGCCTCTTCAAAGGCCTGCGCCGCGACCTCGCTCATGCGCTCGGCCAGCTCCTCGCTCTGCCGTCGCAGAAGCTCGGGATCGACCCGCACGCCGGTGCGCTCGATGTCGGACAGCACAGGGACCAGCGGGATTTCCATTTCGCGGTAGATCGACCGTGGCCCCTCGACCGCGGCCAGGCGCTGCGCCAGGACCCGGTGCAGACGCAGGCAGACCTCCGCGTCCTCGGCGGCATACTCGACGGCTCGGGCCACGGGCACCTCGGCAAAGGGGATTTGCCTGGCACCCTTTCCGGCCACGTCCTCGTAGGTGATGGTGCGATGGGCGAGATGGCGTTCCGCGAGCGAATCGAGATCGTGGCGGTTGGCGCCCGCGTCCAGCACATAGGACTCGAGCATGGTGTCGTCGTGAATCCCGCGCAGCGTGATGCCATGGTTGGCCAGCACGTTGCGGTCGTACTTCAGGTGATGGCCGAGCTTCGCGCGGTCCTCGGATTCGAGCCAGGGACGCAGGCGTTCCAGCGTCTGCTCCCGATCGAGCTGCGGTTCGGCATCAGGCCCCTCATGGGCGAGCGGCAGATACCAGCCGACGCCGGGCTCCACGCTGAAGGACAGCCCGACGATCCGGGCCTGCATGTAGTCCAGGCTCGTGGTCTCGGTGTCGAACGCGACGAGCGCGGACGCTTGAAGGCTTTCCAGCAGCGCCTCCAGTTCGGCCGCCGTGCGCACCGCGCGGTAGTCGGCATCGGGCGCCACGGTGTCCGCCGCACCGGGGTCGTCGGCGGCTTCGGGCGCGCTGCCCAGTTCGTCCAGCCAGCGCCGGAACCCGCAGCGGGTGTAGATCGCGCGCAGCTGCTCGGCGTCGGGTTCGCCCAGCGTCAGTTCGTGCTCGTCGATGCCGAGGTCGACGTCCCGCCGGACGGTGACCAGTTCGCGCGACCGGGGCAGATGACCCAGCGCCGCGCGCAGATTGTCCCCGACCTTGCCAGACACCTCCTCCGAGTGTGCGATCACCTCGTCGAGGCTGCCATACCGGGCGATCCATTTCGCGGCAGTCTTCGGACCCACCTTGTCGACCCCCGGCACGTTATCGACGCTGTCCCCGACCAGGGTCAGGAAGTCGACGATGCGTTCGGGGCCGACGCCGAACTTCTCGCGCACGCCCTCGGGGTCGAGCACGGTTCCGTTCATGGTGTTCACCAGCGTCACCCTCTCGCTGACCAGCTGCGCGAGATCCTTGTCGCCGGTGGAGATCACCACAGGCTCGTCGCGGTGCTCGGCCTGGGTCGCCAGCGTCGCGATCACGTCGTCGGCCTCGACGCCGGGGATGCACAGCAACGGCAGCCCCAGGGCGCGCACCAAAGCGTGCAGGGGCTCCACCTGGGCTACGAGTTCTTCCGGCATCGGCGGCCGGTTGGCCTTGTACTCGGCGTAGATCTCGTCCCGAAAGGTTTTCCCCGGGGCGTCGAACACCACCACCATGCGCTGCGGCCGGTAGTCGGCACGGAGCCTGCGCAGCATCGACGCGACACCGTAGAGCGCGCCGGTGGGCTGCCCGTCGGGACCGGTCAGTGGCGGCAGCGCGTGGAAGGCTCGGTACAGGTAGGACGATCCGTCCACCAGGACCAGGGGGGCGTCTTGGGTCATCGGGCCGGCGGGTGTTGGGCTTGCGGCAAGTGTACCGTGTGGACGCCCGGCCTGCGCGTGCCGCGGCGACCCCGGTGAAGCGGTTTGTCCGCCGCCGCGCCGGGGGGTACGCTTGACGCATGAGCCACCCCAAGATCCCCACACCCATGGACGGCCGCGATCGCGCGCATCACCCCGGCCTCGCGCCCATCGACGACTCGGAGCTGACCCGGGAGAGCTGGAAGATCTTCCAGATCATGGCCGAATTCGTCGAGGGCTTTGAACGCCTGGCGCGGATCAAGCCGTCGGTGAGCATGTTCGGTTCCGCCCGCATCCCCCCGAGACATCCGGATTATCTGCTCGCGGAGGAAATCGCCCGCCAGCTGTCGGACTCGGGTTTCGCCGTCGTCAGCGGCGGCGGGCCCGGCATCATGGAAGCCGCGAACAAGGGCGCGTTTGCGGGCAAGTCCCCGAGCATCGGCCTGAATATCCAATTGCCTCACGAACAGCAGTCGAACCCCTATCAGGACATCGGCCTGGGTTTCCGGCACTTCTTCGCGCGCAAGGTGATGTTCGTGAAGTATGCGTCGGCCTACGTGGTCCTTCCCGGCGGGTTCGGCACCCTGGACGAACTCGCGGAAATCCTGACCCTGGTGCAGACCGGCAAGACCTGCCGCATCCCCATCGTGCTGGTCGGCAGCACGTTCTGGAAGGGCCTGCTGGACTGGTTCGAGGATACGCTGGTTGCGCGGGGAACGATCGCGCCGGAAGACTTGAGTCTATACTCGCTGGTGGACACCCCCGAAGCCGTGGTGCAAGCGATTTTCGAGTACTACGAAGCGCGTAGTCTCAAGCCTTCGGCAGAGGAAAAACTACGGCTGATGGAGCTCTGACATGCGCTGGTTCATGGTTGCCGCCCTGATGGGTCTGTTCTTCGCGCCGTTGGCCCATGGCCAGGATCTGGCCGATGTGCCGCCCCCGCCGGAGATCCCGGATGAGGCGTACGACCCCGAAATGCTGGAGGACGCGCCCCCTCCGGTGCTCGACGAGCGGGCACGGCAGCAGCAACTCCTCGAGGAGGCCGACATCACCCTGATCGAGCGCCCCGACGCGATGATCCGTGAGTATCGGATCGGGGGTCGCCTGTTCATGGTCGAGGTCATCCCCCGTGTCGGGCGCCCCTACTACCTGATCGACTCGACCGGCGACGGCCAGATGGACACCCGCCGAAACCGACTGGGGCCGAATTTCATTGCGCCACAATGGATTCTGTTCCAATGGTGAAAAGGGCACTGCACCGCTACGTTGCGCCACTGCTGGCCGGCGCGCTTGTGGCAGCTCCGGCGCTGGGCACCGAGATTTACCGCTGGGTGGGCGAGGACGGGTCGGTCTACTTCGGTGACCGCCCGCCGCAGAGTCGCCCCGCGGAGCGGGTCGAGGTGCAGCCACCGATGGGCGCGCTGCCGCTGCCCGACGCCGAGGAAATCCTGCGCCGCCCGGTGAGACCGCCACCCGAACCCGAGACACCCTCTGCGGAACGCGAACCGGCCGTCGAGGACACGGGTGAAGTCGAGCCGGAGTTCCTGAGGGACCGCCGGGGACGGCGCTGAGAAAAGCCCAAAATCAGTGCACGCCGGCCTGCTGCTTGCACCAATATAGTGCTACATTAACGCCATGCGCACCGAGCATGGGCGACAGCGACCCCTATTTTCCGCAGAACCGGCTGGCCTTGCCCCGCGCGCCCACCTCTGGCGCAATTCCTGCTTTAACCCTACCCGATGAATGCCTCCGTCGAGCCGGCCCTGAACTACCAGAACCATTATTCCTGGTGGGACGACCTCTCCACCGCGGTGCTGGTCACGGACGCGCAGCTGCGACTGATCGCGATCAATTCCGCCGCCGAGATTCTGCTGGGGCTCAGTCGTGACCGTGCGGTCGGTGGCCTGCTGGGCCAGTGGCTTCGGGTCGACCGGAACCTGAACCAGCAATTCCAGTACGCGCTGACGCTCGAACAACCGATCACGCTCCGGGGCCAGAAGTTGCACCCCAGACGCGCTCCCGCGTTTCTCGGCGACATGGTCCTCTCCCCGCTGCGCGAGAACCCGACTGGCGCGCGCCTGCTGCTGGAGCTCATCGCGATCGATCGCCAGCAGCGAATCACCCAGGAGGACCACTTGGTCCAGCAGCAGACCATCACCCGCGCCGTCACCCGGGGCCTGGCCCACGAGATCAAGAACCCGCTCGGCGGGCTGCGCGGTGCGGCACAGCTCCTGGCCAGCGAGGTGAGTGACCCGGCATTGCGGGATTACACGCGCATCATCATTCGCGAGGCGGACCGCCTCCGTGCGCTGGTCGACCGCATGCTGGGTCCGAGCAGCCTTCCCAAACGGGAACGGGTGAACGTCCACGAGGTGCTGGAGCACGTACGGGAACTGGTGAGCGTGCAGCTGCCCCTGGGGCTGCGCGTCACCAACGACTATGACCCCAGCATTCCGGAACTGGTCGCCGATCGGGACATGCTCGTCCAGGCGATCCTGAACCTGGTGCAGAACGCGGTGCAGGCGCTCGGGGATCACGGGGAGATCCGGCTGATGACGCGCGTACTTCGCCAATACACGATTTCCGGCCATCGGCACCGCCTGGTGGCCCGTCTGCGGGTCCGCGACAACGGCCCCGGCATCCCGGATGAGATTCGCGAACGCATTTTCTTTCCCATGGTCACTGGCCGGGCCGCCGGCACGGGTCTCGGGCTGCCGATCGCCCAGAGCCTCGTTCAGCTGAACAATGGTCTGATCGAATGCCATTCCCGGCCCGGGTGTACCTCTTTTGATGTCCTGCTACCTCTGGAGAGCTCGCCATGAACCCCATCATCTGGGTCATCGATGATGACGACTCGATCCGCTGGGTCCTCGAACGCGCGCTGGACCGCGCCGGCCTCCAGGCCCGTGGCTTCGAATCCGCGGACGCGGCCTGGAAGGCGCTCGAAGAGGAGGGGGCGCCCGACACCATCGTTGCCGATATCCGCATGCCGGGCCTGAACGGCCTGGACTTCCTGGCGCGGGTGCGCGAACGGCCGGACCCACCGCCGATCATCATCATGACGGCCTTTTCCGATCTGGAGAGCGCCGTCTCCGCGTATCAGACCGGTGCGTTCGAATACCTGCCCAAGCCCTTCGACCTGGACGAAGCGGTCAGCCTGGTGCAGCGGGCGTTACAGGCACGGCGGGAGAGCCGTCCGACGGGCGGCACGAAAGATGACGAACTCCACACCACACTCATCGGCGAAGCCCCGGCGATGCAGGATCTTTTCCGGGCGATCGGCCGGCTGTCCCGTTCCAACATCACCGTCCTGGTGAACGGCGAATCGGGCACCGGCAAGGAACTCGTTGCACGGGCCCTGCATCAGCACAGTCCGCGGGCCAAACAGCCCCTGATCGCGCTGAATACCGCCGCGATCCCGAAGGATCTGCTCGAAAGCGAGCTTTTCGGCCACGAGCGCGGCGCGTTCACCGGGGCGAATCAGGCCCGCAAGGGCCGCTTCGAACAGGCCGACGGGGGCACACTGTTCCTCGATGAAATCGGCGACATGCCTTTCGATCTTCAGACGCGGCTGCTGCGCGTGCTCTCCGACGGCACGTTCTACCGCGTCGGGGGACATACGCCGATTCACGTCGACGTGCGCATCATTGCGGCGACGCATCAGAACCTCGAGGACCGCGTGGCAACCGGGCTGTTCCGGGAAGACCTTTTTCACCGCCTGAACGTGATCCGCATCCATGTTCCATCGCTGCGCGAGCGGTCTCAGGACATCCCGCTGCTGATCCGCCACTTCATGGCGGAGGCCGCGCGTGATCTGGCCGTCGAGCCGAAGATCATGCGTCCGGACGTCATCACGGAACTTCAGGCCATGCGCTGGCCCGGCAACGTCCGGCAGCTCGAGAACACCTGCCGCTGGCTGACCGTGATGGCCTCGGGACGCGAAGTGCATCTCGAGGATCTGCCCCCTGAACTCCGTGAGCGGCCTTCAGGCGAGTCGCCGGCCGGAATCGGTCGGCCTGCATCGACACGGGACTGGACCCGCGACCTTGCCGACAAGGCGCGCGATCACTGGCGTCAGGGTTCGCGCGACGTGCTCGCGGTCGTGCAACCGCAGTTCGAGCGCACGCTCATACAGGAGGCGCTGGTGATGACCGACGGCCATCGGCAGCAGGCCGCGGCTCTGCTGGGCTGGGGCCGCAACACGCTGACGCGCAAGATCCAGGAACTCGGCCTGGACCGCCAGGAGAGCCTTTGACTTAGAGCGTCATCGCCACGGAAGGACACGGAAACACACGGAAAGGAGCCTGAATTTCCTTGTCATGTCTGTATTCTTCCGTGTCCTTCCGCGGCCAACCTTTTCTACTGGGCTTGCGCGGCGGGCGGGAGGTCGCAGGCGGAGACGTGGCCGTGCAGGCGCAGGGTGCCGGTGAGGTCGCCGATTCTGGCGATACCGTGTCGGTCCAGGTAATCGCTCATGCCGGCCAGCATCTTGGGCAGACACAGCGGGTCGTAGAAAAGCCCGGTACCCACACCCACCGCCGTTGCGCCAGCGATGATGAATTCCAGCGCGTCCTGGGCATTCAAAACGCCACCCTGACCGATGATCGGGACGCCGTGCGGCGCCGCAACCTGGTACACCTGCTGCACCTTCAGTAACGCAATCGGCTTGATCGCGGGGCCTGAGAGGCCGCCCTGGTTGTTGCCGATCACCGCCTCACGGCGTTCGATGTCCACCGCCATGCCCATCAGGGTGTTGATCACCGCGAAACCGTCGGTGCCCGCCTCGATACAGCGCCGGGCGTTCTCGGCGATGTCGGTCTGGTTCGGCGACAGCTTGGTGATGATCGGTTTCGAGGTCACCGCACGGCAGGCTTCGACCACGCGCGCGGACATG
Organism: Thioalkalivibrio paradoxus; assembly: GCA_011390565.1. Taxonomy (GTDB): domain Bacteria; phylum Pseudomonadota; class Gammaproteobacteria; order Ectothiorhodospirales; family Ectothiorhodospiraceae; genus Thioalkalivibrio; species Thioalkalivibrio paradoxus_A. Next base: position 38,658 of record JAABSC010000001.1, on the reverse strand, counting down.
TCCGGATCGTTGCCGAAGGCCACGCCGCCTTCCTTCACGTTCGGACAGGAGATGTTGATCTCGATCGCGTCGATCGGCGATTCCTCGAAACGCCGCGTGACCGCAACGTACTCCTCGATGGTCGATCCGGACACGTTGGCAATGAACCGGGTCTCGGAAAAGTCCAGCGTGGGCAGGATACGGTCGACCACGTGATCCACGCCCGGGTTCTGCAGGCCGATCGCGTTCAGCATGCCATCCGGCGTCTCGTAGACACGGTGCGGCTGGTTACCGAGACGGGCGTCGCCGGTCGTCCCCTTGAGGCAGACGGCCCCGGCGTCGCGGTTGGAAAAACCGGCGACACGCGTATATTCCTCGCCAAAGCCGACACAGCCGGACAGCAGCACCAGCGGGGTGTGGAACGGCAGGCCGCAGAAATCGATCTGCAGGCGTGGATCCGCGGGATGTTCAGCCATGTTGCATATCGTCCTCTATGAACCGGAGATACCGCCGAATACCGGCAACATCATCCGTCTTGCCGCCAATACCGGCGCCCGGCTGCACCTCGTTCACCCCTTGGGATTCACGCTGGACGAGCGGCGCTTGCGCCGGGCCGGACTGGATTATCGGGAATTTGCTCAGGTCGAAGAGTATGCCAGCCTCGACGCCTGCCTGGAATCGTCAGGGATCCACCGCCTGTTCGCGCTGACCACGCGGGCCACGCGCGCCCACAGCGCCCCCGCGTTCGCTTCCGGCGACGGCTTCCTGTTGGGCCCCGAAACGCGGGGGCTCCCCGACGCAGTCCTGGAGCGCCTCCCACCCGACCGGCGCCTGCGCTTGCCAATGCGACCGGACAGCCGCAGCCTGAATCTCTCCAACGCCGCCGCCGTGATGATCTACGAGGCCTGGCGGCAGCTCGGCTACCCCGGGGCCGGCCGAACGCCCAATTGACCGAAACCGCGTGCTGCCAAGGCCACCGGGGGTCGCTGAGCCCGCGAGGCCTCTGTCCGCAGGACGCCGTGAATCCATCCCTGGAGGCTTGACGGCAGCATCCCTGCTGCCGACACCCGCGGACGGAGGCCTCGCGGGCTCAGCCCCTCCCGAACGCCTGTCCGTCCTCGGCGACGGGATCCCGCTCGAGCAAGCGGCGCACCGCCTCGCGCACGGGGCGCCCCTGGTACAGCACGGCGTGCACTTCGGCGCAGATCGGCATTTCCACACCGGCCGCGGCGGCCTTGGCCACCGCGACCCGCGCGGTCTCCGCTCCCTCGACGGCCTGGCCGATGCGCGCCTTTGCGGTGTCCAGATCGAAACCCTGTCCCAGATACAGACCGAGGCGGCGGTTGCGGGATTGGTCATCGGTGCAGGTAAGCACGAGGTCGCCCAGACCGGAGAGGCCCGTGAGCGTCTCGGAACGGGCTCCCACCGCCCGGCCGAGACGCTGCAGTTCCGCCAGGCCCCGGGTCATCAGCGCCGCCCGGGCGTTCGCGCCAAACCCAGCACCATCGGAGATGCCGGCCGCGATGGCCAGTACGTTCTTGAACGCGCCCCCAAGCCCGACGCCCAGCACGTCACTGTTCCGGTAGAGACGCATGGCCCGGCCATGAAACGCCCGCGCCACCAGCGCCGCGAGAGCCGGGTCCCCGGTGGCAATGGTCAGCGCCGTCGGCTGTTCCCGCGCGACCTCGCCGGCAAATGACGGCCCGGAGAGCACTGCGGCCGGTTGCCCCGGCAATTCTTCCTGCAACACCTCGTGCAGCCAGGAACCCGTCGACATCTCCAGGCCCTTGGTGGCCCAGGCAACACGCTGCCAGGGCTGGAGCAGCGGCGCCACCCAGCGCACCGTCTCCCGGAAGCCGCTCGTCGGCACCACGACCAGGATCAGATCACGCGCGGCCACGGCGCCCTCCCGGTCCGCCGTGATCCGCAGGTTCGTGGGCAGGGGTACACCAGGGAGATACCGGGCGTTCTCGCGGCTGCGCTCGAGCACCGCCGCGTGTCCGGGGTCACGACCCCAGAGCACGACGTCCGGGTGCATGCGCGCCGCATGAATCGCGAGAGCGGTTCCCCAGGAACCGGCACCCAGGACACAGATCCTGGGGGAATCGCCTGGCGTCGTCACGACATCGCTCGCAGTGCAGCGGTCAGGCCGTGCCCGAACCGGGCTGGTCCGCCGCTGCGCCCTGCTTTTCCTGTTGGTGCTGCGCGTAGAGGGCGTCGAAATTCACCGGTTGCAGCAGCATCTGCGGGAATCCGCCTTTCAGCACCAGGTCCGCAACGACTTCGCGGGCGAAGGGGAACAGCATGTTGGGGCAATAGGCGCCGAGCAGGTGATCGCGCTGCTCGGGAGGGAAACCGCGGGCCACGAAGACCCCGGCCTGCTGGATCTCCACAAGATAGGCGGTCTCGTCCGGCGCGGAGGACGTGGTGACGGTCAGGCCCAGCGTCACTTCATAGATGCCTTCCTGCTCGTTCAGGGCACGGGCCTTGGTGTTCAGCTGCACGTTGGTCTCGGCTTTCCACTCCTTGAGGAAGACGCCGGGCGAGGCCGGTGCCTCGAACGAGAGGTCCTTGATGTAGATCTTCTGAATCGCGAAGTCGGGGCCCTGATTCGGTTCTGCACCGGAATTGGGTTTCTGTTCAGCCATGTCGTCGTCTCGTGGTCCGGGATGAATGAGGTTGGTCGCGGGACCGCGACCAGCGGAGGTTCAGCGGGCCGCCTGACGGGTCCAGGCGACGATATCACCCGAGGACAGGGCGCCGCTCTGGCGCGCCTGCTCCCGTCCGTTCTGGAACAGGATCAGGGTCGGGATGCCCCGGATGCCGAAACGTGCGCCGGCATCCGGATCGGCCTCGGTATCGAGTTTGAGCAGTCTTATGCCAGGCTCCAGCTCCCGTGCCGCCGCGACGAATTGAGGGGCCATCATGCGGCAGGGCGCGCACCACGGCGCCCAGAAATCGACCAGCACCGGCCGCTGGTCGCGCGCGATGAACCGCTCGAGTCGGGGCAGATCCACCGCGGTCGGCTCGGAGGAAAACAGGGGCCTCCGGCAGGCTCCGCAACGGCCCTCGGCTGCCTTGGCATCCGGCAGGCGGTTGACCTGCCCGCAGTGCGGGCAGACCCGGTGCACGGCGTCCGACGCGCTCACGTCGTGTCTCCCGCTGCCTCCGCCACCAGGCGTGCCAGCGCCCCCGAGCGGTGCATGGCGGACAGGTCGTCGTAGCCGCCGATATGCGTGGCGCCCAGGAAGATCTGGGGAACCGAGGTGCGCCCGGACCGTTCCTGCATCACGCGTCGTTCATCGTGATCGAGATCCACACGGATCTCATCGAACGCATAGTCGAGCTGCTCGAGCAGCTGTCGTGCCATCACGCAGTAGGGGCAGAACTCCGTGAGGTACACCTGGAAGCGCATGGATGAACTACTTCTTTTTCACCGGCAGGCCGGCCGATTGCCAGGCCTGAATCCCACCCTGGAGGTTGGTCACGTCGGTGAACCCCGCCGCGACCAGCTGCGAGGCCGCCACCGCCGAGCGCGCGCCGCTGCGGCAGTACACCAGTACGGGGGATTCCTTGTAGCGTTCGATGTCCGGCACCCGTTTCTTGAGAACGCCCAGGGGAATATGCCGGGCACCCGCGATGCGCCCACCCGTGAATTCGTTGTCTTCCCGAACGTCCAGAACCAGCGCGCCTTCCTGGTTCATCACACGCACCGCTTCCGTGGGCGGCAGTGCGCGGTACTTCCGCGTAAGGCGCTGAAACTCGGTATAGAGGATAAGGGCGATGACCGCGATCAGGGCGCCGGTCAGCAGGGGATGATTACCGAGGAATTCCGGCAGGCGTTCAAGCATGAGGAAGGGCCTTCAGTCGATCAGGAGCGGCAAAAGACGTCCTGCATCATGCTGATCAAGCGCAGGGTGCGGGCGTCACCTACGCGATAATACACGCGGTTGGCGTCCTTGCGGGTCGCGAGGATGCCCTTGTCGCGCAGAATGCCGAGGTGCTGGGAAATATTGCTCTGCGAGGTCCCGACCTGGTCGACGATCTCCTGCACGCTGATCTCGCGATCCCCCAGGATGCAGAGTATCTTGAGGCGGAGCGGGTGGGACATGGCCTTCAGGGAGCGCGACGCCCGCTCGATGTCCTCGTCCTGGGTCATCAGGGTTTGATCGAAGCAGATCGGTTCATGGCTCACGGTCAGGCACCCGTATTTCGAAAAAGTCATGTCGGTTTTGAAGTAAACCTTCGGAATATAAGCATTCAACATTACTCGGATACTACCCGGAGCGCAATGCCTCGACGACCAAAATCCCACCGGTTACAGCCTCTTGGGTGGATCCTGGGCCTGATTCTGGCCGCCGGGCCGCTTCCGGCCATGGAGGCCGGCTCCGAACTCGAAGCCACACGCGAGGCACTGCGCTCGCTGGAGCGCGAACAACAGCAGCGCCTGCGCGAGATCGACCGGCTGGAGGAGCGTATCGCCGAAGTGGCGCGACGGAATCTTCAGCTCCGTCGCGAACAACGCGACATGCGGGCGGCCATCGCAGCCCAGGATCGCGAAGTGGCGGATCTGCAAGCGGAAGTCGAGGGCCGCTCACGACAACTCGAACTCGCCCGCGGGCAGGCGGCCTCGCTGCTGCGCGGACAATGGCTGCGGCAGCGCCACCAGGGCGGACTGCGGCCCGGAGACCGGGATCTGCGCCACCACCGGGAGTTCGATGCCCGACTCCAGGCCCGCGGCGAACGGGCATTGGCGTCGATCGCCGCGCAGGTCGCGGAACTCAGCGCGGCACGCGACCGCCTCGCCGAGGCGCGGGCGCTCCTGGTGATGCGGGAATCGGAGATCGGCGCGCTTCTGCGCCAGATCGAGCGCCAGGAGCAGGAACAGAAATCGTTGCTGTCGCGAGTGCAACGGCAAGCGGAAGACGGCGCGCTCGAGGCCGAGCGACTCGAGAGCAACGCACAGACATTGGAACGGATGCTGCGCCGCATGGAGGAACGGAGAAACGCACAAGCACGGCCCGAAGCGGCTCCGCAGGGTTCACGGGCTTCGGATCCGGCTCGCGTCAGCGGATCCTTCGAGCGCATGCAGGGCCTTCTTCCCAAGCCCGTCAACGGGGCGTTTCTGCATCGCTTTGGAAGCCCTCGCACCGGCGGCCCACAGCCGCAATGGCGCGGCGAGGTGTTTGCCGTTGGCGACGATTCGCCGGTCCGCGCGGTGCATGATGGGACCACCGTATATGCGGACTGGATGCGAGGCCTGGGCTTCCTGGTGATTCTCGATCACGGTGGCGACTACCTGACCCTCTACGGCAACAACCGTGAACTGTTCGCCCGGGCCGGAGAACGGGTGGCCCGGGGCGACGTGGTCGCGCAAGCGGGCGGCACCAGCCCGGTGATCGGGCCGGGTCTGTATTTCGAACTGCGCCACCGGGGCGAGACATTGAACCCGGCGGCCTGGTGGGAATCCAAGTAGGCGCTGGAATCGTACGCGCGGGATTCCGGCGGACATTGCGGCGCCAGCGGGCGGCAATGGTACCATTCCCTAAACCTTTCTCCCGCGTGGGGATTCGAGCATGAACAAGCGTTCCAGCACCGCCTTCGGCGTCGCCCTCGGCGTTATCCTGGGCATTCTCCTCAGCGTTTCGCTGGGTGTCTTCGCCGACCGCGACGAGGGCGCCGGCGTGTCGCTCCCGGTGGAGGACCTGCGGCGTTTCACCGACGTCTACATGCGCATCAAGCGCAATTACGTCTCCGAGGTCGAAGACCACGATCTGCTGGACAATGCCATCAAGGGCATGCTGTCCGGGCTCGATCCACACTCGGCCTACCTGGACGCGAAGGAGTTTCGCGACCTGCAGGTGGGGACCAGCGGCGAGTTTGGTGGCCTCGGAATCGAAGTCGGCATGGAGGACGGCTTCATCAAGGTCATTTCGCCGATCGACGACACCCCGGCAAGCCGCGCCGGCATCCGCGCGGGTGATTTGATCGTCCGGCTCGACGACACCCCGGTGAAGGGCATGACCCTTTCCGACGCCGTCAGCATGATGCGGGGCAAGCGCGGCACCGACATCACGTTGACCCTCATGCGCGAAGGCGTGGACAGCCCGCTGCGGATCACCATCACGCGCGACGTGATCCGTGTGCAGAGCGTACGCTGGGAAGAACTGGAACCCGGTTTCGGTTACGTGCGCATCACCAATTTCCAGGCACGCACCGCGCGCGACCTCGTGAACGCGGTGGAATCCCTGCGTGAATCCGGTCCGCTGCAGGGACTGGTGCTGGATCTTCGCAACAATCCCGGCGGGGTGCTCAACGGCGCCGTCGGGGTATCGGACGCCTTCCTCGAAGACGGCCTGATCGTGTACACCGAAGGCCGGCTGCAGGAATCGCAGTTCCGCTACAGCGCTTCGCCCGGCGATGTCGCCGGCGGCGCGCCGATGGTGGTGTTGGTGAACGAAGGGTCCGCATCGGCCTCCGAAATCGTGGCCGGGGCGCTTCAGGACCACAATCGCGCAGTAATCATGGGCTCCCAGACCTTCGGAAAAGGCTCGGTGCAGACCATCCTGCCGCTGGCCCAGGAGACCGCGATCAAGCTGACCACGGCCCGCTACTTCACGCCCGACGGCCGATCCATCCAGGCGGAGGGCATCGAACCGGACATCAAGGTGGATTCACTCATGGTCGCGCGCAGCGAGGACGCCTCCGCTGTGCGCGTGAGCGAGTCCAGCCTGCAGCGGCATCTGGACAACGGCGGCGACGGCAACACGAGCGACGAGGGCAATGACGCCCGCCAGCAGGACGAAGCCAACGCCGAGGCTGTCGAGCCATTGGCGCAGCGTGACTACGCGCTGAACGAGGCGCTGAACCTGCTCAAAGGCCTGGCGATACTCGGAAAGCGAACGGGCTCATGAAGCCCGACGCTGCCGACATCCGGGTTCTGGTGCCGCTGGCGGAGGGCGCTGAGGAGCTGGAAGCCGTCACGATCATCGATCTGCTCCGGCGCGCGGGCTTTACCGTTGTCGTGGCGGGGCTGAAACCCGGTCCCGTGCGCTGCGCCCGGGGAACGGTGATTGTTCCCGACCGCACGCTCGACGCAGTCCAGGGCGGCCAGTTCCACCTGGTGGTGCTTCCCGGTGGCCTGCCGGGCGCAGATCATCTTCGGGACGACCCTCGGGTCCTGGCGTTGCTGCGGGATCAGTCGGCCGGCGGGGGTCTGATCGGGGCGATCTGCGCGGCGCCCAAGGCGCTGGCCCGCGCGGGGCTGCTCGACGGGGTGCGCGCGACCGCGTACCCGGGATCACTCGACGAATCCGGTGTCCCGGCGACCGGGGCCGCGGTCGAGATCGACGGACGCATCGTGACCGGCCGCGGACCCGGCGTCGCGATCGACTTCGCGCTGACCCTGATCGAGCAGCTCGCCGGACCCGAGGCCCGCGCGCAGGTGGAAGCCCCGCTACTGCGCTGAAACGTTCACTCGACGGTGACGGATTTGGCCAGGTTGCGCGGCTGGTCGACGTCGGTGCCCTTGAGCACCGCCGTGTGGTAGGCGAGCAACTGCAGCGGAATCGTGAACAGCACGGGCGCGAGCCAGGGAGAAACCGCGCGGCACGGCAACCCCATCCAGGTGTCCGCGGCTTCAAGCGCCTTCGAGGTCTCGTTGTCCGCAAACACGATCAGCTCGCCTCCGCGCGCCCGGACCTCCTGAAGGTTGCTGGCCAGCTTTTCGAGCTGGGCATCGTTCGGGGCCACGGCGATCACCGGCATCTCCGCATCGACCAGAGCCAGCGGTCCATGCTTGAGCTCCCCGGACGGGTAGGCCTCGGCGTGGATATAGGAGATTTCCTTCAGCTTCAACGCCCCTTCAAGGGCGATCGGAAAATGTTGCCCGCGTCCCAGAAACAGGGCGTTCTGTCGCTCGACCAGCCGTTCGGCAACGGTTGCGACCGCCGCGTCGAGTTCCAGCACCGCACGCACCTGCTCGGGCAGCGCGCGCAGAGCCCGCACCCAATCACTCCGCTCGGCCGGAGGCATTCCGGCATCGGGACAGTGCTCGGCGAGCAGCAGCACGAGGAGCGCAAACGCGATCAACTGGGTCGTGAAGGCCTTGGTCGAGGCCACGCCGATCTCGGGTCCCGCGTGGGTCATCAGCACCATGTCGGCGTTGCGGACCATCGCGCTTTCCGGAACGTTGCAAATCGCAAGTCGCGCACAGAAGCGCTCACCGCGCGACTGCTTCAGCACGGCCAGTGTGTCCGCGGTTTCGCCGGACTGGGAAACGACGACCAGAAGCGAACCGGGTAGCACGACATGCGCGCGGTACCGGAATTCGCTCGCCACCTCGACCTGGCACGGAAGGCCGAGGGTCGCCTCGATCCAGTGCCGAGCGACCAGACCGGCGTGATAGCTGGTACCGCAGGCGACGATCTGGACCGCCCGGACTTCGGACAGCCGATCGGCGGTATCAGGCCCGAGCAGGTTGGGCAACAGCCCGTGGGCGCCCAGCCGGCCTTCCAGCGTCGCGGCGATTGCCTCGGGCTGTTCGTGAATTTCCTTGAGCATGAAATGCCGGTACCCGGCGCGATCGGCGGCCAGCGCTTCGCGACTGCTCTCGCGCACCGGGCGATGCACCGGTTGCCCGTTCGCATCGAAGATCGAAACGGTCAGTCGTTCGAGCATGGCAAAGTCGCCATCCTCCAGGTCGACAAAACGCTGTGTGACTGGCAGCAACGCCTGGATGTCGGAAGCGGCGAAGTTTTCACCGATGCCGAGACCGATCACCAGCGGGCTGCCCTCGCGGGCCAGCGCGACCCGATCCGGTGCGTCCCGGTCGAGTGCGGCAATCGCGTAGGCGCCCTTCAGTTTCCGGGACGCGGCGCGCAGGGCGGACAGCAGGTCGACGCGATCCCGAGCGAGTTCCTCGCAGACGAGGTGCGCAATCACCTCGGTGTCGGTCTCGGAAGTGAACCGGTGACCGCGCGACTCGAGATCCTCACGCAGCTCCGCGTGGTTTTCGATGATCCCGTTGTGCACGACGGCGATGCGCTCGGCGGAAACGTGGGGATGGGCGTTTGCGGAACTGGGCTTGCCGTGGGTCGCCCAGCGGGTGTGCGCGATGGCCGCGTTCCCCGTGAGACCGCTCTGCTGAACAGCGTCCGCGAGGGTGGCCACCTTACCGAGCGTGCGCTCCCGCAGCAGAGCGCCCCGGGTCAACACCGCGATTCCGGCAGAATCGTACCCCCGGTACTCGAGGTGACGGAGCCCCTCGATCAAGACGGGAACAAGGTTACGCTCGGCAATACCCGCGACGATTCCGCACATGAGGCGATTCTAGCCCTTTGCCTTGCGCGGACGCGACCAGTCGGTGCGCGTCTGCTGCGGGGCTCGTGACAGCGTCAGTGCATGCGGGGGCGCGTCCTGGGTCAGCACGGTACCGGCGCCGATGGTGGCGGCGTCCCCGACCACCACCGGCGCGACGAGCGAGGAATTCGAGCCGATGAAGGCGTCGGCGCCGATCTCGGTACGGTGCTTGCGAGCCCCATCGTAGTTGCAGGTGATGGTCCCCGCACCGATGTTCGCCCGCGCACCGACGGTCACGTCACCGAGGTAAGTCAGGTGGTTGGCCTTCGCGTCGGCCCCAAGGGTGGCGTTTTTCATCTCGACGAAGTTGCCGACACGCGCGCCGGGTTCCAGCCGTGCGCCCGGCCGCAGGCGGGCAAACGGGCCCACCACACAACCCGGACCGACCGTGCAGGACTCCAGCACCGAGTAGGCGTCGATCTCCGCCCCCTCCGATACCGTGACGTCGCGCAGACGGCAACCCGGCCCGATCGTCACCCGATCGCCGAGTTCCACCCGGCCCTCCAGGATCACGTTCACATCCAGGAAACAGTCGGTCCCGAACGCCAGCGAGCCGCGCAGATCGAAGCGCGTGGGGTCGGCAAGACGCAGACCGCCGCGCATGCAGGCCTCCGCACGGGCCTGCTGCAGCAGTCGCTCCTGCGCCGCGAGCTGGGCGCGGTCATTCACGCCGAGCACCGCCGCGGCCTGCGCGCTGATCCGCAGCGCAACGGGCAGGTTCTCGGCGCGGGCCACGGCGACCACATCGGTCAGGTACCACTCGCCGTGACGCTCGGCGGCCTGCGCCTCCCCGGCCGCCAGCCAACGCTGAAGGTCGCCGGCGGCCGCCGCCAGGATGCCCGTGTTGATCCTGCGGATCAGACGGAGCGCCGGATCCGCATCCCGCTCCTCGACGATGCGCTCGAGGTGCCCCGGAGGATGTTCGACGAGGCGGCCGTAGCCCGAAGGGTCCTCGACCTCGGCCCCGAGAACGGTGAGGCGCGACTCGCTGCCGACACAGGCGTCGAGATCCGCGGTGGGGACCAGCGGCACGTCGCCATACAGGATCAGAACACGCTGATCCGGGTCCTGCCCCTCCAACGCAAGGGCGACCGCGTGACCTGTGCCCTTCTGTTCGGCCTGCTCGACAAACCTGAGTCCCTTTCCGTGCACGGCTTCGCGTACCCGGTCCGAGGCGTGTCCAACGACCACGGTGACCGTCGCCGGACCGAGCGCGCGGGCGCGCTCGAGCACGTGCGTGATCATCGGCACGCCCCCGAGGGGCTGCAGCACCTTCGGGATCTCGGAACGCATGCGCGTGCCCTTGCCCGCCGCAAGGATCACCACATGAAGAGGGCTGGCGCGCGTCATACCGACAACGCAAGCGCCGCCCGGAGGCGGCGCAGGGAAAAAACGTGAGCCGCAGACACGATCAGTTGCGGCGGCGGAGCTTCTGGATCATCTGCAGCCGGGCGGCCGCCTCGACCATCTCCGCCTGGGCCTTCGCGTAATCGAACTCGGCCTTCGAGTTGGCCAGGGCTTCCTCTGCGCGGCGCTTGGCCTCCAGCGCTTCCGCCTCGTCGAGATCCTTCGCGCGAATGGCCGTGTCCGCGAGGACCGTGACCACGTGCGGCTGGACCTCGAGAATACCGCCGGACACGAAGACCCGCTGGGGCTCGCCGTCCTCGGTTTCACGGATGCGCAGCTCGCCCGGCTTCAGCCGTGCCAGCAGCTGGGTATGGCGGGGGTAGATTCCCACCTCGCCGGTCTCGGTGGGCGCGGCAATCATGTACGCCTCGCCCGAATAGATCGACTCCTCGGCACTGACAACGTCGACGTGGATGGTCATGGCCATGGCAAAAGCTCCTTAGACACCAGCACGCGCGCGGCGCGCGCCTGATACCCCTCTCCCGCCGGCGGGAGAAGGGTGGGGAGAGGGAACGATCACGGCAATCCGCGCCGGCCGTCTCTCTTTCCGTGTAATACGGGTCGGCATGATCGTTACTTGAGCTTCTCGGCCTTCTCGGCGGCCTCTTCGATCGAGCCTACCATGTAGAAGGCCTGCTCGGGCAGGTGATCGTACTCACCGGCAACGATCGCACTGAAACCGCGAATGGTGTCCTTCAGCGACACGTACTTCCCGGGTGAACCGGTGAAGACCTCGGCCACGAAGAAGGGTTGCGACAGGAAGCGCTGGATCTTGCGCGCGCGGGCCACCAGCAGCTTGTCGTCCTCGGACAGTTCGTCCATGCCGAGAATGGCAATGATGTCCTTCAGCTCCTTGTAGCGCTGCAGGGTGTTCTGCACCGCGCGGGCGGTGTCGTAGTGCTCGTGCCCGATGACGTTCGCGTCCAGCTGGCGACTGGTGGAATCCAGAGGGTCCACGGCCGGGTAGATCCCGAGTTCGGCGATCTGACGCGAGAGCACGACGGTCGCATCGAGGTGCGCGAAGGTCGTCGCGGGCGAGGGGTCGGTGAGGTCGTCCGCCGGCACGTACACCGCCTGGATCGACGTGATCGAGCCCTTCTGGGTCGAGGTGATGCGTTCCTGCAGCACGCCCATCTCCTCGGCCAGCGTCGGCTGGTAGCCCACCGCAGACGGCATGCGCCCGAGCAGCGCCGAGACCTCGGTCCCCGCCAGCGTGTAGCGGTAGATGTTGTCGATGAACATCAGCACGTCGCGGCCTTCGTCACGGAAGTACTCGGCCATCGTCAGGCCGGTCAGCGCAACGCGCAGCCGGTTGCCCGGAGGCTCGTTCATCTGGCCGTAGACCAGCGCGACCTTGTCGAGAACGTTCGACTCCTTCATCTCGTGATAGAAGTCGTTGCCCTCGCGGGTCCGCTCGCCAACGCCGGCAAACACCGAGTAGCCGCTGTGTTCGATGGCGATGTTGCGGATCAGCTCCATCATGTTCACGGTCTTGCCGACACCGGCGCCGCCGAACAGGCCGACCTTGCCGCCCTTCGCGAAGGGGCAGAGCAGGTCGATGACCTTGATGCCGGTCTCCAGCAGTTCGGTCGAACCCGCCTGCTCGTCGAAGGCCGGTGCGGAGCGGTGGATCGACCAGTGCTCCTTGGCCTCGACCGGACCGGCGTTGTCGATGGGCTTGCCGAGCACGTCCATCACCCGCCCGAGGGTCTCGACACCAACCGGCACCTGGATCGCCTGGCCGGTGGAGGTGACCTCCATCTGGCGCTTCAACCCGTCCGTGGTCCCCATTGCGATGGTGCGCACGATGCCGTCCCCGAGCTGCTGCTGCACCTCCAGCGTCAGATCGGTCTCGGCGAGATGCAGGGCATCGTAGATCTTCGGCACGGCGTTGCGCGGGAATTCCACGTCGACCACGGCGCCGATGATTTCGACAATCTTTCCAGAACTCATGTGTGCAATCCTCTAGGTCGATAATTCTTGCAGGGGCCTGACCCTTTTCCGCCGTCTCCGGGAGGGCTTACCCTCTCCCGTCCTCTCCCGGGGGGAGAGGGGATGCGGGGTCGCTGCGCGACGCGTTGTTATACGGCAGCGGCGCCGCCGACGATCTCCGAAATCTCCTGGGTGATCGCCGCCTGGCGTGCCTTGTTGTAGATCAGCTGCAGTTCCTTGATCAGTGACCCCGCGTTGTCCGATGCCGACTTCATCGCGACCATGCGCGCGGCCATCTCGCAGGCGACGTTCTCGACGACCGCCTGATAGATCATCGACTCGACATACCGCTCGAGCAGGGTATCCAGCACCGGGTGGGTGTCAGGCTCGTAGATGTAATCCCAGTGGTGTTTCAGTTCTTCGTCGTGGCTCGGCGCCGTTGGCAGCATCTGTGACACCACCGGCTGCTGGGTCATCGTGTTGATGAACTTGTTCTCGACCAGCACGACCCGGTCGATCGTGCCGTCACGGAAACCGTCCAGCACCACCTTGATTCCGCCGATCAGGTCGACCATGCGTGGCCGGTCCCCGAGGTGCGTGGCCTCTGCGATGACGTTGCCGCCCAACCGCTTGAAGAAGCCCAAAGCCTTGTTGCCGAACAGGCAGAGATCGACCTCGACCCCCTCGTCGCGGTAGCGGCGCATCTCCTGCACGGCCTTCTTGAACAGGTTCACGTTCAGGCCACCACAGAGGCCCCGGTCGGTCGACACGATGATCAGCGCCACGCGCCGGACCTCGCGCTCGATCATGAACGGGTGCTTGTATTCGGCACTGGCCATCGCGACATGGCCGATGGTGCTGTAGATCTTCCGGGCGTAGGGGCGCGATTCCTCCATGCGCTCCTGGGCCCGTCGCATCTTGGACGCGGCCACCATTTCCATGGCCTTGGTGATCTTCTGAGTACTCTTGATACTCTTGATCTGCGTCCGGATTTCCTTTGCGCCCGCCATTGCGTGCTCCCGTTACCAGCTGTGTTTGGCCTTGAACTCTTCCAGGGCCGCGCGCATGCCCGCCTCGATCTCGGCGTCGTAATCGCCCGCCTCGTTGATCTTGTCCAGCAGGGGTTTCTGCGAGGCACGCACATAGTCCAGCAGGGCCTTTTCGAAGCGCACGATCTGGTCGGCTTCGACGTCGTCGAGGAAGCCCTCGTTGGCCGCGAACAGCGAAAACGCCATCTCGCCCACCGCCAACGGGGAGAACTGGCCCTGTTTCATCAGCTCGGTCACGCGCTTGCCCCGGTCCAGCTGCCTGCGGGTCAACTCGTCGAGGTCGGATGCAAACTGCGAGAACGCCGCGAGCTCGCGGTACTGGGCCAGCGCCAGGCGCACACCGCCGCCGAGCTTCTTGATGATCTTGGTCTGCGCCGCGCCACCCACGCGCGACACCGACAGACCGGCGTTGATCGCCGGCCGGATGCCGGCGTTGAACAGGTCGGTCTCGAGGAAGATCTGGCCGTCAGTGATGGAGATCACGTTGGTCGGCACGAAGGCCGACACGTCGCCCGCCTGGGTCTCGATGATCGGCAGCGCGGTCAGCGAGCCGGTCTTGCCGGTGACCTCACCGTTGGTGAACTTCTCGACGTATTCGACGTTGACCCGCGAGGCGCGCTCGAGCAGACGCGAGTGCAGGTAGAACACGTCGCCCGGGTAAGCCTCGCGACCCGGCGGGCGGCGCAGCAGCAGGGATACCTGGCGGTAGGCCCAGGCCTGCTTGGTCAGGTCGTCGTAGACGATCAGGGCATCTTCGCCCCGGTCACGGAAGTATTCGCCCATGGTGCAGCCGGAGTAGGGGGCGATGAACTGCATCGCCGCGGACTCGGACGCGTTCGCGGCGACGATGATGGTGTGCTCCATCGCGCCCGCATCTTCCAGGCGACGCACCACGCCGGCCACCGACGAAGCCTTCTGGCCCACGGCGACGTAGATGCACTTCACGCCGGTGCCGATCTGGTTGATGATCGCGTCCACCGCCACCGCCGTCTTCCCGGTCTGGCGGTCGCCGATGATCAGCTCGCGCTGGCCGCGGCCGATCGGCACCATGGCGTCGATGGCCTTGAGCCCGGTCTGCAGCGGCTGCGACACCGACTGGCGCTCGATGACGCCCGGTGCAATCTTCTCGATTGGGGTGGTGAGGTCGGTCTCCACCGGGCCCTTGCCGTCGATGGGACGCCCCAGCGCGTCGACCACACGCCCGAGCAGCGCCTCGCCCACGGGCACCTCGAGGATGCGGCCGGTGCAGCGTACGGTATCGCCTTCGGTGATGTGCTTGTAGTCCCCAAGCACCACCGCGCCGACCGAATCGCGCTCCAGGTTCAGCGCCATCCCGAAGGTGTCGCCAGGGAATTCGATCATTTCCCCCTGCATCACGTCGCCGAGGCCGTGGATACGGCAGATGCCGTCGGTCAGGCTCACGACCGTGCCTTCGGTGCGGGCCTCCGAGCCCACCTCGAATTTCTCGATTCGCTGCTTGATGAGATCACTGATCTCGGAAGGGTTCAGTTGCATGGATTGATTCCTCTTAGCGACTCAAATGGGCGGCAAGGCGAGTCAGTTGGCCCCGCACCGACCCGTCGATGACCAGGTCGCCGGCACGGACCACGGCACCGCCGAGCAGGGATTCATCGACCGTACATTCCAGTTCGACCTCGCAGCCCAGACGGGTGCGCAGGGCCTGGAGCAGCTGCTTTTCCTGTGCCTGCGTGACCTTGCGGAACGAGACGATCCGCGCGACGACGCGCTTCTCCGTCTCCGCTTTCAGCGCCGCGTACTCCTCGCGTATCGCCGGAAGCGCGGACAGACGGCCATTCTCCGCAAGCAGCTGCAGAAAGTTCCGGACCTCGTCACGGACCTGGCCCTCGGAGATGTCAAGCATCAGGCGTGCCTTGTCTCCGCGCGGGACGCGGGGGTCGGCCAGGAGGCCGGCCACCCGCTCGTCGACCGCAATCGCTGCCAGCAGGGCGAGCTCGTCGTCCCAGGCCTGCAGCTCGTTGCGGGAGCTGGCCAGCTCGAAGGCTGCGCGGGCGTACGGACGGGCGAGCGGCGTCATGTCGGACATGGGATCTCCTTACAGCCGTTCGGCGAGGCCATCCAGCAAGGCGCCGTGCGCGGACGCATCGATCTCCTTGGCCAGAATCTGCTCGGCACCGGAGACCACCAGCGTCGCGAGCTTCTTGCGCAGCTCCTCGCGAGCACGGTTCATCTCCTGCTCGATGTCGGCCTGGGCGGCTTCCTTGATACGCTCGGCCTCCTCGCGCGCGGTGGTCTTGCTTTCCTCGACCACGTCATTGGCGCGCTTCTGCGCGGCGGAGAGGATCTCGTTGGCCTGTACCTTGGCTTCCTTCAGGAGATCCTTGGCGCGTTCCTCGGCCAGACGCTGCTCGTTCTGACCGCGCTCGGCGGCAGCAAGACCGTCGGCGATTTTCTTGCGACGTGTTTCCAACGCGTCGGACAGCGGCGGCCAGACGAAACGCATGGTGAACCACACGAATACACTGAACGCGAGCAATTGCCCGATGATGGTGAGATTGATGTTCATCCTGTGACCTCAGGTTGAGAGTGGCGAGGGATCCTCGGGACCCGTGCAGCCTCTTAACCCAGAGCGAACAGCACGTACAGGCCGATACCCACGCCGATCATCGGGACCGCGTCGGTGAGACCCATGACGATGAAGAACTGCGTCCGCAGCATCGGGATCAGCTCCGGCTGACGGGCCGCACCTTCGAGGAAGCGACCACCGAGGGTGCCCACGCCGATCGCGGCACCGACGGCGGCCAGGCCCAGCAGCAGGGAGCCAGCCAGAACGATCAGAGCGTTTGCCATTTCCATCTTGTATCTCCAGTCGAGTTTGAATCAGTCAGTTGATTTTGGAAGGGGTGAAAGCTAGTGGTCTTCGCTGTAGGCCATGTCGATATAGACGACCGTCAGCACCATGAAGATGAAGGCCTGCAGCGGAATGACGAGGATGTGGAAGATGGCCCATCCCACGTGCAGCACGCCACCGACCAGGCCGAGCATGAGGCCCGCCGAGTACATCACGCCGATCAGGATGAAGATCATTTCCGCAGCGTACAGGTTGCCGAAGAGTCGCAGCGCGAGCGAGACGGGTTTCGCGATCAGGTTGATCGTCTCGAGCACGAAGTTGATCACCCAGAATATCGGCTTCAGCACGAGAATGTTGGTCTGGAACGGAATCCCGCTGAGTTCCTTGATGAAACCCACGGGTCCCTTGATCTTGAGGCTGTAGTACAGGATCAGGATGAACACGCCCAGCGCCAGCCCGATCGTCACGTTGACGTCGGTCGTCGGCACGATCTTCATGTATGGAACGCCGGCGAGATAGGCCAGATGCGGAATCAGGTCCACGGGCACCAGGTCCATCAGGTTCAGCAGGAAGACCCAGACGAAGATCGTCAGCGCGAGCGGCGCGACCATCGCGTTCTTGTGCCGGAAGGAGCCGCGGACGTTCTCGTCGATGAAGTCGATGATCCATTCGACGAAATTCTGCCAGCCGCCGGGAACCCCGGCGCTCGCGCGCTTGGCGGCCATGCGGAAACTCAGCACGAAGAGAATGCCCAGCCCGATCGACCAGAGCATGGAGTCGACGTGGATGGCCCAGAACCCCATTTCCCCCGCCTCGGTGCTGGTCATCGCGAAACCGAGACCGTTTTCGGGGTGCAGGCCGAAAGTGAGGTTGCTGAGGTGGTGAGCAATGTGCTCTTCCATGGTGGGGAGTGCGCCTTCTGAAGCCATGCGGTTATCTCTTCATTGCTTGATCAGAAACCCGGTGCAGCCACCACACCGGTACCAGGTGCACCGCCAGGAACGTGCCGAACAGCGCCACCAGCACCGGATCCCGGAGGTTCGCGAACACCAGGCCGAACGCCACCGCCACCAGCCCCAGTCGCGCCAGCTCCGCGCCCATCATGCGGGTCGCGAGCCGTCCCGCTTCCACGGCCCGGTAGCGCCGGAACACAAGGCCGACCACCAGCAGATTCCCGGCGCTTGCGATCAGCCCACCCAACAGCGCCGACAGGGCCGCTGCGGCCGAAAATGGCAGAAGAACGGCAGCGACGAGCAGAGTCAAGCCGAATTGCAGGCCCAGCGACTGCGCGGCAGGCGTGGAGGTCCATGACTTCATGCGCCAGACGCGGTCAAGGCCCCGCCCCTTCCCGAAAAAGTGCGCGAAGTATAAGAGCCGCCTTATGTTCAGGTCAAACCGCGACGCTGCCGCGGGCGGCGGTTCGAAAACCGTGCATTGCCCGACGCCTCCCGGCGATCGTCGAAGCCGGTTCCGGGGCCCGAAAGCACCGTACCCGGTCGCGTCACTGGATGTGGGCGAGGATGCCATCAAGTTCGTCCAGGCTGTTGTACTCGATGACCAGGCGGCCTTTCCCGGCCCGGTTGTAGCGGACCTGCACAGCGGCGCCGAGGGTTTCGGACAGACGCGTTTCGAGTTGCCGGACCTCGGGGAGGACTCTCGCAGGGGCCGGAGACGCGGGCTCGGTCAGCATCCGGCGCACGAGACGCTCTGCCTCGCGCACGGACAGTCCGCGCTTGACGATCTGTTCGGCGGCGAGCGGCTGGCGTTCCTGGGGCAGCGCCAGCAGGCAGCGGGCGTGACCCATCTCCAGCTCTCTGCGGTTGACACGCTCCTTAACGGAATCGTGCAGCTCCAGAAGACGCAGGAGGTTGGTCACCGCGGTGCGCGAACGACCAACGGCGGTGGCCGCGTCCTGGTGGGTCATCTCGAACTCCCCGATCAGGCGGCGGATCGCCTGCGCCTCCTCGAGGGGGTTGAGGTTCTCGCGCTGGATGTTCTCGATCAGGGCCATCGCCGCAGCCGCCTGATCCGGGATGTCGCGCACGACTGCCGGAATCGTTTCGAGCCCGGCCATCTGCGCGGCACGCCAGCGGCGCTCGCCCGCGATCAGCTCGTAGCCATCGCCGAGCCGACGCACGACGACCGGCTGCACGATACCCTGCGAGCGGATCGAATTGGCGAGTTCCTCGAGCGCCTCCGCGGCCATCAGCACCCTGGGCTGGTACTTGCCTCGCTGGATCTGCTCCAGCGGCAGGTTTTCCAGGGTGTCCGCGCCGCTGTTGTCCGACGACTCGCCACCCCCGCTCAACAGGGCGTCCAGACCACGCCCGAGACCGCCTCTCCGTTTCACCATCGATTCGTCATCCCCGTGGGCGGAGCCGTGGACCACCCTGATTCCCGATTCGCTGTCAGGCTTCGGCGACCGCCGCAACCGGGCGGCGGAGCATCTCGCCAGCCAGCGCCAGGTACGCGACGGCGCCGCGTGAACTGGCATCATACAGCAAGGCCGGCTGACCGAAGCTCGGTGCCTCCGCGAGGCGCACGTTGCGCGGGACGATGGTCCGGAAGACCCGGTCCCCGAAATGGCCCACCAGCTGCTCCGAAACCTCTCCGGACAGGCGGTTGCGGGCATCGAACATCGTGCGCAGCAACCCTGCGATGCGCAACCGCGGATTCGGGCCGCGCTGAATGCTCTCGATCGTCCCCATCAACGCGGTGAGCCCTTCCAGCGCGTAGTACTCGCACTGCATGGGAATCAGCACACCCTGCGCGGCGACCAGGGCGTTCACGGTCAGCAGATTCAACGACGGAGGGCAGTCGATGAGCACGTGCTGGTACTCCGCCGTGGCCTCGGCCAGCGTCTCGCGCAGGCGGAATTCACGGCGGGGGAGGGACATCAGGCGAACCTCGGCCAGCGTCAGGTCACCGTTGGCCGGAACCAGATCGTATCCGGACTCCACCCGGTGCACGCACTCGGCGAGTTTCGCCTCACCCAGCAGCAGCTCGCAGCTGGTGGGACCCCGTGCATGCTTGTCGTAGCCGCTGCCGGTGGTCGCGTTGCCCTGCGGATCGAGGTCGAGCACCAGCACCCGGCGCCCCAGCCGCACCAGCGAGGCGGCCAGGTTCACGCAGGTCGTGGTCTTGCCGACTCCACCCTTCTGGTTGGTGATGGCCAGGATCTGGGTCACGCGCTTCCTCTCTCGATCACGGCGATGTGCCGGCGGGCACTCGATCCACGAATGCTAACCGGGTCGACACTGCGGTAGAACCACCCCTCGGGCAAAGGCTGCCGTGCCGCCTCGGACTGACCCAGCATCGCCACCATTCGCCCCCCCGGAGCAACGCAGTGACCGGCCCGGCGCACGAACTCGGGCGGCGCGGCGAAGGCCCGCGACACCACGGTAGCAAAACCGGGGTCGGGGCGCAGGGTCTCGACGCGGGCGTGCACCGCGCTCACGTGCTCCAGCGCGAGTTCGGCGATCGCCGCGCGCAGGAAATGGACACGCTTGGCCGCGGCATCGAGCAACACGTACTCCCGCGCGGGATCGGCCAACGCCAGGATCAGCCCCGGCAGACCCGCGCCGCTGCCGACGTCGAGGACCCGGTCGCCCCGCATCCACGGCAGCACGCTCAGACTGTCGAGCACGTGGCGCTCGACCCGCGCCTCGGCTCCGGTCACGGCCGTCAGGTTGTGGACACGGTTCCAGCGCTCGAGCAGCTCCAGGTAGCGCACCACGCCGGGAACCAGGGCGGGCTCCAGACCCCGTTCGGCACAGACCGCGGCCCATGCCGCGGCCCCGGGATTCTCAGGCACTGGCCGCGCGTTGCTTGAGGTGGATCGCCAGCGCGGACAGCGCGGCCGGGGTGATGCCGGGAATGCGCTGGGCCTGCCCAAGGGTGTGAGGCCGGAAGGTACTCAGCTTCTGGCGGATTTCGGTGGACAGCCCGTGCACGCGATCGTAGTCGAGATCGCCCGGCAGCGCGGTCGCTTCGTGGTGACCCTGGCGCCGGATCTCCTGCATCTGGCGCTCGATGTAGCCCGCGTACTTGGCCTGGATCTCGACCTGCTCGGCCACCGAGTCCGGAAGGTCGAGCGCGAGTTCGGGCAAGCGCGCGAACAGGCCGGCGTAGTCCACCTGCGGGCGGCGCAGCAGATCCAGCACGGTGGCATCGGGGTCCGGCGTGCCGCCGAGATACGCGGCAAGTTCCGCGTCTTCCCGGCGCGCGCGATCGATGCGCATCGAAGCGAGACGGGTCTGTTCGGACTCGATCGCCCGTGCCCGCTCGTTGAAGGCCTCCCAGCGCCGGTCGTCGACCAGCCCCAGCTCGCGACCGCGCGGGGTCAGACGCAGATCGGCGTTGTCCTCGCGCAGCAGCAGGCGGTACTCGGCGCGCGAGGTGAACATGCGATAGGGCTCGTTGGTGCCGCGGGTGACGAGGTCGTCGATCAGAACACCGATGTACCCGTCGGCGCGGCCGGGCGTCCAGGGCGCTTCGTCCCGCGTCCGGCGGGCGGCGTTCAGGCCTGCCACGAGGCCCTGCGCGGCCGCCTCCTCGTAGCCCGTGGTGCCGTTGATCTGGCCGGCGAAGAACAGGTTGCCGACCTCGCGCGTCGCCAGCGACGGCAGCAGGCCCCGTGGGTCGAAGTAGTCGTACTCGATCGCATAGCCGGGCCGCGTCACGTGGGCTTCGGCGAACCCCGGCAGGCTCTGGACCACCTGCACCTGCACCGCGTAGGGCAGGCTGGTGGAGATCCCGTTCGGGTACAGCTCCTCGGTATCGAGACCCTCGGGCTCGATGAAGACCTGGTGGCTGTTCTTGTCCGCGAACCGCACGACCTTGTCCTCGATCGACGGGCAGTAGCGCGGGCCGGTGCCTTCGATCTGCCCGGTGTACATCGGCGCCTGATGAAGGTTCGCGCGGATCAGGTCGTGGGTCTGCTCGTTGGTGCGGGCGATGTGGCAGAGCCGCTGGGCCGGGTGGTGCTCGTGGCGGCCCAGGAAGGAGAACACCGGGCGCGGGTCATCGCCCGGCTGCGGTTCCAGCACCGAGAAGTCCACGGTGCGCCCGTCGATCCGCGGCGGAGTGCCGGTCTTCAGCCGACCGACCGCGAACGCCATCTCCCGCAGGCGCGCCGCCAGCTTCAGGCTGGGCGGATCGCCCGCGCGTCCACCCGCATGCTGTTCCGGGCCGATGTGGATGCGGCCGTTGAGGAAGGTGCCGACGGTCAGGACCACGGCCCCCGCCCCGAATTCCAGGCCCGCCTCGGTCACCACGGCGGTGACGCGGTCGCCGTGCATCCGGATATCGGCGGCGGGCTGCTGGAAGATGCTGAGGTTGGGCTGGCTTTCGACGATCCGTCGGATGGCGCGGCGGTACAACTGACGGTCGGCCTGGGCGCGGGTCGCACGCACGGCCGGGCCCTTGCGCCGGTTGAGCACCCGGAAGTGAATGCCGGCCCGGTCCGCGGCCTCGGCCATCGCGCCGCCCAGCGCGTCGATCTCGCGCACCAGGTGGCCCTTGCCGATCCCGCCAATCGCCGGATTGCAGCTCATCTGACCGATGGTCTCGATGTTGTGGGTCAGCAGCAACGTGCGCGCACCGCTGCGCGCCGCCGCCAGGGCCGCCTCGGTCCCGGCGTGCCCGCCGCCGATCACGATCACGTCGTAGAGGTTGCTCATGGTCCTGCAGGATCCGTCGTCGTCCGGGCGCGGATTCTAGCAGGAATGGGCTAACGCGTTGAATTCCCCTGCCCCGTCGGCCCCCTCCCGCGGCCGGGGAATGGCCGAAAACTCCCTCCACCACTTGTGGGGGAGGGCTGGGGAGGGGGCCCGGGGGTGAGGGACGGGGGGTATGGGAAGC
Source organism: Thioalkalivibrio paradoxus (assembly GCA_011390565.1). GTDB lineage: Bacteria > Pseudomonadota > Gammaproteobacteria > Ectothiorhodospirales > Ectothiorhodospiraceae > Thioalkalivibrio > Thioalkalivibrio paradoxus_A. Next base: position 16,239 of record JAABSC010000001.1, on the reverse strand, counting down.
GACGACTCAGGAGTCAGCGCTTTTCGGCGCGCTCGCGCAGGAGCTTCACCTGGAACAGCCCGTTGCGCTCCTCTTCCTCCAGCGACGACTGGATGAACCGGATCGTGCGCTCGTAGCGCGGAATGATGTTGTACTTCAGCGCATTCACGAGCTTCTGCGCCTTGCGCTGTTCCTCCATCAGGCGGTGCAGCGCGATCTCCACCTCGCCCAACTGGGCCAGAAGCACAGCGGCGTCGGCAAGCTTCTGACGGCTGGTGTCGAAACTGATGTCGGTGCCGAGCAGGCCGAGCGGTTTCAGGTGGATCCGTTCGGCCCGAACGGACGGATACTCGATGCCCAGGCTGCGTCGCGGGAGGATGTTCACGGTCAGCGCGGGCTCGACGCCCAGCGCCGCCTGGTGAATGCCACGCCCGCCCATGCGCATGTGCGCCACGCTCAGACAGCGGTAGGCCTCCTCCAGCGCCGCCTCGACTTCCTCGCGCAGGCGCCGATACTGGCCGATCCGCTCGTACACCAGCCGGGTGAGCAGATCACGCTTGCGCTCCAGAAGGTCATGGCCAGCTTCCAGAAAGGTCACCTGCCGCTTCAGCCGCAGCAGGGTGTTCTTGGTCGGCGGAACCTTGATCAGTTGCTGGCTCATCGCTGCGTGCTCACGCGGCTCCCGCTGGCTGCGCGCCGGACGCACTGCGCCGGCGGCGGCGCGAATGCGACTGCACTGCGGTGGTCACACCGCTCGCCGGCCCGCCCCCGGCCGAGCCGGCCTGACTCTCGTCGAGTTCGCGGTAGTACTTGGCGATGTCGGCCTCGCTCACGCGCGTCAGCACATCCTTCGGGAAGATCGAAATCAGTTCCCAGGCCAGGTCCAGCGTCGCCTCGATGCTGCGATCCTCGTTTTCGCCCTGGCCGACGAAACGTCGGTCGAACGCGTCGGCGAAGGTCAGGTAACGCCGGTCGTGCGTGGAGAGCTCGTCGGCGCCGATGATCGACGCGAGGTTGCGGGTCTCCAGCGCGCGCGAGTAGAGCGCGTAGAGCTGGGCGGCGACCCGGGGGTGATCCTCGCGGGTGTCGTCCTTGCCAATGCCGTCCTTCATCAGGCGCGACAGGCTGGGCGAGATGTGCACGGGCGGGTAGATGCCCTGGCTGTTCAACTCGCGCGACAGCACGATCTGCCCCTCGGTGATATAACCCGTCAGGTCGGGAATCGGGTGGGTGATGTCGTCCGAAGGCATCGACACTACCGGCATCATCGTGATCGAGCCATGGCGTTCATGGATACGGCCGCAGCGCTCGTAGATCTCCGCGAGGTCCGAGTACAGATAGCCCGGGTAGCCCTTGCGTGCCGGCACGTCGCCCTTCGCGGTGGCCACCTCGCGCAATGCCTCGGCGTAGTAGGTCATGTCCGTCATCACGACCAGCACATGGCGGTCGAGGTCGTAGGCGAGGTACTCCGCCGCGGTCAGCGCGGTGCGCGGCAGTGTCAGTCGCTCCACCGGCGGATCGTCGGCGAGGTTGACGAACATCACCACGTTGCGCAGCACGCCCGACGACGCAAACTCGTCGCGGAAGAACTTCGCATCGGCGTAGGACACGCCCATCGCCGCGAACACGATCGAGAACGCCGCGTCCTCGTTCTTCAGCCGCGCCTGACGCACGATCTGCGCTGCGAGCCGGTTATGGGGAAGACCGGAACCCGTGAAAATCGGCAGCTTCTGCCCGCGCACCAGCGAGTTCAGGCCGTCGATGGTGGAAATGCCGGTCTGGATGAACTCGCGCGGGTAGGTGCGTGCCGCCGGATTGATCGCGGAGCCTCCGACCGCCCGGCGCAGACTCGAAAGAATCGGGGGTCGGCCATCGCGTGGTTCGCCGAGGCCATTGAACTCACGCCCGAGCAGTTCCGGCGACAGCGCCATCTCCACCGGGGCGTCGAGGAAGCGTACCCAGGTGTTCTCGAGATCGAGATCCTCGACCCCCTCGAACACCAGGATCAGCACATCCTCGTCGGAGGCGCGGATCACCTGCCCGTTGCGGATGCCGCCGGCGTGGTCCTCGATACGCACGCGGTCACCGAAGGCGACACCGGGCGTCTGTTTCATCACCAGCAGGCCGCCCCGGGCCTCGACCGCGGTACGGTATTCCTTGATGCTCATCCCGCCTGCTCCTCGTGTTTCTCGTATTCCAGCCGCAGATTTTCCAGGGTCTGCTCGACCTCGGTCCGGAAGGCCTCGATCTCGTCGAGCTGTTCGCTGGAATACAGGCTCTTGATCCGGCGCGTGCGGGACAGCAGCGGCAACCGCTGCATTTCCTGTACCGGAACCCCGCGGGTCACCAGTTCGGCGCCGAGGTCATAGATCATCAGCACCAGGTCGAGCAGCGCGAACTGCTTTTCCGGCGAGCAGAACGTGTCGACGTCGTCCAGCGCACTCTGCTGCAGCACGCCTTCCTTGATCAGTGCCGCGCCCTCGAGATCCCAGCGCTGCGAGGAAGACAGGGCTTCCGGACCCACCAGGTTCACGATGCGCGAGAGTTCCGCATCACGGGCGAGCAGCGCAAGCGCCTCGCGCCGGCGCTCCTCCCAGGAGGCATCGATGTTCTCGTGCCACCAGTGCGCGGCGGTATGCACGTGCCCGGAGAAGCTCGTCACCCAGTCGATGGACGGGTAGTGCCGTGCATCCGCGAGTTCCTTGGACAGGGCCCAGAAGGTCTCGATGATGTCCTTGGTGTGGCTGGTCACCGGCTCGGAGAAGTCGCCGCCGGGCGGCGACACCGCACCGATCAGCGTCACCGAGCCGGAGCCCGCGCCGTGGGTCTCGACCCGGCCGGCACGCTCGTAGACGGCCGCCAGGCGCGAGGCCAGGTAGGCGGGATAACCTTCCTCCACCGGCATCTGGCCGAGTCGACCCGATACCTCGCGCAGGGCTTCGGCCCAGCGGCTGGTGGAGTCCGCCAGCATCACCACGTCGTAGCCCATATCGCGGTAATACTCGGCCATGGTGATGCCGACGTAGACCGAGGCCTCACGTGCCACCACCGGCATGTTCGAGGTGTTCGCGACCAGCAGCGTGCGCTCCATCAGCTTGCGCCCGGTGTACGGGTCATCCAGCTTCGGGAAGGTCTCGAGCACGTCCACCAGTTCGTTGCCGCGCTCGCCGCAACCCACGTAGATGACGATGTCGGCATTCGACCAGCGTGCGATCTGCTGCTGCACCACGGTCTTGCCGGCCCCGAACGGCCCCGGAACCGCACCCTTGCCGCCCTTCAGCTGCGGGAAGAAGGTATCGATCACGCGCTGACCGGTGATCAGCGGGGCGACCCCGTCGTCGCGGCGGAGGTAGGGGCGTGGCGTCCGCACCGGCCACCGGTGATACATCTGCAGACGCCGGGTGCGGCCATCCCGCGTACGGACCCGCGCAATGGTCGCCTCGATGGTGTGGTTCCCCGCGGGAGCCAGTTCCTCGAGTTCGCCGTGCACGCCCGGCGGCACCAGGATGCGGTGGAGCACGGTTTCCGTCTCCTGCACGCTTCCCAGAACGGCGCCCGGCTCGACGGTCTGACCGACCTCGAGGTCCCGATTGGGTTCGAACGCCCATTCGCGCTCGCGATCCAGTGCCGCGACGTCGATGCCGCGACGGATGTAGTCCCCGGACAGCAGCGCAATCTTCTCCAGAGGGCGCTGCACCCCGTCGAAGATGCCTCCCATCAGGCCCGGACCGAGTTCCACCGACAGCGGCCACCCCAGCCCCTCGGCGGGCTCGCCGGGGCGGACGCCGTCCGTGGATTCGTAGGTCTGCACCACGGCCCGGTCGCCGTTGAGCGAAATCACTTCGCCGAACAGCCCGAGATCGCCGATCTTGACCTGTTCTCCGTGGCGGATGCCGGGCAGCTCGATGGTGACGATGGGGCCGTTGATGTCCCGTACGGTCCCGACGCGTTGGGTCTCACTCATGATGTCATCCCGTGGAGGGGTTGCCCGGTTCCTGGGAAGCCGGGAGCAATCGTTCCAGAATCACCTGCTGCAGCCGTGTGCGCAGGCGGGACAGGCGCCCGTCGTAGGTGTTGTCGACGCGCACCCGGCCGTCCTCGCTCAGCAGAAGCACGCCCCCGAGCGTCTCGATCGGCGCGTCATCGAGCCGAAGGTCACGACCGGGCGCTTCACCGCGAACCTCATCCCAGACCGCCGCCAACCGCTCGCGGTCCGCGGCGTTCGCACGTACGGTGAGATTCGCGTCCTGCATCTGATCGAGCCCCTCACGCAACAGGCCCAGAAGATATTTCAGGTACGCCGGTTCGTCCGCGATCAGGGCTCGCATCCGTTCCTCGAGACGGCCCTCGACGCCGCGCACCAGATTCCAGCGTACACGGTCGAGGTTGCTCTGCAGTTTCAGCTCGGCGGCCTGGATCCGTTGCTGGTAGCGACGGTCCCCCAGGGCCCGCGCGAGCGCTTCCTCACGCTGCTCGCGCTGACGCCGTCGTTCGCCCGCCTCGCGCAGCAGGGTTTCCCGGGTTCGCCGGGCCTGCTCGGCGAACTGGTCCGCGAGCTGTTGCGCCCGCGCCAGAATCGCCTGCTCCAGTTCCATTACCTGATTCACGTCGTTTCCCCGGTGGATAGGCTGCCGGCCCCGAACAGTTTCTGCAGTCGCGCCGCCACGTCGCTGGTGAGCTTCGGCGGGTACGTCTCGAGGGGGGGCAGAGAAATCACGATGATGCGCCCGCCTTCCCGGCGGAGCTGCGAGAGCATCGGTACGTCCCACTCCATGATCTCGTCGTCCACGATCACGAAAGCACTCTCCCGACCCCGGTGCAGATCGCGCAGCACGCGGTTCACCTGCGCGGCGTCGGGATCGGCCACGATCTCGAAGCCGATCAGCCGGAAGCCGTCGGCGAGACTGTGCCCACCCATGAACAGCAGGCGGGTCACACGGCCCTGGGATGCCTCCGCGGTCACGGCGGTGCGCCCTCAGATCCGGTTGAGCAGCAGGATACTGACCACCAGACCGTAGATGGCGATCCCCTCGGCAAGACCGATGTAGATCAGGCTGCGGCCCAGCATTTCCGGCTTCTCGGTGATCGCGGCGAGCGCGGCGGAACCGATCGGCCCCACGGCGATGCCCGCCCCGATGGTCGAGAGCGCGGTCGGGATACCGACCCCGATGATGGCAAGTCCGAGGCCCACGCTGACCTCGGCGGCGACCCCGGCGACCGGGTCCGCCGCCATCGCGTCCCCGATGCCGAGCGCGAGCAGCCCGAACATCGCGCCGACGAAAACGGTCATCTGGACCGCAAGGGCGGGCTTGAACAGGGTACGGAGACGCGGCGCCAGGGCGGGCCGAAATTCCAGATAGAAGCCGACGGCGATCAGGCCGACGATGGCGAAGGTCATGAGAGCAACGAGCCAGTGCATGATGGAACTCCCGGGTTGTTGGAACGGGTACGGGTTGAAGAAAGCCTCAGGCTGCCGGCGCCCGGCGCCGCAGACGCAGCGGCGCGAATTCCCGGCCGTCGGCCGAGAAATAGCGCGAGAAGCCCTCGAAATACTGCAGGCGCATGACCTGGATGGTCACGATCACGCCTTCGAGAACGATCACGAAAATGTTGCCGAAGATCACCATCAGGACGTGTCCGACCGCGCCCATCATGCCGGCCAGCGTCAGGACGGCGATCATCAGCGCCACGTGGTTGATGCTGAAGGCCGCGACCCGGAGGAACGAGAGGGTGTTCGAGAGATAGCCGAGCACGGTCTCCAGGGTCTCGATCAGAACCACCAGGATCTTTTCGCCAATGGGTGCCTGCATGTGGAACCAGTTGTAGCCAGCGAGCGCGGCTAGCGCGCCACCGGCCAGCAAGGCCTGGATCAGACCGAACTGTCCCGTGGTGGCCAGGGATACGGCGCCCCAGATCAGGCCCAGGTAGAAGGTCAGGTTGACCACCCCGTGCGGCCCGAACACGGCGGCCATGTGCGCGCGCACCGCGAACCGGTTGTAGATTGTCAGCACACAGGCCAGCGTAAGGAACAGCACGCCCCAGCCCAGTGCGAGCTGGAGCATCAGGATGGGGTTGTACAACGGCGACATCCAGACCGCGGGGATCAGCGTCTTGTAGCCGAACACGCTCCCGAACAGGAAACCGAACAGGATCGAGGAGCCGCCAGCCAACAGGCCGAAAACGTAGAAGCGACCGAGTTTCCGGCGGAATACCCACGCGAGCACCGCCAGAACCGCGCCGTGTCCCACGTCGCCGAACATGGTGCCGAACATCAGCAGAAACGTGATCGTGAACAGCAGCGTCGGATCGATCTCCCCGTACCGGGGGATGCCGTACTGCTTCACCAGCATCGCAAAGGGAGCCAGCAGGCGGCTCCGCACGGGCACGGAGGGAACCAGAGGCCGTTCTTCCTCGGAGGGCCGGCGGCTCTCCAGGCTGAACGGATGCGCCATCGAATCGGCAAGGCGCTTCTCCAGCGCGGGTAGTGCCCGGGCGGGCACCCAGCCCGCGATGGCACACAGGCTACCGGAGCTGCGGATCGCCGGATCCAGGGCCACGAAGGGTTCGGCCAGTGTCAATACGGTCTCGGCCCGGACCAGTTCATCACGAAACGCCAGTTCACAGGCCGCGACGGCCTGTTGAAGTTCGGCCTGCTCCGCCTCGATGGTCGCGCGCCGCTCGTCCAATTCCGCCTGAATCGCCCCGGGAGAATCGTCGAGTCCCTGCGGTAGGGGGATGGCCTGGAAACCGGCCGCGGAGAGCACCGATCCGAGCTCGGCCTCCCGCGTACCCGACGGGCCGACGATCACCACGTGGGCGACGCCCTCGCGTTCCATGTATTGAAACAGCAGGTGGCCCGCGAGACCCAGCGCGCCCTCGAGGCGCCGGACATTCTCGCTGGGCACGACGCCCACGTAGAAATCCAGGAAGCGCTTTTCGCCCCGCAGCGCACCGAGGCCGACGTTAAGCTCGGCAAAGTTGGCCAGCGCCGCCTGCTGTTCTTCGAGCAGCCGCATCCGCTCGTCCAGATCCCGACCCGCCTCCTGGTGCCTCAGGCAACTCTCCCAGGCCTCGCCCAGCCAGGCGTTGACCTCGGTCAATTCGTCCAGGCCCACCACGCGGATCTCGCTCAGGTCCGCTTCCGGCCCCTCGATGACCTGGCGGATCTTGTCCAGGCGCGACCGTGCCTGCTGGAATTCCTTCTGGTAGCGGCAGTCCAGCAGGGGCGCCAACTGCTGCTCCTCCGGCTGCCGGGGATCCGGATGGAAGCTCTCGGTCTCGGCCAGCGCAAGCGAGATCTGCGGTAGATCCTCGCGCATGGACAGGATCCGGACATGCTTCATCGGCTGGGGCGTCAGCATCGGAGACTCCCGCTACGCTCTCGGACCCGCGCGCTCATGCCGCGTCCTGCCAGCGATGGACGCAGATCGCCGGGCGCAGGCCAACAGCGAGTTCGACGTAGGGTTCGGGCAGGTTCAGCAACCGCCCCTGGATCAGGCTGAACACCGCGCGCAGGTTTTCCTCGCGCAGGATCAGGTAGGCGAGTGCCCGGGCCACGCCCGAGTTCCCATGGCGGAGCACGTCGGTCGCAATGCCATTGCTGAACTGCGCCACCCGCCGCTGGGTTTCCATCAGGTTGCCGGCGTCGGTGAGCAGTTCCCGCAGCGGATCCGGCAGCGCGGCAATCACCTTCGCCTGATCATCCAGCGCCACCAGGTCGAGCAGCCGCTGCCGGTGCATCAGGTGTGGCGAGGGGACGAGCTGGTAGAACGTCTCGGAAGCGGACAGCTCGTAGGCAAAACGGAAGCGGAGGAGCCAGAGGAGGTCGGCGCGATCGACGAGGCTGCCGACCAGCCTGCGCATCTGCCGGTGCGCCGCATGACCGTCGAGCCGGTTCACTCGCCGCGCGAGTTCGGCGTAGTAGCGCTGGTCGATTGCGGCTTCGAGCGCAAACGCCTCCTGACGTTTCTCGTAGATCTCCCGAGCCTGGCGCGCAAGCAGGCTGAGCGGACCGGACTCCAGGCAGCGCAACAGCTCGACCGCGCTCTCGGTGCGGAACAGGTCCTCGTTGGACAGGCGCACTTCGCGCGGCAGGTCGTAGAGGTTCTCACGGATCTCCTGCGCGTCCAGGTTGCGGATCTTGCCGCGCAACAGGGTCTTCAGGTTGAACAGGGCGTACTTGCGCGCCCAGGCCAGTACCAGCGCCCGTTCTTCCGCATTCATCGGGCGGATCAGGATCTGGAGTTCGGAGAGCAGCAACTGGATCAACGCCTGTTCCACGGCCCGACTCTTGGCGTACTCGCCGACCGGCTCTTCCAGAATGGCGCCCAGATGGAATTTCTGGCCGAGTTCCTGCAGATTCAACTGAGCGTGCCGCGCGAGTTCTCCGGGCCCGAACAATTCCGTGGCCTTGGCCGCCACTCGGGTGTTCAGGTAGGCGTCGTTTGCGGAGCCGCTCATCGGGATCAGAAACTCATTGTCGGAAATCGGGACCGATTGCCCTCACAGGCGCGTGTCGATCAGCATCTGGAAGGCCGCGTCCAGCGCTTCGGACTCACGCTCCTCGGCCAGGTCGCGCAGGCGTTCGTGCCGTTCGCCATAGCGGCGCTCGATCTCGGCAATGGTCTTGTCGGCGCGTTCGTCCGCCTTCTGGATCCAGGCTTTCTGGATTTCGGGGATGCGCGCGGTGAAGTTGTCGTCGAGATCGTGAACCTCGGCGGTGGCCTCCTGCACGGTGCGCTGATGCGCCTCTTCGGCTTCCCGTGCCAGATTCTCCGCCCGGACTTCGGCATCGAGCAGTCGCTGAAGTGTGTCGTCCATAGCCCGTCCTCGCGCGGTGCGCTGTGGCACTGGAAGCGATCCAGGCATGGCGCCGATCACGGTCGGCGGACACCCTTCTCCGAACCCTGCCAGTGCCTCTTCAGGTCCCGGAAACAGGTCGAATGGTACTCCCGTCGACCATTAGACGTCCAGAATTTTAGTAAATAACGATTCAGGTCGCGCACGGCCAGGGATCGGCCAGGCGATGATCGGTCCGTTCCTATTTTCCGATACAGAAACCGGCGAAGATCGCACCCAGCAGGGCTTCATGATCGCGTCGACCCAGCAACTGCTCGAGCGCCCGCTCCGCCAACCGCAATTCCTCGGCCATCATGTCGGGAAGGCTTTCCGGCACGATCCGATGCAGAAAGACGGCCGCTTCCGAAAGGGTCTCGAGGTGGCGCGCGCGCACGCTGAAACGCTGCTCGTTGCCGGTGCCGAGCCCCAGTTCCGCTCGGATGGCCGAACGCAAGGCGTCGAGGCCCTCGCCGGTCACGGCCGAGACGCGCAGGGCATGCGGCGAGCCGCCCGGCACGAGGTCCGCCTTGTTCCAGATCCGCAGAACCGGAATGCCGGGAAGATCGGGAAGGTCCGCGCGCACCTCGGGCCGCGTAAGGTCGCGGATCTCCAGAATCATGTCGGCCGCGGCCGCGGCGCTTCGGGCGCGCTCGATGCCGATGCGTTCCACGGCATCGTCGCTGTCGCGGAGCCCGGCGGTATCGATGAGTTCCACCGGGATGCCCTCGATGGCGATGGGCGCGCGCAGGACGTCGCGGGTCGTGCCGGCCACCTCGGTGACGATCGCCACCTCCGCATCCGCCAGGCGGTTCATCAGACTGGACTTGCCGACGTTGGGCGCGCCGACCAGCGCCAGCCGCATGCCGGTGGTGAAGATGCGCGCCGGCCGCATTCGCGCCACGAGCGCGTCCACCGACCGGGCGAGTTCGCCGGCGCGGCGCGCGACCTCCGGGGCGACGGCCGATTCGAGGTCGGTTTCTCCGAAATCGATCTCCGCTTCGATCAACACCCGTAGATCGCGGATCTCCCCGGCGATCGGTTCAACCGTTTCGGCCAGCGCCCCGTCAAGGCTGTTGCGCGCCAACCGTGCCGCCGTCGCGGTCTGAGCGTGGATCAGATCCGCGACAGCCTCGGCCTGGGCCAGATCCATGCGCCCGTTCAGGAACGCGCGCTCGGTGAATTCGCCGGGGCGGGCCAGGCGTGCGCCGAGCCGGACCGCCGCCTCCTGGAGACGTTGCAGCAGGACCGGACTGCCGTGACCCTGCAGCTCGACCACATCCTCCCCGGTGTAGGAGGCGGGGCCGGAGAAGGCGAGCACGAGCCCGTCATCGACCAGCAGGCCTTCGCTGTCCCGAAAAGGGCGATGTCCGGCGCGGCGCGAAGGCGGCAGGGGTCCGGCGATGCGCCCGGCCAATTCGAAGGCCCGCGACCCCGACAGGCGGAGCACCCCGATGCCGCCAACACCCGGCGGGGTGGCGACGGCGACGATGGTGTCCGCGTCGCCGGCCAAGGGATCAGTCCTTCTTGGTCGCCGCGGCGTCGATCTTGCGCGTGATCACGTACTGCTGGCCGATGGAGAACAGGTTGTTGGTGAACCAGTACAGCACCAGACCCGCCGGGAAGAAGGCGAAGAACACCGTGAACACGAACGGCAGCGCCATGAAGATCTTCTGCTGGATCGGATCCATCGGTGGCGGATTCAGCTTGTACTGGATGAACATCGTGACGCCCATCAGGATGGGCAGGATGAAATACGGGTCGCGGGTGGACAGATCCTGGATCCAGAGAATCCATGGCGCCTGCCGCATCTCCACGCTTTCCAGCAACACCCAGTACAGCGCGATGAACACGGGGATCTGCACCAGGATCGGCAGACAGCCGCCCAGCGGATTGATCTTCTCCTTCTTGTACAGCTCCATCAGCGCGGTGTTCATCCGCTGCTTGTCGTCCTTGTAGCGCTCCTTCATCGCCTGCAGCTTCGGCGCCACCGCGCGCATCTTCGCCATCGATCGGTAGCTGGTTGCGGACAGCTGGAAAAACGCCAGCTTGATCAGGATGGTCAGGATGATGATGGACCAGCCCCAGTTGCCCACGAAGTCATTGATCACCCGCAACAGCCAGAACAACGGTTTGGACAGGAAGGTGAAGATGCCATAGTCGACGGTCAGTTCGAGGCCCTCGGCGATCTCGCGGAGTTCCATCTGGCTTTTGGGACCGGCCCAAAGCCGCGTGCTGAACGTTGCGGTCTCGCCCGGAGCCACGGTCACCGGCTCGGAATGAAGCCCGATCAGGTACTCGAGGCCGGTTCCCGCCTGGACCGCGCGGGCGTACATCGCACTGACCTCGTCCGCGCCCGGAATCCAGGCCGACATGAAATAGTGCTGAATGATCGAGATCCACCCGCCCTCGATGCGCTTTTCCACCGGTGACTGGCGCAGGGACTCGAAATCCTCCTTGTTGTACTTGCCGTCGAAATAGGCGGCACCGGTGAAGGTGTACAGGAAGAAAGACTCGCGGCTCGGGGTGGGCCCGTGGCGCAGCTGACGGTACTGCCGACCGATCCACGGCTCATCCGACAGGTTGCGCACCTCGTGTTCGACTTCGACCAGATGCGAGCCGCGGGTAAACACGAAGGTCTTGGTCACCTCGACCTGCCCGTCCTCCGAGGTCCAGGTCATGGGCACGCGCAGGCTACCCTGCCCGGGAGCGAGTTCGAAGCGGTCGGCGTCGGTGCTGAAGACCGAATGGTGCGAGGGTGCCCGGCCCGTGGTCTCGATGCCCGGAAGACGGTCGTGGGTCAGACCGCTCTGCGCCACATAGCCGCGAAGGCGTTCGTCGAAAAGGCGTACCGGGACCGGCGGTTCACTGAGGTCTACCGGAAAACCGAGCAGATCCGCCTGCACGATCGTTCCGCCGCGGGTGTCGATGACCATGTCGAGGAGGTCGGTGCGTACGTTGATCTGTCGGTTCCGGGTATCGGCAGCGGCGATCGCCTCGGGCTGTGCCGCGGGCGCGGCACTGTCGATCTCGCCAGCGACGGCTTCCGGCACATCCTCGGGAACGACGTCCGGATCCTGGACAACGGTGTCGGTCGTCTGGGGCGCGGTGGGCTGCGGCTGAACGCCATAATCCTGATTCCAGGCCTGCCACATCAGGAAAAGTACGAAAGCCAGCGACAGCCAGAGGATCGGGCGCAGATTTTCCATGAGCAAGCCTACTTCCTGGAATCGTGAGTCTGGGGCTGTTCAGGCACCGGATCGTAACCGCCCTCGGCCCAGGGATGACAGCGGGACACGCGGCGCACACCCATCCAGAGGCCGCGCAGCGCACCGTGGCGGGTGACGGCCTCGGCGGTGTATTCCGAACAGGTCGGATGATACCGGCAATGCGGGGCCATGAACGGCGAGATCGCGTATTGATAGAAACGGATCGGCAACAGAACCACGCGGCGCATCATTTCACCTTCTCCAGCAACCGGTCCAGTTCGTCGCGAACCTGCCGGGCGTCGAGTTCGGCCACACCGGCGCGCGACAGTACGATGATATCCACCGGTGGCAGACTGGCGCGGCGGAGCCGAAACGCTTCGCGGGCGGCGCGCTTCACGCGATTGCGGTCGACCGCGCGCCTGGCGTGCTTGCGACTGACCGCGAGCCCGATACGCGGATATGCCGCAGGGGGCTCCTGTGATCGGTAGAGCACCATCAGCCGGTTGCCGGGGATGCGTCTGGCGCGCGCGAAGACGTGCTGGAAGTCTTTCCCGGCGAGCAATCTCAGGCTGCGGGGAAACGGGTACCCCGGGATCGGTTGCGCAGAGGCGACCGACCCGTCCACTGCACCGGCCTCGGGCGTTTCGCGCCGAACCGGGCGTTTACGGGCAGAGACGCTTGCGGCCCTTGGCGCGACGGGCGCTCAGGACCTTGCGACCGGCGCGGGTGGCCATCCGCGCACGGAAGCCGTGCGTGCGGGCTCGATGGATACGACTGGGCTGGAAGGTCCGCTTCATGGCGAGATATCCGGAAAACAAAAGGTTAAAGGGCGGTGAAAGCTACCTGTGTGGGGCCTCAAAGTCAATCCTTTTGGTCGCCGGTTACCCCTGCTCCCGGCGGTGGCATGCCGGGGCCGGATACGCGTAGACTCAGGGATCGTAGCCCTTCCCGTCGGAGTGCATGGGTGCCAACCGATACCCTGTGGTCAGCCTGCCTGGATCGTTTGCAGGGAAAGCTTTCCGAGCAGCAGCTGAACACCTGGCTGCGGCCGTTGCACGCCCGTGAAGAGCCGGACGGGCAGTTGCGGCTGCTCGCGCCGAACCAGTTCGTCCTGGAACACGTTCGGGATCATTTCCTGCCGGCCATCAAGGGCACGGTGGATGAATTGGGCCGGGGGCACCAGGCCTGGCAGGTGGCCCTGGGTATAGGGGGTCCGGATGCCGGCAAGATACCGGAAGCGTCCCGCAAGGCACCGGCGGTTCGACCCGCCAGCCCGGTATCCAACCTGAATTCCGGGTTTACCTTCGAAACCTTTGTCGAGGGAAAGTCCAACCAGTTGGCGCGTGCGGCAAGCCTGCAGGTCGCGGCCAATCCGGGAGTCGCCTACAACCCGCTGTTCATTTACGGGGGCGTAGGCCTCGGGAAGACCCACCTGATGCACGCGATCGGGCACCGGATCCTCGACCGGCTGCCCGGGGGTCGTATCATCTACCTGCACTCCGAGCGCTTCGTCGCCGACATGATCAAGGCCTTGCAGCACAACGCCATCGACGAATTCAAGCAGCATTACCGCACCGCGGACGCACTGCTGATCGACGACATTCAGTTCTTCGCTGGCAAGGAACGCTCCCAAGAGGAATTTTTCCATACATTCAATGCTTTGCTCGAAGGTCAGCAACAGATCATCCTGACCTCGGATCGCTACCCGAAGGAAGTCGAAGGCCTTGAGGAGCGCCTGCGTTCGCGGTTTGGCTGGGGACTTACGATCGCCATCGAGCCGCCCGAGCTCGAGACCCGCGTCGCGATCCTGCAGCGCAAGGCGGAACAGGCCGGCGTCGAACTACCCAATGAAGTCGCGTTCTTCATGGCCAAGCGGATACGGTCCAACGTTCGCGAGCTGGAAGGATCGCTCCGGCGGGTGATCGCCAACGCACACTTCACCGGCAAGGCGATCACGGTGGATTTCGCCAAGGAAGCGCTGCGGGACCTGCTTGCCGTGCAGAGCAAGCTGATTACACTGGAGAACATCCAGAAGACGGTTGCGGAGTATTTCCGCGTCAAGGTCAGCGACCTGTTGTCCGCTCGCCGCAGCCGCTCGATCACCCGCCCACGACAGATGGCGATGGCGCTGGCCAAGGAACTGACCCAGCACAGCCTCCCGGAAATCGGGCAGGCGTTCGGGGGCCGCGATCACACGACGGTTATTCACGCCTGCCGCAAGGTGGCCGAACTCCGGGAAAGCGACTCGAATTTCGATAACGACTACAAGAATCTCTTGCGGACACTGAGCAGTTGAACGGGTGGAAAAACACGGGCGCTAACCTGTGGAAATCCTGTGCAGCTTCCGGGTATCTCCGGAAACCGGAGAACAGGGCCCATCTTATCCACAGGATCGCAACAGGTTAGACGAAGGCTTTTGAGCGGTTTTTAGACGACAAGGTACTGTTTTTATAACAAAAAATATATTCAGTCCCGTTTTTGGCCCGCCCCTTATTACTACGAGTTTCATATTCTTTAAAGATCATAGGAAAACGCGACATGGACCTTTCCTTCGGCCGAGAGAGCATGACCGAAAGCCTGCAGCGTATCGTCGGTGCCGCCGAGAAACGACTGACCATGCCGATTCTCGGGAACGCCCGTATACGGGCTTCCGACGGAGGTGGCATCCAGCTGGACACCACCGACCTCGAGCTGGCCTGGCGTTCCACTGCGGATGGGAATATCGCTGAGAACGTCGATACCACGGTGTCGGTGCGGAAGCTGCTCGATATCGTGAAGGCCGCGCCAGCGGACGCAACCGTTCAGGCCCGGGTCGAAGGTGAACGGTTGACGGTCGGGTTCGGAAAGTCGCGGTTCAGTCTGGCTACGCTGCCCGGTCAAGACTTTCCGGAGTGGGAAGCCGCGGAGATCGAACATTGGCTGGAGATCCCGCAGCGGTTGCTGCGCCGACTGATCGAAGCCACGATGTTTTCGATGGCCCAGCAGGACGTTCGGTACTACCTGCAGGGCCTGCTGCTCGTTGCGCAGGGTTCATTGCTCCGGGCAGTAGCCACGGACGGTCATCGTCTGGCGATGAACGAGGCGACCCTGGAAACGACGATTGGTGCGGATCAGGAATGCATCGTCCCGCGCAAGACCGTCCAGGAACTGCGACGGAATCTGCTCGACGACGAGACGCCGGTTCGGGTCGGGTTTGCTCCGGGGCAGGTGGCGTTCGATTTCGGGAATGCGCGTCTGACCAGCAAGGTGATCGACGGCCGGTTTCCGGACTACGAGCGCGTAATCCCGAAGGACCTTCCAGGCAGCCTGACGGTCGAGCGGGAAGATCTCCGCCAGGCGCTGGCGCGGGTCGCGATCGTCGCCAGCGACAAGTACCGCGGGGTGCGCCTCATGGTCGGGAAGGACGGCTGTCGACTGGTGACGCACAACGCCGAGCGTGAAGAAGCGGAAGAGTCGCTTTCCGCGGAGTACGAGGGCGACGACGTGGAAATCGGATTCAATCTGAACTACCTGGTCGATGTCCTGAATGCGATCGGAGCCGATCGTATCCGCATGGCCCTTCGAGACGGGAATTCTTCGGCGTTGATTCAGGCGGATCCGGCCGACCAGGCCCGTTACGTTGTAATGCCGATGCGGCTGTAGGATTTCCATCGGCGTCCGCTCGGGAAACAATGGGAACCCACCGAATCATGAGCGGGCCAGCTCAAGGCCTACGAGTCGGCGGGCCGACGGCGATGGGAAGGTTGGATTGGGTCAAAGGGAAAGTCAGCCACGGAAGAACACTGAGACACACGGAAACAGAATTTTTGTCAATGTCCTTCCGTGTCCTTCCGTGCTACTCCGTGGCTCGCTGTTGCCAGTGCTCGGGGTGACGACACAAGGCACGGCACTTGGTGGGAACCCATGGGGTCCGGGAAGGCGTCGAGCACATGCTGCTTGATCTCTGGAGCCGGGACCTGCGAAATCTGCACGGGGATCGATTCGAGCTTGGCGAAGGCCTCAACGTTTTCGTCGGCGCGAACGGGTCCGGAAAAACGTCGCTACTGGAAGCCTGCCATATTCTCGCGCGCGGCCGATCGTTTCGTACCCATCGGCTCGCCCGGGTGACCCGAAATGGTGAATCGGGATTCGCGGTTGCGGGGCAACTGGTCGATCCGCATCACGGTCGGTCGCGCGCTGCGGTCGAGTGGGATGGCGAGCGCAGGTCGCGTCTTGA
>JAABSC010000019.1 GCA_011390565.1 Thioalkalivibrio paradoxus | reverse complement strand
CGTCGCGATCCGGTGCTGCGCAAGGTTTTGGGCGCCGTTCAGGTGGACTATCCGACGCTGCTGGAATCGGCCACGGACGTCATCAGCGAGCAGGTGCGAACCCGGACGCGGCACTACACCCGCAACCAGGTGCCGGTGCTGCAGGGCTGGGGCCGGTTCCTCGACGCCCGCACGCTGTCCGTCACCCAGGGCGAGACCACACGCACCTTTACTGCCGATCATTTCGTCGTGGCGACCGGTTCGCGGCCCTACCACCCCGACGACATCGACTTCAGCCACCCGCGGATCCACGACAGCGATTCGATCCTGCATCTCGACCACTCCCCGACCTCGCTCACCATCTACGGAGCCGGCGTGATCGGTTGCGAGTACGCGTCGATCTTCTGCAACCTGAACATCAAGACCAACCTGGTGAATACGCGCGACCGCCTGCTGTCGTTCCTGGACGACGAGATCACGGATGCGCTCGGCTACCATCTCCGCAACCAGGGCACGGTGATCCGCAACAACGAGGAATACGAGCGGGTCGAAGCGCGCGACGACTGCGTGGTCCTGCACTGCCATTCCGGCAAGAAATTCCGCAGCGACGTGCTGCTCTGGGCGAACGGGCGCGCGGGGAACACCGGGAACATGGGCCTCGGGGACATCGGTGTCGCCGTCAACCACCGGGGGCAGATCGAGGTCAACGAACGGTTCCAGACGTCCGTGCCGCACATCTATGCCGCGGGCGACGTGGTCGGCGCCCCGGCATTGGCCAGCGCCAGCTACGACCAGGGCCGTTTCGTCGGCACGCAGATCGCCGACGGGGAAACCGACTGGCGCCTGATCGACGACATCCCCACCGGCATCTACACCAGCCCGGAAATCAGTTCGATCGGTCGCACCGAGCGCGAGCTTACCGAGCAGAAGATCCCGTACGAGGTCGGCCAGGCAAACTTCAAGAGCATCGCCCGGGCCCAGATCACCCGCCACACAGTCGGCGTACTGAAGGTCCTGTTCCACCGCGAGACGCTGGAGATCCTCGGCATCCACTGCTTCGGCGAGCAGGCCTCCGAGATCATCCACATCGGCCAGGCGATCATGGCCCAGCCCGGCAAGGCCAACACCATCGAGTACTTCGTGGAAACCACCTTCAACTACCCGACCATGGCCGAGGCCTACCGCATCGCCGCGCTGAACGGCCTCAACCGGGTCTTTTAGGCGACTTCCGCGGAGCCAGGCAACCGGCAAATGGCGTGGCCCGGGCGTTTCTTCCCCGGGCGCCCGGGTGGTACGCTTTCGGGTTCCGGAACTCCATCGAGAAGGCAGCCGAGGCGCGCGATGACCGACACCGTGAAGTACGTCCTGGACGAAAAAGACATCCCCCGGTTCTGGTACAACATCGTCGCCGATCTGCCAACCCCGCCACCGCCGGTGCTGCACCCCGGAACGCACCAGCCGGTCGGCCCGGACGACCTCGCCCCGATCTTCCCGATGGCGGTCATCGAGCAGGAGGTCAGCACCGAGCGCGAGATCGAGATTCCCGAGCCCGTGCGCGACATCTACCGCCAGTGGCGCCCCTCGCCGCTGTACCGCGCGCGGCGGCTGGAAAAGATGCTCGATACCCCGGCACGCATCTATTACAAGTACGAAGGCGTCAGCCCGGCGGGCTCGCACAAGCCCAATACCGCGATCGCGCAGGCCTTCTACAACAAGCAGGAAGGCATCAAGCGGATCACTACCGAAACCGGCGCCGGGCAGTGGGGCTCCGCCCTGTCGATCGCCGGGGCCTTCTTCGGCCTCGAGATCGAGGTGTTCATGGTGAAGGTCAGCTTTCAGCAGAAGCCGTACCGGCGCTCCTTCATGGAAACCTTCGGCGCGAAGTGCATCGCCAGCCCTTCGGAACTCACGGCATCCGGGCGCGCGGTGCTGGCCGAGCACCCGGACAGCACCGGCAGCCTCGGCATCGCGATCAGCGAGGCGGTCGAGCGCGCGGTCGAGCGTGACGACACCAAGTACGCGCTGGGCAGCGTGCTGAATCACGTGATGCTGCACCAGACGGTGATCGGTCAGGAGGCGATCAGGCAGTTCGACCTCGCCGACGACTATCCGGACGTGGTGATTGCACCCACCGGCGGCGGCAGCAACTTCGCCGGCATCACGTTCCCCTTCCTCGGCGAGCAGTTGCGCGGCGGCAAGTCCATCGAACTCATCGCGGTCGAGCCCTCCGCCTGTCCCACGCTCACCCGTGGTCAGTACGCCTATGACTTCGGCGATACCGCGCACCTGACGCCGCTGGTGAAGATGCACACGCTGGGGTCCACCTACGTACCGCCCGGCTTCCACGCCGGCGGCCTGCGCTATCACGGCATGGCGCCGCTGGTTTCGATGGTCACGGAACTGGGCCTGGTGAAGCCGCGCGCCTATCATCAGGTGCAGTGCTTCGAAGCGGGGCTGCAGTTTGCGAAGGCCGAGGGCATCATCCCGGCGCCCGAGGCCAACCACGGGGTGCGGGCCGCAATCGACGAAGCGCTGCGCTGCAAGGAAGAGGGCGTAAGCCGGGCGATCCTGTTCAATCTCTGCGGCCACGGCAATTTCGACATGCAGGCGTACCGCGATTTTCTCGACGGCAAGCTGATGGATCTCGAGTACGACGAAGGCGAGATCGCGATGGCGCTTGCCGGGCTGCCTTCGGTGGCCTGAACGCACTCCGCCTGCGCGGGCCCTCGCCACCCCCCCGTCCATTCGCAGCGCGCACTTTCAGTCGCGCAAACCGGCCCGGAAAAAACAGGACACCGGGGGCTCAGTCTCCGGCTGCGCCAAGGCCTCGGAGCAGGGCCGCCCAATTTTCGCGCTCGCGTTCCAGGGTGAACATCGGGCGCAGCACCCGGCAGGCTTCCTCCAGCCGCGCACGGAAATCCGGATCGTCCTCCCACTGCAGCAACAGGCGGCGCAGGGCGTCCGTATCCGCCATCGGGTAATACCCGGGGTAATCCTCTCCGAGCAGCCCGATGGATCCGTGGATCCGTGAAGCGATGACCGGCAGGTCGGCCATGATCGCTTCCGAAATCACGTTGGCCCCGCCTTCCATGCGCGAGGGCAGAGCCAGCAGATGGGAGCGCGCGAATGCCTGCCGCACGCGGTGACGCGGCACCTCGCCGTGCCAGCGATACCGGGGGTTCACGGCCATTTCAGCCACTGCCATTTCGCCCCAGTCGGGCGTGTGCGCGGCGCCGAAGTGATCGACGAACAGGCGGCTCGTCGCGGGCAGATCACGCACGGCCAACGCGGGCCGCAGCGGATCCTTCTCCTCGCGCAGGTGCCCGGCGACGCAGATCCGCAAGCTGCGCACCGCAGGGCGGCGCGGTAGCCCCGGGGGCGCCGATTGGTGGATGATACGGACCTTGTTGCGGAATTCCGCCGGCAGCGCCTGATCGACCAGGTCGTGGAGACCGACCAGCACCCGGGCCCGTTCCAGCGAGTGCAGCGTCGGGCCGGGATGACTGTGCAGGAAACGATAGACATCGGTGCCCGTCAGCGCGACGACCAGTGGTCGGGACGGGTACTGGTTGGCGAAGCGGGCGATGGCCTCCGCGCTGCGCCAGGCATGCAGCGCGACCATCAGGTCCGCCGGTTCTCCATGGTAGTCGCGGGTCACCCGGACCTCATGCCCGAGATCCCGGAGAATCCGTGCCCAGCGCGCCGCGGTCGCCCAGTTGCCGCCGCGCGCACGCGACGGGGACGGCGTGATCAGGTGTATTCGCATTCTGGCCCCGTGGTGTGCGACCGTTTGGGTGCTTCACGTTAACGCAGGAGATTGGAAGGTGCACCTGTCCAGCCCCCGTGATCTGATCACGCAGATGGAAGATGCGCGCGCGCGTACCCGTGCCCTCATCGACGGGCTGGACGACGCCCGGATGATGGGGCCCCGGCTCCCGACCGTGAACCCGTTGCGCTGGGAAATCGGGCACGCAGCGTACTTCTACGAGTACTGGGTTCTGCGCGAGCACCTGGGTGAGGCTGCCGGACGACCCGACGTCGATCGCCTGTTCGACTCGATCCACGTCGCCCACGACACCCGCTGGGATCTGCCCCTGCCCGCCCTGCCCGAAACGTTCGCCTACATGGACGGCGTCCTGGGCCGGGTCCGCGGGCATCTGGAACAGGACGGACCGGACGCGGAGCGGGACTATCTGACTCAGTACGCCGTGTTCCATGAGGACATGCACACCGAGGCCTTCACCTACACCCGGCAGACGCTCGGCTACCCTGCTCCCGGGATCGGCCTGGCACGTAATCCGGCCTGGGATGCCGGCCGTCTTCCGGGCGACGTCGACATCCCAGGCGGCGAGTTCCGGTTGGGCGCCGAACCCGGAGACGGCTTCGTCTTCGACAACGAAAAGTGGGCGCACCCGGTCGAGGTGCAGCCGTTCCGGATCGCCCGCACGACCGTCAGCAACGCCGACTTCGCCGCGTTCGTCGAGGACGGCGGCTACCGGCGCGAGTCCTTCTGGGACACGGAGGGATGGGCCTGGCGTCGGGCGTGCGGCCTGGAACACCCGCTGTACTGGCGGCGCGGCGCTGAAGGCTGGGAACAGCGCCGGTTCGACCGCTGGGAACCACTAACGCCCAATGCCGCGATCATTCACGTGAGCTGGTACGAGGCGCGCGCCTGGTGCCGATGGGCCGGCCGTCGCCTGCCGACGGAACTCGAGTGGGAAGTCGCCGCGGCCGGCGCGCCCACGGCGGACGGCACGGCCCTCGCGCCGACCAAGCGGCGATACCCCTGGGGCGACGCGCCGCCCGATCCCACCCGGGCGAATCTCGACGGCGGTGCCCTCGGCACGATCGATGTCGGCGCCCTCCCGGCGGGCGACAGCGCGTTCGGCTGCCGCCAGATGATCGGCAACGTCTGGGAATGGACCGAGACCGTCTTCGGCCCTTATCCCGGCTTCACCCCGGACATGTACGCGGACTATTCCCAACCCCTGTTCGGCGAGACCCGCGTGCTGCGCGGCGGCGGCTGGGCGACCCGCTCGCGACTCATCCGCAATACCTGGCGCAATTACTACGGACCGGACCGGAACGACGTCTTCGCCGGTTTTCGCACCTGCGCGCCGTGATCCCTGTTCAAAGCCCGGGTTCCCGGTGTTCGTACGCCGGCCCCGTGCGCATCGACTGAGGAGTAGCCACGTTTTGGCCGACACACATTTCGAGTACCACGATCTCCATCCGACACCCGCGGACTTCGCGGCGGAGGTGCTGGCCGGCCTGCGCCGGCGGCCCCGTTATATTCCACCCAAGTTCTTCTACGATGCCGAGGGGTCGCGTCTGTTCGAGGCCATCACCGAACTCCCCGAGTATTACCCGACGCGGACCGAAGTCGGCATCCTGCAGGAACGGGCCGGCGAGATCGCCCGCCGGGTGGGCACCGGCGGCCTCCTGGTGGAACCCGGCGGTGCCAGCCCGGCCAAGGCACGTGTTCTGCTCGATGGCCTGCAGCCCTGTGCGTACGTGCCGATGGATATCTCGCGGGAACACCTCTGGCTGGCTGCCGACCAGGTCGCGGCTGAATACCCCTGGCTCGAGGTGCACGCCGCGTGCACCGACTTCACCCGCCTGCTGGAGGTGCCGCCGGCCGCGCCGACGGGGACGCGGGTCGCGTTTTTTCCCGGTTCCAGCATCGGCAATTTCGATCCCGAAGACGCCGTCGGATTTCTGGCGACCGTGGCGGAACTCGTTCGGCCGAGCGGGTTCCTGCTGATCGGCGTGGACCTGAAGAAGGATCCGGCGCGCCTGGAAGCCGCCTATGACGATGCCGCCGGCATCACCGCCGCATTCAACCTCAATCTGCTTGCGCGCATGAACCGGGAACTGGACGCCGATTTCGATCTCGAAGCCTGGCGGCACCGGGCTCGGTACGATGCCGACCGGGGGCGCGTCGAGATGCACCTGGTCAGCCGCAGGGCGCAGACCGTGCAGGTCGCAGGGGTTCCGTTCGACTTCGCCGCCGACGAAACGATTCACACGGAGAACTCGTACAAGTACGGGGTAGAGGAATTCCAGGCCCTGGCCCGGCGCGCCGGCTTCGTCCCGGAAACGGTCTGGCTGGACGCGGATCGCCTGTTCAGTGTTCACCTGTTCGCCGTGGAGAGCGACTGATGCAGAAAGGCAGCGCGCCCGTCGTCAAGGATCTGGTGCTGGTCGGGGGCGGTCATTCGCATGTCGCGGTGCTGCGCCGGTTCGGCATGAAACCGCTTCCGGGACTCCGGCTGACGCTCGTCACCCGGGACATCCACACACCCTATTCCGGCATGCTGCCCGGCTACATCGCCGGGCATTACGATTTCGACGAATGCCATATCGATCTGGGACCGCTGGCGCGCTTTGCCGGGGCCCGGCTGTACCACGGGGAAGTCGAGCGGCTCGACCTGGAAAACCGCCGGGTGCACATCGCCGGCCGCCCGCCGGTGGCATTCGATCTGCTGTCGATCAACACCGGCTCCCGGCCGGGCACGCTGCAGATCCCCGGAGCTGCCGAGCACACCCTCCCGGTCAAGCCCATCGACGCTTTCCTCGACGGGTGGGAACGTCTGATGCAACGCATCCGCCAGCACCCGGGCCGTTTCCGGATCGCGGTCGTGGGCGGCGGCGCGGGCGGGGTCGAACTCGCGCTCGCGACCCAGTACCACCTGCGGACCCTGCTTTCCGAACACGGTGACGACCCCGAACGGGTCGACTACCGGCTGCTGACCCAGGGACCGGAAATCCTGCCCACCCACAATGCGGGTGTGCGCGCACGGTTCCAGCGCGTCATGGACGAGCGCGGCGTGCGCATCCTGACCGAGCACCGCGTCACCGAGGTCCGCGAGGGGGTCGTGCGGGCCGAGGGACAACCCGAAGTCGCAGCCGACGCCATTCTCTGGGTGACCTCGGCCTCCGCGCCGGACTGGCCGCGCGCGTCCGGGCTGGCGGTGGATGATGCCGGCTTCATTCGGGTCGACGAGCACCTGCAATCGGTGTCGCATCCGGGAATCTTCGCCGCCGGGGACGTGGCGGCGCTGCCGGACACGCGTCCGAAATCCGGCGTGTTCGCGGTACGCCAGGGGCCCGTGCTGGCCGAGAACCTGAGGCGGGCCGCGACCCAGCGAACGCTCAAGCGGTACCGCCCGCAGAAGAACTTCCTGGGCCTGATCAGCACGGGTGACCGCTACGCGGTGGCCTCGCGCGGCACGTTTTCCTGGGAAGGGGCGTGGCTCTGGCGCCTGAAGGACTGGATCGACCGCCGCTTCATGGAGCGCTACAACACCCTGCCCGCGATGCCCGAGGAAGCCGGTCCGGAACTGGCCGCCGGGATGGCCGACCAGGACGCGATCCGCGAACTCTCGACGCTCGCGATGCGCTGTGGCGGCTGCGGCGCCAAGGTGGGCAGCACCGTGCTCACCCGCGTGATGCAGCGCCTGCCCGTCTCGCACCGGGACGACGTCGTGCTCGGCATCGACGCGCCCGACGATGCGACCGTACTCTCGGTGCCGCAGGGGTTGCTGCTGGTGCAGAGTGTCGACTATTTCCGGGCCTTCATCGACGACACGTACACCTTCGGCAAGATCGCCGCCAACCACGCGCTGGGCGACCTGTTCGCAATGGGAGCCGAGCCGCAATCCGCGCTCGCGATCGCCACCGTGCCCTACGGCCGCGAACGGGTGGTGGAGGAGGCCTTGTATGAACTGCTGGCTGGGGCGCTGGCGATGCTCGAACCGGCCGGGGCGGTACTGGCCGGCGGTCACTCCAGCGAGGGGGCGGAACTGGCTTTCGGGCTCACCGTGAACGGGCTCGTGGATCCGGACGCGATCTGGCGCAAGGGCGGCCTGCAGCCCGGCGACGCCCTGGTGCTGACCAAGCCGCTCGGCACCGGGACGCTGTTTGCGGCGGACATGCGCGGCAAGGCCAGGGGCCGCTGGATCGACGACGCGATCACCTCGATGTGCCTCAGCAACATGGACGGCGGACATTGCCTGCGCAGCCACTCGGCCACCGCCTGCACCGACGTCACCGGTTTCGGATTGCTCGGTCACCTGCTGGAGATGACCCGTGCCTCCGAGGTCGACGTTCGCCTCGACGTGAATGCGATCCCCCTGCTCGAAGGCGCCGCCGACACGGTGGCCGCGGGCATTCTTTCGTCGCTGCAACCGCAGAATCTGCGCCTGCGCCGAGGCATCGCGGATCTGGAGCGCGCGGCACGGCACCCGCATTTTCCGCTGCTGTTCGACCCACAGACCGCGGGCGGGCTGCTCGCCGGCGTGCCCGGGGATCAGGCCTCGGCCTGTATCGAGGCGCTGCGTCACGCGGGCTACCCGCACGCTGCCATCATCGGTCGGGTGGAGCCCCGCGGCGAGAACCTGGAGCCGGTGACGCTGGCGCTTTAGGCAGCGAGCGGGTCAGGTACCGGCGCGCCGGTCCGGCCCGAGGGCGCTCCTCAGGTCATGGATCCGCGTGCGCAGTTCCGCCAGGCTCTCGCGAACCCCCTCCGCAGCGGTGTCGCCACACGCCTGCAACCGCTCCTCGAGACGGGCCGCGGCCTGGCCGATGGCGTTCGCACCCAGGGTAGCGGCGGCACCCTTGATACCGTGGGCCAGCCGGCGCGCATCGTCCGCATCCCCGGCTTCGATGGCCGCCTCGAGTCCGGTGCATTCCCCGTCTTCGGTCGCGACGAGGTCATGCAACAGGCCGATGTAGAAGTCCCTGTTGCCCCCGAGCACCGCGAGCGCTTTGGCGGTATTCAGCCCACCGGGTACAGCTGCGCTGATCCTGGCGAGATAATCCGTCGGGGACTCATCGGAGGGGGCGTCGAATTCCGCATCCGGCCGTTCGTCCAGAGGTGGGCTTGCAGCCACGGGCCCCGGCAACGGGGCCGACACCGCGGACGCCTCCAGCCAGCGCAGCACGGTCGCGTACAGATCGGGAGGGTCGACCGGCTTGGCCACGAAATCGTTCATCCCGGCCTCGGTACAGGCCCGACGGTCCTCCTCGAACGCATTGGCCGTCATCGCCAGGATCGGGAGATTTGCGTGCTCGGGCAGCGAGCGGATCCGGCGGGTGGCCTCCAGCCCGTCCATGTTGGGCATCTGGACGTCCATCAGCACGAGATCGTAGCGGCCGTCCTCGACTCTTGCCAACGCCTCGCGCCCGTCGGCTGCGTGATCCACCGACAAGCCTGCCCCGTGCAACAACTCCATCGCAACTTCACGATTGATCGGATTGTCCTCGGCCAGAAGGATCCGTGCGGCGCCGAACCGTGCGCGCAATTCCGCCTCCGCATCCTCTGCAGAGGCTTGCCGCGGCTCCGGCATGAGCCCGTGGCCACGCTGCAACCGCAGCCGGAACCAGAAGCGGCTGCCTCGGCCGGGCTCGCTCTCCGCGCCCACCTCGCCGCCCATCATCTCGACAATCCGGCTGACGATGGGCAAACCCAGGCCGGTGCCACCGTGGGTCCGCGCGGTCGAGCTGTCCAGCTGCGCGAAGGGTTCCGTGAACAGGCGCTGGATCTGATCGGGAGGAATTCCAGACCCGGTGTCCCGTACCTCGAAACGGATATCGAGACCTGCGTCGCTCTCACCCTCCAACTTTGCCGCCAAGGTCACCGACCCGGTGTCGGTGAACTTCACCGCATTCCCGGCATAGTTCAAGAGCGCCTGGCGCAGTCGGGTCGGATCCCCGCGCAACCACAACGGGACGGCATCCGGCTCGACCTGGATGGTCAGGCCCTTGGCCCGTGCGGGTTCAGCGATGATCGACGCGACATGATCGAGGATGACCGAGAGGTGGAAATCCAGTTCTTCCAGCTGCAGCCTGCCGGCCTCGATCTTGGAGAGATCCAGAATGTCGTTGATGATCGAGAGCAGGTGATGCCCCGCGCTGTCGATCCGGTCCAGCCTGCCCGCTTGCTCGGGGGGGACGCCGTCCCGGCTCATCAGGTGGGTCAGCCCGATGATGGCGTTCAGCGGGGTGCGGATCTCGTGGCTCATGTTGGCCAGAAACGCGCTCTTGGCCTCGTTGGCCACCTCAGCCTGCCGGCGTGCCTCGCTGAGTTCCGCGGTGCGCTGCTCAACGAGTTCTTCGAGGTGGTGTCGGTGCTGATCGAGTTCCAGGGCCGCCCGCTTCTTCGCGGTGATGTCCTCCTTCACCGCGACATAGTGGCTGATGCTTCCATCCGTCTGCCGCAGCGGTCCCACGATGGCGAATTCCACGTACTCGCTGCCGTCCTTGCGGCGATTCGCAAACTCTCCCTTCCAGACCTCGCCGCGGGTCACGGTTTCCCAGAGGGCGTCGTAGGTTGGCTCCGGCGTCTTTCCCGAGTGCAGGATCCGCGGGTTCTGCCCCAGCACTTCCTCGCGCGCGTAACCGGTGACCTCCTCGAACGCACGGTTCACGTACTCGATCTCGGCATCCCGGTTGGTGATCACGATGCTGTTGGGACTCTGCTCGACGGCCTGCGCGAGCTTCAGCTGCTGCTCCTCCGCCTGCCTGCGACGGGTCACGTCCATGGCTACCCCGTCCCAGATCATGCGGCCATTGCCACCCTCTCGCGGACGGGAATGGACGTGCAGCCAGCGGACTTCGCCATTTGCATGCCGAAAGGCCACTTCTCCGCTGAAGTCCTCGCGCGAGGCCATGCCCACCCGCAGCGCTTCCAGCCATTTCTCCTTTTGTTCGGGAAGCACCTGGTCCTCGACCAGGCTCGCGTCCTTGAGGGCCAGCGCGACCGGTATGCCGTGGACCGCCTCGAAATTCGCACTCAGAAACAGGAAGCGAGGGCGTTCGTTCTCGACGGTGATCTGGTACACGTAACTTTCGGGCAGGTTGTCGCTGATGGCGCGAATGCGCGCCTCGTTCTCGCGCAGCGCCTGGCGCTCGGTGTCGGCCAATTCGAGCAGGTGGCGTTGTCGGGACAGGTAGAGAGCCACGGCAAAGGCGAAGAAGAACAGGATCCCCGCCAGGACCACCCACGCGAGGCGCTCGACGGCAAGCAGGATGCGCTCGTTTTCGTCCTGCTTGGCCATCAGGTACCAATCGGTACCCGCGATCCTGCGCCCCGCACCGGAGACCCGAACGCCCCGATAATCCTGCCCCACCAGCCAAGGAGACAGGCCATCGGGGCTGATTGCCAGCATCTGCGCCGCCACCTGGCCGGAATCGGACAGGTCCTGCTGCGGCAACGTCTCCCCGGAGGCGCGCGGCAATGACATCGGATACGCGATCCGGTCCCCATCGGCACGGAGCAGCAGCACTTCGCCACTGCTGCTCGCCCAGGGCCAGTCGCGCAACTGAGCCGGAAAATAGTCAGATTCGCTGGTGTGCAGCAGGACGATGGGACGCGGCATATCCTCGACGGGCAGCGTGGCGAGGAAATCGAGGTGCATTGCACCCGATTCATCGAGATACGGCTGTACGAACCCGGCCTCTCCCGATCGCGCGATCTCCAGCACCTCGGCGCGAAGGGTTTCCGGGAGGTCGGCCCCATGGGTTTCATCCTCGCTGGACCAGAGCAACCGCCCCTGCGGATCCAGCAGCATCACGCTGGAGAAGCGGCCCGCGGAGGCAAACTGGGTCAGGCGCAGACGCAGTTGGTCCCGGGCTTCCACATCGCCCTCCAGTTGCCAGCGGCGATACATCTCGGCCTGTGGAAAACTGTTCAGGTGCAGGGCCGCACTCGATGTCCGTTCGCGAATCCACGCCTCCAGTTGCTGCGCCTTCAGCTCGACGATGCCGTAGACGCTCGAACGATGGGCTTTTACATCCTGCGTATACAGAAACACGGCGGTCAGAACCGTCATGGCCGCGACGACCAGCCCGATCAGCGTCAGCGGCAACCAAACGGCGCGCCAGGCCGGCAGAGTCGCGGAAAGTGCGGAGACATTGCGGCGTCGGCGCGCCAGCAGCAGGAACAGCAGCAGTGCGGTAATGGCCACGAACAGCCAGCCCTTGAGGGTGCTGACCAACACCAGGTGCTGCCCGTTCTCCCCCAGCCAGAATACGAGCAGATGGTCCGAGAGGAGAATCCAGAGGGCGCCGAACGCGCCATAGAGCAACGAAACCCGTAACGCCCACCAGGGATCACGCCCCTGGAGACTGGAGACGCGCTGACGTTGCGCGGGCAATGCCACTATGCGCCAGCCACACTGCAACGGGAGGTTCGCCACATATCCGGAAATCATGAAGAGAGTGTTGCCACCGGTCAAGGCAGCACACAGGCGGGGTGAGAGCCCGCGGCAACGCTACTCCATGATGCGGATTACAACGCCGTCCGACACGACCACCTGCCGCAGCCTGCCATTCGTGTAGAACATCTGGAACCCGGATCCATAGCGCCCGGAGTAGTCCTGAATCTGACTCGGACTGCCCCAGGCGACCAGCGCGTACTCCCACGGCGACCCGACGCGAAAATAGCCGTTCAGAATCGCGTCGGCCTGCCGAGCCTGGATCCCCATCCGCTGCATCAGCGCGGGCTTGTTGCGCTCGCGCCAGCCGAGAACCCTCAGATACCACTCCCGGACGTGGGCCGGCCCGAAACGTTTCTCCATGGCCGGGGAAAACGCGGGCTGAGTGCGCACTGCCCTTCGGTCGGGACGAAGGTCACGCGAGGATGGGGTCGAGGTGAGCCTCTGCAGGAATGCCTGCGCGTGCGCGAACTGTTCGACGGCGTTCTCGGGGCGAACCGGGTCATCGAGTTGACCCCAGATCCGCTCGAAGATCTCGAGTTCGAGTTCGTTGACGCGTTCGAAAAGGCGCGGATTCGGGGCCACCGTGGCCGCGGAAAGATCGAGCGGTGCGATGCGTTCATCATCCGGAAGGGAGTCTGGCGCCGGTTCGCGGCCACGGGAACACGCGGCAATCGCCACCATCAGGAACAGGACGACACCCCAGCGGAATGTGAGCAAATATCCAGTCCGCGTGATCATCCAAAGCCACCGCCGCGTTGCCAAGGCATCATTGCCACCGGATTCTAGGACCTATCCCATGTGCAGCAAAGGCGTCATAACGTCAAAATCGCCCCCTCCCCAACCCTCCCCCGCAAGCGGGGGAGCGGGTTTTTCATCGTCCGGGGTAGCGGAGGAACATGATCGTCAGTTGGCGGAGACCAATCGAGGCGTGGCAAGGAACAGCGCGCACAGCGTCTTTGCGTCGGTGATTTCGCCGGCGCGGGCCGCGTGGTCGAGGGCGTCGAGGTCCATCGAGAGGATCTGCAGGAACTCGTCCTCGTCGGGCCGGGCGCCGACTTCGGTCAGGCCGCGTGCGAGGAAGATCTCGATGCGCTCGTCGGAGTAGCCCAGGCAGGGATGGATGGTTCCGAGGTGCTGCCAGTCCCGTGCTTCGAAGCCGGTTTCCTCGACCAGTTCACGCCGCGCGCAGGTTTCCAGGTCCTCGCCGGGCTCGATGCGGCCGGCGGGCATCTCCAGCACGGTGCGCCCGAGCGCGTAACGGAACTGCCGCACCAGCAGCAGATGCCCGTCGGCACGTTGCGCGACGATCAGGACCGCCCCGGGGTGACGGATGTATTCGCGTATCCCGTCGCATCCGTCGGGCAACCGGACCTCGTCGCGATGGACCTTGAGCAGAACCCCATCGAACACCGATTCGGATGACAGTGGGAGTTCCTCGAGTAAAGACGGGTCCAGCTTCGACATTTCAACGTGTCCTCTCGGGAATCGGCGCATGATCGGATCCGTTATTGGTCCCGTCCAGTCGACGTCTCCGCTCCGTTCCAGGGATCTTAACGAAAACGAACGACCACGGATGAAGACGGAATTGAGGCCCGCCAGCTTCGATCGAAGTG
The DNA here is from genome assembly GCA_011390565.1 of Thioalkalivibrio paradoxus. Lineage (GTDB taxonomy): Bacteria > Pseudomonadota > Gammaproteobacteria > Ectothiorhodospirales > Ectothiorhodospiraceae > Thioalkalivibrio > Thioalkalivibrio paradoxus_A. The sequence continues at coordinate 18,983 of JAABSC010000019.1, read as the reverse complement.
CTAGCGATGCTGCCTTGCATTTACGGAATTTTGAGCTATTCATTGGAGGGTAATTCGAACCACGAACGGGCGCGAACCATGGGCGCCCATCCGCACTCAAGAGGATCCCACCATGCGTTTCAAACTGCTCGCCTCCCTGGGTATTGCCACCCTCCTGTTGCTTCCGACCAGCCTGCTGGCGGAAACGGTCAAGGGTCGGATCATGGAAATTTCCCGGCTGGCCAACACGATCCAGATCAACGTTCCGAGCAAGGATCCCGTCGTGGTCCGGTTCGGACCGGAGACGCGGTTTGTCGAAACCACCGGCATTGACGATCTCAACGCTCCGGACCTGATCGAGGTGGAGTTCGAACCGGGGCAGCCAGCCTCGCAGATCAAGAAGGTCGTCTTCGGCCTGCCACCGGGCGTCGAGATCGACGTGCAGCAGATGCTCGGCATCCTCACCAGCGGTCAGCCCTACACTTTGATCGACACGCGTCCGAAAAAGCCCTACGTGATGGGCCACATCCCCTCGGCCAGCCAGGCCTTCCCCAAGGATGAGGATTTCGTCAGCAAGCTGCCAGCCGACAAGAACGGGCTCCTTGTGTTCTATTGCGGCGGCCCGACCTGCCCCTACACGGCCGAGGCAGTCGGCATCGCGCAGCAGAACGGGTACACCAACATCAAGGGCTTCCAGGCCGGTCACCCGGGCTGGCAGAAGGCCGAACTGCCCCTGCACTCAAATCCTCAGTGGGTCTCCGAAAACCTCAACCCCGCGCACGTGATCATCGACACCCGCGACCCTGCGGTCAGCGCCCAGAACCACCTGCCGGGTGCGGTGACCATGCCGGCTGCCGAGTTCGAGGCCCTGACCGCGCAATTCATCCGCGACCAGACGGTCGCCGAGCTGCCGGGCGTCTCGGATCTGCGGGCCCCGATCATCCTGTACAGCGACACGCATGCCGCCCCGGATGTGCTTGTGGCCTTCCGCGAAGTGCGCAGCTGGGGTTATCGCAACACCACGATCCTGCGTGATGGCCTGAATGGCTGGGTCAGCGCCGGGCTTCCGGTCGAGAGCAACCAGCTCGCCAGTTCCATCAACTTCGTGAAGAAGCTGGCTCCCGGCGCGATCGCCCCGGAAGAGTTCGTGGCCCTCGAAGACTCCCGCGACGGCGTGATGCTTCTCGACGTGCGTTCGCTTCAGGAAGCCGCCAGCGGGACCATCCCGGACTCCGTGCACATCCCCCTGGAGCAGGTCGAGGCCAACCTCGACCAACTCGACAAGGACAAGGAAATCCTCGCCTATTGCGCCAACGGGATCCGCGCCGAAATGGTCTACCGCGCCCTCACCGCGCAGGGCTTCAAGGTCCGCTATCTGAACGAGAATCTCGAGATCGCGCAGGACGGGAGCTTCCGCATCCTGTAATTCCGGCGGGCGGGGCTCCGGCCCCGCTCCGCACGCTCGAGACGACCGCTTCGAGGCTGCCGAATGAAACGCCGTGAATTCCTGAAACTCTCCGCCATTCTGGGCGCGGGTACCGCCGCGCCGGGCTTCCTTACCGGGTGTTCGCCGCCCCCGCTGCCGGGGGCCGGCGCGGTCGAGACCAGCCCCACCGTCTGCAACATCTGCTTCTGGCGCTGCGCGGGCACGGTCTACCAGGAGAACGGGGAACCCTGGAAGGTCGTCGGGAATCCCGAGGATCTCCACAGCATGGGACGGCTGTGCACCCGGGGCACAGGGGGGCTCGGCAGTTACCGGGACCCCGACCGGCTGCGCCAACCCATGCTCCGCGTCGAGCAGAACGGTCGCCAGACCTTTCAGCCGGTCTCGTGGGACGAGGCCCTGGACTTCATCGCCGAGCGCATGCGCGGCATTGCCGAACAGCATGGCGAGGATCGCCTGTGCCTGTTCTCGCACGGGGTCGGCGGCAGTCATTTCCGAAAATTGATGTCCGGCTTCGGATCCCGTGGCTACGCGCAACCCTCGTTCGCGCAGTGCCGGGGACCGCGGGACGTCGGCTTTGCGCTGACCTTTGGTGAAGGCGTCGGATCGCCGGACCGCACGGACATGGAACACTCGCGCTGCATCGTGCTGATCGGCTCCCACCTTGGGGAAAATCTGCACAACGGCCAGGTTCAGACCTGGATCCAGGCGCTGGAGAAACAGGCGACGGTCATCACGGTCGACCCCCGCTTCTCGGTCGCGGCCGGAAAGTCCAAACACTGGCTGCCGATCCGACCGGGCACCGACATGGCGCTGCTGCTGGCATGGATGCACGTGCTGATCAACGAGGGCCTGTACGACGCCGACTACATCGCGCGCTATGCCACCGGCTTCGAGCAACTGGCGGCCCACGTGCAGCCCTTCAGTCCGGAATGGGCCTTCCTCGAAACCGGGATCAGCGCCGCCAAGATTCGGGAGACCGCTCGGGAAATGGCCCATCATGCCCCGGCGAGCCTGGTGCACCCCGGGCGCCACGTCACCTGGTACGGCGATGACACGCAACGCAGCCGGGCGATCGCGATCCTGAACGCGCTGCTGGGTTCGTGGGGCCGCAAGGGCGGCTTCTACATTCAGGAAAAAGTGGACCTGCCGGACTATCCCACGCCCGAGCCCCCGAAGCCGCAAAGCGATTGGCTGGCCGTGGTCCAGAAGGACTTCCCGCTCGCGCCGTCGGGCATCACCAACGCGATCATCGACGCCTCGATCGGCCCGGACGCGTTCTTCAAGGGCTGGTTCGTGTATGGCACCAACCTGCCCTATACGATTCCCGACAGCGCCCGGAACCTCGAGGCGGCCGCGCAATCGCTGGACCTGTTCGTGGTCATCGACACGATGCCCGCGGAGATCACCGGCTACGCCGACGTGGTGCTGCCGGAATGCACCTACCTGGAACGGATCGACCCGATTCGCAACAGTCCGGAACGGAATCCGTCGCTCGCGGTGTCGCTGCCCGCGTTCGAGCCACGCCACGAGACCAAGCCCGCCTGGTGGATGGCCAAGCAGCTGGCCGAACGGCTCGACCTCGGCCGTTATTTCCCCTATGACGACTACGCGGAAGTGGTCGACTGGCAGTTGCAGCAGGTCGGCAGTTCGCTCGAGGAGATGCAGCGCCTCGGCGTGAAGAACTTCCCGCGCACGACCCCGATGTATTTCACGCCGGGACAGTCCGTGGAGTTCTTCACCGAAAGCGGCAAGATCGAACTCCACTCGGCGATGCTCGCCCGATTCGGGCAGGACCCGATGCCGGTCTACACGCCTCCGGAGCGGCCGGAGCCCGGTTATTTCCACCTGAATTACGGGCGGGCCCCGGCCCACACCTTCGGCCGCACCATCAACAACCCGCAGCTGTTCGAACTGATGCCGGAGAACGCCGTCTGGGTGAATCCGCTGGTCGCCACCGAGTTGGCGCTGAACAGCGGTGACTACGTGCGCCTGAAGAACCAGGACGGCGTCGTCAGCAATCGGGTGCGGGTACGGGTCACCGAGCGCATCCGGCCCGACTCGGTGTACATCGTGCACGGTTTCGGCCATACCGACGCCCGGCAACGTCTCGCCGCGGGTCGCGGTGCCGACGACAACGGACTGATGACCCGGATCCTGGTCGATCCGATCATGGGGGGCACCGGCATGCGCGGCAATTTCGTAACCCTGGTTCCCGAGGAGTACACCGCATGATCCGCTATGGCATGGTGATCGATACCCAGCTGTGTATCGGCTGCGGCGACTGCGTCGTCGCCTGCAAGACCGAGAACAAGCTGCCGGCCGGCCTGAACCGCGATTGGGTGGTCGAGGCGACCCGCGGACGCTATCCCGACCTGACCACCGAGTTTCGTTCGGAACGCTGCAATCACTGCTCGCATGCCACCTGTGTGCACACCTGCCCGACCGGAGCGAGCCATCTCTGGAAGGACACCAACATCGTGCTGGTGGATGCGGCCAAGTGCACCGGCTGCAAGGCCTGCATCGCGGCGTGTCCCTACGATGCGCGGCTGATCATGACGCCGGACGGCTACATCGACAAATGCACGTTCTGCCACCATCGCGTGGAGAAGGGCGAGGATCCCGCGTGCGTCAGCTCCTGTCCCACGCACTGCATGCATTTCGGCATCCTGGACGAACCCAGTTCGGCGGTCTCGCGCCTGCTCGCGTCCCGCCAGCAGAAGGTTCTGCTGGACGAAACGGGCAATCAGCCCAACGTCTACTACCTCATCTGACGGCCCCGCCGGAGAAGCGCAATCATGCTCGAGGAACTGCTGGTCACGGTACGTAGCAACCCGAAGATCGACCCGAGCCTGGGGGTCTGGAGCTGGGAGATTCCCGTGTACCTGTTCATGGGCGGAATGACGGCCGGGATCATGTTATTCGCCTCCCTGATGGTGCTGCTCGCGCGGGAAGAGGAATTTCCCTTCGTAGCCCGCAAGTTGCCGCTCTGGGCTCCGATTGCGCTCTCGGTCGGCATGCTGTTCCTGTTTCTGGACCTGAGCCACAAGCTCTACGTGTGGCGCTTCTACACTTCTTTTCAACCGTCCTCACCGATGTCGTGGGGATCGTGGATCCTGATCCTGGTCTACCCGGTCAGTATCCTTCTGGCCGCCTGTACGCTGCGCCAGGGTTATCCCTGGCTGGGTCGCCTCGTGGATCGTTTCGCGATCGGCACGGCCATCCTGGATTTCTCCTGCCGCCACCGTGCCGTGGTGGCCCAGTGGGGCCTGGTCCTCGCGGTCTTTCTCGGTTTCTACACCGGCATCCTGCTCTCGGCCTTCAGCGCCCGGCCGTTCTGGAACACCGGGTTTCTCGCGCCGCTGTTCCTGGTCTCGGGCATGTCCGCCGCAGCGGCGCTGGTTCTGCTCGGCACGCGCAACGAGCACGAGCGCCACACCTTCACCCGCATCGACATCGTGCTCATCACGGTCAAGCTGGCGCTGATCGCGCTGCTGCTGGTCAACCTCGCGACCGGGTCGGGGGTGCAGATCGAGGCCTCGCAGATGGTCTTCGGGGGCGAGTTCGCGATACCCTTCTGGGTGTTCTTCATCATCCCCGGCGTGATGCTCCCGCTGATCCTCGAATACTGGGAACTGAAGGGGCGCCGGCGGGCCTGGATGTTCATCAGCCCGGTACTCGCGCTGTACGGTGGCTACATGCTGCGCCACCTGACGGTCGACCTGGGCCAGACCTCCAGCTACCTCAATTATGTCAATGCCTTCGATCCCGCGCTTCTGGACCTGCTGCGATGACCCGTTGCCACCCGCCGACGAGAGGGACTTCCCGACATGTCACGTAATCTGCTGATCACCCTGATTATCCTGGCCATCCTCCTGCTCGGCGCAGCGGCCCTGTTCGCCTACAGTCAGCGTCCCGCCGGCGTGGCGGCCACCCCGGAACGCATGGCCATGGTGGGCCGGATGATCCTGCGCGGGGAAGACCAGGTGACCGTGCCGGAACTGTCCCAGCGCATCATCGAGGACCGGCGCGACTTCGTCCTGGTCGATCTGCGTCCCGCGGGCGATTTCGAGGCCGAACACATCCCCGGTGCACGCAACATGACGCTCACCGAAGTCCTCCAGCCCGACACGGCCCGGTCCGCGGCGGGAGGACGCACGCTGATCCTGTACGACGCGGGAGCCACCGAGGCCGCCCAGGCCGCGGCACTGCTCCGGGTCGCCGGGGTCGATACCCAGGCCCTGCGGGGTGGTTTCGATCACTGGCTGCGCTTCACGCTTGACCCCGAGAGCGAGCTTCCGGGGCAGACGCCCGTCCTGAGCCGCGCGGAGCGGCAGGCCGTCGCGTGCTATTTCCACGGGGAATACATGCCCTCCGCGGGAATTCCGATCCAGCCGCCGGCCGGTGCCGCGTATGCGCCTGCGGTCGCGCCCGTGCAACCGGCAGCGGCAGCCGATCCACTGGGTCTGGGCCTGGGGCTGGGTGTGGGCACCGTCGCCCCGGCCGCGCCGGCACAACCCGATCCGCTGGGTCTCGGTCTCGGTCTCGGCGTGGGTACCGTGTCCCCGCCGCCCGCCCCGGCTCAGGCCGATCCGCTCGGACTGGGTCTGGGTCTTGGCGTCGGCACCGTGGCCCCACCGGCGGCCGTTCCCGATCCCGCCGCACCCCCCGCACGCCGCCCGGGTCTTCGCGTCGGCCAGGGCTGCTGAGCGCGGAACCCGCGCATTCGTGACCGGTTCCCTCGGGCGCGTCTTCGCGGGTGGAGTGCTCTGGTTTCTGCTCGCCGCCCACGCGAGCGCGGACTGCCTTTCCTGTCACCAGCCGCACGGGCCGGTGGCAGGAGACCCGCATGCCTTCCTGGAAGATCGCTGCAGCAGCTGCCACCTCGGCGATCCCGACGCGCTTGAGGCGGTGAGCGCGCACACCGGGATGGTGGTTTCTCCCGGTCAGTCCGCCGACCTCGATGCAACCTGCGGCGTGTGCCACAGCGCGCATGCCGACACGGTGCGCAGCGGCCTGATGCACACCGGGCGCGGCATGACCAACGTGACGCGCTTCACCTTCGGGGAACAGGCGACGCCCGAAGGCCACGGGGATCTGTCGGAACTGGGGCACTCACCCGCCGACTCGCTGCTGCGCAAGCTCTGCGCAAGCTGTCACCTCGGTCAACCGCTGCACCAGATCGAAACCGTGCAGCCGATCGGAAAACGCGGCGGGGGCTGCCTGGCCTGCCACCTGCCGCATGTATACGGCCCGGATCACCCGGTGCTGACCGCGAAGGTCGGAGACGAACAGTGCGTGGGGTGCCACTCCCGGTCGGGCCGGGTCGCCCTCAACTACGCGGGACTCGCCGAGGTGGACGACACCGCGCTGCGCCGGCCCGATACCTCCAGGCTCGGATACCTCGAGGACGGACGCCTGATCGACCGGCATGCGCCGGATGTGCATCATCGGGCCGGGCTCGGCTGCGTGGACTGCCACACGATCCGCGATCTGATGGGTCCGACGGACGCGTTCATGCACGGCTCGGACGCCGTCGACATCCAGTGCCGGGACTGTCACGCGAATACCCAGCCTCGGGTTCGCCTGGCCGACTGGCCCGGTGATCTCCTGCCCCTGAAATCCCGGATCCCGTTCGCCGCCGACGACGACCAGCCGTTCCTGGTCACGCAGCGGCGCGGCACGCCGCTGTGGCACGTCGAGGTCCTTCCCGAAGGCAACCGGCTGCATCGCAAGCTTCAGGGCGGTTCGGTCGCGATTCCTCCGATCGACGACGACCATCAGTCCGAGCAGGGCGCGCACGAGCGCGTGACCTGCAGCGCCTGCCACAGCCAATGGGCGCCGCAGTGCTACGGCTGCCACATGTCCTACGACCCCGAAGGGCGGCAATGGGACCACGTCGAACGCGAGATCACCCCGGGATACTGGCAGGAAGCCCGTTGGGGCGTGCGCAACGACCGCCCTCCCCTGGGAGTGAACCGGCACGACCGTATCGTCCCCTTCATCCCCGGAATGATCCGGACGATCGAACATCCGGACTGGGACGAACCGAAGTTCCGGCGGCTGTTCGCTCCGGTTTCGCCGCATACGACGGGACCCGGGCTCACCTGTGCCCAATGCCACCGTTCCCCCACCGCGCTGGGTCTGGGCGAGGGACTGCTGTCCTGGCGGGACGGGGCATGGAACTTCGAATCCGCGCATCCGGTACAGGTGGACGGGATGCCCGAGGACAGCTTCGTCACCCTCGATGGGCGTCAGGCGGAAACCACCCGGCTCGGGGCACGTGGTTTCAACCCCGGGGAACTGCGTCGGATCCTGGGGGCGACACTGTCCGGTGAACCCGGACGCTGAGGCGTGACACCCCGCGTCCGGCGCGGCGCTCACGATGAGCCTGTATGTCCTTGTCTAGTGGGCCATACCCGCTAGCGAGCCGGGCCGCCGGGAACCGGGCGGTCGTGGCCGCAGTTCCAGCACTGGGTGAACTGCGCCTCGATGCGCTCCCGGCACTGGGGACAGGTCCATTCCCGGGCGTCCGGACCGGATTCCACCTCGAGATATTCCCGGATGACCGCGCGCGCCTGCTCGACCTGGTCCTCGTGCACAACCACGACGCGTGCCCAGCATTCATTCGGTGGGATTCCACCGGCCGCGCCGTAGAGTCCCGCCTGCAGCACGTGTGCCTGGATGCCCGCGTTCTGCAGCACGCCCTCGATGAAGCCGGCCATGATCGGATCGGGCGCCGTATAGACCGTCTTCATGCGGGCATCGTCCCCGCGCGCACGTCTGCGGCGTCAGCCGGCATTGCCCGCACTCTCGAAATACTCCATCGCTTTCTGGATCGCGTAGAAGGGCGCTTCCTCGGCGGCCGCGGGCGTTTCCGGGCGGTTGATGTCCGCGTGGTATTTGCGAAACGCGAGGATGTGAATCGGCAATTCCCGGGCGAACAGGGGATTCTCATCGACGAAATTCTGCGCGACCGCGAGTATCAGCCAGTGGCGGGCTTCCGCGGGCAGGATGTCCGGGCTGACGCGGATCGACGGCAGTTCGCCGCCGGCGCCTTCGACGCGCAGGGTGATCTCCTGAATCGAAGCATCCAGGCCGGCTTCGGAAGTCTCCGGTGCGACGAGTTCCAGATCCTCGGTGATCTGCAGATGCCCCTTGGAACGGATGTGGTCGTGGGGCTGGAACACCTTGCTGGACATGTTGACCGCCCAGAGTTCCAGCGCCTCGCGTGTGTCAGCCGCCAGTGTGGCCTCGCCCATCGCAAACAGCTGCTGCGCGTAGAGCATGTCCCAGACCCATACCTGCCCGTACTCGGGCAGTTCACCGTCGGCGAGAACGGAGACACGCTGCCGGGCTTCCGCCTCCGGCGCGCGCGGATGCAATTTGACGGTAAAGGTGACCACCGAGGCCTCCGGTAAGGCTGAATTTCCCCTGAGTATAGCCGCGGGCTTCAGGTCACCCCATTTCGCGCGGGTTCCCCGCGGACTTTGCGCCGCTGGACGACCGTCCAGACGAGGCGCGATCCGAGCAGCACCAGGAGCACCAGCGCGTAGATCGTCGCCTCCCGGTAATCCGCGCGGGTCAGCCAGATCACGTGGATCACCGCGAGCACGCCGGCCGCGTACACCAGCCGGTGCAGGCGCGACCAGTTGCGCTTGAGTATCCGCACCGCCCGATCGGTCGACGTCGACGCCAGCAGCAGCAGGATCACCCACGCCGCGAATCCAACCATCACGTAGGGACGCTGGGTGAGGTCGTCCAGGATCAGCGAAACGTCGAAGAACAGATCGACGCCCAGCCAGACCAGGAAATGCAGGGTGACGTATCCGAACGCCAGCAGGCCGATCATCCGCCGCAGCCGGGTGATCGCGGCAAGCCCGGTCAACCGCCGCAGCGGGGTCACCGCCAGCGCGCTCAGGAGCATGATCATCGCAATCGTGCCCGACTCGATCAGCAACCGCTCGATCGGGTTCGTCCCGAGACCACCGAGGAATCCAGCCGTGCGCGCAGCCAGCCATGCGGCCGGGAGCAGCCCCACCAGCAGCACCAGCCACCAGACACCGCGCGGGAGCGTGGCCGGACGCCGACGGGGTCTTCTGCGGGGCGGGGCCGTCAAGGCTAGAAGTGCTTCTTCAGGTCCATGCCGGTGTAGAGCTGGGCAACCTCGTCGGCATAGCCGTTGAACATCAGCGTCGGCCGGCGCCGGAATTCGCCGATCCGTCGCTCGGTCCGCTGGGACCAGCGCGGGTGGGCAACATCCGGATTCACATTGCTGTAGAAGCCGTATTCGCTTGATTGGGCGCGGTTCCAGGCGGTGGGCGGCTCCTGCTCCGTGAAGGTGATGCGAACGATCGACTTGATGCTCTTGAAGCCGTACTTCCAGGGCACGACGAGACGCAACGGCGCGCCGTTCTGGTTCGGCAGCGTCTCTCCGTACAGGCCCACCGCGAGAAGCGTCAGCGGGTGCATGGCCTCGTCCAGACGCAGGCCCTCGACATAGGGCCACTCGAGTACGGGCCGGCGCTGCCCGGAAAGATTTTCGGGATCGAGGATGGTCTCGAAGGCCACGTAACGCGCGGAACCCGTCGGTTCCGCCTGGCTGAGCACCTTGTTCAGTTCAAAACCGATCCACGGGATCACCATGGACCAGCCTTCCACGCAGCGCAGGCGGTACACGCGTTCTTCCAGCGCCCATGGGCTCAGGAAATCCTCCAGCGCGTAATTTCCGGGGTTGGCGCAGGCTCCGTCGACGCGCACCGACCAGGGGTCCGTGCGCAACTGATCCGCGTTGCGCTCGGGGTCCGCCTTCCCCGTGCCCAGCTCGTAGAAATTGTTGTAGGTCGTCACGTCGTCGTACGGCGTCCATTTCTCGTCCGTGCCGAAGGCGCCCGGTGCGAAGTCGAGCGACGTCCGGGCGCCGGCCATCGCCGGCAACAGCATCCCGGCACCGATGCCCAATCCGGCCCGCATGAAGTCACGGCGCCTCTGGTAGATCGACTCGGGCGTGATCTCGCTCGGTTTCGGTTCGAAGGAACTGCGGCTGCGGATCAGCATGGGGCCACCTCAACGCTTGCGGACATTCGGAGCCCGATGGAGATGCAATCCGGGCTGGGCAGTTGGTTTAGGTCTGACCCGGCCGACCGGCGCGAGTTCGCCCGAAACCCCGCTTTGCGGCTCGTCTTTTCCCGACCGATAAATTCTTTGTTGCGCCGCGATAAATTTTTTCTGCTTGCGATCCATCAGTAAACGCTTATAAGGGCAGGAAAGAAACCTTCTAAAGAGAATGCACCCATGAGCCTTGGCGACGAAATGATCGCGGATTTCGAAGACGATTCCCCCGAACTCGGCATGATGCAGCGGCCCCTGATGAATCCGCTGTCCGCCCGGCGGGCGCTGGAACGCCTGTTGGAACAGCGGGCGTTGAAGAGCCGCCTGCGCGACGAACTGGACGACCGGCAAGGCGTCGATGACCTGGACTGGTAGTCAGCATTGGGTCCGGTGGGCCGTGGTCGACGGAACACCGGGTTCCCCTAGTGGGCCATGCGGAAAGTTCGGTGACTATGGAGCACAGCCAGAAGTGTCGGAGCAAGGCGGGCAAGTGCCGGAATAGCCGACCTATTTCAAACTTGCCCAACGTAGCGCCGGCGCTTCTGGCGCAGCGATCTGGCACCGAACTTTCCGCATGGCCCACTAGGCCGCACCGTTAATTGCTTCACGATTCCACCCGCAGCGCCGGAACCACCGGCATGCGGGCCAACCGCCAGGCGGGGTAGACCGAAGCCAGAAGGGCTGCGCCAATGCCGAGCAGCAGATTCTCGGCGAGCGGCCAACCCGGCAGAAGCACGTCCATCCGCCAGCCGAAAGCCTCCCGGTTGATCACTTCGATCAATATCCAGCCCATGCCCAGGCCCAGCGGGATCGCCGCAACCGCCGCGAACAGTCCGAGCAAGCCGGCCTGGAGAAAAACGAGTCTCGATACACCGCCGGGCAGCAACCCGGTACTGCGCAGAATCGCGTACTCTCGCGAGCGCTCCATCTGCAGCGCCACCAGCGCGCTCAGGATCGCGACGAACGCCACCCCCAGGGTAATCACCCGCAACAGGTGCGTGATGGCGAATGTCCGGTCGAAGATTTCCAGGGACTCGCGCTGGATCGTCTCCGGACGCGTAATCAGCGCGGCGGCGTCGCGATCGCGCAGCCAATCGGCGAGACGGCTTTCCAGCGCCTCCACCGCAGTCTCCGCACCGACACGCAGACCCATCGAGTGAAATCCGGGCGCGGCGCCACCGTGGTAGCGATCCGAACGCATGAGCACGGTGCCGCCCGGATGGCTGTAGTCCCGGTAGATGCCCGCAATCGCAAACGATCGGCTGCCCGCCGGCACGGTAATGTCGATCCGGTCGTTCAGCGTCAACCCCTGGTGGGCCGCGAAACCTTCGGTGATCAGCACGGCGTCGGTGTCTTGCAGTCGCTGGTCCAGATCCGGATCCGACCCGGCGACCAATGGCAGGTGTTCGAGCCAGTCGGCGTGCGGCTCCAGCAGAAACAGCCGGATCAGACCCCGCCCGGACACGACATCCTGGGTGGTCCCGGTACTTACTGACGCGACCTCGGGCCAATCCGAGAGGAGACTCACCCACTCACCGGGCAGGCGTGCACCGCCCCGCCCCGACGCGGACTCTGCCGGAACCAGGTAGAGATCCGAGGTAAGGGTCACACCGAGCCATTCGGTCACGCTCACACGGAAGCTGCCCACCAGCACGCTCACCCCGATCGCCGCGGCCAACGCCAGGGTCAATGCCACGACCGCCGGTCCGCTGCGGGAGAGGCTGCGCTCGAGACTCCGCCCCGCAAGGCGCGTGAGAGCCGAGTCCAGACGGTCCGCAACAGGGCCGGCCACCCACTTCAGGCCGGAGGCGAGAAAACGCGGCAGCAACAGCAGAAACCCGGTGATCAGCAAAAACAGTGCGACGAATCCTCCGATCAGATCACCCCAGCCCAACCCGGCCACGGCCATGCCGAGCGCAAGCATCAACAGCCCGATCAGGAAGAGGTGGCCGGTCAGCCGATGCGAGCGCCGCTCCAGCGCCGCGCGCCCGGACGCCGCGATGCTCCGCTGACCGGAGGCCTCGAATGCCGGCGCCAGCGCGGCCAGTACGGACAACCCGAGACCGAGTGCAAACACCGCGGCCAGCGCCAGGGGTCGAGGCTCGACAGCGGTCACCGTCACCACGAAAAAATGGTCGGACACCGTGCGCGCCACCTGTCCCACCAGTCCTTGCGCAAGGCCGATCCCGAGCAGGATGCCAAAACCCGTACCGATCAGTCCGACCAGCAGCGCCTCGAGCAGGACCACCGCCAGGACCGGGTTGCGGCCCACTCCGAGAAGATGCAGTGAACCCAGTACCTGCTGGCGCCGCAATACCGAGAACGTCTGTGTGTTGTAGATCAGGAAGACCGCGATCAGAAGCGCCAGCAGGCTCATCGCGGTCAGGTTGATCCGGAATGCCTGTGCGAGTTCACGCGCCGCGGCATCCCTGGCACCGACGGGAACCAGTTCGAGACCCGGCGGCAGTGCAGCCTGCAGTTCCGCATCCGCGCCCGGTCGTTGCAGGCGAGCGTCGATCCGGTCGAGACGGCCCAGCCGTCCGAGCAGCTCCTGGGCGGTTGCGATATCCGCAACCCAGATCTGTCCCTGTGCCGCCCCCGCGGGTGCCGGGATCGCGGATACCGTGTAGATCCCGGAAACACCCCGCACGGTCACTTCGACTTCACCGGTACGGTTACGCGCCTCCAGCCAGGCCGGCGGCACCAGTACGGTGCCGGGTTCGGTCAGCAGGCGCTGCACCGGGATTTCGCCGAATCCCGCGGCCGCCTCGCGGAACGGGGCCTCGGCCAGCGGATCGACGCCCAGCAGATACACGCTGTCCCCGGTCTCGAGCCGCAGCGGGCCCTCGACGATCGGAGCGAGATCCCGCCAACCCGCCCACCGCAGGTCCCGGTAGTGCCGTTCGTCGAAGCCCTCCGCCGGCCCCAGTATCTGGTGCGTCGCGGCACCCGCCACCTCCAGCATCGAGCGGTCGAACGCACGCTGCGCGGACTGGTTGGCGAGATCGACCGCCAGCACCACCGCGATCGCGATGACCACGCCGAGAATGGTCAACAACCGCTGCAGGGGATGGCGCAGCCAGTCCCGCAGCCAGGCCTTCAGGAGCAGGATCATGCCGGATCCGCGGCCGCAGGCACGTCCGCCTTCAGAAGCCTCCCGTCGACCATGCGCGCGGTCCGGTCGAGACGCGCGGCCAGCGCATCACTGTGCGTCACCATCAATAATGCACTTCCCGTCGCCTCGACCTGCTCCAGGAGCAGCCGAAACACGGACTCGCCGGTGACCGAGTCGAGATTGCCGGTAGGCTCATCGGCGAGGATCAATGCCGGTCGGTGAACGAGCGCACGGGCAATGGCGACGCGTTGCTGTTCACCCCCGGAGAGCTGTTCGGGATAGCGATCTGCCTTGTCTGTGAGCCCCACCTCGGCCAGAGCGGCCCTGGCACGCGACTGCAAGGCGCGCCCCCTTTCGCGACCCATGAGGTCCAGCGGGAGCGCCACGTTCTCCAGCGCCGTCAGCGTGGGTACGAGATGAAAGGCCTGGAAAACGATCCCGATCTGGTTGCGCCGGAGCCGCGTGCGCTCGCCCTCGGACAGGGTGCCGAGGTCCACGCCCTTCAGCCGCACCTGGCCGGCGCTCGGGGTTTCCAGACCCGCCGCGAGATGGAGCAGGGTCGACTTGCCACTGCCGCTCTCCCCGACGATGGCGACCCGCTCGCCGGGCACCAGGACCAGGTCGACCCCGCGCAACACGTCGGCAGTACCCGCCGCGCCGTCATAGGAAAACCCGAGGGAACGGCATTCGAGAACACTGGAAGCTGGGGTTGCCATGCGGTCCACCATGAAACTCCTCTCGCAGGGACTCCCGCGCGTGTCATTGGTTCGATTGCGCGCGGGCCCGTCTGCCGGGGTGAGTCCTGGACACAGACTACCTTTTTGTCGGGAAATCTGGTTTCCGCGACGCTTCAGCAGTTCCAAGCGCCCGGGTCCTTCCGCTACAATCGCTGCGTCGTCCCCAACCAGGGTATCTGCCTTGAAACGCAACCGACGCTGTCGATCTAGCCACGCCTTGCGGTAAAGCAGACCCTCCCCTCCCGGTTCGGTCGCCTTCCGCAGGGCATGTGGAAACAGGCCGGGCCGTTCACACGATTCGCCGCAGTTCGCTACCTCCCGATGGGACTGCCGCCCTCGTCATTTGCGGGGACGGTCGGACCGCCGCAGCGATGCGCCGCGAATCACGCCCGAGCCATCAACCGAACGTGCGCTGCCCGCAGCGTGTCAATCGCCCCGGAATCCCGCCGGGACCGGCCCGGAGAGTGTGATGGAACATAACCTGGAACAGTACGTTGTCGAAATCCAGGAGCTGCTGCGCCTGGATGATCGCGACGGCCTGAACGAGACGCTGGATTTCATGCGTGTCCAGGACATCGCCTGGGTGCTGATGGAGCTTTCCGGCGACGATCTCGCCGGCGTGTTCAACCGCCTTCCGCCGGGACGCAAGGCCGACGTGTTCGGCTACCTGGACCCCGAGTATCAGATTCGTCTTCTGGCAAAGACCCCGCGTGCCGATGCCCGCTTTCTGCTGTCGGAAATGGAGACCGACGACCTCACGGCGCTGCTGCAGTCGCTGAGCGAGGAACAGCTGCGGGAGTACCTGCGGCTGCTGCCTTTCCGCGCCATTCGACGCGCGCTGAAACAGCTGCATTACCCCGAAAACTCGGTCGGCCGACTGATGTCCTCCACGGTGATCGCCGTCGAGCCCGACTGGAGCATGAAACGGGCGCTCGCCTTCATCCGCCGCAATGCCGACGAGCACTCCAACAACGTGATCTTCGTGGTCGACGGCGAGCGCCATCTGCTCGCCGCGATCCCGATCCGCCATTTCCTGCGGGGCCGCCCGGACGACGCGGTGGAAACCCTGTTGCCGCTCGGGGCCACGATCTCGGTATCGGTGCTGGAAAGCCCGGTGGAGGCCGCGCGGATGATCCAGCACTACGACCTCGAGACGCTCCCGGTGATCGGCGAGGAGGGTGTATTTCTCGGGGTCGTGACGGTCGACGACGTCGTCGATCTGCTCGAAGCCGAGTCCACCGAGGACTTCCACAAGATGGGGTCCGTGGGCGGTCTCACCCTGAGCCTGCAGAACGCCAGCCCATTCCTGCTCTTTCGCAAGCGGATCGGCTGGCTGCTGGTCCTGGTCGCGTTCAACGCGCTGGGCGGCTACGTGATTTCCCGCTACGAGGAGGCGATCGAAGCCCTGGTCGTGCTGGTGTTCTTCCTGCCGCTGATCATCGCTTCGGGCGGCAATGCCGGCGCCCAGAGTTCGACGCTGATGGTCCGCGCGATCGCGACCGGTGAGGTGACCGCGCGCGACTGGCTGAAGCTCTGGGGCAAGGAGATCGGCGTTTCCGTCTCGCTCGGCCTGACCATGGGACTGGCGGTATCGCTGGTCGGACTCTGGCGCGGCGGTCTGGAACTGGCATTCCTGGTCGCCGTTGCGATGACGCTGATCGTCGCCGCGGCCAGCGTGGTGGGCATGCTGCTGCCGATCATCCTGACCCGATTCAAGCTCGATCCAGCGACCGCGAGCATCCCGCTGGTCACCTCTCTGGCGGATATTTTCGGTATCCTGATCTACTTCGCGCTGGCCGTGGCGATCTTCAACGTCACCATTGGCGGCGCGTGACTCCCGAATAGCCATGAACGCGATCATCGAGGAAAGCCCGAGCCTGGCGCAGGAGCTGCGAACCGCACTGGAACGCGGCGAGGGCGACCTGCTGTCGGAACTCGTCGGCGCCCATCCGGCGCAGGACATCGCACTGGCCCTCGGCGAATTGCCCCGGCAGCACTGGCACACACTGTTCGAACGATTGGGGCACGAACGTGCGGCCGAGGTGTACGCGCACCTCCCCACCGAGCACCAGACCGAGCTGCTGCAGAACCTGGATCACGATCAGGCGTCCCGCCTGATTGGCGAACTCTCCTACGATGATGCCGCGGCGGTCCTCGACGAACTTCAGGACGAACACGCGGAAGCGATTCTCGACGCCCTGCCCGAGGATGATCAGCAGATTCTGACCTCGCTGCTCGCCTATCCCGAGGAGAGTGCAGGGCGAATCATGACCCCGGAGTTCGCGATCGTACGGCCCGAGTGGACGGTCGCGGAGGCTCTGGACCACCTGCGCGAGCACTGCGAGATCGCCGAGACGGTGAATACGATTTTCGCGGTGACGCCTAAGGGGCAGCTGCTCGGCTGGGTGCGCCTGAAAGAACTTCTGCTGAGTCGGCCCACCGCCGGCGTGCAGTCCACGCTGCACAGCGACATCGTCAGCATCGAGGCACACGAGGATCAGGAGGAGGCCGCGCGGCGCATCAGCCACTATGACCTCGACGTGCTGCCGGTCGTCGATGAGTGGGGTTCCATCCTGGGCATCATCACCGTGGACGATGTGCTGGACATCATCCGCGACGAGACCACGGAGGATTTCCACCGCATGGCCGCGGTCGCCGACCTGCCGCTGTCCCTGCGCGACGCCAGCCTGAAAATGCTCTATCGCAAGCGCATCGGCTGGCTGGTGATCCTGGTCGTGGTGAACATCCTGTCCGGCACCGCGATCACGTTCTTCGAAGCGTCGATCGAGGCCGTCGTTGCGCTGGTGTTCTTCCTGCCGATGGTGATCGCCACCGGGGGCAACGCCGGCGCCCAGGCCTCGACGCTGATGGTGCGCGCGCTGGCCACCGGGGATATCCAGGCGAGCGACTGGTTTCGTCTGGGTCTGAAGGAAATCCTGGTCGCGACTGCGCTCGGACTGGCGCTCGCCGCCTCGATCTGGCTTACGGGCAACTGGCTGGGCACGATGCAGATCGCCAATGCGATCGCGATCGCGATGTTCCTGGTCGTGCTGTTCGGCTCCCTCTTCGGCATGACGCTGCCGTTCGTCCTGACCCGCCTCAAGCTCGATCCCGCGACGGCCAGCGCTCCGTTGATCACCTCGGTCGTGGACGTCGTCGGCATCGTGATCTATTTCGGCGTCGCCACCGCCATCCTGCAGCTGGGATGACCGACGCGGGTTCTTGCCGTGTCGCGATCCGGGGGCAAGAATAGGGGTCTGTTTCCCTGCGACGCTGATCCGCCATGAATCCAGGCATCCTTCGCCATCGCACCATACCCGTGCGTGTCGGCTCGGTCATCGTGGGCGCCGACGCTCCGATCGTGGTGCAGTCGATGACCAACACCGATACGGCCGATGCCGTGCGCACCGCGATCCAGGTCGCGGAACTGGCGCGCGCCGGATCGGAGATCGTGCGCATCACGGTGAACACCGAGGAAGCCGCCGCCGCGGTGCCTGAAATCCGCGAGCGGCTCGCGAAGATGGGGCTGGAAGTGCCGCTGGTCGGCGATTTCCACTTCAACGGGCACAAGCTGCTGCGCAAGTACCCGGACTGCGCCGAGGCGCTTGCGAAGCTGCGCATCAACCCGGGCAACGTCGGCAAGGGCTCGAAGCGGGACAGCCAGTTCGAGGCGATGATCGAGATCGCCTGCCGCTATGACAAGCCGGTGCGTATCGGCGTGAATTGGGGCAGCCTGGACCCGGCCGTGCTGGCGCGCCTGCTCGACGCAAACGCGGCCCGCGCCGAACCCCTGCCGCTCGACGACGTCACCCGGGAAGCACTCATCACCTCCGCCCTCGAGAGCGCGGCGCAGGCCGAGGCCCTGGGTCTCCCGCACGATCACATCGTCCTTTCCGCGAAGGTCAGCGGCGTGCAGTCGCTGATCCGGGTCTACACCGACCTCGCCGCACGCTGCGACTACCCGCTGCACCTCGGCCTGACCGAAGCGGGCATGGGCACGAAGGGTATCGTCGCTTCCACCGCCGCGCTGGCGGTGCTGCTGCAGCAGGGCATCGGCGACACCATCCGGATCTCGCTGACGCCGGAGCCGGGGGGCGACCGGACGCAGGAGGTCCTCGTCGCACAGGAGATTCTGCAGAGTCTGGGGTTGCGCAGCTTTTTGCCATCGGTCGTGGCCTGCCCGGGTTGCGGACGCACCTCCAGCGACTATTTCCAGCGCCTGGCACAGGATATCCAGACCTTCATCCGGCACCAGATGCCGGGCTGGAAGCAACGGTATCCCGGGGTCGAGGAGATGACCGTGGCGGTGATGGGCTGCGTGGTCAACGGCCCGGGCGAGAGCCGCCACGCCAATATCGGCATCAGCCTCCCGGGTACGGGCGAGGTTCCGGTCGCGCCAGTCTACGAAGACGGCGAGAAGACCGTGACCCTGAAGGGCGACCGCATCGCCGAGGAATTCCAGGCCCGGGTCGAGGCCTACATCGAGCAGCGCTACGGTTCCGGCGAGCGCCACATGGACCCCGGATCAAGTCCGGGGTGACGGCCGGATCAAGTCCGGGGTGACGGCCGGATCAAGTCCGGGGTGACGGCCGGATCA
>JAABSC010000018.1 GCA_011390565.1 Thioalkalivibrio paradoxus | reverse complement strand
GAGACGCGATCATGGCCAGCGTCAACGGGACATTGTCGAACCTGGCTCCTCTGATCGTGTTCAGCCTGATCTACTTCGTGCTCGCGATCGTCGCGATGATCCCGCTCGGGCTCGGCTTCCTGGTACTCGGACCGGTGGTGTTCGGCGCGTTGTACGGGATGTACCGGGAGATCTTCCCCGAGACCGAGGAGCCGGTTGTGGTCGTGGAGGCTGAGTCGGCCTGACGGTAGCGGGTCCCTCCCCCGATTACGGGGGAGGAGCTTTCTCCCCTCTCCCGCTTGCGGGAGAGGGATCGGGGGTGAGGGGCGGGGTGTTCTCGTCCGCGTCCGGGGCGTCGGCCTTCGCGCGCTCGGCCTCGTCCCTTTCCATGCGGTCGAGTTCGGCGTCCATCTCTTCCGGGGTCATCGGCCGATAGTCGTCGGTCGTATCCGGCGCGGGCGCGTTCGGATCGCTCTTGGCCTTCGTTCCAGACGCGGCAGGAGCCGATGCCGCGGCGGCCGCCGCCTGCGGGCGGGGCGTGGTTCCGCCGCCGGACCCGGGACCGCCCTTCGGCGTGCCGCCAGGACGGCTTCCGCCGGACTGGCCGCCCGGTGGTGTGCCGCCATCGGGATCGGAGCCTTCATTCTCGGCGGCCAGCCGCTCGGCCTTGCGCTTCTCCATGATCCGCGACAGCAGCAGTCCGATCTCGAACAGCACCCACATGGGCAGCGCGAGGAGGGTCTGCGAGATGATGTCCGGCGGCGTCAAAACCATGCCGATCACGAAGGTGCCGACGATCACATAGGGCCGTTTCTTGGCCAGCTTGTCGGGCGTGGTCGCGCCCATCGCCACCAGCAGGATGGTCGCGATCGGGACTTCGAACGCGATCCCGAACGCGATGAACAGCATGATCACGAAATCGAGATAGCGCGAGATGTCGGTCATCACCGCGACGCCCTCGGGCGCGGTCGCTGTGAAGAACGCGAAGATCAGCGGGAACACCACGAAGTACGCGAACGCCATCCCGAGGTAGAACAGCGCGGTGGACGACGCCACCAGCGGCATCGCGAGTTTCTTCTCGTGCTTGTACAGGCCGGGAGCGATGAACGCCCAGAGCTGGTAAAGCGTGTACGGGATCGTCAGCACGACCGCGAGCAGCAGGACCAGCTTGAACGGGATCAGGAACGGCGCCGCGACCTCGATTGCAATCATGCTGGTGCCCTCGGGGAGGTGCACCATCAATGGCGTGGCCAGGAAGGTGTAGATCTCGTTCGCGAACGGGAACAGCATCAGGAACACGACCAGGATCGCCAGGAACATGCGCAGGATCCGGTCGCGCAGTTCGATCAGGTGGCTGAGCAGGGTCTCCGTCGCCTCCGTGGAAGGCTCGGTGCTGGCGCGGTCCTTCTTGTTCATTCCTTGCCCGTGCGGCTGTCGGTGTCCGCTTCAGGCGTGCGGTCCGGGGTTTCAGGCGGGTTTTCGGCGGATTGCGGCGCAGGCGTGTCGGTCAGCAGGTCGCCGTTGAGTCCGTGCGCCACCGGCACGCGTTCGATGCGCGCCGGCGCGGAGGCATCCCGACTCGATCCGGACTGGCCCGGGGACTCGGTTTCCGTGAATTCCAGCGAGTTCTCGACCCCGCGCAGCGCTTCCTCGGTCTCCTTGATGTCCTCGCGGAGGGTTTCCTCGGTGTCCCGCATCATGCCCTTCAGCTCCTGAATCTCCTTTTCCTGACCCTTGAGCATCTTGCGCAGCTCTTCCGTTTGCAGCTCCTGCTCGATATCCGAGCGCACGCTGTTCACGAAGCGGCGGGTCTTGCCGACGAAGCGACCGATCTCGCGCGCAAGGCCGGGCAGCCGCTCCGGTCCCACGACCAGCAGCGCGACGAGGGTGATGATGATCACCTCCCAGAAGCCGATATCGAACATGCTCTACCCGATGTCTCGAACCGAACGCGGGGTCCGGTCGTTCAGGACGGCTTGCCGTGGTTACCGGTCTCGCTGCGTGCTTCGGCGTCGATCACGCGGCCGTTCTTGTCCTCGACCTTGGGAACGTCCTCGCCTTCGCGGCGCTGCGTGCCGTCCTTGTCCGCGCCCTCCTCGCCTTCACCCTCGCCGTCGGGATTTTTCACCGACTGGCGGAAGTTCTTGATCGCGGACCCGAGGTCACCGCCCATGTTGCGCAGTTTCTTGGTGCCGAACAGGAGCACGACGATGAGCAGGACGATGAGAAGCTGCCAGATGCTGATACCGCCAATCCCCATGGGATGCCTCCGAATGCAATGGAAAAGATAATCTGATGGCCCGCGGGCCCGGAATCAACCTGCGCCTTACATCCTAGTCCGAGCGAATGCCTGGCGTGGTGCGGGCCGCCTTCTCGGCCACACCCGACAACCCGAAACGCCTCGCGAGTTCGTCCAGGACGTCGTCCGGCGAGAGTCCGCACGCGGACAATACCACGAGCGCGTGAAACCAGAGGTCCGCCATCTCTTTGACCAGGACATCGCGGTCCGGGTTCTTCGCGGCAATCACCGCTTCCGTGGCTTCCTCGCCCAGCTTCTTGAGTATCACGTCGAGGCCGCGGTGATGCAGCGACGCGACGTAGGACTGCTCCGGGTCGGCGCCGCGCCGGGCCTCGATCACTTCGGCGAGACGCTGCAGGATGTCTTCGCTCATCGCGCAATCTCCTGGACCGGCCGTACCGGCACGCCGGCCACCGCAAGCGCCTGTTTGGCTTCGGCCACGGTGTGCTGTCCGAAGTGGAAAATACTCGCCGCGAGCACCGCGTCCGCGTGTCCCTCGACCACGCCGGCCACGAGGTGCGCCAGTTCGCCGACACCGCCCGAGGCGATCACGGGGATGCTGACGGCGTCGCTCACGGCGCGTGTGAGTTCGAGGTCGAAGCCGACCCGGGTGCCGTCGCGGTCCATGCTGGTGAGCAGGATTTCGCCGGCGCCCAGCGACGCCATCTTCTGCGCCCAGGCAACTGCGTCGATGCCGGTGCCGCGGCGTCCGCCATGGGTGAACACTTCCCAGTGCGGGTATTCGGCGTCGTCGTCCACCCGCTTGGCGTCGATCGCGACGACGATGCACTGGCTGCCGACCCGATCCGCCGCCTCGGCGACCAGCTCCGGCCGGTGCACCGCGGCGGTGTTGATCGAGACCTTGTCCGCGCCCGCGTTCAGCAGGCGCCGGATGTCCGCGACCTCGCGGATGCCGCCGCCGACGGTCAGCGGGATGAACACCTGCTCGGCGACCTGTTCGACCACGTGGACGATGGTCTCGCGCTCGTCGCTGCTGGCGGTGATGTCGAGGAAGGTGATTTCGTCCGCGCCCTGGGCGTCGTAGCGGCGCGCGACCTCGACCGGGTCCCCGGCATCGCGGATGCCGACGAAGTTCACGCCCTTGACCACGCGGCCAGCGTCGACGTCGAGGCAGGGAATGATGCGCCGGGCGAGCATCTCAGCCCGTGCCTCCCGCCAGCGCGATCGCGTCCGGCAGGGTGAAGGACTCCTCGTACAGCGCACGGCCGACGATCACGCCGTCGATTCCGTCCTCCTCGTGCGCGAGCAGGCGCTGGATGTCGTTCAGCGAACTGACGCCGCCGGAAGCGATGACCGGGATCCGGACGGCCTGTGCCAGGCGCGCGGTGGCTTCGACGTTGACACCCTGCATCATGCCGTCGCGGCTGATGTCGGTGTACACGATCGCCATCACGCCGTCGTTCTCGAAGTGTTTTGCGAGGTCGACCACGTCGTGGTGCGAGAGCTTGGACCAGCCGTCCACCGCAAGCTTGCCGTCCCGGGCGTCCAGCCCGACGATGATGCGCCCCGGGAATTCCAGGCACAGGTCGTTGACGAAGTGCGGCGCGCTGACCGCCTTGGTGCCGATGATCACGAATTCGACCCCGGCGTCGAGGTAGGCCTGCACCGTGTCGGCGTCGCGGATGCCGCCGCCGACCTGAATGCGCAGGTCCGGATAGGCCTCGGCAATGGCGTGGATGACCTCGGCGTTCTTCGGGACACCGGCGAAGGCGCCGTCGAGATCGACGATGTGCAGGCGCTCGGCGCCGGCATCGACCCAGCGCCCGGCCATGGCCACCGGGTCATCGCCGAACACCGTGGAATCTTCCATGCGGCCCTGGCGCAGGCGCACGCACTTGCCTTCCTTGAGATCAATCGCGGGTATGACCAGCATCATCGACTCCAATAGCGGAAAACCGAACGGTGAACCTGTTTCGTGACGGCGGGCGCGCGTTCATCGCCAGTCGCCGTTCCAGCGCAGGAAATTGTTGAGCAGGCGCAGACCATCGGCGGCACTCTTCTCCGGGTGGCATTGCAGCGCGAACATCGACCCCTTGGCGATCGCCGAGGAGAAGCTTTCGCCGTAGTCGGTCTCGCCAACGGTGTGCTCGGCCCGGGCGGGAAGCACCCGGTAGCTGTGCACGAAATAGAACCAGGATTCTTCCGGCAACCCGTGCCAGAGCGGGTGTTCGCTGGTTCGGCGCACGACATTCCACCCCATGTGCGGGATCTTCAGCCGCCGGCCCTGCGCGTCGATCGCATGCGCCGGGAAGCGCTCGACGCGTCCGGGTACCACGCCCAGCAGGTCGACGCCGCCGTTCTCCTCGGTCCAGTCGAGCAGGATCTGCTGGCCCAGGCACACGCCCAGGAACGGACGGCTGGCCGACAGTTCCGCCAGTTCCCCGTCCAGCCCCATCGACCGCAGGGCGTTCATTGCGTCCGCGGCCGCGCCCTGGCCCGGGAAGACCAGCCTGTCCGCCTCGCGGATCTGCGCGAGGTCGCTCGTGAGCAGCACCCGCATGTCGGCCGGCGCCTCGTGGCGCAGGGCCCGCTCCACGGAGTGCAGGTTGCCCATGCCGTAGTCGATTACGGCGACGGTTTGCATGAACCGGTCCTCGGTAGCTTCCGGATGCCTTACAGGGCGCCCTTGGTGGATGGCGTGACTCCGCCCATGCGCGGATCCGGTTCGGCCGCCATGCGCAGCGCCCGGCCGAAAGCCTTGAAGATGGTTTCGGCGACGTGGTGCGCATTGTGACCGCGGATGTTGTCGATGTGCAGCGTCATCTGGGCGTGGTTGACCAGTCCCTGAAAGAACTCCTGGAACAGGTCCACGTCGAACTGACCGATGTGCGAGCGCCGGAAATCGGCGTGCATCTCGAGCCCGGGGCGACCGGAAAAATCGATCACCACGCGCGACAGCGCCTCGTCCAGCGGCACGTAGGCGTGGCCGTAGCGGCGGATGCCCTTCTTGTCCCCGAGAGCCCTGGTCAGCGCCTGCCCCAGCGTGATGCCGATGTCCTCCACGGTGTGGTGGGCATCGATGTGCAGGTCGCCCTCGGCCTGGATGTCGAGATCGATCACGCCATGGCGCGCGACCTGATCCAGCATGTGATCAAGAAAAGGCAGCCCGGTGGCGAAACGGCCGGTGCCGGTGCCATCGAGATTCAGTTCGACCCGGATCCGGGTCTCCAGCGTGTCGCGTTCAGCGACGGCGGTGCGCGCGTTCATGTCTGCCGATGCTATAGGAAAACCCCATTTTAGCAAGCACTCCATAGGTACCGAACTTTCGCATGGCCGACTGAACGCCATGGCTTTGCGCCACCCCTGCCGATGAAAAAGCCCTCCCCCGCCTGCGGGGGAGGGTTGGGGAGGGGGCACAACACCGGCCAGCCTTCTCGCCCGGCCCCTCTCCCGCTAGCGGGCGAGGGGAGCGCTGCGCACGCTTTTCACGTTAACGATCCGGTCGCTGCCCGATGAGCAGGGCTTCGGGCACCGCGTTCTGGATGGCCAGCGGAATTTCCACGCACAGGCCGGGCCGGGCCTGCACGGAAACCCATAACGTGTTCAGGCGCAGGTTTACTTCCGCGAACGCGATCACGTCGCCGTAGCCTTCGAGCACCCGCTGGATCGCGAGCATGCGTTCCCGGATCTCCAGTTCGGTGCGTCGCTTGAGACCGGGAATCAGCATCATGAAGTCGGCCAGGCGTCGGCCGTCGGCACCGCGGGACGGCAGTCGGCTCCAGAGCGGCGCTCCCGGCTCGAATTCGCGGGCGCGGCGCAGGCCGGATGGGTCGCACCGTTCGACGTCCGCGTCCAGTGGTTCGGGTTCGCGTGTCGCCGGCAGCGGACGGGGGATCTCGGGTCTGGGCCGCATGGCTTCTCCTGGGGTACCCACCCTGTTCCTTGTACACCCGGCGGAAAGCGGGCACAAAAAAGCCGGGGGCAAGCCCCGGCTTTCCGGCGTGCGCCAGATCGAAATCAGCCGATGGTGACGTCGGTGCTGTCGCTCTCACCCTTGTTGTCGCTCCAGGAGAGCTTCAGGGTGTCGCCCTTGTTACCCGCGAACTGGAACTGGAAGAACGGGTTGCGGGAGATGGTGGTGTTCCAGTAGGCCGTCATCACTTCCGTGTCGCCAACTTCGGCGTTCACGACCTGGATGTGGTGAGGGGCGATGAGTTCACCGGCGCTGTCCTTGCGGGTGCCGGTTTCCATCGGATGGGTGATCAGGGCGCGGACGGTCACCATGCCGTCGGCTTCCTGGGCGCGAACACGAATCGTGGACATTGAGCTATACCTCCAGAATTTGGGAAAGTCGGTGCGTCAGGATCGACGGATCAACCGCCGCAGCCACCGATGGTGACCTTCACTTCCTGCCGGGCGCCGTACCAGGTGCCACCCGACTTGACGGCGGCGATCACGTCGGACGACTCGCCCATCTTGATGCGCGTCGCGAACATCGGGACCGCGCCGGCGCCGAGTACGTACTTGGAGGTCAGCGGGGCGCCGTTCTTTTCGACGAACAGGGCCATTTCGGTCACATCACCCATGCCGGTTTCCACGGTCACGGGAACCACCATGCCGTTCTCCGCGATTTCCGGAGCGGTGATGGAGATGTCGCCATCGGGCAGCTCGGTGGTACCGAGGGCCGCGTTGAGCGATTCATCGAAGCCGCGGGCCTTGAAGGCAGGTTCGGGCCAGGCGGCGAGCAGCTGGCTGGGGGCCAGCAGGCCTGCTCCGACGGCTACGCCGACGGTGCCGGCAGCCAGGGTGCCTTTCAGAAAGACACGGCGCTTGTTACTTGTCATGGAGATCTCCTCTCATCTTTGGGTCAATCCGGATTTTCCAAGGCGCGAGCTTGAAGAGCGCCTGGAGTACGGACGGAAACTATGACTGATCTATTCCCATAAGGTTTCGGTTTTTTGGCCGAGACGCCCCACGCCGCCACCTGAATTTCCTGGGCAGGCATCGCCCCGGGCTTCGCTGGATGGCCGCGTTGGATTGGTGAGTATAGAACATGATTTCCATTGTGGAGCGGAATGCGTACCGGCTGCGGGCAAAGTAGACTAGCGTTTTCAACCGAAAGGCACGCCCGCAATGAAGCTCTGTAACGCTCACCTTGCCCTGATCGCGCTCGTGGTCCTGCTCGGGACCACGCAGATGCTCGCCAGTTGCGGCCAGAAGGGGGACCTGTACCTCGGCGACGACCTGCTCGAGCGCGTGCCCCCGGACCGAATCGGTGACATGCCGCCCGACGTCCGCGACCAGTTGCGCCGGAGTCGGCCCGGAGTCGACGTGGCCGAGGATGGCGAGTTCGTCGACGCGGTGTCGCCGGAGCCCGCGCCCGCCGCGGATGTCCCGGAGGCGGAGCCCCGCTGATGGATCACTTCCAGCTGCGCGACGGCGTCCTGCACTGCGAGGAGGTGCCGCTCGGCGAACTCGCCGAGCAGGTGGGCACGCCGGCGTACGTTTATTCCCGGGCCACGCTCACGCGCCACTACCATGCGTTCCGCACGGCGCTCGAAGGCACGCCGCACCAGGTGTGTTTCGCGGTGAAGGCGAATTCCAGCCTGGCGGTACTGAATGTGCTGGCGCGCCTGGGCGCGGGTTTCGATATCGTCTCCGGCGGCGAACTCGAACGCGTGCTGCGCGCCGGCGGCGATCCGGCGAACGTGGTGTTCTCGGGGGTTGGCAAGACGCGCGACGAGATGCGCCGCGCGCTGCAGGTCGGCATTCACTGCTTCAATGTCGAGTCGCAGCCGGAACTGGAGCAGCTCAACGCCGTCGCCGGCGAACTGGAGCTGCGTGCACCCGTCGCGCTGCGCGTGAACCCGGACGTCGATGCCGACACGCATCCCTATATCGCCACCGGCCTGCGCGAGAACAAGTTCGGGGTGGATATCGACGCCGCGCCGGCGTTGTACCGCGAGGCGGCGGCCCTGCCCAATCTGACCATCCGCGGCGTGGGGTTCCACATCGGTTCCCAGCTGACCCGGCTCGACCCCTTCACCGATGCGCTGCGCCGGGTATTGGCGCTGGCGGAAACGCTGGAGGCTGCGGGCATCCCGCTCGAGCATATCGACGTCGGCGGCGGGCTGGGCGTGCGCTACCGCGACGAGAACCCGCCGGAGCCGGCCGCCTACGCCGCCGCGCTGCGCGAGGTGCTGGGCGACCGGCCGCTGAAGGTGATGCTGGAACCCGGCCGGGCCATCGCCGCCAACGCCGGCGTCTTCCTGACCCGGGTCGCGTTTCTGAAGCACACGCCGCACAAGGATTTCGCGATCGTCGACGGCGCGATGAACGACCTGATCCGGCCCGCGCTGTACGGCGCCTGGCAGGACATCGTGCCCGTACGTCCGCGCGCGGAGCCGCCGCGGCAATACGACGTCGTGGGTCCGGTCTGCGAAACCGGCGATTTCCTGGGCCGCGACCGCGCGTTGTCGCTGGAACCCGGCGACCTGCTGGCGGTGCGCTCGGCCGGCGCCTACGGCTACGTGATGGCGAGCAACTACAACAGCCGCCCGCGTCCGCCCGAGGTGATGGTCGACGGCGACGCCTTCTTCGTCGTGAATCGGCGCGAGCAGGTCGATCACCTGATGATGCGCGAGAGCATGCTGCCGCCGGACGCCTGATGGAACGCCGCCCCGAACCCGAACTGATGCTCGATCCGGCGCAGGCCCGGGCCTACGCCGAGGCCGATTTCAGCGCTCCGCACGAACACTTCGTCGATCTCTTCGCCGAGCGCTTTCCCGGCTGGGTCGACGGGCTCGTGCTCGATCTCGGCTGCGGTCCCGGCGATGTCAGCCTGCGCTTCGCCGCGCGTTACCCGGCCTGCATCGTGCACGGCATCGACGGATCTTCCGCGATGCTCGCGGCGGGCGAGGAAATCCGCCGCGCGCATCCGGCCGCCCCGCGCGTGCGGCTGCACCAGGGCGTGCTTCCGGATGCGTCCGGACCCGGCGCGCCCTACCCGACGATCATTTCCAACAGTCTGCTGCATCACCTGCCGGACCCGCGGGTGCTCTGGGCAGTGATCCGGCGCGACGGTGCGCCCGGGACGGATGTCTTCGTGATGGATCTCTGCCGGCCGGCGTCGCCGGAGCGGGTGGACGCACTCGTGGCCGCCTATGCGAATGACGCGCCCGAGGTGCTGCGCGGCGATTTCGAGAACTCGCTGTATGCCGCGTTCACCGTGGACGAAGTGCGCGCGCAGCTGGACGCGGCGGGCCTGGAGTCGTTCCGGGTGGAGGCGGTCAGCGACCGGCACCTCGTCGCGTGGGGACGGCTGTGAACCTCGCGTTCACCAAGATGCACGGCCTCGGCAACGACTTCGTGGTGATCGACGGGGTGCGCCAGCCGGTGACGCTGAGCGCCGGCGACGTGCGCTTCCTGGCCGACCGCCACTTCGGTGTGGGCTGTGATCAGGTCTTGCTGGTGGAGGCTCCGGTGGACCCGTCGCGGGCGCTGTTCCGCTACCGCATCTTCAACGCCGACGGCGGCGAGGTGGAGCAGTGCGGCAACGGCGCCCGCTGCTTTGCGGTGTTCGTGCGCGAGCAGGGCCTGACCGCGGCGGACCGGATCCCGGTGGAAACGCTTGCCGGCCCGATCGTGCTCGAGGTCGAGGCGGACGGGCAGATCCGCGTGGACATGGGCCGGCCCCGGTTCCACCCGGACCAGATTCCGTTCCTCGCACCGGTCGAGGCCGCGGAATATCCGCTCGAAGTGGACGGGCGGCAGCTCGTGATCGGCGCGGTTTCGATGGGCAATCCGCACGCGCTCCTGCTGGTCGACGATGTGGCCGACGCGCCGGTGGCCGCATTGGGCCCGGTTATCGAGCGGCATCCGCGGTTTCCGGCGCGCGTGAACGTCGGCTTCATGGCCGTGCAGGGGCGCGACGCGATCGACCTGCGCGTGTACGAGCGCGGCGCCGGCGAGACGCTCGCCTGCGGCACCGGCGCCTGCGCGGCGATGGCGGTGGCGCGCCGCCGGGGCCTGGTCGAGGATCGCGTCCGGGTTCATCTGCCCGGCGGAAGCCTTGTGCTAAGCTGGAACGGTAAAACCGACCAGCCGGTGTACATGACCGGACCGGCCACCACCGTTTTTCAGGGTCGAATCGAGCGATGACTGCCACCTCCCCGCAAACCGAGCCCGAGTTCCCCACCGACGAGGCCGTGGAGGCCTTCCTGCGCGAGCACACCGATTTCTTCGAGCGTCACGTGGCGCTGCTGGACGTGCTCCGCCTGCCGCATCGCAGCGGCGGGGCGGTGTCGCTGATCGAGCGTCAGGTCGCGCTGCTGCGGGACAAGAACCGCTTTCTCGAGCAGCGCCTCGCCGAACTCGTCGAGCGGGCGCGCGAGAATGAGCGCATGGGCCTGCACCTGCACCGCCTGTCCTGCACCCTGATGCACGCCGAAGGGCTCGACGCGGTGCTGGCACTGACGCAGGAGGCGCTTCGCGATGAACTGAAGGCCGAATTCGTCGGCATCCGCCTGGTCGACACCGAGGTCGGTACCCTGCACCGCCTGAGCGAGGCCGACCTGCCGCATTTCGAGGAATTGTTCGCCCGCGGTCGCGCGGTCTGCGGACGCCTGCCGAAGCCGCAGCTCGAGGCCGTGTTCGAGAGCGATGCCGAAGCGGTCGGCTCCGCCCTGTTGATGCCACTGGTGGCCGCGGGCATGCGCACCGGCGTACTGGCGCTGGGAAGCCGATCGGGCGATCGTTTCCAGCCGGACATGGGCACCTATTTCGTCACCCACCTCGGCGAGCTGCTGGCCGAGGCCATCCGCTGCCATGCCGATCGCCGCTGCCGGAACGGGTGACACCCCGGGCGCGGCCCCGGACCCGGCGATCGCCGACTTTCTCGAGCACCTGGGTCGGGAGCGGGGGCTTTCGCCGCATACGGTGACGGCCTACGCGCGCGACCTGACCCGCCTGCGCGCCGGTTTTCGGGGCGCGTGGCCCGAGCTTTCGGCGGCCGAGTTGCGGCGGATCGCCGCGGGGCTTGCGCGATCCGGCCGCAACCCGCGCAGCATCCAGCGTTTTCTGTCCGCGGCACGCAGCTTTGGCAAGTGGGCGGTCCGCGAGGGCATCATGGAGCACAGCCCGGGGGCCGCGCTGAAGGGCCCGAAACTGGGGCGGCCGCTGCCGCACGTGCTCGACGTGGATCAGGCCGGACGCGCGATGCAGCAGCCGGGCGACAGCGGGCTGGAACTGCGCGACCGCGCGATCCTCGAACTGCTGTATTCCTCCGGGTTGCGGCTTTCGGAGCTGACGGGCCTCGATCTGGGCGACCTCGATCTCGACGCCGGGCTGGTGCGCGTGCTGGGCAAGGGCCGGCGCGAGCGCACCGTTCCGGTCGGACGCGCGGCGCGCGAGGCCCTGCGCGCCTGGCTGTCGGCGCGTCGGGATTGGGTGCGCGCCGACGAACTGGCGGTGTTCGTGTCCCGGCGCGGGCGCCGGCTGGGCAACCGTTCGGTGCAGAACCGTCTCGCGCTGGCGGGCCGGCGCGCGGGTCTGCCCGAGCGGCTGCATCCGCACCGTCTGCGCCATGCCTTCGCCAGCCACCTGCTGGAATCCAGCGGCGACCTGCGCGCGGTGCAGGAACTGCTGGGGCACGCCGACCTCGCGACCACGCAGATCTACACGCATTTGGATTTTCAGCACCTGGCCCAGGTCTACGATGGCGCCCATCCCCGCGCACGGCGCAAGCCGGGGGACACGCCCGCCTAGGCGGCCCACTCACTCTCATGGCCAACGGCCACCCTGACAGATGAAAGGCCGAGCCACGGAAAACACGGAAATCACGGAAAATGAAACGGATCAAACCCCTTGTCCGTGTCTGTCCGTGTTTTCCGTGGCTGGTTTTCCACGCTAACGGGTGCGAATTGATTTAACGGGGCCAGCCCAGGCCGGGCGGCCCAAGCAGGAACGCGCGCCGTGCGCGCACAGGAGGTCTTTCTTGGAGCAGTTTCGTGGAACCACCATCGTCAGCGTCCGTCGTAACGGAGAGGTCACGCTCGGCGGTGACGGACAGGTATCGCTGGGCAATACCGTGATGAAGGGCAATGCGCGCAAGGTGCGGCGCGTCTACCATGACCGCATCCTGGCCGGCTTCGCCGGCGGCACCGCCGATGCGTTCACGCTGTTCGAGCGGTTCGAGGGCATGCTGGAGAAGCACTCCGGAAACATGATGCGGTCCGCGGTCGAACTGGCGAAGGACTGGCGCACCGACCGCGCGCTGCGCCGGCTCGAGGCGCTGCTCGCGGTCGCGGATCGCGATCACTCGTTCGTGATCTCGGGCAACGGCGATGTGATCGAACCCGAGAACAGCCTGATCGCGATCGGTTCGGGCGGGCCCTACGCCCAGGCCGCCGCGCGCGCGCTGCTGGAGCATACCGAGCTTCCGGCCCGCGAGATCGTCGAGCGCAGTCTGCATATCGCGGCCGACATCTGCATCTACACCAACCACAACATCAGCCTGGAACACCTCGGGTCCGACACGACTCAGGCCTGACCCAAGGACATGCAACCATGACGAACATGACGCCGCGCGAGATCGTCCAGGAACTCGACCGTTACATCATCGGCCAGGATGAGGCCAAGCGGGCCGTCGCCGTGGCCCTGCGCAACCGCTGGCGGCGGCAGCAGCTGCCCGAGGCATTGCGCCAGGAAGTCACGCCGAAGAACATCCTGATGATCGGCCCCACCGGGGTCGGCAAGACCGAGATCGCACGCCGGCTGGCGCGCCTGGCCAAGGCTCCGTTCCTGAAGGTCGAGGCGACGAAATTCACCGAAGTGGGGTATGTCGGGCGCGATGTGGAATCGATCGTGCGCGATCTCGCCGACGCGGCAGTGAAGCAGCTGCGCGAGGAGGAAATGGGCCGCCATCGTGGCAAGGCCGAGGACGCGGCCGAGGAGCGCATTCTCGACGCGCTGCTCCCGCGCCCGCGCGCCGCCGGTTATACCGAGACCGAGCCGGCCGACAACGAGACCCGCCAGAAACTGCGCAAGCGTCTGCGCGAGGGTGGCCTCGACGACCGCGAGATCGAGATCGAGGTGCGCGCG
The DNA here is from genome assembly GCA_011390565.1 of Thioalkalivibrio paradoxus. Classification (GTDB taxonomy): domain Bacteria; phylum Pseudomonadota; class Gammaproteobacteria; order Ectothiorhodospirales; family Ectothiorhodospiraceae; genus Thioalkalivibrio; species Thioalkalivibrio paradoxus_A. The sequence continues at coordinate 21,939 of JAABSC010000018.1, read as the reverse complement.
GTGCAGCCCGGGATGGAGATCATGACCCCGCCGGGCATGGAAGAGATGGCCAGCCAGCTGCAGTCGATGTTCCAGAACATCGGTGGCAACCGCACCCGCAGCCGGCGCGTGAAGGTCCGCGACGCGCTGCGCCTCCTCATTGACGAGGAGGCCGCGCGGCTGGTCAACGAGGACGAGCTGAAGCTGAAGGCCGTCGAGCGGGTCGAGCAGAGCGGCATCGTGTTCCTCGACGAGATCGACAAGGTCGCCAAGCGCGGCGAACACGGCGGCACCGACGTTTCGCGGGAAGGCGTGCAGCGCGATCTGCTGCCGCTGGTCGAGGGGACCACCGTGAACACCAAGCTCGGCATGGTACGCACCGACCACATCCTGTTCATCGCCTCCGGCGCGTTCCACCTGTCCAAGCCGTCCGATCTGATCCCGGAGCTGCAGGGGCGTCTGCCGATCCGCGTCGAACTGGGCGCGCTGTCGGTGGACGATTTCGTGCGCATCCTGACCGAGCCGACCGCGTCGCTCACCGAGCAGTACACCGCGCTGATCGGAACCGAGGGCGTGACCGTGGAGTTCCGCGTCGACGGCGTGCGTCGCATCGCCGAGATCGCGCACGACGTCAACGCCCGCACCGAGAACATCGGCGCGCGCCGGTTGCATACGGTGCTCGAGCGGCTGCTGCAACAGGTCGCGTTCGAAGCCCCGGACGTCTCGGGTCCGGTGATCGTCGACGCGGCCATGGTCGAGCAGCGACTCGGCGAATTGATCCAGGACGAGGACCTGTCCCGGTACATCCTCTGAGGCGAAATGTTCTCGGACCGGAAATGAAATTGGTACTCTGATCCCGATTTGAACGATGGTAGCGCGGGCGCGACACGCCGGCCCGACCCTTCAGACCTTCTTCAGGAGCCCCGCATGAGCAGTCAGCACCGTCCTACCGACATCCAGTTGCACCAGAAATCGCGCATTCTCGAACTCGGGTACGCGGACGGCACCACGCTCCGTCTGCCCTGCGAGTTCCTGCGCGTGTATTCGCCGTCCGCGGAGGTGCGCGGCCACGGTCCCGGACAGGACACGCTGCAGATCGGCAAGGAAGACGTGAACATCACCGACGTCGAGCCGGTGGGCAACTACGCCGTCAAGCTGGTGTTCTCCGACGGGCACGACACCGGGATCTACGATTGGGATTACCTGTACAACCTGGGACAGGATCAGGACCAGTTGTGGCAGGAATACCTCGACAAGCTCGCGGCTGCCGGCCACGAGCGCAAGACGCACTGACACCGCGGCCATGAACGACGAGGAACGGGGCAAGACCCATTTCGGCTACGAGACCGTGCCGGAAGACGAGAAGAAGGAACGGGTCGGAGAAGTCTTTCATTCGGTCGCATCGAAATACGACCTGATGAACGACGTCATGTCGCTGGGCATCCACCGGCTGTGGAAGCGGCGCACCGTCGAGCGCGCCGCGGTTCGACCGGGGATGCGGATACTCGACCTCGCGGGCGGTACCGGCGACCTCGCGGCGGCCTTTGCGCCCAGGGTCGGCGATCGCGGCCGCGTCACGGTCTCCGACATCAACGCCTCGATGCTGATGGTTGGCCGCGACCGCTTGCTGGACCAGGGCCGTGCCGGCAACCTCGATTTCGTGCAGGCCGACGCCGAGTTACTGCCGTTTCCGGACGAGTCCTTCGACCGCGTGACCATCGCCTTCGGACTGCGCAACGTGACCCGCAAGGAGCGCGCGCTGGCGGAAATGCGCCGGGTGCTGAAGGCGGGCGGCCGGCTGCTCGTGCTGGAGTTCTCGCGTCCGATGGCGCCCATGCGTCCGTTCTACGACCTCTACTCGTTCAGGATGCTGCCGCTGATGGGCCGTCTGATCGCCAAGGACGCCGACAGCTACCGCTACCTGGCCGAGAGCATCCGCATGCACCCGGACCAGGAGACCCTCGCCGGCATGATGCGCGACGCGGGTCTCGAGCAGGTGCAGTACGAGAACCTGACCGGCGGCGTGGTCGCGCTGCACCGGGCGACCCGGTTCTGATGCGATGACGGAACCCGAGGACACGCATCCCGATCTGCCGCCGCTGCCGTTGCCGTCGGTGTTGGCCGCCGTGCTCGAGGCGACCCTGAACCGCTGGCTGGATGCCGCGCCGGAGGCGGAGCGACGTCGCCTGGCGGGGCGGGCGATCGCAGTCGAGATCCGTCCGCCGGGTCTGGGCTTCGTCTTCCTCGGCGCCGCCGACCGGTTGCAGGTGCTGGGTTCGCTGGACGACGAAACGCCCGACGTGGTGTTGCGCGGCTCGCCGCTTTCGCTGGCCGCGACACTGCGCGGGGACCGCTCCGGGGTCGAGATCGAGGGCGACGCCGCGGTGCTGGGGGATCTGCAGCGCGCGCTGGAAGCGGTCTCCATCGACTGGGCGGAGTGGTTCGAGTCGGTCGCCGGCGCGGGCACAGCGGGTCCGCTGCTGGCGGGGCTCGATGCACTGCGCGGTCAGTTCGAGCGCTTCACCCGGCGCGGATTCGAGGACGTCGGTGACTACGTGCAGGAAGAAGCGCGCTTCCTCCCGGCGTCCGGAGAGTTCGAGGCCTGGACCGCCGACATCGCCGAACTGCGCGATGACGTCGCCCGGCTGGAGGCTCGCCTCGCGTTGCTGGAAGCGGACCGCGGACCCGGTTCCGGCGACGGCCCCGGGGCGTCCGGACCGGGATGATCCGCACCCTGCAACAGGGGCTGCGCCTGTGGACCATCGGTCGCGTGCTGGTGCGCTACCGGCTCGATGCGATCCTGTTCACGCTCAAGCCGCTGCGGCCGCTGAGCTTCCTGCTGCACCTGCTGCCCTGGAACTGGTTCCGTCGGGCCGAGGGCAGCCGCGGCGAGCGCATTCGTTGCGCGCTGGAGGATCTCGGCCCGATCTTCGTGAAGTTCGGCCAGATGCTCTCGACCCGGCGCGACCTGCTGCCCGACGACATCGCGCTGGAACTCGCGCGCCTGCAGGACCGGGTGCCGCCGTTTCCCAGCGCCCAGGCACGCGCGGAGATCGAGAAGTCGCTGGAACAGCCGATCGACCTGATCTTCGCCGAATTCTCCGATGCGCCGCTGGCCTCCGCGTCCATCGCCCAGGTTCACGCGGCGCGGCTGCGCGATGGCCGCTCGGTGGTGGTCAAGGTGGTGCGTCCGCGCATCCTGCGCACCATCCGCGCGGATCTCGAGATCCTGCACCTGATCGCCATGCTCGCGGACCGCTACTGGGCCGACGGCCGTCGTCTGCGTCCGCGCGAGGTCGTGCGGGAATACGAAAAGACCGTTCTCGACGAGCTGGACCTCGTGCGCGAGGGCGCCAACGCCATCACCATCCGCCGCAACTTCGAAGACAACCCGCTCCTGTACATCCCCGAGGTGATCTGGGACTACACCCGGACCAACGTGATGGTGATGGAGCGCATCAGCGGCATTCCGGTGGCCAACATCGAGGAACTGCGCGCGCGCGGCGTCGACCTCAAGCTGCTCGCCGAGCGCGGGGTCGAGATCTTCTTCACGCAGGTGTTCAAGCACAATTTCTTCCACGCCGACATGCATCCGGGGAACATCTTCGTCGACGCCAGCGATCCGGCGGACCCGACCTACCTCGCGGTGGACTTCGGCATCGTCGGCAGCCTGCTGCCCTCCGACCAGCATTACCTCGCGGAAAACTTCCACGCCTTCTTCGGGCGCGATTACCAGCGCGTCGCGGAACTGTACGTCGAGTCGGGCTGGGTTCCGGAACATACCCGGGTGGACGAGTTCGAGGCGGCGATCCGGTCGGTCTGCGAACCGATCTTCCAGAAGCCGCTGGACCAGATCTCCTTCGGCCACGTGCTGTTGCGGCTGTTCCAGACCGCGCGGCGTTTCGATATGGAGGTGCAGCCGCAACTGGTGCTGCTGCAGAAGACCTTGCTGAACATCGAAGGGCTGGGGCGCCAGCTCTATCCGCAGCTCGATCTGTGGGCCACCGCCAAGCCGTTCCTGGAGCGCTGGATGTCCGAGCAGGTCGGGTTGCGCGCGTTCCTGCGCAGCGCCGAGCGCCACCTGCCCAAGATGCTGGTGCATCTCCCGGAACTCCCGGCACGCCTGCACGAGGTGCTGGAACTGGAACGCCAGCGCGCGCACCGGGATGCCGCGCTGCGGGCGGAGGTCCGGGATCTGCGCTCGATGCTGCAGCGGGACGCCCGCCGTCGTCTCGAGGCCATGACCGGTTTCGGGCTGCTTTTCGCCGCCGGCCTGATGACCCAGCTGGACACCGTGCCGCAGTGGCTGGGACTCGCCTGGCCGGTGTGGCCGCTCGGTGCCGGTGGTCTCGGCCTGCTCCTGTTCAGTCTGCGCCGCGGCGACGGCGTGCTGCGGCGGATGCGCGCGCTCCCCGGCAGCCGGCCGGATTGACGGAGGGCGCCGGAATGTTCGAAGCCGCGGAACTCGGGCGCACGCTCGAAAAGGACGAGTACAAGGCGCTGATGCCCGCGCTGCGCACCGAGCTGCTGGACCTGCAGCAGGATCTGCGCGAGTGCGACTTTCCGGTGATCCTGCTGATCTCGGGGGCCGACGGCGCCGGCAAGAGTGAAACCGTGAACATGCTGCACCAGTGGATGGACCCCCGCTGGATCGAGACCGCGACCTTCGACGAGCCGACCGACGAGGAGCGCGAACGCCCCGCGTTCTGGCGCTACTGGCGCACCATGCCGTCAAAGGGCCGCATCGGCGTGCTGTTCGGCTCCTGGTACAGCGACCCGATCTCGATGCGCGTGGGCGATCGCATCGACGACGACGGTCTGGACGTGATGCTTCGGCGCATCAACAGCTTCGAGAAAATGCTGGTCGACGGCGGCGCGCTGCTGATCAAGCTGTGGTTTCACCTGGGCAAGAAGATGCAGGCCGAACGCATCCGCAAGCTGCGCAAGGATCCACGCACCCAGTGGCGCATCGGCCAGCGCGACCTCGACGGGCTGAAGTCCTACGATACGTTCCGGACGGTGGCGGAGCAGACCCTGCGCCAGACCAGCACCGGCGAGGCGCCGTGGATGATCATCGAGGGCTACGACGAGCGGCACCGCAACGTGACGACCGCGTCGCACATTCTCGAGGTGGTGCGCAAGCGCATGGCGCTGGACCCCAGGACCCTGCGCGGGACCACCACCGCCTGGAGCACTCCCCGGGGCGCGGACCGGACGATCCTCGACTTTCTCGATCTCGACAGGCAGCTGGAGAAGAAGGAGTACCGCAAGCGCCTGGCCGAACTCCAGGGGCGCCTGAACGTGCTGGCGCGCAAGGCGAAGGAGAAGAAGATCAGCACCATCGTCGTGCTGGAGGGCTGGGACGCCGCGGGCAAGGGCAGCATCATCCGCCGCATCACCGGGGCGATCGACGCGCGCAGCTACCGGGTGATCCCGATCGGCGGCCCCACCGACGAGGAGCGCGCCCACCATTACCTGTGGCGGTTCTGGAGGCACATTCCGCGCGCCGGCCGGTTCACGGTCTACGACCGTTCCTGGTACGGTCGCGTGCTGGTCGAACGCGTCGAGGGTTTCGCCGCCGAGGACGAGTGGATCCGCGCCTACCGGGAGATCAACGAGTTCGAGGAGGAGCTGACCGACCACGGCATCGTGCTGGTCAAGTTCTGGGTGCACATCGACAAGGACGAACAGCTCGCGCGCTTCAAGGCGCGTGAGGAGACGAGCTTCAAGCAGCACAAGCTCACGGACGAGGACTGGCGCAACCGGGACCGCTGGGACGAGTACGCGCACGCGGTGAACGACATGGTCGAGCGCACCAGCACGGGGTATGCGCCCTGGCACCTGATCGAGGGCAACGACAAGCGCTGGGCGCGTGTGCGCGCGATGGAGATTCTCTGCGAAAAGCTGGAACAGGCTCTCAAGGGAAAGGCCGATTGAGGGATCATGACGAGGCGCATAGCGACGTGGCGATCCGTAAGCCGTGGATCTCTCGTACGCCGCCCCGGTAGACCGGCCGTCGGGCCTCAGCGTGCGAAGCCGAGGGCGCCGATCGACGCCACCAGCGCGAGGAGCAGGACGAACAGCAGCGAGGCGTCGCGCCGCCACAGGTGTTCGGAAAAGCGACCGAAGCGGTGGTCGGCCCGCATGTAGCGGGCCAGCGCACGGGCCTGCCAGTGCCGCAGCAGTCGGCGTGCCGCCGGACCGGTCACGCCCAGCGCGCGACCCGCGCGCACCGCCAGGCCGGGCAGCGGCGTCAGCAGTACGAGCACGTCTCCGGGCGGAATCGGCCAGGGCTGGAGGCGACGCGAAGCAACCACCGAAAGCGCCACCCCCAGCAGCACGGGCCAGACGATGCCGAAGAGGCTCTTCACGGTATCCGGCCAGTGTCCTTCGACGCCCCACCATGGCAGCAGAAACACCGCGAACACGCTCGCGCCGGTGAGCAGCATCCAGCCGTGCCAGCCCCCGGGCGGCGCGGCGTCGCGCCCGGTGTCCAGTCGCAACAGCCAGAAGTGGCGGGCCATCAGCACGCTGGTCCCGACCGCCGCCAGCGCCAGCAGCGTGGGCAACTGCGGGAACGCGTCCAGCAGCGACGCGCCGGTAGCGGCGAAGTTCTTCAGGCTGCCCTTGGCCAACAGGCCACTCGGCATCAGGCCGACCAGCGCAAGGGCCGGAAACGCCAGCCCGATCCAGAGCATGACCGGCATGCGGGTTCGGTGGTGCGCGACACCGATCCCCAGAAACAGGGCGCCCTTGGCCAGCGCGTGGTGCAAGGCATAGACGGTGATCGCGGCCGCCATGGCCGGCCCGAGCGCCGGCTCGAACATCCACGCTCCGAGGGCGACTGAAATCAGTCCCATCTGGCTGATGCTCGAGTACGCCAGAACGAGCTGCGGCCGGGACTGCTGGACGCCCACCAGGGCCCCTGCGAAGGTCGCGAACAGTCCCGTGCCCAGCAGAATCCAGCCCCAGCCCTGCAGTCCGGCGGCGCCCAGCGGCAGCGTCACCAGCCAACCGAGCAGCCCGGCCTTGATCATCGCGCCGGCCAGCGCCGCCGCCACCGGGACCGGCGATTCGGCATAGGCCAGCGGCAGGCTGAAGTGCAGCAGTGGCAAACCGGCCTTGACGCCGAACCCCAGCCAGAGCGAGGCCATGATCAGATCCCGATGCTCCGATCCCGCGATCGCGTCGGGCAGATCGGCGAGCATGGGCAGCAGCGGTGCCTCGGTCGCGCGCGCCGCGAGCAGCAGCCCGATCAGGATCAGACTCTCGCCGATCACGCCCAGGACCAGATACACACGTCCGGCCCGTCGGGCCGCTTCGCTGCCGTTGTGCACGATCAGCCCATAGGCGGAGAACGTCATCAGCGCGAAGCTGGTGTAGAAGAGCGCCACGTCCAGCGCCAGGATCAGACCCAGGTTGCCGGTCAGCGTCAGCAGCCAGAGGACGCAGAAGCGTTCGCAGTGATCACCGTCGCGCCGGTGCGTGCGCCAGTGGATTCCGGCGGCGGTCCAGATCAGCGCGGTCAGGAACAGGAACACCTGGGTCGTCGGCGTGAGGCCAAGCCGCGCGCCGAACAGCAGCCAGCTCAGATCGACCGTGAAACCGGGTGCGCCAAACAGCGACACCAGCAGCGCCGGCAGCGCCGCCCAGGGGGCAAGTCGGCTGACGCGCGGGCGCAGCGAGGGCACCCCCCAGAGCAGGCTCAGTGCCAGTGGCCACCCGCCGGCCAGGAGCAGGGCGACGGTTCCCGCGGCGCCGGTCATGGCAGGTATTCCCGGCTCACGATGATCTGCGCCCAGTACAGCGGGCTGAACGGCATGCCGGCGAACAGGCCCGCCGCCAGCGCGAAGGCGGCGGTCGCCAGCGTCGGGATCAGCAGCAGCGCCGGGGTTTCGAAGCGGCCGACCACCTTGCCTTCACACCACGGCCGTTCCCGCCTCCGGAACCAGATCCGATACAGGATGGGCAGGAAGTAGGCCGCGTTCAGGAGGCTGCTCACGATCAGCACCCCGAGCACCCAGTTCATTCCCGCTTCCAGCGCACCGATGCCCAGGTACCACTTGCTGATGAAACCCGCCATCGGCGGGATGCCGATCATGCCGAACGCGCCGAGCGTGAAGGCCACGCTGGTCGCGGGCATGCGCTGGCCGGCGCCGTCGAGTTCGCTGACCTTGTGCACGCCGAGGGTCTCCGCGTAGTTGCCCGCGCAGAAGAACAGCGTGATCTTCATCAGGCCCTGGTGCAGCAGGTGGACCAGTCCGCCGATGGTGCCGATCGGACCGAACAGGCTGATCCCAAGGATGATGTAGGACACCTGGCTGATGGTCGAAAAGGCCAGCCGCTTCTTCAGGTCGTCCTGGGCCAGGGCCCGCAGCGAGCCGTAGAGGATGGTGATCGACGCGGCCACCGCCAGCGGCCCGAGGAGGCCGAGGGAGAAAGCGAACTCGATGCCGTAGACGTCGTAGACCACGCGCGCGATCCCGAACGCGCCGGCCTTGACCACCGCCACCGCGTGCAGCAGCGCGCTGACGGGCGCCGGGGCCACCATCGCCATCGGCAGCCAGGCATGCAGCGGGAACAGCGCGGCCTTGACCCCCAGCCCGATCACCATCATCAGGAAGATACCGATCAGCAGCGGGTACAGCGTGGGGTCGAGGCCCGACAGGCTGCCGCCCGGGATGAATTCCGTGTCCCCGACAAGCACGTGCAGCGCCACCACGCCGAACAGCAGCAGCGCCCCGCCGCCGAGGGTGTAGTAGAGGTAGATTTGCCCGGCCCGCAGGGACTCGCGCGTCCCGCGATGGACCACCAGCGGGTAGGTCGACAGCGTCAGCAGCTCGTAGAACAGCAGGAACGTGAACAGATTGCCCGCGAGCGCGATGCCGACCGTGCTGGCGACGCAGAGGCTGAAGAAGCCGAAAAAACGGCTGCGGTTCGGGGCCTTTTCGAGGTAGCCGATCGCATACAGCGTGGTGAACAGCCACAGGAGCGACGACAGGCCGACGAACATGATGCCGAGCGCGTCCGCGCGCAGGATGAAATCGACGCCGTCGATGATCGTGAAGCGCAGTTCGTACTCGATATTCTGGTAGACCCCCCAGATGATCCAGAGCACCAGAAGCAGCTTCAGTACCGCAGCGGCCAGGTTGATCGTACTGCGCAGCGTGACGCGCGATTCGGCGAGCAGGAAGATCACCGCCGAGGCCACCAGCGAGGTGGCGAGTACGGCAAACAGGATCAGCGAGTTCCAGTCCATCAGCCGGCTCCGAACGGGCTGCCGATGCGCAGCCACGCGAGTGGCAGGTGCGCGGTGAGGCCGATCAGGATCGCGCTCGCGGCCAGCATCAGCGCGGTCACGTCCAGCGTCAGCGGAGGCGTGACGGAGTGGTCGACCTGCGGCCCTTCACGGAAGGCCATCCGGAACACCTTGAAGATGTACGCCGCGCTGAGCAGCCCGCCGAGGAACAGCACGATGAGCCACCACCACTGCCCGCTGAGAATCGCGCTGTTCAGCAGCAGCCACTTGCCGGTGAAGCCGCCGCTGGGCGGCAATCCCATCAGGCTGACGCCCGCGAGCCCGAAGCTGAACAGCGACATCGGCCGGAAGCGGCTGATGCCGACCAGGTGCCCGATATGCGCGCTGCCCACCGCCAGGATCAGGTTGCCGGCGCTCAGGAACAGCGCGGCCTTCGCCAGCGCGTGCGCGATCAGCATCATCAGCGTCCCGTCCCAGGCCAGCCGGGCGGCTTCCGGGCCGGTTCCGGTCACCAGCGGGAAGAACAGGAACAGGTAGCCGATCTGCGCCACCGTCGAGTACGCGACCAGCTGCTTCAGGTGATGCTGGCGCCAGGCCATCCAGCCCCCGTAGAACACCGCGCCGGCACCCAGGATCCCGAGCAGCTGTGCGGTCGCGAACGGCGTGACCTCCGTCCCCAGCACCATCCAGATGCGCAGCAGGATATAGAACGAGCCCTTCACCACCAGCGCCGAGAGCAGCGCGCTCACCGGTGTCAGCGCGCCGCCGTGCGCGGGCGGCAGCCAGGCATGCAGCGGAAACAGCGCGGTCTTCAGCAGCAGACCAAGGATGATCAGCGCCAGTGCCACCTGGGTGGTGACGTCGGCGGTGGCGGCCTCCTGCAGTCCCGCCATCGACAGGGTGCCGTAGCTGGCGTAGAGCAACGCCACGCCCAGCAGGTAGGCCAGCGAGCCGAGCAGGGCCGCCAGCAGGTAGCGCATCGCCGCCGCCAATGCCTGCGGCGTGGCTTTCAGTGCCACCAGGCCCACGGCCGCCAGCCCCATGACCTCCAGGCCCACGTAGAGGTTGAAGATGTCCTCGGCCAGCCAGATTCCGTTCATCCCGGCCCACAGGAACCAGAGCAGGGGCCAGAAGAAACTGCTGGAGGCCGGCTGGTCGCGCAGGTAGACCCAGGCGTAAATCGCGCACAGGCTGGAGACCACCGCGGTCAGCAGCACCATCCCCGCGGCCAGTCCGTCCACCGCCAGGTTGATGCCGAGCGGTGCGTTCCAGTTGCCGAGTGCGTAGGTGTGCGGTCCGTCCAGCACGAGGTGCGCGAACACCGCGATGCTCGCTGCCAGCAGGGGCAGCAGACCGGCGAGCCCCAGGCGAGCGCGCCACGCGGGCGGTGCCAGCAGGCTGACGATGCCCAGCGCCAGCGGCAGTGCGAACAGCAGCGGCACGGACCAGAAACCGATCACGTGTCCTCCGGAAGATCCGTGCGACCGCTGGCGCGGTACCAGCGTCGGAACACGACCAGCGCCAGCGCCGTGGAGGCGACGGCCACGACGATGCCGGTGATCACCATCGCGTGCGGTACCGGATCGATGCCGCGGCCGTCCTGGGCCAGACCTACCAGCACGAGGAAGGCGCCGCTGCCCATGATGTTGAACGCCAGCAGCCGCCGCAGCAGGTGCCGGTGCACGATGAATCCGAACAGGCCCAGGCTGAACAGCACCACCCCCGACCAGGCGAACACCAAAGCGCCGCTCATGACGCCATGCCCCCGTTCCGCGACGACGGTTGGTCACGCGCCTCCTCGGGATCGTCGGCGTAGGGCGGCGTGAGCCGGAACAGGCTGATCAGCGTGAGCCCGATCGAAAGGGTCAGCGTCAGTTCGATCAGCAGGATCAGGGCGCCTGCGTATTCGGTGGGGTAGGTCAGGAACGGGACCCCGGGGAGCATCACCAGCAGGCCGACGGCCAGGAAGGTCAGCAGGCCCATCGCGAGCCCGGTGCGCAGCACCGCGGGGTTGTCCAGCCAGGCAGTGGTCACGCCGGCCAGACGTAAAAGCAGGCCCCCGGCGGCGAGCACGGAACCGGCCTGGAACGCGCCTCCGGGCTGGTAGGCGCCGGCCCAGAGAAGGAACCCGGTCGTGATGAGGATCAGCGGCAGCAGCCATGCCATCACCGCGCGCAGCAGCGGGTTCTCGAGGCCCATGCGCTCCGGGCGGTCCGGCTGCGCCTCGCGCAGCGCCAGTGCCACCACCACGGCGAGCAGCAGAACCGCGATCTCGAGCAGGGTGTCGTAGCCCCGGAAGTTCAGCAGCACCGCCGTGATCGGGTGTTCCACCCCGCTCAGCGGCATGGCCTGGGCCACCCGCTCGGGAAGATTTTCCGCGGGCAAGGTGCGCTCCAGAACCGCCCAGCCGAGCGCGCCCGCGATGGCGAGACTCAGTAACCCGGCGAAGATCACACGGGGTTTCACGACCGATCATCTCCCGCCGGATCCACCCGCGTGCCAAACGGCCGGCGCAGATAGCCCAGGGTGTCCAGCAGCAGAACGCCGGTGAGTCCGGCGCCGATGGCCGCTTCGGCCAGCGCGATGTCCGGGGCCTGCAGCCGCACCCACGCAAGGGCCATGAGCAGGCCGAACACGATGAACATGATCACGCCGCGGAAGAGATCCTTCGCGATCAGGGCCAGCGCGGCGGTTGTGCAGATGGTCAGTCCCAGCAGCATGTCGATCCAGGGCATCAGTCGTCCTCCCAGTTCCGGGCCTTCCAGGGGCGGACCCCGCGGCGGCGCGCGGCACGGGCCACCAGGTAACCGGCGGTGGCACTCGCGATCAGTGCGAGCCCCCAGATCAGCAGCAGCTTGAGGGCCACGGGGACGGAATCGGCGCCGATGAGCAGTCCGAACACGATCAGACCCAGGCCCAGGTTGTCGGCCTTGGTGAGGGCGTGCACGCGTGTGTAGACATCCGGAAAGCGCAGCAGGCCGACCGTCCCGACCAGGAAGAACCCGAGGCCGGAGAGCAGGAGCGCGCCCTGTACCCAATCGAGCAGAATCATCGCGGATCCTCGAAGCCTTCGTCGTCGTCCATTGCGGGAGCGCCGTCACCGCCGCGTTCCTCGTCCGGATCACCCCGCCAGACCCGCGCCACGAACGCCAGTACCGCCATCACCGCGAGCAGCGCGAGCACGAGGGCCACGTCGCGCAGCGCCGGCATGCGCTGCAGTTCCGCGAGCACCAGCAGCAGGGCGACCCCGGTCGTGCCGAAGAGTTGGGCCGCGAGCATGCGGTCGGCTACGGTGGGTCCCCGCCAGATGCGCACCAGTCCCAGCGCGAGCGTGACCAGCAGACCCAGGGCGACTCCCTCCAGCAATCCGTTCATGCCCGATCTCCGCCCGAGGAGAATGCCGCCTGCAGGCCGTAGAGCCGCGCGATCTGGACCTCGGTTTCGCGGACGCTGCCCGCGACATCCAGCCGGGAATCGAGGCAGTGGACCTCGAGGATCTGCTGATCGTGCAGGCGTACGCTTAGGGTGCCGGGGAGCAGGCTGATGGTGAGCATCAGCCACCAGGTGGGCGCGCCGGGCGGCAGGTTCAAGCCGAGATGCAGGATTTCAGGGCGCAGCGGCAGACCGGGATGCAGCGTGCGCCGGGCGACGTCCCAGCCCGCGAGCAGCGATTGCCAGAGGAAGAAGATCGCAAAGGCCGGGAACCGCAGCGGGCGGAGCATGAAGCGCGCGGGCGGGGTGAGCCAGAGGCTGAAGCCGGCGGTGACGGCGGCGAGCGGGAGGCCGAACCACCAGTCGCTGGTGCTGCCGCTCAGGATCCACCACAGGAGCAGCAACAGTCCCAGCCGGAACCCGTAGGCGCGCACCCGAGGCGCGTTCCATCCGGCTTTGCCCTGCTCCGCCATGACGCTCCACGTGAATCAGTATTTTCGCATTATCCAACAGATGGAGCGTGTCGCGGTAATGTCACCTCGTCGCGCCAAGAGCCATTTTCATTGAGAGGTATCATGGTTTTGGTTGGCCGGTTTCGCCAAAATAGGGAGTTGGCGCTTCATCCGCCGCTTTTCGCCCAGGAGTGAATCATGCGTACTGCCATCATCGGCGCCGGCATCGGCGGACTGACCACGGCGTTCTATCTCCTGCGCGACCGCCCGGAGGACGAGGTGCACGTCTTCGAGGCGGAACCGATCCCGGGCGGCACCATGCGCACCGACACCATCGATGGCTTTCGTTTCGAAGCGGGCGGCAACGGTTTTCTGACCAACAAGCCGGATAGCCTGAAGCTGGTCGAGGACACCGGCGCCAACGATCTGTTGCTTCCCAGCTCCGACCTCGCGCGCAAGCGCTACATCTTCACCGACCGACTGCACCGGCTGCCCGAGGCGCCGGGGCCGTTCCTGGGCACGAAGCTGATCAGCTGGCCCGCCAAGCTGCGTATGGCCGGCGAGCTTTTCGTGCCCAAGCGCACCGAGAAGGGCGAGGAGACGCTGCAGGAGTTCGGCTACCGCCGCGTCGGCAAGGAGTTCACCGACGTGTTCCTCGACGCGATGACCGCGGGGATCTACGCGACGACGCCGGACAAGGTGTCGGTGAACGCGGCCTTCCCGCTGGTGGTGCGCCTGGAGCAGGAGCACGGCGGTCTGTTTCGGGGCATGCTCGCGCGGCGCAAGAAACAGGCAGGCCCCGGTGGCATCCTGATGAGCTTCAAGGGCGGCGTCGGCAGCTTTCTCGAACACCTGCGCACGGTCATCCCGGCGCAGTGGCACCTGGGTGAAGCGGTTACCGAAATCGCGCGCGAAGGCGAAGGGTACCGGGTGCGCGCCGGGGACTTCGACGAACCGTTCGACCGGGTCGTCGTCAGCACCCAGGCTCACGCCGCGGCACAGATGCTGCGGCCGCTGGATACGGAGCTGGCGGGACGGCTGGCGGACATCGAGTATTCACCGGTGGCCGTGGTCGGCTTCGGCTGGCGCGAACTGGATCACCCCATGGACGGTTTCGGACTGCTGACCACGACCAGCGCCGGCCTGCCCATTCTCGGCGTGCTCTGGGACAGCAGCATCTTCCCCGACCGCGCCCCCGAGGGTGCGAAGAGCGTGCGGGTGATGCTCGGCGGTCAGCGCAACCCGGAACTGGTGGACCAGGACGAGGCCGGCCTGATCGCGACCGCCCGCGAGGGCCTGCGGCTGACCATGGGGGTCGACAAGGCGCCCGACGTGACCTTCGTGCAACGCTGGGACCGGGGTATCCCGTCCTATCGACGCGGCCACATCGCCCGGGTCGACGCGCTGTTCGCCTACCTGCAGCGCTACCCTGGTCTGTATCTCGGCGGGAACGCCTATCGCGGCATCGCGATGAACGACTGCGTGCGCAACGGACGCGAACTCGCCGAGCAGCTGGCGCAGGACTCGGCCTGAGCGCGGGTCGCCCCAACCGGTCACCCCGGCGAGAGTACTCCCCACTCCGCCCTCCCGGCCGGAGTTTTCCCACCCGGTAATCCCTGCCGGAGTTTTCTGACACCGTCATCCCGGCCGGAGCGAAGCGGAGAGCCGGGATCTCGCAGCGTTCGGGTAGTCGTCAGCACCCAAGGTTTGCCCGTGCGCCGCATGGACCCCGGATCAAGTCCGGGGTGACGGCCGGATCAAGTCCGGGGTGACGGCCGGATCAACTCTTGGGTGACGCGTAGTGGGGCGTGTTCGGTGGGACGATGCCGGTCTCAGCGCTGGCAGCGGGGGCAGTAGGTGCTGGCGCGGTTGCCGATGCGGCGGTTCCGGACGAGGGTGGCGCAGGCGAGGCAGGGCTGGCCCTCGCGGCCGTAGACGCGCAGCTGCTGGCGGAAGTAGCCGTGGGTGCCGTCCTCGCGCACGAAGTCGCGCAGTGTCGTGCCGCCCTGGGTGATCGCCTCGGTCAGCACCTCGCGGATGTGCGCGGCGAGCGCGCGGTATTCGGCCCGGGTGACCCGCCCCGCGGCACGCCCGGGTCGGATGCCCGAGAGAAACAGCGCCTCGGTCGCGTAGATGTTGCCGACACCGACCACCACCTGCTGGTCCATGATGAACGCCTTCACTGCAGCACGGCGGCTCCGGCTCAGCCGGAACAGGAGGTCGCCGTCGAAACCCGCTTCCAGCGGTTCGGGACCGAGTGCCGCCAGCAGGGGGTGCACCCCGGGAGGTTCGGGCAGCGGCAGGCAGCAGCCGAAGCGGCGCGGGTCGTGCAGCCGGATCTCGAACCCGTCGTCGAGGCGGAAAACCAGGTGATCGTGCGGGCGCAGCGGCGTCCCCGGGGCGCAGCGGCGCAGGCTGCCGGACATGCCCAGGTGCAGCAGCA
The DNA here is from genome assembly GCA_011390565.1 of Thioalkalivibrio paradoxus. Taxonomy (GTDB): domain Bacteria; phylum Pseudomonadota; class Gammaproteobacteria; order Ectothiorhodospirales; family Ectothiorhodospiraceae; genus Thioalkalivibrio; species Thioalkalivibrio paradoxus_A. The sequence goes on along the minus strand of JAABSC010000018.1, from coordinate 6,374 downwards.
GGCGCGGGCCGTCGGTTTCAAGCAGCAGGTACTTCGCGCGCCGGGTCAGGCTTCGGATCGGCCGGTCGGCGAGCAGCGCCGGAAGGTCGGGCGGCACGGGCCAGCGCAGGCGCGGATCGCGCAGTTCCAGTTCCCGGATCCGTCGCCCGCGCAGATGGGGTTCGAGACCGCGCCGGGTGGTCTCGACCTCAGGAAGTTCGGGCATGCACGCCTTCGATCTCCACCAGCAGCTCGCGCCGGCAGACGTCGCCCTGGATCCATTGCAGCCGGGGCGGCTCGGGATAGTGCACGGCCAGCACCGCAGCGACGGCCGGCTGATCCTCGGGTCGGCGCAGGTAGACGCGCAGCCACGCCGGGGGCGGCACGTCGTCGCCGGCCACGGCCGCCAGTGCGTCGAGATTCGCGAGGACCTCCCGGGCCTGGGCCGCACAGTCGCCGGCATGCCGGCTTTCGTGGCCGGTGATGCTGGCGGTGCCGGAGAGCAGGAGCAGCGGACCCCGGGTGCCCTCGATGCGCGTTGCGCGGGCGAAGGCGGGGCTTTCCGGGCTGTACTGCTGCGGATAGCGGTAGGCGCTGACCTGTCGCGGATTTTCGACCGCCCGGCCCGGTTCGCGCGCGGCGATCAGGTAGACGAACAGCCCGGGTGCACCGGTGCCGATGGCGGTGGCGGCCGGCATGCTTTCCTCGGGTACGTCGAGTTCGTCCAATGCCTTCGCGCGGCCGATGCAGAAGGACTGGTAGCGCTCCAGGCCGCACTCGTCGCCGTGGATGCGGCTGAAGTAGTTCCAGATCCGGATCGGGTAGTCGAAGCCGCGGGACCTAATCGCGCGGAACAGATCCCGGTAGGCGTCGCGGGTGTTCGCCTCCAGCGGGTCGTCGGTGCGGTGCCAGGCCGCGAACAGCAGGTGCTCGTGCTCCAGCAGGTGCACCGCGCCTTCCCGCGACGGCTTACCTTCGCCCCGGATCGCCCAGTGTTCGGTCAGCCCATCGGCCGCGACGGTTTGCAGACCCGGCGCGATCGTCAGGCAGTCCTTCTCGAGGTGGATGCCTGGCGGATGGTCGGCGAGCACGCGCAGGCAGGCGTGCGTTTCCCCTGCGGGGGCCCGGGCATCGTCGGGAGAAAGCAGTGCGCTGGTAAAATCGAGGATCATCAAGTGTCCTGAATCCGAAGCATCCATGGTATCAGCATGCGCAGCTCCGATTCAGGTTGGCAGGCATGGGCAAGCATGATCGCGAAGCCGATCGACAGGGGGAAGAGGTCGCCATGGATTCCATCGAAGCGCCGTTTGGCGAAGTCATCGAGCTGCGCCAGATCATCCACGATTCCGGCGTGCCGCTGCTGCGCGTGATCATCCGCGACGGCGGGCGTTACACCAAGGTGGAGCTGGATCCGGCGAGTGCGCACCGCTGGGGCAGGACGATGCAGCAGTGGGCCGAGACGGTCGCGGCCGAGCGCGGCGACTGAGCACAAACCAACCGCCATGGCACTCGGCCACCCGTGACGACGAAACTCCCTCCCCCGCAAGCGGGGGATGGATGACGATGAAACCCCCTCCCCCGCTTGCGGGGGAGGGTTGGGGAGGGGGGTGCAACTCTGGCCCTCACCCCCGGCCCCTCTCCCGCAAGCGGGCGAGGGGAGATCCGCGCACGATCTCAACGTCAAAAGGCCCGGACTTCGCCGGGCCTTTGAACACTGCCGTCGCGGTTCGCGGCGGTGTTACTTGATCTTGCCTTCCTTGTACATCACGTGCTTGCGGACGACGGGATCGAATTTCTTGATCTCCATCTTCTCGGGCATGTTCCGCTTGTTCTTGGTCGTGGTGTAGAAGTGTCCGGTACCGGCGCTGGAATTCAGCCGGATCTTGTCGCGTGCGCCTTTGGCCATGTCGTCGTTCTCCTCAGACCTTTTCGCCGCGGGCGCGCATCTCGGCCAGCACGGCATCGATTCCGCGCTTGTCGATCACGCGCATCCCCTTGGTGCTCAGACGCAGACGCACGAAGCGGTTTTCGCTCTCCACCCAGAAGCGGTGGCTGTGCAGATTCGGCAGGAAGCGCCGGCGGGTTTTGTTGTGGGCGTGGGAAACGTTGTTCCCCGTAATCGGGCGCTTGCCCGTCACCTGGCAGACTCGGGCCATGGTTGAAACTCCAGGAAAAGGTTGGGGCCTTGACGAAAGGCGGTGAACGTTAGCAGAACGGACCTTGCCACGCAAGCACGACCCGTCGCCGTGCAGCGCCCCAGCGCTGTATGGACCCCGGATCAAGTCCGGGGTGACGTCCGGATCAAGTCCGGGGTGACGTCCGGATCAAGTCCGGGGTGACACCACATCCCGGTCATCCAGGCCGGGGCTTCCTAGTCCCGTCATCCCGGCCGGAGCGCAGCGGAGAGCCGGACTAACGCGCGCAGCGCATTGAACAGCCGCAGGCTGGCCCGAAGGGCGAGCGTAGCGAGTCATCCAGGGGCTTTGGGGTGGCCCCAGTTTTCATGGCTTCGCCCGGCGCCGCGTGGACCCCGGATCAAGTCCGGGGTGACACCACATCCCGGTCATCCAGGCCGGGGCTTCATAGCCCCGTCATCCCGGCCGGAGCGAAGCGGAGAGCCGGGATCCATTGGCGTTAGGTTGGCCAGCAGCGTTCATGGCTTCGCCCGGCGCTGTATGGACCCCGGATCGAGTCCGGGGTGACGGCTTCGGGTTGGGATGACGGCTGCGGGTTGGGATGACGGCTTCGGGTTGGGATGACGGCTTCGGGTTAAGGTGACGGCTTCGGGTTGTGGTGATGGCTTGGGGGTTTGGTCAGGTCCGTTCGGGAGCAAGGCCCCAGTGCTTGGGCGAGCGCCAGAGGCTGGAGAGCAGCAGTTCGCGCATGAAGATGAACTCCTTCGGCAGCTTGTCGTAGAGTTCCGAGAACAGTTCGTCCTGGGAGTGCACCTCCTTCTTCCAGGCCTCGCGGTCGATGGACATCAGTTCGTTGAACTGCTCGCGGGTGAAGTCTTCCAGGCCACGCCAGTCGAGATCCTCGTATTTGGGCATGCGCCCGAGCGAGCTTTCCACGGCCGGGCGGTTGCCGTGCACCCGGTCGATCACCCACTTCAGCACCCGCATGTTCTCGCTGAATCCCGGCCACAGGAACTGTCCGTCCGGGCCGCGCCGGAACCAGTTCACGCCGAAGACTTTCGGCGGGTAGGCGAGTTCACGGCCGATCTGCAGCCAGTGGTTGAAGTAATCGGCCATGTGGTAGCCGCAGAAGGGCAGCATCGCGAACGGGTCGCGGCGGACCTTGCCCTGTTCGCCGAAGGCGGCGGCGGTGGTCTCCGAGCCCATGGTCGCGGCCATGTACACGCCGAAGTTCCAGTTGAAGGCCTGCACCACCAGCGGCACCGTGGTGCTGCGCCGGCCGCCGAAGATGAAGGCGTGGATCGGCACCCCGGCCGGGTCTTCCCAGGCGGGGTCGATGGTCGGGCACTGCGAGGCCGGCGCGGTGAAGCGGGCGTTCGGATGCGCGGCGGGCTTGCCGCTAGCCGGATTCCACGGCTGGCCACGCCAGTCGGTCAGACCTTCCGGTGGTGTCTTGGTGAGGCCTTCCCACCAGATGTCGCCGTCCTCGGTGACTGCGACGTTGGTGAAGATGCTGTTGCTGCGGATCGTCGCCATCGCGCTGGCGTTGGTCTCTTCGTTGGTTCCCGGCGCGACGCCGAAGAACCCGGCTTCCGGGTTGATCGCGCGCAGGCGCCCGTCCGGGCCCGGCTTGATCCAGGCGATGTCGTCGCCCACCGTGGTGATCTTCCAGCCGTCCTCGCGGAACGGCTCGGGCGGCACCAGCATCGCCAGGTTGGTCTTGCCGCAGGCGCTGGGGAAGGCGGCGGCGATGTAGGTGCGCGTCCCATCCGGCGCCTCCGCGCCGAGGATCAGCATGTGCTCGGCCAGCCAGCCCTCGTTGCGCGCCATCGTCGAGGCGATGCGCAGCGCGAAGCACTTCTTGCCGAGCAGGGCGTTGCCGCCGTAGCCGCTGCCGTAGGAGACGATGCTCTTCTCCTCGGGGTAGTGGACGATGTACTTGGTCTCGGGGTTGCAGGGCCAGGGCACGTCCTTCTGGCCCTGTTCCAGTGGCGCCCCGACACTGTGCAGGCAACGCACGAACGGGCCGTCGTCGAGGACGTCCAGCACCGCCGAACCCATGCGCGTCATGATGCGCATGTTCACGACCACGTAGGGAGAGTCGGTCAGCTCGACGCCGATCTGCGCGATCGGCGAACCCAGCGGACCCATGCTGAACGGGATCACGTACATGGTGCGGCCGCGCATGCAACCCGCGAACAGGCCCTTGAGCGTCTGCTTCATCTCGCGGGGCGCGACCCAGTTGTTGGTGGGGCCGGCGTCCTTCTTGTTCACGCTGCAGACGTAGGTGCGGTCCTCGACGCGGGCGACGTCGCTGGGGTCGCTGCGGGCGGCGAAGCAGCCTGGCCACTTCTCGGGGTCCAGTCGCTGGAAAGTGCCGGCCTCCACGAGTTCCTGCGTGAGGCGGTCGTATTCTTCCTGGGACCCGTCGCACCAGTGAATGCGGTCGGGCTCGCAGAGCGTGGCGATCTCGTCCACCCAGGCGCGAAGTTCCGGGTTCCGGACATTGGCGTGGCTCATGATGTCTCCCTCTCTAAACGCTTCTGGAAATGGGTATGGCCGCTTCCGCCGAGGCTCCGGTGCAATCCGGTGCGTTCTGCACCTTGCCTGCGCAGCCTGTGCACCACGTGGCGGCATCGGGGCCGGATCGGGCGGGTTTCGGGTCTGGTCTCAACCCGAGGAATGCAACATGCACGCCATCGGTTACCGGCGTGTGTCCCGCGGTGCGGAAATTGCTTTGGCCTTCATCATACACTCCACACCCGTTTCCAGAGGACGCCCCGCATGACCCTGCCGTCCACCGTTACCGAAGAGCGCGAAGTCGATGGCCTGATCGTGGGCGGAGGCCCCGGGGGCATGAGCGCCGCGATCACCGCGGCCCAGGTCTGGCCCGGGCGCCAGATTCTGTTGATTCGTCCCGAGGAGGAGCCGGTGGTGCCCTGCGGCATCCCCTATATTTTTGGCACGCTCAAGGGCGTGGAGCACGACCTGCTCAGCAATGCGCCGTTTCGCATGCTCGGTGGCGAGATTCTCTGCGACCGCGTGTCCGGGCTGGATCTTCAGGCGAAGACCGCGACGACGGAATCCGGCATTCGGGTGCACTGGCAGCGGCTGGTGCTGGCCACCGGAACCGTTCCGCACCTTCCACCCATCCCGGGCATCCGGCGCCCGGGCGTGTTCGCGATCCGCAAGGATTACGATCACCTGGAACACCTGTTCGAGGAGGTGATCCCGGGCGTCCGGCGCCTGGCCGTGGTGGGCGGAGGGTTCATCGGCGTCGAGTTCGCCGACGAGGTCCACAAGGGAGGCATCGAGGTCAGCGTGATCGAGCAGCTGCCGCACATCCTCCTGCGCAATTTCGACGAGGAAGTCTCGGTACGCATCGAGCAGGAACTGCGTTCCAACGGCATTGCCGTGCATACCGGGGCGGGCGTCACCGCGCTGGAGGGCGACGGCGAAGACGGACCGGTGCGCGGGGTGCGCCTGGCCAACGGCGAGTGTATTCCGGCGGAAGCGGTGCTGGTGGCGATCGGCGACCGTCGCAACACCCGGCTCGGGGAGGAACTGGCGCTGACCATGGCGCGCGGGGGCGGCATCTGGGTGGACGCTTTTCAACGCACCCGCGAGGATCCCCATGTGTTCGCGGTGGGCGACTGCGCGTTCAAGCAGGATTTCCTGCTGCGCCGCTCCGTCCCTTCCCTGCTGGCCTCGACCGCGGCCGCGGAAGGGCGTACCGCCGGCATGAACCTGTTCGGCCTGCGCAACGAGCGCTACAACGCCGGGACCATTGCCATCTATGCCAGCCAGATCGGCGACCTCGCGTTCGGCTGTGCGGGGATGACGGCCACCGCGGCCCGTGCGGAGGGCCTCACGGTGGTGGTGGGGCGGGTGGTGGTTCCCGATCATCATCCGCCGACCATGCCGGGCACGCGCATGATGACCTGCCTGCTCGTGTTCAGCCGCAGTGGTCTGCTGCTGGGCGGTCAGGTGCTGGGCGGCCCGACGACGGCCGAGGTGCTGAACGCGATCGGCATCGCCATCCAGGCGCGGCTGAGCGTGCACGAACTGGTCAGCTTCCAGTTCGGCAGCCACCCGCGCCTGACCGCGCCCGCCCACCCGATCGCGCTGTGTGCGCTGGACGCGATGCATCAGCTCAGCACCAACGGCGCGGCCTAGTGGGCCGTGCGGAAAGTTCGGTATCAGATCGCTGCGCCAGAAGCGCCGGCGCTGCGTTGGGCACGTTTGAAATAGGGTGGCTAT
>JAABSC010000017.1 GCA_011390565.1 Thioalkalivibrio paradoxus | reverse complement strand
GCACCGTGGGGTGGGCACGCCCTCTGTTGACCCTACAGCCTCGATGTCCCCATCGCGGTGTGCGACAACAGATCGCTGCCGCAGCACCCGAGGAGAGAGATGAAGGACACTTGCCGACTCTACTCAGACCTGGCGTGGCTGTGGCCGATGTGGGGCGATGCCAACACGGAGTACGCGCACTACTGCGAGCACGTCGCCGGCCTGATTCGGCAGTACGCCGAACGCCCGGCAGCCACGTTGCTGGATATCGGATGTGGGGGCGGGAAGAACGTCCTGAACCTGAAGCGGCAGTTCGACGTCACCGGCGTTGATCTGAGTCCGGCCATGCTGGCGCAGGCGAAGGAACTGAATCCCGAGTGCACGTTCGTCGAAGACGACATGCGGACGTGCAGGCTTGGGAGGACGTTCGACGCCGTGCTGATGGACGATGCGATCTCGCACATGACCTGCCTGACGGACTTTGTGGCGGCCTTCCGCACGGCGCATGCCCATCTGAAGCCGGGTGGCGTTCTGATCGCCACTCCGGATGTCACGCCCGAGACGTTCCAACAGAACAGGACCAGCGCCACACCGGCCAAGCGGGACGGGTTGGAGATCGTCTTCGTGGAAAATGTCTACGATCCCGACCCGACGGATGAGCAGTACGAGACGACGATCCTGTATCTCATCCGCGATCACGGACGCCTGCGCATCGAGACCGATCACTGGACCCTGGGGATCTTCTCTTTGGACACCTGGAGACGGGTTCTGCGCGAAACGGGCTTCGCCGTGCACGAGGGACGGTACGATTCGGGGGAGGAGGCGTACACGGTATTCGCGTGCGTCAAGGAAGGATGAGGGCCTGACCCGACGGTGTGGGCGACGTTTCGCGGGACCGGTCCCCGTTATCGGCGCCGGAGCGCCCGGTGGGATCGGGATCGCACGGACTGCAGGGCGTTCAAGGGGTGGCGCGCCGACCGGGGTCGCGCAACCCTCGGTCACTCATTGCTGGGCTTCCAGTGCCTCTGCATTTCGATGAAGGTGAGTGATGCGGACCAGGTGATCAGCACGAAGCCGGTCAGGGATTCCAGTCCGTAGAGGAAGCTGATGGGGCCGTCGGGTACGAGATCGCCGTAGCCAAGCGTTGTGTAGGTGACCAAGGAGAGGTAGAGGAAGTCGAGAGGCGCCACGCTTGTCTGATGGGCGACCCCCGCCCAGTGCAGGCTGCCGGCCCCGGGCAGTGTAGTCATGGCCCAGGCGGCCAGCGCGAAAAAGCAGATCTCCACAAGATGGGCGGCCAACAGACCAAAGATAAGCAAAAGAAAGCGAGGGCGCTGCGCCATGTCAGAGCGGCGGTCCGTGATCTTTGTCAACGACGCCGAGGCCTCATAGTGGATCATCACCGCAATGATGACTACGGCGATGGAAGCGCCGGCTACGATCAAGCCGATTCCATGCATTCGGATGGGCCTGCTGCGTGCTAAAGGAAGGCTCGAATCATCGCACGTGTTTCGGGGGACAGTACACCCATTTCTCTTCGGCCTGCTCCGGTGGCATGATCTGCGGAAATCGATCTGGAGTAATCACAAGGAGGTGAGCGATGGCCAGGATGGCCCGCGTTGTCATTCGTTTTTGGAGCGTCTGGAGGCGGCTACGGGTCGGTCCCTGGCACTCAAGCGCCCCGGGCGTCGGCTGCAACAGAAGGCGAAATCGGTGTACTGTCCCCGGAAAAGCACATTGCTGTTCGTATACGGGACGCTCAGCCGGCATACCGGCAGTGAGATGTATCGTCTGCTTGCCCGATACGCGGATTTTGTTGCCGAAGGCACCTATCAGGGGCGTCTATACAGAATCGGCGACTACCCCGGTGCGGTCCCTTCGGAGGACCCTTCTGAAAGGGTGAAGGGGGAGGTCTGGTTCCTGCGGGAATCGGACAGTGTGCTGCGAGAACTGGATCAGTACGAAGGGTGCGGGCCCGGATTCCCCGAACCCACTGAATATGCCCGGCGGCGCCAGGAGATCCTTCTTGCAGACGGCACAGCGCGCATCGCGTGCGTGTATGTCTACAACCGCCCCACAGATGATCTCGTGCGGATTTCATCCGGAGATTTCCTGGCAGATGAAGCCGAACCGAACGCCCCAGAGGACGCGGACAACCCGCGGAATCATTCGATATAGGTGTACTGTCACCGGAACAGGTTTTGACCGGCAGAGGGTATGGAGATGACCGACGCCTTTTTTCAGATCGCCAATGCGCTTGTTCTGGGGCTTGAAGCCGTCGGCATTGCCGTGATCATGGGTGGGTTCGTGCTGGCAACCGTGATCTGGCTGGTGAATCTGCGCAGCAGGAGCGCGTACGAGGCGTACCGCGATTACCGCCGTCAAAGCGTGCGCGGTCTGATTCTCGGGCTGGAGTTCCTGGTCGCGGCCGACATCATCCGGACCGTGGCGATCGAGTACACGATGGAAAGTGTGCTCATGCTGGCTCTGATCATTCTCATACGGACCCTGCTGGTGTTTGCCCTGCACCTGGAAATCGAGGGTCGTCTCCCCTGGGAACAGCCGGACGACGACAGCAAGACCTGACAGGGCCCGTCGCGGCCGACGGGCATGCGATCACAACCGCGCGAGAATCCACTAGAATCGGGCGCCTCTATCCCGATGCAAACCCGCCCAGGTTATCCGATGCCCCCCGACCGACCAGACGAGGACTGTTATTTCTGCCGGGTTGCCGCCGGCTTGGCCGACCCGTTCATTTTCGAGAACCGTTCGTTCATCGGCCTTTTCGACACCAACCCGGTCAATCCGGGGCATGCGCTGATCATTCCCAGGCGGCACGTCGTCTCGCTGTTCGAACTCAACGAAACCGAGCAGTCGGACTACTTCGACGCCATTCACGGGGTCCGGCAGGTCATTGAAACGACCGACATGTATGACCTGTATCGGAACATGCTGAACCGCGACTACCTGCGGGAGCGCCCGAAGGACCACATCGAAACCGTGCTGAAACTCCCCTTCCTGGGCCATCGGCCTGATGCCTACACGGTTGGCAACAACGACGGCCGGGCGGCGGGAAGGAGCATCGACCATCTGCACGTCATCCTCCTGCCGCGCTACAGGGGCGACGTGGAAGACCCGAGGGGTGGCATTCGGAACATCATCCCGGACCGGGCGAAATACCCATGGTCGGGAACGCGCTAGCCCCGCATCGTGTTGACCGGCGTGGGCCGGGGTGGTGGCAGGCATTCCGGGGGATCATGGATACCCGCCCCGTGGTTCCGGCTACAACAGGATCAGGCCGAGGACGATCGCGATGGCACCGCCGATCAATATGATCAGCGTCCTCTGGGTAAAGCGGCCGAGCACCAGACGGGCGGTCCGCTCCTTCGCACTCCGGCTTTCCATGTAGCCGTAGATGAGAGCGGCAATACCCGCGATGACAAGAATGATGCCGATGAGGTTGGTCATGGGATTCTCCCTCCTTGGGACTGGATTGCACATTAACCGCTGGCATTGCGAACACGCCGCCTTCGGCTGCACTCAGCCCTGGCGGTCCAGCTCGCAGAGCCGTTCCTTGTCCGCAGGCAGGTTGTCCGGGCAGCTACCGCAGCCCTCGTTGCCGGGGAGCGCCCATTCGATCTTCTTCGGATACGGCAGGTCCATCGAATCCATGATCTCGACGAATTCCTCCAGCGAGCGCCCTTTGCCAAGGCGCGGATTGCGGAGCTTTTCCTGGCCGATCGTGGTGATCTGCCGATCCTCGTAGTCGTGGGCGGGATAGACCAGCGTTTCGTTGGGCAGGACGAAGAATTTTTCGTGGATGGAGTGGTACAGCGTCTCGGCGTCGCCCGACTGAAAATCCGTACGCCCGCAGGCCTCGATCAGCAGTGCGTCGCCGGAGAACAGCATCGGGAGGCCGGCATGGTCCAGCAGGTAGGCGTGGTGGGCGTCGGTATGGCCCGGCGTGAACAGCGGATTCAGCACCAGATTGCCGATGCGCATCGGTTCGCCCTCGCGCAGGCTGATGTCGCGGCAGGGCAAGGCATCCAGGGCCGGTCCCGCAAGCTTGCAGCCGGTGCGCGCGCGCAGCATCAGGCCACCGGTGATGTGGTCGGCGTGGATGTGGGTTTCGATCGCGAAGTCAGGCCGCAGCCCCATCTCCTGCAGGACCTGGAGGTCGCGATCGACGGTCTCGATGACCGGGTCGATCAGCGCCGTCACGCCGGTATCCGGGCAGCTCAGCAGGTAGGTGTAGGTCGACGATTCCGGTTCGAACAACTGCTTGAAGATCATTGTAAAAAGCCTCTTGTATGTCCCGCTGTATTGGGATCGGTGTCAGTGCGCGAAGTTCGATCCCTCACCCACGACAAGGTCGCCGCCGCGTTGGGTGTTCCCGCCGCGTGGGTTCATTTCAAAATGGCCTGAAGCGCCGGTTTCAGTTCCGGGTAACGGAATTCGAAGCCTTCATCCAGGAGCCGTGTCGGCATCATGCGGTTGCTGACCAGCAGGAGTTCGGACATCTCGCCGAACAGCAGGCGCAGGACCGGTTCGGGCATCGGCAACAGGGTGGGGCGCTTCAGGGCCCTGCCCAGGGCGCGGGTAAACTCCGCGTTGGTGACCGGATTCGGGGCGCTTGCGTTGTACGGGCCCGAGGCCTTTTCGTTTTCCACCAGCCACTGGTAGATGCCCACGATGTCGGCCCGGTGGATCCAGGGGAAATAGTGCTCCCCTGATCCCAGGCGCCCGCCAGCGCCCATCTTGAAGGGAAGCAGCATTTTCGCCAGGGCGCCGCCGTCACGGTCCAGCACCACGCCGGTGCGTACCAGGCAGACCCGCACGCCGAGGGATTCCGCCTTCAGCGCCTCGTTTTCCCACTGTTCGCAGAGATCGTGGGTGAAACCGGACGTTGGGGGCGTGTCTTCGGTGATGACGCGGTCGCCCTGCTCGCCGTAATAGCCGACGGCGGAAGCCGAGATCAGGGCCTTGGGTGGGCTTTCCATTGCGCGCATCCAGTCGATCAGTTGGCCGGTGGTGTCCACGCGCGAGTCCACCAGGAGGCGCTTGCGTTCCTCCGTCCATCGGCCGTCCGCGATCGATGCTCCCGCCAGGTTGATGACCGCATCCGGGCTGGGTCCCGTCATCTCCTCGAGCTGCTGGATGGTGGTGACGCCCTCGGCGACCTCCGGATTCGGTTGCCGGCTCCAGACGATGACGTCGTGGCCGTCCTGCGTGAGCTGTGGACACAGAGCCTGCCCGATGAAGCCGGTACCACCCGAAACCAGAATACGCATACAACCACCTGTTTGTTGGAAGTCAAAAGATCAGCGACCGAGCAATGCAGACATGCACCGCTTTGACCACCGCAGGTTTCGCCTGGAGGCGAAAACCGGTGTCAGCCCCGCTGTACCGCTTTTTCATAGAGCCCGGGGAACCGCCCGTCGGGATCGCACTCGCGTTTGAGCGCTGTGTACGCCTCGCGGTCATACTCCCGCCAGAACGTCGCCTCGTCGTAGGTGCTGCGCGAGTAGAGGCTCTTCTTGCCGCCGTGTTTCGCGACCAGGTCCTCGACCCGGGCGTTGTAGTGGCCGTCGGGCTCGCTGGAGCGGACCATGTCCCAGAAACCGAAGTTGATGTACGGGGTATCGGTGCGCAATGGGAACAACGAGAACCGGTCTTCGGGAACGACGAACGGGCAGATCCACACCGGCCGGATGCCGATTTCGGCCTCGAAATCCTCCAGAAATGCCGCGGCGTTGGCGATCGGGATGTCGACGTCCTGAATCACCGACTCGGTGCGTGGGCGAACCGACTGCAGCAGGCTCAGCGGCCAGCGGCGGCTGGCGCGCATGATCTTCTGGTAGGTGACGCTCGACAGGCGCTTGCGCCCGAGAAGCAGCCGTACCGGCTTCAGGTGGGCGCCGATATTCCTGCTGCACCAGAACCAGTCGGTGTCCCAGCGCCAGAGGTAGTCGTGGATGGTCAGATAATCCTCGCGCCGCTCGCGCAGGCTCCGCCAGTACTGGCGCATCCAGGTGTAGTCGCTGGCCTCGGTGCCCGGCGGCAGCGATTCGACGAAGTGCGCGCGCGTCAGCACGAACTCGCCGGGTGCGAAGTACACGCCGTCGAGCCAGGCGCAGGTCGGCCGCGCGCATTCCTCGCCGATCGCGGCGAAGAGTTCTTCCGGCTCACGGAAAGGGGTGTGCTCGAGCCGGACATACGGCTGCACCGGAATCAGATCGAGGCGGACGCGCGTGGCGTAACCGAGGCTGCCATAGGAGTTCGGAAAGCCGTAGAACAGTTCGGGGCGCTGCTCGCGCGAACAGGTCAACACGCGGCCGTCGGCGACCAGCACGTCGAGTTCCTGCACCGTGTCGTGCACCAGGCCATAGCGGAATGCGCCCGACTCGATGCCGATCCCGGTGGTCGCGCCGCCGACCGTGATGCTCTTGAGTTCGGGGACGATGGCCGGGGCCAGGCCGTGCGGCAGGGTCGCGTCGACCAGGTCGGCGTAGGTCGTCATGCCCTCGACTTCGGCGGCGCAGGCCCCGGCATCGATCTCGATGACGTGGGTGAGTGAGGCCACGTCGATCTCGGTCCGGCGGACAGCGTCGCGCGGCCGGAACAGGTTGCTGGTGGACTTTCGAAGGCGCACGGGCCCGTCGGAGTCGGCCAGCGCTGCGGCCATCGCCTCCACGCGGCTGCGGTGAGCGTCCCAGGCGGCTTCAGTCATCGAACGGGCACGTAGCGCGGCACATCGCCGTGGCTGAGCACGAGCTGCCAGAGATTCAGGCCGCGCGCCCGGAAGGCGCCGGCGCAACTCAACAGGTAATAGCGCCACATCCGGTGGAAGCGGTCGTCGAGGCCTTCGCTCTGTTTCAGATCCGGCCAGGCAGCGACGAAATTGTCGTGCCAGCCCATCAGCGTGCGGTCGTAGTCCGGGCCGAAGCTGTGCCAGTCCTCGATTACGAAAAGGCCTTCCTGGGCCCGGGTGAGCTGAGCGGCGGCCGGGATCACGCCGCCGGGGAAGATGTACTTCGCGATCCAGCGGTCGGTGCTGGCGCGGCTGACATTGCCGCCGATGGTATGGACCAGTGCCAGGCCCCCGGGCTTCAGCCGACTCTGGGCCAGCTCGAAGAAGCCGCGATAATTCTTCGGCCCGACGTGCTCCAGCAGGCCGATGCTCACGACGCGGTCGTATTTCCGGGATTCAGTGGCCGCGTCGCGGTAGTCCTGCTGGCGAATGTCAACCGGCAGGCCTTCGCACAGCTTTCTCGCGTATTCCACCTGCTGGCTGCTGATGTTGTAGCTGACCACCTCGCATCCGTGCTCGGCGGCCAGAAACCGCGCCAGCTCGCCGAATCCGCCGCCCAGTTCGAGTACACGCATGCCGGGTTTCAGGTGCAGTTTCTGCGCGATCAGTTCCAGCTTCGCACGCTGCGCCTCGTCCAGGGTTGAGTCGGCCCCGTCGGGGCCGTAATAGGCGCAGGTGTACTGCATGGTCGGCCCGAGCATGGCTTCATAAAGTCGTCGGGAAAGGTCGTAATGCTGCTCGGCAACCTGCCGCGAGCGACTGCGGTTCTGCAGGTTGCCGAGCCAGCACAGCAGCGACGTGCCCAGGACTGCCGGCGTGCGGATCTCCCGGTCCAGCCTGGCCCGGAGCATCCGGAAGAACAGCTCATCGAGTTGCTCAACGTCCCACCAGCCGTCCATGTAGGCCTCGCCGGCGCCGAGCGAGCCCTCGGCGAGAATGCGCTGATACAGCGCATCGTCGTAGACGTGAAGATCCCAGGGGCGCGTGCCGCCGATCTCGACGTCGGCGCTGCGCAACAGTTCTGTGACGTGTTGTTTTGCTGACATGTTCGTGCTCCCTGCAGGAACCGGGCAGCCCACTGTCGCAACCCTGCCTCAATTACCCTCAGACCCGTGCCAGCCACGAGGGTTCCGGCACCGCGGCTGTTCGCGGGGCCCACGAACCCGTATTTCCCGAGTCAGTACCGGCGGACTGCACGCCCTGGCATTCCGTTGGACCGACGGGCGTGCAGTCCGCGCGATGATGATGTTGTGCCCGGCGGGCCTTGTTGTCAGGGCTCCCCGCGGCGCACGGCCAGGTAACGCTTGTCCCGAATCTCCTTCACATGGCCGCCCTCATGGCAGCCGATACAGTACTCGGCAGCCACGAGATACTCGGAGTGTCGCTCCATGTAGATGGGATTCTGCTCCGCGACCTCGTCGGTCATGTGGCAGCCGATACAGTTGGACATGGTCTTGTCCGGGTAACTGGCAAGCCGGTCATGATGCGGGTCCACCTGCCCGGTGAAGACCAGGTAGACCTTGCGCGCGCCCTGGGTCTTGTCGCGAACGAATCCGCCTGTATGGCAGTCCAGGCAGCCGACGCCGTGGTGCACGCCGTGATCCCAGGATGCCTTTTCGTAGGCGTGACACGAGCTGCAGAAAGCATCGGTTTTGGTTACCTGGTGTCCGGCCGTTCCACCCAGCGCCAAAAGGGCCAGGACGGCAACGATGAGGACGATGATCCAGATCTTTTTCATTTCCTCTTACTCCCGAATGGGCTTTGACGAAGCGCCGGCGGGCGTCGGGCCCGCCATAACCTCAACGCAGTCGCTCGTTGCCGTCCCAGACCAATTCGGCTTCGGGGAGCAAGGGCAGGTACTGCAGCCATACATGGGAATCAAGGTGCTCCTGGCTTTGCTGGAGCTTGCGGCTGTGTTCACGGATCGGCGGTACGAGTTCCTCGATGGGCTGATCCATGGACCCGGCGATCTCATGGTTGGTGGCACGGATCGCAAGCCGCACGGCCTCATCGCTGTACTGCTGGGAGGATGCGAGGGTATCGAGCGCCTTGACCGGGTTGTGCGCGCCCGCGCTGTTCTCGGCCGAGACGTAGTCCCAGAACCACTGACCCTTGCGCACCATCTCCCGCGCCTGCGTGAGCAATTCCTCATCCGCGAAGCCATGCTCCATGGCCTGGCGCACCGCCTCATGGGCCCGGACCGATTTCTCCTGCGCGATGTTGAGCTGCTTCCAGACGCGCTCCTGGTTGTACACCGTCCGTTCACGAAGGTCGGCGGGGGTCTGATCGGCGTGGCAACCCATGCAGGCGTTGCGGATCATCTCGTCGGTCTTCAGCGGCGAGGTCCAATGATGCGAACTGATCCGCACCGCGCCCTCGGTCGACCGGGGCATATGGCAGTCGGCACAGCTCACGCCGGCCTGGGCGTGCACGCTGTCGCTCGACATCTCGTACTCGGGGTGCTGGACCTTGATCATCGGGGCCTTCGAAACGGCGTGCACCCAATCGGTGAACTGACCCTCGAAGCCGTCGCGCTCGGGGTCTCCGCCGGACTTGAAGCGATAGATGTCCTCCGCGTTCATGCCTTCGTCCCAGGGGAAGTGCGGCTTGGCTGCCACACCGTGCTCACCCTTTTCGAAGTAGTACTCGACGTGGCACTGGGCGCAGACCAGGGAACGCATCTCGTTGCGCGAGGCGTTGCGCCAGTCCTTTCCCTGCCGCTCCAGGGCCTCGGCCAGCGGGACGCTGGTGATCACCAGCCGCATTTGCCTGGCGGGGTCGTGGCAGTTGGTGCAGCCGATACTGTGCTTTTTCGGATCGAGCACGGTGCGGAAATCGTGAAAGTTCATCGACCAGAAGTCGTCGCCGTGCTTCTCGAGCAACTCCGGTATCGCGGTGGTCTTGCAGTTGTAACAGGTCGACGGCAACCCAGCCTGTTCGCTGTAGCGGTTGATGCGGTCGATCTTGGTTACGTCCTCGATGGCGTACACATGCCCGCGCGCCCGGTCGTATTCATAGCTGAAGGGATAACCGAGCCATAGATTCTTGAGGTACGGCTGCGCATGTTTGTATCCCTTGGGCAGGGGATTGAAATCGTCATGCTTGCGGTGGGGTACGGACCCCCCGTATTCCGTCATTTGGGAGTCGTCATAGTTCTGCTGAGACGACTGATACTGCGGCAGATGCTCGAACGCGAGGTTGCCTTCACCCAAATCCAACTCTTCGGCGCCCGCGGTCAGCGCGGTTCCAAAGAGGAACGCACCTGCGGCGAGAATAGCGATGTGGCGCATGATCGACTCCTTTTTCCAGTGCGTTGAATCCTCGGCGGCCCCAACGATTGTAGGGAGTTCTTACTGAGTCTAGTCGGTCATGCGGGAAGGCGTCGGGAGCAAGGCGGGCACGTGCAGGAACAACCACCCTGTTTCACGCTTGCCCAACGCAGCGCCGGCGTGTCTGGCGCATTGATCCGATACCGAACTTTGCGCATGGCCCACTGGGACCCAGTGTTGCAGAAAGGAGCGTTGACGGACATGGGGAGAATTACCCAGTGGATCGCGGACCCGTCAGGCGATTTCGATGCAACCAAGGCCCGTTCCGATCGGCGATCGGAACCCGTATGCAAGGGGGTACGGGGGCCGGTTGTATGTGCCGCCACCATCGAACGCCATCGGTGATGTCGACAGGCTTCGCCTGCAGGTTTTTGCCCCTGCGCTGGATCAGCCGGCCTGCAACGCAGGCGGTCTCCGGTGCGGATCAGTCGGAATTGAAGCTTTCCGGGGAGCGCTGGAAGAAATATGAAATCAGCGTCGTGATCGCCGTCGTCGCCCAGAGGAACAGGAAAGTGACGGAGTAATAGCCCAGCGTCGTCAGGTCAGGCCCACCGCTGAGCGCAAGTTGGGCAGGAGTCAGGAACACAAACACGATGGCGGTCGCGATCGCCGACATGATGAAGGAAGGCCAGAGTACCGAAACCCATTTCCGCATTGCGCGCCCCTTGAGTCGTGGGATTTACACCCGTCGCGGCAGTATACGACACCCCCTTGCTTGCCGATGCCGGCCGGGTGGACGACGCGATCCGGGTCGAGCGGACTGAACCCGCAGGGAAGCGTTACAACGAGGTCACCAGCGGCGACGTTGATCAGCCCCCGTTTCCTGCGAAGACGGAGCGGAGAAAAGGCTCGGTCGGTGCCGGTCAGAACTGCATCAAGCGTCCGAGGTCCTCGACCGAGCGGCGGACATCCTGGGCCGACGTCTCGAGCAGCGCCTTCTCGTCGGCGTCGAGATCGAGTTCCAGGATCTGCTTGACACCGCCCTTGCCCAGTTTGACCGGCACACCCACGAAGAGATCCTGAAGTCCGTATTGCCCGGTCACCCACGCCGCACAGGGAAAGATCCGGTTCTGGTCGAGGGCAATCGCCTCTGCCATCTGCGCCGCGGCCGCGCCGGGCGCGTACCAGGCCGAGGTGCCCATGATGCCGACGAATTCCCCACCGCCGAACTTGGTCCGTTCGATGATGGCATCCAGCTTCTCCTGGCCGATCAGCTGCGTGACCGGGATGCCGGCCACGGTGGTGTAACGGGGCAGGGGGACCATCGTGTCGCCGTGGCCGCCCAGGATCTGCGCCTGGATGTCCTTCGGCGAGACCTCGAGTTCTTCGGCCAGAAAGGCCCGGAAGCGGGCCGTATCCAGAAGACCGGCCATCCCCATGACCCGTTCCGGCGGCAGACCGCTCGCGCGGTAGGCGACATAGGTCATGGCGTCGAGCGGGTTCGAGACCACGATCAGGATGGTCTCGGGCGAATAATGGGCCAGTTTCTCGGCCACCGGCCGGACGATCTCGGCATTGGTGCTGAGCAGGTCGTCGCGGCTCATCCCCGGCCGGCGCGGCACGCCGGCGGTGATGATGCAGATGTCGGAATCGCGCGTGGCGGCGTAATCGGTGCTGCCGTGGACACGGGTGTCGAAGAGGTGGATCGGTGAGGTTTGCCACTGGTCCAGGGCGCGGCCTTTCGCGGGGTTGAAGGTCCGGTCGTCCCGCTTGACCTCGAGATCGATCGCCACCACTTCCTGGGCGAAATCGCGCTGCGCGAGAGCCAGCGCCGCGGAGGCGCCTACGTTGCCCCCAGCTCCTACGACGGAAATCTTCATGGTCCCTTCCCCTTGACGTATTGACGGGCCGCAGCCGTGGCGCCCCTGCG
Source organism: Thioalkalivibrio paradoxus (assembly GCA_011390565.1). Classification (GTDB taxonomy): domain Bacteria; phylum Pseudomonadota; class Gammaproteobacteria; order Ectothiorhodospirales; family Ectothiorhodospiraceae; genus Thioalkalivibrio; species Thioalkalivibrio paradoxus_A. The sequence continues at coordinate 24,452 of JAABSC010000017.1, read as the reverse complement.
CCGCCGCATCCGGCTGGACGGGGGCGCGGGCTTTCGGCCTCGCGACGGCTTCTGCATTGGTGCCCGTAGTGTAGGCGCATCGCCGTTCGGGGTGAATCCATCTGCGCAGCCCGGGCGCATGCCACGTAGACTGTCCGCATGAGCGTCCATCCCTATGCCAGCCTGAAGCCGGAGGTCATCCTGGACGCCGTCGAGTCCACCGGGCTGCGTGCCGACGGCCGGCTGCTGGCGCTGAACAGCTACGAGAACCGCGTCTACCAGGTCGGCATCGAGGATGCGGCGCCGGTGGTCGCGAAATTCTATCGACCGGGACGCTGGTCCGAGGCCGCCATCCGCGAGGAACATGCGTTCGCGCTGGAACTCGCGGCCGAGGAGGTTCCGGTCGTCGCGCCGCTGGTCGATGTGGCAGGGGAGACGCTGCACCGCCACGAGGGCTTCCAGTTCGCCCTGTACCCCCGGCAGGGCGGGCGAGCCCCGGACCTGGAGCCGCGTGAGAATCTTGTGCGCATCGGGCGCTTCATCGCCCGCATCCATGCCGTCGGGCGCGCCGGGAGCTTCGAGGCCCGTGAGCGCCTGGACGCCGACGAACTGGGTGAGATCGCGCGCGAGGATGTGCTCGCCAGCGAACGTCTGCCCTTGGAATTGGAATCGGTCTACGAAGACCTGAGTGCGGATGTCCTCGATCGCGTCGTGCGCCGGATGGACGAGGCCGGGCCCGTGCCCATGATCCGCCTCCACGGCGACACCCACCCCGGCAATATCCTGTGGACCGAGTCCGGCCCCCACTTCGTCGACCTCGACGACGCCTGCACCGGGCCGGCCGTGCAGGATCTGTGGATGTTCCTGTCCGGCGATGCCGGGGAGATGTCGGGCCAGATGCTGGCGCTGCTGGAGGGCTACGAGACCTTCGTGCGCTTCGACCGCCGCGAACTGGCGCTGATCACGCCGCTGCGTACGCTGCGCATCCTGCGCCACGCGGCCTGGCTGGCACGTCGCGCCGATGATCCCGCCTTCGTCCAGGCGTTTCCGGTCTTCTACACCACGCGGTACTGGGAGGACCATATTCTGACCCTTCGCGAACAGGCCGCCGCCCTGGACGAACCTGCCCTCTACCTCGACGTCTGACACGGAACGGGGCGGGTCTCGGCCTCCCGCATTTCGCGCGCCGGGGTTCGCGGTATCCTCCATCGGGAATACCCGGCAAACCCATTTGATCCAGAGGGACGGGAAGCCGTTTCGCCCTCAACACGAAGGTGCCCTGCATGAATGCTTGGATATTTCTCGGAATCGCGATCGTTGCTGAAGTGGTCGCAACCTCCAGTCTGAAGGCGAGTGCGGGTTTCACGAAGCTTTGGCCCAGTCTTGCGGTGATCGCGGGGTACGGCATCGCGTTCTATTTCCTCGCGCTTACCTTGAAGACCATTCCCGTGGGAGTGGCCTATGCAATCTGGGCGGGCCTGGGCATCGTCTTGATCTCGCTGGTCGGGTGGCTGGTGTTTCAGCAGAAGCTGGACCCAGCGGGGATGCTGGGCATGTCCCTGATCATTGCCGGCGTGGTGGTCCTCAACGTGTTTTCCAAATCCAGCCTGCATTAACGCGTTCGATTGCCTGAGGGACGATTCTCGGTATTCTGCATGCGCGCGGGCCGAAACACGCCGTGGGAACGTGAGACATGACCCCATTGCCCTTGATCGGATGACATGAGGCGGCGAGGTCGGCTGGATGGATTGGCCGGCGGCACTTCCATCGAAAGGAGGGTTGATGGCTTTGATGATCGGCGGCAGGGCGGTATCCGGCTTGTTCCGGCTCGGGGTGGCCCGGTCCACCCCATGCGAAGACGCCGGCCGTCTCGTTGCTTTGGGCACGGGTCCGAAACACCGGCTTCATGGCGATCAGCGCGACGCCGCCCCCGCTCCCGGGAGCGGAGAAGCTCGATTACGGTTGGGGTTTCGGATCAGCGTGCTGGTGCTCGCGACGGCCCTTTTGCCCGTTGGCTCGGCGAATGCCACGGAAGGCGGTGGCAGTGTCTACCCCTACGGTCTCAACACCGTGGCGACCGGGGTGCTGCCACCACCCGGGGGCTATCTTTACCTCTACAACCTTTACTACACCGCCGATCGAGTCGCGGACGGAGGGGGTGGGGCGGCCGTCCCCGACTTTCAGCTGGATGTTCGCGCCCATACGTTGCGATACCTCCGGGTGTTGGACTCCGGACGGATTCTGGGTGGAACCCCGGCTCTGCTGATCGCGCAACCCTATATCGATACCGAGGTGGCGGTGGGGGCGAGGCCCAACGGAAGGCGGGGCCTCGGCGACACAACGGCCGGATTGATGCTGGGTTGGCAGCACCCCGGTCTGCATTCGCTCGCAGGTGTGGACATCACCCTGCCCACCGGGGGGTACTCCACGACCCGGCCGGTCAACCTGGGCCGGAACCACTATGCCGGGACGTTCTACTACGCGGCAACGCGCAGATTCGGGACGCATTACGACGCAAATCTGCGGGTCAACCTGACCCTGAACGCCAGGAATCCCGATACGCGCTATCAATCGGGCGTGGAAACCGGTGCAGACTATTCGGTGAATCGCAGGCTCGGCGCCAACTGGCTCGCAGGACTCAGCGGTTACGTTCAGTACCAGCTGTCCGATGACACGCTTGCGGGCGAAACGGTCGGAGATGGGCGACGGCTGCGTGTGTTCGCGTACGGCCCGCAGCTTGCGTACCGGGGTGATGGATGGGGGCTGGTCGCGAAATGGCAGCATGAGACCGCGGCCCGCAACAAGCCCGAGGGAGACAAGTACTGGTTGCAGTTGTTCTGGAGATGGTGAAGACCCCGGCCTTCGGACCTCGAACGTGAGACATGCCCCCATGGCTTTTGCCTTTCGCCCCACGTCTGTGCAATAAAGGGGCAACAGCCCGTTCACTTCCGGGAACCATCGAAACCTCTTCACGAAGGCGGCCCGCGCTAGCGCGGGCCGTTTTTGTTCGACCGCGACAGGAGTCGACCCTGCCATGACCGAGAAGCGTCCCGTATTGACCCTTTCCTCCCTGGACCTGCACCGACTGGAACAGTTGCTGGAGTCCCAGCCGCAGGAAGCGCGGGCGACCCACGCCCGGCTGATGGAAGAACTGAATCGCGCCAACGTGGTGGACCCCGTTGCGATGCCGCCCACGGTCGTCACCATGAATTCCACCGTGCGTTTTCGCACCGAGCCCGACGGCAAGGAGTTCGAACGCACCCTGGTCTATCCCACCGGTGTCGATGGCAGCGCGGAAAAGGTCTCCGTCCTCGCGCCCATCGGCAGCGCGATGCTGGGTCTTGCCGTCGGCGACAGCATCGAATGGCCCGCGCCCCGCGGCGGGACCATGACCGTGCGTATCATGGAAATCCTCTATCAACCCGAGGCCTCGGGCGCGTTCCACCGCTGACAGGGGATGGGGCAGGGGACCCGACCATTCAGGCGAAACGCCCTGATCGCAACGCGAACGGGTCGCGATATCTGACGAAGTGTGGAAACTTCAGGTGTTTACTTCCGCTCATACACAGAAGCGGCTACCGGCAAAACGGACTCGGAGATGCAATGCAGATACAACTGAATTCAGCCCAGGGCGTCTCGATGTCGCCGGCGCTGGAAGCACACATCAACAAGCAGCTGCAGAGTGTCGAGCGGCGCTTCGGTGAGCGGCTGACGCGTATCGAGGTCTACCTGACCGATGTGAACGGGCCGAAGGGAGGCGTCAACAAGCAGTGCAAGCTCGAGGCCCGCCCCCGCGGTGGTGACCCGCTGATGGCGGAGTTCCTGCACGAGAATGCCTACGATTCGGTCACCGGCGCCACCAAGCGCCTGGAATCCGTGCTGGGCAACTATTTCGGCAAGCTCGATCGCAGAACGTCCGGACCGCGACCGTCGCCGATGGACGGCACCGAAAACGAAGGGGACTGATCGAGGGGGCCGCTGTCGGAGCGACGCGACGGGTCGACCCTTCATCGCGAAAGCCGTGGCGCAGGACGTCGCCGTTCCCACTGGGAGGCGACCGCCGCATCACGCACTTTCCCGTTTCGTCTATGGTCCCCGGTACAGGATGCGGTCAACGGAATTTCCATGAAGGTTCTGATCATCCTCGGACATACGCGCGAGGAGAGTCTGTGCGGGGCGTTGGCCCGGTCTTTCGGCGACGGTGCGGGTGCGGCCGCCACCGAGGTCCGGCAGCTGAATCTGTCAGCACTCGAGTTTGATCCGTATGTTCGCACCGAGTCGCCAAGCCAGCAGGCGTTGGAGCCGGCGTTGAGGGAAGCGCAGAACCTGATCGTCTGGGCCGACCATCTGGTGTTCGTCTATCCGACCTGGTGGGGCAGTCTGCCCGCGCTGTTGAAGGGGTTCCTGGATCGCGTGTTCACCCCGGGATTCGCGTTCCGGACCTGTGACGGGGGCACCGGCTACCAGGGGCTGCTGGGAGGGCGCTCGGCGCAGTTGATCACCACCATGGACACGCCGCCCTTGATCCATCGACTGGTGTATCGCCAACCCGGTCGCAATGCGATGGCGCGCGCCACGCTCGGTTTCTGCGCCATCCAACCCGTTCGCTCGCTGGTCTTTGGCCCGGTGCGGGGTTCGAGCCTGGAGCAGCGCCAGCGCTGGCTGGAACGTGCCCGGCACGAGGGACAGCGGCTGCAACACGGCCGCATTACGCCGTGGGAACGCGTGCGGTACAAGACCGGTGCCTGGTTGCAGGCCCTGCGGCTGCAGTTCTACCCGATGAGCTGGCTTGCCTACACCGCCGGCGCGCTGGCCGCCAATCCGGCCGGCGGCGTTTTCGGGAACCCGCTCTTCTGGCTGGGCTATCTCTGCCTGTTTCTGCTGGAAGTTGCCACGGTGCTGGTCAACGAACGGGTGGACTTCCCGAGCGATCGCGACAATCGGTTCTTCGGTCCCTTCACGGGCGGTTCCCGTGTACTGGTCGACGGGTTGCTGAGCCGGCGCGAGGTGGGGGCGGGCATCGTGTTGGCCCTCCTTGCATTCGTGGCAGCAGCGGCATGGCTGCTGGCGCTGACGCCGGGTTCCGTGCCCGCGGTGCTCGCGGTACTGGTCGTGCTGGCGGCGCTGGCCATCGGCTACACGGCACCACCGCTGAAACTCAGCTACCGGGGCCTCGGTGAAGTCGATGTCGCGATCACCCACAGTCTGGGCGTGATGCTCTGCGGTTTCGTGTTTCTGGGTGGCCCATTGCAGGATCCGCTGCCTTGGGTGTTGAGCGTGCCGCTGCTGCTCGCCATCCTGCCCTCGATCACCCTCTCGGGCATTCCGGATCTGGAAGCGGATGCCGCGGCAGGCAAGCGTACGCTCGCCGTCCGTCTCGGGCATCGGGGTGTGCTGCGGCTGACCATCGTGTTTACGGTGCTGGCCGCCGCCGGCGCGCTGACCTGGGATCTGCTTGGGCTGGCCGCGGGCGCGTACGCGGGCATCGCCTTCGTCGCCGTCCCGCACGCCCTCTGGCTGGGCTGGCTGCTGAACCGGCGGCTCGAATCCGACACCCTGTCCGGCCGGATCGACGGACTGATGGTGGCTTCGCTCACCTTCGTACTCTGGTTCGGGCTGGTGCCCGTAGTGCGCCTGGCCGGTTGACGGACGTTATTCGAGCGCGGCTGATGGATGCACGTCTCCCGAGCCTCCGCGTATCGGTTTCGTCGAGCCCCGCGTTGAGGGGCACCTCTGAACGTGAACGTAACGCCTGAAAGGAGGAATCGCTTTGGCTATGAATGAAAAGCAAAAGGCGTTGTGCGAAGAGCACAACTTCGACTTTTCAGGGCTTTCGGCCCTGTTTCTCAACTGCACTCTCAAGCCAACGGGCGTGCGATCGAATACCGAAGCCCTGATCGGGGTATCGAGAGCGATCATGGACGCAAACGGGATCGCCACGGACGTGATCCGCCCCGTGGATTACGATTTGCCACCCGGTGTCTACCCGGACATGACCGAGCACGGGTTTGCTCGCGACGACTGGCCCGACGTGTGCCGCAAGGTTCTCGATGCCGATATTCTGGTCCTGGGTACGCCCATCTGGCTCGGCGAGGAAAGCTCTGTTTGCCGGCGAGTCATCGAACGACTCTACGGCGAATCCGGCAAGCTGAACGACAAGGGACAGTACGTTTATTACGGCCGCGTGGGCGGGTGTATCGTCACTGGCAACGAGGACGGGGTCAAACACTGCGCCATGACCGTTTTCTATGCGCTGCAACACCTGGGCTACGTCATTCCCCCGCAGGCGGATGCCGGATGGATCGGCGAGGCCGGACCCGGTCCATCCTACGCAGACGAGGGTTCCGGTGGCCCGGAGAACGACTTCACGCAGCGAAACGCAACCTTCATGACCTGGAACCTGATGCACATGGCACGGCTGCTCAAGGATGCGGGCGGGATCCCGGCTCATGGCAATCAACCCGGCGAGTGGAAGGCTGGGTGCCGGTTTGACCATCCGAATCCGGACTATCGATAGGGGGCTCTTCTGCGCTGCCCGTGCGCGCTGCGTGCTGAAAACTTCATGATGTTCAACACCAGGCAGGGAGCGGAGGACGGGTCAGAACGCGAACCCCGAGATACCGGCCTGCCTGCGGGCCGGGAGGATCGCAACCCCGACGGGTGGCACGCCCGAGCGGCGGCCCGCTAGCCTGTGGCCGCGAACACGCGCTCCGAACCCGGTTCCGGTGCCGGGTCCGAAACGCGTTCGGACTGACAGTACAAGATGGTTGAATACCCCAGGATGTTGGCGCGCGCGGACCAGACGACCTGCAGCCCGGTCCGGCGCAGGAACTCGTGCCGGTCGAGTTCGGCGCTGTAGTTCACCCGTCGATGCAGTGGCCGCAGCGCCGCCTCCGTCCACCGGACCAGTTTCGACTGGGTCCGGAAGTGATTGACGATGACGATGGCCCCATCCGGCCGACAGACCCGAACCATCTCCGCGACGACCCGTTCCGGGTCCGGCGACACGGAAACGACGTACATCGCCACCACCTTGTCGAAGCTGGCGTCCGCGAATTCGAGGGCTCGCGCATCCATCACGCGGAGGTCCGGAGCGGGCTCGCAGTGGCATCGGGACGCCCGCCGCCGCGCCTTCTCGAGCATTTCCGGTGCGATATCGATCCCGACCACTTCGACGCCTGGCGGATACGCGGCGAGCGAGAGGCCTGTGCCGATCCCGACCTCGAGGACCCGCTGGCCTGGTTTCAGGTCCATGCCCTGAATGGCCGCCCTGCGCCCGGGTTCCAGCACCTTGCCATAAAACGCATCGTAGACAGGCGCGAATCCCCGGTAGGCCCGGCTGACGTCGTCGCTGGATTGCATGGGATCTCCTCGAGAGCAAGTGGCTCATGAATGCGTTGCAAGGTACTGATGGTAATCAGTGTGTCGGGGGAGTGGGTGACAGTTTCGTGAAGCTGCCCGGCGGGGCTTTCGAGCCACCGCTGCAAACCCGGTCGTCACCGGGCTGTCACATGCCGCGCGGGATAATGAGGTCTGTGAAACGCCTTCGAATGATTCTGGAGAGCGCCGCTATGGATGAGAACGAACGCCCGGATTCGGAACCGCGTCCCGAGGTATCCCACGAGGATCGGACGAACATGATCTCGGCCGGAGCATGGTTTCGGGCGAAGGAGCGTGGCTTCGGACCGGGTGATCCCGTGGCCGACTGGCTGCAGTCCGAGGCTCAGGTCGATACTGCCGTGAAGACCACGTCGTCCGACCGGCGGTGGGCCGAGTACGAAGCCGACAGGCACCTGCGATGGTCGGTCGGTGATCGCTTTTCCAGTCAGGGACCGGCGGATACCGGTGCGATCCTCGCCGCGATCGAAGACGTGGTGGAACAGATGGCCGGGTCCGAGGACTACGATCCGGCGGTGGTGCACAAGGTGGCCTGCACGTTCCGCAAGGATGTCGCGAACTGGGCGCGTGACCATCCGGAGGGTGACCAGGAGCACGGGCAGGGCATGCTGCTCGGTTCCTGGCGGGAGCGGGGGCACGTGTTCCTGCAGACCGCCCGGGCGGCGGTAGATGAATGGCGCCATTGGTTCACGGGCTACCTGGACGAGTACCGCAGCTACCATGCGGGCGAGGTCGCTGCGCCGGGTGGCTACACCTGTATGAACTGCCAGACGCGTCAGGAGGTGGAGCACAGCGGCCACCTCGGTCCTTGCCCGAACTGTTACCACACGCGCTTCCGGCGGTTCTGACGGGGTCCGGAACCGGAGTAGGGGCCGGCGCTCACGCTCCGGCGTGTCCCCGGATCGGGGGGGACTGGGGAAAAGGTCCGGAGCGTGACGCTCCGGTCCGACGTCACCGGGGTTGACGAGCCGGAGCCTGCTCCAGCGGCGCGCACGAGAGCCGCTCGAAATCGCGAGCGAGGCTCCCTGCGCGGTTGCTCAGCCGGTCGCGCTGACGCGGGGGCGACATCTGGTACAGGTCGGCCAGCAGGAGCCAGGTGGCGTTGCGATGGCGCTCGAGCCGTTCGAGACTGTCCGGAGCCCAGGCCTGCTGGGGATCAACCATCAGCCGCTCCAGCGCGGGTTGCAGTGATTCGGGGCGTCGGTCTGCCTCGTCGAGTGCGTGCCGGAGTTGTGCCTGCCAACGCCCCCGGTTGTCCAGCCACTCGTGGGCAAACAGGCCGAGATCCTCGCTCCAGGCAAGGATACGTACGCGCTGTTCCGCGGTCATGCGTCCGAACCATCGGCGCAACCGGCGCTCCAGGCGCTCGGCCCGCTCCTGGATGAGCACAGGATCCTCGCGGTTCACGAACACTTCCATCTGCTCGCGCGTGCGGGCATCCAGATTTCCGAACAGCTCGTCGATCTGCGTGTCGCTGGCCTGGCCCAGGATCGCCGCCGCGTCATGGGAGAGCGGGCGCATGAGTTCAGTCCAGAAGAGGTTGGCATCCTCGGCGCGCTCGGCGAACCATTCCGCATCGAGCGGGCCGTTCCGGAGATCATTCTCGACGGTGCGAAGCCATTCGGCATAGCGCGGGAGCTGGGTCTGGCAGTGCCAGTCGAGTCGCTCCTCGAGAAGGACCTCAAGCTCGATGCGTTGCGAACTGTCGAGCGTCACGTAGTCCTGCAGCTGCCAGGGGATCAACCAGTCCAACTGATGGTAGAGGATGCGCACCCCGCAGCCCGAGAGGGTGGAGGCCAGCAACAGCACCAGGAGCGCACGCCAGATCATCATCCCCGTTGCGAGTCCCGCGGAGGGAGAAAGTTCGAGAGGGCGCGAGGTGCGGACGCCCGCGACCCTGTTGACGCGAAAGGAACGAGTGCCTGTGTCGCGTCCCGGCATTCATGAGTTGCTGCGACGGCGGGGTGACCCGGGACCGGTCGTTTTCTTTGCATGCTGGGGAGACGGTACGGTTTAATCTCCACTCCTTTCCAGGAAAACCCACGAGGAATCCCGTCGATATGAACAAACTCAGCAAAGTCCTGCTTCCCGCGTTGGTCATGGTGGCCTCCACCACGGCCCTGGCCGCCGATCCGATGGTCGTCCAGATCAACCGCCTGAGCATGGACGTGGCGGCCACGATCGCCACCGCAACGGTCGCTTCCTGTCGCGAAAAGGGCATCCCCATCGGTGTGACGGTGGTCGACCGCAGCGGCATCACCCAGGTCCAGATGCGCGACACCACTGCACCGCCGATTACCCTGAACATCAGCGAGAAAAAGGCCTTCACGGCCATCATGTTCAATGCCAAGGGATCGGACCTCGCGGCGCGGGCCAGCAGCCCGCTGGCGACGCTCGGCGAGGGGCTGGCCTTCATGCCCGGGTCGGTGACGATCGAAGCGGGCGGCAAGATCTACGGTGCAATCGGGGTCAGCGGCGCTCCCGACGGCATGGTCGACGAGGAATGTGCCCAGGCTGGCCTGGAGGCCGTCCTGCTGGACCTTGAGATGCTCTGATGCGCTGTCGCCGGTGTGCGCTTCAACTTGTCCGGTTGTTGCGCAATCGGGTCATGCTTGGGGACTCTCCAAACAGTCTGGCGTAGTCGATGGCGAATTGTCCGGGGTGCCAGAACCCGAGGTCAAAGCCGATTTGCTGCACGCAGCGCTCGCTGCTCCTGGCGAGAATGCCGCGCCTGGCAGCATGCAGCCGAAGTATCTTGGCGTGGGCCGCGGGTGATCGCCCCAGCAGCTCGTTGAAGGCGTAGAAAAGCAGGCGCCGGCTGGCGTGGGTTACCTCGCAGAGCTCGGTCACGCTCGGCGGGTTGTCCAATCGACTCCGTATCAGCTCCTCGGCCCGGCGGACGATGCGCCGGCGCTGAACCAGGCTGGAGCGTGCATGGCGGACCTGTCGGGCTTCCTGGACCAGCGCGATCATCCTGCTGGCAAGGTTCATTTCGGCCCGCGTTCCGACAGCGCGCGGTTGCGGCGCCGACAGAAGCTGTTCGAGCATCCGTGTCATTTGGGCCGTGACGCGGGGATCGGATTTCAGGCACCAGCGTTCCCACATCGCCTCCGCGGAGGTCTGGTGCTCGGCCTGTACGATCCGCTCGGCAATGTCCAGGGGAATCGAGATCGCCTGCTGGCGATGGCCGGCGGCGATCCGCTGGTACACCTCTCCCCCGGGATCCAGCACGAGCAGCTGGCCTTCATCCAGTTGCTGACCGCGAAAGCGGCCGCCGACACAACGGCGCGTGATGGGGGAAATCGTCCAGTAATCTTCGGAGCGCGTTCCCGAGCACAATAGCGACCGACTGGAATCGCTTTCGTAGACGAGACAGTCGCCGACCTGTGCGGCGGTCAGCACCGCCTCGATCGGCCCGGGCTCGGACTGGGTGACTTCCACCTCCCAGATCTGTCCGAGCGCCTCCTGAAGTTGTTCCACCGAATGGCAGCGGATTGGGTTCAGTTCGTTCAAAAAGCACGCTCCCTGTGGAGGGTTTCGTGTGCATGTTCAGCCGCTTGCCAAAGCTTCAGGGATCGCGGCCGCCACAACAATAGAGTATCCGAGCGCGGCGAAGGCCGCTGCAGTCCCGGGTTCTGCATCTGGGCCGGGCTGTAACGGTCATGGGGGACTGTTGAACCAACGCACCCGGTTCGTCCTCCGACTCACTTGCGATGAACGGGTTCATTCACGCGCAACTCCTGTGCCTGTCGAAGGACGTTTTCCAAGGGCGTTCTCAGGCGTTGCCCAAGCGTTCATGCATTCGCAGCGCACCCCGGAAGGCGGGGCGGTTCTCCTTCCTCCGTGCACTTTTCAGGCTGCCCCGGGTGAACGCACCTCTCTATACTCTGCCGGATTTCCATACCGCGATCATTTCGGATCAGCTGTGATGTTCAGGCAGACTGCCGGACCCTGGTTTCTGGTGACGGCGCTCGAAAAACCTTTCCAGGACGTCGTTTGAGCGGATTCCCGGACACTTGCCTTGTTTGGTCAACCATGGGGTAGCGAGCACGATGTATCGTTGGCTGGGTGTACTGATGCTGACGGCCGTGATGGGCGCGATGCCCGCACAGGCCTCGGCAGGCAATCAGGGTTCCACGGTCCCGGGCCTGACCGCGCTCGAAGAACGCATCGAACATCTCAAGCAGATGCAGGCGGCTGCGCCCGCGCTGCAGGAATGGGATCGTGATGGCTTCCATTTCCGTCTGGATCAATTGCTGCTGGAGGCCCTCACGAGGGCGGAGGCTGTAATGCTGGGTGCGTTGGAGACGGGCGATATCCCGCCTGTGCGCGAACCCATCGCGAACGCCACCGACTGGTTGCTGGAGACATCCATTGCCCGCCTCGAGGAGATCTACGCCAGAACGATTCAGGAGCGGCTGAAATACGACGAGTTCGATAGCGCCCTGCAGGCCACCGTGTCGCGCGCTTTTATCCAGGATCTGCGCTCCCAGGTGTTCGAGTACATGAGTGGACTTGCCGCACTCCTGCGGGTGCGGGAGCAGCTGGGCCTGAGTATCGAGGACGAACGGAACGCACTCGAGGAATTCGTGACACGCAACGTGGAGCGTCTCCACGGCCAGATCCGGCTCGATGCGCAGACACTGACGGAATTGCGGCGGGCGCTGAGTGCCGATCCGTCGAACGCGGAAATCGAATCGGCACTGCGTGCCGTGGATCAGAAGCAGAGCCGCAACCTGAGCAACATGGCCGCCTGGCTCGAGGTCCTTCAGGACGGGGGCGGAGATACGGCCGGTCACCGTGCACTACTGATCCAGCAGCAGGGCCGCATTGGAACCGAGATCCTGCAACGGGACGTGTTCGCGAACATCTGGCGCGAACAAACCGACAGGCTGTGGCGGAATCTGTCCCGCAACGGCCCGAATCTTGTACTTCGGGCCTTCACGTTCCTGGCCGTTCTGGCCCTGGCGTGGATCGTGGCCCACGCGGTCCGCCTTTTGCTCGAGGTCGTCATGAACACCTCGTATGTGCAGCTCGGCCAACTGATGAAGGAGCGGTTGCTGACCGTTTCATTCGGGATCACGTTTCTCGCGGGAGCCGTCCTGGCGTTGATGACCCTCGGGTGGTCGGTAATGCCCATGCTCGCCGGGTTGGGTGTCGCCGGAATCATCATTGGATTCGCGTTGCAGGACTCGTTGAAGAACTTCGTTGCAGGCTGGATGATTTTGTTCTACCACGCCTACGACGTCGGCGATTACGTGCGGGTGTCCGGCGCCGAAGGCCGGGTTCGGAAGATGACGCTCAACAGCACCCGGATCGCCACCCCGGACAACACCATCAAGCTGGTGCCCAACCGCAAGATCTGGGATGACACAATCGTGAACCTCACGGCGAGTCGGGCCCGCCGTATTGAACTCGAGATCGCCTGTGGTCCGGACGACGACCTGGATGCGGTGGAGAAAAGCCTGTACGCGTTGCTTGCCGAGCATCCGCAGATCCTGAACAAGCCGAAGCCAGAGGTGCACCTTGCGCGTGTTGGACCCTCCGAGCGGGTGTTCATCATCAGGCCCTGGGTACGAACAGAACATTACTGGACCTTGCAGCACTCGCTGCTGAGGGACATTCACAAGCGGTTGAAGCGCGACGGAATCACCGGGACCTAGCGTCCCTCGGGGCAGTGGCATCCCGTCGGAATTGGGTTTCTCCGCCTGCGCTGGCGCCGGTCGCTGCCGTCACTGCCTTCATCCTTGCACTTTTTGGACTGTTCCGGGTGGGAAGCAGTCTGTAGCCTGCGGGCGCTGTCATGAGCGTTCGCTTCCCGGTCCCGATCAGGGCGATCCCGATGCGGACAGCTGCCGCCTGTTCGGCATGGCACTCGCGCCTCCGGAGTCTGCCCGCGCAGCCTCCGGTCCATTCGCGGCCGGTTGCACGAGCGACCGACGCGCCGTCCGGTTGGCTTTGATGCCCGGGCTGCAGGCACTCAAACAATGCAATTGGAGCACAGAAAAATGGATCGCAGATTCCTACTCAAGCTGTTGGCCTCTGGCACCGCGCTTGGTGCCGCACCGGCCACCCTTTTGGCACAGATGAAGAGCGAAAAGCCGTCATGGGCCGCTGTGCCTGCTGGACAAGCTTCCGCCACAGATATGCCGCCGCTGCAAGGTCCCGGGATTGAGACGGAGTCGGCCCAGGCCGTCTACAGTCTGCCGCGCGACCACGCCTGGCATGGTGGCAAGTTCTACCAGACCAATGACTTCAACGAGTGGCACTACATCACGGTTCTCGGTCGTGACCTCGACACCGGCGAGCGCATCTCGGTGTTCTGGGTGCCGCTCAGCCAGGGCTGGATTGCCAGGGAGGGTCGGCCGCTGCATAACGTACTGTTTGCCTTTCACAATCTCGATACGGGCGAGTTTCACACGGCGCTTCTTTACATCACCGGGCCGATGACCACCGAAGGCTCGGCGCCGGACGCGGAGGACTTCCACTTCCGCTACGAGATCGACGACGGCAAGAGCGCCTTCACAACCGCCTACGACCACGCCACCGAGACGTGGGAATTCGGTGGGTATACCACCGAGAAGGACGACTGGAACGAACCGTTCCGGCTGTCGATGACGTCGCAGGCCCAGGCACCGGGCTATGTGCCCATGGCGTACTGGGGTCTGGAGAGCATCGGTGTCGATCCGCAGCAGCGTCAGAACCCCGAGACGATGTACGGTCTGACCTACTATTACACGGCGCCCGACATGGCCTCGTCGGGCGAACTCGAAGTGGCCGGCCGCACGGTCCGTTTCGAGGGCACCGGCTGGTTCGAGCACCAGTGGGGCAACTTCCGGAACACGTACCAGTATCGCTATTTCTGGGCCTGGTTCCGGTTCGAGGAGAGCGGCGACCTGATGACCTTCCGCCAGTACTACGCAGGCGAGAACTTCCGGAATCCGAATTACAACGTGAACCGCTACTTCCACATGGACGGCGAGACCTTCGAGCGCAGCTACGCCTTCGGCCCGGCCTTCAAGCTCATCCCCGAGCGGATGTGGACCTCGGAGAAGTCCGGCGTTGTTTACCCCTGGTATGGCCGGATCGAGACGCCGCAAGGCACCTTCTGGTATGAGCCGACTCTCAAGGAGCAGGAGGGCCTCGGTTTCGCCGGCCCCTACATCGAGGGGGTGATCCAGCTCCGCGAAGGCGGGCCGGAGGGGCCGATCGTGGCGACCGGCTTTTGCGAGATGATCATGTTCACAGGGACCTATGACGACGGCACCGACCATTCGATGGGCCCGCCGATCTCGCGCGGCCTGCCGGAAGATCCGACGCTGCCCTGGACGCCCTCGAGCCATGTATCAAAGGACTGAGTGACACAGTGTGCATCGTGACAGTGTCAGGAGTGAGTGCTGATGCGGACGAGTTGCGATGAAGGGATGCATCGCACGCTCTTTTCGCCAGCGCATTGCAGTCGGGGGCTCGGCGATCGCGCTTGCGGTCGCTGCGCCCGCCGTTCTTGCTGACAACACCGAAGAACTGGCCAGGAAGGCGGCCGACCCGACCGCGTCGCTGATGTCGTTGAATCTGCGCTACACCGGGATCCCCAGTTTTCATGGACTCGATGGTAACGCCGACGCCAGCCAGTTCCAGGCGGTGATCCCTTTCCGTGCCTGGGACACGAGCAATATCCTGCGGGCAACCGTCAACTACACCCACAGTGGGCCCGCACCTGATGGCCTGTCGGACGTCACGATCTTCAACCTGCTGGTGTTCGACAAGCCTTGGGGAAGGTGGGGCGCGGGTCCGGTTGCACAGCTGCTGCCGGGCCGGGATGGGGATTCGGATACCTTCGCCATCGGCCCGGCGGTTGGCTTCGTTGCTTCCAGCGGCCGCTGGACCTACGGAGTGTTCAACCAGAACCTGTTCGGGGACGACATCGCCATCAGCAGCCTGCAGCCCGTGCTCGCCTATCAGATGGGCAACGGCTGGGCGCTGGCGGCCGGTGATGCCCAATGGACGAGAGACTGGGACCGCGGCGAGTTCGTGAATCTTCCGGTCGGTGTGCAGCTGAGCCGAGTGACCCGCATCGGTGGGCAGTCGGTCAAATGGTCGATCAACCCGGAATACAACCTGCGCGACCGGCAGGGGTTGCCGGAATGGACCATACGGCTGGGGTTCCAGTTGCTGGTTCCGGGTGGTTGAAATCCCGTCGCTGTGAAGTTTTGGGACCGTTATCCGAAGGTTCGCCAACAGCGGCGATGGCTTTCATCGTTCAGCCCGCTCGGGCCGTTGTGGGTTCTCTTGCTCGCTGTCTGCCTGCAGGCGCCGGTCTCGGCGCAGGTCGGGCGCTATTACATCAATACACCGGTCGATACCCATATGGTCAGCGGCATCTTCACCGGTGTTCGATCGAATACACAGGCCGATACGGCAATCGGTGCCAGCGAACTGGTATCGCGCAATCAGACACTGACCGTGAGCTATGCCTACATCACTTCGCTCAGCGGTCGGACAGGCGGCTTCGGTTTCGCGATTCCGGGTGTATCGATGCTGTCGTATGACGACTCTTCGGGCGAGGTCCTGCTGGACGAGTCGGGTACAGGTGATGTCGCCCTGACCTTTGACTACAACCTGTTCGGTGCCCCGGCCCTTTCACGCGAGGCATTCGTTCGGCACACGCCGGGTGATTATTCGGGGTTGCACTTCTCTCTCAATGTCCCCACCGGTGATTACGATCCCGACCGGGAAGTGAATATCGGCACCAATCGCTGGGCGCTCAAGACCACGCTCAACTACAGCGTGACCGGCAACGGCGGGGTGTCGTGGTGGGACTTCTACCCCAGTGTCAGGCTCTTCGGGGACAACGATGATTTCGCCGGTTCCACGACCCTCAGCCAGAAGCCCTTGTGGGGGCTGGAAGTCCATTACAGCCGCAATGTTACGCCGTCGGCCTGGATCAGCGGTGGCATGGTCGGCAGTCTGGGTGGCCAAATCCGGGTTGACAAGGAAATCAGAGAGGAATCGAAGCGCAGCCTGCGGCTGGCCCTGGGCGGCGGTTTTGCGACGTGGCCGCGTGGTGCAGCCATCCTGACCTACGGTCACGATCTCATCGATCAGGGCGGCGCTGCCCGAGTCGACAGTTTCATGCTGCAGCTGTTGCACAAGTTCTGAGGGGATCGCAGGGCTGTGAGACGACGGTGAGCGAGCCCGGGGTGGCCGGTATCTGGAGATGCCGGACGGGTCCGGGAATTTGCGGCTGCGCTTCGAGGTGTTCGTAATTGAGACGAGCGGGAGCGAGCCCGGGGACCCGCGGATCCGTGCGTCATGGCAACGATCGGCACACCCCGGCAGCGCTGTTTTCAGCTAACGAAATGAGGGAACGCTAGTGTCCAGCACCATCGAACGCCCCCGCTTCACCCTGAACCGCGTCTTCGTGGTATCGCTGTTTCTGGTTGCCGTCTTCGGTGCCTGGGGACTGATCGACCCCGAGGGCATGAGCGGTACCTCGCTGGGTTTCACCACCTTCATGCTCACGAGCATCGGGTGGTACTGGCTGCTGGTCAGCACCGGCTTCCTGATTCTCGCGGGATTCCTGGCCTTCGGACCCTACGGCCGGGTGAAGCTGGGTGACGACGACGAGGAGCCCGAGTTCTCGACCGTTTCCTGGATCGCGATGCTTTTCGCCGGGGGGATGGGTGCCGGCCTGATCTTCTGGGGCGTCGCGGAACCGCTGTATCACTTCCGTGAACCACCGGGGATGCCGGGTGAGACCGCCGAGGCCGCCCGGGTCGCGTTCACCCTGACGAACCTGCACTGGGGTCTGCACGCGTGGTCGATCTATGGCATCTGCGCGATGGTGATCGCCTATTTCACCTTCCGCAAGAAGAAAAAGCCGCTGATTTCGACCCCGATCGAATCGCTTTTTCCAGGCGTCACCGGCCAGCGGGCTGGCCAGGTCGCGAACATTCTGGGTGTGGTCGCCGTAGTCTTCGGGCTCGCCGGTTCGCTGACCATGGGAACCCTGCAGATCCGCGCCGGCCTGGGTGAACTGGTGGGCACGCCTCTGAGCCTTGGCATGTCGCTGGCGATCATCGCGGTCATGTACGCAACGTACATGACCTCGACCGCGGTTGGCGTCGATCGCGGCATCAAGCTCCTGTCCAACATCAATATGGCGGTGGCCGTGCTGATGGTGATCTACATCGCGGTCTTCGGGCCAACGGCCTTCATCTTCGAAACCGTGGTCGATTCGTTCGGCAGCTATGTCACGCAGCTGCCGGGCCTCGCGTTTCACCTGCTGCCATTCGAGGGCCTGCAGGGTTGGACCGCGAGCTGGACGCTGACCTACATGATCTGGTGGCTGGCCTGGGGACCGTTCGTCGGCATTTTCATCGCCCGCATCAGCCGCGGGCGGACCATTCGCGAGTTCTGCGCCGGCGTCATCATCGTACCCACCGTGTTCTCGCTGTTCTGGTTCGCGGTGCTGGGCGGCGCGGGTGTGTTCATCGAACTCTTCGGAGGCGGGGGAATCGCCGAACTGGTGTCCCAGGACGTCAGTCGGGCGTTCTTCGTCTTTCTCGACTTCTTTCCGCTCGGGCAGCTGCTGGGCTTCGTCGCCCTGTTCCTGATCTTCATCTTCCTGGTGACCTCGGCGGATTCGGGAAGCTTCGTGCTGTCGATGATGACCAGCGACGGCAAGCTGAACCCGCCGCTGCCCTACAAGCTGGTGTGGGGCACGCTGGTGGCCGTGCTCACGGTCGCAATTCTGTTCAGCGGCTCGGTCGAGGTCGCCAAGGCGATGGCGGTCACCGGCGCAATTCCATTTTCCGTGGTGCTGCTGCTGCAGGTGGTCGGTTTCCTGAGGGCGATCCGGAGTGAGCGTGGGGGCGCCGGTGTGCAGGCCCCGCGCTTGACGCCGCGGGCGATCAACGAATGAGGAGCCGCTTGTGACCCGTATCCGCAGCATTCTCTCGGCCTTGGCGCTGGTGTCCATCCTTGCCGGGTGTAGCGGCGACCGGCAGCCATTGCAGGTCGGCGGAAAACAATCGCCGGAAAACCAGATCGTCGCCGAGCTGGTGGCCGAACTCGCCGAGGCTGCCGGTATTCCCGTGCAGCGGCGCATCGGCCTGGGCGGCAGCCGGCTCACGCTCGAGGCCCTGAAACGCGGGGAGATCGACCTCTATCCCGAATACACGGGGACGGGTCTTGCGTTGCTGGGGCTGGCGCAAGCTCCCGACGTCGATCGGGATGCGTCGATAGCCCTTCTGCGTGAGCGCTACGCTTCGCTGGGTCTGGGTTGGAGCGAACCGTTGGGCTTCGAGAACAGGCCTGGCCTCGCAATGCTGCGTGACCGCGCTCGCTTGCTCGGCATCCGCAGCTACTCGGACCTTGCAGGCCACGCGGATCGGCTTGCGCTCGGGGTCGACAGCGAGTTCCGGGGACGCCCCATTGACGGCCTTGCGCCGCTCGGCCGGCGCTACGGCATGCAGTTCCAGGGGATCGTCGAGGTCGAGCCGCGAGACAGAAGCGAACTCTACGGTCACCTGGTGGACGGTACTATCGATGTCGCATTGGTGCACTCGGCCGACCCCCAGATCGAGATCTTCGACCTCCGCGTGCTCGAGGACGACCTCGAGTTCTTTTCGCGTCACGATGGCGCCCTGGTCTACCGGGAGGCGGCCCTGCAACGCTTTCCGGAGCTGGAGAACGTTTTCGCACGACTGGCCGGTGCGATCGGCGACACGCAGATGCGGGGCCTCAGCCGAAGGGTGACGGTGCGTGGCGAGGATCCCCGGGAAGTGGTGCGGGCCGAATTGATTCGTCTCGGTCTGATCGACGGCGAGATTGGCGAACGGGATCGGCAGGCTCTGAACCTGGCGGTTTCCCTTTCGGCCAATGCGGACGGGGAAGCGGGAACGATACTGCGCCAGCTGCGCAGGTCGTTTCCGACGAGTACGGTGAACCTGGTCCGCTCCAGCGATCCACTGGGCGCGATCGACGATGCGAGCGCGCGGCTGGCATTGGTGAGTGCACCGGCATTCTTTGCTCCCGGCTCGGCCGACCCGGCCACCGGTCAGCCGCCACTGCGCCCCGGCGTGGAGGCCGTGGCGCTCGTCGGGACCAGCTTTCTGCAGGCCTTTGCACTGAAACCGGGTGTCAACCGCTTCGAGGACGCCTCCGTCATCGCGACCGGCCCCGAGGGTTCGAGCGGCTTTCGAGTGGCACAAACGATGATCGACGGTTTGCAACTGGATGCCATTCTTTTACCTGTCGAAGGCGATACGCCCGTCGCACTGGCCGACGCCCTGCTCGACAGCGAGGCGGACATCGCGATCCTGATGCAGCCCGTCGGCAATTCGACGGCTCTTACGCTGCTGCAGCGAGGCCTGCCGCTGGTCGAGCTGGAAAACTGGGTCCAGCGCAACAACCACATCGTCTTTCCCTATCTGCAGCCGGCGCGGCTTGCCCCATCCGACTACGAGCGGTTTCTTCCGGTCGGGCAGGGCGACAGTGCACGGATGCCCGGATTCAGGCAGCCGGTCGAGACCCTGTCCACCCAACTCGTGCTGGCGGGCCCCGCCCTGGCAGACGGTGTGCGGCTCTCCACCCAGGGCCCGGGCGCAAGTTTCGTTCCTCGCGCCCTCCCATTGACCGATCAGGCGGTCGAGCGCGTCAATGCCGCCACCGGAAAAACCGAGGACATCTATCCGGTCCTGCCGCAGGCACGCGCTTTGGCTCCGCGACTGCCACAACCCCCTGAGCCCCTGAATCCATCGCCGGCTGCATCGGCCCTGTCGGTGCTGGCGTTGGCGCTGCTCATCTGGATCGTCTGGCTGCTGCTGCGGCCAGCACGCTCTACCGCATGAGGCCCGTCATGTCGCGACCGCTTCGCGGGATGCCCTTCCGCCTCGGGTGTCTGCTCTTCCTGCTTGTACTTTGCGCATTCCTGCCGCCACTGGCAACGGCGGACGAGCCGGACTGGTCCGGCGTCTGGGACACGCGCTGGCGGGACAGTGGCGCCTTGATGATCCTGCAACAGGCCGGGGATCGGGTTGTGGGGACCTACCCTGCGTTCGATGGCATCGTCCAGGGACGCGTGGTCGGAAACGTCTTTTCGGGAACCTGGAAGGATGCCGACGGATCCGGGACCTTCGTCTTCGCGATTTCGACCGATCGCCAGAGTTTCATGGGCCGATTCGGAACCGGCGAGTGGTGGACGGGCAGCCGGGCCGCGGGGTACCTCGCGACGATCCTGACGGAGTCGCCGGATGGCTCGAGTCCGGAACGGGCGCTGTACACGTTTCTCCGGGCGGGCAACGAGGCGGGCGAGGGTCGTACCGACCGTCTCGGGGCCGCAATGGACCTGCTCGATTTCAGTGCGCTGGAGGAGCCCGCGAGCGCCTACGCGCGTTTGGCGAACGCACGCATGCTGTTCCAGATCCTCGACCGTCTGACTTTCCGCGTCTGGTCGTTGCGGCGCTCCAGTCTCGAGGGGCTCGCAGAGCATTCGGTCGAGCTGTTTCAAGCGGGTACCGGGCAAGGATTTACTCTGAATTTCCGTCGTGCCGACGACTCGGAAGCGACCGACACGTGGCTCCTGGTGGTCCCCCCGGTGGAGGAGATGCGGGAGACGCTGGATGTGCTGCTCGAGGCTCACGACGGTGAGGTGCCGCATTCGCGGCAGCATCACGAACTGCGGTCGCCCCGCGACACCATGCGGACGTTCGTCGAGCAGTGGGATCACGCGCGGGCCGGCAACAGTGAACTCTTCCTGAAGACCATGGATCTGTCGCAGATTGCCGCGGCGGTGCGCGAGGACGAGGGTGCGCTCCTCGGCGAGTATCTCATCGAGGTGCTCTACCGCATCGGTCTGCCGCTACGCCAGGAGATTCCGGATGATTCGGGCCGGCGCGGTCCCTACGTTCACTTCGTGCATCCGGTCGGTTCGGTCGAGATTCACCCGATCGAGCAGGACGATGGCTCGACGATCTGGCAGTTCAGTGCGGAGACCCTGGCCAGCGCGCGAACGCTGTTCATGGCGTTGGAGGACATGCCACTCGCGGAGGGCACACAGCGCGGCGAGTCCACGCCGTTTTTCACGATCCGCAACCATGTTCGTTCGATCCACCGCGAACTGCTGCACGAGACCGGTGGCGGGATGGAACTGTGGCAATGGTTTGCCCTGGCCCTCTGGCTGGTTGTGAGCATCCCGCTGAGTTGGTTGCTGACCTGGGCTGTCGCGAAGATCTTCCGATTGAAGACCGCCGATGGAGATCACGTGCTGCCGCCGGAGATCCGTTTCCTGTGGCCTTTGCGGCTGATCCTGATTGCCGGGCTGGGGCTGTTGGCGCTCCGTGTGCTGGGGCTTCCACAAACGGTCGACATGCCGGTACGGATCGTGATCGGCGTGGCGCTGTCCATCGCCGGCGGCTGGCTCGCCTACCACCTGGTCGACAAGATCAGCCGCACACTCGAGGCGCATTCCACGCGTTATCGGTACCGGGATGAGGTGCTGCGCTCGCTGGCGACCTCGCTGACCAAGCTCGCGGTCATCATTGGTGCCGTGCTTTTCCTTGCCGAGATCCTGTCGCTGCCTTACCAGGGCGTGCTTGCGGGCCTCGGTATCGGCGGTCTGGCCGTGGCGCTGGCGGCGCGCAGCACGCTGGAGAACTTCATCGGCGGGATCACCCTGTTCGCGGACAAGCCGATCGAGGTCGGGGACTTCTGCCGCCTCGGTGATCACCTGGGTGTGATCGAGTCGATCGGGCTGCGTTCGGTGAAGGTGCGCTCACTGGACCGCACGATCGTGACGATCCCGAATGCCGAGTTCGTGAACCTGTACATCGAAAACTTTGCCCGACGCGACCGGGTGCTGCTGCACACGACGATCGGCCTGCGCTACGAGACCACGCCGGACCAGTTGCGCTGGGTGCTGGCGGAGATCCGCAAGCTTCTGCTGCAGCATCCGATGGTGACACCGGAACCGGCGCGGGCGCGCTTCGCGGGCTTTGGCGCCCACTCGGTGGACATCGAGATCTTCGCCTACGTGAACACCAGCGACTTCAACGAGTTCCTTGGGGTGCAGGAGGACATCTTCCTGCGCCTGATCGATCTCGTCGACGCGTCGGGCACCGGTTTCGCGTTCCCGTCGACCGTGAACTATCTGGCGCAGGACACCGGTATCGACCCGGAGCGCACGGAGCGCACCGAGGCGATCATGCGCGAGCTGCGCAAGGGCAACGAACTGCCGTTTCCTGAATTCGACCTGAAGAAGCGCGGCGAACTCAGAGACACGCTCGATTATCCTCCGCAAGGCTCGGTGGATTCCGGCCCGCGGGCCGATGCAAAGACCTGACCGGTCAGAGGTGAGTAACGGACATGAGAATTCTACTGAGTGCATTGGTGCTGCTGGTGTTGTCGAGCGGCGCAACGACGGCGAGTGAGCCCGAGATGGCCGAGGTCACCGGGGAAGCGCTCTATTTCGAACGGATCGCGGCGCCGCCGAATGCCCGGTTGGAGGTGGTTCTTCAGGATATCAGCCGCCCCGGGATGGCCGCCGAGCGCCTGGGCGAGATGGTCGCGGAGAACGTCGGGCAACCGCCATACGCATTTCGGATCGAGTACGACCCGGCAGAGATCGATCCGCGACACACCTACAGTGTGGCGGCCCGTCTGTACGACGGCGAAAGGCTGCTGTTCGTGACCGACCAGGTCCACCAGGTCATCACGCGGGGCTTCCCGTCGACGGCCAACCTGCGGATGCGCCGGGTCAGCAGTGTTCCTGCACACCCATTCGGGGAACTCCCGGCGACCTTCAAGGGAACGCTGCCCTGCGCGGACTGCCCGGGTATCGATTACCACCTGAATCTGCTGGATGACGGGGCATACTTCCTGCGGCAGACCTATCAGGATCGCGACGGCGGCCCGTTTGACGACATCGGGCGTTACCTGCTGTCATCGGATCGCGAGCAGCTCACGCTATACGGTGGCCGGGAGGCGCCGCTGCGCTTTGCCATCCTGGCGCCGGATACGCTGCGCCTGCTGGACCGCGATGGCGGGCACATCGAGTCCGAACTGAACTACAACCTGGAACGGCAGCCGGAGTTGCAGCCGCTCGAGCCGCAGTTGCTGCTGCGGGGCATGTACCGATATTTCGCCGATGCGGGGCGGTTCCGTGAATGCCTGACGGGGCTGGAGATGCCGGTGGCCACGGAGGCCGACAACCGGGCACTCGAAGAGGCCTACCTTGCGGTCAGGGAGAGCCCCGGTGAGGAGATCATGGCGAGTCTCGAAGGCCGGATCGCGCAGCGCATGCCGATGGAGGGGCCGGGACCCGTGCCGACGCTCGTGCCGGAGCGATTCATCGGCGTCTCGCCCGAGCTGAGTTGCCCCCCACCGATGAAGCTCGCGGACCTCAGGAACACCTACTGGCGCTTGAGCCTTCTGGATTCCGAGGGCGTGCGGCGTGCACCGGATCAGCGCGAACCGCATCTGGTGTTCCACGAGGAGGACCGGCTGGCGGGTTCCGATGGCTGCAATCGAGTTATCGGCGCCTATGAGCTGGAAGGCGCGTCGATCGAGTTCGCCATGCTCGCCACCACCCGGATGGCCTGTCCCGCGGCAATGGAACAGGCGAGCCGGTTCCTGCAGGCGCTCGAGGAAGTGCACGAATACCGGATCATCGGCCGGCACCTCGAAATGCTCGACGAATCCGGGACCCTTCGGCTGCGCTTCGAAGCGGTGGCTCTCTACTGAGGACGCGAGGCGGGTCCCGGGGCACGTTCATCCCCAGGCGGTGTCAGGAGTCCTGGCGCAGCAGCCATTCGGGCTCGACCTGGATCGTGACGTCTCCCGACGTGAGCCAGAGGATGCCGTCCTGAATCAGGCACTGAAGACTCATGGTGCGCGCGGCGAGTGCGGCCAGCGCCTCGGTGGTTTCCGCAGGCAGACGCAGCACGGTGAGATTGCGCTGACCGGACAGCGCCGGGCCATGCTGGCGCCACCAGACGTCCACGGCGCGGCCATAGGTTACGAGGGTGACCTGCCGCGCCTGCCCGCAGGCCTTGCGGATATCGCGCGGATCGGGT
>JAABSC010000016.1 GCA_011390565.1 Thioalkalivibrio paradoxus | reverse complement strand
CGGTGATGCGCGAGAGTGTCTCGGCGCCGACGACCAGCGCGTGCCGGCACTGTCCGCCGCGGATGAACTGGTCCGCCGTGGCCAGCGCGAACACGAACCCGCTGCAGACCGCCTGCAGGTCGAACGCCGGGCAGCCGCCGACACCGAGCTTGGCCTGGAGCAGGCAGGCGGTGCTGGGAAAGATCTGGTCCGGGGTCGTCGTCGCGACCACGATGAGGTCCAGGTCCGCGGCAGTCAGCCCGGCCGCTTCCAGCGCGCGCAAAGAGGCCTGAAGCGCGAGATCCGACGTCGTCTCGTCGTCCGCGGCGATGTGGCGCTGCCGGATGCCGGTGCGGTCGAAGATCCACTCATCGGTGGTGTCGACCATCTTCTCAAGGTCGGCGTTGGTGAGGATTTTCGCCGGCAGATAGCTGCCCGTTCCGGCCACGCGAGAGTATGTCACCCATGCACCTCCTGACGGAGCAGATGCCCGATCTGCTTGTCGATTCGTTGCGGCACGTTGGCTTCGACTTCCTTGCGCGCGATGCGCACGGCGTTCTGGAAGGCCAGCGCGTCGGCACCGCCGTGGCTCTTGATCACGATCCCCTGCAGGCCCAGCAGAGACGCCCCGTTGTAGCGCCGGGGATCGATGCGCTCGCGAAAGCGCGCGAGCACCGGCAGGGCGATCAGGCCGCGCAGCTTGGTCAGCCAGTTGCGCTTGAATTCGGCTCGGATGTTGTCGGCGATCATGCGCGCGACGCCTTCGCTGGTCTTCAACGCGACGTTGCCGACGAAACCGTCGCAGACGACGACGTCGACGTCGCTGCAGTAGACGTCATTGCCCTCGACGAAGCCGACGTAATTGAGCGGGGATTTCTCGAGCAGATGCGCGGCCTCGCGCACCCGGTCGTTGCCCTTGATCGCCTCGGAACCGATGTTCAGCAGGCCCACGCGCGGGGCTTCGGTGCCGTCGATCGCGGTCACCAGCACCGAGCCCATCACCGCGAACTGGTAGAGGTGCTCGGCCTCGACGTCGACATTGGCGCCGAGGTCGAGCATGTGGGTGTGCCCGAACAGCGACGGCAACGCGGTGGCGATGGCCGGACGATCGATTCCGGGGAGGGTTTTCAGCACGTAGCGGGCGGTCGCCATCAGTGCACCGGTATTGCCGGCACTGACGCAGGCGTCGGCACTGCCCTGCTTCACCAGGTCGATCGCCCTGCGCATCGACGAGTCTTTCTTGTTGCGCAGCGCGACCGCCGGCAGTTCTTCCATCGCGACCGTCTGCGACGCGTGCACGACGTCGACGCGCTGCTGCATGGCCTCCGGCCACTGGCGGAGATGCGCGCCGATGACCGCCTCGTCGCCGACCAGCAGCAACCGGATGTCGCCGGTCTCGCGCAGTGCGCCGAGCGATGCGGGCATCACCACGGACGCACCGTGGTCTCCGCTCATCACGTCGAGCGCTATGGTGTACCTGTGGCTCATGTCGCTCCGGAGCGAGCGCGGACGACCCTGCGCGGGGACCGCACCCGGGTTGAGTCAGCGTGTGCCTGCCCTGAACGCGAACGTGCCGCGAAGACCAGGCCTTCGCGGCACGTCGTTACGAATCTCGCCTGGGGGCTCAATCCTCGTCGTCTTCGGCCACGACATCCTTCTGGATGACCTGGCGACCGCGGTAGAAGCCGTCCGGCGACACGTGGTGGCGGCGGTGCACTTCGCCCGTGGTGGGCTCGATCGAGAGGGTGGCGCCCTTCAGGGCGTCGTGGGCGCGACGCATGCCGCGCTTCGAGGGGGTCATACGTGCCTGTTGAACGGCCATGCTTCATTCTCCAAAAAGAACAACCCGGAAAGAACCGGGCGAAGTGTAATCGCTTTGCCGGGGTCCGTCAGGACTTCCCGCGTAATTGTCCGAGAACCGCGAAGGGGTTGTCCGCCTCGCGGTCGCCCTCTCCAGGTTCGAATTCCCGGTGCGCGCCCGCACCGCACTGCTCGTGCCGCGGCGCCAGCGGCAGCGCCAGAAGAATCTCGTCCTCCACCGCGCCGGCGGGCCACAACAGCCCGTCCGCCCCGAGTTCCAGCCGTTCCGCATCCTCGCCCAGCGCCGAGGGGCGATCGCCCGGCCGGATCAGCGCGACATCCGGCCGCAACTGGAAATGCCAGCGCATCGGCTGCAGGCAGCGCTGGCAGACCTGGTCCGTCTCGCCATCGATCTCGGCCTGCCACCGGATCTCGCCCAGCGGACCCCGCACCAGCGTGAAGCCCACCCGGACCGCGATCCCGGCACCCTCCGGCGATGCCGCCCGGAGCCGGGGCAACTCGTCGCCCGAATACTCACCCTCCCAGCGCCGCTCGAGCGCGCGCGGGAGAAAGGGATCCAGGGAAACGGGAATGCGGCTCATCTCAAGGGCGCGCAATATACCCGCCGGGGCCTTTTCTGTCAAAGCGAACAGAGGCTTACTTGCAGCCCAACGCCCCCTTGCCGATACTGGGCGGCCTCGACGCTGACAGGAAGCTGGGCGTGATCCCGATCCGCAAACTGCTGATTGCCAATCGCGGTGAAATTGCCGTGCGCCTCATCCGCGCCTGCGCGGAAATGGGCATCACCTCGGTCGCGGTGTTCACCGACGCCGACCGCCACGCCCTGCACGTGAAAAAGGCCGACGAGGCCTACTCGATCGGCCCCGACACCATGGGCGGCTATCTGAGCATCCACCGGCTGATCAACATCGCGCGGGCGGCGGGCTGCGACGCGGTGCATCCCGGATACGGCTTTCTCTCGGAAAACCCCGATTTCGCCGCCGCCTGTGCCGAGCGCGGAATCCGTTTCGTCGGCCCGTCGGCTGAGGTGATCCGCCGCATGGGCGACAAGGTGGCCGCCCGTGAGGCGATGATCGCCGCCGGGGTGCCGGTGGTGCCGGGTTCCGTGGGCAACCTGC
The DNA here is from genome assembly GCA_011390565.1 of Thioalkalivibrio paradoxus. Lineage (GTDB taxonomy): Bacteria > Pseudomonadota > Gammaproteobacteria > Ectothiorhodospirales > Ectothiorhodospiraceae > Thioalkalivibrio > Thioalkalivibrio paradoxus_A. Next base: position 37,781 of record JAABSC010000016.1, on the reverse strand, counting down.
CGGACGTCGAGGCCGCGCTGGTCGACGCCGAGCGGGTCGGCTACCCGGTGATGCTGAAAGCGACCAACGGCGGCGGCGGTCGCGGCATCCGCCTGTGTACCGATCCGGAGAACCTGCGCCGGAACTTCGACCGCGTGCGCTCGGAAGCCACCCGCGCTTTCGGCAGCACCGAGATCTTCCTGGAAAAGGCGGTGGTGAACCCGCGGCATATCGAGGTGCAGATCCTGGCGGACAGCCAGGGCAACGTGATCCATCTGTACGAGCGCGACTGCTCGATCCAGCGCCGGCACCAGAAGCTGGTCGAGATCGCCCCGTCCCCGCAGCTGACCGACGCCCAGCGCGAATGGCTGGGGGAGATGGCGGTAACCGCCGCCCGCGCCGTGAACTATGAGAATGCCGGCACCGTCGAGTTCCTGATGGACTCGGATGATTCCTTTTATTTCATGGAGATGAACACGCGTATTCAGGTGGAACATCCGATTACCGAGATGATCACCGGCGTGGACATCGTGCAGGAACAACTGCGCGTGGCCGCCGGGCTGCCGCTGCGTTACCGGCAGGAGGAGATCAGCCGCCGGGGTTACGCGATCGAGTTCCGCATCAACGCCGAGGATCCCGAGAACGACTTCCTGCCGAGCTTCGGGCGCATCACGCGGTACTTCGCGCCGGGCGGGCCGGGAATCCGCACCGACGGGGCGATCTACACGGGATATCAGATCCCGCCGCAGTACGATTCCATGTGCGCCAAACTGGTGTGCTGGGCGCTGGATTGGGATTCGCTGCTGAACCGCGCCGACCGCGCGCTGCGCGATATCGGCGTCTACGGGGTCAAGACGACCATTCCCTATCACCTGGCGATCGTCGATCACCCGGATTTCCGCAGCGGGCGCTTCGATACCGGCTTCATCGCCGCGCACCCGGAACTGAGCCAGATCCACGGCACGCCTTCCAACCGCAACCTGGCTGTCGCCATTGCCGCCGCGCTCGCGGCGCACCATGGCCTGTAGCCCGGAGAATCCATGAGCCGAGTCCACATCACCGACCTTACCCTGCGCGACGGGCACCAGAGCCTGATCGCCACCCGCCTGCACACCGAGGACATGCTGCCGATCTGCCCGCAGCTGGACCGGATCGGGTTCCATTCGCTCGAGGCCTGGGGCGGCGCGACCTTCGACGCCTGCATCCGCTTTCTCAAGGAGGATCCGTGGGAGCGCCTGCACCGGCTGAAGGCGGCGTTGCCGAACACGCCGCTGCAGATGCTGCTGCGCGGCCAGAACCTGCTCGGCTACCGGCACTACGCCGACGACGTGGTGCGCGCCTTCGTGCAGCGCAGCGCCGAGGGCGGCATCGCGATCTTCCGCATCTTCGACGCGATGAACGACACCCGGAACCTGCGCGTGGCCATCGAGGCGACCCGGGAAGCCGGCGCCCACGCCCAGGGAACCATCTGTTACACGACGAGCCCGGTGCACACCTCGCGGCAGTTCGTCGCAATGGCCCGCGAAATGGTGGAAATGGGCGCGCAGAGCATCGCGATCAAGGATATGGCGGGCCTGCTGACGCCGAGCGCGACACGGGGCCTGGTCACCGACCTGGTCGAAGCCGTGGACGTCCCGATCCACCTGCATGTACACGCGACCTCCGGACTCGCGGAGCTGTGCCACTGGCAGGCGATCGAAGCCGGCTGCCGGCACATCGAGACCGCGCTTTCGGCCTTTGCCGGCGGCACCAGCCACGCGCCGACCGAGAGCATGGTCGCGGCGCTCAAGGGTACGCGGTTCGATACCGGGCTCGACCTCGAGGCGCTGCAGGAAATCGGCGACTACTTCCGCGAGGTGCGCAAGAAGTACGCGCGCTTCGAAAGCGCCTACACCGGCGTGGACACCAAGGTGCAGACCAACCAGGTGCCCGGCGGGATGATTTCCAACCTGGCCAACCAGCTGCGCGATCAGGATGCGCTGGACAAGTTCGACGCCGTGCTGGTCGAAATTCCGAAGGTGCGCGAGGATCTCGGCTATCCGCCGCTGGTGACGCCGACTTCGCAGATCGTCGGCACACAGGCGGTGATGAACGTGCTGGCAGGCGAGCGCTACAAGGCGATCACCAACGAGGTGAAGCATTACCTGATGGGACATTACGGACGTACGCCCGGTCCGGTGAACCCGATCATCCGCGGCAAGGCCGTCGGCAACGCCGAGGTTCTCGACTGTCGCCCGGCCGACCGGATTCCGGATGAAATGGAGCGCCTGCGCGACGAGATCGGGGCACTGGCGGGTTCCGAGGAGGACGTACTCACCTACGCGCTGTTCCCGGAGGTCGGCAAGCAGTTCCTGCAGCAGCGCGCGGACGGCACACTGGTGCCCGAACCGCTGAACCCGCCCCAGGCCGCGCTGCATGATGGCTGCCCTGCCCCGGTGGAATTCAACGTGACCTTCCACGGTGAGACCTACCATATCCAGGTGACCGGAAGCGGCCATCGGCGCGAGGATTCGCGACCACTGTACGTGACCGTGGACGGCCTGCCGGAAGAGGTGCTGCTGGAGACGCTCGACGAAATCGACATCATGCCGGGGGCCGCGGCCATCGGCGAGGGTGGCGGAAAACGCAGCCGCAAGGAGGCGCCGCGTCGGGCCACCCGCCCCGGTGACGTGACCACTTCCATGCCGGGCACCGTCATCGACGTGCTCGTCGCCGAGGGCGACACCGTGGAAGCCGGGCAGCCGGTGCTGGTGCTCGAAGCGATGAAGATGGAGTCGGAGATTCCGGCCCCGATCAGCGGAACCGTGAAGAAGGTGAACGTGAGCAAGGGCCAGGCCGCCAACCCGGACGACGCGCTGCTCGAGATCGAGGGCTGAATGCCGGCACGGCCGACGCTGATTCTGGCGTCCACCTCCCGTTACCGTCGCACGCTGCTGGAGCGGCTCTCGCTGCCGTTTGAGGCCGTCGCGCCCCAGGTCGACGAGACACGTGAACCGGACGAACCACCTGCCGACATGGTCCTGCGGTTGGCCACCGCAAAGGCCACCGAGGTTGCCAGTCGGTTTCCCGAAGCGCTGGTGATCGGCTCGGACCAGTGCGCCGCGCTCGGCACCGACGTGCTGGGCAAACCCGGGAGCCACGAGAAAGCCCGGGTGCAATTGGGCCGGCTGTCCGGCCAGCGGGTCACCTTCCACACCGGCCTGTGCTTGATCGACAGCGCCGGCGGGCGCGAATGGTGCGATGTGGTTCCATTCACCGTGCACATGCGCGATCTCGAACCCGACGAAATCGAACGCTACCTGCGTGCGGACCGGCCCTACGACTGCGCAGGCAGCTTCAAGTCCGAGGGCCTCGGTATCTCGCTGTTCCGGTCCATGGAAGGGGAAGACCCCACAGCGCTCGTAGGATTGCCCCTGATCCGGCTCTGTACCCGGCTTCGCGAGGCGGGTTTCACGATTCCACCAGGAGATTCGTGAGCGCGTCGACTCGACACCGCGGTTTCCATACCTACGTATTATTCGACTGTAGAATCGTTTCTTTAATGTCTGTTTAATCGATAATTTCTTCGATTTATCCTCGGCTCGGGCCCCGAGCCACGGGTGCACTTTCTGGTTCGAATTTGATCTGGATCAGAGTTTTTTGACAGCGTTCATCCAATATCAGCAATCGATCATGATGTGTCCCCGCGCCGGGGCTTGAAAACTTCGGCAGGTATGGCTTAAATCTGGATTTCGCGGTTCCGGACCCCGTGGGCGTGGGCCCTTGATGCCGACGGGTATTGCAGGATGCACTGCACGGGTGCACGAAGCGCCGCACATTGTAAGGGCGTTCATCAACCTAGGAGATCTTTGTAATGCGTAAAGCTATGAAACTTCTGGCCGCCGCCGCCGTGGTTGGCGCCTTTGCGATCCCGATGCAGTCCAGCGCCCAGTGGGGCGGCCCGGGCTGGGGTGGTCCTGCTTACGGTCCCGGCTACGGCTACGGTCCCGGCTATGGGTATGGCCCGGGCTACGGCCGCGGCATGGGCGACATGTTCGGCTTCGGCGACATGTTCAGCGACTTCGACTTCTCCGCCCGCGGGCGCGGCACCGGTTCCGGCTACGGCCGCGGCTACGGTGACGGCTACGGCTATGGCCACCCCTACCGCGGCTACGGCTACGGCGCGCCGTACGGTGCCCCGTACTACGGCGCCCCGATGCCTCCTCCGCAGGCCCCTGAAGGCTCGGGTGAAGGCTCGGGTGAAGAACCGGCTGCAGAGTAAGGCCCACCAAACCCTCTCAACCGGTCATCCGGTTGGAAGGAACCGGCCCGGTCCGCAAGGACCGGGCTTTTTTTCGTGCAGATGCCGCTGGATCGCCGCACTGCGCTCGCAATGACGAAGGGAAGATGGCAATGGGGTTTAGGGGATAACCCGTATCCTACGGCAGGGTGCGTTGGCCTAGACTGGGTACCCTGGCCTCCTCCGCAGGATTCCTGACGATGGCTACCGCGCCGATCCGCCTGTCCGAACGTTCCTTTTCCGCATCGGCCCGCCCGGCGTGGCTCTGGCTGGCGGGCCGCAGCGCGATGCTGGTGGCGTTGTACTACGCGGTGGCACTCTGGGGTCTCGTTTTCACGCCGGATGCCCACGGCATTCCGCTGGTCTGGCCTGCGACGGGGGTCGGGCTCGCCTTCGTCTACCTGTACGGCTGGTCCTTGCTCCCCGCGCTGGGCATTGCCGCGGGGCTGGTGACCTGGCGGTTCACCGGCACGATGATGCCGTTGCCCGAGGCCATTGGCACGGTGGGCGCGACCCTGGCCGGTATCGCGCTCGGCGCGCGGGCCCTGCACCATTTCGGGTTTTCCCCGCGCTTCGAACGCCTGCGCGATGTCGGCCTGCTGCTGCTCGTCGGAGGGCTCGCAGCCTCCGGGCTCGCGGCCACAGTGGGCGCCTGGGGGATTGCGGTCGGCACCGAAACACTGCGCTTTTCCGATACCTGGTGGCTGTGCTGGATGGCCGATCTGATGGGGCTGATGCTGATCACCCCGGTCCTGATGACCTGGCTGGGCGCGCCGATGGTCCGCCCGGCCGAGCATACGTACACCAAGGGTGCGATGCTGATCGGCGCGCTGGGGCTGGTGAGCCTGGTGGTCTACTCCGGGCAGCTCTCAGCCCCGCTGGCGATGCCGCTCTCCTACGCCGTGTTCCCGCTGATCATGCTCGCAGCCCTGCGCTGCCCGGTGCAGGTGACGACCACGCTGATGCTGGCAGCCGGTACCATAGCGCTCTCCGGGACCGGGTGGGGGCTCGGACCCTTTGCCGACATGGGGCTGGGCAAGAGCCTGCTGTCGCTGAACGCGCAACTGGGCCTTCTGGTCCTGACCGGCCTGGTGCTGAGCGCGTTGCGCGGCGAACGCGAAGCGGCCGAGGCCCGAGCCCGGCAGCACCTGGAGGAACTCGCCCGAGCCGGGCGCCTGAGCACCCTGGGAGAGCTGTCGGCCGGGCTCGCCCACGAACTCAACCAACCGCTCTGTGTGCTGACGAGCTATGCCCAGGCCAGCAAGCGGCTGCTCGAACGCGGACAACTGGACGCGTTGCGGGACGCCTTGATCCAACTCGACGCCGGCGCCCATCGGGCTGCCGAGACGGTGCGCCAGATGCGCGCCTTCGCGGCGGGCCAGTCGCCCGAGCGTGTTGCAATCGCGCCCACCGACCTGCTGAAGCCCGTGCTGGATCTGCTTCAGCCCGAGTTCCGACGCTGCAAGGTGGAACTCGATCGGTCCATCCCGCCGCGGCTGCCACGCGTTCGGGTCGCCCCGGTGCAGGTGGAGCAGGTCCTCATGAATCTGTTGCGCAACGCGCTCGAAGCACTGGAGGGACGTTCGGGCGCGCGCATCCAGCTGTGGGTCGACCGCACCGGCCGTGAACTCGCCATCACCGTGCGCGACAACGGTCCCGGCATCCCACCCGGCCGGCTCGCCAGCCTGTTCGACCCCTTTGCCACCTGGAAGGAAGGCGGGATGGGCCTGGGCCTCTCGATCAGCCGTTCGCTGGTGGAATCCCACGGTGGTCAACTGACGGCCGCCAACGTGCCCGAAGGGGGCGCCGAATTCCGATTCACCCTGCCCATGGAGGACGCCCGTGCCCGCACCTAAGGTTCCCCAGGTTCACCTGGTCGACGACGATCCCGACGTGCGCTCCGCCGTGAGCCTGCTGCTGAAGACCGAGGATTTCCGGGTGACGGCCTACGCTGACGCACAGTCGGTGCTGGCCGGTGTGGATGCCGGCACGCCCGGCTGCCTGGTGCTGGACGTGCGCTTGCCGGACATGGACGGCCTGACCCTGCAGCGGGAGCTGAAATCCCGCGGCGTGGAGATGCCGGTGGTGTTCATCACCGGCCACGGCGACATCCCGATGGCGGTCCGGGCGGTCGCCGAGGGTGCGCTGGATTTCCTCGAGAAGCCCTTTCACGACGGCACCCTGATCGAAGGGGTACGCCACGCGCTGGAACTGGACGCGCAGCGCCGCGCGGGGGCCGCGGAGATGGCGCAGGTCGAGGAGCGCCTGCAGTCGCTCACGCCCCGCGAACGCCAGGTGCTGGAGAAGCTGCTGGACGGCAAGCCCAACAAACTGATTGCACGCGACCTGGACGTGAGCGTGCGCACGGTGGAGATCCACCGTTCGAACCTGATGCTGAAGATGGGTGCGAAAAGCCCTTCGCACCTCGCCCGGCTGGCGCTGGCCTGCCACGATTTCCGCGACCGGCTGACCCCCGAGTAGACAGGGCCGCGTTCAGGCGGCGGGACGCACGCCCGCCAGCACGCCGCGCTGCAGCCAGTGTTGCAGGAGCGTCTCGGCGCTGCGACGCAGATCTTCACCCGGAGGCAGCCCGAAATCGTCGGCGACCCGGCGCACCAGCTCGGCGCCCGGAGCGGGATCGTTCTCCACGTACCAGAGAATGCGCGCACTCAGGGGGTTGAGCTCGATGAACTGCGTGTGCCAGTCCCGGTCCCGGAACACGACCAGGTAGGTCGGATGTTCCCCGGGTGCCTCCGGCAGGAAGTCCGGGCCGATCCGGTGGACCGGGTACTCGTAGGCGAGCAGGCGCGCCGCCGCGGCCAGCACGGGCACACCCGTCAGCGGATCGCCGGCGGGGTCGATCGCGGGTCCGGAGGCCTCTTCCGGGTCATCCTCGTGCTGGGCGACGACTCCCTCGGCGCGCTCGTAGTGCGCGAGCTCGGCCAGGAACGGGAAATCCCCTTCGCGCGGGCCGCGCTCCGTCTCCACGTAGCCGAGGAACTCTTCCGCCAGGCGCGGAAAGTACGGCGTGTGGCAGCCGTGCTCGCGGTAGAAGTCGCGGGCCAGCCGCGCCCAGCGCTCCGGCCCGTGCAAACCACAGAGCACTGGGTAGGCCCGGCCCAGCAGGTCTTCGATGTTGTTGATGAACAGCCGCCGGTAGATGGCCATCCGCCGCTCCTCGATGCCCTCGGGTGCGGCATGGTGCTGCGGATCGCGCAGGTGCGCGGCGAACCGGCGCTGCACCTCGCGAAAGTCGACGTCAGGCATGGCGGCGCGTCTCCCGCTCCGGCTCCCGGAGCTCGAGCATGCCGCGAATCCGGTCGGTTTCGGCCAGGAGTTCGGTGAGCGGCGGGAAGTTGAAGTCCCGCTCGAGCAGCGTGGGCACGGGTCCCAGGCGCCCGTAGACCTCGTCGAGCAGGGCCCAGACATCCGGGCAGATGTCGGCGCCGTGGGTGTCCACGCGCAGGTCCGGGGCCTCCTCGTGATGCCCGGCCACGTGCAGATAGCGCACCCGGTCCAGCGGCAGCCGATCGAGGAAATCCAGCGGATCGTAGCGGTGATTGACGGCGTTGACGATGATGTTGTTCACGTCGAGCAGCAGGTCGCAGTCGGCGGTTTCGAGTACCGCGGTGATGAACTCCGCCTCGGTCATTTCCGCTCCCGGCTGCGCGTAGTAGGAGACGTTCTCCAGCGCGATGCGCAGGCCCAGCTGGTCCTGAACGATGCCGACGCGCTCGGCGACGTGGCGCACCGCGTCCTCGGTGAAGGGAATGGGCATCAGGTCGTACAGGTGGCCGAACTCGTCCCCGCAGGCGGAGAGGTGTTCGGTGTAATCGCGGATGCCGTGGGTCTTCAGGAATCCGCGCAGATCCCGCAGGAAATCACGGTCCAGGGGCCGCGGCCCCCCGATGTCGAGCGACAGGCCGTGGCAGACGAAGGGCCTGGCTTCGGTCCACTCGCGCAGGACGTGCCCGAGGGCGCCCCCGAGGTGCATCCAGTTCTCGGGGGCGACTTCGAGGAAATCGACCTGGTCGCGGGCGCCCGGCGTCTGCGCGAACGGGCTCAGCAGAGCCCGCCGCAGACCCAGGCCCGCACCACGAACATGGGATCGATGGTGCATGGGCACGCTATCCTAGCTGCCGCAACGGCCTTCGCCGCACTTGCCTTCCGTGCTCTTGTCGGTGGTCTTTTCACCCGCGGCGCCACCGCACTTGCCTTCGCCACAGCTGCCTTCGGCGGCCTTCTCGGCGGCTTCGGCACCGCCGCACTTGCCTTCGCCACAGCTGCCCTCGGCGGCCTTCTCGGCGGCTTCGGCACCGCCACACCTGCCTTCGCCGCAGCTGCCCTGGGCCACTTTCTGCATCGACGAGGACGGGGTCACCTGATAGCCCTGGCCGAGATCGGTCGCGGCGAACAGCGGGGTGCTGCCCATGGCGAGACCGACGGCGGCGGTACCGAGGGTGGCGGCGAGGGTCTTGCGATTGAAGAGATGCTCTTTCATGGGATTCTCCTTTGGAGAGTTGGGATGATACGTCATGGGACCTGCTTTACGGGGTGGTCTGCTCGATCGCAGCTTTTGGGAATCGTTTAGCGTAAAAATGCAGCCACGGAAGAACACGGAAATCACTGAAAAAAAATCCAACCCCTTGTCCGTGTCTGTCCGTGCTTTCCGTGGCTCGGCTTTTCATCATCAGGGGTGGCATAGGTCTGTGACAGTTAGTCGCGGCGCAGCCAGCGCGCAGCGTAGTGGTCGACACTCAGGTAGCGTCCGGCGCCGTAGAAGAACAGCACCAGCAGCATCACAAAGTAGGTTGCGGCCATCTCGATACCGTTGTTGAGTACCACGAAATTGCCGCTCTGGGTCAGCCAGTCGTAGTTGCCGTGCTCCTGCAGGATGGCGCGTGCACGGTCCAGCCTCAGCGCGGCTTCCTCGGTACCGGCACAGTTGAACAGGCACATCATCGAGTCGGAAATGGTCTGCCAGCCGTGTTGCCAGTGCACCGTGACCGCGGCCACGACCATGGTCACCATCAACGGGACCGAGAACCAGCGGGTGGCGATGCCAAGCAGCAGCGCGATGGCGCCGAGCACCTCGGCGTAGGCGGCGAGAAAGGCCATCAGGAAGGGAAACGGCAGGCCCAGGCCCCAGTCGGGGTTGCCGAACCAGGCGACGGTGCCAGCGCTCGGCAGCAGGCCGTCCAGCTTGTTGGTGCCGGCGGCCCAGAACACCGGGGCCAGGTACAGACGCAGTGCCAGCGGCGCCAGAAAATCCACCGCGCGGGTCGCGTTCAGGGAGTCGTGCAGCCAGAGAGCGAGTCGTTTCATCGTTGCATCCCGTGTGTGCCGGTACGGATCCCGGCGTGTTTCACATGGGTGCAGTTAATCATCGCATCCCGCGTCGGTCCCTACGTAAGAATCCGTAGGGGGTAACCGAAAGCCGGCATGCACAACCGAGCGAACCGCCATGCGACGAAATCGGGCCGCATTCCCCCGACCCGTGTCCAACACGAACCCTCTGGTGACAACCGGTGATATCTGGCTCTATCATGAAGTATCAAGACAAATCATGACGGAAATTGCCATGGCCACGTCCGCCCGCGAAAAGTTTTCCTCTCAAGCAGCGCCCGAGGTGCTGGCTGCGCTGCGTCAGATCGCAGAAATCCAGGGACGCCAGTTCCAGGCAGTGCTCGATGAAGCCCTGCGCGACTATATCGACCGGCAACAGAAGGAGCGCCCCCGCCGCCACGTGATGGCTGCGTTTGCCTCCAGCCTCGACGAGTTCGACAGCCTCTATCGCGAGTTGGCGAAGTAAGCCATGCCTCGCGACCACCCTACGGTGGCCGACGTGCTCGGCATGCACACGGTGTTGATTCAGCGCTACGGTGGGGCGCTGGGCGTGCGTGATCCCGGCGCGCTGGAGGCCGCCCTGTTTCGACCGCAAACCGGCTACTACGAAGACATCGTGGCCGAAGCGGCCGCACTGACCGAGAGCCTGGCCATCAGTCATCCCTTCGTGGATGGAAACAAGCGTATCGCCTTTGCTGCCGCGGACGTGTTCCTGCGCATCAACGGCTGGCGCCTGCAGCGCGCCCCGTTGCAGCTCCACGGGGAGATGATGCAGATGCTCGAGTCCGGGACGTTCGACATCGCTCACCTCGACCCATGGTTACGCGGCTTTGCCACGGCCGAAGGGGAATAATGACGCACGCGTGCATGACGGAACGGCCGCGCGATTCAAAGTATGCGCCGAAGACCTTCGATCAACTCCGGAAGGTCGTCCTGGATGATGCTCCACACGGTATCGTTGTCGATCCCGAGGTAGGCATGGATCAAGCGGTTGCGCGTCGCGATCACCTTCCGCCAGGGGATGTCAGGATGTGCAGCCCGTACCTCATCGGGTAGGCGGGTCGCCGCCTCCCCGATCAGCTCCAGATTCCGGAGCGTGGCATCGTAGGTCAGGGCGCTGGACACGAAGGAGTGCTGATCCATTCCCTCCGTATACGCAAGGCACTTGCCCGCAAACGCGATCATGTCCTCGACATAGAATCGCCACTCCCGACCCGATTCTGTCGAATCACACATGGATCGCATCCCGCTCCACGTAGGGGCGCAATTCGTTGCGCAGCGCCTTCTCGGTGACCAGGTCCACCGGCGCCCCCAACAAATCCTCCAGATAGAACTGAACGCCGAAGTAGCGCCGCGATGTCGCCGGCCCGTCAAAGGCGACGAGAATATCCAGATCGCTGCATTCCCGGGCTTCGCCTCGCGCCATGGAACCGAACAGTGCGAGGTCAGTGACTCCAAAGCGTTCTGCAAGGGTCGCTTTATGGCTTTTCAGCAGTCGGACCATTTCCTCGCGTGTCATCGCTTCCTCCATCTCCCTCGTGAAGAGGCCCCATTGGCTGTAGCGACAGTTAACCATACTGCCACCGGCACCGGTCACGCCAACCACGGTTCGTCAGCATTACCTGGGTCAGCAATGCTGACTCGACGACCGACAGGCCGATCCTACAGCGCCGCCCGGATCCCCCGCAGGTAGGCCACATTGCGGGAAACACAGCGCTCGGTCAGGCGCTCGGGCGTACCGATCGCGCTGCCGAAACGGTCTAGGACGGTCAACAAACTGGGGGTCTCGTAGTTTTGCGAGCGACGGTGACCGCTTCTCGCATGGCAACGTCAGCCGGCAAGGCGGGTCCGAGTCCGGGCATATCGAACTCGGCGCATCAGGCTAGTGCGCGTTGAGCTTCTTTCGCACACAAGGAATTACACAGATTCTTCACAGATTCTGCGTCGAGTGGGCTAAGTGCTTGAAAATATGGCGTCCCCACGGGGATTCGAACCCCGGTCGCCGCCGTGAAAGGGCGGTGTCCTAGGCCTCTAGACGATGGGGACGCAGAGGCAGCGTCGTACTGCTTTACTCAGGGGGACCTTTCGGCTCGGACCCGTCACCGGGGCTGTGCAGAAGGGTCGTCACTACACCGTTGAACACCAGCAGGAATCCTACGGGTACCATCGCGATCAAGGGTTTGGCCCAGGCATCGCTACCGACGAACATCAACCCGAAGCCGCCGACCAACCCGACTGCTCCGAGCACGAGGCCCAGGTATAGCGAAACCATCCCGAACTTGTGCATGTCTTGCTCGCGTTCCACCTTTTGGTGGAGCCAGGCGGGATCGAACCGCCGACCTCCTGCATGCCATGCAGGCGCTCTCCCAGCTGAGCTATGGCCCCGAAAGGCGAGCGCGCAATTTACCCACGCGACCGGGGGGTGTCAAGCGGATGCCCCGGAAATCTTGGTTTGCGCCCGCTCGATACGGGCCAGGGTCCGCTCGCGCCCAACGAGGACCAGGGTCTCGTCGATCGAGGGGGACATGGTACTGCCGGTCAACGCGACCCGTAGCGGCTGCGCCACCTTGCCCAGTTTCAGCTCCAGCATCTCCCCGGTGCGCAGCACGACCTGGTGCAGGGCTTCCTTTTCCCAGGCGCCCAGCGCGCGAAAACCGTCGTGCAGCGCCTGCAGCACCGGCAGGGCCGCGGGCGTCAGGTTTTTCTGGAAGGCCTTCTCGTCGTACCCGGCGAACTCGCGGTAGAAATAGACGCTGGCCTCGGCCATTTCGCGCAGGGTGTGGCAGCGGTCACGCTGCACCTGCACCACGTCGCGAGGCTCGGGACCGGCGGAGGGATCGATGCCGATCTGGCCCAGATGCCAGCTGAGCTCGCGGGCGACGTGGTCGGGGTCCAGCGTACGGATGTAGTGCTGATTCAGCCACAGCAGCTTTTCGGGGTTGATCGCCGAGGCGGACTGGTTCACGTCGCCGATATCGAACAGCCGGACCAGTTCGTCGAGCGTGAAGATCTCCTGATCGCCGTGGGACCAGCCCAGACGCACCAGGTAGTTCAGGATCGCCTCGGGCAGGAAGCCCTCGTCACGGTACTGCATGACCGACACGGCGCCGTGGCGCTTGGAAAGCTTGGTTCCGTCCGGCCCCAGGATCATCGGCAGATGCCCGTAGCGCGGCGCTTCCGCGCCCAGAGCCTTCAGGATGTTGATCTGACGTGGCGTGTTGTTCAGGTGATCGTCGCCCCGGATCACGTGAGTGACGCCCATGTCCATATCGTCGACCACGACGGTCAGATTGTAGGTTGGGGTCCCGTCGGAGCGGGCGATGATCAGGTCGTCCAGCTCGCTGTTCTGGAAGACCACCCTGCCCCGCACCATGTCGTCGACAAGGGTCACGCCTTCCTCGGGCTGGCGGAACCGCACCACCGGCTGCACGCCTTCCCGAGGCTCGGTGCGATGACGGCAGCGTCCGTCGTAACGGGGCTTCTCCCTGCGCTCCATCTGCCCGGTCCGCATGGCTTCGAGTTCGTCGCGCGTGCAGTAGCAGTGGTAGGCATGTCCGGCGTCGAGCAGCTGCTGGATCACCTCCCGGTATCGCGGAAAATGCTGGGTCTGGTAGAACGGCCCCCGATCGTAGTTCAGGCCCAGCCAGGACATGCCTTCGAGAATCGCGTTCACCGATTCCACCGTGCTGCGTTCGAGGTCGGTGTCCTCGATGCGCAGCACGAATGCACCCCCGTGGTGGCGCGTGTACAACCAGGAAAAGAGCGCCGTCCGGGCGCCGCCAATATGCAGGAATCCGGTGGGACTGGGGGCGAAACGGGTGCAGGTGCTCATGGGGGCTCTGGGGGAGTGCGGGGTGGGTAGGGTAGCAAAGTCGGGTGGGGGCGACAGCTGGGGTGTTGCGACTTGGCAGACCGTCAACCCCGATCGATTCAGGCAGCCTCCAACTCGAAATCGACATGTATGGCATCGTAGGGGAACAGGATTCGCCCTTCCTCGGTGCGATCCAGAACACCGGCATCCAGCAGGATGTGCACGTCTCCGTGCACACCCTTGACATCCCGGCCCAGCTCACGAGACAGCGCGCGGATCGTCATCGGCCCGCGACCGGTCATTGCCTTGAGCAACTCCCAGCGCTTTCGGCTCAGGGTTTGCCAAAGCAATTCCGGCGACGCAAAGGAAATCACGGCTCCCTGCGGTTCCCCGCGAAAGGCGGCCAGCCTCCGGTCGGTCACGGCCTCGCGGGACGAAACCGTAAGTGTCACTTTGTTCATCGTCGCGCCCTCCATCGATCCACATCTGACCAGAAGTCTCTCAGCAACTGCGCCGGGTCACGGAAGGGATAGGCAACCTCGTTCGACCCGAGTACCGGAGTCGGGACCCGCCAGACTCGCAGCTCCGCGAAGGAATCGCGGCTAACTCTCATGGCCAACGGCCACCCTGAAATATGAAAAGTCGAGCCACGGACAACACGGACAGACACGGACAAGGGGTTTGATCCGTTTCATTCTCCGTGTTTTCCGTGTTCTTCCGTGGCTGCAATTTCACGTTAACCTGGTGCCGTTCCTGTAGCAGCAGTTCCGCGCGCATGTTGTAAAACACTCCAACACCTGCCTGCCGCTGTCAATACCACCAACATCCGATCGCGACTGAGATCCGCCCCCAAATCCACGGCCGCGACAAGCCTTCGGACGCGGGGCGACGCGCCTTGCCAGTCAGGAGAACTGGGAGTAATGTCCCTGCCGCGCCCGTGGGAAACGGCGCGAAGTACGCCGGCGAATCGCCGGAATCATGACCTTCCAGGTGTTCCGCCCCTCGGGCTGGAATGAAACGGGAAGCAGGTGAAAAACCTGCGCTGCCCCCGCAACGGTAAGCGGAAACTCCGGGTCCGAAAGGAACCCGAAGTACGACGGGACCACTGCCACTGCGCCGAAACGGCGTGGGAAGGCGTCCCGCCACGTCGATACATGCATCGACGTTCCGCGAGCCCGGAGACCGGCCTGAAAGGTTGCAACCAGACCGCGGCGGGCTGTCTGGGAGGGATGCGGCAGCCGCACGCGCGGCCCGCTGCACCTTCCGTCCTGCCCGTCCGGCCATATCAATGGCTTGCGGAGGGCAACCATGCATCACAGCATTTCCACGTTTCAGGCTCAGGGCCTGCGCCTTGCGGTACTCACGGTCCTGGCCACGTCCGGGGCGATACAGGCCGCCGAGCGGCTCGACCCGATCGTCGTCACCACACCGATGCGCATGGCGCAGACGGTCGACGAGGCCCTGCACCCGGTCACGGTCCTGACCCGGGACGACATCGAGCGCCGCCAGCCCGCGGACGTACCCGCGCTGCTGCGCGGTCTGCCCGGTGTACAGGTCAGCAGCAGCGGCGGTTTCGGCAAGCAGTCGAGCGTGTTCCTGCGCGGGAGCAACGCCAACCAGGTGATCGTACTGATCGACGGGGTCCGCGCGGGGTCCGCCACGGCCGGGGGTGCGGCCTGGGAGTTCATGCCGGTGGACCAGATCGAACGCGTCGAGGTGGTGCGCGGGCCACGGGCCTCGGCCTACGGCGCCGATGCGGTGGGTGGCGTGATCCAGATCTTCACGCGTGGCGCGGCAGGGGGTTCCACGCGTGAAGTCAGCGCGGGCTACGGCCGCTTCGATACCCGGAAGGCCAGCGTCTCGCTGGGCGATCAGGGCGAAGCGTTCCGGTACCACCTCGGGTTCAGTCACGTCGCCAGTGACGGCTACGACGTACGCAGCGATGGCGATCCCGACGACGACGGCTATCGCAACGATTCCCTGAACCTCCGGCTGGGGTATGCCGCGGCGTCGGGCTTCGAGATCGAATCGCGCCTGCTGCGGGCCGAGGGTGAGACCGATTTCGACAATGCCTTCGGCATGCCCGGGTTGAGCCGCGAGGATTTCGTGCAGCAGGCCACCTCGGTGTTGCTGTCCGCACCGCTCGGGGACGGGCTTCGGGGGCGACTGACCGTGGGGGAAACCCGCGACGAACGCGATACCACCGACGCCGGCTTCGATTTCCAATTCGACACCCGACGCCAGAATGTAACGGCGGAACTGGACTGGGAGACGGCCATCGGGCAGATGACCCTGGGCGCCGACTACCTGCAGGACCGGGTCTCCAGCAGCGTGGACTACGCCCGCGATCGCCGCGACACCCGCGCGGTCTTCGCCCAGCTTCAGAGCGACTTTGGCCCGCACCGGCTGGGCGCGGGTCTGCGGCATGACCGCTTCAGCGATTTCGGCAACCGCAATACCGGGGATTTCGCCTGGGGATACCGGTTTACCGAGGACTGGGATTTCCGGGCCAGCGCCGGCACCGCGTTCCGGGCCC
Organism: Thioalkalivibrio paradoxus; assembly: GCA_011390565.1. GTDB lineage: Bacteria > Pseudomonadota > Gammaproteobacteria > Ectothiorhodospirales > Ectothiorhodospiraceae > Thioalkalivibrio > Thioalkalivibrio paradoxus_A. Next base: position 21,830 of record JAABSC010000016.1, on the reverse strand, counting down.
CGACCTTCAACGAGCTGTATTTTCCCTTCGGCGGCAATGCGGAGCTGAAGCCCGAACGCTCGCGCAACGTCGAGGCGGGGCTCACCCACTTTCGTGGGGCGCATGAGCTTACCCTCACCGCGTTCGAAAACCGGATCCGCGACCTGATCGTGCTCGACGCCAACTTCATCCCCCAGAATGCGAGCCGGGCCCGCATCACCGGCGTGGAGACGGAGTGGTCCTGGAGCACGACCGAGTGGCGTGCTTCGGCCACGTATACCTGGCTGCGTGCCCGGGACGAGGAAACGAACCTGCAACTGCCCCGGCGCGCCCGCGACAGTCTGCGACTGGATCTCGATCGCGACCTCGATCGCGCGAGCCTCGGTGCCAGTGTCATCGGCCAGGGCCGCCGCTTCGACGACCGCAACAACACCGTCGAACTGCCCGCCTACGCGACCCTGGACCTGCGTGCGGGTTACCGGCTGAACCCAATGTGGTCGGCATCGGCAACCTGGACCAACGTGCTGGACCGGGACTACGAAACGGTCGCCGGCTATCCGCAACCGGGCCAGGCGTTCAACCTGGAACTGCGGGGCACGTTTTGACCTTCCCGGCTTGCTGGCACAACGTGACCGTCTCCCCACCCGAATGGAGGTTCTGATGGGCAATCGCCTCACCCGCATCACCACCCGCACCGGCGACGACGGCAGCACCGGTCTCGCGACCGGCACACGCCTGTCCAAGGATTCGGCGCGCATCGAGGTCATGGGCGACGTCGACGAGCTGAACAGCGTGCTGGGTCTGGTCCTCGCGCAGGACCCGGGGGCCCCGCGTTCCGATTGGCTCCTGGAGATCCAGCACGACCTGTTCGACCTCGGCGGCGAACTGGCGCTGCCGGGCGAGGCGCTGATGGCGGCCGAACGCGTGCTCTGGCTGGAGGAGCGGCTGGAGGAGATGAATGCGGTGCTACCGCCGCTGAAGGAGTTCATCCTGCCGGGCGGCGGCGCGGCGGCCACGACGACGCATCTGGCACGGGCCGTCTGCCGTCGCGCGGAACGCCATCTCGTGCACCTGCACCGGGAAGAACCCGTCACCGAAGTGGCCCGCCAGTATCTGAATCGGCTGTCAGACTTTCTGTTCGTGCTCGCGCGCGTGCTGGCCCGGGAAACCGGGGACGGCGAGGTGTTCTGGCGCAGCCGGAGAACGCGCGGGGTCGAGTGAGCCATGACGCGCGGTATCCCGTTGACGAACCGTCTCGCGCTCCCGCTGGCGCTGGCCGCGCTGGGCGTGCTGCCGTGGATCGGGCTGTCCGCGGAACCCGAGAGGATCGATCCGGACGCCGCGGTGATCGACGATCGCGGCCGCGAGGTGTATGGATCCGGGCGTCCCGAACGGATCATCAGCCTGGCGCCGCATCTGACGGAACTGCTGTTCGCCATCGGTGCCGGGGAACGCATCATCGCCACCGTGGAACACGCGGACCACCCCGCGCAGGCCCGGTCGCTGCCGCGGATCGGTTCCGCCGTGCAGCTGGACCTGGAGCGGATCGTCGCGCTGGATCCGCAGCTGGTCATTGCCTGGGCCAGCGGCAATCCGCGCGCGCAGATGGAACGGCTGGAGGCGCTTGGGCTGAAGGTGTACTACAGCGAGCCCACGGATTTCGCGGGGATCGCCCGGGATCTGCGGCGGCTGGGACAGATCACCGGCACAATGCACTCCGCGGAAGCCGCGGCGGCAGCCTTCGAACGCGAGATCGGAGATCTGCGCGCGCGTTATTCCGGCCGGGCGCCGATCACGGTGTTCTACCAGGTGTGGGACCCGCCGCTGATGACCGTGAACGACCGGCACCTGATCGGCGAAGCCCTGCAGCTGTGCGGCGGGACGAACGTGTTCGGGGACTTGAAAGCCCTGGTGCCCCGCCCGGGCCGGGAGGCCGTACTGGCTGCCAACCCGGAGGTGATCGTCACCGGCGGGCCCGGCGAGGATCGCGCCGACTGGCTGGAGCCGTGGCGGGCCTGGACCGGGCTCACTGCCGTGCAGCGCGACAATCTGTTCTTCATTCCGCCTTCGCTGATCCAGCGTCCGACACCGCGCATCGCGGAGGGTACGGGCCTGCTCTGCGATGCACTCGAACAGGCGCGGTTGCGCCGGCCGGAACCTGACCGGTGAGCCTGGAAACGGGTCCCGGGTTCCGCAGCGTCGTGACGCTGGTGGTGCTGGCCGGCTCGGCGGCTGTCGCCGTGCTGGCCTCGGTGATGCTGGGCAGTGTGCGCCTGGCGCCGGCTGAGGTGCTCGCGGTGTTTTCCGGCCACGGCAGCGACCTCGCCCGCATGCTGGTACTCGACCTCCGCCTGCCCCGCACGCTGGCGGCCTTTGCCACCGGCGGGCTGCTGGCGGTGGCCGGGGCATTGATGCAGGTATTGCTGCGCAATCCGCTGGCGGACCCCTACGTGCTCGGCATCTCGGGGGGCGCCGCGGTCGGCGCGCTGCTCGCAATGATTGCCGGGCTGGGTCTGGGCTGGGTGTCCGGCTCGGCCTTCGCCGGCGCAATGCTTTCCACGCTGATCGTTTTCGGCCTGGCCCATGGGACCGGCAGCTGGACGCCCACGCGCCTGCTCCTGACGGGCGTGGTGGTCGCCGCCGGCTGGGGTGCGGTGATCACCTTCCTGCTGGCCGTGCGACCCAGCCCGGAGCTGCCCGGCATGCTGTACTGGTTGATGGGCGACCTGGCCCAGGCGCGCGGTTCGGGGCTGCCCTGGCTGACGCTCCTCGTGGTGGTACTGCTTGCCCTGCCGCTCGGCCGCAGCCTCAATGTGCTCGCGCGCGGCCCGATGCAGGCGGCGGTGCTGGGCGTATCGGTGTACCGGCTGGAGTGGGCGGTGTATCTGCTCGCTGCAGTGGTCACCGCCGCGGCCGTCACCACGGCCGGGACGGTCGGCTTCGTCGGCCTGATCGTGCCGCACATGCTCCGCCTGGTGATCGGCAACGACCAGCGCCTGCTGATTCCCGCGGCCGCACTGGCCGGCGGCATCCTGCTCACACTGGCCGATACCGTGGCGCGTACCGTGATCGCGCCGCAGCAGCTCCCGGTCGGCGTGATCACCGCAATGCTGGGCGTGCCGCTGTTCCTGTTCCTGCTCTACCGGAGCCGCACATGACCCCGCTCCTGGCCATCGAGAATCTGGTCCTCGCAATCCCCGGGCGCGAACCCGGCATGGCGCTGGACTGCGATATCCGGCCCGGCGAGTGCTGGGGGTTGCTGGGCCCGAACGGTGCGGGCAAGACCACCCTGCTGCATACGCTGGCGGGCCTGCGTCCCGCAGCCGAAGGGCGGATTCTGATCGACGGGCGGAACCTGCACGAACTGCCCCGGCGCCGGGTCGCCCAGCGCCTGGGCCTGGTGTTCCAGGATCACCACGATGGCTTTCCCTCGACCGTGCTCGAAACCGCCCTGATCGGACGGCATCCGTTTCTGCGCTCCTGGGACGTCGAAAGCGCTAACGATCACGAACTGGCGCGGCGGGCACTGGCCGCCATGGACCTGGGCAACCTCGCACAGCGTGAGGTGCAGACGCTTTCCGGCGGCGAGCGCCAGCGGCTCGCCATCGCCACCCTGCTGACCCAGGATCCACCGCTGTGGCTGCTCGACGAGCCGACCAACCACCTGGACCTGCATCACCAGGTCGCGGTTCTCGACCGGATCCGCAGGGAAACGCTGGAACGGGGCAAGGCGGCGATCATGGCGCTGCACGACCTGAACCTGGCTGCCACCTACTGCACCCACCTCATGCTGATGTATACCGATGGCGGACTGTGCTGGGGCAAGACCGACGAGGTGTTCCACGTGCCGGCGCTGGAGCGGCTGTTCGGACAGGCGCTGGCCCGGATCGATACGCCACAGGGGCCCTGGGTCCGCCCGATGTCCGGCTCGGGCTGCTAAGCTTTTCGGATCTCCGGAACGAAGAGGCAGACCGATGCAACCGCAGGACGAAGGCCCGCAGATCTATTTCATCCTCGGCAATGTGATACTTGCAGCCGCCGCGGTGATGCTCTTCTTTTTCGGTCCGCTCTGGGAACAGTTCGGCATGGCCGCACTGCTGTTCTGGATGGTACTGGCCGCAGTCGGCGTGTATTTCATCACCCGGAGCCGCGACCCATCGCCGCCCGGCCCGCCGAACTGACCCTCGATCCACCCGGCAACTCCTCCATGCCCCTTTTCTTTTTGTTGACTTTTGCACGCACTTTATTGCAATACTTCTGAAAAGGTTTCCTGAACAGGGTGTTTGAATCCTGATTTCAGGGATGCGGCCGACAACGCACCGCACGGGCCACGGCCACGACCTGACAATAAGAAGTCGTCCCAAAGGAGGAGTTGTGATGAAGTTGAACCGTGCCCTCGCGGGCCTGGTGGCGTTTGCCTTGCCGTCTCTGGCACTGGCTGGCGTACCCAAGGACCTGCCCCTGCCCACTGGTACCCCGACCGCCAATGAAATCGCGGACCAGGTGTACTTCGTCAACCACTTCTACGCGTTCAGAAACTACGCGATCAAGGACAGCCGCGACAGCATCACGGTGCTCGTCCTGCGCACCGGCGGCGGTGGTGTGACCAGCAACACCCTCTCGCGCTACCTCAACAACGAGTATCCGGCGGACAGCGACATCAACGCCAAGGACCTCGCGATCTTCCATTCCGGAAAACTGCGCGGCACCGGCATGCTGATCGTCGACTACACCGATGATGCCCGCAGCCAGTCGTATTCAATCTGGCTACCCGCGATCCGGAAGATCCGCCGCTTCGCGCAGCCGGCCCATGACGACGCGTGGGGCGGGAGCGATTTCACCTTCGGCGACGTGACCCTGCGCAAGCCATTCCACGAAACCCACGAACTGCTGGGCACGGAAACCTTCGACGACTGCCTGGGCGCGATGGCCAACGTCGAGGTGCGCAACCTCTCCACTCCCCCCGAGCCCGCCTGCGAGCACAAGGGCAAGGAAGTCTACAAGCTGAAGAGCACCACCAAATTCGAGAACTGGTGGTACGACGACCGCATCAGCTACGTCGACACGAAGACCTTCGCGGATTACCGCACCGAATATTTCAAGAACGGTGAGAAGATCAAGGTGATCGATCGTCACTGGATCAGCATGGGCCAGCCGGACCCGCGTGCGCAATCCTGGGGCTACTGGTACGGCACGACCCTCGGTACCGGGCACGAGACCTGGGCCGTGATCCCGCAGGACGTGGTCGAGGTTGACGCCGACATCCCGGAGAGTTTCTGGTCCGAGTCGACCCTCGAACGTATCCGTCGCTAGACGTACTGCCGCGGTTGGGCGGTATTCAAAAATCATACTAATAACGACGGGCCCGGCCGGCGGAGGCCGCCGGGCCACTCACCAAAGGGGACTCCCATGTACAGGAAAACCGCAATCAGCAGCGCGGTACTGATGGCGCTGACGGTACCCATGGGCGCGCAGGCCTTCGAGGTCAGCGGCTATCTGAAGAACGAGACGTCCGTCTTCGCGCGGTCCGGACAGGTCACCGGCGCCGCGGCGAGCGCGATCGACAACAGCGACAGCCACAGCGCGGGTGATCTCCTCAAGTTCGAGAACTCCGCACGGCTGTTCGTCAACGGCGACATCGGCGAGAACGCGATCTGGCATGCCGACCTGAACTTCATCTACGACAGCGAGGCGGTAAAGAGCAGCGCCTTCGACTACCGCGGCTACGAGCCCTACTCCCAGCACGATTATCTGCGCGAGCTGTACGTCGAAATGCCGGTCGGGGGCTGGGACGTGAAGCTCGGCAAGCAGCAGGTGGTCTGGGGCACGGCTGACGGCATGAAGCTGCTCGACGTGATCAACCCCACCGACTATCGCGAGCTGAACCAGAACACGATGGAAGACTCGCGCATCCCGGTATGGATGGCCAAGGTCGAACGCGAACTGGCGGACAACAAGGGGAATCTCCAGTTCGTGCTCTCGCAGTCCCAGGTCAACGTGATCCCCGGGCTGAACGAAAACGGCGACGCCGGGCATCCGTTCATCATGAAGGGCGTGGATGCGATCACCGGCCAGGTGAACGGCTTCCTGAACCTGACCCCGGCGCTGGGCGCCACCGCCCAGAGCTTCACCAATGCCGCCCGTTTCGGGGCGTTCACCGGCGGCGCCGCCAACCCGGCCGGTCTGCTGCCCTTTGCCGGGCTCACGGTCGACGGTTTCGCCAGCGGCTTCTGGGACCCGTTCTCCAAGCCGGGCGAGATCCTGCCGGCTACACCCCAGACCGGCGCCCCCGGCTTCATCCTGCTGAACAATATCGCGCAGTGCGGCCTGGATCCGACCTGTACCAGCGATCCGAACGCCAACAACTTCGTCACCAACCTGATGCCGGTGACCGGTACCGGGTTCATGGACACCTCCTGGGATCCGGTGAAGCGCACGTCCGCGTTCGAGCACCTGCCCAACGCGACCTTCGCCACCTTCAACACCTTCGCCGGGGCCGGGTTCGCGGGCGGCAGCGCCGGAGCGTCCTACCGCAGGGATCTGCCCGATTCCGAGGATCCGAACTTCGGTGTCCGGTTCAAGCAGGTGACCTCGGGCGGCCTCGGGTACTCGCTGAACTACCTGTACAACTACGATCCGAACCCCTACGTGGACCTGGACTGGCACGACGCAGCGACCGGCGAAAAGCTGAACGTGCAGCGCGCAGGGAGCATGAACGTGGGCGGCGGCGCCTTCGTGCCCAACCTCGCGAGCGACCGTTCCCGCGACCAGATCCGGCGCGATCTCACCGGCGCCGGCGCGGCTGACACCACGTCCATTCTGCTGCGCAATGCCGCGGGCCAGTACTACGGCGCGGTCGATCCCACGTTCGGCATGATGCCCGGCGCACACAACACCAACCCGGTGGAACTGCGTTTCACCGAGAAGATGCAGCGCAGCCACAACCTGGGTGCATCGTTCGATTACGCGCTGGATACCGAGACTCTGGGCCCGGTCGTGCTGCGCGGCGAGTTCCTGTACCAGATGGACGCGAAGCAACCGGTCGTCGACAACCTGCTACTGGGCATCGGCGACCTCGCCAACGGCCTGAGCATGGAAGACGCGGACATGTTCAAGTACGTGCTCGGCGCCGACATCACGGTCCTGACCAACATGATGATCAGCGCCCAGTTCATCCAGTTCGTGAACCTGGACTACGTGAACGACCGCGACCGCTGTGCGACCCAGACCGGGATCGTCTTCGACTGCTCGCGCTACACCGCCGACTTCGCGACGATGAACCCGACCAACGGCCTGCGCGCCGGGGAGGAATTCAAGGAGTTCTACTCCCTGTTCTTCTCCAAGCCGTTCGGGCCCAGCCAGCGCGGCCGCTGGAACAACATCACCATCTACGAGGATGGAGGCGGCTGGTGGAACCGCTTCGATGTCGACTGGTCGTTCACCGACAGCCTGATGGGGCTGGCCGAGCTGAACTACTACTGGGGTGACGAGAACACCACCTTCGGCCAGTTCAAGGACTCGTCCAACGTGCAGGTCGGGCTGAAGTACTTCTTCTACTGAGCCCGCCTGTCCTGCTGAAGCATCTCCGGCGCCCCGAGGGGCGCCGGACCCATTACCGACCGGCCCACGGTCGATCTTCAGGGACTGAACATCATGGCTGAAAGCACCCGCCCCCTCCCTCCCGTGCACCCCTGGGCCGAGGCCTATGCGACCTTCGTGATCCGGTTCCGCTGGATCATCATCATCCTGTTGCTGACCGCCACCGGTGTTCTGGCCACCCAGATCCCGAAGATGGACGTACGCAACGACCCGGACACCCTGCTGCCCCCGAGCAACCGCTACGTGGCCACCAATGACTACGCCGAGCAGACGTTCGGCATGGGCAACCTGATGGTGATCGCGGTTCGGGTGAAGGAAGGGGACATCTTCCAGCCCTGGTTCATCAACAAGGTCCAGGAGATCCACCATGAGATGGAGGCGCTCCCGGAATCGCGCCCCAACAACTTCATCAATCTCGCGGCCCAGAAGATCAAGTACATGGGCGCTGACGAGTACGGGCTGGTGTTCCAGCGCCTGATCCCGACGGCCGGCATCAGCACCACCGATCCGGAACAGGCGGCAGCCGAACTGGCCTTCCTCGAGGAAGGCATCCGCACCAACCCGGTGATGGCGCCGATGCTGGTCTCGATGGTGCATCGGGACACCGGCGAGAACTGCGCCTACGACGACTATGACCAGGATTTCTGCAAGGCGGTGGCCGCGTACATCATCGCCGACTACACCGACGGGGTGAAGGAGATGTACCTGCCCTGGGTGAAGCAGGTGCGGGAACTGATGGCCCGGCACGGCGAGGACGAGCGCATCGAGATCCTGGTTGCGGGCGAGCCCTACTTCCTGGCCTACATGCTGCTCGACCTGGTGCAGAAATGGTGGCTGTTCCTGATCTCGATCCTGATCGTCGTCGCCGTGCTGTGGATGGAATTCCGCACCTGGCGTGGCGCACTGTTCCCGCTGCTCGGGGTGTTCGCCACCATCGCGATGACCCTTGGACTGATGGGCTACACGGAATTCAAGCTGACCACGATGATGGTGCTGACGCCGATGCTGCTGCTCGCCATCGGCGTCGGGCACTCGGTGCAGATCACCCGCCGGTTCATGCTCGAGCAGGCCGGCAGCGGCGACTGCATGAAGTCCGCGCACATCGCGATTTCGCACACGATCATCCCGGCCACCCTGTCGATCATCACCGACATGGTGGGCTTTGCCACCCTGGCCACGGTCGACATCTCGTTCTTCAAGGCCTACGCGATCTTCGGCGTGATCGGCATGTTCACCCTGCTGTTCACCACCACCACGATGATCCCACTGCTGCTGACGATCTTTCCGCCGTCCAGGGAACTGTGCGAGGGCAAACACGGACATCGCTGGGAAGCCAAGGTGGGGGGCGGAATCACGCGCATGCTGGTCGGACCCGGCAAGTGGATCCCCGTCGGCGCGATCGCGCTGGTGATGGTGGTCTCGGCCTACCAGACGCGCTTCTGGGAGGGCACCCGGGCGGACATCTTCCCAGGCGTGGAAAAGGGCATCAACTACGCGCGCGCGGCGTTCAAGGAGAGCTCGGACACGTGGAAGGACCTCGAGCGACTCAATGCGATCATGCCGGGCGTGATCTCGGTGAGCATCCCGATCCGCGGCCGCGAGGCACTCTCCCCGCTGTGCCTGGACACGTATTTCCCGGAATCGCTGTTCGACATCGACGATCGCGGCGAGCGGCTCGCACAATGCCGCGTGCTGGAACAGGAACTGGGCTGCTGGGATCCGGACCCCTGCGGAGCGCAGGGCATCTTCAACGACGCCGACGTGCTCGCCGACATCGAGGCCATGGAGAACTGGATGCGGGCGCATCCGTTCATCGGCTACACGGGCTCGTACGCGCAGTACATCCGTCTGGTCCACATGCTGCTGTCCGCGGAGATCGGTGAGCCGCTGGACCGGGCCGACCTGCGCATTCCCAATACCGCGTACCTGCACGCGATCGATCCCGACGACGATCGGGATCCACACGAGATCGTGCAGCTCTACAACGGCCTGCTGGAGACGATGACCTCGGCCGGGGACATGGACTCCTTCGTTTCGGCGGACTGGAACGAGGGCGTAATCCTCGGTTTCATCAACACCATGGACCCGGTCGAGACACACCAGGTGACGATGGACATCCAGCAGTACATCGAGGCGCACAAGAACGACCCCGGCTTCAGCAAGGTGCACTTCGGCCTGCGCTCGGGACCGTGGACCGATCTCTCCGGCGACACCAATGAGCTCTCGATCGAGGGACCGGACTATGTGCGCCCGGCGGTGGGTGGCTTCCTCGGCGCCACCGAGGCCACGCGCGAGGTGGCGATGGAAGAGTGGCTGAAAGGCCCTCTGCAGACAGCGCTGGCGATCTTCCTGATCACCGCGCTGCTGTTCCGTTCGTTCACCATTGCTGCGCTTCTGCTCGGCATGCTGCTGATCACGCTGCTCGCGCAGTACGGAATCGGCGGTTACTTCACGTCAGTGGGCAACTGGTCGGGCAACCTCGCCTTCCACCTGCTGGTGACCCTGAGCATCGCGATGGGCCTCGGGGTGGACTACGGAATCTACATGATCTCGCGTCTCAAGGAGGAGATGCAGGCCACCGGCGGCAACTGGCTGGAGTCGCTGCGCAACACGCAGAACACCACCGGATCGGCGGTGATCGTTTCCGTGTTCGTGTTGCTGGGAAGCTTCATCCCGCTGGTCGCCACGGACCTGGCGAACACCTGGGGCCTGGCGATCTACATTGGCGCGGCGCTGATCCTGCACGTGTTCACCGCGCTGATGCTGCTACCGCTGCTGATCAAGTGGATTCGACCCAGGTACGTATTCGGAGAGGCCGCCTGAACAGCCGATGCCCGGTCCCGGAGGTGGCATCCGCCGTCGCAGCCTGATCCCCCGCCCCCGAGGGGCGGGGGAGCGACCGGGCACCGGCCGGGTCAGGAAACGCTGCCGAAGCCCGCGCTCGCCACCTCGGGAGGTGCCTTGACACCTGCCAGCCGGGCGCCCTGCGCGACCGGCCCGCCAGGCATCAGTTCGAACAGGTACTTGCGGCCGCCACGGGCGTGGAAGCGCTCGTCCAGCGCGTCGTGCAGCTCCCGCAGATTGATCGGGCCGGAATCCTCGTGACGGTGGTAGAACTCCTGAAGAGCCCGCACCAGTTCCCACTGCGCTTCGCCCATTTCCAGGCCCTCTTCGGCCGCGGTGCGCTCGGCATCCTCACGTACCCAGTCGGCCGGTGCGTGCGGAAAGTCCGGATCGTGCCGAACCGTCGCGGGGTTCATGACCTCATTCATGTCTTCAACCATCTCGTTCCTCCTTGCCATGGCATCGGTGCTCCCGCACCCGAGTAGAAAAACCGGTGTCGCCGGGAAGGGCGTTGTATCCGGCGCGTGCACGCTCAGAACAGGAAATCCGGGAGGTAGGCCCGAAGCGCCTCCGGGGACTCGACCTTGACCACGTTTTTCGCGACTTCCGCGCGGATCATGTGCGCTACCTGGCGGTCCAGAACCTCACGCAGCACGCCCAGGAAAGACGGCGAAGCAATGATTGCCAGGTGCTTGAACACCCCCTGGTTATGCGCCGTTTTCAGGCGCTCTGCGACCATGCGCGCGAAGCGATCACGCTCGTGCTCGGCTGGATCGGTGGGTTCGTCCATCGCGTGGCGCGCGTCGCCGCTGGCGCTGGCCCACCCGCGCCCCTGGCGGTCGGAGACCAGCTCCTGGTTCTGGGCTCGCGATTCACTGTGGGAAAACGCCTCCAGCTCTCTCAGCCCGTGACAGGCGCGACCCTCGCAACTCAGAATGCGGGCGCGTGCGGCGTCGGCCACCACAATCCAGACAGTATCCATGCAGTTCCTCCATGTCGAAAGCATTCAGGGCCCTCTCGGGCGGGGAACGCGGAGACAGGACGCACCGTCAGGCAGACGATGGAACCGTACCGGCCCCCACTCAAGTGTAGTTGGCCAGGGACGGGACGGCGGCGATCGTGGACCCTGTCGTCGGGGGTCGGCCCTCGGGGTGCCGGCTTTCAGGTCCATGGGCCGCACCAAAGCGAGCCACGGAAGCACACGGAAAAACACGGAAAGGGTTTGGAAGCCGTTCCGGTTTGCGTGTGCTTCCGTGGTTACCAATGCGGGTAATGACCCGCGCCGGGCGTCAGTTCACGGGCAAACGGGCACGCAGTTCATCGCGATCGAACCACCACGATGCGCCGACGATCGCGTCCAGGATCAGCCCGAGGCGCGGGAAGAGCTTCTCGATGTTGTTCAGTTCGTACATCTCGATCCAGGTATCCAGGGTTTCCTGGTCCTCGATGCCCCGGTGCCGGCGCGCCACGCGGGCGATGATCTGCGTGGTGAGAAACATCAGGCTGTCGCGCTCGCGGCCCTCTTCCGTGCGCAGGCTGGCGATGTAATGCGCAACCATCGCCGCAACCGCGGCCCCGTCCGACTGTTCCGGCGTCTCATCGACGATATGCCCGAGCAGAGTAACCGTGGTCTGCGCCTTGACCGGATAGGTCACGGCCAGCCAGACGCCGTGTCCCAACGCCCGGATGGAGTCGTCCTGTTCGGCGCGGTAGAGCACGTCGCAGGTTTCCACGGCCTCCTGCCACTCCGAGGCCTCGACCAGGGGTTCCAGCAGGGGCCGCACGGTCTCCCAGGCTTCCGGCTTGCGCTCGAGACCGATCAGGGTCTCACCGATGTCGAGCAAGACATGCGCACGGTGCACCAGCGGCGCGGTGTCCGGCAATGCCTCCAGGTGCGCCCGGTGCTCGGCGAGTTCACGCTCCAGAGCCGCGTGGCTGTCCTGTGCCATGCTGGCGCTGATGAAGGGATCCGGGATGATCTGCGGTTCGGAGAAATCGGCCATGGTTCGGGTTCTGCCTGACGGACGAGCGAGGATGCTTTGTACCGAACCGCCCCGCGCCACGCAACCGACCGCATGAATCTCAGGTCGCGTTGGTCCCGATCAGAGGCACGAACATCACCGACAGTATCGTCCGCTTGCGCAGACTGCCGTCGTCCTGGCGCACCGCCAGCACGAGATCCTGCCCGGCCCAGCGACTGTCTACTGGAATCACCAGCCTGCCGCCCGGCCCCAGCTGTTCCACCAGCGCGGGCGGGATGTCCTCCGCACCGGCGGTCACGATCACCGCGTCGAACGGCGCCGCCTCGGGCCAGCCTTCGCGACCGTTGCCGGACCGCACCTTTACGTTGCGGTACCCCATGTCCGCGAGACGCCGCGCGGCGGACCGTGCGAGTTCAGGTACGACCTCGATACTGAACACACCCCCCGCGAGTTCCGCGAGTATCGCCGTCTGGTATCCCGAGCCGGTTCCGATCTCGAGGACCCGGCTGTCCGGAGCAAGATCGAGCAGCTGCGTCATCAGAGCGACGATGAAGGGCTGCGAAATCGTCTGGCCGTACCCGATGGGCAGCGGGTGGTTTTCCCAGGCATGGACCGCGCCGGTTCCCGGAACGAAACGATCCCGCGGTACGCGACGCATGGCCTCGAGCACACGAGGATCCGGCGCCTCGATCTCCGTCGTCGCCGCCGTTTCCTGGAAATCGCGGACCAGAGTACGCAGCAACGCCTCGACGCCGGGCTCACGGGAATCTTCCGGACGCACTGTCATGGCCAACGCCACCCCCTCCGGGCACCGGAACGATTGCGCCACGGAATACACGGCGGAAAGCCGAAAGACGCGGAACGAACGTCCATTTCCGTCCGTTCCGTGTTCTTCCGTGGCTGATTCATCACGTTGACCGTGTTCACCCTGTGCCCTCGCGAAGGAACGGGCTTCAGCTCGCGATATACAGTTCCAGTTGCGAGATGATGAACTGCTGCTCGTCGATGATGGCTTTCACAAGGTCCCCGATCGACACCAGGCCCACCAGTTCCTCCCCCTCCAGCACGGGCAGGTGACGCACGCGCTTGTCGGTCATCAGCGCCATGCACTCCTCCACGGTTCGACCGGGTTCGACGCAGGGCACACGCGTCATCATGATGTCGCGAACCGGCGTGGTCCGCGAACTGCGGTCGAGCAGGATCACCCTGCGTGCGTACTCGCGCTCCGAAATCAGGCCCACGAGGCGTCCCCCGTCGACGACCGGCAGTGCCCCCACCTCGTGTTCCGCCATGACCCGAAGCGCGTCGAGCACGCTGGCGTCCGGCCCGATGGTATGCAACTCCGGATCCTTACCGATCAGAACCTCCGTGACCGTCTTCATCCAGGCACCTCCGCGTTTTCGGCGTTTCCCCTCAGTCTAGTCGGGATTGTCGAAGTGTGACGGCTCGGGCCGGGATCAGGCACGAAACCGCCCTGTCCGCCGATGTGCACGGCTTGACGCAGGGAGGGCTCCAGATTAGCGTTTTGTTCCCATACCCGTTCCGGAGAGAAACCATTAATCACCCCCAGAATACCCGCCGTACCCCCCGCCTCGCCCTGTTGGCCGCCCTGTGCTCAAGTGCCTGGTTTCTGAGTTCCCCGCCCATTGCCGCCCAGAACCTCGATCAGGTGCGCGCCGGAGCCACCCACCAGGACTGGCAGGTCCTTTGTGAAGACACCCCGACTGGCGAAAACTGCTTCATCAGCCAGGCGATCGTCGACGACGAAGGCGAGCCCGTGATGCAGATTTCCCTCGGGCGTCTGGAAGACGACAACGTGATGGTCATCTACCTCCCGCTGGGGCTCGACCTGCGCCCGGGAATCCTGTTTCAGGTCGAGGAAAAGGTGCGGCGCGAGTTTCCCTTCCAGACCTGTCTGCCGAACGGCTGCCGGGTTGTGGCGCCGGTGGATGAGGAAATGCTCACTGCGATGCGCACCGGCAACCAATTCGTGATCGGCATCAAGACGCTGGGCTCCGACCGCGTCGGCGTGATCGAGGGTTCACTGATGGGGTTCACCGCCGGATTCCGGGCGGTCACCGAGTAGCGTTCACGAGACGTGGATCGACACCGGCCGCCGGATCCACCTCCGGCGGCCTTCTGCGGAATCAGACGCAGCCGGTCGGCTTGGGCAATCCGCCGTACTTGGTGATGGGTTTCATCGGACCGGTCATCCAGGTATTGAACATGCCCTTCTGATCGGCCTCGAGGTACTTGGCGAACTTGCGGATCGGCGGCACCACTGCGTGGTCCTCGAAGTACTCGCGAGCCTTCACGATGTGTTCCCACTTCTCGTCGTCGAGTTCGAGTCCGTCGGCCTCGGCCATGGCGCGGGCGATTTCCGGGGTCCAGCGGTCGCGGTCCACCAGGTAACCGTCGCCGTCACGTTCGGGTAAATCCATTCTTCTTCTCCTTTGGGGTGCTTTTGAAACTGCAATAGTTTATCACAATGGTCGGGAATTACGCCCGGCGGGTCCGGCACAACGCGGCTTGCAGCCGGCGCCGCCATGCCCAGAATGGATGAAGCCGCAGGCAACGCGGCGCGAGATCGGAACGGAAACCCGTATGCGCAAAAGGATCGTGCTGCTCGCTTTTTGGCTGCTGTGTCTGGCCCCCGCATCTGCAGCCGCGGAATGTGACCGCAGTGGTCTTGTCGCCATCGGGGATCTGCGCGCCGGCGCAGTCGCGGACGGGCGACGGGTTTCCACAGGGGGCGTGGTGAGCGGCGTTTTCCTCGGTCGCGAGCGCCTGGGCGGTTTTTTTCTGCAGGACGCGAACGAACCACCTGCCGGGCTGTTCGTCCATGCACCGGGTATCGACGCCGGGCAGGTCACGCCCGGTCGACGAATCCAGATCGACGGCCGGTTCACCCGATTCCACGGACGGCCGCAGGTTCATCGGATCTCCGCGTTGCGCGACTGTGGTGTCGCGCGCACCCCGGAACCGGTACGGTTGCGGCTGCCCGACGACGCCCACCGGCTTCCTTCCCTGCAGGACACATGGGTCCGTTTCGAGCAGGTGCTGACCGTCACTGGAAACCGCGAGTTGCACCGCTACGGCACGTTGCAGCTCACCGCCGGGGGCCGCTTGTGGCATCCCGGAGAACGGCTGGACGACGACCGGGCCGCCCCCGCCCAGCGACAGATCCTGCTGGACGACGGCAGCTACCGGGTCGGGCCCGATCCCACCCCTTATCTGGATCCCGACGGCACCCGTCGGACCGGAGACCAGGTGAAAAACCTGACCGGGATTCTGACCCATGCCTTCGAAGCCGACCGGGTGCATCCCACGGGACCGGTGGACTTCATCGCCGCGAATCCCCGGCCCGTGCCCCCGCCGCCAGACACCAGCCGCCTGCGCGTGGCGACCCTCAACCTCGAAAACCATTTCCTGACCCTGGGCCGTCGAGGAGCGCGGAACGCGGCCGAACGGACGCGTCAGCGAAGCAAGATTGCAGCGGTTTTGCGGGGCCTGGATGCCGACGTGTTGAGCATCGCGGAAATCGAGAACCGCCCGGAAGCGGTGGAGGATCTGGTTGCACAGCTGAACCGAGGCCTTCGCCCCGCAAAGCACTACCGGGCGGCGCCCAGTCCATTCCCCGGCGATGACGCGATCCGTGTGGCGCTGCTGTACCGGCCGGCGCGGGTCACACTCCTCGACGTGGCGGCTGATCGCAATGCGGTGCACACCCGGGCGCCTCAACTGGGGTGGTTCCAGCCGCGGGAGGGCGGACCACCCCTGGGCGTCGCGAGCGTGCATTTCAAGGCGAAGTCCCGCTGCCCCGATCGCGGCGACGTCGATCACGGTCAGGGTTGCTGGAACCAGCTGCGGCTGGCACAGGCGCAACGCCTCGTCGAGTGGCTGGCATCGGTGCGCCGGGAAGACGCCCCGGTGATCATCGCGGGAGACATCAACGCCTATGCGGCCGAGGAGCCGGTGGCCTGGCTACGACGCATGGGCAAGCGGGATCTCGGAGCGCCCTTCGTCGAAAGGACCAGGCGCTACACCTACGTGTACCAGGGACAGGCGGGAACCCTCGACTACATTCTCGGGCCCGAAACCCTCGGGCCCCGCGTGCTCGACGCGGGCATCTGGCACGTGAACGCGGACGAGCCGGCGTTCCTGGGATACGCCGGACGCCGCCCGGCGCCCGGTCCCTGGCGAGCGTCCGATCACGATCCGGTCTGGATCGATCTCACCCCCGCCCACTGACCGATGTCGCTCGAATAGCCGCCTCCTCGACCCAAAATTGAGCCACGGAAGCACCCGGAAGTACACGGAAAGGCTGTTGGATCGGTCCCATTTTCCGCGCTTTCCGTGTTCTTCCGTGGCTACCCTTTCTGAGTCACGCTCCGGCCAGCCGCACGACGCCGCCGCGCCGGGCATCGCCCGCGCCGGAGAAGCCCTGGTCTCCGAGGGATACCGCGTGCACCCCCCCGAAAAACAGACTGCGTTCCGCCCAGACCCGGTGTTGGGGATAGCGGGCGAGCAGGGAATCGAGATCTCCGAGATCGCCCAGACCGGTTTCGACGCTCAGCAGGTTCCGTTCCAGGTGAATCCGGGGCGCATCCACGGCCGCACCCAGTGGCATGCCGAAATCCACGAGATTGACCAGCACCTGCAGGATCGCCGTACGGATGCGGTTGGAACCGCCCGAACCCAGGGCCACCTCGCTGCCGTCGGGCCGGGCCAGCAGGGTCGGTGCCATCATCGATGTCAGGCGCTGGTTCTCGCGCCAGCGGAAGAAGCCACCGGGATTCAGGTCTTCCTCGCCGAGCATGTTGTTCAGCATCACGCCAGTATCGGGGATCAGCACACCGCAGCCTTCGCCATTGCTGGCGGTGAGGCTCGCGACATTGCCCTGCGCGTCCATCACGCTCAGGTGGGTGGTCCCGCGCGGGGCGTATGTCCGGCCCTGTACCTCGTTCCGGTACCGGGCGAGGAACCCCGGATCGAGGAGCCGGGCGGCGTCCACCGAGCCGTCGATCCCGCTCTGCGTTTCGACGCGCGCGCGGTCGGTCAGCGCCATCACCCGGGCCAGACGCTCCAGGTGGGCGGCCGAACCCGGATCCCGGGGGACCGGTTCCAGCGCCTCGAGCAGCTTCAGCGCAAAGCCCAGCAGCAGGCCGCCCGACGATGGGGGCGGATTGATCCAGATCCTGTGGCCGCGATAGTCGAGCGCCAGCGGTTCGCGCCAGTGCGCCTGGTAGCGCTGCAGGTCCTCCAGCCTCAGCTGCCCCCCTTCGCGCGCGCAGAGGTCCGCGACACGGTGCGCGAATTCGCCGTGGTAGAACCAGGCCTCACCCTCCCGGGCGAGGCGCTCCAGCGTATCCGCCAGCGCCGGCTGGCGAAGCACATCGCCCTCCACCACCAGCGTGCCGGGCCGGGTCGGGCTCCCGTACAGCGCGCGCGCCGGGGCCGAGTGTGAGTAGATCGCGCCGACGATACGAAACGCGTAGGCCTGCAGCGCGTTGACCCGCACACCCTCGCGCGCGACGCGCACCGCCGGTTCGACCAGCACCGACATTGGCAGGCTCGCGAGACACCGATGCGCTTCGAACAGTCCCGCGACCATGCCGGGGGTCGCGACCGAGCCGAGGCCGATGTGAAACTCCTGCTGGGCGTCCCCGAAATCGGCCAGGATCGGCAGAAATTCGATGTCCTGCGACCCCCGCTTGTGTACCGGTGTCTGCACGAAGAAGTCCAGCGCCCGAACGGGGCCCTGTCCCTGCCGGGTCAGCAGAAAACCGCCCCCACCCAGCGAGCAGAGCACCGGCTCCGCGACGCAGGCGGCCAGTTGCCCCGCGATCACCGCGTCGAAGGCATTGCCGCCGGCCTCGAGGATGACCGCGGCGGCTTCAGCGGTGGCCGGGTGTCCGGCCGCCACCACTCCGGTCGGACTCAAGCGGCGCTCCCGGCTCCCACGGCGCGGATCCGTGTCCCGCGGGTTTCAGTCATGGTGCGAATGGCCGTGGCCGTGCCCATGACCGTGGGCGTGCGCAGCCCCTCCCGCCCCTGCCGCGGCTTCCCCATCCAGCGGTATGCGGTGCAGCTGGCCGTGCCGGATACCCGGTCGCGCCATCACCGATTCGGCGAACGCCTGAACATCGCTGGCATGGCCCTTGAGCAGCACCGACTCCACGCAAAGGTCGTGGTCGAGGTGCATGTGCAGGGTGGTGACGGTGAGATTGTAGTGGGCGTGGTGCGTCTGGGTGAGGCGCTTGCTCAGTTCACGCTCGTGGTGGTCGTACATGTAGCTCAGCACCCCCACGCAGGGCCCGTCGCTTTCGGACCCGAGATGCTCCGACGCCAGCGCACCCCGAATCAGGTCACGCACTGCCTCGGAGCGGTTGCTGTACCCCTTGCGCTTGAGAAATTCGTCGAATTCCTGCGCGAGCTGGGGTTCGACGGACATGGTGAAACGTTCGCTCATGGATTGGTCCTTGCGGCGTCCGACGCCGATGCCCGCGCGCCGATACGCCGGTGCAGAGCCAGGTGAAGGGGTGTGCGCGACTGCGGCACCCGGTGCACGAAATTGTAGCGGGCCACATGATAGCTGGGATCGAAGCCGTAGAAATTCAGGCGCATGTGCGCCATCTCGGCCTCGCGGTAGGCCGCCAGCGGCTTCTCGGCCTCGTCCTGGCGGCGCCTTTCCTGCTTCGCGCGGATGCGGCCCGCGAGCCCCGGATCCTGCGCCAGCGCCAGAGCCTGTGCCTCGACGCGCCGGGCGAACTCCGCGGCATCGCCATCCATCACCCGGTCGACCAGCCCGGCGGCCCGCGCCTCCTCAGCGCCCAGCGGCAGGCGGTTGCCCATGATGCCGCGCCCGCCTTCGACGCCCACGCGCCGCGGCAACAGGTAACTCCAGTACTCCGAGCCATGCAGATTGCCCATGTTCTTGTAGTGCGGATTCAGGATCACGCCGGGCCGGCACCAGACCTCGTCCGCCGCCAGTGCCAGGAACACGCCGCCGGCACCGGCGTTGCCGCGCAGGGCCGAGATCACCCAGCGGTCGTCGGTCTCGATCAGGGCGCGGGTCAGATCGTTCATCGCTTCGATGTTGGCCCAGGATGCATCAGCGCTGTTCGCCTCGGCCTCGATGCGGTGCAGATGGATGCCGTTGGACCAGAAGTCCTCGCCGCCCTGCAGCACCAGCACCCGGGCGTCGGTCGCCCGCAGCTGCTGCCAGGCGTCGAGAAGGCGGTGGCACTGGTCGGTCGCCATCGCGCCGTTGTGAACCTCGAAGGACAGGAACCCGACGCCGTCGACCACCCGACATTCGATTTCGCGCCAGGTGTCGCCCGTGACCGGGACGAACGGATCCGACGGGACCTCGGGGATGTCCCGGAGGCGCTCCGGGCCAAGCACCCGAGTCGCCGGCAGCTTCAGAACCGGATCGCCGGAGCCGACCGACCGCAGGTGCGTGATCCACACCGCGCCGTCGCGCGTCGCCCGGCAGATCGCGCCATCGCGGATGGCGATCACCGCTCCCGGGTCTCCGCGCAGCTCCGACTCGGGCCACGCATTGAACAGCCGCACGGGCAGACCGAGTACCACGTCGCGCACCCCGGGAGACCCATCCGCGGCGCGAATCTGGCGCAGAATGCTTGCGGTGTCGTCGCGCTCCCAGTCGATCGTTCGTTGCGCGGCTCGCAGGCCGGGCCGCCACTGGCCCAGGCTGCCGTCCGGGTTGCGCGGCAGCGGCTGCGGGCGGAATCCGGGTGTCTCGAGACGTTCGAGGGCCAGCCGCACGGCCTGCACCGCGGCTTCGGTCACCTCGCGCCGATACAGGCTGCTCTTCGACGCCGGACGCGTCATGAATGGAACCGACGCCCAGACATCCCCAGCGTCCATCTCCGCATCCGCCTGGAGCACGGTGACACCCCACTCGCGGGCAGCGTCCAGGATCGCCCAGTCGAGCGCGGCCGGGCCCCGGTCGCCTACCGGCCCGGGGTGCACGATCCAGCACAGCGTATGGCGCCAGACACGCTCGGGAATCGCCCGCTTCAGAAAGGGCGCGATCACCAGATCCGGGCGGTACAGGGTCACGGCCTCCTCGGTGACCCGATCGTGGATGTCGAACTCGATCGAGATTTCATGCCCCAGACGCCGCAGTTCGACGAACAGGCGCTGGGTCAGGCTGTTGAACCCGTGGGTCAGGAAGAGAATCCGCATAGCGCGGAGAGCATACAAGGCCGATGCCGGTGCAAACCAGCCCGATGCTTTGGCGGGAGCGCGCCGACATCGGTTGCGTGCCCGGTCATGGCAGGCGATCGCGTGGAACCCGCGGCGATGGAAAGCATCCAATCAGTATGGACTTTCTCGAGGTCAAAGCGGCCGCCAGCGAAACGCGATGAACGACGTTTTCTCACGTGACGCGTACACCGTGGCTACGCACTATTGGCAGACGCTGCCGGACGGGCGCGTGCAGTGCGATCTGTGTCCCCGGCTGTGCCGGATGAAGCCCGGGCAGCGCGGGGCCTGCTTCGTGCGTGCGAACCTCGATGGCGCGGTGGTGCTGACCACCTACGGCCGCTCGAGCGGCTACTGCATCGACCCGATCGAGAAGAAGCCTCTCAATCACTTCCTGCCGGGAACGCCGGTGCTGTCCTTCGGTACCGCCGGATGCAACCTCGCGTGCAAGTTCTGCCAGAACTGGGACATCAGCAAGTCCCGCGAGCTCGACACGCTGATGGACCGCGCCGACCCCGGGACGATCGCGCGCGCGGCGGAAGCCACCGGTTGCCGCTCGGTGGCGTTCACCTACAACGATCCGGTGATCTTCCACGAATACGCGCAGGACGTCGCAACGGCCTGCCACGAGCGCGGAATCCTCACGGTCGCGGTCACCGCGAACTACATCAGCGAAGCAGCGCGCGCGGCCTTCTACGCGGGCATGGACGCGGTCAACGTCGACCTGAAGGCGTTCAGCGAGCGTTTCTATCACCGTTTGACCGGTGCCCATCTGCAACCGGTGCTGGACAATCTCGAGTGGCTCGTGCACGAGACCGATGTCTGGGTGGAACTGACCACGCTGCTGATCCCCGGGGAGAATGACAGCGACGCCGAAATCCGTGCCCTGTGCGAGTGGGTGCTGGAGAAACTGGGGCCGGACGTGCCGCTCCACTTCACCGCGTTCCACCCCGATTTCCGGATGACGGAACACCCCCCGACCCCGGTGGCCACGCTGCGACGGGCGCGGCGGATTGCGCGGGATGTGGGCGTGCACCATGCCTACACGGGCAACGTCCACGACCCCGAGGGTCAGTCGACCGGGTGCCACCACTGCGGCGGACTGCTGATCGAACGCTCGGGCTACGAGATCGGGGAGTGGAATCTGGACGATCGCGGGCGCTGCGCCGGCTGCGGAACGCCGCTGGCCGGGGT
>JAABSC010000015.1 GCA_011390565.1 Thioalkalivibrio paradoxus | reverse complement strand
CGCAGACCTGGGGGCGGGTGGCTCAGACCTCACGTACCAGATCGTCGCAGGCGTAAACTGGACCATGAACGACCGTCTTACGGCCAAGGCCGGATACCGTTACGTGTATTGGGACTACGAAGATGACGGCGTCGTCTGGGATATCAGCGCGAGCGGTCCTTACCTCGGCCTCGGGATCGCGTTTTAACCACTTTGCAGACCCGGCGCGCGTTTGCGCGAATCCGTGGTGATGCCGAAAAGGAGTCTTACGGAAATGCGATACCTTCTGCTGGGTCTGTTCGCAGCCGCCCTTGTGGGCTGCCAATCGGAGAAGACCCCCGAGCCTCCCCTGGAGCCAACCGCGGAGGCCGACCCTGCCCCGGTCGTTGATATGCACACGAGCCGCATTGCGGTCGACTGGGCGGGGACGTACGAGGGGCTGCTCTCCTGCGCGGATTGCGCAGGCATCCACACGCAGCTGACCCTTGAACCCGATGGCCGGTTCGAAATGGTGACCCGGCAGCTTGTTCGTGACGCAGCGCCGTCCTCCGCACGGGGGACGTTCGACTGGGAGGCCGACGGCAACACCATCGCGCTCGGTGCCGACGCGGACGGACAGCGCTTCGCCGTGGGTGAGGGCCGCCTCCTGTTGCTGGAAGCCGGGCAGACAGAGCGGGCATGGGACCGGTCCGCCGCCACGCTGGTGCAGTCGCCGCCCGCCGGGTTCAGCACCCGGCAGGATCTGCACGAGATGCTCGAGGACCATCGCTGGCAGCTCGTCGACGCGCGCGACGCGGCCAATGCGCGGATCGATGCCCTGTTTCCCGACCCGGAACGATCTTTCGAACTCCACTTTGCTGAATCGCGTCTGCACGCGCAGGGCGGCTGCAACGGATTTCGGGGTGCATTCGCGATCGATGCTGACGACAGGCTCGAGGTCACGGGCATGATCGGTACGATGATGGCCTGTGCCGCGCCGCTGATGGAGGCGGATGCGGCACTCTCGGCACTGATGGCCGAGCTGCTGGAAACGGTCCTGGTACGGGGTGCACAGCCCACGCTGGTTCTGCTCACGCCGGCTGGCGATGCACTGGTGCTGAAAGGAGATCTCACGCCGGAGGCTCGGTACGGTGCTCCAACCCGGGTCTTCCTCGAGGTGGCCGCGCAAACGGTGGCGTGCGAGGCATCGGTGCGAGGCGACGGCCTATGCCTGCAGGTGCGCGAGATCCGCTTCGACGAACAGGGGTTGCGGGTGGGCACCCCCTCCGAGTGGCAGGCCTTCAACGCAGACATCGAGGGTTACCGGCACGAACCCGGTATCCGCAATGTGTTGCGCGTGAAGCGCTTCGAACCCCTTGCCGGAACCGATGTGCCGGCCGGCCCGATCTACGTTCTGGATCTGGTGGTCGAGTCGGAGGTCGTGTCGGACTGACGCCCTGCGGCCGGCTGGCACTCAGCCTATACCGGGACCCGGGGCCGGGATGGGTTGCGTGTATCTGCGCAGCAGCAGAACGAGAATCAGGACCGGAGCCTGAAGCAGCACGAACAGCGCGCCAAAGGCGGCGAATTCCGGCTGCTGGAAAGTCGCCAGTGCCAACAGCGCGGCGATGCCGACATTGCGCACCCCGAACTCGATCGCGAGCACGGCGCGGTCGGTCCGATTCAGATGCAGGAGGCTCCCGCTGAGCCACCCTGCAACGAGCGCGAGCAGCGTGAACGCAACCGTGACCCGTACGGCGTCGCCGAACATCACGACCACGGCATCCCGCTGTTCGAGAACACCAGAGCGAGGAAAAACGCCAGCAAGCCAAGACCGGAGGCCCGGAGCCACCGTCCGCCGCGCGCGATGGCTGCGGGGAATGAATGCCTCAAGGCCATTCCGACCGCAACCGGCAGCAGCAGGAACAACAGGAGGCGGACCGTCATTTCACCGACCGGCACGCCGAACGCCTCTACACCGAGCGCTGCCGGCACGACGGCCGCGAACAGCAGCGGCATCGCCGCCAGCGCGACGAATCCCGAAACCGTCGTCAGCGTGATCGAGAACGCGACGTTCAGGCGGGCGACCGAACAGTAGTAGTTGGACAGGACCCCGCCCGGGCTGACGGCGACGAGGAGCAGCCCGCCCGCCAGAACGGGAGGTGGATTCAGCCACCAGACCACCAGTACCGCCAGCAACGGAAGGAGCAGGAGCTGACCGAAGGTCCCCCCGACGAGTGCCCGGCGCATGCGCAGAGAGGCCGTCAGTTGGCCTTGCGAGATCTCGGTGCCGACGATGGTCATCATCAGCACCACGATGATCGGAAGGAGGGATTCGAGGTTCATGGTCGGGTCTCCCGGACGCTCACTGGCCCTGCTCCCGCTTTCCGACGGGCGCGCACCGAACGTCAGCCTTCTTCACACTCGCGTGGCCCGGTCGATTCCCTCGGCCATGACCTCGGCGAGAAAATCGATCTCGTCCTCGGTGATCACGTAGGGCGGCATGAGGTAACCGACATTACCCAGCGGGCGCAGTAATGCACCGCGCGTGAGCCCATGCCGGTAGATGTCCAGTCCGCGGCGTTCCTGCCATGGAAAAGGCGTACGGGCGGTCTTGTCCTGCACGAGCTCCACGGCCGCGATCATACCCGTCTGGCGAACCTCGGCGACGTGCGGGTGGTCCTGCAGGGGTGCAAGGGCGGTCTTCATGCGTGCGGCGAGACGGGTGTTCCGTTCCAGCACCGGTTCGTTCGCAAAGATGTCCAGTGTCGCCAGCGCGGCGCTGCAGGCCAGCGGATTGCCGGTATACGAATGCGAGTGCAGAAAGGCGTTCAGCTTCTCGTAGTCGTCGTAGAACGCGTCGTAGACCTCGTTCGTGGTCAAGACGACGGCGAGCGGCAGGTACCCGCCAGTCAGGCCCTTGGAGAGGCACAGGAAATCCGGGCTGATTGGCCCCTGCTCGCAGGCGAACAGCGTGCCCGTGCGTCCGAAACCGACAGCGATCTCGTCGGCGATCAGGTGCACCCCGTGGCGGTCGCAGGCCTCCCGCAACAGGCGCAGGTATTCGGGATCGTACATGCGCATGCCGCCGGCGCATTGCACCAACGGCTCGACGATCACCGCACAGGTTTCGTGCGCGTGTGCCGCCAGGGCGCGTTCCATGTGCACGAACTGGCGTCGTGCAACATCGGCGCAGGTTTCGTCCGGCCCGCGGTCGAAGCAGTCCGGAGACGGTACCGTGAGCACGGACATCATCAAGGGCGCATAGGTGGCCCGGTACAGTTCGACCGCGCCCACAGCCAACGCCCCGAGCGTCTCGCCGTGATAGCTGTTGGACAGACAGATGAAGCGGGTTTTCTCCGGGTGACCGCGGTTCTTCCAGTAATGGAAGCTCATCTTGAGCGCCACCTCGACCGCGGCACTGCCGTTGTCGGCAAAGAACACCCGGTCGAGACCCTCGGGGGTGAGCTTGATCAGTCGTTCGGACAGCTGAACCACCGGTTCATGGGTGCAGCCGGCCAGGATGACGTGTTCCAACTGCTCCAACTGGTCCCGGATCGCCGCGTTGATCCCCGGATGGGCGTGCCCGAACAGGTTCACCCACCACGAACTGATCGCATCGAGGTAACGCTTGCCCTCGAAATCCTCAAGCCAGACCCCCTCCCCCCGCCGGATCGCCAGCATCGGCAGCGTTCCCTCCTCCCCGTAATCCTTCATCTGGGTACAGGGGTGCCAGAGAGCCGCCAGATCGCGTTGCTTCAGTGTCAGCGAGTCATTCATGGGCGCTAGTGTAGCAACCCGCCGAGTGCAGGACGGAAATCTTCAGGCCGTCGCGGAGTCGTCCTCGAAGAAGAAGCGATCTTCACCCCTCGGCGGCCGCAGCTGGTCCAGCCAGGTCGCTTCGGCATCGTATCGCGCGAAGAAAGGCTTCTGTACCCATTCCGGGTTGCGCGCCTGAACGAAACGCAGCGCCAACAGCTTTTCTCCCCGGAATTCGGTGACGCCCTGAATCTCCACCTTCCCCGGTCCGGCGCTCATCGAAGGTCCTCGTGCCGTGCGCGCGAGACCGGATACGCCGCGCAGTGCGTCGCGATAGATCTCCCATGCCCGCACCAGCGGTACTTCGAAGTAGTGGCGCGCGCCGGTGTCGCGTTCCACGAACATGTAGTACGGATGGATGCCCAGACTGACCTGTTCGCGCCAGAGGCGTGCCCAGACGTCCGGGTCATCGTTGATGTGTGCGAGCAGCGGACCCTGTGAGCGCAGGGTCGCACCCGTTTCCCGCACCCGGCGAATCGCCGCACGTGCCACCGGTGTGTCGAGTTCGCGCCAGTGATTGTAGTGCGCCATGATCGCCACGTTCTTGCCGGCCGTCACCATGCGCTCGAGCAGTCGCAGCAGGTCATCCGCGTCGGCATCGGTGACGAAGCGGTACGGCCAGAAGGTCAGCGCCTTGGTCCCGATCCGGATGTTCCGGATCGATTCGTACTCCGGTGCCAGCAGGGGTTCCAGATACTGCGCCAGGTTGCGCGTCTTCATCACCATGGGATCGCCGCCGGTGATCAGCAGATCGGATACTTCCGGGTGCGCCCGGAGATAGGCCAGCATTTCGGTCGCCTGGTTCGAGGCAATGCGCAGTTCCTTGTCGCCCACGAACTGGGCCCAGCGGAAACAGAACGTGCAGTAGCTGTGGCAGGTCTGGCCCTGGCTGGGAAAGAACAGGACCGTCTCGCGGTACTTGTGCTGGAGTCCTTCGATGATCTGACCGTCATCGCCACGCGGGCGGTTGAATTCCAGTTGCCCGGCGGGATGCGGATTGAGCCCCTGCCGCAGCTCTGCAGCGAGCAGTGCGATCTCCGACCGGTCGGCGCCGGCGCGGTGCAGCTGCGCCATGCGCTCGAAGGCCTCGGGCTCCAGCATGCCCCGTTGTGGAAACGTGAGCTGGAAGATCGGGTCTTCCGGGATCCGCGACCAGTCGATGAGTTCCTCGATGACGTACTCGTTGACGCGAAACGGCAGCACGCTGGCCACCACGCGCATGTCGAAGCGCATCGCTTCGGGGAGACGCGAGAAGGCCGCGATGCGATCGAGGCTGCGTTCGTTGAACACCTTGAAATCACGTGATTCGACACGACCCCCGGCCGGGTCGCGGAAAAGCCGGATGACTGAACTCATCGAGTCGCTCCTGACAGTAACGGGTGAATCCGCGTATGCCGCGGAATCGGGCGCGCATGGAATGGGGCGCCGCGAACACTATCGCGCCCAATCACTTTGCGCCCAATGGGTGCGCGACGGTAACAGGCATCAACCCTGGCGGCAACCCTCTTGCGGGCACCTCGCGTTGCGAAGCCGGGGTTGATCTTTTTGCCGAATCTGACAGTCTTGTTCCGGGTCACGAGGAGCCGCGATGCATCCGGAATTTCCGCAGGAAGGCGTCATTCACCTGAACCATGCCGCCGTCGGACCCTGGCCGCGACGAACCGCACAGGCGGTGGCCGCGTTCGCTCAGGAGAACCTCGTGAGCGGATCGCGCCGTTACCCCAGCTGGCTGCGTATCGAGCAGGAAACGCGGGCGCAGGCGCAGGCGTTGATTGGAGCAGAGACGCCGGAGGACATGGCCTTCGTCAAGAACACCTCGGAGGCGTTATCGATGGTCGCCTTCGGCCTGCAATGGTCGGCGGGTACCAACATCGTGATTCCGCGTGACGAGTTTCCCTCCAACCGCGTCGTGTGGTGGATGGCGGCCCGCCGTTTCGGACTGGAACTGCGGGAAGTCCCCTTGCCGGCAAAAGAACCGGAACAGGCCCTGCTGGAGGCCTGCGACGGAAACACCGCATTGCTCGCCAGCAGTGCGGTGCAGTTCGCGACCGGCCTCAGGATCGACCTCGAGTCGCTGGGCGCCGCGTTGCATGATCGCGGCATTCTGTTCTGTGTCGATGCGATCCAGCACCTGGGCGCCCTGCCCTTCGACGTGCACCAGTACCATGCCGATTTCGTGATGGCCGATGCCCATAAATGGCTGCTGGCCCCCGAGGGCATCGCGCTGTTCTACGTCCGTCCCGAGATCCGGGATCGACTGACGCTGAACGAGTTCGGCTGGCACATGCTGGAAGACCCAGGCGATTACCAGACCTACACGCTCGAACCGGCGCACAGCGCGCGAAGATTCGAGCCTGGAAGCCCGAACATGCTGGGAATCCATGCTTTGAATGCCAGCCTGGAGCTGCTGCTGGAAACCGGTTTGGAAACGATCGCGACGCGGATTTCGGCACACTGGGACACGCTTTGCAGCGGGCTCGAAGCCATCGGCTGTTCGATTCTCACATCGCGCGAGCACCACGCGGGCATCCTGACTTTTCGCCCCGCCAAAGGCAGCAGCGAGGCGCTGTTCAGAACATTGCAGGAAGAGGGGGTGCTCTGTGCCTTGCGCGGAGGTGGCATCCGCTTCTCGCCACATTTCTACCTGGAACCGGAGGCGCTGGAAAACGCGCTGGCGATCATCAAGGCGCAGCAGCGCAGTCCAGACGACTGATTACAGACGCGACTGACGGCCACCCCTGCCGATAAAAACCCCACTCCCCCGCTTGCGGGAGATGGGAGAGAGTGATTTTCACGTCAAAGGGTATGGGTTCGGCTTGCCGAGGTCAGCAGCCCACCGAGATGGGTTTCGATCAGCCGACGCGTGGCCCCCTTGTCGGTGGAATTGAACTGCACACCGATGCCGCGAACCCGGTTGCCCTGGGCGCGCGCGGGGGTGATCCAGACGACGCGCGACGGGGCGGGTACCCGTTCGGTTTCGTCAGGCAGGGTCAGCAGAACCAGGACCTCATCCCCCAGCTTGAAGGGTTTCTCGGTAGGGACGAACAATCCGCCGTTGCTGACGAAGGGCATGTAGGCGGCGAAAAGTGCGGACTTCTCGCGCACGGCCATGGTGAGGATGCGACTGGTGCTGGTGGGGTTGGTGCTGGTGCTGGTGCTCATCACGCTGTCTCCATCCGATCGCCGAAACCCTCGACACCTCGCGTGGGGTGCGCGTGGTTCGACTCGACGAGGGGATTGCACGGGCGTATCCGACCATCATTCTCCACAGTTTCCTCTCCGAAAACAGCACTGGCTAAGGCAACAGGACGACTCACGCATTTCCGTTCGTCAGTCGCAGCACCATGGACTCACAACGCAACTCGGGATTCAGCGGCGCATCCGCCTCACGCTGCCAACGCAGAGACTCAAGGCTCAACTGTGCCAATTCATGCCGCCCAAGTCTACGTGCGAAGGCCTCCAGAACCACCCGATCGAACAGGCGACCGAAATCGTTATGCAGCCCGGTGGCCAGATAATAGTGCGCGGATAGCAACAGACATTGCAACCGCGGAATCAGGGACTTCAGATCACACTGGCGAAACGCGGTCACGGTCGGGAAGGGCGTGTCCTGCGTGAGCAGACTGACCAGAGCCTCCCGATCCTGCCGCCATTTCTCCACGGCGGCGTCGTCCCGGATCAGTTCCAGCGCTCCCAGCGGGCGATTGAGGCTCGCTGCCAGCGCTTCGTCCACGGTCATCCCGGATCCGCGGCAGTCGCCCAACCAGGCCCGAACCGTTTCCACCGGTGGGGGCGGAATCCGCAACAGCCGACAACGGCTTCGGATCGTGGCCGGGAGCCGGGCCGACCGCGTCGCGGCAAGCACGATCATCGCGCCTCCGGGGGGTTCTTCCAGCGTGCGCAACAGCGCATTGGCGGCATTGACGGTCATCGCTTCCGCGGGTTCGATCAATACCAGTCGCGCAGGTCCGGAATGGCTCAGGCTGAGGAAGTCGGTTACACCCCGAACCGCTTCGATCAGGATTTCCTTGCCCGTCTCTTCCGGCGTGACCTCGAGGATTTCCGGGTGGATTCCGCCGAGGAAGGCGTGACAGCCATTGCAATTCCCGCAGGGCAGGAGCACGTCATCGTCACGCGTACAGGCGATGCGCTGCAGGAACGCGCGCGCCAGAACCCCCTTGCCCACTCCAAACGGCCCCGTGAGCAGCAAACCCGACGGCAACTCCCCCTTGGCAGAAAGCCCCAGCAGCCGTTCCAGGGGCGGTCGCAGCCAAGGTGGAAACTCCGGGTCGCAGCCTGCGTTCATCGCGTGCCCTTCAACGATCCTGCGCCTGCCGCCACTCGTCCCAGATGCGCGCGACGGAGGCGGATACGGAGTCGAGATCCTGCGCACCGTCAATGACACGATAGCGCTCCGGGAAGCATCGGGCTCGTTCCAGATACGCGCTGCGTGCGCGTTCGAAGAAGGAGACATCCTCATTCTCGATTCGGTCCCGCTTGCCACGCGCGAGCGCCCGCTGAAGGCCGATTTCCACCGGAACATCGAGAATGATCACCAGGTCGGGACGCAGCTCACCCTGCAGCCAGCCTTCGAGGGTGGCGACCCGTTCGCTGCCCAGGCCGCGCCCGGCTCCCTGGTAGGCAAAGCTCGCATCGGTGAAACGATCGCAGAGCACCCAGGCGCCCTGCTCCAGCTGCGGACGGATGACCTGGGCCAGGTGTTCCGCGCGTGCGGCGAATATGAGGAGCAGTTCGGTTTCGGCCGCCATTTGTCCGATATCCGGATCGAGCAGCAGCCCGCGCAGTTTTTCGCCGAGCGCGGTACCCCCGGGTTCACGTGTAATCACGACCGGCTCTCCGGCGTCCGCAAGACGCTGGACGAGCCTCTCCATCTGGGTTGACTTGCCGGCACCTTCGATGCCTTCGAAGGTCACGAAGCGTCCCCGTCGCGGTTGACTCATCGCCCGCCTCCATAGCGGCTGGCATCCCCATCGAGCTGATGGAGGATGACCGCGGCACGATGTTCGGCATAGGTCTTGGAAAACACATGGGTGCCATCGTTTCGGGAAACGAAGAACAGTGCGTCGGTATCCGCCGGATGGGCCGCCGCCATCAGCGAGGCCCGCCCGGGAAGTGCGATTGGCGTCGGTGGCAAGCCCGCCCGCGTGTAGGTGTTGTAGGGATGATCACGGCGCAGCTCCGCACGGGTGAGTCGGGTCGTTCCCGGCTCCTGAGCGTACAGCAGGGTCGGATCGGTCTGCAGACG
Organism: Thioalkalivibrio paradoxus; assembly: GCA_011390565.1. Classification (GTDB taxonomy): domain Bacteria; phylum Pseudomonadota; class Gammaproteobacteria; order Ectothiorhodospirales; family Ectothiorhodospiraceae; genus Thioalkalivibrio; species Thioalkalivibrio paradoxus_A. The sequence continues at coordinate 38,533 of JAABSC010000015.1, read as the reverse complement.
CATGCCCTTGCGCAGGCGGTTGACGAACACTCCGGCGACCAGCCCGCGTTCCTCGGCCTGCCCCGTTTCCTTTTCCACGATGGACGCCAGGATCAGGAGTTCGTAGGGGGACGCAACGGGATGCTCCTCGATCCGGGACTCCCAGGCCTCATCCAGCGCGCGCACCATCGCGTCATGCGCGATCCGGACCACCTGCAACGCGGGCGTGTCGCGATGAAATACATAGGTATCCGGTAGAAACCATCCTTCGGGATGGAGATCCTCGTGACCGAGCCGCGTCATCAGTGTCTCGAGATCCGTGGGCTCTTCGAAGGGCCGGAGCTGCGGATGCGCCTCGACCGCGGAAAGGAATTGCAATGCGGTCCAGCCTTCGGGGACGGTCAGTCGATGACGGATCACCACGCCCCGGTACATGTTGTCGAGAAGCGCGCCGACCGAGATACCGGGAGGCACTTCGTACTCGCCCGCCTGCAGTCGGCCGGCGATTCCGTGATAGCGGGTATAGGCTTCGACGAGCCGCGGGTACCGCACCCAGCCGCGTTCCGCGAACGCCTCGATGATCTGGCGCGAACCCTGGCCAGGTTGCACAACCACGATCTCGGTGCGTTCCAGTGTCAACGGTTCCTCCACCTCGGCGTGATACACACTGAGACCGTGTGCCACCAGGATGGCCGCGACAATGGCCAGCAGAAGAATGGAAAGGCTAAGCCATCGCATGCATTTCGGCTCCAAGGGCTTGAAGATCGTCCACCAGACCGGGGGACCCCGGATCGGAGAACGACCGGGCCTGATCGATCCAGCAGGCCCGGCGAACGCCGATGCGCGCGTTGCTGAAGAACATCGCATCCGCCGCTCGAACGCGCTCGAGTGGAAGCGGTTCCTCGCGCACACGGATGCCGGCGCGTCGCGCATGTTCCAGCAACCAGCTGCGCCGTGTTCCGGCAATCCCGGATCGCCTCAACGGTGGCGTGAGAAGCGCTCCGTTCTCGACAATGAACAGGTTGCTCTGTGTCCCGCAGACGGCTTTTCCGCTCGAATCCAGCATCAGTCCTTCATCCCAGTCCGGACCCCACTCCATGCGTGCCAACACGTTCTCGATGCGGTTCAGATGCTTGCAACCCGGGAGTGGTTGGGCTCTGGCACGGGTCCGGCACAAACCGACGCGCATGATATCCACCTCGATCGTCGTCGCGAGCGGTTCTCCGCCCATCGTCACGCGCGTAGGACGCGTATGCGTGGGAACCGCGTAACCGCGTGGCCCCGGCCCGCGCGTGACGATCAGTTTCACCATGCACTCGTCAACGGCCGAAAAGCTTCGCAGGTCCTCGAGGCAGGCCGTCTCGGGGATCGCGGGGATCCGAAGCTGATCAAGACCCCTGCACAGCCGTTGCCAATGTCGGTCCCAGAGCAGTGGCTTTCCGTTCCGCACCCGAAGGGTCTCGAACACACCATCGCCATACTGAAAACCGCGATCGGTCGCTGCAATCTGGTCTCCTTCCGCACCATTGACCAGAATTCTCATGCCTGCAGGGCATCCAGCAGCGCGTGTGCCTTGTGCCGGGTCTCTTCCAGTTCGAACTCCGGGACCGAGTCCGAGACGATCCCTGCGCCCGCCCGGAACCGGAGCTTGCGGCCGCGGACCACGAGTGTACGGATCAGGATGTTCGTATCCATCTGCCCGTTGCGGCTGATATAGCCGCAGGAACCGGTATAGGCTCCCCGGGGCACCCCACCTTCCAGTTCCTGGATGATTTGCATGCTGCGTATCTTCGGACAGCCCGTGATGGTTCCCCCGGGGAATGTAGCCCGGATGACATCACCCGGCGTAGTTCCCGGGCAAAGGCGCCCGCGGACCGAGGAGACAATGTGGTGAACGCGCCGGTAGCTTTCGATGGTCATCAGCTCGGGGACCACGACGCTTCCCGGAACGCAGACACGACCGAGATCGTTACGCTCCAGATCCACCAGCATGACGTGCTCTGACTTTTCCTTAGAATTCACCTTCAGTTCGTTTGATAAACTATTGTCTTTATTTTTGTCCTTATCCCGTCGCCGGGTCCCGGCGATGGGACGTGTTTCCACGATTCCATCGTGTACGCTGACCAGCCGTTCGGGTGAGGAGCTGATGATTTCAGCGCCGGGAAGGCGAAGCAAGGCCGCAAAAGGGGCTGGGTTCGCGCGCCGGAGACGACGGTACAGGCTGCCGGCATCGAGGGGTCTGTCGGCCACGCCCCGCCACTCGCGGGAAAGGTTGGCCTGGAAGCAGTCTCCTTCGCGAATGTAGCCCAATGCACGTCGAACCGATTCCAGGTAGGGTTCCGGCGGATCCTCGTCGATCTGCAGCCCTGGCAATCCCTTTTCGGACTCCTTCACGCAGCTTTCCAGGTCGCGCTGAACCTGCCGCCAGCGTTCGGGGCTTCCGTCCTCATCGACGAAATACGTGACCCGTTCGTGTTGATCGAGAATCAGCGCTGCCGGGAATCGGGTCAGGATGGCACCGGGCAACCATGGATCGACGTCACAGGCCCCAAGCGTCGGTTCGATGTCCCAGGCCAGTTCGTACCCCAAATAGATGAACCAGCCGCCGACGAACGGCAGGGGCGCCGAATTGTCGGCTTCGTTCAGGGTTTCGAAGGAGCCGATGCCGGCAAGTCGTTCGAGCACCCCTGCCCCGTCACAGGCCAGGGTTTCTCCGGGAAAGGCAAACAGGATGGAAAAACGGGCGGGCGCCTGCCCGACCAGAGCGGTATCCAGGAAGTGCGGATACCGTTCGGGATGCCGGCATGCCAGCTGCAGCAGATCGACGCCCGCCGCCAACCGCCGGACGGACATGGATCCGGCTACAGTGCGCGGAATACCAGGGTTCCGTTGGTGCCGCCGAACCCGAACGAATTCGAAACCGCTACGCGTGTATCCAGATCACGGGCCTCATGCGCCACATAGTCCAGATCGCAGCCCTCACCCGGTTCGTCCAGATTGATGGTGGGCGGTGAGATCCTGCGATCCAGCGCGAGTGCACAGAACAGCGCCTCGATACCCCCCGCCGCGCCCAGCAAATGCCCGGTCATGGATTTGGTCGAGTTCACGAAAACCTTGCTTGCATGGTCCCCCAGCGCGCGCTTGACGGCCATGGTTTCAGCAAGATCGCCTGCGGGCGTCGAGGTTCCGTGGGCATTGATGTAGCCGACTTCCGTCGGGTCCACCCCACCGTCCTTAAGGGCCTTCAGCATGCAGGCAGCCGCGCCCTCGCCACCCTGGGAGGGTTGAGTCATATGGAAAGCATCGGAGTTCCAGGCAAAGCCCACCAGTTCGCAGTAGATCCGGGCGCCGCGCGCCTTGGCGAACTCGTATTCCTCGAGCATCAGCGCGCCGGCACCATCGCTCAGCACGAAGCCATCCCGATCCTTGTCCCAGGGGCGGGAGGCACGCGCGGGATCGTCGTTTCGGGTCGACAGGGCCCGCGCCGCCGCAAAGCCGCCGATGCCCAGGGGCGTGGTGGCCATCTCGGCGCCGCCAGCCACCATGGCATCCACGTCGCCGTACGCAATCATGCGCATGGCATCGCCAATGTTGTGCGTCCCGGTGGCGCAGGCCGAGACGATGGAAATGTTCGGGCCCTTCAGGCCTCGCATGATCGAGAGGTTCCCGGCCACCATGTTGATGATTGCGCTCGGTACGAAGAAGGGTGAGATCTTGCGCGCTCCGCCCTTCAGATAGGCACCGTAGGACCGTTCGATATACGGCAGTCCGCCGATGCCCGAGCCCATGGCGACACCGATGCGGTCGGCGTTGGCCTCGGTGACCTCGATGCCCGAATCGTCCAGGGCCTGCAGGCCAGCCGCCAGGCCGTAGTGCACGAAGGTGTCCATTTTCTTCTGGTCCTTCGGAGGCACGTAGTCATCGGCATTGAAGTCGCGCACTGCGCCCGAGATGCGAACCGGCATTTCCGATGCATCGAAGACGTCGATCGGCGTGATGCCGCTCTTTCCGGCAACAATGTTTGCCCACGCTTTCTCCACCGTGGATCCCACGGGGGAAACGATGCCCAGTCCGGTTACCACCACGCGACGCTTAGACAATTGCATTCTCCCTTACGGCGAACCAAAGCAACGACCGCCTCGGGCGACCCCGAGCGGCCATTGCCTTTGAGTACATCGAAGAGACCGGAACCCGGCCTTCTTCAGTCCTTCATGTGCGCCTTGATGTAGTCGATCGCCTGCTGCACGGTCGTGATTTTCTCGGCCTGCTCGTCGGGGATTTCCGTTTCGAACTCCTCCTCGAGGGCCATGACCAGTTCCACCGTATCGAGCGAGTCTGCGCCGAGATCCTCGACGAAGGACGCGGAATCGGTCACATCCTCTTCCTTGGCGCCCAACTGCTCCACGACGATCTTCTTCACGCGTTCTTCAATGCTACTCATGTACGACATCCCCTTTGGGTCCGTGGCGGTCAATTCGCGAGCGCCATTCTAGTGAAAAGCCCCGGTTCGATCCAGTGGATCTCCGCTGCGCCGCGCGGCCCGATCCGGGCACGCCTGAACGCCGGTGAAGGTTACCACCGAAACGACGGGGCATCCGTCAATGCATAAACATGCCACCGTTCACATGCAAGGTCTCACCGGTCACGTAGGCCGCTCCCGGCGAGGCCAGAAAGGCCACCACGGCCGCAATTTCCGCGGGTTCGCCCAAACGCCCCAGCGGTATGCCTTCGAGCAGCTTGGTGCGGGTGGCCTCCGGCAGGTCACGCGTCATGTCGGTGTCGATGAACCCGGGTGCCACCGTGTTCACGGTAATGTTCCGGCTGCCCACCTCCCGCGCGAGGGATCGGGCGAAGCCCGCGAGTCCCGCCTTGGCCGCCGCATAGTTGGTCTGGCCGGCATTGCCGCTCGATCCGACCACGGAACCGATCAGGATGATGCGCCCGCGGCGCAGCTTCATCATCGGTTTGAGCACCTTCTGCGTCAGCCGGGCCGCTGCCGACAGATTGGTTTCGATGATGCTGTCCCACTCCTCGTCCTTCATGCGCATCAGAAGGTTGTCGCGCGTGATGCCGGCGTTGTTCACGAGAACCTCGATCGGACCCTCGCGTCCCTGAATGTCCTCCAGCACCGCCTGCACGGACGCCGGGTCGGTGACGTTCAGCACCACCCCACGGCCTCCCAGACCTGCCAGTGCCGCGGTAATGCTCTCGGCTCCGGCCGGCGACGTCGCGGTCCCGACCACGCTCCATCCGTCGTCCGCCAGGTGCCTCGCAATCGCGGCACCGATACCCCGGCTTGCACCGGTGACCAGGGCCACACCTCTGCTATCTGTCATCTGAACATTCCTTCATGGATCGGAGTGGATTGCACATCGGTTCGGTAGCGAAGAATCAGGATCCCAGTGTTTCCAGCATCCTGGCAAGACCCGATGAATCGCTGATCTCGAGCAGGTTCAGGTCGCGATCGATGCGCTTGCCCAGGCCCGTCAGTACCTTGCCCGGCCCGAACTCCACGAGTGTGCCAACACCGCGTTCGCGCATCTTCCGGACGGTATCCACCCAACGTACGGGGCGATACAGCTGCTCCGCGAGGATCGTGCGCAGGGCTTCCGGGGAGTCCACGGTATCGGCACTGACGTTGTGCAGAACCGGGATAACGGGGAGCCGGAATTCGGTCCCCCGCAGTCGTTCGAGCAGACGCTCCGCGGCCGGTCGCATCAATGCACAGTGCGAGGGGACCGAAACCGGCAGACGCAGAGCCCGCTTGGCCCCGGCATCCGGGGCTGCCGAGATGGCGCGCTCGACGGCGGCGGCGGAACCCGCGATCACCACCTGGCCCGGCGAGTTGAAGTTGACGGCTTCGAGCACGTCGTCACCGGCCTGCGCAGCGCACAGCGACATGACTGCCGCGTCGTCCAGCCCGAGCAAGGCGGCCATGGCCCCCTCGCCCTCCGGGACCGCGTCCTGCATGGCCAGGGCACGTTCCCGCACCAGCGCCACCGCATCGCCGAACGCGAGCGCCTCGGCAGCGACCAGGGCACTGTACTCGCCGAGACTGTGGCCGGCCGCAGCCGTCGGCCTTGCGGCCGCGTTCGCGGTCCATACACGCCAGACCGCCACCCCCGCTGCGAGCATCGCGGGCTGGGTGAATTCGGTCCGATTGAGTGTCTCGACGGGGCCATTCTGGACGAGCGTCCAGAGGTCTGTACCCAGGATGTCCGACGCCTCATCAAAGGTTTCCCGCACAACCGGCTGCTGTTCGGCGAGTTCGCCGAGCATGCCGACCGACTGGGATCCCTGGCCCGGAAAGACTGCGGCCCACTGCGTGTCCATGGCTGATCCGATCCGTTCGAGGATGGCGTAGTGTATGCCCATCAATTCCTGGGCGGCAAACGACGGTGGAAGCCAACTCCGCCGCCGGAATTCAGCGCAATGCGGACTTGAACGAAAGCCGGCGGGAAAGCTCTGTTTCGCGCAGATAACGCGTATTTGCTTGAGTTCCCGCCACGCATCCGCATAATGTCGCCTCTTGTTGGCGCTTATAGAGGATCTGCATGGCGAAGGAAGACGAGATCGAGCTCGAAGGAACGGTCGTGGAAACGCTTCCGAACACGATGTTCCGTGTCGAACTGGAAAACGGTCACGTAATCACGGCGCACATTTCGGGCAAGATGCGCAAGCACTACATCCGGATTCTGCGTGGTGACAAGGTCATCGTGCAGATGACGCCGTACGATCTCACGAAAGGACGCATCGTCTACCGCAACAAATAACGGGCGGCGTTCGAGCACCACCCGTTGCCTCAGGACATGGCGGGTTCGCGGATGTCCAGCTCGAGGCCTTCCTCGCCCAGACGCACGACAACCTCCCCGCCCGATTTCGCGAGCCTGCCGAACAGGATTTCCTCGGCCAGCGGTTTCTTGATGTACTCCTGCAGCGTACGCGCCATGGGCCGGGCGCCCATCTTGACGTCGTACCCATGCTCCGCGAGCCACGCCCGGCCCTCGGGCGTCACGATCAAGGTCACCTTCTTGTCGTCGAGCTGGGCCTGGAGCTGCACCAGGAACTTGTCGACAACGCCCAGAATGGTGGCTTCGTCCAGCGCGGCGAACTGGATGATGCCGTCCAGACGGTTGCGGAACTCGGGGCTGAACGTGCGCTTGAGTACTTCCATCGCATCGGTCGAGTGATCCTGCTGGGTGAAGCCCATCGAAGGACGACTGGCCATCTCGGCGCCGGCATTGCTGGTCATCACCACGATCACGTTGCGGAAGTCGACCTTGCGGCCGTTGGTATCCGTGAGGGTTCCATGGTCCATGACCTGCAGCAGCAGGTTGAACACGTCCGGATGCGCCTTCTCGATCTCGTCGAGCAGCAGAACCGCGTGCGGATGCTTGAGGATCGAGTCGGTGAGCAGCCCCCCCTCGTCATAGCCGACGTAGCCCGGCGGTGCTCCGATCAGACGCGATACCGTGTGGCGCTCCATGTATTCGGACATGTCGAAGCGGACGAGTTCGATGCCCATGATGCGCGCCAGCTGGCGGGTCACTTCGGTCTTGCCGACACCCGTCGGTCCGGTGAACAGAAACGAGCCGATCGGTTTTTCCTGGTCTCCCAGCCCCGACCGGGCCATCTTGATCGCAGTGCTCAGGCCTTCGATCGCCTGGTCCTGACCGAACACCACCATCTTCAGATCCCGCTCGAGGTTGCGGAGCACCTCGACATCGCTGCTGGATACCGATTTCGGCGGGATACGGGCAATCTTTGCCACGATCTCCTCGATATCATGCACGTTGATGGTCTTCTTGCGCTGCGCCGAAGGCTGCAGCTGGCGGTGTGCGCCGGCCTCGTCGATCAGGTCGATGGCCTTGTCCGGGAGGAATCGATCGGTGATGTACCGGTCCGCCAGTTCCGCCGCGGCCCGGAGTGCCGGTCGCGTGAAGCGGACGTTGTGGTGTGCCTCGAAACGCGACTTCAACCCGGCCAGAATCTGGAACGTCTCATCGACGGTGGGTTCGGGCACGTCGATTTTCTGGAAGCGACGGGCCAGCGCACGATCCTTCTCGAAGATACCGCGGTATTCCTGGTAGGTCGTCGAACCGATGCACTTGAGTTCGCCGCTTGCCAGCATCGGCTTGATGAGATTGGACGCGTCCATCACCCCGCCGGACGCCGCCCCGGCTCCGATGATGGTGTGGATCTCGTCGATGAACAACACGGCTCCGGGCTGGCGCTTCAACTGGGCAAGCACCCCCTTGAGCCGCTTTTCGAAGTCTCCGCGGTATTTGGTGCCCGCCACCAGTGCGCCCAGATCCAGCGAATACACCGTGGCCTGTGAGATCGCCTCCGGCACTTCGTGATCGACGATCCTGCGAGCGAGCCCTTCGGCGATCGCGGTCTTGCCGACGCCGGCTTCGCCGACAAGAAGAGGGTTGTTCTTGCGGCGTCGGCAGAGGATCTGGATCGTGCGCTCGATTTCATGCTCGCGCCCGATCAGCGGATCGATCTCGTCCCGGGCTGCACGGGCATTGAGGTTGCTCGCGTACAGGGTCAGGGCATTCTGCTTTTCCTCGCCCCCTTCCTCCCCTGCGGCCTCGGAGGCCAGTCCCGGAGCTTCGGCACCTTCTGCCGCGCCCTGTCCGGAGGCGTCGTCACTGACTTTGGAAATTCCGTGGGAAATGAAGTTGACGACGTCCAGACGCTGGATGTTCTGCTGGGCAAGAAGGTGCAGGGCGTGGCTGTCCTGTTCTCCGAACAGCGCGACCAGCACGTTGGCGCCACTGACTTCCTTGCGCCCGGAGGACTGCACGTGGAAGACGGCGCGTTGCAAGACCCGCTGGAAACCCAGGGTGGGCTGTGTCTCGCGCCCGTCGCGAGGCGGGATGCGGGGAGTGTTCGCATCGAGCCAGGCATCGAGCTCGGTACGGATCCGCTCCAGATCCGCGCCGCAGGCACGCAGGACGGCGGCCGCGCTGGGATTGGCCACGAGAGCCAGCAGCAGATGCTCCACGGTCACGAACTCGTGCCGTTTGTCGCGGGCATCCTTGAAAACCATGTTGAGGCTGAATTCCAGTTCCCGGTCGAGCATGGCGGTCAGGCCTCCTCCATCGCACAAAGCAGTGGATGTTGATGGTGGCGGGCGTATTCATTGACCTGCGCCACCTTGGTTTCGGCAACGTCCCTGCTGAACACGCCACAAACCCCTTTCCCCCGGGTGTGTACGTGCAGCATGACACGGGTCGCCTTCTCGCGATCCATTCCGAAGAAGTTCTCCAGCACCTCGACTACGAACTCCATCGGGGTGTAATCGTCGTTCATCAACACCACCTTGAACCGGCGCGGAGGCTTGAGCTCCGGCCTCGATTCCTCGACGGCGACGGACTCATCGAGCCCGGATTTCTGTTTCTGATCACTCATGGGTTCGCCGGTGGGTCGTCTGCCATTTCTTCAGGCCAACATCTTCCGTGAAGCACGCCGTTTGGACCAAGAGACCGCAAAACCTATCCCCCTTCGCTTCAATTCATCTGCGCAATCATGGCTTCGCCGAACCCCGAGCACGAGACGGGTTCGACACCCGGCATCAATCGTGCGAAGTCGTACGTGACCGTCTGGGCGCTGATGGCACCCCCCATGGCCTGGATGATCTGATCAGCCGCCTCGATCCAGCCCATGTGACGAAGCATCATTTCCGCAGACAGGATAAGCGAACCAGGGTTCACCTTGTCCTGTCCCGCGTAGCGCGGGGCGGTGCCGTGCGTCGCCTCGAACATGGCGACACTGTCCGAGAGATTCGCGCCCGGAGCAATGCCGATCCCCCCCACCTGGGCGGCCAGCGCATCGGAGATGTAGTCGCCGTTCAGGTTCAGCGTCGCGATCACGTCGTACTCGGCGGGACGCAGCAGGATCTGCTGCAGGAACGCGTCAGCGATCACGTCCTTGATCACGATCTCCCGCCCGGTTTTCGGATTGCGGAAGCTGCACCAGGGTCCGCCGTCGATCTCCTCGGCGCCGAATTCCTCGCGAGCGAGTTCATAGCCCCAGCTCTTGAAGGCCCCCTCCGTGAATTTCATGATGTTGCCCTTGTGCACCAGGGTCACCGAAGCGCGGTCGTTGTCGATGGCATACTGGATCGCCTTGCGCACCAGACGCTTGGTGCCTTCGCTGGACACGGGCTTGACCCCGATCCCGGCCGTGTCCGGAAAGCGGATCTTGGTCACACCCATTTCGTTCTGCAGGAAATCGATGAGCTTGCGAACCTCCGGTGTTCCAGCTTCATATTCGATACCGGCGTAAATGTCCTCGGAATTCTCCCGGAAGATCACCATGTCGGTTTTCTCCGGCTCCTTCAGCGGGCTCGGGGTGCCGGCGTAATACCGGATGGGGCGCAGGCAGACGTAGAGATCGAGTTGCTGGCGCAGCGCCACGTTCAGCGAGCGGATACCGCCGCCAACGGGAGTGGTCAGCGGACCCTTGATCGACACCACGTACTCGCGCACGGCGTCCAGGGTCTCCTGTGGCAGCCAGGTATTGGCACCGTAGACCGCGTTTGCCTTTTCGCCGGCATACACCTCCATCCACGCGATCTTGCGTTGTCCCCCGTAGGCTTTTTCCACGGCGGCATCCACGACGTTCTGCATCACCGGGGTGATGTCGACACCGATACCATCCCCCTCGAGGAACGGGATGATCGGACGATCGGGAACCGAGAGCACACCATTGGAATCGACGGTGATGGGATCGGCGTCTGCTGGAATCTGGATGTGCTGGTAGGCCATGGGAGCTCCAAGATCGGTGTGGAAAGATGAATTCGCGGATATACAAGCACAAATCGGGCCTTCTCCGCGACATCGGGGCCCGCGTTATCATGGTCCGAAACCCTCGCCTGTAACGGAGAAACCATGGTCGAGCGTCTGCGTTGCCATGTCACCGTGGCGGCCGTGATCGAACGCGAAGGCCGCTACCTGTTCGTGGAGGAACGGGTTGCGGGTCGGCGGGTGCTCAACCAGCCGGCGGGCCATCTCGAAGCGGGCGAGGATCTCCGCCAGGCCGTGATCCGCGAGGTCCGGGAAGAGACCGGCTTCGAATTCATTCCCGAAGCCTGGCTGGGCTGCGATCTGCTCACCCTCCCCGACAGCGCGGTGATCCTTCGCGTGGCATTCACCGGGAACGCCGTCGGGTCACCGACGCCGGAACGTGATCCGGACATCGTGGCCAACCACTGGCTCACGATTGGCGAAGCGGCCGCATGGGGGCCTTTGCGCAGCGCACTGGTCATGCGTTCGCTGGAGCGATACGAAACGGGACTGCGCTTGCCCCTGGACGCGCTCGGGTCGCGTGTATCCGCCGTGTCATGAAGGGGCGGCACAAGGTCATTGTCGGCCTCTCCGGTGGGGTGGACTCCGCCGTCGCGGCCGCGCGGCTTCTGGAGCAGGACTTCATCGTCGAGGGCCTGTTCATGAAGAACTGGGAAGAAGACGACGAACCCGGCTATTGTGCAGCCGAGGCCGATCTCGCGATGGCGCGCGAGGTGGCTGCGGTGCTCGAGATCCGTCTGCACAAGGCGAACTACTCGGCCGATTACTGGGAGCGCGTGTTCCGGCATTTTCTGCGCGAATACGAGGCCGGCCGCACACCCAACCCGGACATCCTCTGCAACAGCGAAATCAAGTTCCCGGCGCTGATCGAGCATGCCCGAAAACTCGGCGCCGACCACGTCGCCAGCGGGCATTACGCCGGTACCCGGCAAGAATCCGGGGGCACACGGCTGATCCGGGCCGCGGACGAGGGCAAGGATCAGACCTATTTCCTGCATGCGCTGACCCGGGAACAGCTCGGGCCCGCGCTGTTTCCGCTGGGTGCGCTCCAGAAAACCGAGGTGCGCGCGCTTGCGCATTCGCTCGGTCTGCCGAACCATGCACGCAAGGACAGCACCGGGATCTGCTTCATTGGTGAACGCAGGTTCCGGGATTTCCTCGCGCGGTACCTCGACGCCCCCGAGGGCGATATCTGCACTGCCGACGGGCAAGCGATCGGCCGCCACCGGGGGTTGATGTTCTACACCCTCGGCCAACGCCAGGGACTGGGCATCGGGGGCCTTGCAGCGGCGAACGAATCGCCCTGGTACGTGGCGGACAAGGATCCGCTGCACAACCGCCTGATCGTGGTCCAGGGGCTTGACCACCCCCTGCTCATGAGTACCGGCCTGCGCACCGAAGCCCCACACTGGATCTGCGAGCCCCCGAAACCGGGCGACGCCCTGATGGCGCGGATCCGTCATCGCCAGCCGTTGCAGCGCGCGCGCATCACCGACCTGCGCCCGGACCGTCTGAACGTGGCGTTCGAACAACCCCAGCGGGCCGTCACGCCGGGCCAGTCCATCGTGTTCTACCGGGGCGACGAGTGCCTGGGGGGCGCGGTCATCGCCGATCGGACCGGGCTGCCCGAAAATGCAGTTCCGGTATAGTAGCGTCCGAAGTCTTCCCCAGCCCCGAGAACCCGAATCCTTGGACCGCACCGATTACAATCGAACCCTGGCACTGGCGGCGCTTTTTCAGTCGGCCGCTCTGGTGAAGGACCTGGCCTGGCGCGGTCATTGCGACGAACACGAGTTTGAAATCCTTCTGGGAAGCCTGTTTGCCTTCGACGCCGAGACGCCACCGGCAATCTATCGGGGCGAGGCCAACCTGCGCAACGGCCTGGAACGCATCGAAGTGCAACTGAAGTCCGGGGGGAAACCGCCGGATATGGAAATCACGCGCTACGCCATCGGCCTCATCTTTCTGGAACGCAAGCTCCAGGAACGACCGGACATGCTCGAAGCGCTGGGTGATGGACTGAAGGCCGCGGAGCGGCAGGTCGAATACTTCAACCTGGCGCACGAGAGCGTGGTGGCGCGCCTGGCCGAGGTGTATCAGGAAAACATCTCCCGCCTCGGACCCCGCATTCTCGTGCAGGGGGAGCAGACGCACCTGTCAAACCCTGGCGTCGCTGCGAAAATCCGAGCTGTTCTGCTCGCCGGAATCCGTGCAGCCGTGCTCTGGCGGCAGGCCGGTGGATCCCGCTGGAAGCTGCTGTTCGGCCGTAACCGGCTGGTTGCCGAATCACGCGACCTGCTGCATCGTCTCAACTCCTGAATACGGAACCCAGATCATGACCGCACCCACCGACACGTTCACGCAATCCATCAAGGCTGGCGGCCGCGAATGTGGCATCGTTCCGATCACCGGAGATTCACGCGCGACGACCCTGCCCTACTCGCTGAAGATCCTGCTCGAGAACCTGTTGCGCTTCGAGGATGAGCGCACGGTACGGCGCGCCGACATCGAGGCGCTGCTGGACTGGGATCCCCAGGCCGAACCCTCGCAGGAGATCGCGTTCAGGCCCGCACGTGTGCTGCTGCAGGACTTCACCGGCGTGCCCGCCGTGGTCGACCTGGCTGCGATGCGCGACGCGATGGTCGCGCTCGGTGGCGATCCGCAGAAGATCAACCCGCTGCAGCCGGCGGAACTGGTGATCGATCACTCGGTACAGGTCGACTCCTATGGCAGCGCCAACGCCGTGAACCTCAATGCCGAACTGGAATACTCGCGAAACCGGGAGCGATACAGTTTTCTGAAATGGGGCCAGCAGGCGTTCGAGACCTTCAAGGTGGTGCCGCCGGACACCGGCATCGTGCACCAGGTGAATCTGGAATTCCTCGCCCGCACCGTGTTCATCGAGGAAGCCGCGGACGGCAGCTGCCGGGCCTATCCCGATACCCTCGTCGGGACCGACTCGCACACGACCATGATCAACGGCCTGGGCGTACTGGGCTGGGGAGTCGGAGGCATCGAAGCTGAAGCCGCGATGCTGGGCCAGCCCATCTCGATGCTGATCCCGCAGGTCGTCGGCTTCCGGCTGACCGGCAAGCTGTCGGAGGGCGCTACCGCCACCGACCTGGTCCTGGTGATCGTGGAGTTGCTGCGCAAGCACGGCGTGGTTGGAAAATTCGTCGAGTTCTTCGGTTCCGGCCTGGCCGATCTGCCGCTGGCCGATCGCGCGACGATCGCCAACATGGCCCCGGAATACGGTGCGACCTGCGGTATCTTCCCGATCGACGACGAAACGCTGGAATACCTGCGCCTGACGGGTCGTGATGCCGCTCAGGTGCAGATGGTCGAAGCCTACGCCCGGGCGCAGGGTCTCTGGCGCGAGGACGACGCCCCGGTCGCCCGTTACACCGATGTGCTGGAGCTGGATCTCGCGTCCGTGGAACCGAGCCTGGCCGGCCCCCGCCGTCCGCAGGATCGCCTGCGTCTGAGCGAGGCGGGTACCCGGGTCCGGGAGCTGATCGAAACCGTGCTGACGGACCGGGCCCGCGCGATCGCTCCGCCCGCGGAAACCCAGCGGTTCGAGGCGGAAGGCGGGCATACCGCGGTCGGCGTGGAACACCAGGCCGAAGAGCCCCCGCCGCGTAGCCTGGTGACGATGAACGGTGCCGAATTCGCACTCGATCACGGCCATATCGTGATCGCGGCGATCACTTCCTGCACCAACACATCCAACCCCTCGGTGATGCTCGCCGCCGGGCTGGTGGCCCGCAAGGCGCGCGAGCGTGGCCTGAAAGTCCCACCGTGGGTGAAGACTTCCCTGGCGCCGGGGTCCAAGGTGGTCACCGAGTACCTTCAGCAGGCCGGGCTTCTGGATGATCTGGAGGCCATGGGCTTCCACGTCGTCGGTTACGGCTGCACGACCTGTATCGGCAATTCGGGTCCCCTGCCGGAACCCGTCAGCCAGGCGGTATTGAAGGACGACCTGATCGTCAGCTCGGTACTCTCCGGCAACCGCAACTTCGAGGGTCGCATCCATTCGGAGGTGCGCATGAATTTCCTCGCGTCGCCGCCGCTCGTGGTCGCCTACGCGCTGGCGGGTACGATGACCCGCGATCTGCTCAAGGAAGCCATCGGAGAAGACGCCTCCGGGCATCCTGTCTACCTGAGGGACATCTGGCCCACGAATGCCGAGATCCAGGCGGTGGTCGCCAGCAGTGTCACGTCCAGGAGCTTCACGACCACCTACGAGGACGTCTATCGCGGCGAGGATCGCTGGGTTCGCCTGACCGCACCGGAAGGCGACCGTTTCGCCTGGAAGGAGGATTCGACCTACGTGCGCAACCCGCCGTACTTCGAGGGCATGACCATGGAACCGGCCGCGCTGACCGAGATCCGGGGTGCGCGTGTGCTGGCTCTGCTCGGCGACTCCGTCACCACCGACCACATCTCCCCGGCCGGAGCCATTCGCGCCGACAGCCCCGCAGGCCGCTACCTGGCCAGCAAGGGGGTGCAGCCTGCCGACTTCAATTCCTATGGGTCACGCCGTGGCAACCACGAGGTGATGATGCGCGGGACCTTTGCCAATGTGCGCCTGCGCAACCAGTTGGCCCCGGGTACCGAAGGGGGCGTCACCCTGCACCTCCCGGACGGCGAGGCAATGTCGATTTATGACGCGTCCATGCAGTACCAGCAGGAAGGAATCCCGCTGATCGTCATCGGTGGAAAGGAATACGGCACCGGTTCGTCACGGGACTGGGCCGCCAAGGGCACGCTGCTGCTCGGTGTGAAGGCCGTCATCGTCGAGAGTTACGAGCGTATTCACCGATCCAACCTGGTCGGGATGGGCGTGCTGCCGCTGCAGTTTCTCCCGGGCGAGAATGCGGCTTCCCTCGGTCTGACCGGCCGCGAAGTGTTCAGCATCGAGGGTCTCGATGGCGGCCATGCTTCGCAGGTCACCGTCCGCGCCGGGCGTGACGACGGTTCCGAATTCTCATTCCAGGCGCGCGTTCGCATCGATACCCCGCAGGAGATCGACTACTTTCGCCACGGCGGTATCCTGCCCTACGTGCTTCGCCAGCTCGCCGCCTGAATCCCGGTCCGCGCGCCCGTGGGGCCCCGCCCCTCAGCGCGGGCCGGTGAGTCTTGCGGGATCCAGCAGATTGGCAAGACGTTGCCGGTCGATCCCCGTTTCCTCGGCGGCCACGTCGAGGATGGGGCGTCCGGACGCGTAAGCGAGCTTGGCAATCCGGGCTCCGGCCTCGTATCCGATTTCGGCATTCAGCGCGGTGACCAGGATCGGGTTGCGGCCCAGGGTCTCCGCGATCTGTTCGTGGTTGACCTCGAAACGGGCGATGGCCTTGTCCGCGAGATGCTCCATCGCGTCGCTGAGCAGCTGAATCTGCGCGAGGAGATTGTCTGCGATCAATGGCAGCATCACGTTCAACTGGAAGTTCCCCGACTGCGCCGCCAGGCTCACGGCAGCATCCAGCCCGGTGACCTGCACGCAGGCCATCATCACGGCCTCGGGAATCACGGGGTTGACTTTGCCAGGCATGATCGAGCTTCCTGGCTGGAGCGCGGGCAACGCAATTTCCCCCAACCCGGCCAACGGGCCGGAATTCATCCAGCGCAGGTCATTGGCAATCTTCAGGAGCGCGGTTGCGAGCGTGCGCAATTGCCCGGAGAGTTCGGCCGCCGTTTCCTGGCTGGAGAGCGCGGCAAAACCGTTGGCTTGCCGGGCGAATGGCAGCTCCAGACGTTCAGAGAGACGCTTCGCGACGCGCTCCCCGAAGGTCTCCGGCGCATTGATTCCGGTACCGACTGCAGTCGCGCCGATCGCCAGTTTGCCCAGACGCCGCCCGGTGTCCCCGAGGCGGGCCTCGGCCAGTTCCAGCTGCGTGCGCCAACCCGACAGTTCCTGACCCATGCGCAGGGGCATGGCGTCCATCAGGTGCGTTCTTCCGGTCTTCACAACCCCGGCCAGATCCCCTTCCCGGCGGGCGATCACCGCAATCAGATGGCGAAGACCGGGTCGAAGCCGGTGTTCCAGTTCCGTCAGCGCGGCCACGTGAATCGCGGTTGGGATCACGTCGTTGGAGCTTTGCCCCAGATTCACATGGTCGTTCGGATGCGCTTCAAGCCCGTCGACCGCAGCCAGATGGGCGATCACCTCGTTCACGTTCATGTTCGTGCTGGTGCCCGACCCGGTCTGGTAGACATCCACCGGGAACGCATCCGGACACTGACCCAGTGCGATGGCGTCGGCGGCGGCCACGATCGCGGCGGCCTGCGCGGGCGCAAGCAGACCCAGCTCGCCGTTGACCTCGGCGCAGGCCGCCTTGATCTGGGCCAGCGCCCGGATGAAGGCGTGCGGGAGCGAGCGTCGCGCGATCCGGAAGTTGTCGATCGCCCGCTGGGTCTGCGCGCCCCAGGGCGCGTCGGCGGCGATCTGCACCGACCCCAGGCTGTCGTGTTCGGTGCGCTGCGAAGGATTGGCCATCTCTCGGCTCCGGTAGGGGGCGGCTTCATTCTATCGCCCGTGGGGCCCCGGTGTGCACGGGAAACCGAGCGCATGTACCGGCTGTACTATAATCGCGCGTCCTCAATCCCAAGTCCCGGGAGACATGCATGTCCCTGTCGCCGCTCACCGCCGTCAACCCCATCGACGGGCGCTATGCCCGCCATACCGAGGCACTGCGACCGCATTTCAGCGAACAGGGCCTGATGCAGGCCCGGGTACGCGTGGAAATCGCCTGGCTGAAAGCGCTGGCTTCGGAGCCGATGATTCCCGAGGTGCCGGCGCTGGACAGCACGGCCGAGGCCTTTCTCGATGGGATCGCCAGCGGTTTCGATACCCCGGATGCCGAACGTGTAAAGGCGATCGAGGCCACCACCAATCACGACGTCAAGGCCATCGAGTACTACATCAAGGAGCGGATGCGCGAACACCCTGCCCTGTCGGCGCAGAACGAGTTCGTTCACTTCGCCTGCACGTCCGAGGACATCAACAACCTCGCCTACGCCCTGATGGTGCGCGAGGCCCGCGACGGGGTCGTGCTTCCGGCGATCGATGAGTTGATGACGCCCCTCGCGCAGCTGGCGCAGGCACTGGCGGCGGAACCCATGCTGGCGCGCACGCACGGCCAGCCGGCATCCCCGACGACCCTGGGCAAGGAACTGGCGAATGTCGTCGCCCGCCTCCAGCGTCAGGTGCGGCAACTGGCGTCCCTGCCTGCGCTGGGCAAGATCAACGGAGCGGTGGGCAACTTCAATGCGCACGTAGTGGCGTACCCGGAGGTCGACTGGCCGGCGCTCGGGGCGCGCATGATCGAGAGTCTCGGATTGCAGCCGAACCCCTATACCACCCAGATCGAGCCGCATGATTTTCTGGCCGAGCTGTTTCACGGCCTGATGCGGCTGAACACGATTCTGATCGACGCCAGCCGCGACATCTGGGGCTACATCTCCGCCGGGTATTTCCGCCAGCGCGTGGTCGCCGGCGAGGTGGGATCCTCGACCATGCCGCACAAGGTCAACCCGATCGATTTCGAGAACGCCGAAGGCAATCTGGGCCTGGCGAATGCGCTGCTCGATCATCTGGCGGCGAAGCTCCCGGTATCGCGCTTCCAGAGGGACCTGACCGATTCCACCGTGCTGCGGAACATCGGCGTGGCCTTTGCCTGGTCGCTGATCGCCTACCGTTCCTTCCAGCGCGGGCTGGGCAAGCTGGAAGCCGACCCCGTGCGCATGCACGCCGACCTGGACGCGAACTGGGAGGTGCTTGCGGAAGCGGTGCAGACCGTGATGCGCCGCTACGGCGTCGAGTCGCCCTACGAGAAGCTGAAGGAACTGACCCGGGGACAACGCGTTTCCGCGGAAAAGATGGGGCAGTTCATCGATGGCCTCGACATTCCCGCCGAGGCCCGCGACCGGCTGCGCGCACTGACGCCGGCGCGTTACATCGGGCTGGCCCGGGAGTTGACGGAGCAACTCCCGGAGCGCTGAGGTTTGAACATGCCCATGGACGCGCTGCTCGGCGGTCTCGGCGCGGAGGCGTTCCTGGCCGACTATTGGCAGCGACGACCGCTGATCGTTCGCCAGGCGCTCCCGGACTTCGAGAACCCCATCGATGCCGAAGAACTCGCAGGCCTTGCCTGCGAGCCGGGTGTCCGTTCGCGACTGGTGCTCGGACACCCCGACCGCCGCGATTGGTCGGTGGAATACGGCCCGTTCGATCCGGAACGCTTTGCCGCGCTGCCCGGCTCGGCGTGGACGCTGCTGGTCTCCCAGATCGAGCACTATTGGCCCGAGGCGTCCGGTTGGCTCGAGCGCTTTGACTTCATTCCGCACTGGCGCCGGGACGACCTGATGATTTCGTACGCGGTTCGCGACGGCTCCGTCGGACCGCATATCGATGCCTACGACGTCTTCCTGTTTCAGGCCCAGGGACGCCGCCGCTGGCAGATCCAGGAGCCTCCCCCAGCATCGCCGATCTGCCTGCCCGCGTTGCCGTTGGCCATTCTCCGGAGTTTCAACGCGACCTCCGAATGGGTACTGGAACCCGGCGACATGCTGTATCTACCACCCGGAATCCCCCATCTCGGCATGGCGATGGACGACGACTGCATGACCTGGTCGATCGGGTTTCGAGCCCCCTCCTGGCGCGATCTCGTCGGCGCCTTCGTCGAGGAGCGCCTGCACGCGGTGGGTCCGGATCGCTTCGCGGATGCCGGTCGGCAACCCGCCACGCATGCGCGTGCCCATGAACTTTCAGATGGCGATCGGGCGGCCCTGCGTGACGGTCTGATGGCGCGGCTCGCTCTCGATTCCGGGGCGCTGGATCGTTTTTTCGGTGCATTCCTGACACGGCCGGATTCGCAGGAAGACTCGCCGGACGAGGAATCCGACGCCGAAACGGAATCCGGTACGCGGTCACTGGCCCCCCGCCTGGATCCCGTGGTGGTTTACCGTATCGACCCCGACCTGCGTCGTTTCTGGATGCGCGAGCCCGCGGGCATCACCCTTTTCTTCGCTGGACAGGCGCTGGCCACGCGGGGACTGCGGGACGAAGAGGCCGAGGCGTTCTGTGTTGGCGAAACGATCCTGCCCACCGAATGGTCGGATCGCGTGCCGGAGCTGAGCCGGTTACTGGGCGAGCTCCTGGCCGAGGGGCGGATCGAACCGGCAGCGGATTCCAGCGGTTGAAGCCCCCGCGCGGCGCACGCTGTGGGGGACGTCGACCGCGGCCGTTCTTGACCATCCGGCCGCCGGCGGGTTATTTTTCCGCGGCTTTGGGGTGGGTCATCCCCCTCGTTTTTCCAACCCGGCCGGATCCGGTCTCAGGCCACGTTTTGGGGCATGCTGCAGGTCACCCGCACCGAGTTGGTGCAGCACGGTCAGGCGGCCGATACAGCATCGCCACACGGCGCACCTCGGAAATGGCACGATTGCTGCCTGATCCATAGTCTTTCGGGTTGTGGGTACGCCTCTCAAGGGGTGCGAACCCGCTCGTCACGTTCGGTGGGACTGCTGGAACGCGAAGCCAACTCCAGTGTCCAGTAACAACCAAGTAGCCACGAGGTCCATCCATGAGCATTCGCGCCTTCCCCCCCGCGCAGGGCATGTACGACCCTGAACTCGAGCGAGACTCCTGTGGTGTCGGCTTCGTATGCCACATTCGGAACGAGAAGAGCCATCGCATTGTCGCTCAGGGCCTCGAGCTTCTCGAACGGCTTCATCACCGTGGCGCGGTGGGCGCGGACCCCAAGGCCGGCGACGGCGCTGGCATCCTCGTGCAGATGCCGGATGCCTTCCTGCGCGCCACTGTCGACTTCGAACTGCCAGCCGCCGGCGAGTATGCGGTTGGAATGGTCTTCCTGCCGAAGGAACCGGCACCGCGGGAAACCATGGAAGCGATCATTCAGCGTCACATCGAGGACGTTGGACAGAAAGTGCTCGGCTGGCGCGATGTCCCGGTGGACAACCGTGATCTGGGCGAGAGTGTGCTGCCCTCCGAACCGGTGGTGCGGCAGGTGTTTGTCGGACGCTCCTCGGATTGTCCCGACCAGGACGGGTTTGAACGCAAGCTGTTCGTGATCCGCAAGCGCATGGACAACGAGATCCGTGCGAAGGGCTTCGAGAACACCCCCTACTACGTCGCGTCGATGTCCTCCAGGACGTTGAACTACAAGGGCATGCTGCTGGCCTACCAGGTCGGTCAGTATTATCTCGACCTGCGCGACGAGCGCTTCGTCAGCGCACTGGCGCTGGTGCACCAGCGTTTCTCCACCAACACCTTCCCGACCTGGGACCTCGCCCAGCCGTTTCGGATGATCTGCCACAACGGCGAGATCAATACATTGCGGGGAAACCTGAACTGGATGGCCGCACGTCGCCATACCATGAGGTCCGAAGTACTGGGCGATGATCTCGCCACC
Source organism: Thioalkalivibrio paradoxus (assembly GCA_011390565.1). GTDB lineage: Bacteria > Pseudomonadota > Gammaproteobacteria > Ectothiorhodospirales > Ectothiorhodospiraceae > Thioalkalivibrio > Thioalkalivibrio paradoxus_A. Next base: position 17,307 of record JAABSC010000015.1, on the reverse strand, counting down.
ATCTGGCCCCTGATCCCCGAGGGCCAGTCGGATTCGGCCTGTTTCGACAACGCGCTTGAATTGCTGGTGATGAGTGGGTATTCGCTGGCGCACGCCATGATGTTGCTGATCCCCGAAGCCTGGGCCGGCAACACGCTGATGGATGAGAAACGCCGCGCGTTCTACGAATACCACATGGCACTGATGGAGCCCTGGGACGGTCCGGCGGCCATCGCCTTCACCGACGGACGACAGATCGGCGCGACGCTGGACCGCAATGGCCTGCGTCCCGCTCGATACCTCGTGACCAACGACGACCTGGTGATCCTGGCCTCGGAGATGGGCGTTCTGGATATCCCCGAAGAGCGGATCGTCAAGAAATGGCGTCTGCAGCCGGGCAAGATGCTGCTGATCGATCTGGAGCAGGGTCGGATCATCGACGACCGCGAGGTCAAGACCCAGCTTGCCGAAGCGCGCCCGTACGGCGAATGGCTGAAAAAGACGCAGATCCGCCTCGAGGATCTCCCGACCAATGTCGGCCCGATGGCGCCGGATGAGGCGACCCTGCTCGACCTGCAACAGGCATTCGGCTATTCGCAGGAGGATCTCAAGTTTCTGCTTACGCCGATGGTGGTCGCTGGCCAGGAAGCCATTGGATCCATGGGCGCGGACAACCCACCCTCGGTGCTGTCCGGCCGGCCGAAGCATCTCTCGACCTATTTCAAGCAGAACTTTGCGCAGGTCACCAACCCGCCGATCGACCCGATCCGCGAGGAACTGGTGATGTCGCTGGTCTGCATCATCGGTCCTCGGCCCAACCTGCTCGGCATCGACGAGGCCGGCCAGCATTGGCGCCTCGAGACCTCGCAGCCCGTGCTGAGCAACCAGGACCTCGAGCGCATCCGGAACATCGAGTACAGCTCCGCAGGGGCCTTCCGCACGCGGACGCTGGATACCGTATACCCCACCGATGAAGGCGCGGAAGGCATGTCCGCCGCGATCGATCGCCTGTGCGCCGAAGCCGAACAGGCGGTGCTCGACGGCTACAACATCCTGATCCTGTCCGACCGCAACACCAATCGGGATCACATTGCGATCCCGATGCTGCTGGCGACCTCCGCCGTGCATCACCACCTGATCCGGCGCGGTCTGCGCACGAGTTCGGGGATCGTGGTGGAAACCGCGGCCGCGCTGGAAGTGCATCATTTCGCCACGCTCTCCGGCTATGGCGCCGAAGCGATCAATCCCTACCTCGCGTTCGACACGATCCAGTCGATGCTGTCCCGTTTACCGGAACGTCTGAGCTTCGAGGAAGCGCAGAAACGCTACGTCAAGGCGGTTGGCAAGGGACTGCTGAAAGTCATGTCGAAGATGGGTATCTCGACGCTCGAATCCTATTGCGGCGCGCAGATCTTCGACGCAGTGGGCCTGAGCAATGCCTTCCTGAAGCAATACTTCACCGGCACCCAGAGCCGGGTCGAGGGGATCGGCCTGCGGCAGGTTGCCGAAGAAGCCGTGCGCTGGCATACGCTCGCCTATGGTGGGGCGCACATCTACCGTCGCCAGTTGGACGTCGGCGGCGACTACGCCTACCGTCTGCGCGGCGAGGACCACGTGTGGACCCCGGAAACCATCTCCAAGCTGCAGCACGCGACCCGTGCGAATGACGCCAAGACCTTCGCCGAATACTCGCAGCTCATCAACGAGCAGAACGAGCATCTGCTCACCTTCCGCGGTCTGATGGAACTCCGCTTCGCCGACGAGGCGATTCCGTTGGAAGAAGTCGAGGCTGCGTCCGAGATCGTCAAGCGCTTCGCCACGGGCGCAATGTCCTTCGGCTCGATCTCGCACGAGGCGCATTCGACCCTGGCCCGCGCGATGAACGCGATCGGCGGCAAATCCAACACCGGGGAAGGCGGCGAGGAGGCGGACCGTTTCCTTCCGCTGTCGGATGGTTCCCGCAATCCTCAGCGTTCCGCGATCAAGCAGGTGGCTTCCGGCCGCTTCGGTGTCACCATCGAGTACCTGGTGAACGCGGACGACATCCAGATCAAGATCGCCCAGGGTGCGAAGCCCGGTGAGGGGGGGCAGTTGCCCGGCCACAAGGTGAATGCGCAGATCGCCCGCGTACGGCACTCCACGCCCGGGGTCGGTCTGATCTCCCCGCCTCCGCATCACGACATCTATTCGATCGAAGATCTGGCCCAGCTGATCCACGACCTCAAGAATGCGAACCCACGGGCCCGCATTTCGGTGAAACTGGTGTCCGAAGTCGGCGTGGGCACCGTGGCCGCGGGCGTGGCCAAGGCCCATGCGGATCATGTCACGATTGCCGGTTACGACGGCGGCACCGGTGCCAGCCCGTTGACCTCGATCAAGCATGCCGGCAGCCCCTGGGAGATCGGGTTGGCCGAGACGCACCAGACCCTCGTGCTGAACCGCCTGCGCGGTCGGATCGCGGTCCAGGTGGACGGCGGCATGCGCACCGGTCGCGACGTGGTCATGGGCGCCCTGCTCGGGGCCGACGAATTCGGTTTCGCCACCGCGCCGCTGATCGTCGAAGGCTGCATCATGATGCGCAAGTGCCATCTGAACACCTGCCCCGTGGGTGTGGCCACGCAGGATCCGGAACTGCGCAAGCGTTTCACCGGCCAGCCGGAGCACGTGATCAACTTCTTCTTCTTCATCGCCGAAGAAGTGCGTCAGCTGATGGCCCGGCTTGGTTTCCGCACCATGAACGAGATGATCGGCCAATCGGATCGATTGGAAATGCGCAAGGCGATCCGGCACTGGAAGGCCCAGGGCCTCGACTTCTCCCGGCTTCTGGCCAAGCCGGATGTCGGTCCGGATGTCGCCCGGTTCAACTCCGAAACACAGGATCATGGCCTCGACAAGGCGCTCGATCACGAACTGATCCGTCAGGCACAGCCTGCGCTGGAACGTGGCGAATCCGTGGTGATCGACATCGCGCTGAAGAACTTCAACCGCACGTTCGGCACGATGCTGTCGGGTCGCGTCGCGGAAAAATACGGATATGCCGGCCTTCCGGACGACACCATTCACATCCGTGCGCGCGGTACCGGTGGCCAATCCCTTGGCGCCTGGCTGGCGAAGGGCGTGACCATCGATCTCGAGGGCGAAGCCAATGATTACGTCGGCAAGGGGCTTTCCGGGGGACGTCTGATCATTTATCCCCCGAAAAACTCGGCGATCACCCGTGCCGAGGACAACATCATCGTCGGCAATACCGTGCTGTACGGTGCCATCAGTGGCGAATGCTTCTTCCGCGGCGTGGCGGGTGAGCGCTTCTGCGTGCGCAACTCCGGCGCCACTGCGGTGGTCGAGGGAGTCGGTGACCACGGCTGCGAGTACATGACCGGCGGCATCATGGTCTGTCTCGGCCCGACCGGACGCAACTTCGCGGCCGGCATGTCCGGCGGCATCGCCTACGTGCTCGACGAGGACGGGACCTTCGAGGAGCGCTGCAACCTGGCCATGGTCGAGTTGCAACCGGTTCCGGAAGAGGACGACGCGCTGGAGGCGCTCGATCATCAGGGCGGCGACATGGAATCCCATGGTCTGGTGGACATCCGCCATGACATGACCCGTCATGACCGCGCGCGACTGCGCCTCCTCATCGAGCAGCACCGGGAATACACCGGTTCCGACGTTGCGCGGCGCATCCTCGAAGACTGGTCGAAGTATGCCAGGCTCTTCGTCAAGGTCATGCCGGTGGATTACCGCCAGGCGCTGGAAAAGATGCAGACACGCCAGAGCCGCCCGCCCATGGCGCAACGGCCGCTGGTCGCCAGTCAGGCTCAGAAGGAGACCGTACATGGGTAAGCCGACCGGATTCATGGAAATCGAGCGCCGGGACCGGCGCTATGAACCCGCATCCGACCGCGTGGTGCATTACCGGGAGTTCGTGATCCCGCTTCCGGATTCCGAGATTGCCGAGCAGGGCGCGCGCTGCATGGACTGCGGGATTCCGTACTGCCATCAGGGCTGCCCGGTCGACAACCTGATCCCCGACTGGAACGACCTCGTCTATCGCGGCGAGTGGCGTCACGCGATCGAAACGCTGCACTCGACCAACAACTTCCCCGAGTTCACCGGACGCATCTGTCCGGCACCGTGCGAGACTTCCTGCACGCTGAACCTCGACGACGTTCCGGTCACGATCAAGTCGATCGAATGTGCCATCGTCGACAAGGCCTGGGCCGAGGACTGGATCAAGCCACAGGTGGCACAGCGGCGCACCGGAAAACGGATCGCGATCGTGGGTTCCGGCCCCGCGGGCCTCGCCTGCGCGCAGCAGCTGGCACGCGCGGGACATCAGGTCGCCATCTTCGAGAAGTCCGATCGGATCGGCGGCCTGCTCCGCTACGGGATTCCGGACTTCAAGCTGAGCAAGACGCTGATCGATCGCCGCATGGCGCAAATGCGCACCGAGGGCGTCGAGTTTCACACCAATTCGCATATCGGTGGCGACATCCCCATGTCCCGTTTGCGGGAGAAGTATGACGCCGTCGTGATGGCGGGCGGCGCGGAAGCGCCACGGGATCTGCCCGTTCCGGGGCGGGAACTGAACGGTGTCCATTTCGCGATGGATTTCCTGACCCGTAACAGCAAGCGGGTGCAGGGCGTCTTCGTTCCCGATGATGACTTCATCAGCGCCCAGGACAAGCACGTGGTGGTGATCGGCGGCGGCGACACCGGTTCCGATTGCATCGGCACGTCGAATCGCCACGGGGCACGCTCGGTCACGCAGATCGAGATCCTCGACAAACCGCCCGAGCGCGAAGACAAGGGTCTGACCTGGCCGGACTGGCCGAACCGGCTGCGCACGTCGTCTTCCCAGGAAGAAGGCTGCGAACGGATGTGGAATGTGGCCACCAAGGCGTTCGTCGACGACGGCAAGGGCAACCTGCGCGCGGTACGTTACGTACTCGTGCGCTGGGACCGCGACGAACAGGGCCGCTGGCAGATGTCCGAGGTGCCCGGTAGCGAAGGCGAACTTCGAGCCGATCTCGTGCTGCTGGCCATGGGTTTCGTGCACCCGGTTCACGAAGGCATGATCGCGGAAATGCGGGACACGGCCGGCCTGGAACTCGATGCGCGCGGCAACGTGAAGGGCGCGACCGAGGGCGAAAAGGCCTACTACACCTCGGTGGAGGGCCTGTTTGCCGCGGGTGACATGCGGCGTGGCCAGTCCCTGGTGGTCTGGGCGATCCGCGAGGGCCGCCAGTGCGCCCGCGCCGTCGACGAATGGCTCATGGGAAGCACCGATCTGCCCCGCTGAAATACGACCCACGGGCGGGGCACGTTCGGTCAACGGCAGTATCGCGCCGCCGCCTCGATCAGTTCCGGGCCACTGCCCTCCCCGCGGCCGTGCTCGGTCAGCACGCGCCGCCAGCGCCGCGCTCCGGGTTCGCCGTGAAACAGCCCGAGGATATGGCGGGTCAGCCGAACCAGCGGCTCGCCACGACTCTGCATTTCCTCGGCGAGGACCAGTAGTCCCTCGAGAACATCGGTGCGGGTAGGAACGCGTTCGGCCCCGTAATACAGCCGATCGACCTCGGCCAGTTCGAAGGGTCGATAATAAGCCGCACGTCCCAGCATCACGCCGTCCACCCTTTCCAGGTGAGCGAGACCTTCGCGCGGTGATTCGATGCCCCCGTTCAGGATGATTTCCAGTCCGGGGAATTCCTGTTTCAGTCGATGGACCCGTCCGTAATCCAGGGGCGGGACCTCCCGGTTCGCGGCGGGACTCAAACCCTGGAGCCAGGCTTTTCGCGCGTGCACGATGAAGGTCTGGCACCCGGCGTCCATCACACGCGAAACGAACGCGCGCAGGTCCGCTTCGGAGTCCTGGTGGTCGATCCCGATCCTGTGCTTGACCGTAACCGGAACTGCAACCGCCCGAGCCATCGCCTCGACACACTCGGCGACGATGTCCGGGGTCGCCATCAGGCACGCACCAAACGCTCCGGATTGCACCCGTTCGGACGGGCACCCCACGTTCAGATTGATCTCGTCATACCCGAAACCGGCACAGATGCGTGCGGCTTCGGCCAGCACCTTCGGGTCGGAGCCTCCGAGTTGCACCGCGACCGGATGCTCCTGTCGGTCATACCCGAGCAGAAAGCGACGGTCACCGTGCAGGATCGCGTTGGCGTGCAGCATCTCCGTATACAGCCAGGCTTCGCGGGTCAGCAACCGGTGGAAACGTCGGCACCAGCGGTCCGTCCAGTCCATCATCGGGGCAATGCAGAAACGGCGTGCGCCGCGGGGATTCTCAAACGCGGATTGATTCATCGTGTCTGGCATCCCGGTTCCTTTCCCTGTCGCGCAGGTCTGATCGGGCTGCGCTCGGCGCATGATATTCGAATTGCGGCAGGCGCTCCGCATCCCCCTTGGACGAATGCTATGCTCGAGGAAAAGGGTCTCTGGAATCCGCCCGGACCGAAGCCGGGGTATTGCAGGCAACCCACGTACCAGGAGTTCACGTCATGGCCTCTTCGACCGCACACACTGGCTTTCGGACCAGCGTGGGACGGATGGTCGATCGCGCGCTCGCCCTTTTGGATCTTCCCGACGGCACGGGCGATGCACTGAAGCGCTGTGACTCGGTGATCCAGGTGAGCTTTCCGGTTCGCCTGGACGGCCGTATCGAAGTGTTCACAGGGTGGCGCGCGGTGCATTCCACCCACCGCCTGCCGGTGAAGGGAGGTCTTCGTTACTCCCCCGACATGGGGCAGGATCATGCCGAGGCCCTGGCGGCGCTCATGACCTACAAATGTGCGGTGGTCGACGTTCCCTTTGGTGGCTCCAAAGGCGGGCTGCGAATCGATCCAAGGCGGTACAACGAGCCTCACCTCGAACGGATCACCCGCCGTTTCGCGCGCGAATTGATCCGGCGCGGGTACATCAGCCCGGCGGAAAACGTCCCCGCACCCGATATGGGCACATCGCAGCGCGAAATGGGCTGGATCCTGGAGAGTTACCGGGATCTCCATCCAGAAGACATCAATCACATCGCCTGTGTCACCGGCAAACCCGTCGAGCTCGGCGGCATCCCGGGCCGGCTCGAGGCCACGGGCCGCGGCGTCAAATACGCAATCGATGCCTTTTTCAACGAGCCCGACGCCGTTCGCGAAGCGGGTCTTGAGGGCCCGTTGTCCGACCAGCGCGTGATCCTGCAGGGGCTCGGTAACGTGGGGTACCACCTCGGTCATCTGCTGCAGCAGAAGGACGGCCCCCGGATCATTGCGGTCATCGAACGGGATGGAGCGCTCTTTGACGAGAAGGGTCTCGATATCGAGGCGGTCCACGCCTACATGCTGCGCACGGGAGGAGTCGAGGGCTTCCCCGGCGTCCAGTACGAACGCAACGGCGCGCAGCTGCTGGAAGCCGAGTGCGACGTGCTGATCCCGGCCGCACTCGAGGGTGTCATTCATGAGGAAAATGCCGGGCGCATCCAGGCGCGCCTGGTGGTCGAGGCCGCGAACGGACCCTGTACCTGGGAGGCCGACCGGATCCTCGGCGCACGCGGGATCACGATCCTGCCGGATGTTTTCGTCAACGCTGGCGGCGTGGTCGTTTCTTACTTCGAGTGGCTCCGTAACATCGCCCACGTGCGCATGGGTCGGTTGCAACGTCGCCACGAAGCCACACGGGGTCAGCACATCGTCTCGGCGATCGAAATGATGACCAACCAGACCACTCCTGACTGGCTTCGGGACTCCCTGACCCGGGGCACCAAGGAGATTGATCTCGTGCGCTCTGCCCTGGACGACACCATGCGTCTTGCGTTCCAGGAGATCCGCGAAACCCGCGAAGTGGAGAGCAACGGAACGCCTCTGGACTACCGCACCGCAGCCTATCTGATCGCGCTGCGCAAGGTGCTGCGCGCCCGCATGGATCTGGCTTAGCGGGAAAATACAGCCACGGAAGGACACGGAAACGCACGGAAACGGGCTTAAATTTTCAGTATTTTCCGTGTTCTTCCGTGGCTCACCTTTTCATCGTCAGGGGTAGCGCAGTGGCATGACCGTTAGCCGCGATCCGGCGGCGAAACCCGGGACATTACGGCCGATAACGCGCCTCCAGAAAGTCGAGCAAGGTGCGCAGGCCCATCGCCTCGCCGCCTTTGGGTCGTCCCGGTCGGGTCCGGGTGTTCCAGGCCATTACGTCGAAATGCAGCCAGGAAACCTCTTCCGGGACGAACTCCTGCAGAAACAGCGCCGCTGTGATCGCGCCCGCGTAGCCGCCCGAACTGCTGTTCACGATATCCGCCAGGTCGCTCTTCAGCAGATGACGATAGGGCTGATGCAGGGGCAGTCCCCACACGGGGTCGTCCCAACGCGTGCCCGGTTCCTTCAGGGCCTCCGAGATCGCCGGGTCGGTCGAGAAAAAGGCGCTGATCTCGGTACCCACAGCCACCCGCGCCGCTCCGGTAAGCGTCGCAAAATCGATGACCAGATCCGGCTTCAGTTCGCCGGCGCGGACCAGCAGGTCGGCCAGAACCAGCCGCCCTTCGGCGTCCGTATTGTCGATCTCGACGGTCTTGCCGTTGCGGGCCGTGAGCACGTCGCCTGGACGAAAGGCGCGCGAACCCACGGCGTTCTCCACCGCACCCAGCAACAGGGTGAGCCGCAGGGGAAGCTTCAGCGCCATGATCGCCTGCGCGAGGCCCAGCGCGATGGCGGCACCGCCCATATCCTTTTTCATCAGGCGCATGCTGTTGCCGGGCTTGAGATTCAATCCCCCCGAGTCGAAACAGACGCCCTTGCCCACCAGCACCAGATGCGCGTGTGCGGCCTCGCCCCAGGTCAATTCGATCACCTGGGGCGCGTGCGCGCTGGCGTCGCCAACGGCATGGACACAGGGATAATCGAGCGCAATGGAGGCCCCCTCGCGGATCTCGACAGCGGCGTCGAACTCCGACGCGATCGCGGCGACCGTCTGTGCGAGATCCTCGGGCATCAGGTCCATCGCGGGCGTATTGATCAGGTCGCGCACCAACTCATGGGCCGAGACCAGAGCCACGACCCGCGCGCGATCCACCCCGGGCGGCCAGACGAGCCTCGGCAACACCCGCTCGGCCTTGCGGTAGCGTTCGTACCGGTACCCGCCCAGACCCCAGCCCACGGTCGCAGGCAACCACAGCGCTTCGTCGAGTCCGCCTGTTTCCAGATGGTACGCGCCCGCCTCCAGCCTTCGGGCCGCACTCGCCAGCATCCACAGGACCTGCCCCGGGTCATAAGCGATCAATACCGCCTCCGTGTGTCCGTCAGCGGAAGGGATGCACAGGAACCGATCGGGCTTCGCGGTGAACCCGCGTTCCCGAGACCAGTTGCGCCAACGCTCTGGCCGGGAGGCCAGCACGTCCTCCAGGGTTTCCTCGGTCACGGGAATCAGCGGTACGGACCGTTCGGGCTGTTCGATGAAGGCGTTGCTCACGCGGGCTCCTGGGCGCTTGGGATTGAAACGGGATGCTGGTGCGTCTCTGAGGCTGTCGTATCTTCCCCGTCATGATACCGTCACGAACCATTCCGGGGGCTGGCTCCCCAAAAGGAAAAGGATTACCGAATGACCGATGCCGCGCTGGAAATCCGTGGCCTGCGAAAAACCTACGGGAACGGGGTCGAAGCCCTGAAAGGGATCGACCTCACGGTCGAGGAGGGTAGCTTCTTCGCGCTGCTGGGGCCCAACGGAGCGGGCAAATCAACCATCATCGGCATCATCACGTCGCTGGTGAACAAGAGCGCCGGGCAGGTTCGCGTGTTCGGGTTCGACCTCGACCGCGAACTCCAGGAAGTCAAACGGAACATCGGGATCGTACCTCAGGAGTTCAACTTCAATACCTTCGAGCCCGTCGGCGAGATCGTGGTGAACCAGGCGGGGTATTACGGAATCCCGCGGCGTGATGCCTGGCGGCGTGCGCAGCGTTATCTCGAGGAACTGGGGCTCTGGGAAAAGCGCAAGGAAATGGCCAGGACCCTTTCCGGAGGCATGAAGCGCAGGCTGATGATCGCCCGAGCGCTGGTGCACGAGCCGCGACTCCTGATTCTGGACGAGCCCACAGCCGGCGTGGATATCGAACTGCGTCGCTCCATGTGGGAGTTCCTCCAGCACATCAACTGCGACGGGCGCAGCATCATTCTGACCACGCACTATCTCGAGGAAGCCGAAAAGCTGTGCCGCAACATCGCCATCATCGATCACGGGCGCATCGTTGAAAACACCACCATGAAGGCATTGCTCGCCCAGCTCGACACCGAAACCTTCGTGCTCGACCTGCGCGAAGCCCCGCAACGTATTCCCAATCATCCGGATATCGCGTTGCGGGCTCTGGACCCCCTGACGCTGGAGGCCGATATCCATCGTGGACAGAACATCAACACCCTATTCCATCTACTTGATAAAGAGGGCATACAGATTCACAGCATGCGAAACAAATCCAATCGGCTGGAGGAGTTGTTCATTCGCATGACCCAGCTCGATGGCGAGCATGGGAAAGGATTGCGGGCGGCTTCATGAGGCCGTTTCATCTGCAAGAGTACTGGACGGCACTGCGCACCATCGTCGCAAAGGAGGTGTTGCGTTTCAGCCGGATCTGGGTGCAGACCCTGTTGCCCCCGATGGTCACGACCGCGTTGTATTTCATCATCTTCGGGGGTCTGATCGGGTCCCGCATCGGAGACATGGACGGATACAGGTACATGGATTTCATCGTACCCGGGTTGATCATGCTGGCGGTGATCACCAACAGCTACTCGAACGTCGTGTCCTCGTTCTTCAGTTCGAAGTTCCAGCGTCATATCGAGGAATTGATGGTCTCGCCGGTCCCCAACAGCCTGATCATCCTCGGATTTATCGGGGGCGGCGTGGCCCGCGGGCTCGCCGTCGGACTGGGGGTGACGCTCGTCTCGCTGTTTTTCAGTCCGCTGGCTGTGCACAACCTGCCGGTCGCGCTTTCAGTGGTGATTCTGACGTCGATTCTCTTTTCACTTGCCGGGTTGATCAACGGCGTGTTCGCGCGCAGTTTCGACGAGATCTCGATCATGCCGACGTTCGTACTGACACCCCTCACCTATCTGGGCGGAGTGTTCTACTCGGTTTCGTTGCTCCCGGGGTTCTGGCAGGACGTATCCAAGCTGAACCCGATCCTGTACATGGTCGATGCATTCCGGTACGGATTGCTCGGGACGTCGGACCTTTCGCTCACCGTCTCGTATCTGATCATCCTGGGCTTTATCGGAGCCTTGTATGTTTTCGCATTGGTGATCCTGAACCGAGGTATCGGGGTGCGGAGCTGACACCCGGAATCCGCTTGCACCCGCGCCGGCGCTCAGACTCACCCGGCCCAAAAGGGTTCAATCGCTGGACAATTGATGGTATAAAGTCGCAACTACGCACGCGCAGGTTTCTATGCCGGCATATAAGTCGCTGTTTCCATTAGTATTTTTTGCGGCTGCAAGCGCTTCAGCCATTACGGCTTCAAGCTACTTCCAGAATGAGCAGCGTTTTTCCGGCGAGCCGGTCCACTTCGATGAAGTCGCCTTCTTCGTTGGGCGTTCGTGCCTCCCACGCCCACTGGTGCTTTCCGGGGACGAGCCGAGATCGGGAGTGCGCCATGCGGCAGAAGGATTCCTTGCGAAGCGGGTGGGCTGGATGCTCGGCAGCCGTGATCCGCTGGAAACCCGGAACGATGGAACCGCTTTCACCTCGTACGGGCTTTACGAACTCGATGGACCGCGCGAGGAGCACAGCGAGCTTCACTGGTCTCAGCATACTCTGCAAACCGGCGAGCATCTCGCTGCTCTCTGGCGCAGTCAGTGGGGCATGCCGCTGTCCACCCTCTGGGAATTACTGGCGGAATCCGAAGGCGCGGCTTTACTGAATCAGGTCGATCCGGGCCAGCAGGTCGAATGGCTGCGCGACGCGAGTGGCGACCTCGAACGCCTCAGGCTCTGGTCCGATCGTTCGGTCGGGCACGAGTGGCGTCGTGCCGCTGACGGAAACGGCTTCACGCTGAAAGAGATCAAGGGCGAACGCACGTTCACGCATCGGGTGGTCACGGGTCGCATCCAGAGCGATCTGGCCACAGCCCTGGGACACTACGGAACGCTGTCGGCCCCGGATGCCCGGGCGCTCGCTCGCTTGCTGGATCGCCATCTGCCCGTGCAGGAAAAGGCAGGGGCCGGAGACCGGTTCACCGTGCTGATCGAGCAGGAGACGCTCGTCGGAGACGACATTCCCCATGCCGTTCGTCTCCTGGCCTTCGAACACCGTGGACGCTCGCTGCAGACGACCGGCATCCGTCATGCCAACGGCCGCTTCTACACCCCCGAGGGTCGCAGCCTGCTACCACCGTTCGACCGCAAGCCGTTCGCGGGTGAATTCCGCGTTACTTCAGGCTACAACCTGGGGCGCCGCCATCCCGTCACCGGCCGGATCGCACCGCATCAGGGCACCGATTTCCAGATGCCGCCAGGGACGCCGGTACAGGCTCCGGCCGATGGGATCGTCACCCTCGTTGGGAATCACACGCATGCGGGACGGTACATCGAAATCGACCACGGACAGGGCTACGCCACCCGCTACCTGCACCTTCAGGAATCCAAGGTCAAGACCGGCCAGAGCGTTCAGCGCGGCGACCGGATTGCGCTCTCCGGAAAGTCCGGGCGCACCACCGGCCCACACCTTCATTATGAACTTCTCGTCGAGGGTCGGGCGGTGGATCCGATGCGTGCCGAACTGCCCACCACCGAGCTTCTATCCGGAGACGATCTGCGGGAATTCCAGCTCGCATCGCGCGCCGTCATTGCAGAACTGCGCAATACCGGAACTTCCCGGCAGATTGCGATGCGGCCCTCTTCCAGCCTGGGGCTCTGACCCGTCACCCGGGGCATGCAGGGCGAACGCGGGTTTCCGCATCCCGGCCTGATGCCGACCGCCCTCGCTCCGGCACAGCTGAGCTGGGAACAGGACCGGCCACGTTCGCTCGCGTACGGCGATGTCTATTTCAGCGAACGGGATCCGGTCGGGGAAGTCCATACGGTCTTCATCGAGGCGAATGACCTTCCTGCGCGTTTCCGCGCGGCGCAGCGTTTCAGTATCGGGGAAACCGGCTTCGGCACCGGCCTCAATTTCTCACTGACGCTCGAAGCCTGGCGTCAGCACGCACCTCCCGGTGCTTTCCTGAGCTATCTAAGCGTCGAGGCGCACCCCCTGAAGCCGTCGGATCTGGCGCGAAGTCTGCACGTCCTCGCCGTTCCCCGGAACGACATACGGCGTCTGCTTGAGCAGTATCCACCCTCGGTCACCGGCCTGCACCGGCTGCATTTCCCGGAAGAACGGGTGGTGCTGACCCTGGTGTACGGAGACGCCACCCCAGCCTTGGCGCAGGTCCGTGGGTCCGTCGATGCCTGGTTCCTCGATGGCTTCGCTCCCAGCCGCAATCCGGAAATGTGGAACCTCGCTGTGTTCCGTCAAGTCGCCCGCCTTTCCAGGGACGGAACGACCTTTGGTACCTTCACCGCCTCGGGTCAGGTGCGCCGCGACCTCGAGGAAGTGGGTTTCTCGGTGCAGAAGGTTTCCGGTTTCGGCGGTAAGCGTGAACGTTGCCTGGGAACGTTTCGCGGGAAAACACCCTCCTCTCGACCTCCGCGAACCGCCGCTGTCGCAGGTGCGGGAATCGCAGGGCTCGCTGTTGCGGCAGCCCTGCGGGATCGAGGCGTCGCCGTTACGGTATTCGACCCGATGGGACCCGGTGGTCGCGCGTCGGGAAACCCGGCCGCGCTGCTGACCCCGCACCTGACTGCCGGTGAACCCGCACGCAACGCGCTCTCTCTGGCCGGCATTCGGGCCACGAGGGCATTGGTGCAGGGAACCGGATCCGACGCCGTGCCGGGCCTGCTGCTGGCCCGGGGTGTCGAGCACCGTGGCCTCGCGGCACAAGCGGCCCGTCGACTCACCCGGTTGTTGACGGTCGATCCGCGTGACACGGGAGATCTGTTCTCCGTGCTTTCACGTCGCGTGGACCACCCGGTCCTGTTCTATCCCGATGCGCTGGGTCTGGATCTCGGCCGGTTCTGCGAGCACCTGGCCCGCGACCTGCCATTGGAGAGAAGGGCTCTCGATCGCCTGAGGGTCACACCGGATGGCCCCGTGTGCGACATCGCAGGCAGGTCGCGATCCTTCGATACCGTGATCATCGCGACGGGAGCGGCGCAAACCGCTGGGCTGGGTGGACAACCCCAACCGGCTGTGGTCGGGGGACAGATGACCCGCGTATCCGGTTCCCTGTCGATGTCCGCAGCCCGCGCCCTGACCGGCCAGGGCTACTGCCTCCCGGAGCGCGACGGCCAACACTGGCTCGGCGCAACCTATCGCCATGGCGGGGTGCACGGAATCCGCGTGGAGGACAACACCGATAATCTGAGGCACCTGTCCTGGGTCGACCGCGGCCTGGTGCACGCCGAAATCACCGACGCCTGGTACGGCGAACGGGCCGTGTTTTCCGATCGATTGCCTGCCGTCGGCCCGTTCTTGCCCGTTGTCGATTCCCACGGATGCCTGTCGCACCAAGACGGGGCCTGGTTGAACCTGGGGTACGGGTCGCGCGGACTTCTCTACGCACCCCTGCTCGGGCATTGGCTTGCCGATCGCATCTGCGGCTTGCCCGAGCCGTTGCCGGCTGCCTTGAGTTCGCTCGTCAATCCCGCGCGCCACGCGGATTCGGGAGTGCCCTAACGGTCGCGGTGCGCCGGGGATCGGCGCTTGCCCGCCCTCCGCGGTCCCGCCGCCGCCTTGAGCCCCGTGTGCTGGGTGCGAATACGGCCCGGTTTCGGCGCGTCGCCCGGCGACGGACGGCGCTTGCCACCGGTCCCGGCCGGTTGGAAACTGGGCACGAGATGGCGCTTGCCATTCCCGATCAGGTCGGCGCGGCCCATGTTGCGCAGGGCCTCGCGCAGCATGGGCCAGTTCTCCGCGTCGTGATAACGCAGGAACGCCTTGTGCAGGCGCCGCGCGCGCAAACCCTTGGCCGAGGGCACGGTCTCGCCATCGCCGCGGTGAATGCCGCGCAGGGGGTTGCGCCCCGTGTGCCACATCGCGGTGGCCAATGCCATCGGTCCGGGAAGGAACGCCTGGACCTGGTCGGCCCTGAAACCATGGCGTTTCAGCCACAGCGCGAGGTTCAGCATGTCCTCGTCCGTCGTCCCCGGGTGCGCGGCGATGAAATAGGGAATCAGGTACTGCTCCTTCCCGGCTTCCTTCGAGAAACGGTCGAACAGCGCCTTGAACCGGTCGTAGGTCCCCATGCCCGGCTTCATCATCCTGGAAAGCGGTCCATTTTCCGTATGTTCCGGCGCAATCTTCAGGTAACCTCCGACATGGTGTGTCACCAGCTCGCGCACATACTCGGGGGATTCCACCGCAAGGTCGTAGCGCAGGCCCGAGGCGATCAGCACCTTCTTGATCCCCGGCAGCGCCCGTGCCTTGCGGTACAGCCCGATCAGCGCCGAGTGATCGGTGTTCAGGTTCTTGCAGATCCCCGGGTATACGCAGGACAGCCGTCGGCAGCTGCTCTCGATCTCCGGATCCTTGCAGGCCAGCCGGTACATGTTGGCGGTGGGCCCGCCCAGGTCGGAGATCACCCCAGTGAAGCCTTCCACGCGATCCCGGATCTCCTCGACCTCGCGCAGAACCGACTGCTCGGAGCGACTCTGAATGATCCGGCCCTCGTGCTCGGTGATCGAGCAGAAGGTGCAGCCCCCGAAGCAGCCGCGCATGATGTTGACCGAAAACCGGATCATCTCCCAGGCGGGAATCCGGGCATCGCCGTACGCGGGATGGGGTGCGCGGGCATAGGGAAGATCGTAGACCGCATCCATTTCCGGAGTGCTCAGCGGGATCGGCGGCGGATTGAGCCAGACCTCCTTGTCACCATGCCGCTGCACCAGCGCCCGCGCATTTCCGGGATTGGTTTCCAGGTGCAGCACCCGCGATGCGTGGGCATACAGCACCGGGTCGCCACGCACCTGCGCGTAGGCGGGTAGCCGGATCACAGTGCGGTCGCGCGGATGTCCGCGCGGGATGTTCCGCTGCAGCCGCACCACCTTCGCCTCCGTTGCCGCCTCTCCCTGTGTGCTGCAACTGACTGCTGAAGCCGAGGCATAGGGATCGGGGTACGGATCGACGGTTCCGGGGATATCCACGTCGCTCGAATCCAGCACGACCCAGTCCGCCGGAACCGCATTGCGCAGAAAGACGGTTCCGCGCACGTCCTGGATCTCGCGTGGGTGTTCCCCCCCCGCGACCCGGTGTGCGACCTCGACCAGGGCTCGCTCGGCATTGCCGAACAGCAGCAGGTCCGCACGCGAGTCCAGCAGCACGGAGCGCCGCACCTTGTCCGACCAGTAATCGTAGTGGGCGATACGGCGCAGGCTCGCCTCGATACCGCCGATCACGATCGGAACGTCGGGAAAGGCCTCCCGCACCCGCTGCGAATAGACGATCACGGCCCGGTCGGGGCGCCGCCCGCCTTCATCGTTCGGCGTGTAGGCATCGTTGCGGCGGATCCGCCGGTCGGCCGTGTAACGGTTGACCATGGAGTCCATGTTCCCGGCGGTGACGCCGAAGAACAGGTTCGGGCGCCCGAGGGCGCCGAACGGCTCCGCCGACTGCCAGTCCGGCTGGCTGATGATCCCCACCCGGAACCCCTGCGCCTCGAGCAGCCGGCCGATGATCGCCATGCCGAAACTCGGATGATCGACGTAGGCATCGCCGGTGACCAGGATCACATCGCAGGAATCCCAGCCCAGACGGTCCATCTCCGCGCGGCTCATCGGCAGGAACGGAGCCACGCCAAAGCGCTCGGCCCAGTACTTTCGATAGGAAAACAGAGGTTGGGGTGTGTTCATGGCCGAAGCACCGCGGTTAGCGTGAAAGAGCAGCCACGGAAGGACACGGAAACCACGGAAAACAAGACAGATTCAACCACATTTCCGTGTCTGTCCGTGTCGTCCGTGGCTCGTTTGTTTCCAGGCCTGTGGTGGCTGCTCGCACCACATGGGTCAGGCCCGGCTCATGGCTACATAAGCCGCGATGGTACGCCAAACTGAAGGCCCGGCGGGCTATGCATTCTGCTCCGTGAGGTCAAACTCGGTCCCGACCGCCGAGTCCGGCACCTGTGCGTGCAGGCCGTCGCAGAACGGAAGCCCTTTCGACTGCTTGCACATGCAGAGCCACGCATCGCCACTCTTGCGTGCCGTGAAGGCCATCGGCTCGATCCCGGTGCCTTCGTGCGAACCGTCG
>JAABSC010000014.1 GCA_011390565.1 Thioalkalivibrio paradoxus | reverse complement strand
TTTACTCATGGCCGAGACGTGTACAGAAAAGGGAGGCACCACGTCAACGGATGTTCAGGGTGCGGGGGTCAGGTATCACCGGCCAGCATGCCACGCTGTAACGAACCAGCCGGGAAGCATCACCGCAGCGAACCCTTCATCGTCCGGTATGCCGATGCGCAGCGCCCCGCGCGCTCAGGTTTGGCGGCCTGGAATTGGTGTACTGTCCCCGGAAAAATTCTTGCTCCTGACCCGGCATCGATTCATCCTTGTCTGTGTTCTGTCGTCTCGGGAAGCCATCGTCATGGGTTTCATCCGCCTGTTTCCGCTCGAGGAGATCCACCCGACCGACCCGGCCCGATTCGGCTACGGCGATCCCGCGCGGGCGCGGGCCATCGAGCGCTTCGCGGCGCCCGAATGGGTCGTTCAGGTCAGCGAAATCCGGCGCTTCGAGGAATGCCCCCTGTACCTCGTTTCGGAAGACGACCCGAATGTCCTGGTGGACGGCATCCGGATGGAACTGCGCGCGGGGACCTGGCTGGTGGTGGCCAATGACGCGCCCGACGCCTCCGACCGCTTCGAGACGCAGATCGAGTTCGCGATGCAGGGCCGCGTGGCGACCCTACCCTTCTCGCAGTACCTCACGGAGCGCGAGCGCGCGTTGCGACGCGCGGGTATCCGCGAGGTGACGGGCGTCCGGGTCGACACCGAGAAGACCTGATCCGTTCTCCGGGAAAGCAAGGGCTCAGAGAAATCCGCGCGCCATGTGCAGCAGGATCAGGAAATAGACACCCCGGGGCAGCCACTCGGCGACCACCTCCATGCGGAGATCAGGTTCCTCGCACAACTGCTCCACGCGTTGATCGAGGACCTGCACGAGACGGCCGGCCGTTTCTCCCGCGGAGAGTAACGCAGGCCCCGCCTGTCCCACGACCACGCCTGTCCCGCTTACTCATGGCCGAACCTTCCAGCACGGCACACCGTGAAGAGTTGGATTGGACGCCCCAACGCCGAAGCGGCAGTCGGTCGGGCGGCTGGAGCACGTTCTGCCCGATTCGCTGCAGGAGGGTCGTGATATCGTCTGCCGACTGGAACGCCAGAATACTCGCCGATACGCTCGGGAGGCCCCAACGTCAGCTGCGGTGTGAGGAACGTCCATGCTTCGCGTGTTTCTGCTTGTCCTGGTGGGCGGTGCCCTGCTGCTCTGGCTGAATCCGCCGGGTCCGGAGCGGCTGGAACGCTGGGGTCTGCAATCCTGGAGCTTTTTCCCGAGAGCGTTGACGCCTGAGGAAGTGGTCCGGCACACGAACGAATTCCGGAGTGCCCATGGTCTCAGGCCTTTGACGATCCATCCTGCGCTCAACGCTGCGGCGCAGGCTCGGGCGCTGGACATGAAAACGCACGGGTACTTTGCCCACAACAACCCCGCTACGGGGGAAGGCCCCAGCGAGGCGATCGAGGATGCGGGGTACGCGGCACGGGTATCCGCGGAGAACATCGCCAAGGGCAGCTGGCGCTCCGACCGGGCGCTCGTGCAGGCCTGGATCGACAGCCCGGGCCACCGGGCCAACATCCTGGACCCCGAGGTCCGGGAGATTGGGATCGGCCTGCTGCGCGACGGCGGACTCGCTTCGGGCCGCCCGGTGACCTATCTCTACGCCGTGCAGCTGTTCGGCAAGCCGCTCTCCGACTGCGGCGAGCGCCCCAGCGACCGCGACCGGGCGGCCATCCGGGAGGTCGAAGCACGCCTGGAACTCATCAACGCGCGCCTACGCGATCGCCGGCGCGATCTGGATGCGCTGCAGTCGCGCATCGACCGGTCGAGTCACACCGCGGAGCGCAATCAACTGATTCAGCGCCGCAACCAGCGCGTGTCGGAATTCAATCAGATGGTTGCGGAATCGCGGGGCGTGCAGGACGCCCTGTCGGTGATGATCGACACGTTCAACGCCAAAATCGCTGATTTCAACGCCTGCGACGCAGGCACGTGAGCCCAGTACGAACCTCTGCGCGGTTCCGTCGCTCGACCCATCCTGTCCAGCTTGCTCTTGGCCCATACGGCTGCAGTCACCGGGGGGCAGCGTCGGGGGCGGTCCCTGGACCGGCTTGACACGGCGGGGTCACACCGTAGTCTCGAGGTTCGTGTAACCGCCGGACGTTCACCATGACCCAAGCGCTTCCCTTCGACGGTGCCGTCAGCCGCTTCTTCACCGAAGAGGTTCCCGACGACATCCGCACCGCGATCGAGGACGGCAGCAAGCGCGACATCCTCGACGACAGCTATCCCTACGATCGCTGGATGAAGAAATCGGATTACGAGGACGAACTCGACGCATTGCAGATCGAACTCGTCAAGTGCCAGCGTTGGGTGGAAGACAGCGGAGCACGCCTCGCACTGGTCTTCGAGGGACGTGACGCCGCCGGCAAGGGGGGCGCGATCCGTCGCGTCACGCAGAATCTCAACCCGCGCGTGGCGCGCATCGTCGCCCTGCCCAAGCCCACCGAGCGCGAGCGCACGCAGTGGTATTTCCAGCGCTATGTGGCCCATCTGCCGGCGGCCGGCGAGATTTCCGTGTTCGATCGCAGCTGGTACAACCGTGGCGTCATCGAGAAGGTATTCGGCTTCTGCACCGCCGCGGAGCGCCAACGCTTTTTTGCCCAGTTGCCGCACTTCGAGAACACCCTGGTCGGCGAGGGGATCGTGCTGATCAAGTTGTGGCTCAACGTGGGCCGTGCCGAGCAGTTGCGCCGGATGCTGAAGCGCGAGTCCGATCCGCTGCGCCAGTGGAAACTGAGCGGCATCGACGTCGAGGGGCTGGCGCGCTGGGACGCCTACTCCGAGGCCATTTCCGAAACCTTCACCGGCAGCCACACGCCGACCGCTCCGTGGAACGTGATTCGCGCCGATGACAAGTACCGCGCGCGCCTGGCCGCGATCCGCGCGATTCTGGGGAAGCTCGACTACACCGGAAAGAACGCGGAACTCGTGGGGAAGGCCGACCCGAAGATCTGCGGCGGCCCGGAGCTCTGGCGCACGAGTTGAAAGGCGCGGACTCGGCCCACCACCTGCCCACGAGTTGCAGCGGTCATCCGGAAGCATCCAGGGATTCCGAGGCCGTCGGCTGGAAGCGGGTACACGGGTAGGCAGTGCGATCCACAGCCGGTAGAGTGCCCGTTTCACCCGCTGAAAAACCCCCTCCCCCGCTTGCGTGGGAGGGATGGGGACGGGGCGCAGCGCTGCCCCCGGCCCTCACCCCCCGCCCCGGCCCCACAAGCCGGACCAGGCAGAGCTGCCCGCGATTTTCACGTTAACGGTCATGGCACTGCGCCACCCCTTACGATGCAAAGGCGAGCCACGGAAAGCACGGACAGACACGGACAAGGGGTTTGATCTGTTTTATTTTCCGTGATTTCCGTGTTCGTCCGTGGCTGCAATTTCACGTTAACCCTTCGAGGAACCATCATGCTGGAAACCCTGCAAGCCCGTTTCGCCCACCCGAACGTGACGTTCTCCCTGCGCGACCAGCTCGTCGTGGTCGAGCTGGCCAACGACTTCGGCACCGCCAGCCTGACCACCTACGGGGGCACCCTCCTGAGCTACGTGCCCGCGGGCGGCACGGACCTGCTCTGGGTCAGCGAAACGGCGGTCTACGACGGCAGCAAGCCCGTGCGCGGCGGCGTGCCGGTGTGCTGGCCGTGGTTCGGCCCCTACGATCCGGAAGCCATGGGCGCCGACCCGACGGACGCGGCGAAGAAGGCGCATGGCTTCGCGCGCTACGAGCTTTGGGAGGTGGAAGCCGTGAACAGCCTCCCCGGTGGCGCGACCCAGGTGGTACTGGGCCTGACGCCGAACCCGTCGATCGCGAAGGTCTGGCCCCACGATTTCAGGCTGCAGCTGGCGGTGACGCTCGGGGAGGAGCTGCGCGTCGACCTGATCGGACAGAACCTGAGCCCGCGGGACTGGGTCGTCAGCGAGGCGCTGCATACGTACTTTCGCGTCGGCGAGGCCGAGGGACTCGCGATCCGTGGCCTCGAAGGTGTTCAGTATGTCGACAAGCTGCGGGACAGCGCCCTTCTGACCCAGGGTGAGACACTGAAAATCGATCCGCCACTCGACTGCGTCTTTCTGGACCACACCGGTCCGGCGATCATCGAAGACGCCGGCCAGGGGCGCGCGATCGAAATCGGCAAGGACGGTAGCACCTCGACCGTGGTGTGGAATCCGGGGGCGGAAGGCGCCAGGGGTTTCGCCGACATGCCCGACGACGACTACCACGTCATGGTTTGCGTGGAGGCCTGCAACGCACTGAAGAACCGCTATACCCTGCACGCCGGTGAGGCGCACACCCTGACCATGACGCTTTCGCTCGCAACCTGACCCCGGACGCAGTCCGGAGCACGTCCGGGGTCAGGCAGTTCTCGTCGGCGTTCGTTATGGGCCCGTCGCGGATTTCTGGCCAAACTTCTGGCCGAAGGCATCAAGAACACCGACCCGGGCCGGTCACGCGCCTTATGGCCGGTAGGCGAGATAGGCGTCAAGCGTCTCCATATCGACGCCGCGCAGCGTCGCGTTCCCGGGGCCGGCAGCGATCCGCGTCGCATACTTTCCGCTCTTCTCCTGCCCGGGCTTCAGCACCCAGACCCGGCCATCCACTGCCTGCACGTCGTAACCTGGCTTCGCGGCCAGGTACTCCAGCGCGGTGTCCATGTCCAGGGCGCGCAGCGTCATGTTCTGCGGACCGGCACCGATCAGCGTGACGTACTTGCCGCTCTTCTCCTGGCCGGGCTTCAGCACCCAGAGACGGCCGTCCTGCACCTCAATGTCGAACCCCGGCTTCGTCGCCAGATATTCGAGCGCGATGTTCTGATCGAGCGCGCGCAGGGTCATGCCCTGGGGACCCGCCCCGATCAGCGTCGCGTGCTTGCCGCTTTTTTCCTGCCCCGGTTTCAGCACCCAGAGACGACCGTCCTGAACCTCGACGTCGAAACCGGGCTTGGCCGCGATGTACTGCAGCGCGGTATCCCGCTCCAGCGCCCGGACGGTCATGCCGTGGGGGCCGGCGCCGATCAGGGTCACATACTTGCCGCTTTTTTCCTCGCCGGGCTTCAGGACCCACAGGCGGCCGTCGTCCACCTCGACCTGGAATCCGGGCTTGTCATACGGTCCCGCAGCCGCTGCGGGCTGAGCCGACGCCGACGGTTCTTTCATCGCTGTCTGGCAGCCGCCGAGAAGAAGGCCGCCGGCCAACGCGCCGATCAGAAGCAAGGTGGTGCGATTCATGGGTTCAATCCCCCTGGGTTTCAAAGTTGAAATCTGGAATGCCGGACCATCGATGGCGAAGGGTACCCAAGGCTGATGACAATCCGGTTACCCAGACGACCGCTCTTTCCCGAGCCGTAATGGCCCGGGAAACCGGCCCGCAAGCGCGCCCGTGTGCGGCGAATGGCTGCGAATCCTCCCCAGCAAAACAGATGCGGGCCCAGTCGCGTCCAGTCCCGTACGGGTCGGGGCTGGACGGACGATCGTCGGAGACCGCGGCCCGGTTACTCGCGGAGACCGGCAGAGGGGCTGGGAACGTCTGTCGATGACACGGCCAGGCTGTTGCGCATCAGCAGTTCGGATACCGAACGCAGGCTGTGGTCGAAGCCGATCCAGATACCATCCGGCCAGCGCAAGACCACTGTACCCGACATGCGATTCGTCCCCGCCCGCGCGGGGTCTCCGCCGTCAGGGAAAATCACGTCCACTGAGCGGCCGACAACAGGGCCGATGTATTCCAGAAACACGCCATCACGACAAAGCGTTCGCGTCTGTACCTTGATCGCGGTGTCGGTACCGATTCGCAGCCAGACGTCGGTGCGTACCCGGGTGCATTCCTCGTCGCTGATATTCATGTCGTTCCCCTCCCCGCCATGCGGATTCAAGGGTGGGCGATCATCCCGACATGCTTCACGGGTTCCGGCGCATGAAGACGTCGAAGCCTGCCGGGCCTCGAAACGGAGGCAACCGCACGTCAGGGAAACGCGGAACAAACCACTTCGTCGCCATGAGCCACGCGCGACGGTCCGGAAGACCCGCCTGGGATCCAAAAACAGCACGTGGATCGCCAGTTCACTTGGCTCGCACGATAACGAGTCCGATCGGCGTTTCCCCGAGCGGCGCCTCTCGTTTTCCGTACAGTCTCCCCGTTCAGGTTTTCAGGATGATGAACTTTTCGTGATCATTGCAGCGCTGGGTGACGAGGAAGTTGAGTGCAACGATGCTTCAAGCATTGCTCGTGGGCTGCGTGACACGGTTCGTTTGACCCGAAGACAATGCGTATGCTGGCAGCTGATTTTCCATCGCAAGGAGCCGTCGAATGGCACGATTCTCCGTAGGTATCATCGGCGTCGGCAATGTCGGTGTGGCTGCCGCGTATTCCATCTTCCAGCGTCAGATCGCCAGCGGGATCGTGCTGGTGGACAAGAACCGGCAACGCGCCGAAGGCGAGGCCATGGACCTGATGCACGGGCAGCCTCTGGTTGGACGCGTGGACGTCCGGGCAGGTGACTACGCCGACCTTGCGGGCTGCCAGGTGATCGTGATCACCGCCGGGGTAAACCAGAAGCCCGGCGAGTCGAGGCTCGATCTGCTGAACCGCAACGCGGCGGTCTTCCGCGAGATCGCCACTGAACTGGACCGGCATGCACCCGAGGCGATCCTGGTGGTGGCCACCAATCCCGTCGATATCCTCACGTACGTGATGCAGCAGTTGAGCCAACGTCCCGCCCGGTGCGTGATCGGCACCGGCACGATGCTCGACACGTCACGCTTTCGTGCGTTGCTCGGGGACGAGTACGCCGTCAACCCGCGTTCGGTGCACGCCTACATCATGGGCGAGCACGGCGACTCCGAGGTGCCGATCTGGAGCAGCGCGATGATCGGGGGGCTGTCGATCATGCATCACGCAATCAACGGCCGTCGCTTCGACCCCGAGGCGATGAATGCGCTGTTCGAGCGCGTCCGCACCGCGGCGTTCGACATCATTTCGCGCAAGGGGTACACGAATACCGCGATCGGTCTGGTGATCGCCTACGTGGTCCGGGTGATCCTTGAAGACCAGCGCAGCGTGCTTCCGGTGTCGGTGAACCCCGAAGGTGATTATGGTCAGCACGACGTCTGCTTCAGCGTGCCCTGCGTGGTCGGGGCGCGCGGTGTGGAGTATCGGCTCGCTCCCGAGGTCAACGACGCCGAGCGTCAGGGGCTCGAGGCCTCCGCACAGGTGCTGCGCGAGAGCCTGCAGGGCATGACGATCGAAGGTGCGTCGTGAAGCGCACACAGTCCGATTGGGAATCGTGAACGTTTGGAAAGGAGGGGATCTATGAAGCTTTCTCGCGCAACCTGGCTTCTGGCCGCGGCCCTGGTGATCAGCCTGTCGGGATGCGGCAGCACACCGCCACCGCCATCGGAGGCCGGCGCTGGCGGCTACCCACCGGGATCGTCGAGGTTGAGCTATTCCAACAAATGGCGCATCGAGGTGAGCGAGGGCGCCAACTCGTCGGGCGAGATCGTGTTCCATGTGACACCGCGCGGCGGGGACACCCAGGTGATCGCGGTTGCGATCGAAGACGGGACACGGGAAAACAAGGTCGCGAAAACGATCCGGAACGTGTTCGAGGAGAACCTGGACGGCCGCAGGTTCCACGTCGAGGTGGATGATGGCGAGGACGTCCTGGTGAAGAAGCGGGGCGATGAGCCCAACTTCGCGCTCGAGGCGGTGAGTTCCACCGTCAAGAGCGTCCGGCTTCGGGTGCAGAAGGAGTAAGCGCAGGTTGGGCGAGGAGGTCGCGCAGCGGCGTCTTCACGTCCTCAAAGCTGCGGTTCCACCGGGAGCCAGCGTGTCAGCCAGGCCATGAAGCGCTTGCCGGCAGAAGCCTGAGGATCACGTTCGAATTGCTCGCTGCCGTCATTCCAGCGCAGCCCGTCTTCGTCCAGGGTGACCTTCCAGGCGCGATCCCCCGACGTCTGCGCGGCAAACAGCGTTTCGAATTCAGCGGTCAGGGTCTCGCTCCGCACCAGCACCCCTTGCTCGCAATTCAGCGAAGTGGAGCGCGGATCGAGATTGTAGCTGCCCACGAACAGCTGCCTGCCGTCCACGGAAAGCGCCTTCGTGTGCAGGCTGGCCCCGCTCGAACCGAACCAGCTCGCGTCCACCCCGGGGACGGGCTTCAGCTCCCACAGCTGCACGCCGCCACGCAGCAGGTCTGCTCGGTATTTCGAATATCCGCCGTGCACCGCCACCACATCGTTCGCGGCCAGAGAGTTGGTCAGAATGGCCACGTCTCCGATCCGGCCGGCATGGCCGACGAGCCGGTCCGTGCCACCCGGGCCCGGTACGAAGTACGGGGAAACGATCCGGATGGAATTCTCGGCCGCGTCGAGCGCCGGGACGAGGACGGCAAGGACGTTGGAGAGTTCGGGGGACGGGTCCCGAAAGACCTTGTCCGGATCATCGGCGACAAACCGGTAGTCCTCGGTCCACTCCGGGGACCAATCCCCCTGGATCAGGCGCTGGACCGCGTTGTCGCCTCTTAATGCGCTGGCGTACTCGCTGGTCCGTGCCTCCCTTGCCGATGCGGCGAGACGCTCACGCAAATCCTGTAACGCACCTTTGTCGACCGCCTCGGGGTTCAACAGGGCCACGGGGTAACTGGCACCGGCGTTCCAGTACGCGTCGAAGGAAACCGACGCCTCGCGCACCACGGGCCCGACCATGGCCAGGTCCAGATCGACGAAATTGGCCCCCTCGCTGGCACCGAAGTACTCGTTGCCCAGATTGCGGCCCCCGCCGATCGCGATCCGGTTGTCGACGATCCACATCTTGTTGTGCATGCGGCGGTTCAACCGGCGACCATCGGTGATCCATTCGCCGACCAGTGGCAGGACCCCTTGCCGCGAGACCACCGGGTTGAACAGCCGCACCGAGATGTGGGGATGCTGGTCCAGCGCAGCCAGGGCGTAGTTCTTGGCACGTGCGTCGAAGTCATCCAGCAGCAGACGCACCCGAACGCCGCGATCCGCCGCCTCGATCAGGGTGTGCGCGAGAAAGAGCCCGGTGAGATCGGCATTCCAGATGTAGGTCTGTACGTCGATGCTGCGTTCGGCGAGTTCCGCGGTGCGCAGGCGTGCGGCCAGGGCTTCCGGGCCTTCGCCCACGAGGCGCAATCCGGACCGACCCGGGTTTTCCTCTTCCACCGCACCCACGATGCGGTCGAGCGCCGTGGAATCACTGACCGCCAGCGTGTTCTCAGCGACCACGGAACCCTTTTCCGGCAGCGCACTGCAGGCGCCGAGGGCAAGGACAAGCAACAGCAGGGGGGCCAGTCTCGAGATTCCAATCGTCATGCGCAGCGTCCCGTTTCGCGGAAAAGAGGCGGGTCTTCATCGGCCCCTGAGGAAGAGCCATCGCCCGATGAAGGCCGCGCTCAGAATGATCCAGCCGATTGGGTAGGGCAGGAGCCCGGTGAAGAAAGCGGCAAGGCTCGCAATCAGCAGGACGCCAATGATAAGCAACGGGAGGTCCATGTGTCCGGATCGGCGCCAGCGGCCTATTGCGGCTGCGCCTCGTTGGCGCGGCGCATGCGGGCCTCGACGCGTGCGGCCTTCATCAGCCGCTGGTCGACCACTTCGGGATACAGGGCGTGGAAGCGCTCGATCTCGAAGACGTGCTCGCGGGCGGCATTCTCCAGACGCTCCCGCGCGCTGCGTGACAGGCCCTGGAGCATCAGGAGCCGCGGGGCGAGCCTGCGAATGTAGCGATCGCACAACGCCTGCTGATTGTCATCCTGCCAGTCTTCCCGGATCAGGCAGGGCGGGAAGTCACCCTCGTCCGCATCGGTGCGCTCGAACCACGCTGCGCGGGGTTTGGTGCCCGCGCGCTCCTCGACCATTTTCTCCAGGCGGTAATTGACGGGCGGCACGTAGAAGGACTGCGGGGGTTCCGGAGGCTCGACTTTCAGCTCCGAGGCCGGCATCGGATGCCATTCCGCGCGCGGAGGCGTCAGCTCCCGTTCCTGCTCGCCCACGCAGGTGTAGAGCAAAGCCAGCGGCGTTTCGTCCCGCGGGTCCAGAAGCCAGTACTCGTGCCGGTCGGCCGCCTCGAAGGGCAGGCGCGCGGCGGTCACCGCTTCGAAAAGGCGATTGCCGGCGGCGCGGACTTCATCGGCATCGAGCGCCGGGTGCACCGGGTGATTCTCCAGCCGGCCCTCCTTCACGGTAGCGACTGCGGCATGGTTGTACCCGACGATGCGGGTGTAGGTGGAACCAGGGTCGACCTGCTTCGAGCGGGTCTGCTGGTTCGGATTCACCGGCAGCCGGTACTGGATCGACCAGTAGGCGCCGTCCATGCTGAGGGCACGCGCCTGATCCGTCTCGGCGATCTGAACGACGCCAACGAACGGCAACAACAACCGCCTGGAGTACATCCGGATCACGCAAGACCTCCCACTGAGCTGTTTGCCACGAACGCGACCCGCGACGAAGGGTCCGTGTCGAATCTCGTTGGATCGTTAGACGCGAACGTTCAGCGAAGATCCCGCGCGAGACGAAAACCGAGCATCTGCCAGCGCTGATGGGGGTAGAAGAAGCTGCGGTAGCTGGCACGGATGTGGTCCGCCGAGGTCAGGCACGAGCCGCCACGGACGCTCATCTGGTTGCACATGAACTTGCCGTTGTACTCGCCGAGTGAGCCGGCCAGCGGCTGGAAGCCGGGGTACGGCATGTACGGCGATCCGGTCCATTCCCAAACGTCGCCGAAGATCTGTACCGGTCCTGGTTCCCGCGCCGTCGCGGGTGCCGGATGCAGCCAGCCCGAATCGAGCAGGTTGCCGGTAACCCGGCTTGCTGCAGCTGCCGCCTCCCACTCGGACTCCTCCGGGAGTCTTGCATCGGCCCAGCGGGCGAAGGCATCCGCCTCGTAGAACGAGACGTGGCAGACGGGCGCGTCCGGCTGCAGGGGTCGCCACCCCGCAAGCGTGAACTCCTGAGCCCCCTCCTCCGACCAGTACAGGGGGCGGTCCCAGCCCTCCGCCTGCACCTGCGCCCAACCGTCGGCCAACCAGAGCGCGGGCTCCCGATACCCGCCGTCCGCGATGAATTCCCGGAATTCGGCGTTCGTCACGAGCCGATTGGCCAGCGCATGAGGCCGCAGACGGACCGGGTGACGTGGCGTCTCGTTGTCGAAGAAGAAATCACGCTCGTCCGAACCGATCCAGACCTCGCCCCCGTCGCGCTCGACGAAGGCCGGTGGTGGAGCCGCTTCCGCGGGCGCCGGGCTCAGCTGTTCGTCGTAAGCCGGGCCGAGCGGATTGCTCCACAGCACGTGCTTGATGTCGGTCAGGAGCAGCTCCTGGTGCTGCTGCTCGTGGTTCAACCCGAGCGTGACCCGAAAGGCGAGATCGGGATCGTCGCCGGAGGTTTCCAGCAGGCGCTCCATCGCTTCGTCGACGTAGGCACGGAATTCGAGAATTTCCGCGACGGTGGGGCGCGAAAGCAGGCCGCGCCGGGGCCGGTCGTGCATCTGGCCCACCGTGTAGTAGTACGAGTTGAAGAGGTAGTGCCAACGCTCATCGAAGACGCGGTATCCGGCCAGATTGGGCACCAGCACGAAGCGCTCGAAGAACCAGGTCACGTGGGCGAGGTGCCACTTCGTCGGACTGACGTCCGGCATCGTCTGCACGACCTGATCCTCGGGCGCCAGCGGCGCAGCCAGCCGCTCGGAGAGCGCTCGAACGCGCCGGTAGTCGCTGATCAATGTGGACCCGGCATCGTGGATTGCGGCAACTGAAGCCGTTGTCATGGCTGTCACTCCTGGGATGATCCGGTGACGCATCGCCTGCCTCTGGAGGCTGCCTTCCTGGGACACCCGACGCGTCGTGGCGCCGCCTTGGGCGGGAAATGAGCTTTCAGAAGCCCCGTCTTCGTGCAAAGGTGGCATCCTTTGCGCCCGGCATCAAATGCCTGCCCAGGTTGGATGTCGACTGAGCCCCTTCAGCGGTCCGTCGGCACGCCCACGCCTCGGTGGGTCTGACTACGGACCCAACCCCACTTCGGTGGGGGGTCCGCACGGACGAGGCTTCAGGGCTTGGCCGGCTGGTCGTGCTCACGGCCCAGGATTTCCTCCCGAACCACCGGCACGTCCTTCGGCGCGTCCGTCCCGATCTTGACCTGGTTGCCCTTCACTTCGAGGATGGTGACGACGATGTCATCGGCGATACGGAGGGATTCACCGACGCGGCGGGTGAGGATCAACATGGTGTTCTCGTGTCGAGGTTGAATGATGGGCTGTCACCCACGGGGGGCGCGAACGTATCAAGCCGCACGGCATGCGGTCAACCGGCGCCGGCGATTGGCCGGCGCGGCGCTCCTGCCAGTTGCCTGCCGATCACTCGCGGCTGCACCGGACCGGATCTTCCCGAAACGGTGTGCTATACGAAGAGGCTGGCGTGGCAGACGAATCGGCGGGGGTGGCGGGGATGTACAAGGCAAGGGGCTGGAGCATCGTTCCCATGGCAATGCTCGCGGTCGTGTTGTGGGTTCCGGTGCCGGTCGCAGCCTTCTGGTCGGGTCCGGGTTGCTTCGTGGCGAACATGATGACCGGAGGGGCGTTCTCGGGGGGCATCGGGTTTTCCATGGGCGGGCGCGGGGCGGCCTACGGTGTTCCCTATGGCGCGTTGCCGCCGTATGGACGGCCGTATCCGGTCGGCCCCGGCGGCGCGTGGATGTCGCCCGCCTCACCCAACCACGCCGACGGGGCCACACCCAGACGCGCCGCGGACCTTCTGCAGGAAAATGTCTGGAGTTCCGAATTGCGCGGGCCGCCACACGCCGTCGGTATCGCACCGGGACCGCGCAACCGCTGGCAGCCCTGAGCCCCCGGATCACGTTGAACTCGGCGTTCGGGAAATCTCCCCGGCATCGGCCCACCCCGGGCGCTTGCCCGCATTGATGCGGTCGCTGATACTCGGGGACCGCGGTTTGCCGCGTCCTTCCAACGGTTGGAGAGCCCTCCCATGTTCAAGAAAAATGATCCGCAACCTCTCAGCGAGCCTGCCTACGCACCAATGGATACCTCGCCGCAACGGGATCCGGCCCCGGCATCGACCCAGTCGCGACCCGCATTGATCGGCTCTTCGATCCAGGTCGAGGGGAAGATCCGCGGTGACGAGGATCTGCTCATCGCAGGCAAGGTCGAAGGCACCGTGGAACTCAAGAACAACAGCGTGACCATCGGCACCAGCGGGGCGGTAAACGGCGACGTCGTGGCACATACGATCTACGTGGAAGGCGCGATGGACGGCAACCTGATCGCCTCCGAGTGCGTGGTCGTACGCAAGAGCGCCCGGGTGCAGGGCAGCATTACCGTGCCCCGCGTCAGCCTCGAGGATGGCGCGCGCTTCATCGGCTCCATCGACATGGATCCGGAAGCCGAACTCCTGGGCAAGGCGTTCGGGAAGGTCACCAAGATCCGTGAGGCGCCACGTACAGTGGCTGCGGACACAGCGCCTGAGTCCAAGGCTGCCGCGAAGGAATCCGCAAAGCCGGAAGCGGGCACGGCTGAGGGCTGAGCCGGACCTCCACGCGCCGCACTCGGCTTCTACCCATGTTCGGCTCCCCGCAGGCTCAGATCGCACGCGAGCCGGCCGCCAACCTCGCACCGCGGCTCTTTCCCGCTGTGGTCGAGTCGTTGCGCCTGCGTGGTGGCGCAACTGTGCTCGATCTGGGAGCGGCGTCGGGCGGAACGGTCCTCCTGTTCGGCGATTGCCGGTGCCGCCTGATGTTCGCGGACCTGCTGTCGGAGCGGGGAAATACGGGATCCGGGCTCGTGCCGGATGCCGTCACGGCGCGTATTTCCGAGGTGGTATCCGCAGGCTCCGGCGGCCGTCCGGTAGATGCGGTGCTGTTCTGGAACCTGGTGAATTACCTCGAACCGGCGACGATCAAGGCCCTGATGCAGCTGCTCACACCTCAGCTCTCCCGGGGGGCTGTAGTGCATCTGCTGGTCGAATACACTGCAACGCGGATTCCCGACCCCCCGCCCCGCCTGGTACCGTTGTCCCGTGACGCACTCCGGGTCGATGTTTCGGGCCCTGGAACGCGCCCCAGTCCCGGATATACGCCCGGTGACATCCAGCGTTTCATGGGGATTTTGCGGGCCGAAAAGACTGTGCTTCTGGGCAACGGAATGCAGGAGTTTCTCTTTCGCAAAACCTGAACGGCGCCGCGAGGGTTCCGGACTCGCGGTGGTTTCGATACGCGCGGCTCCATCCACCGTGGCGAGGTCCTGCCGCCGACGAGTGCCGGCGTTATACTTCTGCGCTACCGAATCGGTCCCGCGGCTGGCAAGTGCTCTGCCGGCCGAAGCCCAGGCGTTTGCACGTGCGCCGCCACGCACCACCCTAACGAGGTTCCAGTCATGGATTTGTCGGTCCTGTTACGCCCCGAGGTGATCATCGCCTTCATTCTGCTGGCCCTGATCGCCTTCAAGATCGGAAGGATTGCCCTGGCCGAGCGGCTGGAGGAGGCGCTGGAGGCCGAGCGCAAGACGCACGCGCGGGCACTGAAGACCTATGACGCGGCTCACGCCGACACGCTCGAGAAACTGCGCGAGGGACATACCGAAGAACTCAATCGGGTCCGCGGCAACCACGACCGCACGCTGGAGGATGCCCGCGAGTCGCACGCCGCGGAACTCAAGCGCGTCAACGAGGAATACAGTGCGCTCGTCGAACGCCTGAATCAGGCGAATCTGGCGAATGTGCGAGAGACCCGGGCCGAGTACGAAAGCCAGTTCGGGACTCTGCACGAGCAATACGAGGGCGAACTGCGGGGCGCGCGGGAGGAAATGGAGCGCACGGTGCAGATGCTGCGCGACGAACACACGCAATCGACCGATGCGCTGCGCAAGGAACACGAGGAGTCCCTGGCCTCACTCCGGCGTTCCCAGGAGGCGATCCTCGAAGCCCGGAAATCCGAGAATGACCACGCACTGGCCGAACTTCGGCGCGAGCGGGAGTCGACGCTTCAGGCGGCCAAGGCGGAGTACGACGCGGCCATTTCCGAGCTGAAACGCGAACAGGAATCCACGCTACAGGCGCTCAAGAGCGAGCACTCGGCTGCGCTTGAGGCCCAGAAGACGAGCCATGAGGAAGCGGTCGCAACGCTTCGGAACGAGCGTGATTCGACGGTGCAGACCCTGAAAACCGAGCACGCCGAATCGACCCGCGCATTCAAGCTCGAGTACGACACCGCGCTGCAGACGCTGAAAACCGAACACGGGCGCTACATCGAGGCACTGGGACGTGAAAAGGATGCCTTGAGAACCGAGAAGGACCACGAGATCCAGCGACTGCAGACCGAGGCAGCCGAACTCAGGACGTCGGGCGAGCGCCAGCGGACGGAGATCGAGACGCTGCAGGCAACCATTCGCGAACTCAACGAAAGCATCAACGAGGCCAAGCTGAACAACGCGTTCTCCCTGTCCCGTTCGGGCGACCGCCTGATCCGTGTGATTCGCAGCGTGCAGGAACTCGCGATCGAACTCGAGGAGACGTCGCGCACGGTGACGGGCGGCGAATACTCGTTCATCGACGCCATCAAGGACCAACGCGATCGGGATACCGTGCTGCGCCTGGCCGGTGACGCCGAGAAACTCTCCGACGGGGCCGCGGCCACCCCCCCGGAATCCGCTGCAGGCGAGACGGCAACGGGCGACACCCCCGAAGTGGTCCCCACCTCGGAGCCGAAACCTTCGGCAACCGACGACAACTCCCCGTCTGCCGGGGCCGCCGAACCCTCTCCGGAGAAGGCGGAGCCGCCTGCCGAACCGTCTGCGAAGACCGAGGCGAACGCACCCGGTACGAAGGCCCGTGCGCAGGCACAGTCACGAAAGGCCAGGAAAACCCAGAAAGCCCCCTCTGCCGGCGGATCGCGCAAGACCTCCTGAGAACCGGCGCGCCGGCATGGGCGGACCCGGCCTCGACGCTGGTCAGAACGCAGTCAGAACGCGGTCTGCTCGACGTCGGGGTAGACGTGGGTCACGGAGCGATTGACCTTGTCCTCGAAGCCGGGATAGTCGACGACGATGTCGGCCATCCGCTCGCGGACGAGATCCACGGTCAGAAAATCGGGCAGGCCCTCGAGCACGCCCTCCTCCACCGCCGCCCAGAGCGTCGCCAGGTAGTGGCGCAGGCGCGGCAGCGTCTCGGCGCCTTCGATGCGTCCATGTCCAGGGATGACGACCCGGGGTTCGAGCCGGATCAGTTCGTCGAGAAACGAAATCCACTGGCGCACGTCGCCGTTCCAGACCGAAGGCGCGCGATCGGTGTACACGACATCCCCGGCGATCAGCGTGCGGGATTCCGGAAGCCAGACGGCGATGTCGCCCGGCGAGTGGCTGTCGCCGGAC
Organism: Thioalkalivibrio paradoxus; assembly: GCA_011390565.1. Classification (GTDB taxonomy): domain Bacteria; phylum Pseudomonadota; class Gammaproteobacteria; order Ectothiorhodospirales; family Ectothiorhodospiraceae; genus Thioalkalivibrio; species Thioalkalivibrio paradoxus_A. The sequence goes on along the minus strand of JAABSC010000014.1, from coordinate 33,948 downwards.
GGCAGCAGTACGACGCGGGTTCCGCCAAGGTCCAGATCGGTGATCCCGGTGACGGGCATGTTGGGGAACAGCGTACGGGACGCGCCGGTACGGCCTTCGGTCATTTCGTTGAAGTTCCGGATCCAGCCCTCGGCCTGGGCCTCCATCAGGGCCGCGGCCGCCGGGCCTGCGAAGATCCCGGGCTGCAGGTCGGCAAAGGCATGGTTGCCGAGCCAGTGATCGCCGTGGCTGTGCGTATTCACGACCCAGCGGACAGGTTGTTCGGTGACCGTGGCGATCGCGTTGCGAATCGCGATCCCCATGGTTTCGGAAGAACCGGTATCGACCACGAGCACCCCGTCGTCCGTCACCACGAACGCCATGTTGGCGTTCCAGCCGAGGTTCTCCGCGTTGGGGAAATCCCGCGCCGGCGTGATCAGCGCATAGACGCCTTCCGCCACGGCCTCGGGCGTCATCGGGTAGTCCTCGGGCGCGGCGGCGGTCTGGGCGACCGCGGGTACCCAAAGGATCCATAGAAGGACGACGAGGGAACGGCTCATGGTGATCGCTTTCTCCTGTTGAAGCGGCCACGAAGCATCGCGACCGCGTTTGCCGGAAGACGGATCGGCCCCGCCAAATCTTCCCACCGGCCCGCCGTGTTATAACAGGGCGCACCCTTTGCGGTTCCAAGACGGAACAGGAGTGCCTCGATGTCTGCCCCCGAAACCGAAGAACCCCGCAGCCCACGGATTCAGATGAGCCCCCCGGTGTTCATCCTCTCCGGGGTGCTCACGTTCAGTATCGTCCTGTTCGCCGCGATCTTCTCCGGACCCGCGGCCACACTGTTCGCCTCGATACAGGGGTGGATCGTGGCCTCCGCGGGCTGGTTCTACGTACTCGCGGTTGCGGGCTTCATGATCTTCGTGGTGGCGGTGGCGCTGTCCGGCCATGGGCGGGTCAAGCTCGGGCCGGATCACAGTGAGCCCGATTATTCCTATACGTCCTGGTTCGCGATGCTGTTCTCCGCGGGCATGGGGATCGGACTCATGTTCTTCGGCGTCGCCGAACCCGTGATGCACTACGTGTCGCCGCCGGTGGGTGAGCCGCAAACCGTCGAGGCCGCGCGCGAGGCGATGAAGATCACCTTCTTCCACTGGGGCATGCACGCCTGGGCGATCTACGCCGTGGTGGCGCTTTCACTGGCCTATTTCGCGTTCCGGCATGACCTGCCGCTGACCATCCGGTCGTCCCTGTATCCCCTGATCGGGGATCGCATCTACGGTCCCATCGGCCACACGGTGGACATCTTCGCCGTGCTCGGCACCATCTTCGGCGTGGCGACTTCGCTCGGTTTCGGGGTCATCCAGATCAACGCCGGCCTCGAGTACCTGTTCGGCGTACCGAACAATCTGCCGGTGCAGGTGCTGCTGATCACCGTGATCACGGCCATCGCCACCGTCTCGGTCGGCCTTGGCCTGGATGCGGGGATCCGGCGGATCTCCGTGCTGAACATGATCCTCGCCGGCAGCCTGCTGGCGTTCGTACTCATCGCGGGCCCGACCATTTACCTGCTCCAGACCCTGGTGCAGAACACCGGCAACTACCTGACCAACCTGATGCACATGACCTTCAACCTCTATGCCTACGAGCCGAACGAGTGGATCGGGGGCTGGACTCTGTTCTACTGGGGCTGGTGGATCGCCTGGGCGCCGTTCGTGGGCATGTTCATCGCGCGGGTATCCCGCGGACGCACGATCCGTGAGTTCATCGTGGGCGTGTTGCTGGTGCCGCTCGGCTTCACCCTGATGTGGATGACCTTTTTCGGCAACACTGCGCTGCACATGATCATGATTCAGGGCATCAGCGAGCTGGCCGACGCCGTCGCCATCGATACGTCGGTCGCGTTGTTCCAGTTCTTCGAGCATCTGCCGCTGTCCAGCGTCACAGCGCTGATCGCGACCCTGCTGGTGGTGACGTTCTTCGTGACCTCCTCGGACTCGGGTTCCCTGGTGGTGGATATCCTGACCTCGGGCGGCCGGGACGACTCGCCGACCTGGCAGCGCATCTTCTGGGCGATCGTCGAGGGTGTCGTCGCCGCGTCCCTGTTGGTGGCCGGGGGGTTGGCCGCACTGCAGACCGCAGCCATCGCCAGTGCCCTGCCGTTCACCGTCGTAATGATCCTGATGTGCTGGGGCCTGCTGACTTCGCTCAACCTGGAAGCCAGGAAGCGGGTCAGCCTGAACGCGACGCGCATGTCACCCACCGGTCCGCGCGGCGCCAGCAACTGGAAGAACCGGCTGCACGCGATGATGCACCAGCCCAAGCGGCGCGAAGTGGTACGTTACATTCAGCAAATCGTGAAGCCTGCCCTGTCGGAGGTCGCCGCGGAACTGCGCAAGCAGAATCTGCAGGCCGAGATCAGCGAAGGCGAAGACGACCGGATCTGGGTGGAAGTGCTGCACGGCGACGAAATCGATTTCTTTTACTCGATCCACCCCACGCCCTACGAACCGCCCACCTTCGTGATGCGCGACACGGTCGACAAGCGCCTGGAAAAGCTGAAGTACTACCGGGCCGAGGTGCACCTGAAGGAAGGCGGCCAGGATTACGACGTAATGGGCTGGAGCAAGGACGACCTGATTCACGATGTACTGGAGCAGTACCAGCGGCACATGCATTTCCTCTCGGGGTTGCGCTGACGCTCTCGCAAGGCGAACACGACCGGTCAGGGAAGACGCTCGAGACGGTGCACCCAGACGATCTCGCAGGCACCGGCGCCGGAGTCCTCGCGTGTCAGCGACGTCTTCCAGTACCCGCCATCCGGCCACTGGAGATCGAGCAGAACGCCGTGCAGCCGGACCCGGTCGCCCGTGTCGAGCCGCCGGAGTTCACGGCGCACGGCTTCATTCGCCGCGATCATGTGCATGTTGGCACTGCTGCGTACCACCTCCGTCGCGGGAATCGGCAGTTCCTTCGCCCGCCAGAAGTAGAAGCGCCCCGACTGCGAGATCGAGAACCGGGAAACGATTTCCGGATCCGCCATGCGCCCCCAGCCCAGTGCAACGTCGAGGGTGGAGACATCCGTCTCGCGCCCGAAACGGTAGTTCCGGGTGCCGAGCACCCGTGATTCGAGGCCGAACAGGGCGCGGGGCTGCAGTTGGATCCCGTTCCAGTCCAATGCCGGGACGTCGGTGAGTTCGAGCTGGACCGGCTGATCCTCCAAAGGGCGCTCGGGAAGTTGCGTGAGCACCTCCGGATCGAACGCGTCGGGGTCGACCACCATCACGTCGGTGCGCAACCACCAGAAGGTCACCAGGACCAGGAGACCGAGCAGAAACAGGTTGCGCGGGCTCAACGGCTTTCTTCCATTACGGCAGCCCCGGATTCGGTTCCTGCGTTGGGACGGAATCGTCTATGCTCGGATGAACACTTCAGATTCTCGTCCGCACGGGGAGAAAATGCACGCGCTGACCCGAAAGAACATGACCCGTATGGGTGTGGCCCTGGGCCTGCTGGCAGGATCGTCCGGAGCGCTGGCGGAGTGCTTTTCGCAGACGATCGCGGAGGAAACCTACTACGCGTGTTCCGGCGTATTGACCGTCGCCCCCGCGGAGGGTGCCGGCACAGCCGAAATGGGTGAAAAGACACCCCGCGATGCCGGCGCTGAAGCCGCCCCGGAAAAACTTCCGGGCGCCGGCGTTCCCGTCCCGGACAAGGACAGCAGCCCGCCGTGAACGCACACGGGGTCGCCCCCGTGCCGTCTTCGCATCACTCGCCGCTGTGCAGCAGCAAACCCCGCTTGCGTGCCAGATGGAACACACGGATGAACAGCGACGCCCCGAGACAGATGTAGGCGATGTTGAGCACCAAAGCCCACAGAAAATGCCCCGTGTCGAAACCGTTGCCCAGCAGCACCGAGCGCATGCCCTCGAAGACGTGCGCCGACGGCAATCCCAGCGCGATCGGCTGCAACCACTCCGGCAATACCGCGATCGGGTAGTAGATGCCCGAGATCGGCGCCAGCGCGAAGATCGCAACCCAGGCCAGGCTCTGCGCACCGAGTCCGAAGCGCAGCACCAGCCCGCTGACCATCAGCCCCAGCGCCCAGCCGGTGACCAGCAGCTGGGTGAAGAAGACCACCAGGGGCAGGCCCATCCCGAAGATGGAGTAGTGGTACAGCGGAATCGCGAGCAGCGCCGCCGGTATCACGCCGATCAGCGTGCGCAGGGTGCTGATGCCCAGCAGCGACACGATGAGTTCCCAGGGGCGCAGCGGGCTCACGAACAGATGCCCGAGGTTGCGCGAAAACAATTCCTCGTAGAACGGCAGGGTCACGCCTAGCTGGGACCGGAACAGCACGTCCCACAGCAGCACCGCGGCGAGCAGCAGGCCCGCGGCCTGCGCCACCCATTCGCTGTGCCCCATGAAGAACTGGGTGATGAACCCCCACAGGATCATCTGCATCACCGGCCAGTAGGCCAGTTCGAGGATCCGCGGCCAGGAGCCGCGCAACAGGTAGACGTGGCGCAGCACCATGGCGTAGATGCGGTTCAGCGAGCCCATGCGTTCATCCCTGAGTGGCCGGCTGGCGCGCCACGTCGAGGAACACCTCCTCCAGGTTGCTGCGTCCGTAGCGGCTCGCGAGACCCGCCGGAGTGCCGTCGTCGACGATCCGGCCGGAGCGCATCATCAGCACCCGGTCGCAGAGACGCTCGACCTCGGGCATGTTGTGCGAGGCGAGCAGCAGGGTCGCCCCGGTGCGTGCCCGGTACGCCTCGAGCCAGGTCCGGATCCGGTCGCCGGTATCCGGATCGAGCGACGCCGTGGGCTCGTCGAGGAGCAGCAGTTCGGGTTCGTTGATCAGCGCCTTGGCCAGGGCCACCCGCGTGCGCTGACCGGCGGAAAGCTCGCGGTAGGCGCGCTTCATGAACGGGCCGAGGTCCAGCTCCTGCGCCAGCTGCTCGATCCGTTGCGGCAACGCCCGCACCCCGTAGAGGCGGCCGTAGACATTCAGGTTCTCCCGCACGGTCAGGCGTTGCGGGAGGTCGATATAGGGCGAGGCATAGTTCATGCGCCCGAGGACCCGGTACCGGTGACGCAGCATGTCGGTCCCGAGCACCCGGATGGATCCCGAGGTCGGCGTCATCAGGCCGAGCAGCATCGCCAGGGTGGTGGTCTTGCCCGCGCCGTTGGGGCCGAGCAGTGCGGTCGCCGATCCGCGTTCGATCGAGAAGCTGACCGCATCGACCGCAAGCGCGCCGTCGAAGCGCTTGGTCAGCGTGGATACCTGGATGGCCATGGGACTTGTAGACTCTCCTGCGAATGCCCCAACAGACCCGATGGGTACGGGGGGGTTCAACCTGCATCGGGACCACCGGAACGGACCCGATGAACTGCGGACGGGATCCGCTGCCTGCGAGCGGGACGTTTTCAGGGTAGGGTGCGTCGCACCCATAGAGGCTTCGGTTTACGGGAAACGCGCATGAAAAACGTCTATTTCGAGGATCTGGACCACGGCATCACCATGATCGATGCCCAACTCTACCGTCAGGGGCAGGTGTCCACCTACCTCATCGTCGAGGGCGGTCGCGCGGCCTTCGTGGAGACGGGCACCGCGCACTCGGTGCCGGGACTGCTGTCCGTGCTGGAGCACAAGGGTGTTCCGCGCGAAAACGTCGACTACGTGATTCCCACCCACGTCCACCTCGATCACGCGGGCGGCGCCGGCGAACTGCTGCGTCATCTGCCGAACGCACAGCTGGTGATCCACCCGCGCGGCGCACGCCACATGATCGATCCGGCCAAGCTCAACGCGGGGGCCACCGCGGTCTACGGCGAGGACCGCATGGAAGAATTGTTCGGCCGGGTCGTGCCGGTTCCGGTCGAACGGGTGATCGAAGCCGGCGACGGCGACGAGATCGACTTCAACGGCCGGCCGCTGCGGTTCCTGGATACGCCGGGCCACGCGCGGCACCACTTCTGTGTGGTCGACGAGGCGGGCGACGGCATCTTCACCGGTGACACCTTCGGTCTGTCCTACCGCTGGTTCGATACCGCGCGCGGCCCTTTCGTGCTGCCCACCACCACCCCGGTGCAGTTCGACCCCGAGGCGCTCCATGCGTCCATCGACCGGCTGATGGCCGAAGGCCTCGGCTCGATGTACCTGACCCATTACAGCCGGGTCGGCGACCTCCCGCGCCTGCAGGGCGACCTGCACGACCTGATCGACCGGTACGTCGCGATGGCCCGCGCGCATGCGGATGATGGCGACTCACGGCATGAGATCCTGTGCAAGGAGATGATGCAGCTGATGATGATGCGGCTCCGCGACCACGGCTGCACCCTGCCCGACGAACGGATCCGCGACCTGCTCGGCCCCGACGTGGATCTGAATGTGCAGGGCCTCGGGGTATGGCTGGACCAAACCGCCTGATCGACCCCGTCGGACGTCGGCCGAACAGGCCATGCGGAAAGTTCGGGGTCAGAGCGCTGCGCCCGACGCGACGAAGCACGACGGGCAAGAGCAGGAATAGTCACCCGATACAGCCTGCCCAACGCGGCGGCGGCGTGTCCGGCTATGCTCCATGGTTACCGAACTTCCCGCAGGGCCCGCCAGGGGCCGTTTGATTCGACCAGGAACAGAAAAGGAGTCCGGGGATGCAGGCCTTTGTCATCAACCGTCACGGTGGACCCGAAGTATTCGATGCGACCTCCGTTCCCGACCCGCAGGCCGGGCCCGGCGAGGTTCGGATCCGTGTGCAGGCCTCCAGCGTGAACCCGCTGGAGATCAAGATGCGTTCCGGCCTCGTCCAGGCCGGACCCGACTTCCCGGCCATCCTGAACGGTGACGTGGGCGGGATCGTCGATCAGATCGGCGACGGGGTCAAAGGTCTGGCCGAGGGGGACGCCGTGATCGGCTGGGCGGGGGGCGTTCGCGGGCATCCCGGCGCGCTTGCGGACTTCATGGTCGCGGACGCGCGCCTGGTGACGCAGGCCCCGAACCGGCTGCCACTGGAACAGAGCGCCGTGCTGCCGCTGGTCTTCCTGACCGCCTGGAGCGCGGTGATGGACCGCGGTGCGCTCCAACCGGGCGAGCATGTGCTCATTCACGGCGGAACCGGGGGCGTCGGCCATGTGGCGGTGCAACTGGCGAAAGCGCGCGGCGCGCGGGTGGCCACCACGGTATCGAGCCTGGAGAAGGCCGACATCGCGCGCGGGCTCGGGGCTGACGACATCATCCTGTATCCCCTGGAGCCGGTCGCGGGTTATGTCGAACGGCTGACGGGTGGCGCGGGCTTCCCGCTGATTTTCGATACGGTGGGCGGAAGCTGCCTGGACGCCAGTTTCGAGGCTGCCGCGATCTCCGGGCGTGTCTGTTCGATCAACACCCGGTCCAGCCACGACCTGTCACCCCTGCACGCGAGGAACCTCAGCCTGCACGTGATCTTCCGGCTGCTGCCCCTGCTGTACGGACTGGAACTCGAGCAACACTCCCGGATACTTCGCAACCTCACGAAGATGGTCGACGACGGCACCCTGCGGCCCCTGCTGGCGGAGCGGCATTTCCGCTTCGCCGAAATCGCCGACGCGCACCGCTACTTCGAATCCGGGCAGGCGGTGGGCAAGATCCTGCTGACGCACAACGGCACGGACGGGCCATGAGGCACGGAGCCCACGGCCCGCCGATACCGCCGATTCCGCGCGATCAGGATCCTTCCGGCGGCCCTCCTTCGTCGGCCTGTTTCCGGGCCTCGGCCTCGCGCTCCTCCTTCATGTACTGAACCTTTTCCTTCACCAGCACGCCGGCGAGAAGAAGCAGGGCGATCAGGTTGGGCGCGGCCATCAAGCCGTTGAGAGTATCGGAGATGTCCCAGACCGTGGTCAGACCGCCGATCGCCCCGAGGAACAGGAAGGCGATGAAGATGAGCCGGTAGGGGGTCACGACCTTCGGGCCGAATGCGTACTCCCAGCTTTTTTCCCCGTAGAAGTTCCAGGTGAGCATGGTGCTGTAGGAAAACAGCACGATCGCGATCAGCACGATCCAGCCGCCGAACCCGGGCAGGCCGCTGGCAAAGGCGCTGCTGGTGAGTTCCGCGCCGGTCTGACCGGTCTGGATCACGCCCGTGACCAGGATCACCAGCGCGGTCATGGTGCACACCACGAGGGTGTCGATGAACACTTCCCACATTCCCCAGAGACCCTGCGCGTAGGGCTTGTTCCGCGCCTGCGCGTGGACGATGGACGCCGAACCGAGACCGGCCTCGTTGGAGAAGATGCCGCGGGCGATGCCGTAGCGCACGGCCATGGCCATGGTCGCACCGGCAAAGCCGCCGACCGCCGACGAGGTGCTGAATGCACCGGCAAAGATCTGGCCGAACGCGGCCGGTATCTGGTCGTAGAAGCTCACCAGAACGCCGATCGCGCCGATCACGTAGATCAGGGCCATGGTGGGAACGATGCGTTCGGCGGTCACCGCGATACGCTTGATGCCCCCAAGCGTGACCAGACCCACCAGGATCATCACGACGATGCCGGTGACCCAATTGGGGATGCCCATACCGGTCTCGAGCGCATGCGCCATCGTGTTGGCCTGCACCATGTTGCCGATACCAAAGGCCGCGAGTCCCGCGAGGAAGGCATACAGCAACGCCATCCACTTCCAGCGCTTGCCCAGGCCGTTTTCGATGTAATAGAACACGCCACCGGAAATCCTGCCGTCGCTGTCCACGTGGCGGTATTTGACACCCAGGGTGGCTTCACCCAGCTTGGTGGCCATCCCCACGAGCGCCACCATCCACATCCAGAACACAGCCCCGGGTCCGCCCAGCGCGATGGCCGTCGCGACGCCGGCGATGTTGCCGACCCCGATGGTGGCGGCCATCGCCGAGGTCACGGCCTGGAACGCGGAGATGCTGCCGATTTCGTGTGAGGCGCGGCGCCGGAACATCACGCCGAAGGTGCGTCGCCATGCGTAGCGCAGGTGCGTGAACTGGAAGAAGCCCAGACGAATCGTCAGGTACAGGCCGGTCCCGACGAGCAGGATCATGAAGGGAGGGCCCCACACGATGCCGTTCAGCCAGTCGTTGAATACGAGTAGTTCGTGGATCATGCTTTCCCCCTGTCGATCCCGTCTGCGGCTGGACGAGCCCCCTGTCGGCGACCCGTGATTGGATTATCCTGACGTTTTCCCAAGCACGATTTACGCCAATTGGGGCCCGCGGTGCAACCACCGCGCGAACCTGGGAGGGTGTGCTTCAACGCGCGGGGTCGCGCGGGCCAGAGGGCGCCCGGACTCATTGCGGGCCACGCGGTGCCATGATAAGAGAATGTGCATGCAACTGATCTGCCTGGATGACGACCCCCGGATGGAGGTGGTTCTCGATCGATTCCTGAGGAGGTTCGGCCATGCCGTCGATTTCCACGTATCGGTCGCCTCCTTCAAGGCCGCACTCACCTCCGACGATCCCGACCTCATCCTGCTCGATCTTGGCCTGGGTCAGGAGAGCGGCATCGAGGTCATCCACTGGCTGGGGAAGGCTCATCCAGGGATCCCCGTCGTGCTCCTGTCGGGACATGGCGACGAACTGCTCGATACCGTCCAACGCATCGGCCGCTCGGCCGGAATTCAGGTTCTCGGAGCCGTGTCGAAGTCCCGGGCCGCGGTGGAGCTTCCCACGATTCTGAAGAAGCGGTTGACCCAGGCCGCGCACGGGCCGCGACAGGCCCTGAAAATGCCGGAAGCCCTGACCCGGAAGGGCCTTGAGGGAACGATCCGTCGCGACCGCATCGCGCCGTATTTCCAGCCCATCGTTTCGCCGGCCGACGGCCGCCTGAAGGGCGCGGAGGTGCTGGCCCGTCTGCAACTGCCGAGCGGAAAGGTCCTCGGCGCCCACGAATTCATTCCCCTCGCCGAGTCGACCGACCTCATCTACGCGGTGACGGAAACCCTGTTCGAACGTCTGATCGAGTCGCGCCAGACGATCGCCGGGTCGGGCCTCGGCTTCATCGCGGTCAACCTGTCGCCGCTGATCTTGCAGCAGGAACGGGCGCTGGTGCTGATGCGCCGCCTCGTGGACGGGCTCGGGGACACCTGCGCCATCAAGGTCGAGATCACCGAGAGTGCCGCGAGCGCCTATCCCGAGATCGTGCGCAGCGTGGCGGCCCAGATCCACCTCATGGGCATGTCGCTGGCGATCGATGATTTCGGGATCGGCCATTCCTCGATGCGGGTGCTCGCGGAACTCCCGTTCGACACGATGAAGCTCGATGTCTCGTTTGTCTCGGAAATGTTCGATTCGGCGAAAGCACTCAAGCTGCTGCGGGCCATGATCCGCTTCGGGCAGACACTCGAACTGCAGGTGGTCGCCGAAGGGGTGGAAACGGAGGCACAACGTCAGGTGCTGATCGAAGCAGGCATCGATCTCGCGCAGGGCTATCTGTTCGGAAAGCCCGCCCCTCTGGAGCTTCTGGCGGATACCTTCTCCGTGCCGAATGCGAGTGCCGGGGCGTAGCAGGGTCGGCACCGTGGCTGCACCCGCTCCCTACGGCGATGCCCGGCGTCGGCGACCACACGCTCGTTGACAATCAAACGAGTCCTGGGACTACCATAGCCCCCGGTTTTGACATTGGGGTTCAAGATGCATCGGATGGTCCTGCTGTTCCTGATGGTGGTTCCGGTTCATCTCCTGGCGAGCCCCACGCTCTTCCCGATGGTCGATCTCGATCGCTGGGGTTATGTCGATGTGCAGGGCGAATGGGTCATCGAACCGACCTACGCCTGGACCACGCCCTTTCATGAGGGGCTCGCGGCGGTTACCGACGACGGGCTTTGCTGGCGCTTCATCGATGCCGACGGGGCGCCGGCCTTCGAGCCGCAGTTCTGCCATGCGGGATGGCCGAGGGGCTCGTTCGAGACCGGGCAGATCATCCCGCAGTCCGCCGCCGGGCATTATTCCGAGGGTCTGGTTCCGGTCCTCGATGAGGGTAGCGTGGCCTACGCGAACCGCGACGGCGCGATCGTCATTCGCGGGGGCTTCAGCGCGGCGTATTCCTTCGCCGAGGGCCGGGGACGGATCCGCACACGCGAGCAGAATTTCGGATTCGTCGATCGGGACGGTACCTTGGTGATTCCGGCGATCTACGAAGACGCGCTCGATTTCTCCGAGGGCCTGGCGGCCGTGGCTGTCCGCGATGCGAACGGCCAGCGCCGATGGGGCTACATCGACCGCGACGGTGCCTGGGCGATCGAACCGCAGCTGTACCGCGCTCACAGTTTTTCGGAGGGCCTGGCGGCCATCGAGGCCGAGCCGGCCTCGCATCGCGACGGCCACTATGCAGCCGCCGGCTATCTGGACCCAACCGGAGCCATCGAGGTGAAGCCCCGCTTTCGCTCGGCCGGCCCCTTCCGCGATGGGCTCGCGCCAGTGCGCGATGGCCGCCACCATGGCTACATCGACAAAAACGAGAAACTGGTCATTGCCGCCCGGTATGAGGAGGCCCAGCCGTTCGCCGGGGGTCTGGCCGCGGTCAAGGACGAAACCGGTTGGCACTTCATCGATACCGCGGGTGAACGGGCTTTTGCCCATCCGATGCTGGACGCAGTGCGGGAGCTGGGATCCTTCACGAACGGGCTGGCGCGTGCCGTCTTCAATCTGCGCAACTCGGGGTTCTCCATGACCCTCGGCGCAGGCGACTACAAGGTCTTCGACAACGCCTTCTACGGCTACTTCAACCGCAACGGCGAACTGGTCGCGGTCCCATCCGAGGCGCAACGCGCCACCTTGCTCGCGCGGGTCGAGGCGGCCGAGGCGGCGGCCGCCGCGGAGCAGGAACGTGCCGAGCAGGCGGAGGCGGCAGAACGCGAAGCAGCGCTGGCGGGATGTGCCGATGAGATCGTGTACGGCGATCCCAGCTTCGCCAATGTGCTGGAGTTCAGCTTCGAGGGCAAGGTGCGGCGCCTGCATTTCGAGGCGATGGAGGTCGAACAGGTGCGGGGGCGCTATGACATCCGGGTGCCGCGCATCGTCATCGGGAATCCCGAGCGACGCGGTTGGGTCAATGCCGGGCCGGCCTCGGCGAGCCTGTCGCCGGCGATGGGGGGGACCTTGCAGGGCTCCCCCATCGGGATGCGCATCGTGCTCGAGCCGGGCGCCAGTTTCAGGAGCAACCAGGCGCAACTGCAGTTCTGGGTCCTGCCCTCCCTGGACTGTCTGCAGGAGGCGCCCGGCTTTCCCTCGCCGCGCGATTTCTTCGACCACGGTAAGAGTGACTTCGAAGTCACCTGGGACAAAAGCCCGTGGCTCACCTTCGATTCCCGCCTGAAGGAGGTCGATGCCACGTTGCGCCTGGTGGTTTCGACGCCGGCAAGGCGTCCCCCCACTGACGCGGCACCCGCCGCCGCGCGCTACCTGGAGCCGGATGCGGTCGAGGCCCACGGAACGGTCTACGCCGGGCTGGATGTGATTCATGTGGAACCGGCGCAGACGCGCAGCCAGAATCAGATGCGGTCTGCGTTCACGCTGCCGCTTCCGGCTTCCGGCAACCGGCTCGCCCGCCTGATGGGGGAAGCCGCCGAGGTGTACGAATACCAGGTACTGGAACCCGATCTGATCGTGGTGGATCAGCACCGTGTCACGCCTCAAGCGGGCGAGCGCGACGAACGCCGCATCTTCGATGTACCCGTCAACCCGCTCGGCGGGCCGCTGGATGAACTCGTGCTCGGTGAGTCGACACGGGTCGATCGCTTCGTGATCAGCCGGGTGAGCCACAGTGCGCTGCCACCGCTGCGCATTGAGGCCGAGACCCCCGAGGACACGCCGCGACGGCCGGCGATGCTGGCCCTGGATGCGCTGCCCAAGACCCTGCCACCAGTCCGCCTGAACCGGCTCGAACCCCAGGCCATCACCGTGAGCGATGGCCGGGAGCGCGTGCGTATCGCGATGCGCAGCACGACCTTGGATGGTCGGGTCCTCCTGGAGCACGTGCAGGCGTGGGATGCCGCGCCCATGCCGGTACCCCCCGAGGCCGAGGCGGAGATCATCGGCCAGATCGGGGCCGAGGCCCACGAGGCGCTGCAGACCCTTTTCGCCGAGGAACTGGACTGGCCGCCCTTCTGGACGACCGAGGACGAACGTGCGGCCTTCCTCGAATGGATCACGCCGCTGTTCGTTGCGATGGATATCCCGACCGACGGTCTTCAGACGATCCGGGAGGCGGAAGACGCGTTCGTGCTGATGGACGACCACCTGGGTCCATCGCTGGTCGATCTCGCCTTTCTGGTCTTCGAAAACGAGCACTTCGATGATACAACCGGTTCCGCAACGGCGGACGGCGTGCTTCCGGGCCCGATCGTGCTCATCGACCCCGAAACCGGTCGCCCGGTGATCCGAACCGAACGCCTGATCGCCGAAAGGGACGATCTCACCCTGGACATCGAAGTCGTGTACGGCGGACCACTCCTGGGTCTGAAGGCCCACAATGAGGAGCAGGGGGACGACGCGCTCCAGCTGTCGCTGCCCGAGGGCCTGTTCGACGCCCACCAAGTCCTGAGCCTGATACCGTTCCTGCACCTTGCCGAGAGCGAACCCCAGACGCTGTACCTCTTCGACCTTGCGGGTTATCAGCGGGTCCAGGGGTCCAATACCGGAACCTTCTACACCGCCCACCTGGAACCGCACGTAAGCAGGCTGTCGCTGACGCTCGAGGGCCGCGAGACCCTGCAATCAGCGGAACAGGACATCCCGGTGCTGCGCCTTCGTGCCGCGTTGCTCGGGTCGATGCCGCCTCCGCTGGGCCGACTGCTGGTGGAACGACCGGCGCTCGATGCAGAGGGTGCCCAGATCTTCGAGTTGCTGGTCCGCGCCGAGGCGCCGCACCAACTGCTTCGGATTCGGGTCGGCGATCAGGAACTTCGGGGCGACCCGGAGAGCCCGGCAGCCGTGGCCGAAGCCGCCGAGACAGGCCCCTGAGGCGGGGCTTCGTCTGGCGGCGTCCTTCGATGACGCATGGCATAAGCGGGCGCGCCGCCAAGAAACCCTGTGCAAGACCTGACAACGGTGCCCGCCAACGGGTAGGATTGCGCCTGTCATAAAACTGTAACAAGGCGTCCGATGGCCTTTCGCGCTGAAATCCCGACAGGCGGCTCGGGAAAACTGGTCTGGAGCCACGAGTACCTGCGCCTGACCGCAGGCCTGGTCTTCATGATCGGCGTCTTCGTCTACGCACTGCTGCAGACTCGCGGCATACCCGCACTGACGCCACAGGGACTCCTGCTCCTGGTCTCCTCGGCGATCGTCGGCGCCTACATGGCGATGAACATCGGCGCGAACGACGTCGCCAACAATCTCGGGCCAGCGGTCGGCTCCGGTGCCATCACCCTGGGCGGGGCCATCGTCATCGCGGCGATCTTCGAGGCCATGGGCGCGATCGTCGCAGGCGGCAACGTCGTCGGCACCATCAAGGGCGGCATCATCGATCCGGGCGGCATTGCGCGAACCTCGGACTTCGCCTGGCTCATGTTCTCCGCGCTGCTCGCCGGCGCGCTCTGGCTCAACCTTGCCACCGCTCTCGGTGCGCCGGTCTCGACCACGCATTCGATCATCGGCGCGGTGATGGGCGCCGGAATCGCCGCCGGCGGCTGGGGCCTGGTCAACTGGGGCACGATCGGGCAGATCGTTGCAAGCTGGGTGATCTCCCCGCTCATGGGTGGGGTGATCGCGGCCTTCTTCCTCTACATCATCAAGCGCACCATCACCTACCGCGGGGAGATGCACTCGGCAGCAGGCCGGGTCGTCCCGTGGCTGGTGGCCGTCATGGCCTGGGCCTTCGCCACCTTCATGCTGATCAAGGGGCTCGGGGACATCTACCGGCTCCCGGTGGGTCGCGCGGCACTCGCGGGACTGGGCTTCGGCATCGCGGTCTTTTTCCTGCTCCGCGGCATCATTCAACGACATGCCCTGCGGATGGAAAACAGCAAGGAGGGGGTCAACGAACTCTTCACACTGCCGCTGATCTTCGCCGCCGCGCTGCTCAGCTTTGCCCACGGCGCCAACGACGTCGCCAATGCGGTCGGGCCGCTGGCGGCGATCTACGAGGCGATCCAGAGTGGCGAGATCGCCAGCCGCGCAGCCACGCCGATGTGGATCCTGGTACTCGGCGCACTTGGCCTTGCGGCGGGGCTGGCATTGTACGGATCGAAGCTGATCCGCACCGTGGGCAAGGAGATCACCGAAATCGACCGCATGCGCGCGTTTTCCATCGCGATCGCGGCGGCCATCACCGTGATCATCGCCGCGCAACTGGGCATGCCCGTGTCCACCACCCACGTGACCATCGGCGCCCTCTTTGGCGTCGGTTTCCTGCGCGAATACCTCAAGATGAACTACGCGAAGATGGAGGCGACGATCATCGCCGGACACGAGGGCGAGGAACGGGCCAAGGTGGAAGAATACCTGCGCCGTTTCGAGGCCGCGCCGGTCATCGAGAAGCGCCTGATGCTCGCGGAGATGAAGCGGCGCCACAAGGAATCGGCCGAGTCCAGCCTGTTCGCCAAGAAGGAACGCAAGGCGCTGAAGAAAGCGTACGAGAGCCAACTGGTCAAGCGCTCCCTGGTGGTGCGCATCGTCGCTGCCTGGATCATCACCGTGCCGGCCACCGCGCTCCTGGCAGCCAGCCTGTTCAAGCTGGTCATCCTGCTCGGGGGCTGATTCCGAAGCGCACGGTCGTTGGCGTAGTACCATCGGATCCACAGCGGGCCGACTCCCGACGGTCCGTATGAAGACCGACCCTGTGCTACGCCCGCACCCCGACTGGAGGACCGCCATGCGTACGTTCACCGCTCTCTTCTCTCTTGCGCTGCTTCTGGTATTGGCCCTTCCGCAGGCCTGGGCCGAGACACCGGACGCCACCCCGATTCCGCGGGTCGCCCTGCAGCTCAGCGACCATGACCCCATCCGCCAGACCATGGTCCTCAGCGTCGCCACCAATCTGGTCAATCATTACGGGATCGGCGAGGTGGACGTGGAGATCGTGGCCTTCGGACCCGGGCTGACCCTGCTGCGACGCCCGAGCCCGTTCGCCGAACGCATCACGGAGCTTGCCGCGGAAAAAGGCGTGCGCTTCACCTACTGCCAGATCACCGTGGACAGCACCGAGCAACGCGAGGGGCAGCGCCTGTTCCTGGTGTCCGAGGCCACCAGTACACCGTCCGGCGCCGTGCGCATCATCGACCTGGTGGGCCAGGGCTACGTGCACATCGCGCCGTGATCGGGGAAGCGGCGATCGGTCCGGACACGTGCGGCGGCGACACGACCGCAACCGTTGTTCACGGACCCGACCAGACGCCGTATTCGAGGGCTGAATTTGACACGGCGACCGGCGGCACGCCTATCCTTGGGTGAGGCCCGATACGGGCCCACACCACGGACGAGTCGTCCGAACGGGCCGCAGAAGCCCGCAAAAACCACCCGAGGAGACCATCATGATGCACAAGATCGCACTATCCATGGCCGCCATCCTGTTGCTGGCACCGACCCTCGCATTTTCCCTTGAGCGGAGTGCGCCGGCCGAGGGGGCCGAGGTTTATCTCATCTCACCATCAGACGGTGACACCATCGAAGGCCCCGTCACGGTGCGCATGGGTCTGCGCGGAATGGGGGTCGCGCCTGCTGGAGTCGAGGTCGACAACACCGGACACCATCACCTCCTGGTGAACACGCCGCTCGAAGAGGTGGATCTGAACGCCTCCCTGCCGTTCTCGGACAACACGCGCCACTTCGGCGGCGGCCAGACCGAGGCCAGCCTCGACCTCCCTGCCGGCACCCACACGCTGCAGCTGCTGTTCATGGACTACCGGCACGTGAGTTTCGATCCGCCCCTGGTCTCGGAACCGATCACGATCACCGTTCGCTGAAACCTGCCCGAACCGGGACGTCCCGGATGGCCGCAGTCCGTGCACGGCCATCCGGTGCCGCCGGGCCGCCCCTGCCTCGCCACGATCACGGCGCCGGCGGCGCGGCCACGATGATGTTCCGGTACGCCCGGGCCATCATTATTCCGTCAATGTGAGCAGAATATCCGCGTACCAGGCGCTGTTCAGTCCGAGGGCCTCATCGAGTACCAGGTCGCGTGTACCCATGTCGATTCGGGACGAATGCACGCCCAGCAACATCCAGGGTAAAGCGGCGTGGGCGGGACCCGGACGGGCGATGCGCATCACAACGGGCGCCCCGCTGGTACCGCGATGGGTGCGGGCGTCCGTCAGAAAATAGCCCTGGCCCTGAAAACGCAGTCCGAATGACGACGCGACCACGGCCTGGCGCACCACCGGCATGTGGTGCAGCGTATCGTGAAAGCCCAGTGGAAAGCCGACCACCAGCAGCGATGTGCCGACTTCCACCTGGTCCGATGGCCTGAGCAGGTGTTGGGGCGTGAAGGCGCTGTAGTGGGTCATGCCAGGCAACCGGCCGTATTCCAGTTCGATCACCGCGACGTCGATCTCCCCCGCCTTGTCCTGGGCCTGGCGCCACAGGCTCTGGCCGTTCCGGTAAAGCGGAATCGAGAACCCCGTGGAGCGGGCGAGGTTGTGGGGATCGGTATGGAGTTCGATCTCGATCCTGTCCGGAAAATGCTCGCTGGGCTCGTCGAACATGACGTGCCGGCTGGTCACCAGAAACAACCGGTTACCGCGTGCGAAGAAGAAGCCGCTGGCGTTGGTCAGGCTGACCTGCTGGTCGAAGGTGGAGATCCGCGCGGCGGTCAGCAACAGGGGTTCGATCATGGAAGCACGCCTTTTCCTCAGGGCTGCGACGACGACTTCGGAAGGATCCTGCCGAAAGTCTCGCGTTTCATCCAGCGCTCCGGGGGATTCTGCACATGCACCAGCTGACCGAGCACCTTCGGCGCGCCTGACCAAGAGAGTGCCACACTGCTCCGGGAAGTGCGAACCGGATTTCCGGCCGGGCGGCAGGATCCACGGCTGCAACGGCGACGTCTGCGACGGCCGCCGTGTTCATGACGCAAGCGCACGATCGCGCTGCCGCCTCCGCGTGCACGGCGACCGAATTCAAAACCTGGAAAACCCCTGCCGGCTGGGACCGGCGGGGATTCTCTTCCGCAAAAACTCAGTCGTCGCTGACTTCGTGGCCGATGATTCCGCCAACGGCTGCCCCGCCAACGGTTCCGACGGCGCTGCCACCCGTGAGGACCGCACCGCCGACGGCGCCGGCTCCGGCACCAATGGCCGTGTTCCGGTCCTGCGAGGACATGCCTGCACAAGCACTCAAACTCAGCAGCACAATCGCTGCGAAGGCGGTAAACGTGATTCCCTGGAGAGATTTCATGTGAATACCTCTGTGATGAACGTAAGGCTTCTCGTTCGGACCTCGCGGAAGCGGCGCGTGTAGTCAGGGCCTGACACGATCATTGTGGGCGAGGTCGGCCCGGCCGTCTGTCTGCCGGCGCACAGAGCCCGGGACCCTGCTGTTTCCCCTCCTTTCCGGCGACCGCGCGGCAGAAGTCTCTGTGCGGCAACGAACAGATACCGGTGCCGCGCGGATCGTATGTTGGGCGCAGGTACACCGTTCCCTTCAGGAGGAACTACAACCATGCTTCATTTCCGAAAGGGTATTCCCCGTACCGCGGTTCTCTTGAGCGGCTCTCTGATGCTCGGTCTCGCGGGTCCGGCACTTGCCCAGTCCGCGTCATCGACGTCCCCCGCGACGGCGAACCTGCAGATCGCGCAGGTTGCCAACACGGTCCTGGAGATTCAGCGCGAACTCAACCGACTGGGCTACAGCGCTGGACCCGTGGACGGATGGATGGGGAGCCGCACACGCGCGGCGATCCAGGCCTACCAGCGCGACAACGGCCTGCTCGTTGACGGCCAGCCCACCTCGAGCCTCCTGTCTCATGTTCGCGACACGGCCCGAAGCGGACGATCCGAGCCCACGCGTACGGAATCCGACGCGTCGTCACGGCAGATCACGGATATCCAGGACGCCCTTCGCACCCTCGGCTACGAGGCCGGGCGCCGAACCGGCCGGCTCACCGAAGAGACGCGGGCCGCGATCCGGAGCTACGAGTCCGACCAGGGTCTGCTGGCATCCGGTCAACCCAGCGCCGAACTGCTCCGCCACATGCGCCGAAATATTGAAGCCGCACCGCACAAGTCCGTTGACGCCGATGCCAACACGATCGCCGGCATCCAGGCCGATCTGCGCATGCGCGGCTACCCGATTCCCCGCGTCACGGGCCAGATGGACGCCCAAACCCGTCAGGCCATCCGCGAATACCAGCAGGGACAGGGGGTGGCAGTGACCGGCGAACCCAGCGCGGCTCTGCTGGCCCAACTGCGCGCCGCCAGCCGTGAACCGGTTCCCGCTGAGGACCTCACCCGCGAACAACGGGCGGCCGCACAACGCGCTCTGAACGCGCGTGGCTACGAGGCCGGTCCACCGGACGGCGTGCTGGGTCCGCGCAGCCGCGGCGCGATACGCACCTTCCAGGTGGACAATGACATCGGCGCGAGCGGCGAACTCACGTCCCGCACCATGGCCCTTCTCGGTCTCGGTGCAACAAGCGATGTGGCCGAGCCCGCAGCGGTCGAACCCGAGTCGTACCGTGTACGGGTCCGGGACGACTTCACGGACGGAGACCACACCCGCAACCCCGCCTGGCGCATCGCCTCCGGCCGATTCGACGTCCGTGGCGGAGGGCTGAACTCGACCATGATCCCGCCTTCGGAACGTACGGAGGACATGGGCCGACAGATCCTGAGCGAACTCCTGCAACAGCAGCTCGGCTTCACCCTGCCGGGGCAGGAAACCGCAGCGGTGGCCTACCTGCCGACCCGGATCGGTTCGGAGTTTCGGATCACCACGGTGGTATCCGGCTCCGCGGAGGCGCACAGCCACCTCGACCTGGGCCCCTACCAGGGAGACAAGCTGAACCACGGTTACCGACTCAACTACCGCGCCAACCAGCCTCGGCCGCTGCAGCTCATCGTTGTGAACGAGAGCGGAATCTCCATGATTGCCAGCGCCAGGCTCCCGCTCGACAGCGGCGGACCGCACCGGTTGGTCTGGGAGCGTGATTCCGAGGGACGCATGACGGTCACACGTAACGAAGAGATCCTCATCGACGTCGTCGACAGAACCGCGAACGACCGCTTCGATGGCTTCTCACTGATCAATGCCGGCGGTGACTGGACGCTTCACGAGGTGGTCATCGAGGATCGTGGCTGACCCACGGAAACGCCGTTCCGCTCCGCGAGACCTCACGCATAGCGCGCTGTCGCGAAGGCCCGCGTCCTTACTCATGAAAACGGGAGAGACACCATGTCACTGGGCACCATCCTTATCATCGTCCTCATCCTTCTGTTGATCGGCGTCATTCCGACCTGGCCGCACAGCCGGAACTGGGGATACGCCCCGGGCGGGGTCATCGGGCTCGTACTGATCATCCTTCTCATACTTCTGGTGGCCGGCCGGATCTAGGGGAATTCGCAATTGAACGGTTTCGTCGGCGCCCGGGCCGACGTCACCAGGGCCGCCGGAATTACACCCGGCATCGAAGGCATGACGGCGGGGAAGAACAGGATGGGGGTTCCGGTAGCGCCCAAACTGGACGCGGCACGCGTCGCGGAGCGCGGACACCGTCATGCCACCCCCGGGGCAGCTCTCGGGCATCGACAAGGAAACCGCAATGACCACCGAAGAACTGACCGCCTACGATGACCACCCGGCGATGTTCCGCAATCAGCCGCTGGGCTATGTCGGTGTCTGGATACTGATCCTCGCGCCGGTGGTGGCCCTGCTGATGTACCGGGAGGAAATCGCCGAGATGGGTCACTTCCCCCCGGCGATGCTACTGGCCGCCACCGGCTTCGGCATACTGATCCTGCTCTACTGGTTCGTGACCACACGGGCCACGCGGCTGCGCATCACAGGCGACCAGGTCCACCTCGAGCGAGGGCTTCTGAGCAAGCACCATGTCGAGCTGAATATCAGCCAGGTCCGGGCCGTACGGGTGTACCAGAACGTCCTCGACCGCATCTTCCGGGTCGGACGCATCGAGATCTACACCACCGGGGACGATCCCGAATTCGTGGTCGCGGGCATGCCCGATCCGAATCGGGTTCGCGACCACGTGCGCACCTATCTGGAGACACCGCCGAGCGAATAACGGCGACCTGCGCGGCCGACTCCCGGGCGCGCCGGGCGTCCATGCCGGGCACCCGGCGCTTCAGAGACCCCCGAACCGCCCGGATTGCGCCGCGATGAGAGCGGGGAGAACGGGGTTCTGATTCGAGCCATGGGCTGACGCCCCCGCCGCATATCCTGTTCGGTCCTATCTCCGTACGCTGACTTCCACGCCGATTCCCCGGTAACCGACGAAGCGGCAGAACTGATCAAACATCGGCTGTCCGCTCACTCGATACTGCCGTCGTGAGCCATCGACATCAACACGACTGAACGGGAATTCCAGAAAGGGCTGGCGTGCGGCTATGGTTGCACGAAGTTGCTCCCGCTCCGCCTCGTTCCAGCCTGCCGCATCCGTATCCTTCACGTCGCCGGTCAAAGTGCCGACCTGGATTCCGAGCATCTCCAGCACCGGGCCGGAGACACTGGTGAAGTTCCCTTTCTCGTCCTGCTCCCAGTACCAGTCGGAGGCCAGTTCGGTCAGGCTGCGATAGCGGGCTTCGCTTTCGCGCAGCTCGGCGGTCCGTTCCTGCACTTTCCGCTCCAGTTCCTGGTTGTACCCCTCGAGCTTTTTGTACAGCAATCGGACTTCAAGCATGTTGTGGATCCGCGTCTTGACCTCAACGAGATCCAGGGGCTTGCTGATGAAATCCTTCGCTCCGGCCTGCAATGCACGCAGCTTGTGACCCGGCTGGGCGGTCAGCACAATGACCGGAAGGTAACTGTCCGTCTCATCCGTCTTGAGGCCTGCCATCACCTGGAATCCATCCATCACGGGCATCTGCAGGTCGAGCAGAATCAGGTCATAATGATTTTTCCGATGCAGTGCGCAAACGTCCTGCGAGTTCATCGTCGAAGTGACGCGGGTGTACCCGGCCTCATTCAGCAATTGTTGAATCAATTGCACATTGGCTTCCTGATCGTCAACAATCAGAACGCTTGCGTTCAGAATATCCGCTTCACCAAGTGTCATACGTGTTCCGTCCGGGTTGTGCGCGCCAGCTCGTCTTTCGCAAATTCCAGAGTCGCATCCAGCGTACTCATGAATTCATCGACGTTGATCGGCTTGGTTAGATAACGAAAGAATCCCGCTTCCAGGCCTTTCTGGATGTCACGGGGCATTGCATTGCCGCTGAGGGCAACCACCGGAATGTGCGCGGTCAGAGTATCTTCACGCAGGATCTTCATTGCCTGGATACCGCTGATGCCCGGCAGATTGATGTCCATCAGGATCATGTCCGGCATCGAGGTGCGCGCAATCTCGACACCCCGATTGCCGTCTGTCGCGCTCAGCAACTGGATATCGGGCTGGCGTGTGATCAGATCCTCGACGAGCATCAGGTTCGCGGGGTTGTCCTCGACATAGAGGACGGTGCGCAATGGCCCGCGATCCTGCGATCCGACAGGAGCGGTGCTTTCGGACTCAGCGGTCTCGATCACGTGTTGACGCTCATTCGTCAGGTTCAGTTCGATCCAGAACACGCTGCCCTTCCCGACCGTGCTTTCCACACCGATCGTGCCGTCCATCAGCTCGATCAGTCGCTTCGCCGTCACCAGGCCGATGCCCGTGCCTTCCGGGCCGCCCGTCTCCTGTCCGAGCCGGTTGAACGGCTGAAACAGCTGGGCGATCTTTTCACGCGACAGACCCGGGCCGCTGTCCTCAACGCAGATGCGGATGCGTCCGGGAATGTTCACCAGACAGGCCACGGCCACCGTTCCGCCCACGCAGTTGTATTTGATCGCGTTGGTCAGCAGGTTGATGAGCGCCTGCTTCAATCGTGTACGGTCAACCTTGACGAAGTACGCGGTATCGAACGTGGGAAAGCTCACGCGGATATCGCGTTTCAAGGCCTGCGCTTCGATCATCGTCTCGCATTCCTGCATCACCTCGGCCAAGGACACGGATTCTGGCGACAGCGACAGCTTTCCGGACTCGATCAGCGCCAGATCGAGGATTTCGTTGATCAGTTCCAGCAGATACCAGCCTGCTTTCAGAATCTGCCCGATGCTGCGCTGCTGCGACGGCGCCGGCGGGGGCGAACCGTATTCCATAAGCTGGGCAAACCCGAGAATCGCGTTGAGGGGCGTGCGCAGTTCATGGCTCATGCTCGACAGAAAAGCCGATTTCGCGAGATTGGCTTTTTCCGCAACCGCCATCGCGTTGTGCAGTTCCATTTCGACCCGCTTGCGCACGGAATTGTCGGCGCCGATCAGCAAGTAGCCGATGAGATCGTCGTAGTCATCGCGCAACGCGGTGATCGAAACAATGGCCGGAAAACGGCTGCCGTCCTTGCGGATAAAGGTCAGCTCATAGACATCCTCGATACCCCGCGACGCCTTGAAAGCCAGGGCATCGAAGCCGGGCGCAATCGTGGTCGCGAGTTCCAGGCTCAATGCCCGGGCGCGTGCGGCCACTTCCTGCGGGTCATGGATGTCGCTGGGATTGATCTGGTTGACGACTTCGGCGGCGGCATAGCCCAGCATACGTTCGGCGCCGGGATTGAATAACTGGATGATGCCTTTCTCGTCGGTGGCGATAATCGAAAAATTGGCGCTGTTGAGGATCGCGTTCTGCAAGGCTCCTGTTTTCAGAAGCGTGTTCTGACGCCGCGCCTCGGCGATGACATCCTCCTTCACGGGATCGTCGCTGGCATTTCGTCTGGGCATGCTGTTCCCCGTAAAAATCTGTACGCCAATGCACGAATGGCTCGCGCCTGGGCGACGGGCCAGAGACCATACCGAAGCCACGCAGGCATGGGCCGAGCCTTTCCCATGGCCGATCAGAACGTAGGCTTCTGCTCATCGGACGTCTGTGCGCTAGCACACATCGCCTGTTGGGCGATGCGGCGACTGCACCCGTCTCAGCCGTTTCTCGCACGAAAACGGCCTTTACGCGGTGGATGAAGTTTCCTATGTTGTAAAAGCGTGGGAATCGGATAATCTCGTGAAACATCGGGTATGAACACGATCGTGGCCGCATCTTTATCGTGGTCGCGTCAGGCAGGGACCTTCCACGACGGCGCGATTTTGGCGTGATCGCCAGGGACTGAGATGTTGATGTCGCAAACCATCAAACCGAACGACAACCACCTCCTGGGCATGCTGCCCGAGGCGGATCAGGCACGCGTGTTTCCACTGCTCGAACTCGTCACGCTGACGCTGGGCGATGTGCTGTGCGAGTCCGGTGACAGCGGCGGCTACGTCTACTTCCCGACCGATTCGATCGTGTCGCTGCTGTACCTGATGGAAAACGGCGCCTCCGCCGAGATCTCGGTGGTGGGCCGCGACGGCATGGTCGGCATCGCGCTGTTCATGGGCGGCGGGAGCACGACCACCCGCTCCGTCGTGCAAAGCGCGGGGCATGGCTACCGCCTGAGCCGCACGCAGTTCGAAACCGAGATCGACCGTCACGGTGCCCTGCTCGACCTGATGCTGCGCTACAGCCAGGCGTTGATCACGCAGATGGCGCAAACGGCGGTCTGCAATCGCCACCACACCATCGACCAGCAACTGTGCCGATGGCTGCTGCTGTCGATGGACCGGCTGTCAGGCAACGAGCTGTTGATGACCCAGGAGCTGATCGCAAACATGCTGGGTGTGCGCCGCGAAGGCGTCACCGAGGCGGCCGGCAAGCTGGACAAACTGGGCGTGATCAAGTATCGCCGCGGACATATCACCGTACTCGATCGCGCCCGGCTCGAGGCGCTCACCTGCGAGTGCTACAGGGTGGTCAAGAGTGAAACGGATCGCCTGCTCCCGTGGCGTCCAAGTGGGCGATGACGCCTCACCGCGCATGAAATCGAGCACCCGATGAACGCGGAAGTTCGGCGATCACGGCGTCGATTGCTGACGCAACGTTGATTCCAGCGCCTTTGTCTCGGTGATGTCGACCAGGGTGATCACCACGCCGTCGATCACGTTGTCCAGCCTGCGGTAGGGCATGATGCGCACCGTGAACCAGCGGCCGTCGTCGGTCGAGATCTGTTTCTCCGAGGCGGCCAGCGTGCGCAGCGTCTCACTCGCGTCATCGTGCAGGTCCGGGTACTGCAGTGTTGTGGTCAGATCGCTGAGCGGCCGGCCGATATCACTCTCCCGCAGACGGACGATCTTGGCAGCCCGATCGGTATAGCGCCGAACGTCCAGGTTCTGGTCCAGGAACAGGATGGCGATCTCGACGCTGTTCAGCACGTTCTGCATGTCGCTCTGCGCCAGCGCGAGATCGTCCAGCTTGGCCTGCAGCTCCGTGTTGATCGTCTGCAGTTCCTCGTTCATGGACTGCATTTCTTCCTTCGAGCTGTTGAGTTCCTCGTTGGTCGACTGCAGCTCCTCGTTGGTGGATTGCAGCTCCTCGTTGGACGACTGGAGTTCTTCCCTCGAGGCGCGCGCCTCCTCGCGCAAGGTCTCGATCTCCACCCGGTACTGCTGCAGCTCGGCGGCAGAAGCTGAAGGCTTCGCGCCCTTTTGCCTGCGCCGGCCCTGCGCGACCGCGCCAGGGCCCAGATCACGAAACACGATCATCGTCATGTCCCGCAGGGCGGAGGGCTCCTGGAACGTCTGCACGATGAGATCGACGTGCTGCACGCCGCCCGGCGTAACCACCTCCAGGTTATGCAGATGCAGGGGACCATTGCTCGTGGCAACCTTCTTCAGCGCACCGGCAAGCGGGGTACGCAGACCCTCACGGGCCATTGCGAAAATGTTCCAGTTCGCCTTGCCGGCGGCCGGCTCGAGGTACTTCCCGGTATGGCCGCTGATGTACACGATATCCCCGTCGCGGTTGAGCACGACCGCTGGCGGCGCATACACCTGAAGCAGGACCTGGTTGGCCGCCGCCTCGAGCAGGTCGGTGGTTCGTGCGAAATCGGCAGGTGGGGACACGGCGTTCTCCTTGCTCGAGCCGGACAGGGGCGTGAACGATTTCAGCAGGAAATCGGGCCCGCCCTTGAAGGCGTGATCCTGACGCAGGTAAAGCCGCAGCCGGGACTGGATCGGGGTGAACAGATGGTTGAATTGCCCGACGGACTCCGAATTCCCCAGAAACAGCACGCCGCCCGGACGCAGACTGTAGTGCAGAAGGGGCATCAGCCTGCTCTGCAACAGCGCTCCGAAATAGATCAGCACGTTGCGGCAGGTAATCAGGTCGAGCCTGGTGAAGGGCGGATCGAGCACGACATCGTGCGAGGCGAACAGCACCATGTCCCGGAGATCCTGGTTGACCTGGTAGTGGCCTTCATGGGCGGTGAAGAAGCGGGCCAGCCTCTGGGCCGACACGTCGTCACGGATCGCAAGCGGATATTGCCCCCGGCGCGCGGTCGCAATCGCGTCGGGACTCAGATCCGACGCGAAGATCTGAAGCTTGACGGCTCGCCTCGGCGTCCGCTCGATCACCTCACGGAAAATCATGGCCAGCGAATACGCCTCTTCCCCGGTCGAACAGCCGATCACCCAGGCGCGCAGCGTATGGTCCCCCTCCCGCCGCGCCAGCAGTTCCGGCAGAACGGTGTCCGCCAGAGACTCCCAGGCCTCGGGATCGCGGAAGAAACGGGTCACGCCGATCAGGAGTTCCTTGAACAGGAGGTCGCTCTCCTGCGCGCTGTGTTCGAGGAACTCGGCGTACTGCGCCAGAGAGGACAGGCCATGGATCGCCATGCGCCGTTCCGCCCGGCGATGCAGCGTGCTGGGCTTGTACAGCGAAAAATCATGGCGGGTACGTTTCTGGAGCAGGGTCACGATCCGCTGCAAGGGGGTCGCAATCGCCTGGGATGGCGCCTCCTCGGCAGCCTCGTGCGATTCCGGGTCCGGACTCACAACGGCCAGGATACGCGCCGGCAACTCGGCCGGCGCCGCGACGATATCGGCGCAACCGGCTTCGATCGCGCTTCTGGGCATGGAGTCGAACTGCGCCGTTTCGGGGCTCTGTACCGCCGTCAGACCGCCCACGGCCTTGATCGCCTGCAGCCCCGCCGTACCGTCCGAACCCATGCCGGAGAGCACCACGCCGATGGCGTGCTCACCCCGCCCGCTGGCCAGCGATGAAAACAGTACGTTGACCGGCAGTCGCATGCCACGCGGCTCGGTCGGTTCGGCCAGCTGCAGCCGGTCGTCAACCACGGTCAGTTCCGTGTTCGGCGGAATCACGTACACGTGGTCGGACTCGACGTGCATGTCCTGTTCGGCCGCGCACACCTGCATGGCCGTCACCCGTTGCAGCAACTCGGGCAGCAGCGCCTTCTGCGTCGGGTCGAGATGCTGCACCACGACAAAGGCGATACCACTGCCGGGCGGTATCCGTTGCAGGAATTCCTCCAGCGCGGCCAAACCGCCGGCCGAGGCGCCGATACCAATGATGCGCGTGACCGCCGCAGGGCCTGAAACAGGACTGTCACCCATGCCTCAACTGCTCCCGAATGCGCTCACACCGGCTCTGGAACGCTCCTCGAGACGATCACCAGTGCGGCCACAGCGCCCGGTGCAAGGCTTGCGTTGATTCGCATCGGATTCGGGTCGGTCCCGGGATCGCTCGCTGCAACCGTACAGCTGAAAGTCGGGGCGCCTTCACGCAGCGCCTCAAGCAGCCCGACGACCGCCGGGCGGCTGTCATGCGCGACCAACGCGGCGAGGGGCTGGCCCACGAGTTCGCCGGGCCCGGTGCCGAGCAGTTCGGCTGCGGCGCGATTGCCTTCGAGGACATGACCATCGAGCCCGACCACCAGATAACCCACGGGCGCGAACTCGTAGAGGACCCGGTAATGGTCCAGCGCCTGGGCCAGTTCCAGCTGATTGGCTTCGAGCTGGCCATGCTGCAGATCCAGTTCCACCTGGTGCGTCTGCAGTTCACTCAGCAGCCTGAGCGCATCCGCCGCGGTGTCGGGATCGCTGGCCAGCCTGTACAGGAGCGTCAGCGTATCGGCTCCGATCGTCCAGCCCCCGGTCGGCGGAGCCGATCGATCTCGGAGACGATTCTCGGCGTCCAGCCGCACTAGCATCTGTTTCTGCAACTCGGGGCTGAGATTCCGCATGGGTCCTCCGATCAAATCCTTCAACGGGTCGCTCCCCGCTCGCCCGCATGATAGTCCATACCCCAGCCGTTCGCCTCCCGGCGAAGCCTCTGCGTCCGAAATCCGGACCGAGCCCGTACCGTTTCCGCGCGGCTGCAGCTAACGGGCTTCACGGCGATACGTGAGGAAAACGCGGCCCATCACTCGCTGGAACTCTTGATGTCGTCCTTCAGGTCCCCGTATCCCGCCCGCAGCTTCCCGCCAGCCTTCTCAGCCTTGCCCTTCCGTTCCAGTTCCTTGTTGCCGACGGCCTTGCCGGTGACCTGCTTCACTTTGCCCGTCGCCTCTTGAGCGCGACCCTTGATCTGGTCCTTGTTCATGCTCTTCTCCTGATAGCGTATGACGATAAAGGAATCGCGCTCGGCGACTCCGATGCGCCGGTCAGTCACGGGCATCACGGCCCGCATCCTGGATGCTGTCTCCCGCCTTCTCGAGCGACTCACCCATTTTTTCGACGCCATCGTCGATGTTCTCGCCGGCCTTCTCGGCAGGACCCTTTTCGCAGCCGGAGAGCGCAACGAGCAGCAGACCCGAGACGAGCGCGGTACCCATCACTGTTCCAAGTTTCATCACTGTTTTCCTCCTGGTCATGGTTGCTTCCGGGCTCGGGAGCAAGTCCATTGAGCAGGATCAGGCTACGGCCGCCCGGTCCTCATGTCTGTCCGTTAACGAACATAACCCGGCGCTCGTGTGAAGCCCGCCCGGGCATGCGGCAATGCCGACCGGATTCCTCGCGTGCCCGGCGCCGCGCATGGGCGGCGCTCGGCCACTGTGTGCGGGGCCGCACCGACACGACATCCGGCCGCGTATACCGTGTTACCTGAATCAGCGGGTTCAGGCAGGTCCATTGCCGAACCGGGTCATACAGAGGAGAAGCTCATGAATCAGATCATCTATATCGTCGGCGCCATCGTCATCGTCCTGTTCATCCTCGGGTTCTTCGGACTCCGGTAGGATCGGCACGCCCTGCACCACGGGTCCGTGGCAAGGGCCGCGACGGCGAAGACTGCCGTTGCGGCGAACCAATGAAAATGCCCCGCTCGCGCGGGGCATTCGTCTGACTATCGACAGACCGGCTTGCGATCAGTACGTGTACAGCATGCCGTTTCCGATCCGAACGCGATCCCCGACACGGAAGTCGGTGGCGTTGGGATGCACCAGGCTCTGATAGGCACCGTCATTCATACGCACCGTGATCCGGTAGACGTCCGCGGACGTTCCCTGGTGCCACTTTTCGATCTCGTGACCCAAATAGGCGCCACCCGCCGTGCCGGCGATCGTCGCGGCGGTGGCCCCGCGTCCCGAGCCGACCTGACTGCCCGCGACCCCGCCGGCGACCGCACCGGCCACGGCGCCCACTCCGATCCCCGATCCGGCGATGCCACCTGCTTCCTGCTGGACCTTCTCGACGGAGTGCACGACACCATAACCTGCGTACACGTTCTGCTGGACGACCTGGGATTCGGACGCATTCGCGCCCCCGAATTGCGTGCCGTTCGTCGCGGCACATCCGCCCAGCACCAGGGCCGCCATCACGGCGGCAACGGACCCGATGGCCCTTGTTACATTTGCTCTCGTTGCTTTCATGACCTGTCTCCTTGACTCTTGTTCCGAAGGCTGCGCGCCGAACGAATCGGCGTCGTAATCATCGAGACGCGAAGCTTGACCGCAGTTTCCGATGCGCATCCCGATTCCGCTCCGTTGACCCCATCTCCGCTCCACACGAACGTATGTCCGCGCGTTGTCTCGGATGGGATCGCCGAGCATCGAGACCATCGTGCGCCTTCCGGAACATTTGCTCTGTGCGCTCACGCGCTTAGCGGAGACTTCACCATGTTCTGACGTTCGAAGGAGACGAGACGCCGCCGTTCCTCGTCCCAAAGAGCGAGCCGCACACACCCAAGGCTTTGCCGCAGCGTGATACGACCGATCTCCCGGAGCCGCGGATGGTCCTGCAGCACCTCGGGCAGCCGGTAGAACGGGATGCGGCTGGCGAGATGGTGGACATGGTGCACACCGATATTCGCGGTAAACCAGCGCAGGGGAGCGGGCAGATCATAGTACGAGCTGCCGTACAGGGCCGTTTCATGGAAGGTCCACTCGTCGTCGTGCGCCCAGCGCGTATTCTCGAACTGATGCTGGACATAGAACAGCCAGACACCGATCGCTCCGGCGAGGACTGCGATGGGCAGGTGGACGACAAGAAAGGTTCCCAGACCCACCATCGAGATCATCACGGTGACGAGAAGGACGATGGCTGCGTTGGTGCCCATGGTACTCAGCCACGGCATCCAGCCCGCGCGCATGAACCCGACGGGGACGCGATTGCTCAGCATGAAGAGGTAGATCGGACCCAGACCGAACAGGACCAGCGGGTGCCGGTACAGTCGGTAGCGCAGGCGCTGCGCCCGCGGCAGGTCCTGGTAGGCGCGCACGCTCAGGGTATCGATGCTGCCTACGCGACCGCGATCCAGATTGCCCGAATACGCGTGATGGAGCGCGTGGGTGTGCCGCCACAGATCGTAGGGCGTGAGCGTCAGCACGCCGAGGGCCCGTCCGACCCAGTCGTTGACGCGCCGGGAGGGAAAGAACGACCCGTGCCCGCAGTCGTGCTGAATCATGAACAGACGCACGAGAAACCCGGCGGCGGGCACGGCCAGCAGCAGGCCGAGCCAGTAGCCGGCATTCACGCTTGCCCAGGTCAGAAACCAGAACAGGCCGAACGGGATCAGCGTAATGACGAGTTCGACCACGCTGCGGGCGAGCCGCGGCTCACGATAGGCCGCCAGCACCCGTTGCAAGGTCCGGGGGTCGACGGTGTTTTCGGGGGAAGGTGCTTGTGGCTCCATGAGCGGACTCCGACATCGGCTCGGCAGCCCAACTCCAGGTTTCGAGACCCATTGCCGGCGTGCCGGTTTCTGACACAGTGCTTTCGACCTCGACAAAAGGTCGGAAAGCATTCTCAGGATATCCTAAACCCACGCGCGCGCTCGATATGTTCGGTGGCGCACAGTGGGGTTCGAGACACCGCTGTCCTCCCGCCGCCGACGGTGCCAGACCGTTGCCGGCGTCGGGGACTCTGGACACCGTGGTTCGTCGCCCTCTTCGGCGTTTACTTCGGCCTCATTCGGCCTTGTTGTGATGAGACGAGCGAATGGCCCCACTCGTGGAGCCACGGAACCAGGATCGGATCAGGGAGACAAAAACGCCGCCCGTGAGCATGCCCAGAAAGTAGACCAGGATAACCAGAACGGACAGTGGCAGCGTCAGACGCAAGGTCACAAAGTGAACGGTCACCGTGGGCAGGTTCTGAATCGTGAACACCAGAACCATCGCGCTGACGAGAACGATCAGGAAAATGTAGACGTAGCGCATGAAGACCTCCTTATTCATCCGGACACCCAACGCTCGGGATCGCCCAACCGCCCGCCCCCCCTGCGTGTGGACACGTGCGTCGCCATCGGGGAGACCCCGACAGACGCGATCTCAGATCCATATTTTCGAATCCCGAGGGATGTGCCCCGATATGCCCCAACCGGGGCGTTGCCAGATCGCGTGCACCACATGATAGCCCCCCAGGTCGCTGGGCGGGATCACGCAACCGGCAGCGGACGTCCGGCTCAGCCCCTCGAACGAAGCGTTACCGGCTGCGCCGCCTGCCAGCGCAAGTACAGCCAGGATGCAGAATATGGAGAAAATAACCGCTTTCATCTCTTTCATGACCAGTCTCCTGCATGGCTCGAAGAGGGCTGCGTGGTGGTCGGTTCACCGCCACGTGATGCCGATCCTGCCCACCGCGCGAGCCGGTCGTGGGCATTACACCTACGGACGGCACGTTGAAAAACGGTGGCAAGACCCTTTTTCAACGTGCCGTTGGGTGGGTGGGGCGTCCCTGCCCCGCCTTGGTTCATTGGGTCTGCGCAGCCGGTTGGAGTACCAGGCCCGACGCGTCGACACTATTCACGCCGCGCAACTGTTCGGCCAGTTCGATCGCCAGTTCACGCTCCGCTTCGCTGCCGACAGGGCCGTTCAGCGAGACGGCTCCGTCTTCGGTGCTCACTGAGATGTCCATGCCGGAAACCCCGCGCGACCACAGGAAGGTGGACTTCACCTTGGTGCTGATCCAGCCGTCGGTGATGTAGTCCCCGGTATCCCCCGCCACCTCGCGTGTCTTGTCCATGGCGGTGTCGACCGCACCCGGCTCTTCGGCTGAGCCCGGTGCCTTGACCTCCAGCTGGTTGTCCACGGAGACGACACCGCGGGTGTCCGCAGCCAGTCTGCCGGCGTGGTTCTTGGCATCCTCAGATTCAGCGGTTCCCTCCAGCGTGACCACCCCGGACTCCGTACTCACTTCCGTGGCCAGTCCGTCCGCGTGCCGGGTCCAGACCAGCTTGGATTTGACTGCCGCAGTGATCGTGGCATCGGTGATCCGGTCACCGAAAGTGGGGCTATCCTCCGACTCCGGACGGACGTAGTCCGCGTCGATCACGAGCTGGTTGTCCACTTCCGTGATGCCGTCCACGTTCAATGCGAACTGCTCCGCCAATTCCTTGTTGATGTCTTCCGATACGGTTCCCGTCAAGGTGGCCTTGCCTTCCTGCACCGCCACCGTGATGTCGTAGGTTTCCAGATGCGGGGTCAGGGCATAGGTCGTCGAGATCCGCGCCTCCATGCGGGCATCATTGACGTTGGCCGACATTGAATCTCCCGCAACAGCACCGCCCCCGGCGCCCAGTGCGAGTGCGACGCCCGAAGCGATGATCAGTTTCCGAAATTTCGTGTTCATGGTTTTCTCCAACAGATAAACGTGAGGTGACGGACGCGGGCCGTGACGCGCAGTTGGCCCGGGTACCGGAAAGCGATGCCGATCACACGCGGCGCAACCCTGGCGGGAATACGGATTCCGCATGGCGCCCGAACTTTCTCCGTGTGATCGCAGGAACCACACTAGCCGGACGACGGACGGGAGTCGGTTCGCTTGCGAACATACCGGGGCGGCGCAGCACCGAGAGGGCCGATGGAAGGAGGATGGCGCTCGCACGGGAACAGGGCATCGCCACCTATGCCTTCCAGGGTCAGGGCAGGACGGTCGCCGATCGCAGATCGCCGGTGATCGGGTGGTGGTACGCCTTTGGCATCCTCCGCCAGCCGCCCGTGGACACCTCCCGCTGGATCTGGCCGGAAAACGGGGCTAGTGGGCAATGCGGAAAGACGAACAGGGTCGTAGGAATGCGGCAGTGCAAAGCCCGCCCCGAAAGCCATCTACAACGGCCCCCGGAGCCGCCTATACTTTACGTATCATCGCCTTTCGGTACTCATGATGCCGACGACGACCTGAAGCTGCCCCGCTATCGGAAGTTCATGGGGACCTTGGCGGGGGAGTGGCGTGTTTCCTGATCCCCTGGAGGTTACGCATGAGCGAGAAACGGAAGCTTCGAGGAATGTGGCTCAGCGTAGTCGCAGTCGCGCTGTTGACGGCAATGGTCGGCGTGTCGGGCGGCTCCGAGCACCCGCCCAACCAGCCCGACGAGCGGGAGGTGCTGCTCGGAGGCCTCTTTTCCCTGACCGGCAACTGGGCGACCCTCGGGCAGGCGAGCGCGGTGGCGGTGGAGATCGCGGTCGACGAGGTGAACCACTACCTCGAGGGCAATGCGGCAGGCCTGCGTTTCCGGGTTGAGGTCGTAGACACCCGGCTCGAGCCCGAGCGCGCTCTG
>JAABSC010000013.1 GCA_011390565.1 Thioalkalivibrio paradoxus | reverse complement strand
CCGCGAGTGCTTCCCGCGGGGTGACGATGCCCACCAGCAGCAACAGCACCATGCCTGCCATGAACACGAAGTCCGGCGCGGCGCGCGTGAAGCCGAGCACGCCGAACATGCCGAGGACGACGGCGGCGGTGAACGCGGCCTCGAGGGTCATCGGGATTTACCGGGTGAGGATGCCGTGATCCTTCAGCAGGTTCAGGACCTTTTCCACGGATTCCTCCAGCGAGAGCTCGTCGGTGTCGACCACGAGTTCCGGGGCTTCGGGCTCTTCGTACGGGGAGTCGATGCCGGTGTAGTTCTTGATGAGTCCGGCGCGTGCCTTCTTGTACAGGCCTTTGGGATCGCGCGCTTCGCAGGTCGCAAGACTGGCCCTGCAGTAGATTTCGAGGAAGTCGCCCTCGGGCGTGAGCTGCCGGGCGATGACGCGGTCTGCGCGAAACGGGCTGATAAAGGCGGTGAGGGTGATCACGCCGGCTTCCATCATCAGCTTGGCGGCCTCGCCGATGCGGCGGATGTTCTCGCGCCGGTCGTCGTCGCTGAACCCGAGGTTGGATGAGAGCCCGTGGCGGACGTTGTCGCCGTCGAGCACGAACGTCCGGCAGCCCGCACGGTGCAGCATCTCCTCCACCGCGTGCGCCATCGTCGACTTGCCGGCGCCCGAAAGACCGGTGAACCACAGCACACACGAACGGTGCCCGTTCATCTCCTGCCGCCGCTCGCGCGTGACCGTCGGATTGTGCCAGACAATATTCGGTGGAAGCTCCATCCCCAACACCCCGAAGAAACCCCAAGAATACCAGAACCCCACCCCCCAAACCGGGGTCAGACCCCACGACAAACCGGGGTCAGACCCCACCCGAAATCGGGGTCAGACCCCAATCAAAAACGTGGAAGGATTGGTCTAAAGCTTAATTAAAACAATTATATATGGAATCATGTTGGGGTCTGACCCCAATACAGAGTGGGGTCTGACCCCAAATGGAATCGGGGTCTGACCCCGGTTTTGCTGGTTTTTGATGGAAACCTGGTCTTGGAGGTGAGCGATGGTGCGTGGCTGGCGGGGTGTTTTTGTTCTGGCGGTGGTGGTCTGGATGGCCGGTTTCGGAACGGCGTGGGCAGAGGACCGGGAGGCGCTGCTTGAGCGGTTGGCGGAGGGCGGGTATGTCGTGTACTGGCGGCATGCCGCGACGGATCGTCGGCAGGGTGATCGGGACTTGCGGGATATGGATCAGTGTGCGTCCCAGCGGAACCTCGATGCCCGGGGTCGAGCGCAGGCGCGTACGGTGGGCGCCGGGTTCGCGGCCTTGGGAATTTCCGTGGGCGAGGTGCTGACCAGCGATTTCTGCCGGAACCGCGAGACGGCGGAGATTGCCTTCGGGCGTTATGAACGGGTGAAGAACCTTTGGAACCTTCCGGTGGCAAATGCAAGCGGCCTGGGCCGCGACGCACTGGTGAACGGGCTGCGTGAACGTCTCGGCACGCCGCCGGCGGATCCCTCGAAAAACACGGTGATCGTGGGGCACAACCTGAACCTGCAGGCGGCGGCACGGGTGCGCATCGATGAGGGCGTGATGGCGGTATTCGAGCCGCTCGGTGAGGCTCGATTCGCGTTCCTCGGCACTCTGGAACCGGCGGATTTCGAGTAAACGACGCCCGGGAAGGTCGAGGTCTGAGAATAACGGGGTCAGACCCCGATTTCAGATGGGGTCTGACCCCGGGGTTGAGGTTGTTGTAGGCTTGGGGCGTGGCTTATTCCAAGGATGGAGACGATGGCGCGAAGGAGACGTTTTTGTCTGCCGGAGGTTCCGCTGCACGTGGTGCAGCGCGGCAATAACCGGCAGATGTGCTTTTTCCGGTACGAGGATCGCCAGGTTTACCTGAGTTGCCTCTCCGAGTACGCGCGGGAGACGGGCTGTGCGCTTCACGCCTATGTGTTGATGAGCAACCATGTGCACCTGCTATTGACGCCGCGCGATGCCGACAGCGTGAGTCGTTTCATGAAGCGGGTGGGGCAGCGCTACGTGCAGTACGTGAACCGAACCCAGGGCCGCAGCGGCGGGCTTTGGGAGGGCCGCTTCCGGTCCTGCCTGGTGGAGGAGGAGCGGTACCTGCTGAACTGTTACCGCTACATTGAACTCAACCCGGTGCGCGCGGGCATGGTGTCTCGGCCCGAGGACTATCCGTGGTCCAGTCACGTGGCGAACATCGGGAAGCATCCCGACCCGTTGCTTGATCCGCACCCTCTCTACCTCGAGCTCGGGCGCGAGGTGAGCGCGCGGCAGGAAGCCTACCGGGCATTGTTCCAGCAGGAACTGAGTGCGGAATCGCTCGAGCAGATTCGGGCAGCGACGCATGGGAACCGGGTGTTGGGAACGGAAGCGTTTCAGGATCAGGTGGACGCCCGCTTGACGAAGCGCGCCGGTCGAACCCGCCAGCGCCGCGCCGGCCGCCGCAAAACCGGGGTCTGACCCCCGGAAAAATCGGGGTCTGACCCCGGTTTTGGATGGGGTCTGACCCCAAGGGAATGGCTTTGTGAAGCGCCAGAAGCGGGGTTTTTGGGCACGGGGAAATTGGGGTCTGACCCCGGTTTTGAGTGGGGTCTGACCCCGGTTTGGGGGGGGTATGCGGTTTTTGCATTTGGCGGATGTGCATTTGGATAGCCCGTTGCGGGGGTTGGCGGGGGTTGAGGGGCGCGTGGCGGAGCGGATCCGGGGCGCGGCGCGGGCGGCGTTCGAGCAGTTGGTGGATCTGGCGGTCGCGGAGCGGTCGGATTTTCTGGTGATCGCCGGGGATCTGTACGACGGCGACTGGCGCGATTACCACACGGGGCTGTTTTTCGCGGCGCAGATGGGGCGGCTGCACGAGGCGTCGATTCCGGTATTCCTGCTCTACGGCAATCACGACGCGGAGAGCCAGATCACGCGTCGGCTGACGCTGCCGCCGAATGTGTCGGTATTCGGCGCGAGCCGCCCGCAGACCTTCAAGCTGGACGAACTCGGGGTGGCGCTGCACGGGCAGAGTTTTCGCCAGCGCGAGGTGCGCGAGAATCTGGTGCCCGGCTATCCGCAGCCGCTTCCCGGGTATTTCAACATCGGCGTGCTGCACACGGGTCTCGGCGGCATGGGCGGTCACGAGGACTACGCTCCCTGCGCGCTGGCCGATCTCGCGGCGAAGGGCTACGACTACTGGGCCCTCGGTCATGTCCACGGCTTTGCGGTCCTGCAGGAGCGTCCGCCGATCGTGTTTCCCGGGAATCTGCAGGGGCGGCACATCCGCGAGACCGGCGCGAAGGGCGCGGTGCGGGTCTCGGTCGTGAACGGCGAAGTCACCGAACTCGCGCGGGTGCACACGGACACCGTGCGCTGGGCGCGGGTCGAGGTATCCGTGGCCGAGGCGGCCCGCTTCGACGACGTGCTGGACCGGATCCGGAGCGGGCTGGAACAGGCCGTCGCGACCGAGGCCGATGGCCGGCTGCTCGCCTGCCGGGTGGTGCTCCAGGGGCGCAGCCCGCTGCACGAACGACTGCTGACCGACGGCGATCGGCTGCTGGCGGAGGCGCGTGCCGCCGCGCTGGGTCTGGGCGCCGAGGCGGCGTGGGTGGAGCGGGTGGTCGTCGAAACCCAGCCGGCGCTGGACGCCGGGGCGTTGGCGGCCCGCAGCGACGCGCTGGGCGATCTGCAGCGCTTGCTGGCCGAGGCAGGCATGGATGCCAGCCTGGTCGCGCAGATCGAGGGCGAACTCGGGCCGCTGGTCCGGCGCCTGCCGCACGATCTGCGCCGCGAACTGGAACCGGGTTCGCTGCTGCAGCTGGCCGCCGACGGCGACGCGGCGGCGCTGATCGCGGCCGTCGAGCCCTGGCTTTCCGCGCGCGTGGTCGCGCAGGACGTCTGAACATGCGACTCCAGCGCCTGGACCTGCGCCGCTACGGTCACTTCACCGACCGCACGATCGAGCTACCCGCCGGCGAGCGCGACCTGCACATCCTGTTCGGCCCCAACGAGGCCGGAAAGTCCACCGCGCTCGCCGCGATCGAAGACCTGCTGTTCGGCATTCACCCGCAGTCGCGCTACGGCTTCCTGCACGACTACCGCGACATGCGCGTCGGCGCGCAGCTGGAACAGGCGGATGAGCGCCTGGAGCTGGTGCGGCGCAAGGGGATGAAGGACACCCTTCTCGATGTCGACGGGCTCCCGCTTCCCGGCGGCGAGGCGTCGCTAAGACCGTTCCTGGCCGGCGCCGACCGCGCCTTTTTCATCCGGATGTTCAGTCTGGACCCGGTGCGCCTGGAAACCGGCGGGCGCGAGCTGCTGGAGGCCGGGGACGAGATCGGCGAGGCACTGTTCTCGGCGGGAGCTGGGATCGGCGGCTTGCGCGAACGGCTGGCGCTGCTCGAGCAGGAAGCCGACGATCTCTGGGGCCCGCGCAAGGCATCGCGCCGGCGCTACAGCCAGGCCGAGGAACGGCTTGAGGCGCTGGAGCGCGATCTGCGGGAGCAGACGCTGACCGCCGCCGAGTGGCAGCAGCGGCGCGACGCCCTGAACGACGCCGAGCGCGAGGTTGGGGAGCTCGCGGAGGCGATCGAGAAACTGGCCTCCGAGCAGGGCCGCCTGGAGCGCATCCGCAGGGTCTACCGGGCGGTGCGTCAGAAAACCGAACTCGAATCGCAGCTGGCCGCCGAGGGGACCGTGCCCGCGCTCCCGGAAGCGGCGGGGGCCGCGTTCGAACAGGCCCGGCGTGCGCAAGCGGAAGCCGCGAGCCGCATCGACTGGAGTTCGCAGCAGCTGGAAAAGGCGCGTGCCGAACGCGCGGCGTTGTCCTGCGACGAGACCTTGCTCCAGCGCGAGCCGGACATCGCCCTGCTGCATGAACGCCGGATCGAGATCCGGCGCGAGCGCGCCGATCTGCCGAAACGCCAGGCCGAACTCGAGGCGGCCCGGGCGGCGCTGCTCGAGCTGGCCCGCGAACTCGGCTGGCAGGAAACGGACGCCGACATCCTGATCGAGTCGTTGCCGCCACGGCCCCGCCTGGGGGGACTGCGTGCGCTGCTGGCCGAGCGCGGCGAGCGTTCGGCGCAGCGCTCCGGTGCGGAGACGGCGTATGTTCAGGCGGCGGACGAGTTGGCCCGCATCGGTCGCGAACTCGCGGCACGGTCCGAGGTGCCGGACGTCTCGCGCCTGGACGCGTTGCTGGCATCGGTGCGCGAACGTGGCGATCTGACCGGGGGGCTGCAGCGGGCGCTGCTTGAGGTTCGCGAGGCGGCACTGCGCCGCGATCAGGCGCTCGCGCTGCTGCAACCGGCGCTGCCTGCGGAGGTTCTGGCGGAACTCGCGGTGCCGGCGCGGGCGCAGGTCCAGGAACTCCGGGATCTCCTGCGCGACGCCCGCTCCGGCCTGCGGGCGGCGGAGCAGAACCTGCACGCAGCTGACGCCGCGCTGGAGGCGGAGCGTCGTGCACTCGAACAGGCCGCCGTCGACGAGGCCGGAATCGGCAGGGACGACCTGTCCGCCGCCCGCCAGGATCGGGACCGGTTCTGGGATCTGCTGCGCCGACGGTTCATCGATGGCGTCGCGCTCTCCGATCCGGAGGCGGCCGAACTCGCGCAGGCACGGCCGGAACCGGCCGCCGCGTTTGAAGCCCTGCGCGATGCCGCCGACCGCATCGCCGATCGGCGCTTCGACCAGGCTGCGGCACTGGGGCGTCTGGCCGAGCAGGAACGCAGTGTCGGCGCGCGCCGCGAGGCCCGGGAGATGCTATACCGCGAGCACGAACGCCACGCCGCCGAAGTCGGACGCCTGGAACAGGCGCGGCAGGCGCTGTGGCAGGATCTGCCGCTGCCGGCGCAGGATCCGGATGCCATGCTGGAGTGGCTGCACAGGCGGGACGATTTCCTGGAAGCGGACCGGCTGCACGCCACCGCGCTCGCCCGGCTCGACGCGCAGCGGACGGAGGAGGGCAGGGCCCGGGAGTCCATCCTGGCTGTGCTGACCGAGGTCGGGGTCGATACCGGAACGTGGCAGTCGGATGCGCTCCCGGTGCTGCTCGAACGCGCGACGAAGCGCCTGCGGGAACTGGACGAAGCCGGTCGGGAAACCGCGCGGTTGCAGCACGCGCAAGCCGAAGCGCAGGCGGATGTCGACCGCTGCCGGGCCGGGCGCGAGCGGGCCGAGGCCGCCTGGGCGGAGTGGCTGGAGCGCTGGTCGACCGCGCTGGCGAGCCTGGGCCTCGAGGCGGACGGCGCGCCCGACGAAGTGTCGCAGCAGCTCGATCTGATCGAACGCATGCGGGATCTCGCGCAGCAGATCACCACGCTGCGCCGCGACCGCATCGAGCGCATCGAGGTCGATATCGCCGAGTTCAACGCCAGTGTCCGGGCGATGCTGGCGGAACTGGCCGAGGATCTTCAGGGACAGCCGGCCGAGGAGGCGGTTTCCGAACTCGAAGGTCGTTTGGCCCGCGCGCAGGAGGCGCGCCAGCGGCAGGAGGCGCAGGAGGCGCAGATGCGCGAGCTGGAGCGGCAGATGTCCGCGCACGAAACCGACCGGCGGCGCGCGCAGGACGTGCTTGCGGGGCTGCGGCAGACGGCGGGCGTCGCTACCGACGATGCGCTGCGCGAGGTCATCGACCGGTCCGAGCGGCGCCACCAGCTGGAATCCAGCCTCGCGGACGTGCTGCAGGTGCTGCAGCAGGACGGCGATGGCTACCCGATCGCCGAGCTGGAACAGGAATGCGACGGGGCCGATCTCGATCGGAACCGGGCGCGGCAGGAGACCCTGCACGAGGAATTGCAGGCCCTGCGGGCGCGCCAGGCGGACGTCTTCGAACGGCGGTCACAGGCGCGCAAGGCGTTCCAGGCGCTCGGCGG
The DNA here is from genome assembly GCA_011390565.1 of Thioalkalivibrio paradoxus. Lineage (GTDB taxonomy): Bacteria > Pseudomonadota > Gammaproteobacteria > Ectothiorhodospirales > Ectothiorhodospiraceae > Thioalkalivibrio > Thioalkalivibrio paradoxus_A. Next base: position 43,613 of record JAABSC010000013.1, on the reverse strand, counting down.
CCACGATCTCGCCGCCCGCAGTGCCGCGCAACGCGAGGAAGCGCTCGCCGACATGCGGGACGCCGCGGAGCGCTATGCGCGGGCACGGACCGCCGCGCTGCTGCTGCGCTGGGCGATCGACCGTTTTCGCCGCGACCGCCAGGCGCCGCTGCTGCACCGCGCAGGCGCGTTGTTCGCGACGCTGACCGGCGGCTCCTTCGAGGGGCTGCGCGTCGTATACGACGACCAGGACCGCCCCGCGCTGAACGGCCTGCGCGCGGACGGGAGTTCGGTGCCGGTGTCGGGGTTGAGTCAGGGTAGCGCCGACCAGCTCTACCTGGCGCTGCGGGTGGCGTCGATCGAGGATTACCTGGAACGCGCGCCGGGGCTGCCGTTCATTGCCGACGACCTGTTCGTTCACTTCGACGACGCGCGTTCGGCTGCGGGGTTTGCGGTGCTGGGCGAACTGGCACAGAAGACGCAGGTGCTGTTCTTCACCCACCACCGCCATCTGGTCGACATCGCGCGCGAGCGGCTCGGCGCCGCGCTGCACGTCGAGGCGCTGGTTCCCTGAGAAACGCTGTTTGATGTGCTTGTCATACCCGCGCGGCACGTCGTCGAAACGGCGCGTGCGAGAGCAATGCCTTATCGATCGCCGCGTCGTTTCGCTCCTCGCGATGACGACCGGATCAGTGTTTGCACTGCCGCATGGGATCAGTTGCCGAAGGTTTCGCGCAGCAGGTCCGAGGTGCGGGCTTCGGGTGTCTCGCGGATTTTGCGCTCTTCTTCACCCATCAGCAGGAACAGGCCGTCCAGCGTTTTCTGGGTCACGTAGTCGGTGAGGTTGATCTCCTCGAGGGTGCCCAACGCCGGCAGACGCTGCCCGATCTGTTGGTTCAACTCCGCGAATTCCTCCACGGTGTTCGCCTCGAGCAGGCTGGCCTCGACGTTCGGTCGCAGGGCCTCGAAGAGCTGTTCCCCCTGACGCCGTCGCAGCAGGCGGGTAATGCTGTCCGGTGCGCCGATCATGAGCGTGCGTGGATCGTCGATCGTCAACTGTCGGATAGCGGCGTACATCGCCGGACCCGAAAGCGCCGCGGCGGATTCGGCGGCGCGGTTCATGTCTTCGTCCAGGGCTTCGATCTGGGGCGTCAGGCCGGTGCCGCGCAACAGGCTGTTGGCATCGTCCAAGAAGCCGGGGAGCGGAATGCGGATGCTGCTGTTGCCGTGGAAGCCGTCGGTCTTGCCGGCCGATGCGATCGCGCGCTCGGCGCTGGTCCCGAGTGCCTCGCGAACGCCGGTGACCACGGTCTCGTATTCCGTGCCGAACGTGACCACGGGAACTTCCTGCGTGTCGGTTTCCGCGGGCGCCGAGCCCTTGAGTCTGTCCGCCCAGGTGCTTTGCGCCAAGGCGGTGAACGGGACCAGTGCGGCGGCCGTCAGGACGAGGGAGGGTACCCATCGCATTCGAGTGCTCATGATCCGGCACACGCCTCCGTACATCGCTATCAGGATGGGAATCAGATTGGCGCAAAGCGTCCTTCGGGTCAAACCGCGAAGGGAGCCGACAGCCGGGGCGGGGCGCATTCCGGGGTTCCGGTACGTGAATCCGAACAGGTGAATCCCCGGGCAATGTGATAACCAACCAGCGCGAGGGGTTGATTTTTCTCGATTGGCTACCCACAAGCGCGTTCAAAGCCTATGATTACTGGACATAAACATTCGCCATCCCGGTGAAGGCGAGGGGAACCGCATGGTCCGACCCGTCCTGAGATCTGTAAACACCGAGTCGTCAGCGGTGCCGAAGGGCCAAGAGGAGCTTCTCGGGGCCAATTTCGTGATGATCGTCGATGACCGGAAAGCGGCGCGCAGCCTGCTGATGGGACTGGCCCGTTCCATTGCGCCGGGATTGCATGTGGAGAGCTTCGGCGATCCGCGGGCCGCGCTGGAGCGGGCCCTGGTGCACAGCCCGGACCTGATCATTTCCGACTACCGCATGCCGGAGATGGACGGCGTGGAACTGATCCGGCGGCTGCGCGCGGTGCCGCGCCTGGTGGACGTGCCCATCGTGATCGTCACCGTTGTGGAGGACCGGGCGATCCGTTACCAGGCGCTCGAAGCCGGGGCCACCGACTTCCTGACCCGTCCGATCGACCCCCAGGAATGCCGTGCGCGCTGCCGCAATCTGCTGGCACTGCGCCGATACCAGAAGGCGACCGCCGATCGTGCCCAGTGGCTGGAGGAGCAGGTGCTGGAGGCAACGCTGGAAATCCGCAACCGGGAGAAGGAGACGCTGCTGAAGCTTGCGAAGGCCGGCGAGTTCCGCGATCAGGAAACCGGCCATCACATTGTGCGGATGGCGAAATACGCACGCCTGATTGCCGAGGAAATGAACCTCAGTGCACAGGAATGCGACGAGATCGAGGCCAGCGCGCCGATGCACGATATCGGCAAGATCGCGATCTCGGACACCATCCTGCACAAGCCGGGACCCCTGACGTCAGAGGAAATGGAGCAGATGCGCCGGCATACGGTGATCGGGCACCAGTTGCTGTCAGGCAGCCCGTCCCGCTACCTGCAGACCGGGGCCATCATCGCGTTGGGACATCACGAACGCTACGATGGTAGCGGGTATCCCTACGGTCTCTCAGGGGACGCGATCGCACTGCAAGCGCGCGTGGTGGCGGTCGCGGACGTATTCGACGCACTGACCTCCTGCCGCCCGTACAAGAAGCCCTGGCCGTTGCAGGATGCGCTGGACTACATCAAGAGCGAGTCCGGGGGACATTTCGACCCCGACTGTGCACAGGCTTTCCTGCGCCGCCTGGATGCGGTCATCCAGGTACTCGAATCCTACGGCGACCCCCTGAACTGCGGGTTATGAATTCCGGTTTCTTCGAAGCGTGGTCGGAGGAGTTCCGGAAGATCCGGACCCGTATTCACGCGCGCCCGGATTCGGAGTTTGAGCAGGCGCTGCTGCGCGCCGTGATCATGCTGCTGGTGTACGGTTACTTCTACTACCTGTTCACTTTCGGGGAAACCGACCTCAGCGAGACGGTTCGTCAGCAGATCGTCCAGCTGTTCGGCCCGGTGCTGCTCGGCTGGAGTTTCGTGCTGCTGGTGGCGATTGCCTTCGATACGCAGACTTCACCGTTGCGACGCGTTCTCGGGGCGACGATCGACATCTCCGCCACGTCATATTTCCTGTACCTGTCCAACGAAGCAGGAACGATTCTGCTGGCTGTATACCTCTGGGTGACGCTGGGTAACGGATTCCGCTACGGGGTCGAATACATGGTGTATTCCGCGGTGATTTCCATCGTGGGCTTCACCCTGGTCATGTGGCTGAACCCATTCTGGCAGTCACATCTTTGGTTGGCGACGGGCATGATCTTCATGCTGGTGCTGATACCGCTGTACGCCGGGTTCCTGACCCACAAACTGCATGCCGCGGTGCGTCAGGCAGACGAGGCGAGCCAGGCGAAATCGTCGTTCCTCGCCAACATGAGCCATGAGTTGCGCACGCCGTTGAACGGCGTGATCGGGATTTCCGACCTGCTCCGGGAGACGCCGCTCAACCGCGAACAGAAAGAACTGACGCAGGCCATCCACGCCTCCGCGATCACGCTCCATCGCCTGATCGAGAACGTGCTCGACATCTCGCGCATCGAGGCGGGCAAGCTGACCTTCGTCGAGGAAGACTACGATCTTCACCGCATGCTGAACACCATGGTCGTGATGCTGGAGCCCCAGGTTCAGCGGAAGGGGCTGCGGCTGGCCGCGCACATCGCCCCGCGCACGCCCTATCTGCTGCACGGAGATGTTCAGCATCTGCGTCAGGTATTGATCAATCTTGCAGGAAACGCGATCAAGTTCACCGAGAAGGGACAGATCGACATTTACGTGCATCCGTTCGAGAAACATCAGCGCACCTGGTTGCGCTTCGAGGTGTCCGACACCGGGATCGGTATTCCCTTGGATAAGCAGGCGACGATCTTCCAGACTTTCGTGCAGGCGGATGCGTCGATCACCCGCCGTTACGGTGGCACGGGGCTGGGGACCAGCATTTCCCGGCAACTGGTGGAGATGATGGGCGGGCGGATCGGGCTGCTGAGTCAGCCGGACGAGGGCACCACGTTCTGGTTCGAGATTCCGGTGCAGCTGCGGGAACCGGGGAGGGATCAACTCCCGTCGGGGCTGCGCGTGGGACTGTTGGCACGGGCCGAACTGGCGGATCGCCTGGGGGCACTGATCTGGGATTGGCACGGCGAGGTGATTCCGATCGATGCACTGGACCAGACCGTTCCGGCGTGGGTTGCGCGATCCTCGCGGCCACCCGATGCATTGGTGATCGAGCGGGCGCTGCTGGACACCGACCCCGGCGAGTTCATCCGCACGCTTCAGGGCAGCCCCGGGTTCGGGCACTACCCGGTGATCCTGGTCGATCCCGACGTGTCCGAGCGAGCGGACAGTGCCTGGATGCGGGCGGGCTACAGTGCCGTGCTGCACACGCCGGTGAATCCCACGCTGCTGTTCAGCGCGTTGCACGAAGCGGCCAGCCACCGGGAATTCCCGGACAACGTGGTGTCCCTGGCCGAACACTTCCAGTCTCGGGCCGGACGCGCCCGCCTGTTCATCCTGATAGCCGAGGATAGTTCGGTGAACCAGCGCGTGCTGCGTGGACTGCTCGAGCGGGCGGGGCACGAGGTGCTGGTCGCGAGCGACGGCGAGGCGGCGCTGGATTTGCTGGAGAAGCATGCCGGAAAGCTCTCGATGGCGATCATGGATATGCACATGCCGGGTCTTTCCGGACCGGACGCGGTGCAGCGCTGGCGGTTCATGGAGCGGGGCCACCTGCCCATCCTCATGCTGACGGCGGACGCTCGGGCCGACGCGGAAAGACTGTGCCGCGAATCCGGCGCGGATGATTTCCTGACCAAGCCTGTCGACAGTCGACTCCTTCTGGACAAGGTGGCGCAATTGGCACTCACGGGAAAAAACGAGAATGCGAAACCGGCCGTCGCGAAGCGTCCCGCCGGCAGTGTGCTGGACGAAGCGGTGCTGGAGGATCTGGCCGAATTCGGCGGTGGCCCCGAGTTCGTGCGTGACCTGATCGACGAATTTCGCCAGGACAGCGATCGCGCGCTGGCCGCGACCCGCAAGGCGCTGGCCGCGCGGGACTACGGCGCGTGGAAGGATCACCTCCACATGCTGAGGGGCGGTGCCAGCGACGTCGGTGCACTGGCTATGGTCCATGCCTGCGTCGAGGGGGAGAGAATCAAGCCTTTCGAGATTGCTCAACCCCTCGCCGAGGAACGCCTGGCCGCCGTCACCGCCGAACAACAGGCGGCGCTGGCGGCGATGCAGGCGTTCCTAGAGCGCCAGCACAGCGTCCGCGGAACGTGATGGCTTCGGTCCCGACCGGTCCGATTGGCGCGAGATCAGCCGCTGCATCATTCGCAGATCCTTGTCGCCGAGTCGAAGCGCTGCGTCCACCCAGATCTCGGTGATCTGCTTCAGCTCGTCATAACGAATCGGTTGGCTGATCTCCCGCGCCGCACGTACGGCAAGCGAACCGTTTCGTGCGCGGTTGGCCCTCCGAATGTATTCGTAGACGGCCTGTTCGCCTTCTCCTGGCTCGGCCAGTACGTCCACCACGCCCATGTCGTGCAGTTCCTCCGCGAGATAGAGCTTGCCGCTCAGAATGATCTTCTCCGCCAGGTGATGACCGACACGGCGTCCCAGGAAGGTCATTGCCCCCATGCCCGGGAACAGGTTGAACAGAATCTCCGGCAGCCCCATCTTGCATCCCCGCTCAGCGACCAGCACGTTTGCCGCCAGCGCTGATTCAAATCCTCCACCGAGCGCGTCGCCCTGGATCAGTGCGATCGTGGTCAATTGCGGACGATGGAGGTGCGTCGCCACGGTGTACGACGCATCGACGCAAGTGATGGCGTACTTTAAAAGGGCGTCTCTTTCCTGCCTCTCGATCAGTTGCACGAAGAGATCAAGATCGCCGCCAAGATTGAAAACGCCTTCGACCGACGAGGCACAAACAAGGTAGTCAACGGAATGTTCACCACGGTCAATTTCCTGGGTGATGGATCTGCCCCACGTAAGGAGCTCATGAAGCAGCTGTTTCGTGAAACAGGCACGTGGGTGCGCGTGCATATACCCCCACGCAATGCCGTTGTGCGTGTCCAGGTACGTCGTCAGCTGCGTGAAATCGTTGGCGTCGGCCTGCAGTGTGGATGGAACGGTATGCAAATGTGACATGATCTCTGCCCTCGTGGATGAACATGACGCGATTCGTCACAGGTCTGAGGCTAGTCCTGGCATGAGGGCGAGGCAAGACGCTCACGTAACGTTTGGAATGGTGAGCATCCGTCAAACTCGGAGAAAGCGTTTTATTAAGGGGAAAAATATATAAAGTAAAATAACAAGAGCCGCATCCAAGTAAATTGTTTATATGGGGTACTGCCTTTCAGGGTACACGGTACAGCCCGTGTCCCTGTGGCCTCGAACGGGATTTTTTCTGCAGGTTTGATTTTGCGCCGGGCGCTCGGGATGCGCCGCGCAGCGGGTCGGACAAGGGTTCAGCTCACGGCATGGCTGACTTCGGGTACCACGTGGCGGCGGGCTTCGAGGATCGTGGCCACGAGGATCAGCGATCCGCCGACGAGTTCCGGGAAGGTCAGCACCTCGCCGGCGAGCAGAGCGCCGGAGACGACGGCGACCACCAGCTCGAGGATCAGGATGATGGCCGCCCGGCCCGCTTCCATGTGGGTGACGGCCCATTGCGTGGCCAGGGTGGCGATCATGATCCAGACCAGGCCATACGTGACGCTCCAGACCCAGCCTTCCAGGGAAAGCGTGGGCCAGGACGCCCCTCCGAATCCGAGGAAGATCGCCGCAAGAGTCGTTCCGCCCAGGAACATCGCCCCCAGTTTGGACGCCACGGGAACGCTCTGAACGGCCCGGCAGGCGACATTGTTCATTGCGAAGGCAAAGCCGGCGGCCACCGCCAGCACATCGTACAGGGACGGGGGCGACGCGAAGATGCTCGGACCGCCCAGCACCACGAGAGCCCCGGCCACGGCGAGGAACAGGCCCGCCCAACGCTTTCGGTCGACATGTTCCCCGAGAAAGATCCGGCCGCCCAGTACGCCCCAGACCGGCGCGAGGTAGAAGAGGATCATCACGCGAATGATTTCGCCATACATCAGCGCCACCGTGAAGGCGAGGTTGGCGATGCCCCCGAACAGGAACATCACCGCGATCGCGATCATGTGGCCGCGCCAGTGCCTGGACTGGCCGAGCATGAACGGGAGCACCAGCAGGGAAGCCGCGCCGAAGGCGATCAGCGTCAGCATCGCCCCATCCACGCCGAGCCCATGGATGAACTTGAGCGGACCCCAGGTCAGGCCCCACATCACGGCGGCGAACAAAAGGGCCAGGGTCGGCAGGGAAGCCGTCGGGTGCGTGGATGCGGGCATAAGGCCTGGTGCTGTCGTGGGATCGGGCGGTGCTCAGGAGGGCGTCGATAGCGTGGTGCGCTTGAACAGATTTCGGGAGGCAGAGGTTTTCGCCGGCATCACTCGTTGGCGCAACTCGGACTCGAAGGCATCGCGTGCCGGGAGGCCTTGCTTGAAGATCTCCTCGAAGCGGTAGAAATCCAGCACCCGAATGTCCTGGATATCCGGGCGGACAACGATGTCGGGCTGCATCCGCTTCAGCTTTTCCGTGAGGATCGAACTCTGCATGATCTGAAAGGTGTTGAACAGGCTGTCCATGGACGACGGCAGCGCGTCCGGGGTTTCCGGGGTCCGGCTGCCGAGCACGTCCACGGCGACGATCAGGTCACAGTTTTCGAGCAGGTCGAACGGCACCGGGTTGGTGAGGCCGCCGTCGACCAGTACCCGGTCCCGATGCCGGATTGGCTCGAACAGTCCGGGGACCGCCATGCTGGCCTGGACGGCGGGCCAGAGGTCGCCGGTCTCGAACACCACCATGTCGCGGCTCCAGAAATCGGTGGCAACGACGCGCAACGGAACCGTCAGTTCATCGAAGCGCGTGACCCCGGCCTTGTCGCGCAGGAACCTGATGAAGGCATCCGAACGCGCAATACCGCCGCGTTCCGCTCCCGGCTCGATGAACTGCATCCAGCGGGTCAGGTCGCGCGCGAGCAGCGCTTCGAACCAGGATTCGTCGTGCTCCTTGGTGAGGCTGTCGATGATCTCGTGCAGGTCCGCGGCCGACAATCCCGACGCATACAGCGCCCCTACGATCGCTCCGATACTGGACCCGGCGATCCGGTGGGGCCGCAGACCCAGTTTGTCGAAGACCTCGATCACCTGGATGTGCGCCAGACCCCGTGCGCCACCGCTGCCCAGGGCGAGCCCGATGCGGGGGTTGGAAGGGCCGGCGGCCGTGGCCACCGACCCGAGCGCAGTGGCGATGGCGCCCGTCAGCATGCCCGCCAGCACCCGGCGCCGATTCCAGTGCCCGCGACTCATCGCTGGCCGATCAGGTGCCGGAGGGTCTTGCGGGGTGCGCGCGTTGCCAGCACAAGGGGGAAACGGGACATGATGCGATCCGCGGGTCACGGGAGGAGCCATGAGTTTACCTGCGCTCGGGTCATCCTGCGTGATTCCCCTCGGTGAACGTGAAGCGGCGGTCGGACGCGAAGGGAAGGCGGTGGCGGGCGCAGATGGCGCCGCCCCGATGCGTTCAAGCGGATCGGCGCAGACTCGGCCCCGTCCAGGTTGCCGGGTCCAGGGCCAGCATGGAACTCGGGCAACCGGGCATTCGGGATCAGGTCGGTCCCGGCCGCTTTTCCAGAAACAGTTCCTCCCGGAACAGATTCAGGCATTCCTCGGCGAGCACGCCCTTGACCAGCTCGATTGTTCCGCCGACCCGGTCGTTCAGCACCGCTGCGGGAAGTGGCATCTCACGGTGACGTCCCCCGCTGCGCGTGTATACGGCCGCCATCGTGGTTCCCATCACGATCCTGGGGATGCCTGTCAGCCAGGCGCTCGTAAAGCACATGGCGCAGGGTTCGCAGGTCGTGTACAGACTGAATGCGGACAGGTCGGGGCCGTAGAGCCGACAGGCCTTCCGCACAAGGCGGCTTTCCGCGTGCTGGGTGGGATCCTGCTTCTCGTAAACCCGGTCGTGCTCGGTCAGGACAACCTTGCCCTCGGCATCCGCGAGCACCGCGGCGAACGGAAGCTCACCCCGGGTCATGGCCTCTTCGGCGACGCCGAGGGCGACGCGCATGATTTCTTCGTGTGTCATATCGTTACCGGACCAGTTGGTCGTCGATCAGTGCCCCGGCTTCGGGCCGTTTCTGGATCAGATCCCGGTCATCGAGGAAGCTGATGACGTCATTCAGTGCCTGCACCGCAGGCCCGTCGCCTTCACCGAACAGGCTTCGGTTGTCGTCCAGGCCGTAGATCACGTCGTCCGCCAGCATGCCGCGCACGTCCTCGGGATCCGCTTCCAGCCAGCGCGCGATCACCGGAATTGCCGCGTCGGGATGGTCGCGCAGATAGTGGACGCCCTGATCGATTCCTTCGAGGAAACGCGCGAAGATCTCGGCCTTCTGCTCCAGCTTGTCGCGCCGCACGCTGACGGTGTTGATGATCGTGTCGGGTACGTCCCGAGTGGAGAAGATCACGTCCCCGTCACCGCCCGAGCGGGCTCGGCTCACCCAGGGTTCCCAGGTCACGGCCGCATCCACGCGGCCCGCGAGGAAGGCCGCCCCCGCATCGTCCGCGCTCATGTTCACGAGCTTCACATCCTGTTCGCTCAGGCCCGCGCGCTCCAACGCAAGGATCAACAGCATGTGATTGGCTTCGTTCAGCGTCACGGCGACATCCCGGCCACGAAGATCGGACACGCTCGCGATACCGGAGCGCGCGACGATCGCGTCCGCACCGTTCGAAGCGTCGAGGAAGTAGATGGCGGCGATCGACGACTCCCCGGAACCGCCGATGAGCGCCAGGTTGTGCAGGGTTGTCAGCGTGGCGTCGAGATGCCCGGCCAGCACCGGCGGTATGGAGTCGCCGGGTCCGGGGAAGCCGCGCAGATCCACCTCCAGCCCCCGGTCCGTGAAATATCCCAGCTCCTGGGCCAGGAACACGCCCGAGAAGCCGATCCAGAGATCGTGTCCCACCCGCAAGCGGTCGGCGCCGAATGCCGCGGGCATGAAGGCCAATAGCGCGGCGAGAGCGCTCATCATCCAGACTCGTTTCATTGGGGTTCCCTCCTGATGGGGTTTCGCAAACGCCAAAGTGGGTTCGTGGCGGTAAGGTGTCATGGGGCGAGCGCGCGCAGCAGGCTGCCCGATTCGGCGACCCATCCGAAGATGCCGCCTTCGCTTTCGATCATCGTCATCGTGGCGTCGCGCATGCCGGGCTTGAACGATTCGGTGCAGTCCTCGAGCAGGAGGCAGCGAAAACCGCGATCCACGGCCTCGCGCAGCGTGGAAAACACGCATACGTCGGTGGTGACGCCGGTGAAGATCAGGTCCTCGATGTGACGATCGCGCAGGATCTGTTCCAGGGGTGTGCTGTGAAAGGCGCTGTATCCGGGCTTGTCCACCATGATCTCGCCCGCCTGCAGTTTCAGTTCATCCACGATGTCGTGCCCGTATTCACCCCGGATCAGAACGCGGCCCATGGGGCCCTGTGCCCCGTACGGACTCCCGTAAGCGATCGAGCGCTGCATTTTGGCCGGGGTGATGTCGGACAGGTCGGGAGCATGCCCTTCTCGCGTCGCGATGATCTGCAGACCGATCTCCCGGCTGGTGGCCAGCACCTGTCCGATGATCGGAATCAGCGCCCCGAACCGCACGACCGCCTCGGCATCGTTCTCGCTGCCGTAGCCGCCCGGATGGCAGAAGTCCCGCTGCATGTCCACGATGATCAGCGCGGCCCGGTCGGGACGAAGGAGGAAGTTACGCCCGTCCCGGCATGGGACCGTGCGGGTATCCCCGTCGCAGTGGAGGTCGGTCAGCGACAAGCCGGTCCTCGGTCGTTGGCCCGGGATACTCTGGGCCTGCACGCGGCTCCCCGGAATCCGGGGATTCCGCAATCCGGGTGAGTTCGCCTCTGCCCATAGGGCCTTGGGTCCGTGCGTCGACATCTCTTGTCTCCTTCAGGGTCAACTTCAGGGTGAATCCGTACTCATGCTCTCGTAGAGGTGATCCAGAACCTGGCCGCGGATCGCCTGGAACTCGGGACTCAGGCGGGTACGCCGATCACGGGGTCGCGCAATGGGTACCGCCACGTCGGCCACGGCCCGGCCCGGACGCGGACGCATGACGACGACCCGGTCGCCGAGAAACACCGCTTCCTCTACGTCGTGGGTCACGAACAGCACGGTGGTGCCGTACTCGGCGCAGAGCTTCAGGAGCAGCAGTTGCATTTCCTCCCGGGTCTGCGCGTCCAGGGCGCCGAACGGCTCGTCCATCAGCAGAATCGCGGGTCGCGTGGCCAGCGCCCGGACGATGCTGGCGCGCTGGCGCATCCCGCCCGAGAGCTGCGCGGGGTAGGCGTCCCGGAACGGCCAGAGCCCGACCTGTTCCAGCAGTTCGTCGCAATGTGCGTACAGCCGGCCCATCAGGCCTCCGTGCGTGCGCCGGGTTTCGTGCAGAGACAGACCGAACTGGACGTTGTCGCGCACGCTCAGCCAGGGGAAGAGCGAATCGCTCTGGAACACCATGCCGCGGTCGGCCCCGGGTTCGACCAAAGGCACGCCGTCGAGCAGCAGACGCCCGCTGGTGGGTGTTTCCAGGCCGGCGACCAGACTCAGAAACGTCGACTTGCCGCAGCCGGAAGAACCGACCAGGCAGACGATCTCTCCCGAACGCACGGTGAGGCGCATGTGCTCAAGCGCCGTCACGGCGTCAGGCCCGGTGCCATAGACCCGGGAGACATTGACCGCTTCGAGCATGGGCCGGCTCATCCCCGGACCCGCTCGCGAATCCAGGGGAAAGCGAACCGGTGCAGCTGGCGGAACGCGAAATCGAAGAGAATGCCGAGCAGTCCGATCAGCAGGATGTACAGGAAGATCGTGTCCGTCTGCAGGAATCGCTGGGAGCGCAGAATCCGGAAGCCCATGCCTTCGCTGGCGGCGACCAGTTCGGCGACGACCAGGTAGGTCCAGGCGAAGCCCAGGTTGATCCGCATCACGTCCACGATGCCCGGCAGCGAACCGCGCCAGATGACCTTGCGGAAGATCTCGCGGCTGTCGGCCCCCAGCACCATCGCGGCTCGAATCAGTTCCGGCTGTACCCTCCGGGTGACGTCGCCCACCATGATGGTCATCTGGACCGCGGTGCCGATGAAGATCAGGAGAATCTTGGGTGCCTCGTCGATCCCGGCGTAGAGCACCAGCAGCGGAATGAAGGCGGGCACCGGCATGTAGCGGATGAAGCCCATGAACGGGTTCACGGCCGCGGCAAAGATCGGCAGGTTCCCGGCCAGCATGCCGAGCGGGATGGCGACGACCATGGCCATCAGGAACCCGGAGAACACGCGAACGTTGCTGATCCAGATGTCGCGGACCAGGATCTCCTCCCGATACAGGAATACCGCACGTTCCAGGACTGCCGTGGGCGTGGGCAGAAACAGCGGGCGCACGAACCCACCGTAGGACAGCACGACCCACGCGACCGCCAGCGTGGCGAACACCCCCACGGTCACCGCGAGCGCAACCCGCCGCGGGATCGGCTCGCGCAGGGCGAAAAGCGACGCGCGCTTCAACCGCGCTCTCTCCATGCGAAGAGCGGGATTCCTGAACCCGTGTGACATGAACCGAACGTCATCAAAGGCTGCACTCACTGAAAGGGGGGCTTGCACTTTGTCACGATGCAGCGTATGAGCCTGTGCACCAGTTGAAAATAGCGGGGATTCAACGTTTGCATTGATACCATCGGCTGCAGACGCGATCTGCACCTTCGTGGTGCGCGGAGCGTTCTTGCGGACCCGAATGGGTTAATCTGACGCCGCTTAAAGCGCCTGACATGCCGGAGGGACGCGTGCCCGCGGCATTGCAGCCGGTAAGGGAAGGGCGGGTGCCTCCGCCAGAAGCATCGTTTTCCATGGAGACAAGGCCACGCCCATGCACATCAGTGACATCGATCTGCGCCTGCTCCGGGTGTTCAGGGCGGTGGTGGAGGCGGGCGGCTTCACCAATGCCCAGGCCTTGCTCAACATCAGCCAATCGACGATCAGCAACCACATGACCCAGCTCGAAAGCCGGCTCGGCTTCAAGCTGTGCAACCGTGGCCGAGGCGGTTTCAGCCTGACCGACGAAGGCTCGACATTCTACGGACATCTGGCCCGTTTCTTCCAGGCGCTGCAGGACCTGGAGGAACAGTCCATGGAGCTGCGCAGCGGACTTTCCGGGCGCCTCCGTATCGGCATGATCGACAATTTGATCACCGACCCTGCCTGCCGGTTGCGGGTCGCGCTGGACCGCTTCTTCCAGCTTCCCGACAACGCCGTTCACTGCAGCCTCGACGTGCTGGCCCCACCCGACATGGAGCGGCTCCTGCTTGCCGGGGAACTGGATGCGGCGATCGGCATTTTCGGTGGGCAGACCCCGGGCCTGCGTTACCAGGCACTCTACCGCGAGCGCGATGTGCTCGTCTGCAACGCCCGGCATCCGCTGGCGTCGATCTCCGATCCGGCTGCGCTCAGTCACATGATTCCGCAGGCCGACAAAGTCGTACGGGTGTTTCTCGGAACCGCCGAGTTTCCGTTTCTTCATGCCCGTGATGAGTCGGTGATGGCCTCGGTCACCAGCGTGGAGGCCGCGGCGATGCTGCTCCTGAGTGGCCCGTTTATCGGATTCCTGCCGCATCACTACGCCAAGCCATGGCTGGAAGCGGGCGAACTGGTCGCGCTGCAGCCCGAGCGGTTCCTCCGCCATTCCGTGATTTCGCTGGTGACCCGAAACGTGGATACGCAACAAACCTCCGCTCTGCGGGCGTTTCTGAACTGCCTTGCGGACCAACCCGATTCCCCGGCGGTGCCGCAGCTGCGTTCGGCCGGCTGATTCCGGCGGCACGCACGGGCACGGCGGTTGCGGACCCGGGGACGTCCCACGGGGGTCTGCGGCGACCGCACCAAGCTGATGCGCTGGCGACCGGAAGGCACCGTCCCGGTGCGCTTCACGGGCTCCCTGCGAATCGGGAAGCGGTGGTTTTAGAGGTAGTTTTACATGTAAAGGCTGCATAGAACAGCTGCCGGGTTGGCATCTGTCTTGCAAGGGTTGCTGCATCCCGGCCGACGTTATCGCGTCGGTGCCATCCGAGGCAGAGACCCCGCGACATGTTGCGTCCGCCCACCCGAACGAAACCCGTGCGGATCGCCTTTCAGCGACCCGTCAGCGTGACCCAGCGCATTCTTCTGGGCACGGCGGCGTGGGTGATGTTCCTGGGCCTGTGGCAGTACGCGGCCACTGCCGATCTGGCCCCGCAGCGCCTGTTCCCGCCGCCCACTCAGGTCATCGCCACACTGGAAACGCTGTTCCTGGAGCAGGGTTTCCACGCGGATGTGCTGGCCAGCCTGCGCCGGGTCGGGATCAGTTTTCTGGTCGCCTTCGCATTCGCGCTACCTCTGGGCGTTCTGATGGGTGCCTTCCCCGTGGTCGCGGCCTTCTTCAATCCGCTGGTCTCGCCGTTCCGGTATCTGCCCGCGCCTGCATTCATCCCGCTGCTCCTCATGTGGCTCGGGGCAGGGGATACCCAGAAGATCGCGCTGCTGTTCCTGGGTGTGGTCTGGTTCCTGGTCACCCTGATTGCCGATCACGTCCGCTCCGTCCGGATGGAACTCATCGAGACCGCGCTGACGCTCGGCGCCTCGACCCGACAGGTGCTGATCGGTGTCGTGTTCCGCGCATCGCTGCCAGGCCTGGTGGATATCACGCGGCAGATGCTCGCGGTGAGCTGGACCTATCTCATCATCGCCGAGATCGTGGCGACGACCGACGGCATCGGCGCGATGATCATGCGCGCCCGACGGTTCGTGCGCGTGGACGAGGTGATGGCGGGCATCGTGATGATCGGAATTCTTGGCCTGTTGCTGGATCTGCTGTTCCGGTTCCTGCACTGGGCCCTTTTCCCCTACGCGCGGCAGCGCTCGCGCAAACTCTAGGAGACAGCGGCATGAAAAGATGGATCACAGGGTTCCTGGCAGCGGGGCTCGTCCTGCTTTCGACCACGGCGCTGCACGCGCGTGAAACCGTGAACATCTCCCTGTTCACGTGGCCCGGTTACGGTTTCTGGTTCATCGCAAAGGATCAGGATCTCGCCCCCGATCTGAACCTCGAAATCCAGGTCATCGAAGACCCGTACGAGAGCTTTGCGCTGATGGCCGCGGGGCGCCTGGACGTGTCATCCAGTACGGTGGAATACGGACCGATCGCGGCGCACGAGGACACCCCGATCCGGCTCGTCGCCTACACCAACCCGTCGTACGGGGTGGACAAGATCATCGTGCGTCCGGGCGTGGAGTCGGCGCAGGACCTGGTCGGCGAGCAGGTCGCCGTGCTCGAGGGCGGACTCACGCAGATCTTCATGGGGATCTGGCTGGAGGACAACGGCGTCGGCATCGACCAGGTGCAGTTCGTGAACCTGATCATGGACGACGCGGTCGGTGCGATGCTGAGCGGTCAGGTGGCCGCGGCCGAATTCTGGGAGCCCTTCGGCAGCGTGCTGCTGGAAAACATGCCCGGCGCGAAGGTGGTGGCGACCTCCAGTGAGCCCTACTGGATCGAGACCGCCCTGCTCGGGGACGGGATGTACATGAGCGAGGCGTTTCTGGACGCCAAGCCGGAGTTGGCCAGCCGCGTGATGCAGGCGTACTTCGACGCCGTGGCCTTCTGGAAGGCGAACCCGGAGGAGGGCAACCGCATCATCGCGCGCAACCTGGGTTTGGAGATCGGGGACGTCGAGATGGTGATCGGCGCGACCGGAAACACGCACGAAGGTGGCGTCCACGTGTTCGATCTCGCCGAATCCGCCCGCTTCATGGGGCTGCTCGAGGGTGAACCTCCGCTGGGGCTGTCCAATGGCCAGATCCGCGATCACTGGCAGCTGACCAGCGAATGGTGGGAACGCTTCGGGCTGATCGAAGGGATTCAGGAGCCGGAAGCCGGAATCCGCTTTGACGCGATGGAACGGCTGGTGGACCGTGTCGCGCCCTGAGCCGCCGGTGTCGGCGGAGTTCGGCGAGCTGCACGTCGAATCCGTCAGCAAGCGGTATTCCGGAAACCGCCGCAACGCGCCCCCGCGGCTCGCGCTGGACTCGGTCTCCTTCGACCTGTCGCGCGGTGGCGTCGGGGTCCTGCTCGGGCCGTCGGGCTGCGGCAAGTCGACCCTGCTGCGCATGGTGGCGGGACTGGAGACCATCAGCGAGGGGCGCATCACGGTGTCCGGACGCGAGGTCACCGGCCCCGGGCGCGACCGCGGCATGGTGTTCCAGACGTATACCTCGTTTCCCTGGCTGACGGTCGAAGAGAACGTGGCCTACGGTCTGCGCATCAACAGCTCCGCCACCGGTCGCCATGGCGGCGTCGTCGACTATTTCCTGGAGCGTATCGGTCTTGCGCCCTTCCGCAAGGCCTATCCCGACGAGCTTTCCGGCGGCATGCGCCAGCGCGTGGCGATCGCCCGCGCGTTGGCGAACCAGCCCGATATCCTGTTGATGGACGAGCCCTTTGGCGCACTGGACCCGGAGACGCGCTGGCAGATGCAGGAACTGGTGCTTGGCATTGTGCACAAGGAGCGCATGACCGTGCTGATGGTGACGCACGACATCGAGGAAGCGATCTTCATGGGCGACCGCATCGCGTTCTTCAGCCACGGACCCGGGCGGGTGCGGGAACTGATCGAACCCACCTTTGGCGGTGACGAGCGCCGCCTCGACAAGGCCGCCCTGAAGGCCATTCCCGATTACGGGGTCATGGAATCGCGGATTCTGCAGATGATGCGGGAAGAGGGTGCCGCGGCCCGCGCGCAGACGGCCTGAACGGCGGCTTGCGCGTGGTGTGCCTCTCAACCGCCCTTGTTCGAGCCACGGCCGAACGGGCCGGACTCGAACGTCGTCAGCGCGTGATCGATGAAAGCCTCGATGTTCCGGGTCAGTTCAGCGGACAGCGCAACCCGCTTGGAACGCCCATCCGTCGGATCGGGGTTTTCCGTCAGCAGGCCGGCCGCGATCGCGCGCTGGACGTACTTGACCGCGGTGCGATGGCTCACCCGCGGCATGAAGGCGTAGAGATGGGTCTTTTTCAGCGCCTTGTCCCGGGCCAGCCACATGCGGGTGAAAAGATCCGAGTAGTTGAGGTCGTAGTAGGCCTCGTCGTGCAGGACCTCGCCCCAGAAGCGATCGATCTCGTGGAGAGCCAGAACGAAGCTCGTGCGGCGTGCGGTGGAATGGCGGCGTGGCATATCGGGATCGAGTCCGGTCCAGGACGGCGTTTCCAGAGGATACCACCACCCTCGGGCGCGCAGGGTGGGTCGCCGGATCCGGTGCGGGCGGCGATTGCGCCCGTTTCTTTCGTGGATGCTTGACGAACGCAATATTGCATGTAAATTTGCATGCAAAAGGAGGTACCGTGGAACTCTTGCTATTCAGAACGCGCTGGGGTGCGAAGGGAAGCCTGACCGAGTTTGCCATGGAGGCGGAGTCGGCGGGTTTCGACGGCATCGAGTGCCCGGTCCCGGACACCCCCGGCGACCGGCGCGAGCTGGAAAAGGTGCTCGATCGCCTGCATCTGGCCTGGATTGCCGAGATCGCCACCGGTGGCGGCTATGTTCCCAGGCGGGAGCTGGGTCTCGAGGATCATCTCGCCGATCTGTTCGCGAAGCTCGACGCCTGTGCGGCGTTGGGTCCGGTTCGGGTCAACTGCATCGGCGGGCTCGACGCCTGGTCCGACGCCGAGATGCTGCGCTTCTTCGAAGCCGGGATGGAGCGGGCGGAGAAGCTTGGTCTCGACCTCTGCTTCGAAACCCACCGCAGCCGCTGCCTGTTCAATCCCTGGCGCTGCGAGCAGGTCGTGCGCGAGTTGCCGGAAATCGGTCTGACCGCGGATCTCAGCCACTGGTGCGTCGTGGCGGAACGCTTGATGGATACCGAGATGCCCACGCTGCAGGCCATCGCGGGGAACGTACGGCACATCCACGCACGCGTCGGCTATGACCAGGGACCCCAGGTTCCGCACCCCGCGGCACCCGAATACGCCGACGCTTTGGCCAGCCACCAGCGCTGCTGGGAGGTGTTCTGGGAGGCACAGGGCCTTGCCGGAGCCGAGCGCACGACGATGACCCCCGAGTTCGGGCCTGACGGGTACCTGCACGAGCTGCCCTTCACGCGGGAACCGGTCGCCGACCTGTGGGAAATCAACCAATGGGTCGCGGGTGTCGAGCGCCATCATTTCGCGCGCTGGTACCGGAACTCGTTCGACGAGAATGTGGCCCCCTGGCGCACGGCCGGCGCCTGAATTCCCGGCCCTTATCGAGAAGAGTTGGAGGAGACACTTCGATGGACAGCCCATCCCTGTTGCGCGATCGTGGCGGTTTCTGGCCGCTGATCGCCGTCACCGGCTACGTGTTTGGCGGCTATTTCGGCGGCCTCGGCCTGCTGCTGTTCGCGGCGAACCCCGTCTGGCTGCTGGTGGGAACGCTGCTCACCGCGCACGCGATGGTGATCGCCGCGTACCTGTTGCATGAATGCGGGCACAACACCCTGTTCCGGCGCAACGAACACAACGCGCGCCTAGGACGGGTTCTGAACTGGATTGCGGCCAGCGCCTACGCCCGGTTCGAGGACATCCGGGCGAAGCACATGCGGCACCACGTCGACAATGCCGACGTCATCGCATTCGATCACGTCGCCTTCCTGCAGCGTCATCCGCTGCTGCGGCGGGTTATCGAGACCCTGGAGTGGGCCTACGTGCCGGCACTACCGGTGATGATGCACTGGACCCAGATCCTGTTGCCGTTTGTCTGGGAGAACCGGCGCCACCTGCGTGGCCGCGTGCTGGGCGTACTGGCGATACGCGGAACGATCTTCCTGGCGGTGCTGGTCTGGAACCCGCTCGCGGCGCTGCTCTACGTGGTCGCCTGGCTGCTGATGCTGCACGTGCTGAGATTCATGGACTCCTTCCAGCACAACTACGAACTCAGCTACACGCTGGAAACGGGCGGAGACGCGACCCGCCGCGGAGACACGGCCTACGAGCAGGCGCATACCTTCTCGAATCCCGTGTCGATGAAGTGGCCTTGGCTCAACCTCTGGACCCTGAACTTCGGTTATCACAACGCCCACCACGCCAAACCGACGGTGCCTTGGTACCGTCTGCCGACCCTGCACCGGGAATTGTTTCCCGCGGATTACTCCCAGGTGCTCGGCGCCTCCGAACAGTGGGCGGCGTACCACCGGCACCGCGTCTCGCGCGTGATGGGTGACACTGCGGATCCCGAGCGGTTTCGCGACCGTCTGCGTCAGGGCGAGGCGGTTGGCGCCGACGCCGTGTCCTTTCTGACCCCGATCTGAGGGGTTGAGGCTGGCGTCAGCCGAAATCGACGGGGGTGAAGTCCGCCTTGCCGGCACCGCATTCGGGGCATACCCAATCGTCCGGGATATCTTCCCAACGCGTTCCCGGCGGGATGCCCTCATCCGGCAAGCCTTCGCGTTCGTCGTACAGAAAGCCGCAGGTGTTGCACTCGTACGTGTTCATGTACCGCTCTCGATGAAAAAGGTGAGGCGTCCCGGCTGATGCCGTCGCCGAACAGAGGGAAAAACCGTGCCGCCGGATCGATCAAAGATCCGCGCAATAGTAACGCTGGAAACACGGAACCGCCAACGCCGAATCGCCTTCCAACGCCAGGCAACGCAAGGGGTCAGACCCCGGTTTTTCCCTCAAAAGGGGTCTGACCCCGGTTTCGGGCACAGCACCAGGGATCAGACCCCGTTTCCAGGCATCAGACCCCGGTTCCGGGGCATAGCGCCCGGGAGAGTGCCAGGGTTGCGATGGCGAGAAAGAGGACGCCGCTCAGTTGATGCAGTCGACGCAGGGGAACGCGCCGCAACAGCGTGCTCCCGACCAGGATTCCGAGCGCCGATGTGGCGCCCAGCGCCAGGGTTGCACCGATCCATACGGGGATCGGCGGGAACGTGCCCGCCAGCCCGGCCACCGCCAGTTGGGTCTTGTCGCCCATTTCGGCGAAGAACAGCAGCATGAACGTGGTCGCAAAAATGCTGTGGCCGCTTCGTGGCGTGACGTCCCCGCAGTCCTCGTCCGAGCCCGCGCCCGCGCGCAGCGATAGCACACCGAACACCGCGAAGAGCACGGCGACCACCGCAGCAATGAATCGCTCCGGCAGCCAAAGCGCCAGCGCCGCGCCGAACACGACCGCGAGCAGATTGAGCACCATGAAGGCGCTGACGGCACCCCAGAACACCGGCTGATGGCGGCGTCGTGACGCGAGTGTCATGCACACGAGTTGGCTCTTGTCGCCGATCTCGGCCAGGAAAATCAAGACAAAGGTCGTTGCGGTGGCGGCCAGACCACCGAGCAACGATGCGGAGAGGGTGGGTTCCACTGGCAGTGTGGACTTCAGCCCTGAGGCGACGCGGGATCTTCCAGAAGCACGACCGGCCGGATGGGCTCGTGTGATCCGGAGGCCCGGTCGTGTGGCTGGTCGCGGTTGTGGCTCACGACCTGTTCCAGGGCGCGAGCGAAGGTCGACACGCCGGAGGAGCGCAGCAGTACGCAGGGCTTTGCGGATCGCTTGCAGAAGCGTTTGGACCGCTTGTAGGCATCGTGGCTGACGTTGTCGATGGTGCAGATCACGACATCAGCCGAGGAAAGCATCGCATTCAGCCGTTGGGGCTTGTCTTCGATGCCACCGTCGTGGTGATCAAATTCGCCGTTGCACCGGGCGACGATTTCGCGGTAATGCTCGATTACGTGTCCGCGACCACCGACGCACAGGATCCGCCGGCCGCACAGATTCGGGCAGTGGAGGGAATCCGCGGCCGTGCAGCCGTTGCATGGGGAGGCGTTGGGGAGCAGCAGCCGTTCCAGTGCCTCGAGTTGCGCGGATTGCTCCAGAAAATTCCGCTCCCAGGCATCGGCTCGATCGTTGGCCTGTTCGCATGCCGCCTTCCATGTCCTGACCTCCGAACGTAACCCCTCGGCCTTGTGCTCGGCCGTGTGCGCACGCCTTTCGCTGGCGGCAAGGCGCGCTTCCAGTCGCGTGTCTTCGAGCTGTGCGAGGCGGGTCGCGAGGTCCGCTTGACGCGCCCTGGCATCGCGCAAGCGCTCCTGGGTGGCGGCCAGCTGTTTGGTCAGTTCTTCCAGTCGCCGATCCCGGTTATCCAGGGACTGTTGATGCCGGTGCAGCTGTTCGCTCGATTCCTTTCGGAGCCGTTCAAGCGCGACCCGGGTGCCCTGCAGTTTTTTCAGGTCCGCGCGCTGCCCGGCACCGATCTGGTGCGAAAGCATATGGATGTCTTCGTAGGCTCGATTGGTCAGGTCGGGGTCGCACAAGGGGTGCGTGACCAACGCCCAGAACCCCCCGGGCACTTCGCCCGCTTCGAGGATCTGCTGCCAAAGCGCCTCCAGGTCTTCCCGTGATCGAGCCCGGGCGAAGCGCCGCAAAGGACGCTGGTGGGTCCGGTCCAGGGCCTTCTGAGCCGCGAGCGATGATGCGTTGCGCTCGCTGCACGCGCCAACGAAGTGGATATGCACCGCGTAGTCGCTCATCTCCTCCACGGCAAAACCCCGTGCCCGGGCCAGGCGTCGCCAGGTCTCGATCTCGAGGCAGGTGCCGATCACAGGGCAGTGAAGCGTCCGTTTCAGTTCCCAGAGCTTGCGGCTCCTGCGGGCAGGGGGTTTCGTCCCTTCCCGTGGGTGGGTGCTCCCGGAATCCAGCGCAAAGCCGTGCAGCGCCGGGTGTTCCCCGTCCTGCGGATTTCGCAGGAGCACCATGGGCACCGGGTTGTGTTCCCCATGATCGACGCTGCTGCACATTGCCTGTCGAACCCCTTATTTGGTCAGAATAAGCTTGCCGTTGCGTGTCTTGCGCAAGGTGTAGGTAAACCCCTGGTGGTCGATGTGAACAACGTCCTCGTTACGGAAAAGGGTCCGGCTGTCGATCGCTCCAAGACGCGTGTTTTCCTTCCGGGCCGCCGACGAATCGTCAAGGTGCTGGGCACTGTGTTTGGTTTCGGGTCGCATCGCTCGAATGAATCAGAATCGGGTCCGCAGCAGCGTGGACAGGGAATAGCTCACGCCCTTGTTGACCAGCATGTTGAAAGCCACCTTTCCGATCTCGGCAGCGATGGGGCGTGGCACCGTGGCAAGAGGCAGCCGTATGGGGCGAAATGCTTGCGAACGTTCACGGGATTCGCTTCGGAACAGGCGAGCCCGAATACGGACGCGCCCGGGAACGTGATGCAGGAATTCATTCATGCGATGTCTCCATTCAGCCTGATGACAACGGAAGGGCGACGGACCTTTCCGGGTTCCTCCAGTGCTTTCCTAAATACTATTGCGACTCGTTACTATTCGCAATAGTAATCAATTGGGGGTTCGGGAAGTGGAGACGATGATCGGCAGCACCGTGAAGGGCCGGGCCCGGGTTTTCAGGCTTCGCTGGCTCGACCGCTTTCTTCGCGCGTTTGCGGGCAGTGTGCCACGCGGGGCTCTTGCGGGCCGACACTCCTTCATACCGTTTTCCGTGGCTTGGGCGCCGCCGAGTCAGCCATCGCTTCGGTGGCGGCGGACTCGATGCCCCGCCCGAGACCCGGCATCGACTCCCGAACCCGGCGGACACCCGTGGCAACCTCGCCCGCGCAGACTTGACAAGATATACAGGAATAGGAATCATTCGCATTAAATGAGGCGCGGATGTTGCGCTTCCTGTCCACCAGCCAGCCAGCGGACCCCGGGAATCGCCGGTGACCGCACCGCCAGCCACGTGATCCTTACGGCCAAGCATAAGGAGATTCCATGTGCAGCAAAGGCGTTTGCGTTGATCCTGTCCTTCAGTTTCCGTCCACTTTCAAGAGCCGATCGGCTCTGAGTCCTTCGGTTCGGTCGATTCCGTGTTCTCGCGGAGATCGTCCGGCGTGTGCAACGCCTTTCGTGTGTCAGGAGGGCCGGTAATGGAGATTCGACGCGCACTCTCCGACGGGGCGAACTGGTCTGTGGCATTGAGCGAAGTTCCGGCTGTGCTCGAAGTCATCGAAGAGCAGCAGATCCCGGTGGATATCTGCCTCACCCACGGTACCGGCAGGGTCCTGCTCCGAGCCGACTCCGTGTATTGCCGACGTTCCGGCGGCAATCTCAAGCTCAAGGGCCAGGACAATCTGGTTGAAATCGCGCTTGACCGGCTTGTGGAAGCCCGTGCGGTCAGCCGCGCGGGCGGGGCGAAGCGGCGGATCAGTCTGCTGCTCCTGGGACAGGCAGGGACCGAACAGCTCACGATCACAGGGCCGGTGCCGGGCACAAACCACGCGTCGCAGGTCTGGCACCTGGTGATGGAGGCGCTGGTCCCGGCCGTGCCTGCCTCGCGCGCCTTCAGGGCATCTCTGCCAACCGTCCCAGCGAATGGCGACGACCCAAAGGCGTCGCAGCCGCGGTTCCGGAAATCGAGTGGCTACCCGTCGCAGGGAGCGCGGCAGGAAGACCTTCCCGCGGGAGACTTTTTGGCCGCGGCGAGAACCTAGTGGGCCATGCGGGAAGTTCGGTGACTACGGAGCACAGCCAGAAGTGCCGGAGCAAGGCGGGCAAGTGCCGGAACAGCCACCCTCTTTCAAACGTGCCCAACGCAGCGCCGGCGCTTCTGGCGCAGCGATCTGATACCGAATTTTCCGCATGGCCCACCAGGGGGTCACGCGGGAAGTCAGGTATCCGCCCGACTGGACACTGTTCGCGTTGTTGACCGCTGGGGCGGATGTACTTCCGACCCTACGGAGAGAGGAGTCACGATGATTTCCGGACTGGAATGGCTGTTACTCATTGCGTTTTCGACGGCCTTTGTTCTCATGGCCATGCTTGTCGCCGCGCGTCTGGAGGGGCAACGATTGGTGGATGCTCGCGCACTGTCCGAGATGGGCGCGCAGCCTGGGATGCGCTACCGGGTTCTCGGGCGCGATCATCTTCCGCGGCCAGAGCCGTTCGTGTTGCACGAGCGGCCCGGCGTGTCCTGCGAAAACAGCGTGATCGAACGCAGTCTGGTGGGCAACCGGCCGCATGGATTGCCGGCAATATTCGAGTACGTGACCTATCGCGACCGGATGGGTGTACGCCGGTTCGGGCCACCGTCTCTTGTTCTGGCCGCGCGCGTGCCTGCGGGGATGCCCGCGTTTCGCCTGCGGCCCAGGACCCACTTCGAGAGGCTTTGGGGCGTGGTTCGGATGCAGCATCCGTTTGACGTCCGGGTGCCACCCGGTTGCGTCTTTCACCTCGATACCTCCGGTGGCTCCGAACGCGACCTGGACGCTCTGGATCTCGGGCGTTTGGCCCACTCGGGGCTTTGGCTCCAGGTTTCCGGAGGGACGCTGTATGCAGCCCTTCCGGGCAGTCTTTGGCCATGCAGTCAGTTCACCCCCTGCGGAATTGAAAGACTCGTGCGCATGGCCATTCCGGTTCTGGATGCTCTGGACTCGCCGGACGTCTCAAGCCTCGGATGCCTGTTGCATACGCGCGACCGTCTCGCCACAGCCGCTGGAGGCTGAAGCCCTGCCGGACGAACGTCACCGGAACCGGGAACCGGAAAACTCCCGCGCTCAGTTATCGTCCGGCGGGTTCTTGCGCAGGGGTGATGTGCGCGGACATTGTCGCTCGCTCGGGCAACTACCGCACATGGGTTTTCCGGGGCGGGGCCGTAGCTTTCGGTAGAGGTAGAACACGGCGATCAGGGCCACCGCGCCAACCAGAAGCAGGTCGAACAGCGAGAAACCGGATGTCTGCGGAGCGTGCGGGGGTGGCCTCTGCCCAGAATGACGGGCAGGGGCCACCGTTCAGGTCATGGCACGCGAGTGCCGTTCGTTCAGGGCATCAGTACCGTGTCGATCACGTGGATCACGCCGTTGCCGGCCATCACGTCGGTCGCCGTGATGGCTGCACCGCCGATACGCGGCTGTTCGCCGTCCAGTGTGACCTGCAAGGTCGTGTCGGCAAGGGTATCGAGGGTTTCGGCTGCCAGTACTTCCCCGGCGGGAAGTCGCCCTTCGACGATGTGGTGCCGCAGCAGGCGCTGAAGCTCGGGCAGACTCTCGGGCTGGAGAAGTCCTTCGACCGTGCCCTCCGGCAAGGCCGCAAACGCCGCATCCGTCGGCGCGAACACCGTGAACGGACCCTGCACGGACAACGCGTCCATCAGGCCTGCCGCCTCGGCCGCCGCGAGCAGTGTTTCGAACTGTCCCGAACGCTGGGCCACGGTGGCGATGCACGCGAAGCCCTCGGGAAACAGCACCTGCTCCACGACGTGGATGATGCCGTTATCCGCACCGATGTCGGTCTGGACGATGCGTACGCCGCCGATGCGGACCTCATCACCCTCCACCTCGACGGTCAGCGGGGTACCCGCCAGGCTCTCGAGTTCTCCAGCCTCGACCACGCCGGCAGCGTCGATGCGGCCGGACACGACGTGATGCTGCAGCAGCGAGGCCAGCGTTTCGCGGTTCTCCGGCTGCATCAGGTTGTTGACGGCGGCCTGCGGCAGTTCTGCGAAGGCAGCATCAACGGGGGCGAAAACCGTGAACGGCCCGTTGCTCGCGAGCGCCTCGGCAAGGCCACCGGCCGTCGCCGCCGCCAGCAAGGTGTCGAAGCCGCCTGCGGCCTGCGCGACCGCCACGATGGAATTGTCGGTTGCCGCTTGTTCGGTCTTGCCGTACTTCTGTGGCCCGTATCCGCCTTTGCGGGTCGGACCGGCTTTCCCTGGACCATGGGACGGCATGCCGTGGTGCATCGGTCCGTAGGGGCGCATTCCCTGCATGCCCCTGGGGGGCGGACCATGAAAACGCTGCGGTGGTAGCGGGCGGAAATGGTGCGGATGCATCCAGGGGCCATGCCGGTAATGCTGCCAGCGGTCATGACCCATCTCGGTTCCCGGGTATTGCATACCCTGCGGCGGGCCGGCTCGATGGGAGCTGCCGTACGGGTCGCCATAGGCCATTGCAGGCGATACGAAGAGTGTGAACAAGCTGGCTGCGAGAGCGGCTCGGTAAGGCTGTTTCATCCAGGATTCTCCAGATGGACTTGGGTGAAATGGGTACGCGGAATTGCCGGAGCTGGCGGCAATGCAGGTAGGAACCGCGAGTTCCGCGAGAGGTTCCACGCCCTCGGAGCCAACAGGGTTTTGTACTTCCACGCCGGCGGGGCGAAGTCCATGGGCTGAAAAAGGCGATGGACGTAACGTTCGGAGTCGGCGACGGGTTGCGCTTTACTCGTATGGCGCCTCGGGCATGCCCAGACCGTTGCGTGCAAGCAATTCCGGGATTCGCGTTCTGAAACGGAAGAAGCCGTGCGTGGCGTGGGGCCAGGCGAGGTCATCCCAGGGGCGGCGCAGCGGAAGGATCTCGATGCCGTCATCCCTCAGCTCGCGCGCCAGGCGGACAAGACCGTCCGCCAGCGGGCCGACCGGGGCCTCCGTCGTCACGAGGGTGGTCACGCCTGCAGCCGTGCAGTGCCGATGCACGATGTCAGCCTGCAATGCTTCGATCACGTGCACATCGGCCCGACCTGCGCGCGTCAGACGATCGGCCGTATCAGTCGCCAGTGCCGTGACGAAGTGCTCCGCTCGGTGGCCGAAGGGCCATGGATGGTCCCGATGACCGCTGGCCGCAAGCAGTACGCCGCGAAGCTTGACCGACGACGGCATCACTTCGTGCCCGGCAAGATCATCGCCATGCAACAGGAGCAGCGCAGGGCGGCCCGAGGGCAGCTGAACCGGCGGAGCCAGCGGTGTCGGTTGGGGCGTCGTCTCGTCTCGGACGGCATGGGCCTCGGTAGCCAGCGCGTTCGGCCGGTGGCGGCCTCCCGTGTACTTTTCGATGTTGTCGGACTGCGCCAGATAGGTCTTGCCGGGCGTCTGAATCCCGGCCACCCAGCGCCAGCCGAGTGTGTTCGAGGCCGGATCGGCATCCAGCAGGTGGCGCAGGAAGAAGTCGGCTCCCAGACTCCAGGGCAGGCGCAGGGTGAAGATCCAGATCGAAGCGAACCACATGCGCGCGTGGTTGTGCAGATAGCCGGTCTGTACCAGTTCTCTGGCCCAGGCGTCGAACCCGTCGATGCCGGTACGGCCGTCTTCGGCGCACGCGATGGCCTCACGCCGTTCCCGCGAGCGTTCCAGTCGCTCCCGTTCGTTATCGCGCTCCCTCAGAAATGCCTGCCACACCTGCGGTCGCATCTGCAGCCAGCCCTTCCAATAGGTTCGCCAAAACACCTCCTGGACGAATTTCTCTGCCGCCTGAAACGGGTGCTGCCGCAACACGGCTGCCAACACCTCGTGCTCGGTGATCGCGCGGTGCCGGAGGTAGGGCGAAAGCATGGACACGTTGTCCCGCAAACCCGGGCCTGCTTCCCGGTTGCGCTCGGTGGCATACCGGCGACCGCCGTTCGGCACGAAGGCCTCCAGGCGTGCCAGGGCCGCGGCTCGTGTCGGCGGAAACGGCGCTGCGTGAGATCGGCCGGGGGATGGCGTCGGGCGTGTCATCCACCGGGCTCGCTGGAGCCTTGCCGCGTTCGGCCCAGCGACTCGATCACGGCCATGGCCAGTGCCTCTCCGCTGTCGAACGCAGCCTCCACACGGGGTCCGCCGGCCCAATCGCCGCAGGCGCCCACCTGGCGGATCGGATCCCAGAGGTACGGAACTCCGGCTGTCTGCTCCACCCGTGCGTACAGCCAGCGGTGCAGCATGCGGAAGACGGGTTCGGCGGCGCCGAGGTGCGGTCGAAGCGCATGGAGCAGGGTCTCCGCCGCGCTTTCCGTGGGTGTGTCGACATGCTGCCGTGACCAGGCGGGTGTCGCGTGCGCCACCAGTGTTTCCAGCGGACCCTCACGTCCGGGCTTGGTGCGGTTGCGGGCCATCCAGGCGATCGGCCCCTCGGCCGGGCTCAGCGACCACTCATGGAGATCGGTGACTGCATCGAACGCCAGCATGAGGGTCAGGCAGGGCGCGTAGCGGACGGACTCCAGTTCGGGAAACCGGATTCCCGCCGATGCCGCGAGCGGAACGATCTGCGGAGCCGGGATGGCCATGATGACGGCCTCGAAAAGCCCATACTCGTGTGCGCCGTTGGGCGCGGTGTCCGATATGAGCCGCCAGTGCCCGGGCCCGCCATCCAACCCGGTCACACGGGCTCCCTGAATGATCTCGATGCCCTCGCCGAGCGATCGGGCCGGCGCTGTCATGCCCGGCATCCCTACCCATTTCCCAGGCAGCCACTCCGCGGCGACACCCCGGGTCTGCCACTGCATCAGTCGGGACCGGAAACGCGCGCCCCGCGCCGTGAAATACTGCGCTCCGTGGTCAAACTGCAGCGCGTCGACGCGCCGCGTCGCCATGCGCCCGCCGAGCCCCCGGCTCTTTTCGAAGACCGTGCAGTCGAACCCTCTTTCCCGCAGCCGGTTGGCAGCGGCAAGGCCGGCCATGCCAGCCCCGATCATGGCGATCTTCATCAGGCGTGGAACTCCTTCGGCCGGATCCGGCATGCATTGGATGGAGCGGAAACCGTTGGGCCAATACCCAGGACCCCGGCGGGTTGGGCAGCGTGGACGCGTTCGGGTTCCATTGCCTGAACACACCCTCTGCTGAAGCCAGCGGTGGAAGTCCTCGACGGCGCTTCGTTTTGAGGCTGCAAGCGATCCGGACTCGTGCGAGGTAACTCGGTTTCACTTGACTACACTTGGATGAAACCACCGAAGGGACGGGACGACTCATGGCATACAATCGAAACCAGGCACGCGCGCTCACCAACGCTAGCGAGTATGAGCTTTTCACTTCCTCTCTGGCAGACGCCATCACCGGACTGACCCCCGCCCAGTTGCGCGGCAAGGTCACCCGAACACGGAACCTGCGCGACAAGAACACGGATCTGTTCCGGCGCCAGTCGCTCTCGGTGCAAGAGACCAGCGGAAGCAAGCGCGGACGGACCGGCGCCGCCAACCAACGCACCGAGCAGAAAGCGAAGCTGTTCGACGAAACGCTCAAGCGCTATGAAAACCGGTTGGCCAAGCTCACCGCATCGGCGAGCTCTGCCAGCGGGCCTGCTGCCGCGAAGGGATCCGCGGCAAAACCCAAAGTCGCCAAGCCCGCGGCTGCCAAGCCCAGAGCCAGCGCCAAGCCTGCGGCCGCCAAGCCCAAGGCCAGCGCCAAGACAGTCGCCAGACCCACGCCCGCCAAGCGCAAGGCCAGTGCCAGGACGGCGGCCAAGACAGCGCTGGCAAGCGCGGTGAAGAAGGGTGCCTCGAAAACGCCGGCGGCGAAATCAGCGCTCGCCGCCAAAAGCGCCGCGGGAAAGAAGACTGCGTCCGCGCCCAAAGGCCCGGTGCAGAGTGTCGGAAAGGGTCCGGCGCGCGCGTCGGGGAAGACCGCGGCGCGCGGCAAGGTTCAGGCAGCGCACACCCGGTCGAGCAATGCTCGCAGCCAGGCCAAGCGCGACAAGACCTGAATCGAACCGGTATGTCTGATCCCCAGGCCCTGCGGCTTCACCTGATGCAGGTGGTCGCCGCCCTCGAACGGATTCCCGCGCCGCTTCAGCGGGGTCCATGAGGCCGAGGACTTTCTCGCCAGCGACGAAGGCGTTGATCGACTCGATGCGATCTGCATGATGCGGATCGCCGTCGGTGAGGCATTCAAACAGATCGACCGCAAGACCGACGGGAAACTCCTGCCCCGTTACCCAGAGGTCGACTGGGTCGGTGTGAAGGGCGTACGCGACGTGGTTGCTCACGGCTACTTCGACGTGGACGCGGACCAGGTGTTTGCCATCTGCCAACACGATGTCCCGATCCTGCTGCAGACGGTGCGCCGCATGATCGACGATCTTTCCGGCTCGGGCCAAGACGGTGAGCCGCCCGCGGCTGGGGCATGATCCGCCGTCTCTCGTCCCGTCCCGGCGACCCAAAGTGTTCACTGACATCCCGCTTCTGGTGTGGGCAACAGGGTTAGGCCCAAAAGGAGTTGCCCCCATGCCCCTCGCAGACACCGCCGTACGCAATGCGAAACTCGGCTCGAAGACAACACGACGGCTCGACGAACAGGGGCTGTACCTCGAAGTCTCCCCGTCCGGCGGAGAGTGGACGCTGAACCATTAAATAAGCCCGCTCTGAGGCGGGCTTCGGGATGTTTCTGGACTTCTCTGGAAGGTGAAATGGTGGAGCGGAGGAGGATCGAACTCCCGACCTTCGCATTGCGAACGCGACGCTCTCCCAGCTGAGCTACCGCCCCAAGCCGCGCATGATACCAGTGCCGGGTATTGGCGCGAAAGTCTTTTCTGTCAGGCTCAACCCGGCGTAAGAATCAGGGCGGCCAGCGGGGGCAGGCTCAGTCGCAATTTGGCGGGAAAGCCTCGATGGGGTTGCATCTCGGCCTCGGCTCCGAGCGATCCTCGGGACCCGCCACCGTAGTATTCCGAGTCCGTGTTCAGACGCACCCGCCAGTGGCCTCCGTGGGGTACCGGGATCTCGTACTCTGGATATTCCACTGGGGTGAAATTGAGCACCACGACCATTTCGGAATCCGAGCCGCGGCGAAGATAGCTCAGCACCGAACGGCTGGCATCGTCGCAGTCCAGCCAGGCGAAGCCCGCAGAGTCGAACTCCGCCGCGTGCAGCGCCGGATCGTCGCGGTACAGGAGGTTGAGGTCGCGCACGAGCGAGAGCAGGCCCTGGTGCAACGGATAGTCGAGCACATACCAATCGAGTTGCCCCGCTTCGTTCCACTCCAGACCCTGGCCAAACTCCTGGCCCATGAACAGCAGTTTCTTGCCAGGGTACGTCCATTGGTAGGCGTACAGCAGCCGCATGTGCGCGTGCTGTTGCGCCTCGTCACCCGGCATGCGCGAGCGCAGGCTGCCTTTTCCGTGCACGACCTCATCGTGAGAGAACGGCAGCACGAAGTTCTCGGTGTAGGCGTACAACATGCCGAAGGTCAACTGGTTGTGTTGATGTGCGCGGTAGATCGGGTCCTTCTTGAAGTAGTCCAGCGTGTCGTGCATCCACCCCATGTTCCACTTCATGGTGAAACCCAGGCCGCCGGTCTCCGGAGGTTGGCTCACCCCCGGCCAGGCAGTGGACTCCTCGGCGATCATCAGTACGCCGGGGTGGTTGCTCTGGAGGATGCGGTTGAGTTCGCGCAGGAACACGATCGCTTCGAGGTTTTCGTTGCCGCCGTATTCGTTCGGAATCCAGTCGTGCGGTTCGCGGGAGTAATCGAGGTACAGCATCGAGGCCACGGCATCGACGCGCAGGCCGTCGATGTGGAAATCCTCGATCCAGCAGACGGCGCTGGAGATCAGGAAATTGCGCACCTCGGAGCGGCCGTAGTTGAAGATCAGCGTGCCCCAGTCGCGGTGTTCTCCCTTGCGCGGATCCTCGTGCTCATACAGCGCCGTGCCGTCGAAACGGGCGAGGGCGTAGGCGTCCTTCGGAAAGTGTCCGGGGACCCAGTCGAGGAGGACGCCGATGCCCGCCTGATGCGCCTGATCGACGAAGTGGCGGAAATCGTCGGGTGTGCCGAAGCGCGAGGTGGGCGCGAAGAAACCGGTGCTCTGGTAGCCCCAGGAGCCGTCGAACGGATGCTCGGTGACGGGCAGCAGTTCGATGTGGGTGAAGCCCTGTTCACGAACGTACGGGATCAGGCGCGCGGCGAGTTCCCGGTAGTTCAGGAAGCCGCCATCCTCACTGCGCTGCCAGGAACCGAGGTGAACTTCATATACGCTCAATGGCCGCTGCTTCCAGGCGTAGGGGTCGCGTCGGTGCAGCCAGGTGTCGTCGCCCCAGGTGTAGCCGGAACCACCGTAGACGATGCTTGCAGTATTCGGGCGAAGCTCGAAGAATGCGCCATAGGGGTCTGTTTTAAGGAAGATACTTCCAGAGTCCCGGTTACGAATCTCGTATTTGTACAGACTGCCGTCGGGCAGCGCCGGGATGAACAGTTCCCAGACCCCACTGGAACCGTGGATCGACATCGGGTGCGTCCGGCCATCCCAGTGATTGAAATCCCCCACGACACTCACGCGCTCCGCCCCCGGCGCCCAGACCGCGAAGCGGACCCCGGAAACGCCTTCACGGGTTTCCGGGTGTGCGCCGAGCATACGGTGGGCGTGCCAGTGCCGGCCCTCGCCGAACAGGTGCAGATCGAAGCTCGAGATGTGCGGCGGGAAGCTGTAGGGGTCGACAAACTGTAACGTGCGGTTGCTATCGTCCGACCAGAGAATGGTGGGGTGCAGCGGGCAGGAGGTGATCGATCCGGACCAGGTGAACAGTCCGGGCAGATCGGGGTGCGGCGACAGTTCCTCGCGCCGCGGCGCTTCGGGCATCCCGTCGGCGCAGAGCATCCAGGCCTCGCTCGCACGAGGCAGGAAGGTCCGGAAACAGACCGTCTTGTGATCCACTGCATGGCGCCCGAGCAGCCGATGCGGGTCATGCAGGCGCGCGGCCGCCAGCCGTCTGAGATCTCCCTCGGAAACATGGGTGCAATTGTTAAGGGCTGTTGTCATACTTGGATTCGTCACCTGGTTGTCCTTCCCGGCCATTGGGGTAGCCTGAACGCTCGGCCTAGCCAGGTGAATACAATCATACAGGCAAAAGAAGCAGGGACCTCGCATGAACCCCCAACCACAACGTTTCGTCAGCCGGCTGACCCGGGAGACGCTCGCGCTGATACTTGCGGGCGGCCGGGGATCCCGACTGAAGCATCTTACGCTCTGGCGGGCCAAACCCGCGGTGCCTTTTGGCGGCAAGTTCCGGATCATCGACTTTCCGCTGTCGAACTGCATCAACTCAGGGATTCGCCGGGTTGGCGTGCTGACACAGTACAAGGCGCACTCGCTGATCCAGCACATTCAGCGCGGCTGGAGTTTCCTGCGCGGCGAATTCGGCGAGTTCATCGAACTCCTCCCTGCGCAGCAGCGCATCGAAACCTCGTGGTACGCGGGTACCGCCGACGCGGTGTACCAGAACATCGATATCATCCGGCAACACGCGCCGGAATACGTGCTGATCCTGGCCGGTGATCACATCTACAAGATGGACTACGGCCAGATGATTGCCTACCACGTGGAGTCGGGCGCGGACATGACGGTAGGCTGCCTCGAGGTCGAGACCGACGTGGCACGCGCCTTCGGCGTGATGGCGGTCGACGAGACGGGCCGAGTCAAGGAATTTGCCGAAAAGCCGGAGAATCCCGCGCCGATGCCGGGCCGGCCGGGTTTCGCGCTGGCTTCGATGGGCATCTACGTGTTCAACACCACGTTTCTGTTCGAGCGTCTGATCCGGGACGCCGATGACAACCGCTCGACCCACGATTTCGGCAAGGACATCATCCCCGGGATCATCGATAAATATCGGGTCATGGCGTATCCGTTCCGCGATGAGGAGCACGACGCTCAGGCCTACTGGCGCGACGTCGGCACCGTCGATTCCTACTGGCGCACCAACCTCGAGTTGATCGGTGTCACCCCGGAACTGAATCTCTATGACAGCGAATGGCCTATCTGGACTTACCAGGAGCAGTGGCCCCCTGCGAAGTTCGTGTTCGACGACCCCGATCGGCGCGGCATGGCGGTGGACTCGATGGTATCCGGGGGCTGCATCATCTCCGGCAGCACCGTGCGCCATTCGCTGCTGTTCTCGGACGTGCAGGTCGATGCCGGTTCGATCGTGCAGGACTCGGTCGTGCTGCCGAGCGTGCATGTCGGCCGCAACTGCCATATCGAGCACTGCGTGATCGAGAAGGGCTGTGAGATCCCGGAAGGCACCGAGATCGGGTTGGATGAGCAGGCCGATGCCCGCAATTACTATATTTCCCCGGAAGGCGTACGGGTCGTGACCCCGGAGATGCTCGGGCAGGTCTCGCGTTATGTCCGCTGAGGCGGGAATTGGGGAGATCCTGATCGACGCGACTGCCGGGCCCAAGCTGGATGTGGTGCTGTGCTGGCATATGCACCAACCGCAGTATTTCGAGCAGGCGTCGGGTGTGTACAGCCTGCCATGGACCTACCTGCACGCGATGAAGGACTACTCGGACATGGCGGCGCACCTGGAAGCGGTGCCGGACGCCCGTGCCGTGGTGAACTTCGCGCCCATCCTGCTCGAGCAGATCGCCGATTACGCCGAACGGATTGCGGCCTTTCTGGACCGGGGCGAACCGATCCCGGATCCCGTGCTGGCCCTGCTCACCACGGAAGTCGTGCCCACGGATGCCGCTTCCCGCGCCGAGATCATCCGGGTGTGTCAGCGAGCCCACGCGCCGCGCATGATCGACACCATTCCGCTGTTCAGC
Organism: Thioalkalivibrio paradoxus; assembly: GCA_011390565.1. Lineage (GTDB taxonomy): Bacteria > Pseudomonadota > Gammaproteobacteria > Ectothiorhodospirales > Ectothiorhodospiraceae > Thioalkalivibrio > Thioalkalivibrio paradoxus_A. Next base: position 9,097 of record JAABSC010000013.1, on the reverse strand, counting down.
GAACTGGTGCGCATTGCGCGCGAAGCGTACACGCAGCCGTTGCTGCTGGAGCACCTCGACGACCGCTTCTTCCTGGATCTGGTGACGTGTTACCACCTCGCATGGTTGGGTGAAACCGTGCGCCGGGACTATCCGGATACGCTGCTCTGGCTTGCCGAGGAAAAGGGTTTCGACGCCCGGACGCGGCGGGCGTTGCTGCGGATCATCGGGGAGGTGATGGCGGACATCATCCCGCGTTACCGGGCGCTCGCGCAGCAGGGGCGGGTTGAGCTCTCGTTCACACCCTATGCCCATCCGATCATGCCGCTGCTGCTGGACATCGAATCCGCACGCGAGGCCATGCCCGAGGTACCGTTGCCCGCGTACCTCAGCTACCCGGAGGGCGAGGAGCGCGTACGCTGGCACATCCAGCGCGGGCTGGAGGTCTTCGAGAAGCATTTCGGGTTTCGGCCGCGGGGTTGCTGGCCGTCGGAGGGCGGAGTCAGCACCGCGACGCTGCAGGTTCTCGATGAATTCGGACTCGACTGGGCGGCCAGCGGGCAAACCGTGCTGGCCAACAGTCTGATGGCGCTGCCGGATGCCGAGAAGGATCCCGGCGATGGATGGCTGCACCGGCCCTACCGGCTGACGGGATCCCGAATGCTGTCCTTCTTCCGGGACGATGGCCTTTCCGATGCGATCGGGTTCCGGTATGCCGACTGGCATGCCGACGACGCCGTCGGCGACTTCGTGCACCATCTGGAGAATATCGTCGACGCGCCGCCGGAAGGTGGTGTGGTGGCGGTCATTCTGGATGGCGAAAATGCCTGGGAATACTATCCTGACAATGGCTTCCATTTTCTGGAGGGGCTGTACCAGCGGCTCTCCGAACACCCCCGGCTGAACCTATGCACCTTTGCCGACGTCTGCACGCGCTGGGCCGAAAAGGCGCCGGAGCTGCCGGGCCTGGTCGCGGGCAGCTGGGTGTACGGTACGTTCTCCACGTGGATCGGTGATCCGGACAAGAATGCCGGCTGGGAACGCCTGATCGAGGCCAAACGGGCCGTCGACACTGCGCTGCGACAGCACCCGGAACTGAATACCGCCGCGCTCGAAGAGCAGCTGGCCATTTGCGAAGGCTCGGACTGGTGCTGGTGGTTCGGTGCCTACAATCCGGCCGGTTCGGTCGGTGATTTCGAGGCGCTGTACCGCCGGCACCTGGCGGCGTTGTATCAGCGCGCCGGACTGGCTGTGCCCGAGGCGCTGTCCGTGGTTCTCTCGACGGGAGGCGGTGCTCCGTCGGCCGGGGGCACGATGCGCCGTGGACAGGCGCATTCGTGATGAACTCCGAGAGCGCCGCGAACCGGTTGATGGACAAGCGCCGCTCGGGCGTGATTCTGCATCCGACCTCGCTCCCCGGACCCGGCCGGGTCGGGCGCATCGGGCCCGAGGCGGTCCGATTTCTCGACTGGATGCAGGCGGCCGGTTTCAGCCTCTGGCAGCTGTTGCCACTGAATCCACCGCAGGAAGACGGTTCTCCCTATGCCTGTATTTCCGCGTTCGCCGGCGACATCCGCCTGATCGATCCGGACAGGCTGGTGGCTGACGGATGGTTGGCAGATGGTGGTGCGAGGATGCCACTGGGACAAGTGCTCTCGGACGCCCGCCGTGGACTGGAATCGGCCAGCGGCGACGCGTGGGACGAGTTCCGGGCGTTCTGCACCGAACAGGCCTCATGGCTCGAGGATTTCGCGCTGTTTGTTGTGATCAAGCGGCTGCAGGGCAACCGACCCTGGTGGACCTGGCCCGAACCCCTCCGGAGCCGTGAACCCGCTCGCCTGGAGCAGCTGCGTGCCGAGGCGAAGGAAGCTCTGGAAGGGGTGCGGTTTTCACAGTTCGTGTTTTTCCGGCAGTGGCATGGACTGCGCGCCGAAGCCAACGCCCGGGACATCCTGATTCTCGGCGACATGCCGATCTTCGTGGCGCACGATTCGGCGGATGTGTGGGCGCACCCCGAGTATTTCGATCTCGATCCGCAGGGACAACCCGTGACCGTGGCCGGAGTGCCGCCGGACTACTTCTCCGAGACCGGCCAACGCTGGGGCAACCCGCACTACCGTTGGGACCGCATGGCCGCGGATGGTTTCCGCTGGTGGCTGCAGCGGATCGGATGGGCACTGGAAGGCCTGGATGGACTGCGTATCGACCACTTTCGCGGTTTCGAGGCCTTCTGGTCGATTCCGGCGTCCGAGCCCACCGCGATTGCGGGCAGCTGGCAGCCGGGTCCGGGGGCCGCGCTGTTCGAGGCGTTGTTGCAGCACTTCGGAGAACTGCCGCTGCTGGCCGAGGATCTGGGCGTGATCACCCCCGAGGTTACGGCACTGCGCGAAGAATTCGCGCTTCCGGGCATGAAGATCCTGCAGTTCGCGTTCGATGGCAGTCCGGACAACCCCTACTTGCCGAAGCACCACGAGGAGCGGGGCGTGGTGTATACGGGCACGCATGACAACGACACCACGCTCGGCTGGTTCGAGTCCCTGCCAGAGGCCAGCCGGACGTTCGTGCTGGAGAGCCTGGGTGTGAACGCGGAGGAGGACATGCCCTGGGCGTTGATCGAGGCCGCATTCGCGTCGCCGGCCCGGCTCGCTGTGATTCCGATGCAGGATGCGATGGCCCTGGGCGGGGATGCCCGCATGAACACGCCGGGAACGGCTCAGGGCAACTGGAGTTGGCGTTTCGACTGGAAGGATCTTCCACCACAACGGACGGCCGAACTGCGCCGGATGAACGAGAAGGCCGGCCGGGTCGTCGTGCGGGGGGATGCCGCGCAGGAGGCCCCGGTTACGGACTGAGCCAGTCGAGCGCGCGGCGGCGGGCTTCCTTCAGGTCGTCAGGGTCGAGTTGCGAGGCCAGTTCGCGGCGGATCTGTTCACCGACCGGATCACCACCCGCTGCAGAGAGGCTTGCCCACTTGTGTGCCTCGATCAGGTCTTGCGATACGCCTTCACCACGCCCGTGCAACATGGCCATCCAGCCCTGCATCTCGGGGTGACCGGCCTCGGCGCCGATCTTCGTGAAGTGCACGGCGCGCTCGGGATTCGCGGCGACCGTGCCGAGCCCGTCCATGTACAACCGGGCGAGGTAATACGCCGCCACGGGCAAATCGTCTTCCAATGCCTTCGTCAGCAATTCGATGACTTCCGGCGCGGGGTCGGGTTGCACATTTTTGACCGCGTCGGCAATGAGTACGGAGGCGAGCGCCAGGCGCGCCTGATTATCATCGCGTTCCTCGATCACCCGCCGGAACCACGCTTCGCCCTGCGCCCGGTCGGGGTCGAGTCCGAAGCCCTGGATATACATCCAACCGATGCGGATGCCGTAGTCGTTTTCTCCGGTTTCGTAGGCATCTTCGTAGAAGGCCACCGCACGCTCGGAATCGGGTTCGACGCCGAGGCCCTGTTCGTAGAGCCAACCCACCGCACCCATCGCCTCGACCGAGCCGTTTTCCGCGGCGCTCTCGAGCCACTGCCGGGCTTCCTCGAGATCCGGTGGGTCGTTCTGCAGATGCTTTTCCGCTTCCTCACGCTGTGCTTCGGCCGACATGCCGTTGGCGACTTCGGGAGCGAAAGGCTGCGGGTCGGCGGAAACGATGCCGATGATGGCCAGCCACATCAGAAAAACGATTGCCGTGCGCATGGATTGGGTCCGATACCTGTTTAACCCCTCTATGCTACCGTTTATGTCCAGCCGATGCATGAAGGAGTGACGTTCATGGAAGAGACCGCTACCGAAAGCCCGCGGCGCAACTCCCGACTGGCCTGGTTCCTCGTCTTCCTGCTGGTTCTCCTGCTGGTTTTCGCGGGAATGTGGATCTGGCAGCTGTCGCGCATGCAGGCGCAGACAGCACCCCTGACGCCGGCGGAACAGCGCACGCTGGAGGCCAAGTTCGACCGGATCCGCAACGCCGCGTATCCGGAGCGCCCGGCCACGCTTCCGGAGGCGGCGCCCGCGGAGGATGCGGGGGGCGCGGTGCAGCCGGAGATCTACCGCGAAGACGCTGAGCAACGGCAGGTACGCTTCACGGAACGCGAACTCAACGCGTTGATCGCGGCCGACCCCGGCTTGGCGGGCCGCGCCGCTGTGCGCCTGTCGCCGGATCAGCTCAGCGCCAGTTTCCGGATCGATCTGCCCCCGGATGTGCCCCTGATGGGCGGGCGCAGCGTCCGAGTCCAGACCGGCCTGCAGTTGGCGACGCTGAACAACCGCGTCGAGGCGCGCCTGGTCGGCGTCAGCATTGGCGGGATTCCGCTGCCCAACGCATGGCTCGGCGGCTTGAAGGGGACTGATCTGCTCGCCACCAGCGGGCTCGGCTCTCTGGGCGCGGGCATCGAGACCCTCAGCGTCGGCGAGGGCTGGCTGGAACTGCAGCTGGCGCCCTGAGGGCCGCCGTCAGCGGTCTTCGCGAGTGTGCAGCGGGGTGACCCCGAAGGCCCGCGCCTGGCCCGAGACGGTCACCCGCACGGTGGAACGTCCGGCTTCCAGCGCGGGCGCGGAGGCGAGGGCGCCCTCCATCGCCGCCGAGCGCAGCATGGGTGACGGGTGGAAACCGCCGTTCTCGTGCAGCGTCATTTCCGTCGGGAACAGATGGGAGGCTCCCAGCGAGGCGCCCATGCGCTGGGCGATCCGTTGCCAGCGGACGATGGCCTCGTCCAGCAGTTCGTCCCGGTAGCCGGCCTGGGCTTCCGGGCTGACCGAGAACCGGATCTGCGTGATCGCCAGGCCGGCTTGCTGCAGGTCGCCTGCGAGTGCGGTGAGTTTCTCGAAGTCCTTGCCCTTCAGTTCCAGCACCTGCGAAACCTGCCAGGCGACGGGTTCGACCTGCTTGCGTTCACGGTCGTAGACCGGGGAGGTGGAGTAGCCCAGGCTGCGGACCTCCGCCGCGGGTTCGCGCTTCGCCTGATCGAGTGCCTGGCGCATCAGTGAATTGACCTCCTCGACGGCCTCGCCCACATCCGCGGCGCGGCGCTCGATGCTCAGGTTCACGGTCATCAGGTCGTTATCGACTTCACGCTCCGCGCTGGCGGTCAGGCTGAGCAGCGTGGCGTCGTCATCGTCATCGGAGGTCAGCGCCGCCGTCGGGACGAAGAGCAGGGCGACGAACAGGGCGATCAGGAAGCGTGGCATGAGATACCTCGAGGTTGGATGAGCTGGGGCTTCGTGGTTTGAGAGTCCCTGCAAAGGAGAAGGTTGCAGCGTTCTCGGAAACGGGACGCGGGATCGGTGGTTCAGACGGCGACCAGTTCCGGGGGGTCGTCCGGCCGCACCCGCAGCAGGTGCCCCTCCGGGATCGGGTGCCAGCGCTCACGCTCGGTCAACGGCTCGGAGGCAATGACGACCGCGCCTTCCGGAAAGCTCTCGTCGTCCAGCGTGTAATAAAGACTCGGGGCCGGATCGCCGATCGCGTGGCGGCTGGCGACCAGGTGCTCCCCGTCGGTCAGGATCACGTTCAGAAGTGCGCGGTGCTCGCCCAGCCAGGGCTCCAGCGCGGCGAAGGCCTCGATCATCGCCCCTTCGAGGCTCTGTTCCGCGTCGTCGAGCAGGTACTGGCGGATCAGTGCGAACAGGTACTCGGAATCGGTGCTGCCCAGGATGTCGGCTTCCACCTCGGGGTCGATCAGGTCCTGGATCTCGCGGCGCACACGCGGCCGGAAGCCGTCGATCACGCCGTTGTGGCTGAACAGCAGCGGACCCACCGCGAACGGCTGGGCGTTGACCACGTCGCCCCCGAAGCCGGGCGAGGCGCTGCGTACGGCCGCGACCCAGAGATCGGCGTGAAGATGGCGCGCGAGTTCGGCGAGATTCGGATCCTGCCAGATGGGATCCGCGCGCCGGTACAGCAATGGCTCGTCCTGCTCCCCGTACCAGCCGAACCCGAAGCCGTCGGCATTGATGCGCGCGTCGCGCAGCTCCAGCGGTTCGCGCGCCTGTCGCAGCAGGTTGTGCGGCGGCAGCAGCAACAGATCCTGCAGCGGAATCTCGGGACCGACATAGGCAACGTGGCGGCACATCGGGCGGACCTCGCGCGGTGGGTCAGGACACGGGTTTCATGGTAGCGTTCCAGTGGGTACCGCGCACCTGCCGCGATACCCGCCCACGACAGGATCCAGGAGGGAGCCATGTGTACCAGGAAAGCGGCCGGGATTGCATTCGGTGAGGTCCGGACATGAAAAAGACCGCGCCGGAAGTGGACGAGCGGCTGCTCGTGCTGTTTCGCCACGCGCAGGCCGGCGATCCCGAGCGCTTCGCGCGTGAACAGGGTCGTCCGGATCACGAACGCCCGCTGACCTCGGAAGGCCGCGCCCGCAACCGCGCCGCGGCCGACGGGATGCGGCGAATCCTGCGCCAGATCGACCATCTCTGGAGCAGCCCCTACCTGCGCGCCCGACAGACCGCCGACGGCATCGCGCAGGCGTTCGGGATTTCCATGAGCGCCCCCGAGGACCTGGAGCCGCCCTGGAAGCCGGCGGTGCTGGCGCAGTGGCTGGGTACGCGCGTGCAGCCGGGGGAGACCGCCGTGCTGGTGGGGCACGAGCCGGATCTGTCACTACTCGTGGGCTTCTGGCTCGGAGCCCGGGGCGCGCGGCCCGTACCGATGGAGAAGGGCAGCGCCTGCGCGCTGCGGGTGACCGGCGAGATCGCACCCGGACAGGTGGAATTGATCTGGAAACTCCCGCAACATGCGCTCCGCCGACTCTAGCCCCAATGCCGCGTGGGAAACCGATGCCTACCCGAAAGCCGGACACTGAACTCAAATTCGAAACCGTCGCAGCCGTGGACCTGGGTTCGAACAGCTTCCACATGATGGTCGCGCGCTGGCACGACGGCGAAGTCATCACCGTCGACCGACTCAAGGAGTCGGTGCGGCTGGCGAGTGGCCTGGATGATCGCAACCGGCTCTCGGAGGAGGCCCGGCAGCGGGCACTGGAGTGCATCGGCCGGTTCGGCCAACGGCTGCGCGACCTGCCGCCCGGCAGCGTGCGCGCGCTGGGCACCAATACCCTGCGCAAGGCGCGCGGCGCCCGCCGCTTCCGGGAGGCGATGGAGGTGGCCCTGGGGCATCCGATCGAGATCATCGGCGGACGCGAGGAAGCGCGTCTGATCTTTCTCGGTGTCTCGCACACGGTTTCGGACGACGGTGGCCGGCGCCTGGTCGTGGACATCGGCGGCGGCAGTACCGAGTTCATCATTGGGGAACGGTTCGAACCGCAGCTCGCGGAAAGCCTGCAGATGGGCTGCGTGACCTTCACCGGTACGCATTTCCCTGACGGGCGCATCAGCAGCGCGCGCTTCCGGCAGGCCGAACTGCACGCGCAGCTGGAACTGCAGCCCATCGTCGCGCCCTACCGTGAACTCGGTTGGGAAAAGGCGCTCGGTTCCTCCGGGACCTTCCTCGCGCTGGACAAGCTGGTGCACGAGGGCGGTATCGAAAAGGCTCCGGGCATCAGTCTGGCCGGCCTCGAGACCCTACGCGCGCGCATGGTCGACGCCGGCGCGCTGGACAAGCTGAACCTGCCCGGCCTTTCCGAGGATCGGCGCGCGGTGATCGTCGGCGGGCTGGCGGTGGCCATCGGGGTTTTCCGCGGCCTGGGTATCGAGCGCATGACCACCTCGGAAGGCGCCATGCGCGAGGGCGTGGTGCACGACCTGTTCGGCCGCTTCCAGCATGAGGACGTGCGCGGGCGCACCATTCACCTGCTGCGCAAGCGCTTCGCGGTGGACGCCAGGCACGCCGATCGCGTGGTCGACGAAGCCCGGCGCCTGTTCGAGCCGGTGGCCGAGAGCTGGGAGCTGGGTGAAGCCGAGGCCGACATGCTCAGCTGGGCGGCGGAACTGCACGAGATCGGGCTTGCGCTGGCGCACAGCCGCTACCACAAGCACGGTGAATACATCCTGACCCACGCCGATCTCCCGGGCTTCTCGCGTTCGGAACAATCCGACCTCGCGCTGCTGGTGCGTGTGCACCGCCGGCGCCTGTTGCCGGAATTGTTCGAAAAGCTTCCGAAGCCCCGCCGGCGCAGCCTGATCCGGCTGACCGTGCTGCTGCGTCTGGCCGTGCTGCTGCACCGCTCCCGAACCGACGAGCCGGTTCAGGTGCAGAAGGTCGAGGCCAGACGGCGTGAGATCCGCGTCGAGTTCGACCCGGGATGGCTCGCCGCCCACCCGCTCACCGCCGCCGATCTCGAACACGAGAACACCCAGCTGCAGACCCTCGGCTTCAGCCTCCAGGTGAGTTGAACGCCCCGGGCGCGTCGCGTTCCCAGGCAACGAGGTCAACGCGGATGACGGATGCGCAGTCGGCCCGGAGTCACGGTGATCAGTGCGCCTTGCTCCAGTTCCGCGCCATGACCGTCAAGCACGGCCAGCGTCGCTGAGGCATGTTCCGACAACCGTAGGCCCGATAGGCGCAGGATACCGGCGTGAGGAGCGCCCTTTAGGATCGCGAGTTCCCCGAAATCATTGTCGAGGGTCAGCAAGACGCGGCGTTGCTCGTGCGGATACGCTAGAACAGCACCGTCGCCAGGATCTTGCGGCCAGTCTCCACACCATCCACGTCGTGTCCTTCGGCCGTCAAGGCCTGTTGCAACTGGCCAGAAACGCAGGAATCGAGCAGAAACCTCAAGCGGCGGTCCGCGCAATGAAGGGCTCCACACGCTCATGCTCGACCATCCGGTGCGCATAGGTCACGCAGGCACGGATGTCTTCCGACTCGAGCCAGGGGTAGGCGTCAAGGATGGCCTCCGGGGTGTCGCCCGCCGCCAGCATGCCCAGTACGTGCTCCACCGCGAGTCGGTGCCCACGGATGATCGGCTTGCCGCCGAAGATGTTCGGATGCACCGTGATGCGCTCCAACAGATTCTCCATCGCGTATCTCTTTCCGCGGTTTGATTGGCCACCTTTCTAGTCCGTAGGCGGGTGGCGAGTCAACCAGGCCTTGTCCAAGGGTGGCTCCGGAATCACCGTGGCCGCGTCCGAGGGCACGACGCTCGGCCTGCTGACGATTCCGCTCCTGCCAGGATGCGCCCACCTATCTCGCCTGGATCCCGCTGCAGCGGGCGGG
>JAABSC010000012.1 GCA_011390565.1 Thioalkalivibrio paradoxus | reverse complement strand
GCCGATTACACCATTTGGGTCCTCGCAGATGAGCCTTGCAATACGACGCCTCTGTGCAACGGATTCATCAACGCAACGAGCTATCGGACCGAGATTTTCACAGACACCGCATAATCTGCCATAGGTACGGTAGCAGGGACTCAAAAGGCTGGCTTTCCGGTGCCTATGCCCGGCAGCCAGCCGGTCCAGTTCAGTCCCGTGCGTGAACGATTTCCAGATCCGGCATTCCCCACGCACGGATACCGCGATCCCGCGCCATCATCGCGAACCCTTCGGTTTCGATATACCCCCGATAGCTGAACGGCGGAAACATGATGGTGCCGTCCCGCAGAACGTCTGCACGGACCAGCAGCATGGTTCCACCAACGGCGTCCAGTTCGACAAGCGGCTGGCCGCGGAAGCTTTCTAGGTAGAGCCGATCCGTGCCCCGCGGTGGCTGCAGGATCCCCTGTTGGGCATGGCTCCAGGGAGATCTCGACCGATCCGCCCAGCGCACGAACGAATTGAGATCAAAGGTCGGGCCGCAGGGATCGAGCACACAGTGGGGAACCAGGATCTCCTTCCCGGCCGCAAGCATCTGCCTGAGAACGTCCGCGGGGTACGCGACCAGGTCCACATCGATCCACAGCACGTAGTCCTCGCCCGCATGGGCTGACTGGAAAAGCGCATTGCGGGCCAACGCGATCTGCCGCCGCCGCAGATACTGCGTCTCGCCGTGATGGCGCGCGTCGCGGGCCACGTGATGGCCGTAATGCCTCTGTTGGATGGTGACCTTGCGCATTCGCGCCTCGAAGCGGGAGCGGTGCTCCTGCAGCCACGCGTAGGTTTCATCCCGACTGTCCCCTTCCAGAATGCCCAGGGACAGTCGATCGCGCGGATAATCGAGCTGCTCCAGCAGTTGCAGATAACGCGGCAGGAACCGCTCGGCGTCCCTCATCGGTGTCAGCACCAGCACCGTCGGCAGCGCCCCGGAATCCAGACTGGGCAAGCTGCCTGCCAGCCTTGCTGTATCCGCTCTGACCGACGTTCGGCTCTCGACCCGACCCGTGCGCGACGAGGACCCGCTCGGGGCACCGACCGCAGGGTTGACCTTAGGCTCAGTCCGATCGTCTGCAGCAAGGGCCTTTGGAGACGCGTCGCCGGACCGCGGACTGCCGGGCTTCTCCCGGGTCACGGAAGCGTGGTCGCCCAGATCCAGCCTTTTCCCCAGTTCCTGCAAAGCGCGGCGATACGGCTCTTGCTCGAACCGTGCGGTCGCGGCCTGCCAATGCGCCTCGAAGTGGTCTTCCGAAAACGTGTTGCCCTCGTGCGCGACGTAAACGTAAAGCCGTGGAGTATCGAGCAAGGCCACCCGTGCGTTCGCGATCAGGGTCTCGGCGACGGGGGTATCTTCCCCTCGGCGCAGATCCGGGTAGAGCGGCATCTGGTCACGTTGACAGATCAGGGAGCCCTCCCATGCGCGCCGACACGAAACGGCCAGCCGCTGACTTTCCGGCCACCAGATCGTCCATCGCAACAGCATGCAGGCAGCCGCCTGAGTGCGCAGCAGCACCTCCATCTGCAACTCGATCCGCGCGGGATCGTACATGTCATCGTCGTCCCACTGGCAGACATAGTCACCCCTGGCGAGCGACACGGCCCGGTTGCGCAGGATACCGAGCGTTTCTCCCCCCTCGACGATTCGATGACAGTGAATGCGTTCGTCCTGCAGCGCTTCGATCTGTCGGAGCAGCCCATCGTCACTGCTGCCATCGAGAATCACGAGTTCTCGATTCACCCAGCCTTGTGCGAGGAAACAGCGAACCGCGCGCATTGCGAGTTCGGCTCGATCACGGGTCACCATCAGGCAGGAAACCAGCGGCTGCCCCCCGCTCACCGGGACCGGGTTTCGCGGGTGAACCTGACCGGTCAGCGTCAGCGTTCCCCGGTCCAGCACCACGAACCGAGCCTCTGCGATCGGCAGTTCAGACTGCTCCGACTCCCCCCTGGTTTTTCCCGATGCATCCCGGACCCAGGTGTTGGCCCAGTGGTGCACCGCGCAGGCCCGCCGGGTTTTCTCGACCCAGATATCGAGGTCAAACGCCCTGCCCTCCGAAGTCTCGGTGCTGTCGAGCGGATAGAGGACTTCGCTGGCAAGCATCCGAACCGGCACAGGACCCAGATAGGTCTCCAGCGCCCGCGTCATCAAAAACGGCCCCGTGGCCTCCAGAGGGCCCGGCTCATGACGCTGCCGCACCAGCCACTCGATCACGTGGCCCCAGAACGGGTGCCCCGGTGGGGACGCCATCAGCGCGTTGCAGACGAGACCCCTCCGATCGCCCATGGCCTGCTGATGCCACTGCCTGTGGCGCTCCGGCTCCCAACCCAGAACGGCGGCCTCACCCTCGAGCAGCGTATCCAGGGGCTGGAGGGCTTCGAAGTCCAGATCGGCGTAGACGCCCCCGTAGTGGCGCAGAAGAAAGTAGCGGATCGCGTCCGCCCGGCAGATCGCCTCCGGGTAGGCATCGAAGATGGGCAGAAACCAGGAATACTCGCGAACGATGAACGCGCGGTTGTCGTCATCGGTCCAGAGACGGTATTCCCAATCGGGATGCAGGTCCCGCCAGGACTGCTGAAAGGAACGGAACCGCTCCGGAATATCGCCCGTCTTCCAGGTCTGGTGGATGATTTTCGGGATCAAGGGAATGAACCGGAGTCAGAACGGGGGAAGCCTGCGGGGCCCAGGACCGAGGGTGGGCTCCCGCACTTTACCGCAAGGCGCTCGCTGGAGAAACCGGACCACGACGCCGATGCGTCGAGCCGCTGCCGTGCACGGATGGCGGTGGACCGGGCCCGGAGCGAACGACCATGGACCGCGCACGGATGGAGCTCGACCGAGGACTCAGGTAGCCTGCCGCTGGAAGGCCACAACAGGTGACCCGAGCGATTCTCGGCGGGGATGCCTTCGGTCACCCATCCAACGAGTCCCACCCGGGTCTCGATGCCGAAATCTGGAGTCGTGATGAGCGTCACCCTGGTCACCACCGTCCGTGCGGTCGATGAGCACCGCGCCCGCAATCTCGAATACACGCTGCGCTGGTATACACAGATGCCGGACTGGGAATTGCTCGTGGTCGAACAGGATGCGGCGCCGTCTCTGGACAGTTCCGGCTGGAGCCCCCAGGTGCGGCACGTGTTCGTTCCCAATCCCGGGCCTTTCAACAAGAGCTGGGGCATGAACGTCGGCGCCCTTCTGGCCTCCCACCCGCTACTCTATCTCTGCGATGCCGACCTTCTCGTACCCCAATCCGCGCTCGAAACAGGCACCAGCCTCTGCCGGAACCGCGTCGTCGCGGTCAATCCGTATGGAAAACTGGCGGAACTGGCCCAGGACGAGACGCAAGCCCTGCTGGAAACTGCAGGCACCCCCGACTTCTCGGACCCCAGAGCGTCACGCACCCGCGGTAAAGGCGAACAGCTTCCCTACTGTGGCGGAGCGTTCTTCATACGCCAGAGCGTTTTCCGGCAGATAGGCGGCTTCGACGAGCGTTATCTTGGCTGGGGAGGCGAGGACGACGCGCTGGGAATCAAGCTGGCTGCGTTCACAACGGACCTCGGGACCGTCGATCGACAGACGGCCGTGCATCTCTGGCATCCACGCAGCCCGGAGCAGACGTTCGGCAGCCCCTTCTACACAAGCAACCGGGAGCGCCTCCAGCGTCTCGCCCAGATGAGCCGTGAGGACCTCCTGTTCCTGATCGACGTCGAACGTCAACTGATGGGTAATCCCGACAAGTATCTCCGGGCGGCCTGACCATGGCACCCGGATCCTGGAGAGGGCTTCGTCAAGCCCACGAACCGCCAACCGTCGTTCCCGCGTTCCCGCGTTCTTCAGCCGCGATCGAGTCCATCAGCCAGCCTCAGAACCCCTGGGTTCCATGATGGACCGTCCGGATTTCCGGATCACACCAGATTGAGAATCCAAGTTTTCGCAGCCGCGAGCACACCCAGAAATCCTCGGAGAGGTATTCGTTGCCTTCGACCCCCACCCGGAACACGTCGAAATGCACCGGGAATGTGTCGTGCTGTGACGGCCGCGCCGGATTGGGCGTATAGACGCGACCCTCCGAGACCGCGTCCTCCACCAGTGCGTCGACGGCGCGCCGCGTCAGCAGGAGGGCCGCGGTCCCGATCCGGGTGATTTCGCAGAGATCACCCTGCTCCCCGACCGAACGGCCGACATTGAGCACCCGCTCACCACGATCGTTCCCACCTTTCAACGCCACGGCCGCACCCACGACGTCGACACCATGACCGAGCAGCCGTTTGAGTCCTGGCGCCGGCAGGTAGACGTCACTGTCCAGGAACAGCAGGTGGCTGAACCCACCACGGTGGTAAAAACCGGAGAGGATCGTGTTCCGAGCCCGGGTGATCAGGCTCTCGTTGCCGATCCCCGAAACGGCAACCGGAATATCCGCTTCCAGGTACTGCATGACGGACTGCATGTAACCCCAGTGGACCATGCCGCCATAGGCAGGGGTCCCGATCAGCACGCGCGTCGTGACGGTCATCGTCTTTCTTCTAATCCTCTCGAGGAAGGAGATTCTTTCACAACCCTGCAGCCATCTTTGCCGCAATGGGTCGTGCGCTTCGGGTTGGTCGTGTCGGCGACACTGTGCAAGACAACGGATCAGGCGCGGCGCAACGACTGCGGCAGGGAGAAGGTGACGTTCTCCTCGAGACCCGATAGTTCGGTCACTTGCCCGACATCCAGGGTGCGCAGGAATTCGATCAGCGCCTTGACCAGGACTTCGGGCGCGGATGCGCCGGCAGTGACGCCGATCTGTTTCTTGTCCACGAGCCAGGCGGGGTCGACGTCATCCGGCCCGTCGATGAGATAGGCTTCGATGCCTGCACGACTGCCGATTTCGCGCAGGCGATTGGAGTTCGAGCTGTTCGCGGAACCGACCACGAGCAACAGGTCGCATTGCGCCACGAGCTGCTTCACCGCGTCCTGCCGGTTCTGCGTGGCATAGCAGATGTCCATCCTGCGCGGGCCCTCGACCTGCGGAAAACGCGCCTTCAGCGCGTCGATCACCTCGGCCGTATCGTCCATCGAGAGCGTGGTCTGGCTGACGAATGCCAGCCGCCCGGGGTCGCCCACGACGAGCCGCGCGACATCGGCCGGCGACTCGACCAGGTACATCCGCCCCCCGTGCACCGGATCGAACTGACCGAGGGTGCCCTCGACCTCGGGATGCCCCGCGTGGCCGATCAGTACGACTTCGCGCCCCTCCCGCGCGTACCGGCTGACCTCCAGGTGCACCTTCGTCACCAATGGACAGGTGGCGTCAAAAACCTTCAGCCCCCGTGCGGCCGCCTCGTCCTGTACCCGGCGCGGCACGCCATGCGCGGAAAAGACGACGACCTGCCCGTCGGGCACCTCATCGAGCTCCTCGATGAACACCACGCCCGCGCTGCGCAGACGATCCACCACGTGCCGGTTGTGAACGACCTCGTGGCGAACATATAGCGGCGCTCCGAAGATCTCCAGCGCGCGCTCGACGATTTCAATGGCGCGCTCGACTCCGGCGCAGAAGCCACGGGGATTGGCCAGCAGAACGTTCACGCGTTCAATCCCCTGCCGCCGCGCCGGCCGGAGCCTGCACCGACAGGATCTCGGCGATGAACGTGAACGCCCGACCGGCGAGTGGATGGTTGAAGTCGACCGTCACCGTATCTTCCTCGACGCTTTGGATACGCCCGGGCACGGCGTCGCCCGCTGGCGTGTTGAACTCGTAGATCATGCCCGATTCCAGCGGCATGTCCGAAGGAAACACTGACCGCTCCATGACCTGCACCGCCGCCTTTTCCGGAAACGGAAACACGGTGCCGGGGGCAATCGCAAATTCCCGCTGTTCACCCGCCTGCAATCCCAGCAGGTGCCGCTCCAGGCCCGGCTGCAACGTGCCATCCCCCCAGGCGAACTCGAGAGGCTCGTTCCCCGAGGTGTCGGCCACGAACCCGTCCTCCAGCACCAGGCTGTAGTGCATCTTCACCCGGCTACCCGCCTCGATCGTCATCGGGAACCCTCCTTGTGCGTGCCCTCGCGCGCCTGTTCGGTGAAGGTCGCGATGATCAGACATATCGCCCCGACCGTGATCGCGGCATCGGCCACGTTGAACGCGGGCCAGTGCAGGCCCGCATAGTGAAAATCGAGGAAGTCCACGACCTTGCCCAACCGCAGGCGATCGACCAGATTGCCGGCAGCCCCGCCGAGGATCAGGCCCAGGGACAGGATGGAAAGCCGCGCATCGCGGGGCAGGCGCGCAAGCCAGAACAGAATCAGCGTGACAGCCGCCAGGGCGATCCCGGAAAACATCCAGCGCTGCCAACCACCGGCGGTGCTCAGAAAGCTGAAGGCCGCGCCGGGGTTGTAGACCAGCGTGAAGTTGAAGAAGCCGGTGATTTCAACCGGTGCATAGAGCGTTAGCGCGCGCTCGGCCCAGAACTTCGTCACCTGATCCAGAACGAACACGGCGGTGGCGAGCGCCAGACCGGGCCGTAGACCACTGGCCGCCCGGGTCATGCGAACCGCCGCTTTTCGCCGGGGCCGATCACGTTGTCGACGCAGCGGCCGCAGAGTTCGGGATGCTCGGGATGCGACCCCACGTCCGGGCGGCGATGCCAGCAGCGGACGCACTTGGCATGGGTGCTGGCGCGTACGCCGATCGCGAGCTGGCGACCGTCGTCGAGCGTCACCTGCGCGGCATCCTCGGGCGGCTGGCCCGTGATGACCCGGGCGTGGGAGGTGATCAGCACGAAGCGCAGTTCATCGCCCAGGCGTTCCAGCAAACCGGCGAGGAGATCGTCCTCGAGATACAGATCGACCTCCGCGTTCAGCGACCCGCCCAACCCCCGCTCGTTCCGGGCCACCTCGATCGCCCGCGCGACGTGGGTGCGGACCTCGAGAATACGGTCCCAGTCCTCGGCGCTGAATACCGCCTCCGGGTCCAGCGGACGCAACCCCTCGTACCAGGTCGAGAACAGCACGCTTTCGGGCCGCTCCCCGGGCAACAACGGCCAGATTTCCTCGGCGGTGAAGCTCAGGATCGGGGCCATCCATCGCGTCAGGGCCTCCGCGACATGATGCAGCGCCGTCTGCGCCGAGCGCCGTGCGTGGCTGTCGGAGCGCGTGGTGTACTGGCGATCCTTGATCACGTCCAGATAGAAACTTCCCAGCTCCACCGAACAGAAATTGTGCAGCCGCTGGTAGATCTGGTGGAACTGGTAATCCTCGTAGGCGCCGACGACCTGCTGCTGAACCTGAAACGCCCGATCGATGATCCAGCGGTCGAGCGGCAGCAGGTCTTCGAGGCCCAGCGCGTCGCGTTCCGGATCGAAACCGCTCAGGTTCGCGAGCAGGAAGCGTGCGGTATTGCGAATCCGGCGGTACGCGTCG
Source organism: Thioalkalivibrio paradoxus (assembly GCA_011390565.1). Lineage (GTDB taxonomy): Bacteria > Pseudomonadota > Gammaproteobacteria > Ectothiorhodospirales > Ectothiorhodospiraceae > Thioalkalivibrio > Thioalkalivibrio paradoxus_A. The sequence continues at coordinate 54,481 of JAABSC010000012.1, read as the reverse complement.
GCGGTGCGATCGAGGATCCCCGGGGAGATCGCCATTTCGGCCGAGAAGTCCGTCGCCGCGACCCAGAGGCGCAGAATATCGGCACCCAGCGTCGACACGACTTCCTGAGGCGCGACCACGTTGCCGCGCGACTTGGACATCTTCTCGCCCTTCTCGTCGACGGTGAAGCCGTGGGTCAGTACCGCGCGGTAGGGCGCATGACCATGCATGGCCACGCTTGTCAGCAGGCTGGACTGGAACCAGCCCCGGTGCTGATCCGAGCCCTCGAGATAGAGATCCGTGGGGAAATCGAGTTCAGGTCGCTTGCTGCTGACGGCGAAGTGAGTCACGCCCGAGTCGAACCAGACATCCAGGGTGTCCCTGAGCTTCAGGTAGTCCGCCGCTTCCGAGCCCAGCAAATCCGCGGGATCCAGCGCGAACCAGGCTTCGATCCCGGCCTCCTCGACCCGCTTCGCCACAGCCTCAAGCAACTCCGGTGTCCGCGGATGCGGCCGCCCGGTCTCGCGGTGGACGAACAGAGGGATCGGCACCCCCCAGTTGCGTTGCCGGGAAATACACCAGTCCGGCCGGTTCTCGACCATGCCACGGATACGGGCCTGGCCCCAGTCCGGCAACCAGCGCGTGGCCTTGATGGCCTGCAGCGCATCTTTGCGGAGCCCGCCCCGGTCCATGCTGATGAACCATTGCGGGGTCGCGCGGAAGATCGTCGGGGTCTTGTGCCGCCAGCAATGCGGATAACTGTGCTCGAACTTCTCCACCACGACCAGGGTTCCCCGATCGCGGAGCACATCCACCACATGAGCGTTGGCCGTGTGCACGTTTTCGCCGGCAAATAAGGGCGTACCCGGCAGGAAGCGGCCATCGGGTCCGACCGGATTCTCCACGGGAAGGTTGTACCGAAGCCCGACCGCGTAGTCGTCCTGACCGTGTCCCGGGGCGGTATGCACGCAACCCGTACCCGCCTCGGTGGTCACATGGTCGCCCATGATCACCGGCACGTCGCGGTCGAGGAACGGGTGCTGCAACCGCAGACCCTCGAGACTCGCGCCGAGCGTGCGGCCCACGATCCGACCCGGCCCCAAACGGTAACGCTCGATACACCGCTCCAGCAGATCCTCCGCCAGCAGCAGGCGCTCGCGCTCGAACTGCACCAGTACGTAGGTCAGGGCCGGGTTCAGGGCCACCGCCTGGTTCGCAGGCAGCGTCCAGGCTGTGGTGGTCCAGATCACCACGCTGGCCGGTTCCCGCGAGTCGCCCTCGGGATCCAGGCGCCGGAGCAGGTCGAGTTCATCCTCCACGCGGAAACGGACGTCGATGGCCAACGACGTCTTGTCCTCGTATTCGACTTCGGCTTCCGCCAGCGCCGAGCCGCAGTCCACGCACCAGTGCACCGGCTTCTCGCCCAACTGCACGTGGTCGCGCGCCATGATCTGGCCGAGCGCGCGGATGATGTCGGCCTCGATCCGGTAGTCCATCGTCAGGTAGGGATGATCCCAGTCGGCCAGCACACCCAGGCGCTGGAAGTCGGCGCTCTGGCCCGCGACCTGCTCCGCGGCGTACTGCCTGCAGGCGGCCCGGAAAGCCGCCGGCTCGATGTCCTTCCCGGCCTTGCCTAGGCTCTGCTCGACCTTCAGCTCGATCGGCAGGCCATGGCAGTCCCAGCCCGGTACGAACGGCGCGTCGAACCCGGACAGCGTCCGGCTCTTCACGATGAAGTCCTTGAGGATCTTGTTCACCGCATGACCCACGTGGATGGAACCGTTCGCATAGGGCGGACCATCGGCCAGAATGAACTTCGGCCTACCGGCGCAGTGCTCGCGCAGTCGTTGATAGCGCCCTGCCTGCGTCCATTCGTCGAGCCAGCCCGGTTCGCGCCCCGAGAGGTTCGCCCGCATCGGGAAGGGCGTCTCGGGGAGGTTGAGCGTGTCCTTGTAGGGATTCGGCGGAGCCGGTTTGCGTGCCATGGTGAATTCCGATAGACCGGTCAGGCCGGCTGCTGCATGGAAAGAGTCGCGAACACCGCACGGGCCGCATCGACATCCCGCCCGATCTGGGCTTTCAGCGCGTCCAGCGAATCGAAACGCTGTTCGCCGCGCAGGCTGGCCAGGGGCTCGAAACGGACGAGTTCGCCATAAATGTCCGGGCTGGCGTCGAGCGCATGGGCCTCCAGCCGCTGCTCGGTGCCCGCAACCGTCGGGCGCCAGCCGATATTGGCGACCGACGGCAGCCTTACCCCGTTCTGCAGGTTCAGCCAGCCAGCGTACACCCCGCGTAACGCCATCGGCCGAGGCCCCAGACGGACGTTGGCCGTTGGGAAACCAATCTGCCGCCCACGCTTGTCGCCATGGGAGACACGGCCACAGAGCCCGTAGCGGCGGCCCAGCAATCGTGCCGCGGCATCAAAATCGCCGGCCTGAGCCGCAGCGCGCACCCGCGTACTGCTGATCCGGCCCGAATCGTCCGCCAGGGTCGGCGTCGACTCCACGGTAAACCCGAGATCCCGCCCCATCGCCTCGAGCAGGGCGAAGTCACCGCCACGGCCCTTGCCGAATCGAAAATCGTCGCCGATCAGGACGTGCCGGGTCCCCAGCGCATGATGCAACACGCGCCGCACGAAGTCCTCCGCCGGCATCTCCGAAAGGGTTTTCCCGAAGCGCATCAGCCACACGGCATCCAGCGCCGTGGTCCGCAGAAAATCCATTCGATCGCGCAACCGCTGCAGGCGCCCCGGCGCGCGCTCGGGCACGAAGAATTCCTGCGGCAGGGGTTCGAAGGTAATCAGCACGGACGGCGCGCTCCGGCTCGCGCTGGCGGCCAGCAGCCGGGACACCACCGCCTGGTGCCCGCGGTGAAACCCGTCGAAATTCCCGATTGTGACCACCGCTCCGGAAAACACCGGTTCTCGGTGGTCCACGCCGCGCAACAACCGCATGAAAGCCCGTCCGCGCAAAAGCCGGAAGTATACCCCGCCCCCGCAGGGACCACACCCGTGTGCGATCGCTGCCCCCCTTCCGCGCTGGCGATGGAGCCCAACCCCCGTCCAAGGGGCGCCGTGAATACATCCCTTTAGGCTTGACGGCAGCATCCCTGCTGCCGACACCCTTGGACGGGGGTTGGGCTCCATCGCCCCACTTCCCTGGGGCTTGCGTCCTCGCTACGCGTGATCGCGGAGGAGGAACTGCCGGGGCCGCAGACCGGCGATCCAGAGGGTCGCCAGGAAGCCGCCCGCACCGGCACTGATCAGTCCGAGCAGCGCCATGCCGCGCCGGGCTGCCGACCAATCCGACCACTGACCCCACTCGGGCGCGAGCAGCACCAGCAGGGCGATCATCATCGCGAGCGCCAACCCGAGACCGAGCCGGAAACGCGGCAGGGCCGGTCCCGGCTGGTAAATGCCCTCGCGCCGCAGGCCCCGGTAGAGCAGGCCGGCGTTGAGGTAGGCCGAGGCCGACGTCGCCAGCGCAAGGCCCGCATGGGCCCCCGGCGTTCCGGAGAGATACCAGGGCAGCACGAAGGCCACGTTCAGGCCCATGTTGGCCAACATCGCGATCACGGCGATCTTTACCGGCGTACGGGTGTCCTGGCGCGCGAAGAATCCCGGCGCCAGCACCTTGATCAGGATGAACGCCGGAAGCCCGAGCCCGTACGCAGCCAGCGCCATCGCCGCCATGCGGGTGTCGTGTTCGGTGAATGCGTTGTACTGGATCAGCGCGGCCAGGATGGGCACCGCAAGCAGAATCAGTCCCGCCGCAGCAGGCAGCGCCATCAACAGCGCAAGGCGCAGCGCCCAGTCGAGCGTCCGGCCGTACGCTGCAACGTCCGCTCGGGCGTGTTCTCCCGAGAGCCGCGGCAGAATCACGGTTGCGATGGCGATGCCGAACAGTGCCAGCGGCAGTTCGACGAAGCGGTCCCCGAAATACAGCCAGGAAATCGATCCGGCGACCAGGAACGATGCGATCACCGTGTCCACGAGCAGGTTGATCTGCACCACCGAAGTTCCGAGGATCGCCGGCAGCATCAGGCGTACGATCTTGCGCACACCGGCATGCGCGCGCCGGAAACGCGGCCGGGGCAGCAATCCTGCACGCATCAGGAAGGGGATCTGGAAGGCCAGCTGCAGCACACCAGCCAGGAACACGCCCCAGGCCAGCGCCACCACCGGTTCGGCGAACAGGGGGGCGCCCCAGAGCGCAGCCGCGATCATGGCGAGGTTCAGAAAGACCGGGGTGAAAGCGGGGATGGCAAAGCGCCCGATGCTGTTCAGGATGCCCGCCGCCATCGCTGTCAGCGAGATGAACAGCAGGTAGGGGAACGTGATGCGCAGCATCTGAGCCGCCAGTTCCTGGCGGCCGTCGGCCTGCGCAAGGCCGGGGGCGAAGACCCATATGAGCCAGGGCGCCGCGAGCACGCCAATGAGCGTCACCAGCGTAAGGGCCACCAGCAATGCGCCGGCCGTGTGGTCGAGAAGATCGCGCAACGCGACGCGTCCGTGTTTTTCCCGGTATTCCGCGAAGACCGGGACGAAAGCCTGCGAGAACGCGCCTTCCGCAAACAGGCGGCGAAAGAAATTGGGGATCCGGAAAGCGACGAAAAAGGCGTCGGTCGTGGCGCCGGCGCCGAAAGTCACGGCCAGCACCATGTCGCGCAGATAACCCAGAACACGGGAGATCAGGGTCATCCCGCTGACAATGGCGGTGGAACGGAAGATGCGGTTCACGGCCGGTCCGGGTCGTGGAAAGCGGAGAGTGTAGGGCAGCAGTCGCCGTTGATGAAACGGCTGCCCACCGGGGCTGGGCATCCCCAGCCCCGGTTTTCAGCGCCGCAACGGGGCCTTTATTCGATCTTGATGTAGGCGAAGCCCTCTTCGTTCTGCAGTTGCGCGATGCGCACGACACCCGACGGCACCATCTCCACCGCATCGTAAAGGCCGTCTTCGGCCAGGTTCACGGCCCCGCGCGTAATGTCGCAGAGTTCCAGGCGAACGTTGTGCAGGGTATTCAGCGATAGCAGGCGACCCCGCAGGTTCGCGCGCTCCTCGCGAAGCGCCTCGTCCTCCGCGAACGGGGTGTCTGTCAGCGGATCGTCCGTCACGAACCGCACCCCGTGCGACACGAAGACGATGCGCACATCGTGGTCGATGAAGTTGTTGTCGTAATGCACCACCATGTTGTTGATGCTGGTCAGCATCGCCGAGAATCGGCGCGGGTCGGCGAAATCCGCGTGATACACCACGCGTGCCTCTTCCGCACCGGCGGCCCTGGGGGCCACGACCAGCACGAGGCTTGCCATCAGCACCAGTAGGGGCAGGAACAGCCAGCCCGGGGAACGATTCGTACGCATGCTGCGGGGGGTCATGCTCATTGCACTCTCCTGTGTTGCGGATTTGGCTGGAGGGCGGACCCGGACGAACCGGCCGGCCTTCCCGATGTAGAGTGGACGTGGGGCGCCCCGTTTTCAATCCAGCCGAAGCCCCCGCGAACGACGGCCCGGACTTGACCCACGAACCGCTTCCCTGTATTTTTTGCGCCCTTTCCCGCATTTCAGCCGGTTTCAAGAGGATCTCGCTTTGGCGAACATCGCATCAGCTCGTAAACGCGCCCGTCAGGCCGTCAAGAACCGCGCGCACAACATGGCGCTGCGTTCCCGCTTCCGCACCTCCGTGAAGGGCGTGCTGAAAGCCATCCGCACCGGTGACGCCGAAGGCGCAACCGTGGCCTACCGTCAGGCGGTCCCCGTGATCGACTCGACCGTGTCCAAGGGCCTGATTCATCGCAACAAGGCCGCACGGCACAAGAGCCGCCTGAACGCGCGCATCCGGGAAATGGCCCAGGCCTGATTCCCCGGCGCGCTCAGCGCGCCGCGTTCGAAATTGAAAAAGCCCGCCGAGCATCTCCGGCGGGCTTTTTCGTTTTGATGCCTTCGGGCTGACGCTACCGGGATCAGAGCAGGACCAGGTTGTCGCGGTGGATCAGCTCCGGCTCGGCGACGTAGCCGAGCACCGACTCGATCGCTTCGGCCTTCAGGCCGCGAATCCGCCGGACCTCGTCCGCACCATAGTTGCAGAGACCACGCGCGATGGGCTTGCCCTCCGGGTCGGTGCAGGTCACCACTTCACCCCGCCGAAAGACACCCCGGATATCGACCACGCCGACCGCGAGCAGGCTGCGGCCGGATTCGCGCAGCACCCGGGCGGCCCCCGTGTCCAGCAGGAGTTCGCCGCGCGAGTGCAGCTGGTCCGCGATCCAGCGCTTGCGCGCGGCCAGCGGCTCGCGGTCCGGCTTCAGCCAGGTTCCCAGGCTCTCGCCGCGCACCACCCGCGCGATGACCTCCGGCTGCCGCCCGTAGGCGATCACCGTGTGGGTGCCGGAGCGCGCGGCACGCTCGGCAGCGAGCAGCTTGGTCGCCATGCCGCCACGCCCGAAGCGCCCGAAACTCGCCGAGACATGCTCCAGCAATGCCGGGTCGGACGCCTTGCCTTCCCCGATCAGACAGGCGTCTGCATATGCCCGCGGATCCCGATCGTACAAGCCTTCCTGATCGGTCAGGATCAGCAGCAGGTCGGCCACCACCAGGTTGGCGACCAATGCCCCGAGGGTGTCGTTGTCGCCGAGACGGATCTCCTCGTTGGCGACGGTATCGTTCTCGTTCACCACCGGGATCGTGCCCAGCGCCAGCAGCGTCTGCATGGTGCTGCGGGCGTTGAGATAACGCGCGCGGTCGGCAAGGTCATCGTGGGTCAGCAGAATCTGCGCGGCGTGCAGACCGTGACCCGAGAACTCCCGTTCGTAGGCCTGGACGAGGCCCATCTGCCCCACCGCCGCGGCAGCCTGCAGCAGGTGCAGCGCATGCGGCCGCTCGACCAGCCCGAGGCGATGCATGCCCTCGGCCACCGCGCCGCTGGATACCAGCACGACCTCGTAGCCCTGCTGCCGCAACCCCGCGATTTCGCGCGCCCAACCCGTCAACGCGACCCGGTCGAGGCCTGCACCGTCGCCGGTGACCAGAGCGCTGCCGATCTTGATCACGATCCGCCGCGGCCTGGGGAAATGCTCACGCAGCATGGCCATCGTCTCCCGAACCGGCGGCGTTCGATTCCGCCCGGAACTCCATGTCGCGCATCACCGCCTGCGCCAGGGCCTCGACCCCCTCGCCGGTGGCAGCGGAAATCGCAAAGATCGGTTGCCCGGGTTCCAGTCTCGCGGCCGCCCGCTCGCGCAGGTCGGCGAGTGCGGCCGCGTCCAGCAGGTCCACCTTGTTCAGCACCAGCCAGCGCGGCAGCGCGGCCAGTTCAGCGCTGTATTGCTCCAGCTCCGCCACCACCGTGTCGATCGCGTCCAGCGGGTCGAGATCGGGGTCCGGAGGCGCCACATCGATCAGGTGCAGCAGCAGCCGGGTACGGGCCAGATGCTTCAGGAACCGGATACCAAGGCCCGCGCCCTCGGCGGCGCCTTCGATCAGACCGGGTATGTCGGCCATCACGAAACTCTGCATCGGCCCCACCCGAACCACCCCGAGCTGCGGGTGGAGCGTTGTGAAGGGGTAATCCGCGATCTTGGGCTCGGCCGCGGACACCTGCTTGAGCAGGGTCGACTTGCCCGCGTTCGGCAGCCCGAGCAGACCCACGTCCGCGAGCACCTTGAGTTCGAGCTTCAGGCTGCGCAGGTCCCCGGGTGTACCCGGCTTGCTCTGGCGGGGTGTGCGGTTCGTCGAACTCTTGTAGCGGGTGTTCCCGAGCCCGTGGAACCCGCCCTGCGCGACCAGCAACCGCTGGCCGTCGCCCGTGACGTCGCCGATCATCTCGTCGGTCTCCGCGTCGAAGACCTGCGTGCCGACCGGAACCGGCACATCGAGGTCCGCGCCCGAGCGGCCGGTCCGGTTGCGGCCATGACCGTTCTCGCCCCGCTGTGCCTCGTAGCGGCGCTGGAACCGGAAGTCCGCGAGCGTATTCAGGCCCGCGTCACCCACCAGCCAGACGCTGCCGCCGTCGCCCCCGTCGCCCCCATCGGGACCGCCGAACGGAATGTACTTCTCGCGACGAAAGCTGACGCAGCCGTTGCCGCCGTCTCCGGCCTTGACCGTGATCTTCGCTTCGTCGATGAATTTCATGGATCGGTCTCGATGTAGTGCATGGCCCGAAACCGAAAAAGCCCCGAAGAACGGGGCTTTTCAGGCGCGGTCGGCTGTGTCCTTACTGCTGGGGCTGCACACTCACATAGCGCCGGTTGCGCGGACCGCGAATCTTGAACACGACTTCGCCGTCCGCCTTGGCGAACAGGGTGTGATCCTTGCCGCAGCCAACGTTTTCGCCGGGGTGATACTGGGTGCCGCGCTGACGCACCAGGATGCTGCCCGCGAGAACCTTCTGCCCACCGAAACGCTTCACGCCGAGACGCTTGCTTTCGGAATCGCGGCCGTTACGTGTGCTGCCGCCTGCTTTCTTGTGTGCCATGGTTTCGTCTCCTTAGCCGGCAATGCCGGTGATGCGCACGGCCGTGAAGTACTGGCGGTGACCCATCTGCTTGCGGTGGTGCTTGCGGCGGCGGAACTTGATGATCCGGACCTTGTCGCCGCGGCCATGGGATTCCACGGTGGCGGTCACTTTGCCGCCCTCAACCAGCGGGGCTCCGACACGCACATCCTCGCCTTCGCCCACCATCAGAACCTGATCAAAATCGACGCTGGCGCCGACGTCGGCCTCGAGCTTCTCGATGCGAAGCAGATCGCCTTCGGCGACCCGATACTGTTTACCACCCGTTGCGATGATCGCGTACATGATGCTTCGAACTCCGTTGGCGCGGTGAGTCTCGCGAAAGGGCGGGAATACTAGCAACGGACGGGCCGGGGGTCAACGACGAATCACGATACGGGACAGGGAACGGAAGTCCGTCGCTGGAAACCCGTACCCGGCCGCGCAGGCTTGACACCCCCTCTGGCCGTTCCTAGCATGCAAGCGCCCTTACTCCCGCCACCCGGCCCGCACGATGCCCATACGCGAGATTCGATCCCTGGCCGCCGAAGACATGCAGGCGGTCGACACCTGCATCCGGTCGCGGCTGCAGTCTCCCGTGGCGCTGATCAACCAACTGAGCGAGTACATCATCCACAGCGGGGGGAAACGACTGCGGCCGTTGCTCGCCGTACTCGCCGCCCGCGCCTGCGGCTGTGAAGGCGATCGTCATGTCACGCTCGCCGCCGTCGTCGAATTCATTCACACGGCAACCCTCCTGCACGACGACGTGGTCGACGCCTCCGAACTCCGCCGCGGTCGCGAAACCGCCAACCATCTGTTCGGCAACGAGGCAGCCGTCCTGGTGGGGGATTTCCTGTATTCCCGCGCCTTTGAAATGATGGTCGACGTCGGGTCGATGCGCGTCATGGAGATCCTGGCTCACGCGACCAACGTGATCGCCGAGGGCGAAGTGATGCAGTTGATGAACTGCCACGACCCCGAGGTGGACGAGGCACGCTACATGGACGTCATCCGCTCCAAGACGGCGAAGCTGTTCGAAGCCGCCTGCCAGATCGGCGCGGTACTGGCGGACCGCCCGGACATCGAAGAGCAGGCGCTGGCCCGCTACGGCCGCCATCTGGGCACGGCCTTTCAACTGATCGATGACGTTCTGGACTACACCGCCGAAAGCGACGTGACGGGAAAGCGGATGGGCGACGATCTCGCCGAGGGCAAACCCACCCTGCCGTTGATCCAGGCGTTGCGCACCGCCGAACCGGAGCAGCAGGCGGTGATCCGCGCCGCCATCGAGTCCGGCGGCCGCGAGCATGTCGATGCAGTCCTCGCCATCATCGACCAGACCCGGGCCCTGGCGTATACCCGGTCCCGTGCCGAGGAAGAAACCGCGGAGGCCATTGCCGCGGCCGGACTTCTGCCTCCTTCGGCGTACCGCGACGCATTGATCCGGCTCGCACGCTATGCCGTGGAGCGAGAATACTGAACGCCGGGATCCGGCCGTCGAGGCGCGCAGATCGATGCGCATCCGGGCATGGACACCGATCCGGTTTGCATGCAGAATACGCCGCTCGGTTCGGAGTGTAGCTCAGCCTGGTAGAGCACTGCCTTCGGGAGGCAGGGGTCGAAGGTTCGAATCCTTTCACTCCGACCAAATCACACACGGGAACGGCTTCGGCGTTCCCGTTTTACTTTCTCCACTGTTCAGGAAGCGGCCAGAACCTCCCGATAGACCGCCAACGTCTGCGCGACCGTCGCATCGACGTTGAAATGCTCCTGAATCCGCTGCCTGGCGGCCGTTCCCATGCGCTCACGCAGCGCGTCATCGGCGAGCAGCCGGCTGAACGCGTCGGCCAGAGCCCCCGGATCGCCTGGTGGCACGATCAGGCCACTGACGTTCGCCTCGATGAGCTCGGCGCTGCCGCCAGCATCCGTAACCACGGGGGCCACGCCCTGCGCCATTCCCTCGATCACCGCACGGGGCAAGCCTTCCCGCCTCAGCGAAGGCATGGTGATGATGTCGAACTCCCCGGCAATCCGCGCCGCGTCGGGATGAAACCCCAGCAGGTGGATGCGATCACAGACCGGCGACTCCGCCAGCGCTTTTTCATAGCTGCGATCTTCAATCTTGCCGACCACCACGAGGTGCGCCGCGGGCGTCTTCGGGAGCAGGGCCATGGCCTGGATCAGTTCACGGATACCCTTGCGCGCCTTGATCCTCGAGACGCAGCCGATCACCCGGGCCTGCTCGGGAATGCCGAGCGCGGGCAGGATGGGCTCGAGCCCCGGATCACGCGCGTACCATTCGACCCGGTGCCCCTTGTAGATGCGCACCACGTTGGACGCATCGAACAGATGGAAGAAGAGCAGGAAGCGCTTTTGCAGGAAATACTCCTGCACGGCATCGGCGACGCAGATCAGTTTCTTCAGGCGTGGGTTCAGAAAAGTCAGCCAGGAGAACGGATCCCAGTAACTGAGGTTGCCGACGATACCGCGATAGGCCACCACCGGACGATGTCCCAGACCCAGTGAAGCCAGCGTGTAATTGCTCAGCGCACTCTTGCGGAATGCGTGTACCAGGTCGAAGTCGCAGACGCGGATCAGGGTTCTGAGGCGACGAATGAACGTGGGATCGATTTTCGAGAGAATGTTCCAGCACTCGACCCGAACGCCCGCCTCCCGCAACTCCTCGACCCGGGCCGTGCCCGGCCTGCAGATCACGTAAGGCTCGACGCCAGCCTGTTTCAGACCGATCAGCAGGTGACATTCACCCCGATCGACCCCGGTATCGAACAGGCACAGCACCTTCATACATCGATCCGCCGGCCAAAATGATCGCAGATCGCCTGCCACTGCTGGCGGTTGCTGTCCTCGCGCACGTTCTTCCGCATCAGGGACACGCGTTGCGAACCGATAATGAGCCGGGGTTTCGGGCCGGGCTCCGAGGAGCGTCGCACTTCGGTCCTGTTCAGCAATGACATCGCCTTGAACCAGAGATCGTCCGCGGTCGGGGCCAGGCGCATGAACAACCCGACGTCCTGAGCCTCGGGCAGCAGCGCCCTCGGGGGATACAACACTCCGGCATATCCCGTGGGAACCAGTGCCTTGCCGTTCACCCCCCGCAAACGAACGGTGGGCCAGCGCCGATACGGGAGCAGTTCGCCGGCTTCATCCCGGGCAATCCGGCGACATTCATGCGCAATGATCGAATGCGGGAACCGCTGGTGGTCGACGTACAGCCGTTCCAGCCATGTGGGGTCATAGATCATGTCGTCATCGCAGGTGACGACCACATCTTCGGGGAAGGCCGTGATCGAGTGGATCAGTTTCCGGTGCGGGCATTCCAGATCGACGTAACGGATCTCGAATACCGGCCCCTCGAGTTCGGAGAGGGTTTCCGGCAACGTTCCGCGTAAATCGCGGTGCAGCCAGAGCACGATCCTTGCGGGCTTGCGGGTCTGGATCAGCAGACTGCGAACCGTCAGATGCAGAATCCCCAGTCGCGCCGGGATCGACGTCATCGAGACCACCACCGGCAACGGATCGACATCCGCGCGTACCAGTTCGTCGCGTTTCAGGCGCCTCACCCGCAGGGACTCGCGGAGAGAGGGGAAGTACTCCTTGAGCTTCACGGGGTGGCCTCCCCGCCGCTAGCGAGGTATTGATCCAGGCCCTGACGCGCCCGCGAAATCCGGTACTTCCGGGTTTCTTCCCGTATCTGATGGCTGTTGCGCAGCATCTCCTCGGTCACATAGCCGCGGCCGTGATCCAGATGCAGGCAGACGGCCGAATAGCGGATCCGCCGGCCCTTCAGGCCGCGATTGCACAGGCGATCCCCGAACTCGCAGTCCTGGCCCCCGTATTGCATGCGCTCCTCGAACCCGTTGACCTGGATCGCGGCCTCCTTGAAACAGGACGCGTTGTGCCCGTTCCAGGTCGTGCGGGTCGGGCTGAGCCGGTTCAGCCAGTCGGCCCAGCGGCCCCGGGCGGTCAGCTTCAGGGCCTTGTGACTCTTCTTCAGACCATGCGCCACCAGCCAGTCGACATCGAAGGCCCGCCGGGAAACGATGTCATCACGCGTGATCGCCTCACTGACCCCCATCGGCAGCTTGAAATAGCCACCGGAGAGGTAATGGTCCGGATCGGCATGCCGCAGGTGCTGCTCAACGAAATCCGACCGCGGAATACAGTCTCCGTCGGTGAAGATCAGGTAGTCCGCGCGGGACTGTACGATCGCCTTGTTCAGGATGCGCGATTTCTGGAACCCGTCATCCTCCTGCCAGACATGTCTGAGCGGAACGGGGGAGTCGGTGCGCATGCGCTCGACGAGCTTTCGCGTTTCCTCGCCCGAACCGTCGTCGGCCACGAGGATCTCGAAATCACGAACGGTTTGCGCGAAGAAGCCCCAGAGCACCTTCTCCAGCCAGGCTGGCGAGTTGTACGTCGAAAAGATCACGCTGGCCTTCATCAGGCCCCCTGTACGCCGGGCGCACCCGGCACCGATGTCCGTACGTTCTCAGCCTTCTGCAGGCATTTCTGATCGTTCCAGATAAAGGACACCAGCGCCGCCATGATCAGATTGAACACGTACACTCCGGTCCAGTAGAACATGTAGGACTCGAACATGTTCACGATCGCCCAGAACACGAAAAAGACCAGGAAAAACACCATGAAATCGCCGGGCATCTTTCCATTTTTCCAAGCCCTGTGCGCACCCCGTGCCGTCCAGACCACCAGGACCAGATAGATCGAAAACCCCAGAAACCCGTAACGCACGAGCAACTCGACATAACTGTTGTGCAGGTGCCCGAGGGGAAGGTCTCCGATATAGGCCTGCAGCCACTCCGTGTGCTGGATCACCAACCCTCCGGCATTGCCACCCCACCCGGTGATCGGTTTCTCGCCGAACCAGTCGAACGCGGCCCGCCAGGACACGACCCGGTAGCCCATGCTCGTTCGTGGCAAGCCCGAAAGATCACCCGAGCGCGCCTGCGAGAGCATTTCGACGTCGTCGACCAGACGCTTGTAGCCGGAATCACCGGCCTGATCCATCGTTGAGAAAAACGCAGTCAGGGCAACCGCTGCGATCGAGACCGTCAGCAGCAGCGTCGCCACGACCATGCGGTTATGGTGAACGGATGCCCATGTCCGACCGAACCGAAAAACCAGCAGCCAGAGCCCCATCAGCACGGCAATCAAAGCCAGCACCGCGAATGCCAGCGGAACCGAACGCGTATGCGTGGCGAAGACCACGTACAGGCTGAACACCAGAGCCGCAAGCCAGACCGAGCCTCTGAGCCACACACGTTTGCCGACCACCAACCGGCGGAAGAACACCAGCAGGAAAAGTGCAGCCAGCCCGAAGAGGATGCCCGTATGCTGCGAATTTCGAATTCCGAAATCGACCCGCTCTCCCCGCAGACCACTCATGATTTCGCCCCAGCCGCCCCCGAGTGCCCAGGGCGAAAGAAGCAGGCCGAGCAAGGCCAGCCCGAAAAACCATAGGATCTTTCGCTCGCTTCCAGCCAACCAGAACGCCATCAAAACGAACAGGAAGTGCCGCGCCAGGTGTTCCAGCCGGGGATTGGACTCCGCCCAGTCGGGATGCGAGAACTGTGAAGAAATCCAGGTGATCAGAACCACGGCCATGGAGGACCAGACCAGCCACAAAGGGAGGGAACTCCTGAGCGATCCCCCATAACGGAAAAATCCGTACAGAAGCGCAATGACAAAGATCGCCTCGACCCATCCGAATGCATCGGAAAATGAGATCTTCGAAAACGCGTACAGATAAATGAGCGTCAGACCGGTGAAATTCAACCAGGGCGGCAAAGCCACATGATCGTCCCCGAACCGGGAATTCAGTCGTTCAAGAAAGGAAAAATGAGAGGGCATCAACGGGCCGGAACGGAGGAGACGTTCGGCCGGATCATAGCCGAATAGGAACGCGACCACCATGGGTCGTCAGCCGCACCCCTGCACCACGAAGACGCCCTGTTCGCTCCAGAAACCGAGATCAGAATGGAGGCGCGCTCCGCCGGATCTGTTCGAGGTTTGGATTGAAGAGGTCCGCCAGCAGGAAACCGTCCGGAAAAACCGTGTCCAGGTAGCGCGCCTTGTCGCCAGCCCTCACGGACCGGCCCTGTTCCGCAGCCAGACGCTCCTCCTGAAGCCGCGCCCTCTCGACGGTGAGCCCGGCAGAAGCAAGCGCATCCGCCTCCGTCAGCATGACCGCCCCGCGAACCAGATCCGGGGCGTCGGCCATCAGCTCGAACACGGGATCCGGCTCCGGCGCCCCGGGTCTCGGCCCCTGGCCCGCATGGAAGTGAAACCACGCCCGAGCGCGCGGCAGACCATTCAGGATGTCGGTCGCGAGCAGCAGGGCCAGCTGTCGCTGCAGGCGGACCTCGGACACCCCTGCCCGGACCAGATAGGGCCGCGCACATGCATGGGACTGGCGCTCCAGACGGAACGGCTCGTTTCGATTGGTGCTGCCATCGTGGCCGAGGTCATGAATGACGGCCGCGACCACCAGCTCGGTGTGTTGCGCCGGCTCGAGATTCACGGAACGGGCCAGGAAATGCGCTCCAAGCACCACTTCACAGAAATGGACCCGGTTGTGGTAGGGCAAGGGAGCCGAGAGTTCACCCTCGTCCACGCTTCGCGCAATCGCCCCGAGGGCCAGTGCAAGGGGATCGTCAGCAGTCCAGCCACAGACGATCGACACGCCACGAACCGTCCACTGCATCGGGTGAGGCAGGCCCTCGAGCAGGCGAAAGCAGTCATCGATGGAACGCGTGGTCTCCGCCAGCGCCTGACCCGCGATCGGCTGGAACGGTGGACCCCTCAGGATATGACCCTCGGGTTCGATCCCGCCCGCCATGCCGATCATCGACGACTCCTCTTGACCCATCCCCAAAGACGCCGACGGCGACTGGGCGCCGGGCCCAAGTGCCGTCACGACAGATACGTCTCGACCTCGACCTCATCCCTCTGCTCAGGCGAAAGATAGCGCTCCGCGAAGCGCCGGTACACCCCGCTCTTCAGGAAGAGTTCGAACAGGTCGGCGTCGATGTGCTGGTCCTTGCGGAAAAAAGACAGGATCCGGATCGCCTCCGAAAGCGTCTTGGCCTTCTTGTAGGGGCGATCGGACGCGGTCAGCGCCTCGAAGATATCGGCGATCGCCATGATGCGGGCAGGGACCGACAGTTCCTCGGCCGTCAGCTTGCGCGGGTAGCCCGTGCCGATCAGGGTCTCGTGATGCGTGCCCGCATATTCCGGAATGCGGCGAAGGTGCTTGGGGAACGGCAGTCGGTCGAGCATCAGTATGGTCTGGATGATGTGCTCGTTGATCTTGAAACGCTCCTCCTCGCTCAGGGTGCCACGACGCACGCAGAGGTTGTACACCTCCCCGAAGTTGTACTGGAGCTCCGGAATCTTCACGTTGAACCCGAAACGCTCGTCGTAGGCACGATCACCCGTACGGGGCACCCGGTGATGCGGCCGGTCCGCGAGCAGATGCTCGACCGCCGGCAACTCGGCGACGGGCTCCTGTGCGTACCGTTGCTGCTCGTCGTGGGACAGGCCCAGCCGGTCGTCGAAATGCCGCAGCCAGGTCTGTCCGGCGATCCGATGAATCCGCTCGATCTGGTCATCGTCCATGAACTCGCCGCCCAGATTGCATTCGGCGATGAAGGCGTAGTCCGAAACCAGCTGCTCGCGGCGGGATTCGAAAGCCGCCCGTGCCACCTCCGGGTCCCCGCCGTCGAGCAGGGTCTGCAGGCGCTGGATCTCGGCATCGCGCAGCAACACCTCGAAGCGGGTACGGATCTCGTGAATGCGATTGAAGATCGTCTCAAGCTTGGTCGCCTTGTCGACCACATATTCCGGGGTGGTGACCTTGCCGCAGTCGTGCAGCCAGGCGCCGATGCGGAATTCCCGCCACTCATCGTCGGTCTCGAAGCGGAAATCGGCCAACGGACCGGTATCGACCTTGCAAGCCTCCTCGGCCAGCATCAGCGCCAGTTCCGGGACCCGCTCGCAATGCCCGCCGGTATAGGCGCTCTTCGCGTCGATGGCGCCCGCGATGATCTGGATCAGCGAATCCATCAGCGCCCGCTGGCTTTCCACGAGATTCTGGTTGTCGATCGCCATCGCCGCCTGCGCTGCAAGGGCCTCCACGAAACCCACGACTTCAGGATCGAAGGGCACAGTCTCGCCGGTCTCGGGATCGGTGGCGTTGATCAGTTGCAGCACGCCCAGCACCTCTCCGGTGACCGCCACCAGAGGCGCATTCAGCATGGAAACCGTGTGATACCCCGTTTCCGCATCGAATCTGCGCGCCCCTGCAAAATCGAAGTGGGTCTCGCTGTAGACGTCATCGATGACGACCGTTTCCTGATGCAGTACGGCGTAGACGGATGCGTACTGCTCCTGCGGCGCCCCGGTTTCCGGGTCATGCAGGGGAATCTCGAAGGTGGGGAGGTCGTCCTCGCGCGAGCGCAGCGCGAACCGGAGCGTTCTCTGTTCGGTGGTCAGGAACAGCGTGGCGGCATCCGCCGTGGACAAACGCTTGCCGCTCATCAGAATCGTCCGCAGCAGGGCCGAACGATCCCGTTCCGAAGCCATCGCGAGCCCGCTTTCGACCAGGCTGCGCAGCTTGTCCTGCGCGAGTGCCAGCGCCGCGGTACGCTCCCGGATCGAATATTTCATGGTCCTGTGTGCGGCACCCAGCGTGTCGATCTCGTAGAACACCGATCCCACGTCGGGATTGCCGCTGAAATCCATCGCCTGCACACGCTCTGCGTCATCGGACAGCCGGGACAGCGTGATGGAGGATCGCCGCGCGACCACGTAGATCGCGGGCAGGGCGACCATCAGCACGAGCAATGCGATCAAAAGGACATCGTTCCGGGCACGGACGACCTGTTCGGTAAAGGCCGCCAACGGCGCGAAGCCCAGCACCGGATAGTGCCGTCCCGGGACGACTTCCACCGTACGCACCGCCAGCAGATGCGGCTCACCGAGCAGGTCCACGGCTCCGCTGAACGCCGATGCTCCGTCGGCCAGATGACCAGCCAGCGCTTCGAGATCCGCCCGTCCCGACTCATCCAGCCCCGAGAGCAGGGCGGGAACCGGCGCGTCCGCGACCGGGGCCGAATCGGCCAGGGCCAGCAACCGGCCCCGGCCGTCCAGAACCAGCAGCGCCCCGGGCTTATCGGCCAGTGATTCGGTGACCACCTGAGAAAGCCCGGCCAGCGAGAGATCCGCGCCCATGACGGCGTCGCTGCCCTGCACACGCTGCGCGAAGGTGACCCCCAGTTTCCCGGAGGACGCGAACAGGTACGGGCTGGTGATCACGAGCCCCGGGGCCAGCATCGCCTCCCGGTACCATGGTCTTTCCGTCGGATCATATCGGGCGGGGCCTGTCCGTTCCGACAACACGACGGCGGCGTTGTCCATGAAACGCCAGCGTTCGATCCGGCCCTCGGGTCCTTGTGAAATCAGGCGCTCGGCGAATTCGGTCCCGGTCGGTGCCTCGAGGAACGCCCGAACCGCTTCGGATTGCCGGACGCCGATCACCTGCAGAAATTCGCCGTTGCCCAGCCCGAAATAGAGCCCGTACAACGTGGGGTGTGCAGCGATCGTCGCGCGCAGTGACGAGCCGAGTTGCTCGGAAATCGAACCATCGTCCGCGCGGAAGTCCCCGGGTTCGAGCGCCATGCCATAGCTCGACACGACGCGGCCCGCCCCGTGGAAGAGAGTCTTCAGCGTACGTTGGTCTCCAGAGACCATCTGGTCGAAAACGCCCTGGCCGGTCTCCACCGCCACCCGTTCGAAGCGACTGATCGTCGATGCCAGGAACGCCCCCACGAGAAACACGACCAGGGCTGCAGCCGCCCACGTCGCTGCCGTCTGAAAACGCGGCTTGAGTACCGGCTTCATGATCCGCTCCAGGCATCGCCAAACGGGGCGCCTGGGCCGCGCGGACCTCGACATCCGAAAATGAAATCCGCCGCTCCAGTTCCGGACCATCCCTTGCTACACTCGATGGAAGCCGCCCGCGAAAACCGGGCTCTGCTCGGGAATCGCCCCGTCAGACCCACCTGGATAGAGGCACCCCAAATGCGATACTGGCCCATTCCGCTCCTCCTGGTCGCGCTCTTCAGCGCGCAGGGCGCCAACGCCGAACCGATCGGCTTCGTGAAAACCCTGCAAGGGGGCAACGCCGTCATCCGCGCGCTGGATGACTCGGAAAGACCGGCCGCCATCGGCGGCGAACTGAACGTCGGTGACACCATTCGAACCGATCGGCGGGCATCGCTGGGCCTGACGCTCAAGGATGACACGATCATGTCCGTAGGCCCCGATACCGAATTGACCCTCGAAGAATACCTCTTCGAACCGGCCCGCGGCGATCTGAAACTGGGATCCCGCCTGGGTCGTGGAACCCTCCAGTATGTGTCCGGCAGCATTGCCCGGCTGCAGCCGGATGCGGTCAGCGTCAAGACGCCGACGGGAACGATCGGGGTGCGCGGCACGCAGTTCGTGGTGCGGGTGGGACGATGAACCCGCTGCACCCCGGGAGACCCGGATTTCTGCTCGGCCTTGTGGCTTTGGTGATCAGCCTTGCCGCGTGTGCACCGAGTTCGTACATCGTGCTGCTGGACGATCCCGACGGTAGACCCAGCCAGGTGGTCGTGACGACGGAGGCTGGCGAAACCACGCTCTCGGAGGCCGGAGGTGCACTGGCGCTCCGCAGCAGCGGTGCGCGCCCCACGAACATCAGCGCCGAACAGATCACGCGGGATTTCGGTGACACGATGGCGGCGCAGCCGCCCCCGCCCCGGACCTTCATTCTGTACTTCGAGACCGGCGGCGCCCGGCTGACGCCCGAGTCGGAAGCCCAGCTCCCGCAGATACTGGCCACCGTGAGCGCCTATCCGGCGCCCGACATCTCGGTCACCGGACACACCGACACCGTGGGTAGCCCAACGGAGAACGAACGCCTGTCCCTGCGCCGCGCCAACTTCGTCGCGGACTGGCTCGAGGATGCCCGGGTCGAGGCCATCGACCTGACGGTGACCTCCCACGGGCAGCGCAACCTGCTCATACCCACCGCCGATGGCGTCGACGAGCCGCGTAACCGGCGTGTGGAAGTCACGGTGCGCTGACGCCTGCCTTGCCAAGAGGACGCCACCGGTCATTTCTCGGCCATCACGATCAGGTCCGTGCGCTCGCCGGCGCGTAGCCGCCGCAGATGCAGCGCCACCAGCGGGTCGTCCGGATGGTCCCGCTCCAGGGACTCGAACGCGGCGACCGCGTCCGGATCCCCGGTGGCCAGCAGGGCAAAGGCGCGTCGATAGCGCTCCAGGAAGTCGGGATCCAGCCGTGCCCCTGCCGGCTCATCGATCGGCTCATGCACCAGCAGCGGCTCGGTCTTCCCCTTCAGCACCAGCCGCCCCACGGGTCGGGTCGCAATGCCCGAGCACGACGCAAGCGTCACGTCGGAGACGCAGATCCAGGTTCCCAGGTGCTTGTTCACGCTCTCCAATCGGGCCGCGGTATTGACCGCATCTCCCAATGCCCGGTAGTCGAAGATGGTGGAGCCCCCGAAATTGCCGATGATGACCTCGCCGCTATGCACCCCGATGCGGGTCTTGCCGAAGGCGATCCCCCGCGCCTGCAGATCGGCCGTGTACGCGTCCGCGAAGCGTTTCATCGCGAGCGCACAGGTCAGCGCGCGCTGGGCATGGTCGGGCTGCGCAAGCGGCGCCGAAAACAGGATCGCCACGGCGTCGCCGACGATACGGTCCAGCGTGCCCTGATGCTCGAACGCAATCCCGATCATCCGGTCCAGGTAGGCGTTCAGTAGCGCCACCGCCTCGGCGGGATCCATTTTTTCCATCAGCGAGGTGAACCCCGCGAGATCGGTGAAGATGAAACTGCACACCCGCCGCTCACCGCCCAACGCGAGAGCACCGGGATGCTCGACCAGGTGTTCCACCAGGTTGGGCGATACGTAACGGGCGAAGGCCCCTTTCAGGTATCGCTGCTGGTGTTCCGAGGCGAGATGGCGCACGAGGCTCGCCACGATGAACACCGACAGAACGACCAGCGCCGGAAGCGTGGGGTCCAGCAGCAGCGATGCGGAGGTGAAGGCCCACCAGCCCGCCCCGATCAGGCCGACGACCACGACCAGCGTCAGCAGCGCCGAACCCAGCGCGCCGGTCAGCAGCGCCACAACCCCGACCACGAACCCGGCCACGACCAGCGCAGCCAACTCAACCACGGCCGTCCAGTGCGGCCGGTCCAGGGTGCGTTCGAGGAGGATCTGCTCCAGCGCCTGCGCGTGTGCCTCCACGCCGGGCATCACGCCGCCCAGAGGGCTGAAGCGCAGATCCATCAGGCCCTGTGCAGACGATCCGATCAGTACGATATTTCCAGCGACCGCGTCAGCCGATACGGAGTCGGGTCCAGCCAGGTCCGGAAAAAGCTGCCACGCCGGAATCGTGCGCTCGGGATGCGGCCGCGTGTAATGCACCCAGATCTCGCCGTGCCGGGTGGTGGCGGCCGCGACGGGTCCGACGCGAAACTCCTGCAGGCCCGCGCCGGGTTCTTCCCCCGTACGCAGAAGGTAGACGCGCTCGCCCAGAGCGACCCGCAGGGCCTCGGAAACCAGGGTCGGCACAGGCTGACCGTTCAGACCGAGCACCAGCGGTACGCGGCGCACCACCCCGTCGTGATCCGGAACGAAACTCAGCGCACCCTGCCCGGCGGCCGCCTGCCTGAGAACGGGAAGGGATTCCACCGCACCGGAAAAGGCATGCAGGTAAGGCGTCACCGGCTGCCCCCGCACCACGTACCTCCACGGTCCATCGAGAGCCCCGTCCTCGCCGAGCCGCTCCAGGGCGAACCCCAGAACGACCGGTCGATCCCGCATCCGTTCGGCCAGCGACTGATCGTGATCGGGCAATGCCGCCAGCGCGTCGCGCATTTCGCCGGCGACGTCCCAGACTTCGAGCACGGCCCGGGGCGACGTCCGATCGGCTTCGGCAAACATCACGTCGAACACCACCGCGGCGGCGCCCAACTCGTCGAGTCGCTCGACCATTTCCGCGATCCGCGTACGGGGCCAGGGCCACTGGCCCAGCCGGGCCAGGCTCGCCTCGTCGATATCGACCACCCGAACCGGTGCAGGCTCGTAGTCCCGGGGCTGCACCCGCTGGTAGAGGTCGAAGCCAGCCAGCCGCAGCGCGCTGAGGGGCAGGGGTTCGATCAGGAACAACGCGACACCGAGCCCCAGAACGGCCAGAGGCGCAAGAAATCTCCAGCCGCTCCAGTCCCGTCGCATCCCGTTCCCCGGCCACGCCCTTGGTCCGGAATCCTGAAACAACCTTCGCGAGCGCGCAAGACGGGACGCCCGCGGACGAATCCACTGAACGCAGGCCGCAATCGAGGGTCTGTGCTCTGAAAGCCCCTTCGAGGACACGCCCGTGAGCAATGTCATCCCCATGCCCCGCCTGGAAATCCGGCCCGCGCGCACGGAGGATCTCGAGACGGTCACCCGCATGGTTGCCGATGTCTGGAGAGAAATCTATGGCCACTACCTGCCTGCCGGCTCAACCGATGCTGGCAGTGATACACACATCGCCGATCTGGTCGGTGACCCCGGCAAGAACGGATGGGTGGCCGTGCTGGGAAGGCGTATCGTGGGTTACTGCAGCATCACGGGCAATTGCATCGAACAGGTCTGGGTCGGTGCTGCCATGCGCAGGCAGGGAATCGGCACCGAACTGACCCACCGGGCCATCGATACAATACGTTCGCGGGGTTTCGCCTTCGCGCAAATGGGTTGCGAGGACTTCAATTCCGGTATCCGGGCCTTCCTCGAGGCGGGAAGCTGGACATGCATCGGTTCAGAGTCCCGCGCGCTGGCCAACGGCCAGAGATACCAAGCGCAGGTCTACTCGAGATCCGTTGGCTGAAGGGTGGCGACACGCCCCCGCGGCTCGAGACCGGGGCCAATCAGAGTTCCGTCCAGTCCTTCAGCTTGGGGAGATTGCCCGCTTCGATTTCCTTTTGCAGTTCACCGCGGTCGCGACCCTGCCGCTCGATGAATTCCCTGAAAAGTTCGAAGTCGTTCGCATCCATCGACTGAAATTCGATCCCGCAACCGTGTTCGTCCTGGTGCACGATCATCGCGTCGATGGTAATCGAGAACACCTCCGGTCCTTCGGCAAAAAGCGTCAGGACGCAGTGCTGCCGGTGCGCGTGCGAGGGTACCGCCTCCACCCGGGCGCCACCGAGGCTGACGTCCTCCGTCTCGGTTTCCAGGTGTTCCCCATATTCGAGGCTGAGTTGCCCAGTGAGTCTGAGCGGGAGCCGCGCATTCTTTCGTTTATCCATCACGCTCGGGTTCGCCTCGCATTGAATTCCACGTGCCGACGTTGACGGACACACGGGAACGGAAGTCATTTCGAACAATAACGATCACTGGACTAAAAGTAGGCTGTAGCGGGTCCAAAGTCCATAGGCACGACCTGATCGGACGCTTCCAATGTTCAAACGGTTGGCCGAAGATGCTCCGTCGCGGAGAGCCAGACCTCAGGCATCCGATGCCGGTGGCCCGAGATCCAGCCGCCGCTGTCCCGCATCGAGCCGCCGTTCCAGACGAACCCGGCGCCTGCGCACCTCCGGAGCCTCGGCCAGCTGACGGGTGCAGTCCAGCGCTCGCTCCCAATCGCGACGCCGATGCTCGTGGTACTTGGCCAGGTGCTCCAGCGCTTCCGCGCAGCCCGCCTCCGCCAGGGACTCCCAGACACCAGCCGCCTCCTGCCAGCGACCCGCGCGCCGCAGTTCGCGGGCCAGCACGAGCGCGCCGCGGGTATCGAGCTGGTCCCGGGCCTGTTCGAGCAGCGCCACGGCGCGCGGTCTCTGTCCCTGGCGCAACCAGGTCTCGGCCGCCGCGAGGGGATTCGCGCCATGGATGGCCGGCTCGTGCAGCACGCGCGCCAGAACCGGACCCAGCAGCAGGAGACTGAGGACGTCCAGCGCGTTGTGGTCCAACACGCGTTGCAGGTCGTCGACAGGTCCGCCGGCCAGATAGTCACGCCAGGCACGGGGCGCTTCCGAACCGGGGAGGTCGTCCACGCGAAACAGCCCCAGCAAGCGCTGCTCGGCCGTCGCGAGCCGGCAGTCGGGCCAGCGGTCGCGAAAGAGGCGGCGAGTCGGATGCAGCAGATCCAGGTGCGGGGGCTCAGGCAGGTCCGCACCCCGCTGCAGCCGTCGACGCGAGCGCAGCAGGGGCCAGTCGAAACTCCTGCCGTTGTAACTGACCATCAGGTCTGCCCCGGAGAGCGCGGCCTCCAGCTCGGCGAGCATCGCCCGTTCGCCGGCAAAGGCCGTGAGCAGCCACTGTCGGAGCCGAACGTGGCCAGGCCCGACCTCGGCGATTCCGATCATGAACGCCGTGGTCCCGGTCCCGCCGGCCAGACCGGTGGTCTCGGTGTCGATGCCGACCACGCGGCCCTCGGGAAAAAGGCCGGGGTCGAAGGCATCGAGAGCGGGAGGCACCAGCGGCTCAAGCGGACCGAGAGCTTCGGCGAGGGGCCCTCTCCCGTGCCGTGTGGTCAACGGATACTGCCGTTCGACCCGGATCAGGTGCCGGTCGATGACCTCGCCCGCAAGATATTGCGCAAGCTCGGTGGCGGCCATTGGCGGTCGTTGCGCCGGTTGCCGCGCCGGAGCCGCCCCGAACAAACCGCTGGCCCCGCCCCGACCCAGACCCGGGGACACCCGCGCGGTGGCGCTGTCGGCCCGCGCTCTCAGTCGGTCGAGCCGCCCGCGCAGGCCGGAGGGTGGATCGGGAGTCGGCGTCTCCGAAACTGCCGGCCCGGATCCCGATTGGCGCCGGAGCGCGTCAAGCCGGCGCTTCAGGTCCATCGTCTTCAAACTGTGCGAGAACGGTCAGCGCGGCGGTCTTCGGGGAAAAGCCGCGCTCCTCGTCGGAAGCGAGGATCGGCCCGATGCAGGCCGGGCAACCGTGGCGGCAGCCGCACTCGCCGATCAGCTGAACCGCGCCGGCAACCACCCGTCTGCGCTGGTCGTACAGCGGCGCGGCCAGGCCGACGCCGCCGGGATAGTTGTCGTAGAGAAACACCGCCGGACGGAAGCGGGTCTCGCGCTCCGGATCCTGCTCGCCGCCGTCCAGGCTGCGCATCTGCCCTCGTCCGTCCGCACCCACGGTCGCGAACCAGCGGGCGTCGCCATCGCCCACCGCGCGGCCGATGTCCTGCGGCTCGGACATCGCGATCAGCGCCGCCACGTGGTGCATTGCATAGGCGGCGCCGAGGAAGCCGTCCAGCGCCTGCTGGCGGTTCGGAAAGCACTGCGCCAGCACCTCCGGCGCGACCTCCCACCAGGCAGCGGTGGTGTGCATCTCCTGGTCCGGCAGGTCGATGTTGCCGTAGCCGATGTTCTCGTGGCTGTAGTAGCGGATCTTCTTGTAGCCGGGGATGCGCCGTACCAGGTGCACCTCGCCGTGCGCGGTCTCGGTGCGCCCGTCCTGTTGATGCTCGAAGCGGTCGAGGATCTTCAGGCGTGTGTAGTCGATCGCGTCAGTGTAGTAGTCCACCTCGGTCTTCGTCACGAAGGCCTTGCGCCCGGTCCAGTCCAGCCGCTCGACCTGCCAGGTCTGCGCCTGCACCATGTAGATCGCACCCTCGTACAGCGTCTCGGCGGCACTGGAGTAGTCGACCTCGGCGATGATGTTCTTGCGTCCACCGGTGGTGTCGACCACGACGAAGTTGCCCTCGGCCACCGAGCGCAGGCTGACGCTCTGGGCCGGGTAGCTGTCCTCGGTCCAGTGCCAGGTGTCCTGCTCCCGGTGCAGCACGCCGTGCTCCTCGAGATAGCCGAGCAGCTCCTCGAGGTTCTCCTTCCCGAAGCGGTCGCCCTTGCGGAAAGGCAGCTCGAACGCCGCGCAGCGCACGTGGTCGAGCAGGATCAGCAACTGGTCCGGGTCGATGCGCGCGTGTTCCGGAGAGCTGCCAAGGAAGAAGTCCGGGTTGCGGATGATGTACTGATCCAGCGGCTGGCTGGTCGCAACCAGCACCCCCAGCGACGGACGCATGCGCCGCCCGGCCCGGCCCAGGCGCTGCCAGGTCGCGGCGATGGTGCCCGGATAGCCGTTCAGCACGCAGACGTCCAGGCTGCCGATGTCCACGCCCAGTTCCAGCGCGGAGGTTGCGATCACGCAGTCGACGTTCCCCGCGCGCAGCGCCTTCTCGGTCTCGCGCCGCTGGCCGGGCAGATAGCCGCCGCGGTAGGCCGCGATGCGCGCAGGCTTGCGTGGGTCGGCGTCGAAGACGTCCTTCAGGTACTTGGTCAGCACCTCGACCATAAGCCGCGACTGCGCGAAGACGATCGTCTTCAGCCCGCTCTTCACCGCCATGCGTGCGATGCGCGTCGCCTGCGAGCGGGCCGACGCGCGAATGCCGAGATCGGCGTTCACCACCGGCGGGTTCCACAGCAGCAGGTGGCGCTCGCCGGCAGGGGCGCCGCTCTCGGTGATCGCGGCCACGGGTTCGCCAATCAGCCCCTCCGCCAGCGCCTCCGGATTCGCGATGGTCGCCGAACTGAGCACGAACACCGGGTCCGAACCGTAGAAATGGCAGACGCGGCGCAGGCGCCGGATCACGTTCGCCACGTGCGAGCCGAACACGCCGCGGTAGCTGTGCATCTCGTCGATCACCACATAACGCAGGTTCTCGAAGAACTGGGCCCACTTGGTGTGATGCGGCAGCACGCCCTGGTGCAGCATGTCCGGGTTCGAGACGACGATGTCGCCCTTGGTGCGCACCGCCTTGCGCGCGTCGCCGGGCGTATCGCCATCGAAGGTGAAGGCGCGGATCCCGAGGCCACCGGCCTCGTTCAGCTCCATCAGCTCGGCAACCTGGTCCTGCGAAAGCGCCTTGGTCGGAAACAGGTACAGGGCCTTCGCACGATCCTTCAGCGCCGCCTGCAGCACCGGCAGGTTGTAGCAGAGCGTCTTGCCCGAGGCGGTGGGCGTGACCACCACCGTGTGCCGGCCGGCGGTCACCGTATCCCAGGCCTCGCGCTGATGACTGTAGAGCTGACGCACCCCGCGCGATCCGAGTGCCGCGCCGAGGCGGGGATCGAGTTCCGCCGGGAGCGGCCGCAGTTGCGCCGGCCGCTCGGGAAGTACCACTCGGCCGGTGATCCGGGCTCTGTACCGGGTCTCCAACCGCTGCACCAGGTGCCTGACAGGATCTCGGACCCCGGTCTCCAACTGCATCGACTCCATCGCCTCCGACATCACCAGACCCACCCGCGGGATCACCCGGTTTCCCCGCCCATCATGCACGGGAATGGCGCAACCGCAACCCGAAGAGGACACGGATCCCGCGCTGCAGTCACCCGAAGGCCACCGGTGGATCCGGAATCAAAACGGGCCCGGCGCGCGGGTGCGCACCGGGCCCGAACACGACCGCGGGATCAGGCCGTAGCGGGAACCCGGCCCTTGTTCCAGTACATGAACAGGATGAACAGCACCGCGATGGCGATCCACGCTCCGTACCAGAACATGGAGGCGTAGATGATCGCCATGCCCAGGGCACCGGCCGCAAGCACGTAATAGGTCATCGGGATCAGGGCCTTGCGGATCAGGTCACCCTCGCGGCCGATGAGCCCCACCGTGGCGGAGGCCGCGACCACGTTGTGCACACAGATCATGTTGCCCGCGGCGCCACCCACGGCCTGCAGTGCGACGACGAAGGCGGCCTGATTGGCGTTCAGGCCGATCTGCTCGGCGGTCGCGAACTGGAACAGCGAGAACATCATGTTGCTGACCGTGTTCGAGCCGGCGATAAACGCGCCCAGTGCCCCGATGATCGGAGAGAACATGGGCCAGGCGGCGCCGGAGACCGCGGACACGCCCTCGGCCAGCACCAGCGGCATCGAGGCATAGGCCGAGGCCTGTCCCGACTGGATGAACACCTGCACCATCGGTACCGCGAAGATCAGCGCGACGCTGGCACCCAGGATCGTCCTGCCCGACTGGCCCCAGGCCCGGGCGTAGGCGCCCTTCTCCCGGTACATCCTGTGCAGGAAGTAGGTGACGATCGACGCCACCAGCAGCACCGCGCCCGGCAGGTACAGCGGCTGCGACGAGGTGTTGATGTTGGTCCCGAAGATGCCGGCCCAGGACAGGGTCATCTCGGGGGACCGCAGGAAGGCCGTCACCGGCTCAACGGTACGGGTGATCACCAGCAGCACGACCACGACGATGTAGGGCACCAGCGCCTGGAACATCGTGATGGCGGCACCGGTGCGCACCGGGTCCGGCTGATCCTGGAAACGGCTGATCCACTCGGGCTCCCACTTGCTGCGCTCCTCGAACTGGAAGACGTCCTTCGGCACCAGGAAGCCGCGCTTGGCCGCGGTGACCGTGATGGCAAGACCGACGAGACCGCCGACGATGGACGGAAATTCCGGACCCAGCAGCCAGGCCACGAGCAGGTAGGGAATGGTGAAGGAGAACCCGGCAAACAGCGCGAATTTCCAGGCCCGAAGCCCCTCGCGGAAGGAACGCGACTTCCCGAAGAATCGGGTCAGCATGCCGACCATGATCAGCGGGATCAGGAAGCCGACCAGCGTGTGCAGCAGCGCCACGTTCACACCGATCTGCATCAGGTAATCCGCGAACGCGACGTCACCGATGTGCCCCTCGACAATCTCCTGTCCCGACAAACCGGCATTGACGCCGACCAGGATCGGGGTGCCGACCGCACCGAAGGAGACCGGGGTGGACTGGATGATCAACGCCGACAGCACCGCCGCCATCGCCGGGAAGCCGATCGCCACCAGCAACGGAGCCGCCACCGCAGCCGGCGTGCCGAAACCGGCCGAACCCTCGATCAGGGACCCGAACATCCAGGCGATGATGATCGCCTGGATGCGCCGGTCCGGCGAGATGTCGGTGAATCCCTGCCGCAGCGTCTGCATCGCGCCGCTTTCGCGCATGGTATAGAGCAGCAGAATGGCGCCAAAGACGATGAACAGGATGTTCAGCGCCGTGATCACACCATGGACACTGGCCGCGGCCACCACGAGGAAATCCGTACCCCAGAACAGCAGCGCGATCGCCGCCGTCACCACGTAGGCCAGGGGCATCGCGTGCTTGGCCGGCCAGCGCAGAATGACCAGGAAGAGAAATACCGTGAGCACTGGCATCAATGCCAGCAGGAACAGAATACCCAGGTTCATGAACGTGCTCCTCTTTTTTTATTTATTGCTTATTGGCATTTCGGCCTGCCTGGCCCTCTGACGGGCTCCGGGCCTTTTCGCGGCGCTTCCATTTGCGAACGCCCCTGGAGGTACCCACTCCGGCTAGTCCACGAGCAGCACGTGCAGGCTGCGCGGCCCGTGGGCGCCGAGCTGGATGGTCAATTCGATGTCCGCCGTTCGCGACGGGCCCGTGATCACGTTCACGGTCCGCGGCCAACCCTTTTCGCCCCGTTCCCGAAGCGCGCTCCAGACGTGTTCCGGGTAAGGCACGAGATCATCCGAACGGAGCACGACCAGGTGATGGTCGGGCAGAAAGTTCAGGGAGGTCGGGTTTTCCGGACCGGAAAGCAGCACGAGGCTGCCGTTCTCCGCGACACCACGCCAGGCGAGACTGATCCCCGTCAAGTCGTCGCCCCGCGTGGAGCCGATGCTGGCCGAAATCCCGGCGGCGGACCAGTCCAGAGCCCCCAGCGAAGGCGCTACCGCCGCTTCAAGCGCGACGCCATGCCCCGCGAGGTACCCGGCCACGGCTTCTGGAACGGCGTCCAGGCTCGCGATCTCGCTCATGGTCCCGGCCACCTTCTCGAGCCCTGCCCGAAAGATCTGTGCCAGCGGCCCATGCGGCAGTCCAGGCAGCAACGGGTCGCTGTCGGTCGCGCCCTGGCGCCGGTCCAGCGCGGCGCGTGCGTCACTCCCCAGCGGGCCGCGCCCCAGGCCCCGGCGGATCGCCCCCAAGACGGTGTCGCGGTCGCTCATCGCGCTGAATCCTTCTGGCGCCGCTTCCAGACGGCCATGAACGTCTCGCCCTGCGGTGCGGGCAGATCTCGGCCGCCCTTGAACCAGCCGCCGGCCAGCGGCATGCGGGTGAAGCGCCCCTTGCGCCCCGCCAGCAGCGCCAGCATGCGTGCCTGGACCCGCGTCCCGATGCGGTAGATCCGCGGATGGGCCGTGAACCACACCCAGGCCGCAAGACCCCAGCGCAGCGGTTTCAACCCGAGCTTGAGCTGGTATTCGCGGTGGCGCAGGGTGCGCAAGAGGTCCGGCAGGGGAATGCGTACCGGGCAGACTTCGGCGCAGTGGCCATTCAGGGTGCAGGCGTTCGGCAGGTTGCCGGCCTCCTTCAGGCCGACGCTGAGCGGCGTCAGCACCGAGCCCATCGGACCCGGATAGACCCAGCCGTAGGCGTGGCCGCCGATTGCGCCATAGACCGGGCAGTGATTCATGCAGGCGCCGCAGCGGATGCAGCGCAGCATCTCGCGAAACTGGTCGGCCAGCATGGTCGAGCGACCGTTGTCGATCAGCACCACGTGATACTCCTCGGGGCCGTCCGGGTCACCCTCGCGTTTCGGTCCGGTGCTGAAGGTGGTGTAGGTGGTCATGTCCTGACCGGTCGCGCTGCGCGCCAGCAGACGCAGCAAAGTGCTCGCGTCCTCGGCGGTCGGCACCACTTTCTCGATCCCCGCGGTGACGATGTGCACCCGGGGCAGCGAGCAGGTCAGATCGCCGTTGCCCTCGTTGGTCACGATGACGCTGGTGCCCGTCTCGGCGATCAGGAAATTCGCGCCGGTAATGCCGACATCGGCGGCAAGATACTTGCTGCGCAGCACCTGCCGCGCCTCGTTGACCATCTCCGGCACCTCGGAGAGCTTCCGGGTCAGTCCGTACTTGGCATGATTCTCGTGGAACAGGTCGGCGATCTGGCCACGGGTCTTGTGCACGGCCGGCACGATGATATGGCTGGGCGGCTCGTGGGCAAGCTGGATGATGTACTCCCCGAGGTCGGTTTCCACCACCTCGAAGCCGGCCTCCTCGAGCGCGCCGTTGACGCCGACCTCCTCCCCCACCATGGACTTGCCCTTGGTGATCATCTTCGCGTCCGCGGCCCGGCAGATGTCGACGACGATGCGCCGGGCGTCCTCGGCGCTGGAGGCCCAGTGCACCGTTCCGCCACTGCGCTCCACCGCATCGGCATACCGCTCGAGGTAGTGGTCCAGATGTTCCAGGGTATGATTCTTGATCGCGACGGCGCGGTCGCGCAGGGCGTCGAACTCGGGCAGGCCCTCGACGGCCTTGGCCCGCTTGACCGCGAACCCGTCCTTGGCCCGGTGCAGGGCGACCTGCAGGGTCTCGTCCTTCAGCGCATGGACCGAGCGCTCCTTGAATGCGTGGCTGAGGGATTCCATCAGCGCGCCCTCCCACCGGAATCGGTTGGATCGCCAAGACCGGGCACGTCGGCCATGCCGGCCAGCACTTCGGCGACGTGGTAGACGGAAATCCCGTTCCCCTCGCGTCCGAGGCGCCCCGCGATGTTCAGCAGGCAACCCAGATCACCCCCCAGCACAACACGCGCCCCGGTGGCCGAGATGTCGGAGGCCTTGTCCGCGACCATGCGCCCGGAGATTTCCGGGTACTTCACGCAGAAGGTCCCGCCGAAACCGCAGCAGATCTCGGCATCGGCCATTTCGACCAGTTCCAGTCCCTCGACGCTGGCCAGCAACCGGCGGGGCTGCTCCTTGATGCCCAGCGCACGCAGGCCGTGACAGCTGTCGTGATACGTGACACGCCGCGAAAACCGCGTCGTCACCGCGTCCAGGCCCCGGATATCCGTCAGGAAGGAGATCAGCTCATGGGTCTTCGCCGCCATGGCCTCGGCGCGCTCGCGCCAACGCGGCTGATCTTCGAACAGTTTCGGATAGTCCATCAGCATTCCCGCACACGAACCCGACGGCACGACCACGTAATCGCAGTCTTCGAAGGCTGCGATGGTCTGCCTCGCGGTACGCGCGGCGCCGGCCAGGTCGCCGTTGTTGTAGGACGGCTGCCCACAGCAGGTCTGACTGGCCGGAACCTCCACCACGCAGCCCGCTTTTTCCAGGAGCGCGACTGCAGCCAGTCCCACGTTCGGTCGATAGATATCCGCCAGGCAGGTCACGAACAACCCGACCCGCGGGCGATCACCCGGCCCATCGGCCGGGACTCGGGGGCTCGGCTCGCTCATCCGCTCGTCACACCACTGCACTGCATCTTCGCTTCTCCTGCGCCGACCCGGTCCGCGAAAACCCGGGTGCTTCGAACCGTGCCGGCCCGACGCTCGCTTTCAGCGTATCCCCGTTTATAGTCGATATCCCCCGGCCCCGAAAGCCAAACCGGGATCAGGTGAGGCGATGGACCGGCTCGTCGGAGAGATTCAGGACCTGCTGCGCCAGTGAAATCGCCTGGGTGCAGAACGCGTCCAGATCCCGCCACATGCCGGATACATCGAGTTCGCGGTCCAGCGTCGGGCTCAACACGCGCAAGGCATGATCGCCTCCGGTGCCGGCGCCCCGAACCGACAGCACGTAGAATTCGGGTTCGCTGGCACCAGCCCGCACCATTGCGAACACGTAGCGGTAATCGATCCCGTCGTCGCTCTCGATATCGCCGAGGACCACGATCGAATAGTCGCCCAGCGCGTACCGACGCTGCGGGATCGCCGTTCGAATGCCTGGAGCCTTCATTCCTTCCCTCCGTTTACGGTCGCGGCCGGCGCGACGTTAGCATGCGGTCGCGTGCCTGGACCCACCATACCTGCGCGGGTGAACATCCGGCCCAATGAAAACAGACGAGCCACGGAAGAACACGAAAACGCGTGGAAGAAGACATGGAATTGACATCCGGTTCCGTGTCCTGCGTGGCTGCGCTCAATACAATCCCAGCGTCCAAGCCCCCTGAGGAACCCGTGCCCACACACCGCCCCCCTGCTCCGACCGCCGATGTCGTCGCGGAAGCCGAACTGCTCGATGCACCGGGCGGAAGCGCGCTGCGACTGCGCTTTCCGGGTCCGTTCGAGGGGCGGACCGTCAACTGGGACGCGACCTTCCTTGCGCTCGCGGCTCCGGAGGGGCACACGGAGGCGGCCACGTCGGTCGGGAATTTCATCGAGATCGGGGAAGACGGTCCGAACGGAACACCGATCCGGGTGGGACTCCAGGTCGCGCGAATCGACGTTCCCACCGTCCGCAAGACCATCATCATGATCCGACGTTACAAGCGCCTGTGCCGGGGACGCCACGACTACGGCGCCGGCCTCTCACCCACCGCTTCGGCATCGCAGGGTCCGTCCGGCTGACAGAACAGCAGCCGCGTGGCACTGGCCGGCTGCAGCCAGAGCACGGCGGCCTGCCCGAAATCCAGCGCGAGCCGATTCAGTTGCGGCAACCCGATCCCGGGAACGAGAAAACCGGTCTCGTCCGGCCACTCTCCGGCAGGATCGACCGCGTACCCAAGCGACGCCGCCACTCCCAGATCCCGCAGCCGTTCCCAGAGCCGCTGATGCCGACGAAGGTTCTCGAGGATCGGCAGACGCCTGCTGCCCGGGTTGAAAGCGCTCAGCCAACCGGCGGGTCCGTGTTCACGCAGCCACGAAGCCAAAGGCTCGGGCGCCACCGCGCCCGCACGGAACCGGCACAGGCGCCCCCCAAGCGGCACCACATACTCCGCTGCAAGATAGGCCTCGCGTAGCGCAGGATCCGGACCACGCATGTCCTCGATCATGGGTGTCCTCGTGCGCGAGCCGGATCCAGGCGCTCGGCGAGGCCCGACCGGCGGATGACCGTGCGCGCGATGGCCGTGGCCAGAACCGCCGGCGGGCCATACACGGTCAGGCGGCCACGGGCCCGGGTGATGCCGGTATAGACCAATTCACGGCTGAGTACCGGGCTGTCCTGCGGGGGCAGCAGCAGATGAACTTCGTCGAACTCCGATCCCTGACTCTTGTGCACGGTCATTGCGAACACGGTCTCGTGGTCCGGGATCGATGTTGGCAGCAGCGCGCGGACGCCCTCCTCGGAGCGAAACCACACCCGCAGCCCACCGTCCGATCCGCGCAGGCAGATACCGGTATCGCCGTTGAACAATCCGGCCCGGTAGTCATTGTGCAGGATGATCACCGGGCGGCCGTGAAACCAGGGCCGGTCGGGATCGAACCCGTGAGCCTCCGCGAGCATGTCTCCGATGCGCCGGTTCATGGCCTGCACGCCCGCGGGCCCCACCCGCGTTGCGGTCAGCAGCCGGACATGATCAAGAACCGAAAGCGCGTGCACGGGATCATCGGTCTCGATCAGCGGACCGTAGGCCTGGGCCAGAACGCCGGCCAGACGCCCCAGGTCGGTCTCTTCCGCGAGTTCCAGGCGGATTTCGCCGGAGCCCTCCCGCGCGGCGTCCAGGGCCGCCGGGACTTCGCCGTCGTTCACCGCAGCAGCGAAACGCCCGATCGGACTTTCCGGGAGAAAACGGTGACTGGTGCGCAACGTGACCACATGATCCGACAAGGGAGACGCGGATTCCGATGGGGTCCCGGCCTCCCGGCCCAGCAGGTCTGCGAATGCCTCGCGCTGCCCGCGGGAAAACGCGTTGATCCCGGCACCGTCGCACAACTCCGCCAGGACCGAGCCAGACTCCACCGAGGCGAGCTGATAGCGGTCGCCCAGCAGGATCAGCCGGGCGCCCGCTGGCAGGGCGTCGACCAGTTTCGCCATCATCGGCAGATCGACCATGGAAGCCTCGTCGACCACGACCGTGTCCGCGGTCAGCGGATTGCCGCGGTCGTGGCGGGGTCGCGTGCTGCCCTGGCGCAGGCCCAGCAGGCGATGCAGGGTCGAGGCCTGATCCGGCAACCGCTCGGCGAGCCGCGCGCCTTCGGGCAGATCCGCCAGCCCCCTGTGGATGGACTCCATCATCCGCGCCGCGGCCTTGCCCGTCGGTGCAGCCAGGCGGATCTCCGGGAGCGGCTGGCCAGCGGCCTCCGCGGCGTCGACCAGCAACCGAATCAGGCGGAGCACCGTGTAGGTCTTCCCCGTGCCCGGGCCGCCGGAGATCACGGTGAAGCGATGCCGCAACGCGGCCGCGGCCGCCACGGCCTGCCAGTTGGTCTCCCCCGGAGCCATCCAGCCGTAGTCGAACAGCCCCCCTCCAGGCTCCAGGGGTGCCAGATCGACCCCCGCGGGGCCCTGCATGAGCAGCGTCCGAAGCCCCTGCGCCAGACGTTCCTCGTACTGCCAGTAGCGGTGGAGATACAGTCGGTCGCCGTCGAGGATCAGCGGGCGACGGGCGCCCGGTTCACCCACCAGCGCGCTCGCTTCGAGCGCCGTACGGAACACCGCCACGCTGCAGAATTCCGCTTCGCCGGGAATGGCCGGCCCTTCGGCTCCGAGCAACAGGCAGGCATGTCCTTCGCCCAAAGCCTGCTGCACCAGCAGCATGCCCAGCGCCACCGCCGGTTCGGCACCGTGACGCAGACACCAGTCCGCCAGCGCGAAGTCGATCGCGCGAACCTGTCGGCGCTCCAGCGCGGCCTCGAGACGCGCGCGCA
Organism: Thioalkalivibrio paradoxus; assembly: GCA_011390565.1. Taxonomy (GTDB): domain Bacteria; phylum Pseudomonadota; class Gammaproteobacteria; order Ectothiorhodospirales; family Ectothiorhodospiraceae; genus Thioalkalivibrio; species Thioalkalivibrio paradoxus_A. The sequence continues at coordinate 19,358 of JAABSC010000012.1, read as the reverse complement.
AGGCACTCATGCCGCCGTCTCACGGTTGTCGAGCAGGCGGTCCAGCGCCTGGATCAGCGCGACGCTCGGATGGTCGACGAAAACGCCGGTCGCCGCATCGCGACCGTTCATGCCGCGCAGGAACAGGTACTGCACACCACCCAGATGCCGGTCGGGATCGTACCCGGGCAGGCGCAGCGCGAGGTGCCGATGCAACGCGGTCATGTATACCAGGTACTGCAGATCGTAATGACCGTGACGCACCGCGTCGCCCAACCGGGCCGGCACATAGTCCTCGTGCAGGGGCCCCAGGAAATTGGTCTTGTAATCGAGCACCCAATAGCGGTCGTCGTGCTCCACCACGAGGTCGATGAAGCCCTGCATCAGCCCCAGCAACAGGCGTCCCCGCGGCTCGCCCGCCAGCAGTCCCGTGTAGCCGTGCGCATGCAACAGCGCCGTAAGCCCGCGCGTGGTCTCTCCGCCCAGGCGCAGGGCAAAGCCCATTTCCGCCAGGCGGCGCCGAGGCGCCACCTCGGCGAGAGGACCGATTCGGGGCAACGGCGTGTGCAGGCAGCGCGACACCAGGCCCGATACCGCCCTCACGGTCTTCCGGCTCCGTTCGCCTTCCGGCAACACGACCCCGTGACGCAGGAGCTTTTCCGCCACCAGCGCGGCCTCCAAATCCCCCGGGGGTTCCCCCGGGACGGGCCAGCGCGCGAAGTCGGCCGCCTCCAGGATGTCGTGCACGGCACTGCCGAAACCGGTGCCGGAGAGCCTGCCGAGATCCCTATCCAACGGGGTGCTGTCACGCGGGGCACGGGACTCGTCGTCCGCGCCGGAGCCCGCGGCAGGACCGGCCGCTTCGCCCCGCACGAGACTGGAATACGAAAACATCTGCCAGGCACTGCGCGGCTTGGGCAGAACGGTCCGCGCGGCTCCCAGCGGAACGGGCGGATCCGGCTGATACGGGCGTCGGTCCGCAACGTCCGCTACGGGCACGCAGCGCACAACCCCGCCCATGCTCAGACGCAACGCCTCGACCCGACGATGCACGTTCTCCGCGGTGAACCAACCCTCCCACTGCTCCTTCTTCGTCTGCCAGGCCGCGTCCGGCGCGCCGTCCTGCTGGTGAAACAGCCACGCCAGGGCCCCGTTCTGGGCACCCTGGATCCAGCCCCACGGCAGATAGATCGCCTGTTCGGCCCGGGTCAGCGCCACGTACAGCAGGCGCATGGCCTCGGCGCGTCGCTCCCGGACCGCCAACGGCGCATGCTCGGGATCCTGCCCGATACCCGGATCGAGGCACGCGTTGCCGTCCGCGTCGTGGTAGCGGAAGGGCGGCTGGTCCGGCCGGTCGAAACGGGCGCCGGCGGTCCCCAGCAGAGGCGCGTACGGCAGCATCACCACCGGGAACTGCAGTCCCTTGACCTTGTGCACCGTGGCGATGCGGACCAGGTTCTCGTCGCTTTCCAGGCGCAGCTGGGCTTCTTCCGTCGTCTCACCGTCACCCGCGGACTCGCGGCTTGCCGCCAGCCAGCGGATCAGGCCGGCCATGCCGAAGGTTTCGGTCTCGGCCTGCTGCAGCCGTTCGGCCAGGTGCAGCCAGTTGGTCACGCGCCGCTCGCCGTCCTCGTACTGCAGCAGTCGCGCCGCGGCCGACTGGATCCACGGCTCCAGCAGCGCCAGCACGCCGCCACGGACCCAGCGCTCGTGTCCCTGCTGGAACGTCTGCGCGGTGTCCTGCCAGGCGGCATCGTCGTCCGCGAGCTTCAGCAGGTCCCCCAGGCGCAGGCCGAACAGTTCCGTGACCAGCGCCGCGCGCACCCGTCGTGGATCGGACGGCGCCGCCGCGGCCTCCAGCACGCGCTGTACCTGCTCCGCCTGCGCGCTGGCAAAAACGCTGCTCTGATGCAGGCAGGCGGCGGGGAGGCCGGCTCGGGCGAGCGCGGCCTGGAACTGCGCGGCTTCGCCGTTGGTGTTGACGAGCACGCAGATGTCACGGGCCGCGAGCGGCCGCGATGTATCGCCCTCGAGGACGCGGGCACCGTCGCGGCGATCCAGCAGGCGCTGAATCTGCGCGATGGTTGCCGCAGCCAGCTGCTGACGCGCCGCGCCGGCGGTCCACGGCTTGCCTCCGGTCCCGGGCTCGAGGGTCCAGAGCGTCAGCGCGGGCAGCGCCTCTCCTTCGAACTCGATCTCGAGGTCACCTTGCGCACGCCCTGCCTGCACCGGCACGAAAGCGATCTCCGGCAGCATGAAGGGCCGCTCACCGGAGAGATGGAACAACCCCTCGATGGCCTTTAGAACGGATGCGGTGGATCGGAAATTGGTGTCCAGACTGTAGACACCCTCGGTGTCTTCGGCCGCCTGAAGATAAGCAAAGACGTCGCCGCCGCGGAATCCGTAGATGGCCTGTTTCGGGTCGCCGATCATGATCATGCCGACGCCTTCCCGACCCTGGTAGATCGAACGAAGAATCGTGTACTGCAACGGATCGGTGTCCTGGAACTCGTCGACCAGCGCCCAGGGCCAGCGCGTGCGCAAAGCGTGGGCCAGCGCCGGCCCGCCGTGCGGATCGGTGATGGCACCGTGCAGCGACTGGATCATGTCGTTGAAGCTGTGCAGCCGGCGCTCGCGCTTGCGCTGCTGCAGTGCCTGGCGAAGCACTGCCGCCGCCGTATGGATCGCGGCCAGGCGTTCGAGTCCGGGGATCTCGAGCAGCGCGTCGACCGCACCCGTCCATTGCGGGGGCACCCCGGCTTTCCTGGCCTCGCCGGTCAGCTGCTGGCCAATGGCGTTCGTGGACAGTGCGTGCGGTAGCGGCTGATCGCCGGACGCGATCGCCCGAAACAGCGCAGCCACGCCGCCCGCCGCCTTCACGGCCTTGCCCAAGGAGCGCCCCGAGTGGAATTCTCCGGCCTGTTCGATGGCCTCCAGTCGAGCCTGCAGGAACGGCGCGGCCGCGATCCATTCCGAACGTGCCCGGGCCACCCGGGCCGGGATCTGATCCGGTGTGGGTCCCGCGAGCTTCAGGTGGGGCGTATCCAGAATCCAGCCGAGCCCTGCGGCCAGGTCACCGGGTTTCGACCAATGCGCCATGAACGCACCCGCGGCCTCCGGTGATCGGCCGATCACCTCGCGGCGCCAGTAATCGGCCGCACACTCGGCCAGCAGTTCCCGGTCGTCCACCGGGTCGCCGCGGTCGAAGGCCACCGCGCTGTCGAATGCGTTCTCCTGCAGAGCCTGCTGACAGAAGCCGTGAATGGTCGTGATGGTCGCCTCGTCCATGCGCACCGCTGCATCGCGCAGGCGCCGCGCAAGGCTCTCGGCCGGTTCGGCGGCCGCATCGAGTATCCGCAGGGCGATCCGGTCTTCTCCCGAGGCGGTCGCCAGACTTCGGTCGGCGGCCAGTTTTGCGGCGCGGGTCATCCGGGCCCGGATCCGTTCGCGCAATTCCTGGGTCGCGGCACGGGTGAACGTGACCACCAGGATGTCCCGCACGTCCAGCGACTTCTCCACCAGCAGGCGCAGGTACAGACCGGCGAGGCTGAAGGTCTTGCCCGTGCCGGCACTGGCTTCCACCAGGCGCAGACCCGAGAGCGGCATCGCCATCGGATCCCGCTCAGACATGCGAATCCGCTCCTGCCGCAACCGGCTGCAGACGTTCGTGCAGCAACGCGCATGCCGCGTCGGTGATCGCGACGAACACGCTGTCGTCGGAACGGACACCCAGCGGTGCGCCCGGCGCCAGCACCGCTGCGAACCAGGGATCGTTCAAGGCGTGGTGCGGATGCTGCATCCCAGGATCCAGCCTGGCGTTGACCGCTGCCAATGCCTGGTTCGAGGCATCGGGGAGACTCGCGCCACGATGCTGTCGACGGCTGCGTTCCTCCAGGTAGAGATCGGCCAGATCGGGCAAAAAAGGCAGCGGCCGGCGCTGCCCCTCGAGATACCAGGACACCAGCGCTTCCAGGATCGAGCGGGCCTCGCCGGGGTCGGCCTCGGCCACGCGCAGGTCGACCGTACCCTGGGTCGCACCCGCAAGCCGCAGCTTCGGCGAGCCCTCGCCAGAGGCGACCAGCGCCAGGTAGTCGATCCAGTCCCCCAGGGTGTTGCGCAGCGCCAGACGGCCCGGACGCACGCGACACAGCCCCTCCGGTCGGACATCGGTGAGCCGTCCACAGAGGCGGACTCCGCTGGAGAGTTCCAGGTCGACGTGCAGCACCACTGGCGGTTCGCGTTCGCACTGCTCCCGAACCGGCCGCAACGCGCGCACCGTCTCGGCCTCGGGTTGCCAGGCGGCACGGTCGAGCGGCGGCGGTGGCAGCACGCCGCGGCGCTGCCAGAGTCGTGGCGGCTGATCGCCGGGTTCCTCCCCCAGCACGTCGGGGTCCGCATCCAGCAGCGCGCGCCGCAACTGCCATCCGGCCAGACCGTCCAGCTCGAAAGGCTCGTCGTCGTCCAATCCCGCGCCGGAATCGCCGAGCACCAGCCCCAGCCGCTCCTGCAGAAACGCCTGCGCCGGGTTCCGGTAGAAGTTCCGAAGCGCATCCAGGTCCAGACGCTCCGGGATCGCTGCGACCGCCACGCTGTCGTCCATCAGTCCAGGCGCAGGCCCACGCGGACCCGACCGGGCTCCGGCGGCATCCCGCCAGCCAGCGGCAAAAGTGAACACGCGTGCATTCGCGCCCGACACGAAATACTGACGGCTGAAGGGCTGCATCGGCTGCCGGGTGATCAGTCGCTCCTCGAACTGCGCGGCGCTCAGGCCTGGGACGTGATGGCTGCGGACGAAATCCAGAAACTCGCTCACCGTGGTGGCCGGTTTCAGGATCTCGCCGCTACGCACGTCGCAGCCCGTGTAGCTGAGATAGAACACGTCGCGCGCCGCCAGCAAAGACTGCAGGAAGAACTGGCGGTCGGCATCCCGGTTGCTGCGGTCCCCCAGAAGGTGCCGCTGCAGCATCAGATTGAACTCGCGGCCGCCGTCCTGGCGCGGAAACACGCCGTCGTTCATTCCCAGCAGACAGACCACACGAAAGGGCACGCCGGCGAGCGACTCCAGGTCCGCAAACGTCACCCCTCCAGACAGGAACGGCTGACGCCGACCCGGCTGGTTCAGCTCCGCCACCAACGCCTCGCGCAGCGCCAGCCACGACAGCGGCTGGCCCTCGAGACAGTCGTCGGCCGTCAGCAGCACGTCGAGCACGTCGTGGACCGCGTCCAGGGCCTCCCGCTCCGGACGGTCGTCCGGATCGACGTCGAACAGCCGGTCCAGCAGAACGTTGAACGTCCGGCGCCATTCTCCCGCGGCGTGCTCCCGGGAGAGCGTGCGCTGCCACTGTCCCAGTTCCTGCACCAGCCTGTACAGCTGACCCAGCATCTCGGCGGCGCCGCCCTCTAGGTCGGTCCAGGGGGCGACATCGTCGACCAGCGTGTCCTCGTCGTTGAATACGCTGCCGAGCAACAGGCGGTCCAGTCCGAACATCCAGGTGTTCGCGTCGTAGGCGCCCGCACCGAAGCGCTGACGGGTTTCGGCATCGCGCCCCCAGCGGATGCCGGACGCGTGCACCCAGTGGCCAAGCGTATCCAGCGCCGGCGCATCCAGGCCGAAGCGCCGCATCACCGCGGGCACGGCGGCCAGCGCCATCACCTCCGACGCCGTCCAGCGCGAAAGCGGCAGTTCCAGCAGTTGCCGGAACGTCTGCACGATCGGGTGTCCCGCGCTGCGCGGCCGTCCGGATACCGACCAGGGGATGAACCGGCCGCCCCGGGCCGCGCCGAACACGCTCTCGATGGCGGGGGCGTAGGCGGCCGGGTCCGGTGTCATCACGACGATATCCCGTGGCTGCAGCGATGCATCCCTGGCAAGCAGATCCAGCAACTGGTCATGCAGCACCTGCACTTCACGCAACGGTCCGTGGCAGCTGTGCACCTGCAGGGAGATATCGTCCGGCGCCAGCTCCGCCGCATCGCCGGCAGCATCGAGACGGATGATTCCAGTCTGAATCCGGTGCAGCAGGCAACCGTCACCGGGCGGCGCGTAGGCCATCAGCTCGCCCAGTTCCGGTTCCTGGATCCCGGTCATCTCGTCGGAATACAGCATCCGGATGAAATCCCGGACCGGCCGGCCCAGCGACGCCAGCAAGGGGTGTCCGATCTCGAACGCGTGTTCCTCCGCGGGTGGGTTGTCTTCCCGGGACACATGCAGGTGCGTTCGCCGGGTACTGAGGTCGCCCCAGTAGACGTCCGACGGATTGGGCAGCAGCAGATGCACCTCCCGGTTCCGGCCCAGCGCGTAGAGCAGGCGCAGGTAGTCCGGGGGCAGGCTTGCGATTCCGAAGCAGAACAGGCGCTGCTCGGACACCGGGGCATCGCCCGTCAGAAGCCGGCGGATCATCGCGCGCAGGCGCGTCGAGCGGTGCTCGGGGCCCAGCGCCGATACGAGCTGCCGCCAGAGACGCGACTGCCACTGTTCCGTCGCGCCCTCTCCCACGCGTCGGCCAGCGGTCCAGGCGGCCAGCATCTCGCCCCGGAACACCTGATATTGGTCGAACACATCCGCCAGCCGATCCGCGAGTTGCAGACGCTGGATCTCGGCGGGGTCCGCGGCAAGATAACGGGCCACCGCGGCGTCCTCGCCCGCCAGCGCCGGAAGCAGGCGGTACAGGTGCCAGCGCAGCCGCTCACGGAAGTACACCGACCCCGTCTCCGGTTCCTCCAGCTGGGCCGGCAGATCGGCCCAGATGAATTTCGCCGGAAGAATGAACTCGATGTTCGCGGCGATCCCGTCGCTTTCCGCCAGCTGGGCCTGCAGCCAGCGGCCGACGCCGTGGTTCGCGACGAGGATCCGTTCGGCGACGAGTGGTGATGGGAGCGGGGCGGTGCGAAGCAACGCAGCCAGCAGTTCAGCCAGCCGGTTCAGATCGTGATGATGATAGAGATGCAGCATGGCGCCCTAGTGACCCGTCACACGTCGGATGGCGCCTTCAGAGCCCCGGAGCGGCGTCAGGGCCAGGCGCAGCGCGCACGGCAATGGCCACCGACCTGTCAAGCGCTGCAACACCGCATTGGCGTCGACCGGGGGCTCCCTTCGGGCGATGCGCCGTTAAACGTGTGACGGGACACTGTACAGCCCTGGCGATCGACGCCAATGTCCGGACGATCAGGACTCCGCGGCACGGGGCGGCCGTTTCTGGGGCCGCATCGAGGATTTGCGGCTTTTGGGACTCCTTCCGGAGCGCCCGTCGCCTCCTGGGCTCCCGCCACCGCCACCGCCACCGCCACCATTTGAACGCTGGCGCTGCTTGTCCGGATCCACGGCCTGATTGACCGGTGCCAGGGAAATCTCGAGTTCGTTCAGTTCATCCCATTGGGCTTCGGTCCGGCGGTTGTCCGGAATCGCGAGCAGTTCCTGCAGGCGCCGGCGCGGAGAGACGGGTTGCGGTTCGTTCATTTCGGATCTTTCTCCATCATGGTGCGAAAAAGCACGACCATGCGGCCCGGAACGCACACGGGCGTGTTCGCGGACTTTCGGCCGGCTTGTCGTGACAAGGGGGCGGAGCTCCGGGTCCGGAGACCATCTAGTGGGCTGTGCGGACACCGTTTCGGGGTAGCCGCCTGCTCCCGCCTGCAGTCTAACTGCACTGGGTACAAAGTCCCATTCCCCGCCATTATGGACGGTAACGGGGTGCTCGGGAATAGCCGCGCTTTGTAAATCCCCAACCGTGCCGCCACGTATTGCCCGGTGCACCGGCAACCTCGTATCTTCCCGAGCATGAGCGCCTCGTCCCCCGGTGGCAACGAACGGCCCGGCATGCGCCTGCGGTGGGCTCTGTTCTGGCCGCTACTGGGTGTGGGTCTGCTGTGGCTGCTCGCGATTCACCAGGCGTGGAGCCAGAGCAACTGGGTGTCCTTCGGTGTACTTCCGCGCACGCTCTCCGGTTTGCCGGGAATCCTGACCGCGCCGCTGGTGCACGACTCCTGGAGCCATTTGCTGGCGAATACGCCATCGCTGCTTGGACTGGGTGTCCTGGCGCTGTACGGATACCCGCGCGCCACCCGCCACGCGATTCCCGTGATCTGGCTGTTGAGCGGGCTGGGCGTCTGGTTGTTCGCGCGACCGAGCTTCCACATCGGTATCAGCGGACTCACCCATGGCCTGCTCTTCTATGTGGTGGCCATGGGGCTTCTGCGGCGTGACCCGCTCTCGATCGTCCTGGCCATCGTCGTGTTCCTGGTCTTCGGCGGCATGGCCTCGGGCATCGTTCCGGGAGATGCCGGGATCTCCTTCGAGTACCACCTGTTCGGGGCAATCGCCGGGGTGATCGCCGCGGTGATGTTGGCCCGGCTCGACCCCATGCCACCGCCCCGCCTGCGCCAGGACGAAGCCGAGGACGAGGAGGTGCTGCCCTCGGAGCACGATCGAAGCTGATCACAACGATCCCTTTTGGCCAGCCCCCACGATTCCGACATCGGCGTGGCGAAGGTCGTCGGGAGCCGCGCGCGGCTTGCGCTCAGCTCCGATCGCACCCTCTGGAACACACGGGTTCCACCGGGAATGCTTTCGGGTAAACTGTCGCCAAGCTTTCGGCATCACACCGAGCCGACGCGCAAGGCAACAGGGCCATGGGCCTCTCCAACGGACCGGCGGCTCGGGGACCTCCTGCGATGATCGGGCTTCGATTGAAGCGCCTGCCACGGCAGGGCCAGAAGAGGACAGACAGCATCAGCTTCTTCAGCCTTCCACGAATGCGGTCAGTTCATTGGCCCATGACAACCATCTGGATATCGAAGCACATGAGCATGCGCGGTGGTTTGGACGAAAAGATCAACTCGAACCAAGCCGAACTCAGGAATTTCAGCCGGACACTGGCCGAAATCGAGTGGCTGCTGCTCGCGCTGGTGCTGGTCTACCTGGTTATCCTGGATGGGGGCGATTCAAGTTTCGAGATCACGATCGCCTCCGCGGTCTACGCCGTATTGGTCATCGGCTTTCGCTACCTCAACCTGTTCACCTCCGAGGCCCGCTGGAAACTCGCCGTCGAAACCATGGCGATGATCACGCTCACGGCGTTCGTCGTCTGGCATACCGGCAAGGCGGACAGCGTGATGGTGAACCTGTTCCTGCTTCCGATCGTCTTCGCCGCGCTGACCCTCGGCACGCTGCTGACCCTCGGCGTAGTGAGCCTGATCGCGGTGTTCTACCTGCTGGCTGCCTACGTGCAGCTGGGGGATGACTTCCTCACCTACATCACCTTCAGCAGCGTAATGCTGAAGCTGGCACCGCTGTTGCTCGTGGCCTACCTCACCGCGCTGCTCGCAGCGGACATGTCCGCGACCGGCATCTTTCTGCGCTACCTGTCCGAGACCGACTCCCTGACCGGTCTGCCCAACATGCGCGGATTCCGTTCGGCGATCGAGCGGGAACATGCCCGTGCCGAGCGGGAACAAACCCATTTCACCGTGATGATGGTGGACGCCGACAACCTCAAGACCACGAACGACCGCTTTGGTCACGAGGCCGGCAACCGCCTTATCATTCGCATGGTCGAGACCATGAAGCACGTGTTGCGGGGCTCGGACGTCGTCGCACGTTTCGGAGGCGATGAGTTCGTCGTATTGCTTCCCAACACCAGCGCGACCACGGGCCGCGATGCGGCGGAACGCGTCCGCGCGGCCATTGCCGCCATGGGCTTCTCACCGAACGGCGGGACGATCGAGACCACCGTAAGCGTGGGTCTCGCGACCTTCCCAAGCGATTCGCAGGACATCGACGACCTGATGGGCCGCGCGGACCTGGCGATGTACGCGAGCAAGAAAGCCGGTCGCAACCGGGTCACCGTATACACGCGCGAGACGATCGAGAGCGACTCCGCCGCCTGACACAGGCGTTCGCTCCTCCCCCGAACCGGCTCGGCATGGCCGACCGCACACCCGCCCGGGATCGACGCCCGTCCTGTGTCAATCCCGATCCTGGCGCATCGATGCACCGGGAGAGAGGACGGTTCCGACCGTTGCCCTGCACCGCCGGCGCCTCGGCTTGGCCCCACTGTTCAAGCCAGCGACCGGCCTTTGATTGAACCAAGGCTGCACACCACGGAAGAGCGCGGGAACTCACCGTGGCTGTCCGCAGGACCTGCTCAGGACCTGAAAATGAAAGAGCCCGGGGACTCTGAAGAGTCGCCGGGCTCCGACACGGATGTCTGCGGTCCCTGGGCCTGAATCCGGCCCCGGGCGATCCGCCGCTCAACGGAACAGGCTGTTCCGCTCCACCTGAAGCACCACCGGGGCGAGCGGCGGGCAAAGCTCTTCAGGATCGATCACCGTCTCGCTGTCGATCTCGGGCATCTCGTCCCGCGCGATCTCGAGCGAAGTGAGCAGCTGACCGAGGCCCGCCAGCGCACGCGCCTTCGCGACCTCGTAGTCGAACTGAGCCTCGACGTAGGCGCGACGTGCCTCGAAGAACTCATTCTCGGTATCCAGCAGGTCAAGCAGTGTGCGTTGCCCGATGTTGAATTGCTGCAGATACGCGGTACGGACACGATCGCTCGAGAGCTGGTACTGATCGAGATAGACAAGGCGTTCTTCCGCGACCTTGATGTCGTTGAAGGCGACCGCCACCGTCTGACGGATATTGCGGCAGACGTTCTCACGCTGATCCCTGGCACGGTCGGATTCGGCGATGAACTGGCCGATCCGCGCCTTGTCCGCCAGACCCCGGAACAGGTTCAGGCGCAACACCAGCCCGATGGTGCTGTCGGTCACCCAGCGTTCTGCATTGTCCTCGACAAAGGTGCTGGTCAGGGCGTTATCCCGGGCGGTCTGGGCCCGGAAATCCAGCTGCGGGTGGTAGTAGGACCGGCCCACGCGCACCTGCTCGTCGGCCGACAACACGTTCTCAAACGACGCGAACATCGCCGGGTTGGACGTCAAGGCTGTGCGAACCGCCTCGTCGACCGTCTCGGGGAGGGCATCGCCCGGCACCACGTCGATCATCTCGAAGTAATCCTCGGAAGGCATCCGCCCCACGATGCGCAGGAAGCGCGCACTCACGTCATGCAGGTTCGCGATCTCGGTGAGCAGGTTCGACTCCGCGAGCGCCACACGGCCCGTCGCCGTCTCCAGATCGGCGCCAGGACCCACGCCAGTGCGGGCCAGATCCGCCACCTGGTCATAGACTTCACGGTGGGTGCGGTAGGTATCCTCCGCCAGTATCACCAGTTCGCGGTAGCGCTCCACGTCCGCGTAGGCCCGAATGGCTTCCAGCGCGGCCTGCTCGGCAGCTTCCAGCAACTCGTAGTAGCGCACCATCTTGGTGTGCCCCAGGCGATTGACCTCCGCACTGGTGTAGAAACCGTCCCAGATCATCTGGTTCAGCGAGAGTTCGGCCCTCACGGGGTCGCGCGACAGGTTGCCGAAATCGTCGGAGTCCTGATACTCGCGCGCAACGGACAACTCCAGATCCACCTCGGGGAGAAAGCGACCGCGTGCGACGTTCCTGCCTTCCTCGGCCGCGAGGAAATCATGCCAACGCTCCTGGACCTCGGGGTTCGTGTTGATGGCCTCGATGATCGCCTCGCGCAGCGGATCCGGGAGCGCAGACTGAACCGGCCCCGCCATCGCCACGCAAGCGGTTGTCAACAGCAAAGCCCCCGCAAGTCGCCGTATCATGTGCATCAGTTTTACCCCTCATGTGAATTCGGACCGCCCGCTACGACACCACCCCGGCCCGTTCCCCGTATTTTCATGCCGGAGCTGCCAAATCGCCGCAACCGGAGGGACACAGCCAGCCCAATGGGAGCCGTCAGGCCCATCGGGTACGATTACTTTGTACTATAGCATTAACAAAGATCAACACCTGTCGATGGAAACTGCGCGAAAACGGTTCGGCGTAGCCCTTACAACCACCGTGAGGCATGATTCTGGCCATGCTCTCCCCGCACAGCAAGGCACCCGCCTCACCGGAGGGGGAACCCGACGCCACGCGGCGCCGCGCAGCCTTCGCCGTGCTCGTCGCGGCGCTGGCGCTGCTGTCCCTGGTGGGCTGGCTCCACGCGGGCCTGTCCGACTTCGCCCGACTGGAACGGCTGGCTGCCGAGCGCTACGGTGCCGAAGCCGTAACGCGCGTCCAGGATCTGAAAACCGTTCTGGAACGCGCCGCGTCCGCCGACGAGCGGCGCCAGATCCGGCAGATCAACGATTTCTTCAACCGCAATATCCGGTACATGACCGACCCGCAGCTGTGGAACCAGAACGACTACTGGGCGACGCCGCTGGAGACCCTGGGCAAGGGCGCTGGCGACTGCGAGGACTACGCCATCGCGAAGTACGCCAGTCTGCGCAAGCTGGGGATCCCGGACTCCCGGCTGCGCCTGTTCTACGTTCACGCCCAGCTGGGGGCAGCCGCAAGCAATGCGACAGAAGTGCACATGGTGCTCGGCTACTATCCGACGGAGGATGCCGAGCCGATGATTCTGGACAACATGATTTCCGATATCCGGCCAGCGTCGCGGCGCAGCGACCTGACGCCCGTGTTCAGCTTCAATGCGCAGGGGCTGTGGCCGGACGGCGCGACGACCTCCGCCGGCGACTCCACCGCACGGCTTTCCAACTGGCGCGGCGTGCTGGAACGCATGCAGGCCGACGGCATCAACCTGAACCGACCGGTCGCGTCGGGCGGTTAAACTCCAAGGGGCAGCGAAGACCATGTCACTGAAGACTCAACTCTGGATCGCGGTCGCCATCCTCATGCTCCTGTCGCTGCTGGTCAGCGTCGGGGTCAGCACGGTCTCCGCGCACAACTACCTGTCGCAGCAACTGCATCTCAAGAATGTGGACAACGCCGCCTCGCTGGCGCTGTCGCTGACCCAGCTGCCGAAGGACGAGTCCACGGTCGAGCTGGCGCTGGCCGCGCAGTTCGACACCGGGCACTACCGGCTGATCCGGCTCGTGAACCCACGCGGCGAAGTCATGCAGGAACGCAGCAATCTCGTCGATCCGGAGGGTGTGCCGCAGTGGTTCGTTCGAATGATGGCCTTCGACATCGAACCCGGCGTCGCGCACATCTCCCAGGGCTGGTCGCAGTACGGCGTTCTCACCGTGGAAAGCCAGACCAGCTACGCCTACGAGGCGCTCTGGGACGGCACGCGCAAGCTCGCGATCATCTTTGCCGGCGGCGTCATCCTGATCGGCCTGCTGGGCACCCTGTTTCTGAGCCGCACGGTACGCCCGCTGGACGACGTGGTGAACCAGGCCGAAGCCATCGGCGAACGCCGCTTCATCACCATTCCCGAACCTTATACGCTGGAGTTCCGGCGCGTGGTCGGTGCCATGAATACGCTTTCCGAACGCATCAAGGCGGTGCTGCAGCAGGAGGCGGCGAGGCTGGAGAAATTCCAGCGCGAAGCCCATATCGACAAGGTCAGCGGGCTGATGAACCGCGAGCCGTTCATGCAGACGCTGGACACCACGCTGCAGAGCGACGATGTCAACGCCACCGGCACGATGACGCTGATCCGCGTCAACGGACTGGCGGAACTGAACAAGAACTTCGGCCGCAAGGCGATCGACGCCCTGCTCGCCTCCGTCGGGACCACGCTGAACCAGATCGTCGCGCAGCACAGCCGCTGGGCTGCGTCACGCCTGAACGGTTCCGACTTCGCGGTACTGGCACCGCGCGCCCTGGAAGCGGACGAGGTCGCCCGCGAAGCCCAGGACGGACTTCGGGAAGTCCTGGAGAAACACAGCATGGACGCGCACGTCACCCTGCCGTGCGCCGCCACCGTATACGCCCACGGCGACACCATCGGCAGCCTGATGACCCGCCTGGACGGCGCCTTGCAGTTCGCGGATCAGGAGGGCGACTCGCGGATCGAGGTCGCGTTCGTCGGCGAGGTCCAGGCCCTGCCGGTACGCGAGCAGATGGAGCACTGGCGCGGCATTCTCACGCAGGCGGTGCAGGACGACCGCTTCGCCCTGGCGGCTTTCCCCGTCGTCGACATGCACGGGAAGCTGCTCCACCTGGAAGCCCCGGTCCGGCTGGATTGGGAGGGTGAAACCATGTCGGCCGGCACCTTCCTGCCGTGGATCAACCGCCTCGAAATGTCCTATGCACTGGATAGGAAGGTCGTCGAGCTGGCCCTGCGCAAGATCGCGGACAAGGGCAAGCCGGTCGCCGTCAATCTCTCGGTGGGCGCGGTCATCGAACGGGACTTCTGCGGGTGGCTCGAAGAACAGCTCAGGGCGAACCCGCACGAGGCACGCAACCTCTGGCTCGAATTGCCGGAGGCGATGGCATTCCGCCACCTCGAGAGTTACAAGAAGCTCTGCAGCACGGCCAAGGCCTACCGCTGCAAGATGGGCATCGAGCACGTCGGCCAACAACTTGCGGAAATCGGCCAGCTGCACGATATCGGCCTGGACTACCTGAAGGCCGATGCCTCCTTCGTGCGCGACCTCCCGAACAATTCCGCAAACCAGACGCTGTTGCGGACCCTGTGCACCGTGGGTCACTCGATCGGCGTGATGGTGATCGCCGAGGGCGTGCGCACCGACGAGGAACGGGATGTGCTGGACGGCCTGGGTTTCGACGGCGTGACCGGACCCGGCGTCACCACCTTCGAGTAAGCGAGCGGTACGGCGGCGCGGGTTCAGATCAGCCCGTCATCCTCACCGAGCAGGGTCAGCTCGCTCGAGTTCTGACGAAGGCTCTTGCGTTGCAGCAGCTTGTTCTGCGCCGGCTCCGGCAGGTCGGTGAAGCGGACCACGCCCTTCGCAATCAGGACATCGATCAGGTCCTCGAGCACACGGACGGCTTCGAGGTCCGATTGTCGCAGCGGATCGACGGGGGACACTCCCACGTTATCGAGGAAAAGCCGAAGCTCCGGGTCCGCAGCATCCATCGGCCCGGAAAATCCCTCCGCCGGCTCCTGGCTCACCGCCACGATGACCCCACTGGCATCCCGTTGCACGAACATCGCAGGCACCCCCCGCCCGGGCCAACCCCCGTTACGGCAGCATGGGACAGATACGCATCCGTTTCAACCGCTGCCGCGAAGCGCCGCGAAACAGCCACGTGGGTGTCCTGGAAAACAACCGGCATATATCGGGCCTTCGTTGGGTGGGTGTCCTGGGGTCCTCCCTGTGGGTGTCCCAGAAACAACCGACCGGCCAACCGCGTGGGTGTCCCAGAAAAGGAGGGGTCTAATCAAGAGACCACTGGAGGAATTCGGCTGGCGGGATGATGCGCACGCCGTGGAATGGGTCCAGTGCCAGAAGGTCGCGGTCCCCGGTGATCAGGGCACGAGCGGCTCCGTTGATTGCAACATCGAGGAACCTGTCGTCATTGGGGTCCCGACAAGCATAGAACCGGGCGATGATCGGGACAACGCGTGAGACACCGCCCAAAAGCCGAATGAAATTCGCTCGATCGGCCACGGTTACGTAGGGATCGAACTTGGGTCGCGCAAGAACCTCGGCCAACTCGCCCAAGGTCGCGTCGGACACCAGAAGTATTCCCTTGGAGAGTGCGCAGTCGACAGCCTTTGCGGCCGTTCCGGTGGGCACCAGCAGGCGGCTGATCAGGATGTTGGTATCCAACACCCAGAGCGAACCATCATTCATCGGCAAGTAGTTCAGCCAGCTTCGCCTCGGTCACTCCAGCGCGCTCCGCAGCCGCGCCGACCTGATCACAGAAACGCTGGAATTCAGCGACATTCAGGCGCACCAGGCGCTCATACTCGCGTGGAGAAAGCACCACGGCAACGTCGCGCTTCTGGCGCTGAATCATCACGGGCTCTCGCGACGCGGCCTCGATCACGGCCGCCAAACCCTGCTTCGCCTCACTTGCCGTCACGGTACGCATCTCGATGCTTCCTTGTTTATTTTGTACAAATCGTACCGGTCTATGACGCTCCTGCGCAACTTCCTTTGCATGGGCCCGCCCCGCATGTAGCGGGTCTGGCGGGCTATGCGGCCTCGGGGTTGAATGCGCGTATGCGGGCCTGAATTCGATCCTTTCCGGCACGCTCAGTGACTCGGAGGTCATATTCGGTCTGCAGATTGAGCCAAAACCTTGGCTCCATCTGGAAGAACAATCCGAGACGCAGAGCAGTGTCGGCGGTGATCGGACGGCGCGCGTTAACGATTTCGCTGATGCGGCTGGGCGGCACGTCGATATCCGCCGCTAGCTGGCGCGCGGTAACGCCCAGGGGCTTCATGAACTCCTCGAGCAGTATTTCGCCAGGATGGATTTCGTCGAGCATTTCGGCCATGGTCGTCTCTCAGTGGTAATCCACAATCGCAACGGCATGCACGCCGTCGTCTTTCCAGACAAAGCAAACCCGCCATTGGTCGTTGATCCGGATGCTGTGCTGACCCTTGCGATTACCCTTCAGCACCTCGAGTCGGTTTCCCGGCGGAACACGCAACGACGTCAGTTCGGTAGCCGCATGCAGCTGTAACAGCTTGCGTCGTGCAACGCGCTCAATGGCGCGAAACCGCGGAAACGACTCACTCTGGAACAGCTTTCGCGTGTCACCGCAGGCAAAAGAGTGAATCACGGCTACAGTCTATTCCGCATCACGGAATCCGTCAAAAGGGATCCGGCTAGAATGATGCGTGGCTGTGTCATGCGGGGACTCCTTCCGTGGAATCGTATTGCCGCGCAGGTTAGCGCCGTCGCAGTGGTGGTTCAATGAAAGTGGCCGGCCCGAAGAACCCATGGAATCGACACCCGAAAGCCTAGCCACCACCCCCGACCAGGTCAGCCCGGTGGGTGTCCTGCGACGGACTGGGGGAAAAATCGGCCCGCATTGCCATAACCACGCAATGCGGGCCAAGCGCAGACTGGCTTACGGATCCGGATCCTCCGGCGGATCCGGGGTCGTGATCAACTCGCTGATCACGTCCTCGATCGCCCCGGCACTGTCCACGACGGTTTCCTTCGGCGGGTCCTCCCCGGTTTCGGAAACGACGAGGTTTCCTTCGTCATTGGCAATCGAAAGTTCACCCTCGGGCACGAGATCCTCGTACTCCAGATCACCATCCTCGCCACCTTCGAGGACGTCCTCGCCCTCACCACCTACGAGCACGTCGACCCCGTCACCGCCAACCAGCGTATCGTCGCCGTCGGCACCGAACAGGAGGTCGTCCCCGTCACCACCGACCAGGTAGTCCTCACCGGCTCCACCGATGAGCACGTCATCCCCGGAACCGCCGTACAGGTGGTAATCGCTGCCCGTACCTGAGAACTCATCTTCTCCAGGCTCCTGGAGTTCCGGCGGCGGATACAGTGGGCCTTCATCCCCAGCCAGCATGACGTCGCTGTCGGTGTAGTCTCCCGGCAGGTCCTCGAAGTCCGTTTCGATCAGCAGATACTCGGTGCTGGTGGATTCGTCAATATCCGAATCGACGACATCAAGTTCGTCAGGATCGCCATCACCGCCCCCGAAGTAGTATTCCAAGAAGCTCGCGCCGTCGTCCCCGGCAAGCCAATCCGTTCCATCGTTGTTGAGATAACTCTCCGGCACTACGTAGGTGATCGTCTCGGTACCGGTGGTGGTCTCCACCACCTCAACCGCGGTACCGGTGTCTACCGCATGCATCACACCGTCATCATTGGCGTCAAAGCTCACGTGGAAATCCACGGACTCGTCACCGTCCGAAGCGGTGAACGGTATCGTGAAATCGTAGTACGACGTCGTTGTCGTATACGTCCGCACAACCTCCACGGTCGCAGCTGGATCGCCCTCCTCCTCGATCGTGAAGCTCTTGATCCGGTAGCCGTCGGAGGTCCGCGGCGTACCACTTTCCATCTCGAGGCTGAAGATGATGGTATGGAAACCATCTCCAGAGGTGACGGTATAGAGCTCGTCCCGACCCGCACCCAAGGTGGTCCCCGTGTACTGATCGTCACCCACTAGACCGTCAGAATCGAACAGGTCCATCAGCGCGATCTCAGCGGGGTTCTTGCCCTTGGCCGCGTCGAGCTGGTCGAACTGGATGGTCAGTGACTCGACTTCAGTCAACACCCAATCCCCATCAGTACCGACGTCCGGGTCCCACTGGTAAACCTCGACCTTGAGGTTGTCGTCGGCATTGATCAGGTTGCTGCCGGCCCCAATACCCTGATTGGACCAGTTCACCTGGTCGACTGTGCCGTTCTGTCCGGTCTCGGCACTGAAGTCGAGCTTCCAGTCCCCATCTTCAGGAGAATCAGGATCACCGCTGTAGAGCGCGAATTCCTTGCCGCTCTGGGTGTTGCCTCCTCCCGTGTAGGAGAATGTGACCAGCTGAACGCTGGTTCCATCGAAATCCACTGTGCCCAGACTGGGCTCACCTTCGGTGGTTTCGGTCTCGGTATACGCATCGACCGTCCCATTCATGGTCGTGGTATACGTTCCGTCGCCGTTGGGAGTAACCGAGAATACGGGTTCCGCACCCTCTTTCGGCTCGCCGTCCTCGAGATCCGCCTCGAGGTAGGCGTCGACACCTCCGGACTCGTTCGCCACGTAGACGAGCAATTGCCCGCCGGACGTCACATTGAACACGACGCCGTTGGATGCCACTCCGGTCACATACGCAGAATCGACCTCTTCACCGGCCAAGTCGGCAGCAAGAATGGAGATCTCTTCCCCGGCAAGCCCAAGGCTGGCGATCGCGGAGAGACCGGCTTCGTTGGCGATGAACGTATTCTGCGGGAGGGTCAGAACGATATCGTCATCGTCATCCCCATCGTCATCGTCCGCGGTCAACCCCGGAGGGGTGAACCCAGGCGGCCCCGGAGGCGTGAATGGCGGACCGGGAGGAAACTCACCTTCGGTTTCGACGGTTTCAACGGTGTCGAGCTGAGCCTCGATTTCAGGAGGCAGCGCCGCGAAGCGACCGAAGGCGTACCCGACGGGGACGACGCCCTCGTCAATCCGGCTCAGCATCACGAAACTGCTGCCACCTCCCTCACCACCAGCACCGCCCGTGCCGGCAGCCGTGGCCTCGAGCAGGGCGTCGAGATCCTCGCCAGCCTCCAGGGCCGCAATGATGTCCTCGACCGTCGCCGGAGCAACCGCGGCCGCGTCCGGGCCTGCGGCGGCGCCTTCCGCCATATCCTCGGTGACGGTCACCTCGTCCTGACCGAACACGGCCATCGGCGTCCCGTCCGTGAATTCCAGCGTGACGACACCGCCCGCCGGGATCAGCACGTCACCCGCGCGAATCTCGTCACCAACCTCCACGGTACGGACATCTCCTTCCGCGTCCCGAACCGTCACGTTGCCGGAAACCACCGTTACTTTCGCAATCACGTCTGCCATCGGAAACCGTTACCATTACCGATGCCGCTGCCGCTGTCACGGTTCCTGTCCCTGTCCCTGTCCCTGAAG
>JAABSC010000011.1 GCA_011390565.1 Thioalkalivibrio paradoxus | reverse complement strand
GCACCCTGTGGTTCTGGCTGATCCTGAGCCTCGGCGTGGCGCTGGCCATCATCGCCCTCGGCGTGGGCCTGGAGCCTCGCGGCGCGGCGGGATTGCGCGCGCCCCTCGGTTCGCCGGCCGCGGGTGCGTTCGCTTTCGGCCTCCTGCTCGTTTGGGCCGCGTACGCCTACGCGCTCGCGGCCGGCCGGGCGGCGGGGTCTCGCGAGATGATCCTGGTCGCCCTGAATCTGACGCTACCGCTGGTGTGCATGCTGTTGCTGCTCGCCGGCCTTATCCTGCCCGCCATCGTGGCGGCGGTTGCCTGGGCCATCAGTCTGCTGGTGCTCGGGGTGATCCTCGTGCAGCGCGAACCGCTGGCCGGCTTGATGATGCTTCCGATCTTCGGGTCGAGCCTCACCGTGAGCCTGTTCACGCTGACGCTTTGGTTGATGCCGGCGCCCGCCGGCTGATCGACACCCGCGGCGGTCAGGGGTTCGAGCCGGTCAGGAGCGGCCGGTCCATGAGCGACCGACGCCCATGCCGTGGCGATTGCGTGGTCCACTCGTCATGAAGTGGCATTGCGGCGACGAGGGTTCTGTTGCACTCTCTTCCGGAGGTTGATTTTCGCCCGCGTGCGGCACGGATTTCCTGCGTCCGCGGGCGGCCCTCGAACCGGTATCGTACAACTGCGGGAGTACGCCATGCGCCTGGGATTCAGCACCGTCGTGCAGGTGCTGTTCATCTCCATGATGATCATTACCGTGACGGTGGTTGCGGCATCGGGGTACCAGCAGGCCCGTTCCGGCGTGGTGGATGTGGGTACGCAGGTTATTGACGGTGTTCAGGAAAAGACGCGGCAGCGTCTCGTCGAGCGATATGCGGAAGTCGGCGACAGTCTGGCTCTTCTGGCCGCCGCACTCTCGGGGATGGATCTGGACGGGCATCGGGACCGGGTCCTGCGCAGCCTCTGGGAGTTGACCCAGCAGTCCTCGCTGCACCAGGCGGCCTTCATTGCCGACACCGAGGGACGTTTCCTCGAGGCCCGGTCCCTGCCTAACCCGGCCACCCGGTTCGCTTCGAGCCAGGACAACGAGCCGGTGGAAGAGTGGGTCTACCGGGACCCGGACTTCGCGGCGATGGCGAGCCTCCAGAAGCCCCCTACCGATCGCCCCCGGGCCATTCAGCGGCTGTCCTCGGATACCGCTGCGCTCAATACCCGGTTCAGCGATGTTCACGCACTCAGTCTTTCGGGGGAACCCGGGGTCACCGTGTCGCGGGCCATCGCAGGTCCTGACGGCGCCGTGGCCGGTGTGATTGGTGTCGAGATTCCCCTGGCGGGCCTGAATGCACTGCTTCCGGCCTACGCCCTGGGCGAGGGTTCGATGCTGCTGATCATCAATGCCGCGGACGAGGTGATCGCGCATCCCCTCGGCCAGGTCCCGGGAAGAGCCGGGCGCGATCCGGGTGAGTTGCCGCAGGTCACGGATTTGCGGCAGCGATGGATCGGACAGGCCTGGGCGCAGATGCGCATGCAGGAGCCGGATGCGCTGGGCAACTCCAGTGTGGTCGAACTGGATCTCGAGCCCGGCCAGTACCTCGTGCAGAAGAAGCGACTGACCGAGCATCTCGACGAGGACTGGTACCTGTTCCTTCTGGTTCCCGAGCACGTGGTGCTGGCGGGGGTCAACCGCGGTTTGCATACGTCGGTCACGCTGGCCCTGATCATGATGATCGTCGCCGCCTATGTGATCTTCGTAACCGCTGGACAGCTGACCCGCCCGTTGCGGCAGATGGTCGACAATGCCCGGCTTCTGGAACAGCTGCGCTTCGGTGAACTCAAGCCGGTGCAGGCGGACTTCAACGAGTTCAGAACGCTGGACCGCGCGCTGAGTCAGATGGCCGCAAGTCTGATGGCATTCAAGCGATATGTCCCCACAGCGCTGCTGCGTCGGCTTCTTTCGGAGAAGCAGGAGGCAACCCTCGGCGCGGAGTCGCGGCCTCTCGTTCTCCTGAACACGGGGATCAACCGGTTCACGAAGGTTGGCGCCCAAATGGGGGTGAAGGAACAGGCGGACTACCTGACTCGTTACCAGGGCGAGGTCTTCGAGGCCGTGCACCGCAATGGGGGCTCCATCGACAAGTTCATCGACGACCGCGTGATCGCGTTCTGGGGCGCCCCCGATGCAGCCTCGAACGATGTCTACCATGCCTGCGGGGCGGCGCTGGAATGCGAGGCGGCGATCCATCACCTGAGCCAGACACTGCGCTGGGAGAATCACCCGGCGATGGCGGTCAGGATCGGGCTGCACCGCGATGTCTGCATGGTCGGTAATTTCGGCTCCGAGGACCGTATGTTCTACTCGCTGGTTGGGGGTCCGGTATCCGTGAATTTCTGGCTGAGCAATCTGAACAAGCGCTACGGCACGACGATTCTGGCGAGTACCGCAATCCGCGAGGAGACCGCGCGGGACTTCATCTGGCGGTGGGTCGATCGGGTAGGGGTGTTTGATCAAGACGGTAGCTTCGACGTCCACGAGCTATGCGGGTATGTCGATGACGCGGCCCTCGTCGCCCGGCGGGACTACATTTCGAGGTACGAGGCCGCGCTCACGCTGAGGTTCGTGGACGAGGATCCCGAGGCCGCGCTGGATCGGTTTTATGCCCTTCAGGAGCAGTATCCCAGCGATGTCGCGGTCGCCTGGCAGATCGACTGCATCCGCAAGGCGGGGGAGGGTGGTGAATCATGAGCTATTTCGACCAGGAGAAGATGGTTGAAGAGGCACTCGAACGCTTCGATCACATTCACTCCCTGCATCTCGAAAGTGCGGCCGTACTGGCCCAGCGGCTGAACTTCCTGTACCGCGTCACGTTTCTGGGACTGGCGCTTGTGCTCGGCGCCCTGTTTTTCCTCGTGATCGTGATCTCCGCGCAGATGAGTCACATGAATCGGGTGATCTCGGTGCTGAACGACCACGTTGGAGAGATCAACCAGGACATGAACCGAATGCTTGGCACGGTGGCGCGTCTGGATACGAACATGCAGGGCATGGAGGGGATCGTACGGCGGATGGACGACATCAACGGCAGTGTTGGCACCATCGCGGTGGGCATGGTCGAGATCCATCAGCACATGACCGTTCTCGATCACGACGTCGGGCGGCTGTCCGGACATGTCGGCGACATGAACGAGTCGTTTCAGGTGATGGATGGCACCATGGGGATGCTGGCAAATGACGTTCAGCACATGTCCCGACCGATGCGCCAGTTCAACCAGTTCAACCCCTTCTGGTAGGCACCGACATGGGCCCCGAACAAAGCCTCGACAAGATCGTCCGTCACCTGGAGAAGATCGAGGACGACATCCGGCAGAAGCAGGTGTCCGATGCGGAGCAGGTGCATCACACCAATCGCTTCACTCAGATCATGGTGGCGGGCCTGGCGCTGGTCGCGCTGGTCAACCTCTACTTCGTCGGGGAACTCGCCCACGAGATCGGAGTGCTGATCCGCAACATGGACCGCAGCGTCGTGCATCTCGAGGAGATGGGCGATCAGATGACCGGGATGCGGGTCCACGTCCAACGGATTGGCGATAGCGCGGGCAGGCTACCCATCGTGGTCGACCAGATGGCTTCGATCAGCGCCGGTATGCAGGGAGTCGAGGAGGACCTCGACGGCGTCCGCGGGCGCATGCAGCGCATGAGCGATCATGTCGACGTGCTGGAGCACGATGTCGAGTTGATGACCGGCGTGTTCCGCGAGGTGAATGGAAAGCTGGTGCATATACGCCACAACATGGGGCAGATGTCCAACGTCGTGCCGTGAGGGCTGCAGGGCAGGGCATAAACCAACGGGATGATCGTTCGCAGGTCTCCCCTCTACCGTTTGCGGGAGAGGGGCCAGGAGTGAGGGCCAGGGCCTGCGTTGCGCCCCTCCCCATCCCTCCCCCGCAAGCAAGGGAGGGTGTTCTCATCGGCGCATGGCCATGGCACTTTGTGCCGTTCTGCTCGGGTTGTGTGCGCTATCGCCCGGAACGCGCACGGAAACCCTGCTAAGCTCGATACATGAGCAGTGAAGGTCAGCCAGAGTCTCGATCGCTCGGTTTACCCGCCGGAGGCCGTGAGGCGAAACCGGACGGTGGCGCGGGGGATACGGGTTTCGCGGCGATCAGCCGATTCGTGATCGCCAACGGCATGACCGCGGACGTCCGGAAGGCCTTTCGCAATCGTCCGCATTTGGTGGACGACGTCCCCGGGTTCGTCGACATGCGGGTGCTGAGCCCGGCGGACTGCCCGGACGAAATCTGGCTGCTGACCTTCTGGACCGATGCCCGAAGTTTTCGCGAGTGGCACCGCAGCCACCTCTATCACGACTCGCATGCCGGCATCCCCGCCGGGCTGAAGCTGGTGCGGGGCGAGACCTGGATCCGCGAGTTCGAACATGTCAGTTCCTGACCCCGCAGCCGGCCCGCAGACCCGGCTGCTGCAACGCGCCGGCAGTGCGGTGGCCGATGCACGCGACGCCATTGCCAGGCACCTCGTCGAAGAGGAATTCCTGGCGCACCCGGAACTCGTGCATCGCTACGGTGCGAAGGGGCGCGCCAAATCGCTCGAGGATGCCGGATACCACCTGCGCTATCTCGCCGAGGCCCTGGCCTCGGAGAATGCTCAATTCTTCGTGGACTATGTCGGCTGGGCCAAGATCATGCTGGCCAAGCACGGCGTGCGGGCGGAAGACTTTCTGTTTCACCTGCAGTGCATGAAGGACGTGATACCGGAGTACATCGCGCCCGATCTCGCTTCGGAGGCCACCGGGATCATTGCCGATGCGTTGGCCGAATTTTCGGCGCTGGCGGAGGACGTCGAGACCTTCATCGATCCGTCGAAACCGCACGCGGCACTCGCCAATCACTACGTGCAGTCGCTGCTGCGTGGCGAGCGGCAGCACGCCAGTCGGCTGATCCTCGAGTCGGTGGCGAATGGGATCGGGGTACGCGACATCTATCTGTATGTCTTCCAGCCGTCGCAGTACGAGATCGGTCGCCTTTGGCAGACCAACCAGATCTCCGTGGCCCAGGAGCATTACTGCACCGCCGCGACGCAGTTGATCATGTCGCAACTCTATCCTTATGTCTTCGCCACCGAGAAGAGCGGGGGCAGGCTGGTCGCAACCTGCGTCTCCGGGGACCTGCACGAACTCGGTGTGCGGATGGTCGCGGATTTCTTCGAGATGGCCGGATGGGATACGTACTTTCTCGGAGCCAATACGCCGATTACGGCCGTCGTGCAGGCGGTCATCGAACGCAAGGCCACGGTGTTGGGCATCTCGGCGACCATGACCTACCACGTGCGCACGGTTGCCGAGATGATCGCCGCGGTACGCGCCAGCCCGGCCTGCGCCGGTGTCCGCATCCTGGTCGGCGGTTTTCCGTTCAATCTCGACCCCGAGCTTTGGCGCAAGGTCGGCGCCGACGGTCACGCCCCGGACGCGGACGCGGCGATCGCCCTGGCACAAAGGCTCACCGAGCCGGGCCAGACGCAATGACCGCGGTGCCGCAGGTCGCGAACCAGGGCATCGCCGTTCTCTGCGACCGCCAGGGGACGATCCGGACGGTCGTGCGCGACGATCTCGGCCTTGCCCACGAATTCGCGCCGGGCAGAAACCTCATCGATGTCGTCGCCGCCGAGGATGTCCATAGCGCGGAGCGCTTCCTGGAGGAGCTCCATGACCATCAGGCGAGCTTCGACTGGCGCCTTTCCGGACGGTGGCGCGGGCGACTGGGTACGCTCCATTTCACCGGTGGCGAGGTCGAGGGAGGACTGCTGGTCATTGCAGCACCGCTGCAGGAAGGGATCGACCATCTCAGCCAGGAACTGATGCTCATCAACAACGAGCAGACCAATGCCCTGCGCACGGCCGCCAAGGAACTCGCCGTGCAGAAATCCGCCATCGCGCCTCCGGATGATCCGGTTTACGAAGAACTGACCAAGGTCAACAATGAACTGGCCAACCTTCACCGCACGCTCGCGAAAGCCAACGCGGAACTCGCTGCACTCGACGAGAAAAAGAATCAGTTGCTTGGGATGGCGGCCCACGATCTGCGCACGCCCATTGGCGTGATCCAGACCTACAGCGAGTTCATCGAGACCGAGGCGCGCGACGTTCTCGACGCGGAGCAGTTGTCGTTCGTCCAAACCATACGCGAGACCAGCCGGTTCATGCTGGACCTGCTGAACGACGTCCTCGACGTCGCCACGATCGAGTCGGGCCATCTCACGCTTGATATCCAGGCCGATGATCTCGCTCCGCTGGTGACGGACAATGTTGCCCGTAATGCGGTGCTGGCGGGAAAGAAGGACATCACCCTCGATCTGCATCCACCTACCGGCGAACTCCTGGTCGCGATGGACTCGACGAAGATCGAGCAGGTGCTGAACAATCTGATCGGCAATGCGATCAAGTTCTCGCAGCCGGGTAGCCGGATCGAGATCCGCGTGCGTGAGGGCGTCGAAGATGTCACGGTTGCAGTGGCCGACCACGGGCTCGGCATCGCCAGTGAGGACCGGGACCGATTGTTCAAGTTATTTGGCAAGATCCGCGCAAAAGGGACCGCTGGAGAAAAGAATACAGGTCTTGGTCTCGCCATCGTGCGCAGGATCATCGAGGCACACGGCGGGGGCGTTTCACTTCAGGACACACCCGGTGGCGGCGCAACCTTTGAGTTCACGCTCCCGCGCGCCGACACCGATCCGGAACCGGGACAGACAGTGCAGAATGCATGAACTCGATTTTTCCAACACCCATGTCGCCGTGGTGATCAAGAGTGGTTAAGGAAACGTTGATGAATGCATGGGCATTGCGAGCGAAGCCCGGCACGAACGCGTTGAACGGTCGCAGGCTGGACCGTGGGGCGAGCGCAGCGAGTCATCCAGGCAGCGCAGATAACATGAACGGCTTGTGGGTGGCCGTGTCGCTGCGCTTCTCGCGATACCCAAGGAATCAGCGTTACCGTGGCCCGGTTGTTGTTGTAGCATCTCGGCCCATGTGTTCGCGGGCATGATCGCTCCGGGGATTGGTCGGCCGGGGCGCGATCGACGGTACAACGGCATCCCCCTCAACATAAGGAATGCGGCAGACAAAAATGGCAAATTACCTGCTAAAACTGTACGTGACGGGACGAACGCCCCGCACCGAACAGACCATCGCCACTCTCCGCGACCTGTGCAAACGGGAACTCGGTGGCGAGTACGAAATCGTCGTGATCAACGTGCTGGAACAACCCCAGCTCGCCGAGGATGAAAAGATTCTTGCGACCCCCACGCTGATCAAGGCACTGCCTCGCCCCATGCGGCGGGTCATCGGCGACTTGTCCGATATTGAAAAGGTCCTGCTCGGGCTCGACCTTCAACCCAAACAAGATCAGGGTGTACAAGCCGGGAGTAGTGAGGATGCATGACAGCGGGGTGATCCAAAAGCTGCCGACTGGCATCCCCGGCTTCGACCATATCGGGAATGGTGGCCTGCCGCAGGGGCGCTCCACACTCGTAAGCGGCACGGCCGGAAGTGCCAAAACCGTTCTGGCCGCACAGTTCCTCGCAGCGGGTATCCGCTCCGGAGAGAACGGCGTGTTTGTGACCTTCGAAGAGTCCCCGGACGACCTGCGCCGGAACATGCTGAGCTTCGGTTGGGATATCCGGGAATGGGAAAACATCGGAAAGTGGGCATTCGTCGATGCCTCGCCGGATCCCGATCAGGAGATGGTCGTCTCCGGGGACTATGATCTGGGAGCACTCCTGGCCCGCGTGGAGCACGCGGTCAAGAAGGTCGGAGCCAAACGGCTGGCGGTGGATTCCATCGGCGCGATCTTCACGCAGTTCACCGACAGCGCACGCGTGCGACGGGAGCTCTTCCGGATCACGATGGCCTTGAAAGGCCTCGATATCACCTCGGTCATCACTGCCGAGCGAACCCAGGAATACGGAGATTTCGCGCGATTCGGTGTCGAGGAATTCGTCGCGGACAACGTGATCATTCTGCGCAATATCCTGCAGGCCGAGAAACGCCGGCGGACCCTCGAGATCCTCAAGTTCAGGGGCACTTCGCACCGGAAGGGCGAATACCCCTTCACGGTCACCTCGGATGAAGGTGTGGTCGTGATTCCGCTTTCCGCGATCGAACTCGGTCAGCATTCCTCCAACACTCGCATCACGTCCGGGAACGAGGACCTGGATCGGATGTGCGGCGGGGGTTTCTTCCGCGACTCGGTCATCCTGGTCTCGGGCGCCACCGGAACCGGCAAGACCCTGATCACGACGGAATTCATGGCGGGCGGAGTGGCCCGGAACGAACGTTGCCTGCTGTTCGCGTTCGAAGAAAGCCGGGAACAGCTCTTCCGAAACGCCGCCGGCTGGGGCATCCCGTTCGAGGAGATGGAGGCCGAGGGCAACCTGAAGGTCATCAGCGCCTATCCGGAAACCGGCTCTCTGGAAGATCACCTCATCTCGATCAAGAAGGAAATCGAAGCATTCAAGCCCGCGCGCGTAGCCCTCGACAGCCTTTCGGCACTCGAGCGGGTCGCCACGGACATGGGCTTCCGGGAATTTCTCATTGCATTGACTTCGTTCGTCAAACACCAGGAAATGGCCGGGCTGTTCACGGCGACGACGCCCAGCATCCTCGGCGGAAGTTCGGTGACCGAGTCGCACATTGCGACCATGACCGACTCGATCATTCTCCTGCGCTATATTGAATTGTTCGGCGAGATGCGGCGCGGCATCACCATCCTGAAGATGCGGGGATCACAACACGACAAGGACATCCGCGAATTTTCGATCGGCGAATCCGGGATCCAGATCGGTACGTCCTTTCGCGGCATCACCGGGATTCTGGCGGGAACCCCCCAGCACCGCCTGCCCGTTGTGGCCGACGGTCTGTCGCAAACGTCTCCTCCACAGGGATAACGGTGGAGCACGCGCGCAAGATCCTCGTGGTGGACGACGACGCCTTGGCATTGAAGGCGATGGCGCGGCTGCTTGGAAGGGCAGGGTACGAAACATTCGAAGCGGAGGATGGAGGTTCCGCGTTGGATGCAGTGCGTACCCATAAGCCGGATCTGGTGCTGCTGGACGTGATGCTGCCCGATATTTCCGGACCCGAGGTGTTGAAGCGTATCAAGGCCGAGCCCGCACTGGCAGCGACCTCGGTGCTGCTGATCAGTGCAATGAAGATCCGACCCGATGAGCAGGCCCTGGGGCTCGATATCGGGGCCGACGGGTACCTCGCGCGACCGATCGCGAACGAGGAACTGCTCGCCCGTGTTCGCGCCGTGTTGAGACAGCACGACCTGACCGCTGCTCTGCGTGCCAGCGAGAAACAACTCCGCAATCTCATCAACCTGCTGGGCGACGCCGTGTTGGTGGTGAGTTTCGAAGACGGTGTCATTCGCTTTGCCAACCCTGCGGCCGAACGCATGTTCGGAATTCCGTTGGCTCAACTCGAAGGGCACCCGTTCGGCCACCCGCTGATGGGAACGACCGACGCCGAAGTGGAGATCCGCCACAAACCCGATTCACCCATCCGCTATGCCTTGATGCGCAAGACGGAAATACAATGGGAAAACGCCCCCGCGAGGATCGTGACCCTACAGGATGTCACCGAAATTCGGCTTGCAGCCGACCGGCTCCGCGAACACCGGGACCAGCTCGAGGCGACCGTCAGGCAGCGCACCCGGGAGCTGGTCGATGCGACCCTGAAAGCCGAGGCCGCCAACCGCGCGAAAAGCATGTTTCTGGCCAACATGAGTCACGAGATCCGGACACCCATGAACGGGGTGCTTGGCATGGTGGAACTGCTTCAGGGAACACCCCTGACCCCGGAACAGCACGAGATGGTGACGACCGTCGCCGATTCCGGTAAGGCGCTTACCCGGCTGATTGACGACATCCTCGACTTCTCCAAGATCGAGGCGGGGCAGATGGAGTTCGAACAATCGCCGGTCTCCCTGCGCGCCATCGTCGAGGGCCTGTGCACCGCGCTTGCGCCTGTGGCCGCCCAACGGGATGTCGACCTGAGTTCCTTCGTGGACCCGGAGATCCCCGCTCGGGTGCTGGGTGACGAGGGCCGGCTCCGCCAGATGCTATCCAACCTTGTGGGAAACGGCATCAAGTTCGCCCGAGGCGACGCAGCGCGCAGGGGGCGCGTCTGTGTGCGGGTCGAACAGGTCTCGTCCGAGCCACTGCGTGTGTGCTTCCATGTTTCCGATAATGGCATCGGCATGAGAGAAGAAACCCTCAGCCAGTTGTTCATGCCGTTCTCCCAGGCGGAGACCTCGACCACGCGGCGTTTCGGGGGAACGGGTCTCGGCCTGGCCATCTGCAAACGTCTTGCGGACCTGATGGATGGCGAAATCAAGGTGACCAGCAGGCTGGGGGAGGGTTCGTCCTTCTCGATCACGATCCCCTTCGAGGCCGCGCCGGAACCGGAGGAGGTTCCGCTGCCCGATCTCAGTGGCATCGACTGCATCGTGGTCGAGGGCCCGGGTTACTGTGTCACGACCATCGGTCCGGGTTGTGGGATGAGCGATCTGATGAAGTATCTGGAGCCAGCCGGGGCGCGTGTACGGATGGCCCCGACCCTGGATGAAGCCCGAACACTGGCTGCCGCCTGTCCCGGACCTGTCGTGGTTCTTCGCTATGCCCGAGCCGAGACGCATGTGGAACCCCTCACCTCTGGCATGGGGCGGGCGGTACACCAGGTCGTTCTCACCTGGGGTCCGACGAAAGTATCGAGCCCAGAGGGGGTGACCTTTCTGAATGCCAGCGCCCTCGGCCGGCGGAAACTGCTTGAGGTCGTGGCCGGTGCTGTCGTGCCGGCCGTGGACAAGCATGACGAGCGGTCGGCTGCTGCGGTTTCTTCCGGCCCGGAAGTGACCGATTCCG
Source organism: Thioalkalivibrio paradoxus (assembly GCA_011390565.1). GTDB lineage: Bacteria > Pseudomonadota > Gammaproteobacteria > Ectothiorhodospirales > Ectothiorhodospiraceae > Thioalkalivibrio > Thioalkalivibrio paradoxus_A. The sequence goes on along the minus strand of JAABSC010000011.1, from coordinate 52,050 downwards.
GAACGCATGGTGCCATCCTCGTCGCGGAAGACGATGCGATCAACCGCATGGTCATTCTCAAACAGCTCGAGGTGCTGGGCTACACGGCCGATGTCGCCACCAATGGGGCCGAGGCCCTGGCGATGTGGCGCGAGCGAAGGTACGCACTCCTGCTCACCGACCTGCACATGCCGGAGATGGACGGGTACGCGCTGGCGGACACGATCCGCAGCGAGGAAGCCCTCTCTTCTTCCCCGTCAGCCGGCGGGCGTGAGCGTATCCCCATCCTCGCGCTCACCGCCAACGCCCTGCGTGGCGAGGCCGAGCGGGCCAAGACCATGGGTATGGACGACTACCTGACCAAGCCCCTGAACCTCAAGGATTTCAAAAAGGCGCTGGAACGGTATCTCACACCGACGGGCGGGTGACGGAGGCGCGCTCCGTCCTCCGCCCTCAGTGATCGCCGCCAGGCTGGAGGAAGGCCTGGATGGCCGCTTCCAGCTCCGCTCGAATACCCGAGGCTTCGTGCACCAGGGGCGGGATGGCTTCCGTGTCGTGCGCCTTTCCGGCGCTCTCGAGCTGCGCGGCGAGTTCGCCAAGGCGTGTGGCGCCCACGGAGCGCGACGAGGATTTCAGGTTATGGGCCGCGGCCCCGATCGCCGCGGTGTCTGCCTCGCGGACCGCACCCTCGATGGCATCCCAGGTTCGGTCGAGGGCGTTCAGATATTCCCGCAGAAGCATTTCGTGCGTTTCCCGATCGTCTCCCACCACATCCTTCAACACGGTGACATCGAAAAGCGGCGGGGCGCTGGCTGTGGGTGCGGGCGCTGCGGCGGCATGTGGATCGGACACCGGGGCCTGTCCGGCGGCGTGGGGCAGATGCTGTTGCAGGGCCGCATCCAGGGCCTCGAGTTCGAGAGGCTTGGTCAGATAGTCATCCAGTCCCATCGCCTTCCCCTTTTCCGCCTCCCCACGCAGTGCGTTGGCGGTGAGTGCGATGATCGGCGTTCGCGGGCGTCCCGTTCCGGCCTCCGGTGCCGCCGATTCTTCTTCGCGGATGTGCCGGGTGAGTTCGTAGCCATCCATTTCGGGCATGTGCAGATCCGTTAGCACCAGATCGTATGGCTGATCACGCCAGCGCTGCAGCGCCTCGACACCGTTGACGGTCACGTCCGCGTGATACCCGAGCACCTCGAGTTGTTTCTGTATGACCTTGCGGTTGATCACGTCGTCCTCGACCACGAGAATCCGCGCGGTCTCGGAGGCACGTGGTCCGGTGGTCGGGGCGAAGGGATGTGCAGGCGGTTCTTGCTCGCCACTCATCATGGAGCTGTCTCCACGTCCCAGGGCTGTTGCGACGGCCCTCATCAAGTTGGCGCGGGTCAGCGCGGCGGCGTCCAGCAGGGATGTGCCGGAAGCACGGAACGTGTTTTTGACACCCCACTGGATGCGTATTTCGGGAAGGGGAGTCGATTCAGCGGGATCGTGTGCCGCAGCGGATTCAGCATGCCCGCCCAGGTAGAGCATGATCACGGGTGCTGTCAGTTCAAATGCCCTGCGTCTGGCTGCGTCCTCGTCGCTGAAAATGTCGACGCTGGCGCCCGCGTACTCCAGATGCCTGGCGATGTCCCGAACGCCGCATTCGGTCCCGCGCACGTCTCTGTAGAAAGCCGAGGTGTCGACCAGAACGCAGTGAACGCCGTGCAGATCAGGATTCGGGGCAGCAGGTTGGTCTGGTGGCGCGACGAGGGGCAGCGTCACGGTGAACATTGAACCCGCGTCCGGCGCGCTGCTCACCGTGATGTCTCCACTCATCAGGTCCGCGAGCTTTTTGGAAATGGTCAGTCCGAGGCCGGTACCCCCGAACTTCCGTGTCGTTGATGCTTCCGCCTGCGCAAACGGCTGGAAAAGCCGCGCCTGATTCTCTTCGGACATGCCGATCCCGTTATCTGAAATCATGAAGAGAATACGGGTCGGATCGTCCGCCGAGCGCTCCACCCGAACGCACACGCGCCCGCGTCGACCCGTACCCAACGCGCTCGAAAACTTGATGCCGTTTCCGACCAGGTTGTACAGCACCTGCCGCAGTCGGACCTCGTCCCCGAGGACACGTTCCGGGATCTCGGGGGCAACGAAACAACTCAGGTCGACCTCTCGATGGCCGGCCAGGGGGGCGAGGGAAATGCAGAGCCCTTCGACGACATCCCGGACACAGATCGGCACGTGTTCAATCTCCACGCGGCCCGCTTCGATCTTCGAGAAGTCCAGGATGTCGTCGATGATCCCGGTCAATGACTTTCCGGACTCGCGTATGGTCTCGAGCATTTCGGCCTGCTCGTCCGTCAGTTCGGTATTCCACAGAAGCTCGACCATGCCGAGCACACCGTTCATCGGCGTACGGATCTCGTGGCTCATGTTGGCCAGGAACGCGCTCTTGGTGCGATTGGCGCTTTCGGCCTGCTGTTGTGCCTCGGCCAGCTCCGCCGTGCGCTGGGTCACGAGTTCCTCGAGATGATGACGGTGGCGGTCCAGTTCCTCGCCAAGAAGCTTCTTCTCCGTGATGTCCTCCTTGACCGCGACATAATTCGTGATCTCGCCGTTGGCCTGTCGCAACGGAGCGACATGGCCGAACTCGACATATTCGGTTCCATCCTTGCGGCGGTTGTAGAATTCGCCTTTCCACGTGTCACCACGGGTCAGTGCATCCCACATGGCCAGGTAGTTCTCTTTCGGCGTGTGTCCGGACTGCAGGATCCGCGGGTTCTGGCCGATGACCTCGGACCAGGTGTAGCCCGTGGTTTTCAGGAACGCTTCGTTCACGTACTCGATTTCGCCTGCGAGGTTGGTGATCACGATGCTGTCCGGACTCTGCTCGACGCCCAGCGACAGTTGTTTCAGGCGCCGCTCCGAGCGCCGCCGCTGGACGATGGCCCAGATCTGTTCGGCGATCAGCTGCACGGTTTCGACGTCCGTTTCGGTATAGTCCTGGTCCTTGTTGCCCACCCCGGCGAGCATGGTCACCTTCCCGTTTTCGATCACGGGCACCGAAATCAGCCTTAGCAGCTCTGCATGGCCCTCGGGTAGACCGTGGCGCCCGGGGTGCGCAGCGTAGTCGTTCACCACGATGGGCCGCCTTTCGCGCAGGCCGTCCGCCCAGATTCCCGCCGCGGCAACCGGATAATGCGGTTCCAGGTCGGGTACTTCGCAGTAGTCTTCCAACGTGCGGCGCGACCAGGTGACCAGTTCGATCGTGTCCTGATCCTCGTGCACGAAATGAATGAAGGCGATCCGACTGGCGGTCAGGTCCTCCGCGATTTCCTGTCCCCGCTGCATGAACTCGGCCTCGTCCATCTTCTCGGCGGCCCTGGGCAACTCGAGCAGCGCTTGCGCGCGCCTGGCTTCAAGCGAAAGTCGATCCTCGAATTGCCTGCGCGCGGTGATGTCGCGCAGGATGCCCACTGCATGCCAGCGGCCATCGATTTGAAGTGACGAGACGGAGATTTCCACCGGGACCTCGTGCCCGTCGCGGTGCAAAGCAACGAGTTCCTGCACGGTTCCGATGACGCGCCCCTTACCGGATCTTGCAAACGATTCGTAGCCCTTCAGCACGGTGGCTTGGTAGCGCTCGGGTGCCAGGGTCTGATGCAGATCCTTTCCGATCAGTTCTTCTCTCGAGTACCCGAGGGTGGTCTCGACGGCGTGGTTGCAGTACACCAGCGTGCCGTGTTCGTCTGCCATGATGATGGGGTCTGGCGAAGTTTCGGTGATCGCGCGCAGCTTGGCTTCCGAGTCCCGAATGCGCTCCAATGCGTTGCGCTGTTCGGTGACGTCTTCCCCCAGGACCATGATCCCGCCGATGTTGCCGTCGGCGGTAAGCCAGGGCCGTACCTCCCAGCGGATCCATTGGCTGACCCCGTCGGAGCGTTCCAGCAGATCGGCGTCCTTGCGTACGACTTCGCCGGCCAGTCCGCGGCGATGCGCTTCCTTGCGGGGCTCGTCCAGCTCGGGGAAGACGGCGTAGTGAGAAGCGCCCGGCGTCTCCAGATGTCCGCGGCCGTAGGTATCCCGCCACCGTCGGCTGGTGGCGAGATAGCGCATGTCCCGATCGAAGATCGCGAGCCCCACGGGAGCATGCTCGATGAACAGTTCGAGTTGCTGTTCGCGCTCATAGAGCCGTGCATTGGCCTGTTCAAGCTGACCACGTATCGCGTGCTCATCCGAGATGTCCTGGAACGCGCCCTCGATGCGAACGATATCTCCCGTGTCGTCGCGGACCGGCTGACCTACGGTGCGCACCCAGACCCGCTTGCCCGACGCGGTGAGAATCTCCAGTTCCTCGTCATAGGGCGTGCCGTCCCGGGTGCAGGCCGTAAAGCGTTCCGTGATGCGGTTGCGCCATTCAGGGGCGTAGTAGCCAATCCCGTCGGCGACCGCCACCGTCGTGCCCAAGGGCACGTCGTGGATGCGGCATACTTCGTCCGACCAGGCCACCCGGTCGGACTTGAGGTCCACCTCCCAGCCACCGATATGAGCCACAGTCGATGCCATTTGCAGCAGCCGGCTGTTCTTGTCCAGCTGCCGTTGATATGCCTTGCGTGCGGAAATGTCCCGGGCGAAAACGAGTGCCCCGTTCTGCCCGTCAAAGAGTACGGGTTGCGCAGCGACTTCCACCGGCACCTCGGTTTCATCGAGACGCAGGTAGACCTCCTCCACCAACTTCCGGGATTCGCCGCGTTCATTCACGGCGCGGATGTTTTCCTCGATGGCCGGGCGGTAGTCCGCCTGCACGCGCTCCAGGACCGGTGTTCCGATCAGTTCCTCGGGCGATTTCGCACCGAAGAGCCTGCATGTGGCCGCGTTGACAAACGCGAAGCGTCGGTTCGTCTGAACGAAAATCGCGTCCGGTGCACCCTCGATCAGGCTTCTCAGCTGCGCTTCGCTTTCCGCAAGCGCCTGTTCCATCCGGACCCGCTCGGTGATGTCCTGCGCCAGCGAGAAAATTGATTCGACACGCCCCCGGGAATCCCGGAGCACCGAGTTGTACCACTCGCAGTACCGAACCTCCCCATCCTTGGTGAGATTACGGTTCCAGCCCTGGCCTCGGGACGTGGTCCCGTCCATCAAGCCCTGGATGGCGGATCGGACGGCTTCCGAGTCGTCCGGATGCACGAGTCCCCATTCGAATAGGTTACGGCCTTCGGCCTCGTCCGCAGACCAGCCGAACATTTCCGTGGCGCGGGGCGACCACCGCCTGACCCGGAAATCAGGGTCCATTTCCACGGCGGCGAGTGGCGAGTTGCTGATATGGGAACCGAGCAGGGCCAGGGCCCTGCTGCGTTCTGAAAGGTCGCGGTTCCGGTTCTCGGTGCGCCAGAGCTGAAGAATCGCCGCGCTGACCAGCAAGGCCGCCAGGAACGCCACGAGGTTGATCCAGAAGATGGTCTCCCACAGCGGCGTCAGAACTTCGGAGCGCTCGAGGCTCGCGACGATCTGCCAGTCGCTTGCGTAGATCGGATGATGGGCCGCGAGAATCGGAACGCCTGCGCGGTCGGTGTCCCCGAGGACGCCTGGAGCACCGTCCCGCAGGGACGCCGCCAGTGAAGCATTCGGGACGAAAGAAGGAAAGACCCGGACACGTTGCGTGCCGTCCTCCGCTTCGACGCTTGCGATCTCCACGGCGAGCGGATCGGTCTGTCGCACCAGCCGCATCCGCCCCGTGGAATCCGCGACCGGCCAGGGGAGGGCCATGGGCAGGATGGCGGTTTCAGGGTTCAGGGTCAGGGTGACGTATCCGGCGGGTTCGGACAGGGCGTCCTGTTGCAACACCGCCGTCAGGCGCACAACGATCGAGCCCGCGGGTGTCGGGTGCAGGTCGGTGCGATGCACCCGATCCAACGGGTGTTCGGCGGCGATCAGGCGCAGATCGCTCTCGGTCACCGGATCAGGGCGCCCGAGTGTCAGCAACGAAGTGCCCTTGGAGTCGAGGACCTCGATGCCGTCGTATCCGCAGCTCCACTGGAGCAACCTCAGCCGATCGCGAATATCAGCGGGCAGGGGCTCCCGTTCGCCCTCTGGAGCCAGGTTTGCGACCCAGTCCACGAGGCGTCGATCTTCCGCGATCAATCGGGCATCGATCCGATGTTCCGAGAACCAGTTTCGGGCCTGCCCGGCCTGCAGGCGCGCGATCGACGCGAGATGGGCATGGGCCTCGCGTTCGAAGCCGGGCGCCAGATGGCGCGCGATGACCACGCTGATCAGCGGCACGATCAGGGCGATGGTGAGCAGAAGTATCGCCAGCCGATAGGTGCCCAACGGCAGGTTTCCCAAGCGGGGTTCCCCCGGGGTCGCGGGTGCTGGCTTTTCGTCCCTGGCCCATGCGCGCAACAACACAAACAACAGCCCGCTGGTGACCGCGACAAACAGCAGCCCCTTGCCGGCCTCGAGGGTTGCGAGCAGCGTTGGGTCCTCCACCGCAACGGCGAGGAGATACCCCGAAAAGACGATCCACACCGTCGCCAGCAGGGCATACCGAACAACGACCCCGCCGGGTGTCAAACGTAGTGCCATGAACTCTCCTCGGATGCGCGCGAGGGTCGGAAAAGCCCGGACGGTGGCGGGTTCACAGGCTTGGGGAGACGGGTTTGCTCCGTGGCCCCGTCCAGCCCGCGATCCAGTCCATGACGTCGCCCGCGGGCATCGGCCTCGCCACGAAATAACCCTGCGCGAGGTCGCAATCGGTGGATGCGAGGTAATCCCAGTCCGCGATGTCTTCGATCCCCTCCGCGACCGTCGTCATCGACAGCTCCCGGGCCATGCGCAGGTTGGCTTCGAGCATCGCCTGAAGGGACGGGTCATGGTGGGCACCGTGCACGAAGCTTTGATCCATCTTGAGTTCCGTGAACGGGATGTCGCGCAACTGGACCAGTGACGAATGTCCCGTGCCGAAATCATCGATGGACAATCCGATTCGCCTGAGACGCAGCCGGTTGAGGATATCCAGCGGCCCCCGCCGGTCCTGCATCAGGCGGCTCTCGGTCACTTCGAGAACGAGATTCGCGGGAGGAACCTGGGCCCGTTCGATTTCGGCACTCACTAGATCGACGAAATTCAGTGCACTGAGACTGGCCATCGAGACGTTGACCGATACGGTCAGATCGAGACCGGCACGCCGCCAGATGGCGAGGTCGTCCAGGGCCAGTGCCAGCACGCGGCGAGTCAGGTCATCGATCAGACCGTGTTCTTCCGCCAGGGTAATGAACTGGCCGGGAAGAATGAGGCCATCCTCGGGATCCATCCAGCGTACCAGGGCTTCCATGCCCACCACGCGTGATGACTGGAGGTCCACCTGAGGCTGATAGAAATTGACGATGTCTCCGGAAGCCAGCGCTGCCTGCAGTTGGCGGGCCGTGTGTTCCCGATGGAACGGCGAGGTCGTGGCGCCCGTGGGGCGCGCTTCCGGCACGTCCAGAAGGGCCTGCAGGGCTTCCTTGGTGACGGGCTTGTGAATGATGCCGGGGATCTGGAGTTCGTACGCCTTCGCGAGCCGTTCCACGCTATGGAGAATTCGCTCATCTTCTCCACTCACCAGAACCACGACGCCGGCGTAATGGCGATCGCCGAGCGCACGGACGAACTCCACGCCGTCCATCTGCGGCATCTGCAGATCGCACAGGATCGCGTCCGGAGTCGTGCGGGGGTCGTCGATGACAGCGAGCGCTTCCGAAGCGTCCTGACAGGATGTCAGCTCCGTGAAACCGACTCTCCGCAGTTGATGCTCCATGAGCCTCAGTTCAAAGGCCTCATCGTCCAGCAGGAGTATTTTCATCGGAACTGGCGCCTCGCGCTCGGTTTCCAGATCAACCCGCTCCCGATCACCACTGGTATGACGCATACCAAGAGGATAGCAGTTGCACTCCGATTCGCCGGCGCAAGGCGCGTTATACGCGTCCTCGCCCCCGCGTTCCGGCTGAATGGGCGGGTTATCGACCATCCAGGGCCCGGGGTTTTGCGACACCATTGCGGTCCGTGCATGCTCAATCATAGCGGATTGGCCCAGGTGTCATCGTGTGCAACGGATGTTTCCGCCAACGCGACGCCGAATCAATCAGCGTTTCCCTCAATGCAGTACCCTTCAGCGACCGGGGACCGTCCCCAAGGAGGCGTAATGGACATCGACATCAAGGCGCTTTTCGACGCGGAGCCCGAATCGCCACTGTACGTGGCGATCAACCGGGTGCTGGTTGAGAACAACCCCGACCTCATGCGGATGATGCGCCAGGCCAGTTCCGAGATGTGTCTCGCTACCGCGCTGACACCGGGTTTCCGCGGCTTCGATCTGATGCGCCAGACAGGAAGCTGCCCGATGGGGATGCGCTGGGGCGCCAGCACGGACATGAGCCAGGACCTCTCTCACATCTGGATCGACCAGTTCACCTACTGGGACAGTCTGGAAGCGCACGAAGACTTTCACGAAACCTTCGAGGACGTCGTGGTCACGGCCTGCGACAAGTGCGGGAACGTGCTGCTCGACGGACCGGAAGAGCCCGTGTACCGAATCGTGAAGAGCCGGCTGCCGAAGCTGGTGTCGTTGAACCAGTTCGAACAGGCGCGCGCGGGCGGTGGCAACCTGGCGGGACTCGCGGTGGATTCCGGACAGACCGTCACGGTACTCGCGAGCCACAGCGTGCGTCCGGGCAAGGAAGCGGAGTTCGAGGAAGGCGAGATTCAGACCATGGAACTGCTGCGCGCAACCAACGGCATGATCGGTTACCAGATCCTGAAGCGCGTCGGCATTTCCACCCTGGGCTCGGGCCACGCCACCGTGGACTCGATCATGGAACGGATGAAGGATACGCCGGGAGCCCGGCTGCAGCGTACCGCTGAGGTCTGGGAAGGGTACACCCTGCCGGCCGAATATCTCGTGATGGTGGAATGGGAAAGCCTGTCGGCCGCCCAGCGCGGGATGCCGCATGTCAACGTGAAGCCGGAGATCCTGTTCGTTCACGGACCGAAGGTATTCAACAACTGCGTGCGCATGCCAACGGTCCGCATGGCCGTCTCCATGTTTGCGGAACAGACCTATCGAGAGATCCTGCAGCGCGCTACATAAGCTCCGCGGTCGTGCCCCCTCCCCAACCCTCCCCCGCGAGCGGGGGAGGGGGTTTCATCGTCAGGGGTGGCTTAGGTGAAAATCAGCCACGGACGAACACGGAAATCACGGAAAATGAAACGGATCAAACCCCTTGTCCGTGTCTGTCCGTGTTTTCCGTGGCTCGGCTTTTCATATTTCAGGGTGGCCGTTGGCCATGAGAGTCAGTGGAGGAACTCCGCGAGCAGATCGAGGATCGGATCGATGGCCGGGGGCTGCGGGTCGTTCGGGAACAGACGCGCAACCAGGCCCCGATGCGATGCCTGGACGAGGATGGGCGGCGGCGCGTGGTCGAGCGGAAGCGAAGCGACCGCGACCACGCCATCGCCCAGACCTTCGCCGAGATTCGACCACCAGTCTTCCAGAGGAGCGGTGAGCGCATCGGATCCCAGTTCGAGCGCGATGCTGTCGAGGGCTGCCGTGAGGCCTTGCGGTGTGTCCAGCAGATAGCCGCCGATGATGCGGAGCGGGATCGACTCGGGCCATGCCCGGGCGTTCAGTGCCTCCAGGTAGTCGCTTCCCGGGCGCAGATCGATCTTGGCCGCCCCTGTCCCATCGCGCAGACCGGCAAACAGCGAGAAACGTCGGTCGAAAGCGGTGGCGAAGCCGTCCCGCAATTCCAGCCAGACCCGAAGGCGCGCCCAGTCCGAGCCCTGGTTGGGCGTGCCCACGAGGATCACACCGTGGACCGGGACGCCGTCCACGGCGGGAGGAGAGCCTACCGGATGCCGCCAGCGCGTGACGAAGTCCCGGATCACGAGGCCTCCCATGCTGTGTCCGATCAGCACGACGGGCGCCCCGGTCCGGATCGTGGGCCAATACGTCGCCAGAAGATCGGCACTCTGGTCGATGGCCTGGTCGTTGGGATAGCGGAACTCCCAGACGTCATATCCCTCCCGCTCCAGCACGGGAACGAGGTCTTCCCAGATGCCGCCAGGTTCGTCAAGGCCGTGTACCAGCAGAATCCTGGGTGCTTCAGGGGTGTGTTCCGGCAACCGATGCACGAATCCGTAGTCGCCAGAGGAGGGATGCATTTCCTCGGGAAACCACTGCGTGAGCCGTTCCTGCACCAGCACGCGAATTTCGCGTTCCGCGCGCGGATTCTGCTCCGCCCACCAGGTCCAGAGCACAATGGGTACGAGAATCAGCGCGAGGAGCGGAAGCAGCCAGCGCAGGGAACGGCGCGGTTTTCCGAGCCTCAATCGAACCCTCCCTGGCGCAGCCGGGCACGCAATGCGTCGAGTTCTTCCAGCAGATCGGCGACCAGGGCCGCCAATTCGGGTTCGGCGTCGAAGACCCGTTCCATTTCATGCATTCGCCTCGCGCGCCGCATCTGGAGACTCGTAAACCGCCAGGTGCCGCCGACGCACTCGGCCTCGGCAAACAGGCCTTCCTCGATGTGCCGCTCCAGCCAGTGCGTTTCCACCGTACAGGCTGCAGCCACTTCTTCCAGCGTCAGCCAGCTCTCGTCGAGCAGGTTCCCCGACAGAATCTCATCGTCACGCATGGTCACGTCCTTTCGTCACGGCGCGGGTCGAAGGCGATCTCGCGCGCCATTTGTTCATAGATCGCCCGCGCTTTCGGGTCGTCCGCGGACGGCAGCATGACCTGAATATCCAGCAGCAGATCCCCCGGCGGACTTCCGGGAATCCCCTTACCCCGCACGCGCAGCTGGCGGCCGCTCTGCGCGCCTTCGGGAATCCGGACCTTCACGCTGCCTTCGGGCAGGTCGATGGCGATCACGGCTCCCAGGGCGGCTTCCCAGGGTGTGACCTTCAGCGTTTGATGCAGATCCCGACCTTCAGGCCGGAAGCGCGCATGCGGACGGAAGTGGACCTCGAGCAGGAGATCGCCGGCGCCACCGCCGCCAATCCCCGGCGAACCCTGGCCGGCCAGCCGGATGATCTGACCCGCGTGCACGCCCTTCGGGATGCGGACGTTCAACGTCCGGGTGTCCAGGACCACGCGGCCCTGTTCGTCGAGCCTGGGCACGCGCAGGGCAATCTGGCGCGTGGCACCCCTGAAGGCGTCCTCGAGGTCGAGCAGGACCTTGGCATGGTGATCCTGGCCGCGGGCGCGGAACTCGCCCCCCTGTGTATGAAAGCCGCGTTGCGCCCCCCCAAGCCCGCCGAACAGCTCGGAGAAGAAATCGCTGAACTGCGCCTCGTCCGAGGGTGAAGCGCCGCGCTCGGAGAACTCGAACCCGGCATCCCAGTCGGGCGGGGGCCGGAAGTCTTCTCCGGGCCGGGTGGCCCGCCCCAGTTGATCGTAGGCGGCGCGCTTCTCGACGTCGGAGAGCACGGTATACGCCTCGTTGATCTCCTTCATCCGGGCTTCGGCATCGGCCTCCTTGGAAACATCCGGATGGTACTTGCGTGCCAGCTTGCGAAACGCCTTCTTGATCTCGTCGGCGGAGGCCTCGCGGGCCACCCCGAGGGTCGTGTAGTAGTCCTTGAATTCCATCTCGGTTCCTTGCGCGCGGGGCGGGGCGGTTCCCGTCCCTGTTTCAACAGGTAGTCGAGGTCCCGTTTCATTTCAAGCCATTGAAGCCGCCTCGGCGAGCCCCATAGTGCAGTCAGGAGGCCCGGTCGGGGGCATCCGACCCACGTTCAATGGAGGATTCCATTATGTACCGATCGCTTTTTCCTCATGACCTCTTTGCCGAACTTGATCGGCTGCAGCGGGAAATGGGTTCGTCCCTGGGCACGTCTCCAAGCATCCGGGGGCTCGGCCGGGGCGGCTTTCCGGCCATCAATGTCGGCGGGACGACGAATTCGGTCGAGATCTACGCGTTCGCGCCGGGGATCGATCCGGCGGCGATTGAAGTCCAGCTCGAGAAGGGCGTGCTCATCGTTTCCGGAGAACGCGACCCGGATCTCCCTGCGGAAGACGCAAAGGCCACCGTGCATATTCGCGAGCGCTTTTCCGGCCGATTCCGCCGGGTGGTGAGCCTGCCAGACGATATCGATCCCGATCAGGTGAGCGCACGCTACCGGGACGGGGTGCTGCACGTCAGCATCCAGCGTCGCGAGGCCGCGCTTCCGCGCCGCATCAGCGTCGAGTAAACGGAACAGGAGAAAACGCAATGAACGACAAGACCAGGAACCGGAATCCGGAAGCCGCCGGGACCTCCGAGGCCGCGCTGCTGCCAGCCGTCGATGTGTTCGAGGACGCCACCGGGATCACGCTGCTGGCGGACCTCCCGGGAGTCACGAAGGAACAGCTGCACCTGCACCTGGAGGCCGACAGCCTCAGTATCGAGGGCGAGGTCGCGCTGGAAACGCCCGAAGGCATGGAAGCCACGCATGCCGAGGTCAGCCTGCCGCGGTTTCGGCGCGTGTTCACGCTTTCCAAGGAACTCGACGGGCACAAGGTCACAGCCGAGTTCAGGAATGGAGTGCTGAAACTGCGGATTCCGAAGCTGGAGCATGCGCAGCCGCGACGGATCGAAGTGCAGGTCGCTTAGGCGGAGGGTAGGGCGGCTGGAGGCGGGATGGACCCCGGATAACCGCTTCGCGGTTTCCGGGGTGACGGGCTCTGGGTGAGTCGCCGGGGGGCGCTGTGGCTGGGTCGCCCGGGGGGCGGGTTCTGGCTGGGTCGCCGGGGTGACGCGCTGTGGCTGGCTCGCCGGGGGGCGCTGTGGCTGGGTCGCCGGGGGCGAGGCTCTGGGGCGCTTTGGGGTGACGGATCCTCGCCCGTGGCTCAGCTGGCCAGCCGCTTGTACTTGATCCTGTGCGGCTGGTCGGCGGCCGCGCCCAGACGCTCGTGCCGATCGGCTTCGTACTCCTGGAAGTTGCCTTCGAAGAACGTCACGTTGCCATCTTCCTCGAACGCGAGGATGTGGGTGGCGATGCGGTCCAGGAACCAGCGGTCGTGCGAGATCACGATGGCCGAACCGGGGAAGTCGAGCAGGGCTTCTTCCAGCGCGCGCAGGGTTTCGACGTCGAGGTCGTTGGTCGGTTCGTCGAGCAACAGAAGATTGCCACCTTTCATCAGGACCTTCGACAGGTGGACCCGGTTGCGCTCGCCTCCGGAAAGCTCCTTCATCCGCTTCTGCTGGTCCGAGCCCTTGAAGTTGAAACGGCCGACGTAGGCGCGCGACGGCATCTGGAAACTGCCCACCTGGACGACATCCTGGCCGTTGGAAATTTCCTCCCAGACGCTTTTCTCGTCCTGCAGCGCGTCGCGGCTCTGATCCACGTAGGCGATCTGGACCGTGTCACCGAGTGTGATGCTGCCCTGATCGGGATTTTCCTGGCCGGTGATCATGCGGAACAGGGTGGTCTTGCCGACGCCGTTCGGGCCGATGACGCCGACGATTCCTCCCCGCGGTACGGAGAACGACAGACCCTGGTACAGCAACCGGTCGCCGAAGGCCTTGCCCAGGTCTTGGGCCTCGAGCACGACGTCGCCGAGGCGGGGACCCGGTGGAATGTAGAGTTCCTTGGTTTCGGAACGCTGCTGGTAGTCCGTGGACGAGATCTCCTCGAAGCGCTTCAGGCGCGCCTTGCTCTTCGCGGTGCGTCCTTTCGGGTTGCTGCGCACCCATTCCAGTTCGGATTCCATCGCCTTGACGCGGGCCTGCTCGGCCTTCTCCTCCTGGGCCAGCCGCTTCTCTTTCTGCTCGAGCCACGAGGAGTAGTTGCCCTGCCAGGGAATGCCGTGGCCGCGGTCCAGTTCCAGGATCCAGCCGGCGACGTTGTCCAGGAAGTAGCGGTCGTGGGTGACCGCCACCACGGTGCCCGGAAATTCCTGCAGGAAACGCTCGAGCCACGCGACGCTTTCGGCATCGAGGTGGTTCGTGGGTTCGTCGAGGATCAGCATGTCCGGGCTCGACAGCAGCAAGCGGCACAGCGCGACGCGGCGCCGTTCGCCCCCGGAGAGGGTCTTCACGTCGGCCTCCCAGGGCGGCAGGCGCAGGGCGTCGGCGGCCACCTCGAGCTTGCGCTCCAGGTTGTGGCCGTCGCTCGCCTGGATCAGTGCCTCCAGATCGGCCTGCTCGGCGGCGAGTTGATCGAAGTCCGCGTCGGGCTCGGCATACGCGGCGTAGACCGCTTCGAGTCGCGCCAGCGCGTCCTTGATCGGCTGGACGCCCTCTTCGACGTTGCCGCGCACGTCCTTGGAGCCGTCGAGCTGCGGTTCCTGGGGCAGGAAGCCGATGCGGATTCCAGGCTGTGGGCGCGCTTCACCGATGATGTCCTTGTCGACCCCGGCCATGATCCGCAGCAGCGTCGATTTGCCCGAGCCGTTGTACCCCAGAACGCCGATCTTCGCACCGGGGAAGAAATTGAGGTGGATGTCCTTGAGGATCTGCTTCTTGGGCGGGACGATCTTGCCCACGCCGTTCATCGTGAATATGTACTGCGCCATGGTGTCTCTTCGATCTGCGTTGGGTCAGGAAAGGGGCAAGACTCTATCATGCCTGCAGGGTTCGCTTCCGGATGAAATTATCGGGCGTCTGGTCCGTCTATACAGGCGTATCCTTTCCCCGACCCCGGAGGTTCTCATGGTTCGTTCCCGAAAGTACGCCATCGCCGTCCTGTTCACGCTGCTGAGCATGCTGTTCCCGTTGACCCTGCAGGCAGCCGAACGGGTGACCCTCGAGCACGATGGGCTGACCCTCGTGGGCCATGTGCAGGCCGTGTCCGATCCGGGCGAGGGCGTCGTGCTCATGCTGCACGGCACGCTGGCGCACGGCCGGATGGAGACGATGGCCGCGGTGCAGGATCTACTCGCCGAGCAGGGGCTCAATTCCCTTTCGGTGAACCTGAGCTTTGGCATCGATGATCGTGAAGGCATGTTCGAATGCGACCGGCCGATCACCCACGGTCTCGAGGCGCACTTTGCGGAGCTGGATGCCTGGATGGGGTGGTTGGAGGCCGAGGGGTATGGGCCCGTGACCTTGTTGGGGCATTCGCGGGGCGGCAACCAGATCGCGCGTTTTTATCTCGAATCGAATCCGGACGACATACGGGCGTTGGTGTTGATCGCCCCTTCGACCTATGACGCCGAGGAGTCCGCCGCCAGCTACGAAGCCCAGAGTGGGATGCCGCTCGTCGCGCGTCTGGACCAGGCAACCGAACTCCTGCGCATGGATCAGCCGGAGACGGTCCTGAACGACGTCCGTTTCCTGTACTGCGAGACACTCGATGTCTCTCCCAGCGCGTTTCTGGGCTACTACCGCCCGGATCCGCATCACGATACGCCCACCGCCATCAGCGAGATCGACGCTCCGACCCTCGTGATCATCGGATCCGAGGATACCGTGGTGGCCGACCTGCCCGAGCGCATGGCCGCTCTGGGTGACCGGGACAACGTCACCACCGTGACCATCGACGGGGCGGATCACTTCTTCCGTGATTTCTTCGCCGACGACGTCGCCGCGGCGGTCGCGGAGTTCCTGAACTGACGGTCAGGTCCCTTCGCCACCCCTGGCAACGAACAACTCCCTCCCGCCGCTCGCGGGGGAGGGCTGGGGAGGGGGCGCCAGGCCACCCCTGACGATGAAAAGGCCAGCCACGGAAAACACGGAAAACACCGAAAAATTAAGCCCTTTTCCGTGTTTTCCGTGGCAGATTTTCCTTTATGGAGCTTCAGATAGGCGAAGAAACTCGTGTACTTTATCAACCATAGCACTCGACCCCACATAGAAGGGGACGCGCTGGTGAAGGCTCTCCGGTACCTGTTCAAGGGTGCGCTGTGAACCGTTGGTGGCCCTGCCTCCCGCGTGTTCGGCGATATAGGCGATGGGATTGCACTCGTAGAGCAGGCGCAGTTTTCCCTCGGGTGATGCCTGGGTTTCGGGATAGATGAAGATTCCGCCGTGCAGCAGGTTGCGATGGAAGTCGGACACGAGCGACCCGATGTAGCGCGAGGTATAGGGTCGGCTTGATTGCGGGTCGATCTCCTGACAGTACTTGATGTAGCGCTTCACGCCGGGCGGGAAATGGACGTAGTTCCCTTCATTGATGCTGTAGATCCGGCCGTTCTCCGGGGTCTGGATGTCGGGGTGGGACAGGCAGAATTCTCCGATGCCTGGATCGAGGGTGAAACCGTCGACGCCGTTTCCGGTGGTATAGACGAGCATCGTGGATGATCCGTAGATCACGTAGCCAGCGGCAACCTGGCGCAGCCCGGGCTGCAGGAAATCCGACAGATCGGGGCGTTCGCCGCCCGGGGTCACGCGGCGATAGATCGAGAAGATTGTGCCGACGGAGACATTGACCTCGATGTTCGAGGAGCCATCGAGGGGATCCATGCAGAAGATGTAATGGCCGTCGCGGGACAGGCCGTCATCGAGAATCAGGATTTCCTGGTTTTCCTCCGAAGCGATCGCGCAGACCTCGCCCGAAGCCTTGACGGCGGCGATGAAGTGATCGTTTGCGAAGACATCGAGTTTCTTGACGTCTTCCCCCTGGACGTTGACCGCGCCGGCGGCGCCCAGGATATCCACCAGTCCGGCCTTGTTGATTTTCTTGTTGACGATCTTGGCCGCTATCCCGATGTGATGCAGCAGACGCGAAAGGTCTCCCCTGGCTTCCGGGTGCTCTGCCTGTCGGTTGATGATGAACTCGTTCAGCGTGACGATCTGGTAGCTCGCGCCCGCCTTCATCGCGGTTCCTCCGCACTGAATTTCCCGCTGCCAAGTATACGCCGATGGCCCGAGGGCCAACGCCGTTGAATCGACGGGAAGAACCGTGACCAGGGGTGTACGATGAGGTGCAGGCAAGGGTTTTCCTGCGGTCCATCGGGAGGACGCCCGTGTTCCGGGTCAGGCGCCATGGTGTGGGTGTTTCGGGTGAACGGGAGGTGCCCGCGCGCGCCAGCGGTGGGCGGGTCGGTCTGCGGACCCGTCTGCTGGTCGCGTTTCTGCTGGTGGCGTCGATGCCGGTGGCCGGCATCTTCCTGGCCCAGTACTGGGTCGTCGAGAAGCACGCGCTGGCGTACGCGGAACACCTCCTCGAGCAGGTTGCCGACGTGCAGCAAAGGCGGATCAACCGTGAGTTGGAACTCGCGGTCCAGCACCTGGATCTGGTGTCCAGCCGGACGCAACTGCGCCTGAGTCTCGCGGAGGTCCATCGTCCGGAGGGCGCGGAGAATCTCGCGTTGATCCAGCGCATCCTCGACGACGCGCTCACGTCGGCGCCGGATTTCCAGGGGTTGTGGATTCGCGACGCAGGGGGAGCCCTGGTGGCCGGTGCATCCCGATCCGATCGGCCCCCGGCACGGCCCGAAATTCCGGAAAGCCCCGCCCGGGACGCGGTTCGCGTCCATCTTCGCTGCGAAACGGATTCGAATCCCGAAGTCTGGTTGAGCACCCGTCTGTATCTGGATGGTGAACCTGTCGGAAGCCTCCATCTGCTGACTCGGATGATGGAACTGCTTCAGGTCCTGGAGGATTTTCCGTGTGCGGAGACCAGCGCCAGAACCTTCCTGCTGGTTCCCGATGCGGAAGGGCGCCTGCGGATGCTCGGCGCACTTTCGCCGGTGCCGAGCCCCGCGGAACGGATTTCCCCGGGCGCCGGAGTCGATCCTGAGCGGGCGGTGCGGGTCGGCGATGAATTGCAGGTGCATCGAGCCCTTTTCTTCGATTTCGGTGAACTCCTTCTGGGGATGTCCGCGGAACGCGCCACTGCGCTGGCGCGATCCCATGTCCGATGGCTGTTCGTCGATCTCGCGATCATCCTTCTGCTTTCGCTGGTGACGTCACTGATCCTCGCACGGATGATTTCGCGTCCGATCGAGACGCTGAAGGAGGCCACGTTCCGGCTTCGTTCCGGAGAACTCGGCGTCCAGGTTCCCGAGGTGTCGTGGGGTGAGTTCGCGGAACTCACCCGGAGCTTCAACGAGACTTCGCAGACGTTGGCCCGGCGCACGGCTGCGCTCGAAACCGAGATCCTCGCGCACCGCAAGGCGAAGCGAAAGCTGGCGAATCTGGCCAACACGGACGCGTTGACGGGACTCGCAAACCGGCGTCATTTCATGCTGCGCCTGACACGCAAGCTGGAACAGACCCAATCGGGAGAAAACTGTGGCTGGCTGCTTTATCTCGACCTGGATGGCTTCAAGCCGATCAATGACGGGAATGGCCACGAGATCGGCGACGAAGTTCTGAAAGTGGTTGCCGAGCGTTTACGCGGGCTGGTCCGCGACGAGGACCTCGCGGCGCGTGTCGGCGGGGACGAGTTCGCGCTGCTGCTCGCCGATGCCGGGCCGGGCGCCGACGGGGACGCAGTCGCCCGCCGCGCCGAGCGTGTGCTGTCCATGCCGATGTCGATCGAAGACCGGCAAATCCAGGTCGGCTGCAGTGTCGGGGTCGTCGTGCTCGAAGCAGGGCGCGATGCCCGGCAGGCCCTCAGTGAGGCCGACGCCGAGATGTACCGGGTGAAAACCGCCAAGCGCCGCCGGAAGTCGGGAAACCCCGGCGCGAACTGAGCCTGCGCCGGTCCCGTGCTTGTCATTGCGCCGTTTTGCTGCAAGCATCGTCGCCGGGCAAACCGTCGGCGAGGGGAACTGATGATGGACTTTGGACTTGGGCGAACCTTTGGCCTTCTGGGCAAGACCGCGCCGTTTCTCCTGTTGCGGCTCGTTGTCTTCTTCGGAATCACCCTCGCGTACGTGATTGTCACCGGTGGTGGCGCCGGTCTCGGTTACCTCGTGGGCCGGGTCGGTGACGAACCGGCGGGGTACGCCTTCTTTGGGGGATTCATCGGCTTTGCCGTGGTCTCGGGCGTGATCTATTTCATGCGCGAGTACATTCTGTACCTGGTCAAGGCGGGGCACATCGCGGTGCTGGTGCATCTGATCGATGACAAGCCCATTCCCGAAGGGCGGGGCCAGATCGACTACGCCACCGCAGAGGTGCGCAGCCGCTTCATGGAGACGTCCGTCCTGTTCGCGATCGACCAGCTGATCAAGGGCGTGCTCAAGGTGATCAACCGCCTGCTGATGACCATCAGCAACCTGATCCCGATTCCCGCGATTCAGGGGATCATGAAATTCGTGACCACGGTCATCAACCTGTCCCTGACCTACGTGGACGAAGTGATTCTGGCGCATAACATCCGTGTCCAATCGGACAACCCCTGGGCGACCAGCCGGGACGCGTTGGTCCTCTACGCGCAGAATTACAGGGCGATGCTGAAGAATGCGCTGTTTCTGGCGGTGATCGTCTGGAGCCTGACCCTGCTCATTTTCCTGGTGACCCTCGCGCCATTCCTGGCCCTGGTCAGCTTCTTTCCCGAGGGCGCGGGTTTCTGGACGGTTGTGGTCGCCTTCGTCTTTGCCATTTCCCTCAAGGCCGCGATCATCGACCCCTTCGCGATGGCCGCCCTGATCCAGGTGTATTTCAAGGTCACCGCGGGGCAGCAGCCGCGCGAGGATTGGGTGAGCCGTCTCGACGGCGCCAGCGACAAGTTCCGCGAACTCGGACAACGCGCAGCCAGGCACATGCCGGGCGAGTCATCCGGGAAAGCGACAGCGGCGCTTTCCGCCGAGTGAAGGAGGCCGGATTCAGGTCAGCCACAGCCACCAGATGCTGGTGCTGGTGACCACCATCAGCAGCAGGTTCAGCGGAGCCCCGACCCAGGCAAAGTCGGTGAACCGATACAGGCCGGTGCCGTAGATCATGGTGTTGGTCTGGTAGCCGATGGGGGTCAGGAAACTGGTGGACGCGGCGAACATCACGGCCAGCACCAGGGCAAACATGTCGATCTGCAGAATCTCTCCGAGTGCGATCGCCACGGGTACCAGGATCACGACCGATGCGTTGTTGCTGACGATCTCCGTGAGCAGTGTCGTGACCAGGTAGAGGGCCATCAGCACCAGGATCGGGTGCCAGCCCGCGGCCTGGCCCGCCAGCAACCCGGCGAGGAGGTCGGCGGCGCCGGACTTGGTCATCGCGATCCCCAGCGGGATCACGCCGGCGAGCAGGAAGATCACGGGCCAGGATACGCCCGTATACATGTCGTCCCTGTTCACGCAGCCGGTGGCCACCATGACGACCACGCCCAGCAACGCGGTCACCACGATGGGAAGGGGGGTCAGGGTCGCTCCCAGGACCACGGCCGCCATGATGCCGCCGGCGAGCCACATCTTCTTGCGGTCGAAGTCGTCCTGGCTTTCCTCGAGCACCACGAGATCCTCCACCTCACGAAGCCGGGAGAGAGCGGTGCGGGAAAGATCCAGGAGGGCGATCGTGCCGACGTCCAGTGATTCGTCCGCAATACGGTTTGCCTCCAGGCTCTCGGCTTCGATGCCGATCAGGCGCGCTTTGTAGCGGTCCCAGAATTTGGCGTCGCGCGCTTGCCGGTCTTCGAACACGTCGGGGTTGCGCAGCAGAACGCGCACCAGCACTCCGTCGCCGCGCACCGCGCCCGCCTCCCCGGAAACGGACAGTACCCGAACCTCGTCGGACTTGATCAGGTCCATGACCTGGCGCAACTCGGCATGGACCTGGATGATGTCGTCGGCGCGCAGGTGCACGCGTTCGGCGCGCTTGATGTGGACGGTATCGCCACGCACAAGTTTGAGCACCTCTACCGACGCCTTCAGCGCGAATTCCCGGTCTTCGAGGGTCTGATCCACCAGGGGACTGTCCGCCGTTATCCCCAGTTCGATGATGAAGCGTTCCTCGTCATTGCCCAGGCGCACGAGATCCCGTTTCGGCATCAGCCAGCGGCCGACGGTGATGAAGTAGACCAGGCCGACGCCGAGCACGATCAGACCCAGGTGCGTGAATTCGAACATGCCGATCTGGCGGCCGAAATCCTCGCGTTCCGCCAGGATGGAGGATGCCAGGATGTTGGTGGAAGTACCGATGAGCGTCAGTGTGCCGCCCAGCATGCCGAAGAAACTGACCGGCATCAGGAGGCGCGAGGCCTGCATTTTCAGCCGCCGTGCCATGTCCAGAATCAGGGGTATGGCCACGGCCACCGCGGCGGTGTTGTTGATGAAGCCCGAGATCAGACCCACCAGCGCGGCGATGATCAGGATCATGCGCAGCTCTGAGGACCCGACCAGCGGAAACAGTCGTTTGCCGAGCACGTGGATGAGGCCGGAGCGCTGGATGCCCGCCGAAAGGATGAACATCGCCAGAACCGTCACGGTGGCGGTACTGGAAAGCCCGGACAGCCCCTCGCGGACGGTCGGAAACGCGGCCTCGAGATCGACACCCCGGTCCAGCAGCCACTGCGAGTGAAACAGCAGCGGAATGGCGATCAGGGTGATCAGGATCAGGATCGCGGTGACGTCCAGCGGCAGCTTCTCGCTGGCGAACAGATACAACGCCGCGGCGATGATGGTGAAGACCAGCGCGATTTCAACAGTCACCGGAAAACTCCCATTGGGTTCGTGCGGCCAGCCCGATCGTAGCACTCTATATCGAGCTGGCCAGTTTCAGGTACTTCGGTTGCACGCGCCGCGTCCGGTGATGTCGAGCATCCGCCGCTGGGGGAAAATCGGATGTTCATCGAACGGTTTCCGGTTCCTGAGAGCGTACTCGAGACGGGCTCGTGTTTCTTTTTGTGCCGAGGATTATGCTAATCGACGCAGGCGCCCATTGGATTGGGCGTCCGTGATCCGGGGAATCGAGAATGGTTAAATTGGCAGTGTCTCTGGCGGTACTCGCCAGGGACGTTGAGGGTGGATGGCCGAAGCGCGCGCGCCCGGTTGCCCTGCCGCGGGAATCGGGCGTTCGGTGGTGGCGGCTTCTCGTCGTCGCCACGCTCGCGATACTGGCGCTTGGCTGCGAGGCTGCCGCTCCCCCGGAGACGGTCGCTCCCCCGGAAACGGCCGAGCTGCCACACCTCGAGAGCCCCCGGTTCGAGCTGCCCGCGCGATGGCTGGGCGACCTGGATGGCATGCACGAGCGCCGAATGATCCGGGTCGGTACGACTTTCAGTCTTACACACTACTTCCTGGACGGGGCCACCCAGCGGGGTCTGGTGTATGAGGCCATGCGGGAGTTCGAGGCCCATGTGAACCGGGAACTCCGCACCCCTCGCGCACTTCAGGTTCGGATCGTGTTTGTTCCCATGCGGCGTGACCGCCTGCTGCCGGCGTTGGTCGATGGCCACATCGACATCGCCATCGCCAATCTCACGGTCACCCCCGAGCGGCTCGAGGCGGTCGCCTTCTCGAACCCGATCGCGACCAACGTGTCCGAAGTGGTGGTGACGGGCCCGGAGTCGCCAGCTCTCTCGAGCCTCGACGACCTCGCCGGGACGACCCTGTATCTACGCCGGTCGAGCAGCTATTGGCAAAGTCTCGAGGCGTTGAATGCGACTTTTCGAGAGCGCGGACTGGAACCCGTGCGGCTCGTGGAGACCGATGAGCATCTGGAGGACGAGGATCTGCTGGAAATGGTGGCCGCCGGAATCCTGCCGTATCTGGTCGTCGACGATCACAAGGCCCGGTTCTGGGTAGAGGTCTTCGATGGACTTGTGATTCATCCGGAGCTGGCGGTTCGGACCGGCGGCCAGATTGCCTGGGCCTTGCGCCAGGACACGCCGGAGCTGATGGCCATGGTCAACGGGTTCGTCGGCCAGGTGCGGCGCGGAACGTTGACGGGAAACGTTTTGCTGCGGCGCTATCTCCGGGATAACCGCTGGGTGCGCAATCCCGCCGTCACGGCCGACCGCCAGCGTTTCGAGGAGGTGGTGGACCTCTTTCGCGAATACGGCGGTCAATACGACTTCGACTGGCTGATGATCACGGCGCTTGCCTACCAGGAATCGCGCATCGACCAGAGCGCACGCAGTCCCGCCGGGGCACTCGGCATCATGCAACTGTTACCGACCACGGCAGCGGACCGTGCAGTCGGTATTCCGGATATCTCGACTCCGCGTAACAACATCCACGCGGGTGCCAGGTACCTCCGGTGGCTCGCCGATGTCCACCTGAACGACCCCGCTATCGACGATGTCAATCGCACGCTGTTCGCCTTTGCCGCGTACAACGCGGGGCCGGGAAACCTCAACCGCATCCGGCGGCGCACCACGGAGATGGGGCTGGACCCGAACGTATGGTTCGGAAACGCGGAGCTTGGCGCGGCCCAGATCATCGGGCGGGAGACCGTGACCTACGTCAAGAACATTGCCAAATACTATTTCGCTTTTCAGCTCATCACGGCAGAGATGGAGGGCCGGGAGCGCGCGCGGGAGACCATCAAGGCACGTTGACCCGCTGGCCAGTCCCAACTGCGGTCAACGTTCGAAGATCGGTATGATCCGCGTCTCGCGAAACGTCTATCCAACCTCTCGAGGGGCCTGCGATGCGCATCCTGACTGCCCTCGGCTTTATTGTCACGGCGCTGCTGCTGACCGTTCTCTATTACTGGAGCGCGGATCCCGGCGAGCCGGCGTCCGTGCCGGAGCCATCCCTGGTTTTTCCGGTGGATGCCGCTGAAACGTTTGCCGATCCGCCGACGGAGTGGGAATACCGTTTCCCCGCCGACCATGGCAGCCACCCCGGGCAGTTCGGTGAATACTGGTGGTTGGCCGGCCAGCTGCACGATGACGCGGGCCGTGCAAGGGCCTTCCAGCTGGCCATCTATCGACTGGCGTTGTCACAGGACCGACCTGACACCGAGTCCCGCTGGGGGACGCGCGACCTTTTTCGCGGTCAGCTTCTCCTCGATCCCGGATCCTACGATGGTTTCCATGCCGATGAACGCTTCGGCCGCGATGCCCTCGGGCTGAGTGGATCCGACGCTACCGGTGCGTGGATCGAGGACTGGTCGATCGTTCACGACCCGGACTGTGGATGTTTCCGTCTACGCGCATCGTCGGCGGATGTGCGTCTGGATCTGACGTTGCACCCGTCGAGCCCGCTGCCGGTGACCATTCGC
Source organism: Thioalkalivibrio paradoxus (assembly GCA_011390565.1). Taxonomy (GTDB): domain Bacteria; phylum Pseudomonadota; class Gammaproteobacteria; order Ectothiorhodospirales; family Ectothiorhodospiraceae; genus Thioalkalivibrio; species Thioalkalivibrio paradoxus_A. The sequence continues at coordinate 28,075 of JAABSC010000011.1, read as the reverse complement.
GGCATGCCCGGGCTGGACACGCCGGAACCCGGCAGCCACGGCTACTGGTGGCCGGGCCTGCGGGTGGCTGGGGAAGTCGAGTATCAGGGCCTGTCCACTTCGGTCGCCGGTGATGCCCTGCTGGAGCATGTGTGGGGACGGCGCCTTCCCGTCGCGCAGGGACAGCTCACGACGAACCGTCTGTGGCTCTCGCTGGACGACGGCAGTGCCGTCCGCTGCCTGCAGTTGCGCCGTCGCGGCAACGGCGGCGTTCCGCTCGGGGATTGCCTGTTGCTTGTTCCGGACGCGCATCCGGTGCGCATCGCGAGTCGGGCATGGGCACCCGCTGACCCTCTCGATGGCGACTATCCGCTGCGCTGGAGGCTGGAATCGCCAGCGCATGGGATCGCTCTCGAGATAGAGGCCCCACGGGAACGGGCAGCCCCCGGCTTCAGCTTGCCTCTGTGGAGCGGGTTGATGCAGTCTGCGGGAACAGTGGACGGACAAGCGGTCCAGGGCTGGGGCTGGCTCGAACTCAGCGGCTATTGAGGTGGCGTCATGACCCGTTTTCCGAACGTTGCACTCCTTTTCGGGCTCGCTGCCCTCGGCCTGGCCGCGTGCGGCGAGGCGCCTCCGCCCGCTGCCGCTCCGGAACGGTTCACGATCGCGGAACCGGGCCCGATTCCGGTCACCGAACAGCAGCCCGGCGATCCGGTTGCCGGCTACCGAACCGTGGTGAACCGCGGTTACGTGACCTGTGGAATTCCCTACGACGCCTTCCGCTCCAGCGGCCTGCTGGAGGCCGGGGAACCCAGGCTAAGTGGGCGCGAAGGACGCAATGCCGAACTTCCGTACATGTTCAATTCGACCGTCAGCGGGGAGGGGGTCGAACTCGTGGTCAGCAACTGCCTGACCTGCCACGCGTCGGAGTTCGAGGGCGAATTGGTGGTCGGTCTTGGCAACCCGTTGCTCGACTTCACGAATGACCCGTCCGTGAACGCGGAACTGCTAGGCGCCTTCGTCGAGGACGGCGCACCCGCTGCCGCCTGGGCCAAGTGGGCGGACCGCATTGCGGCGATCGCGCCGTACATGGTGACCGACACGGTCGGCGTGAATCCCGCGCCCAACCTGACGTTGGCTCTGATCGCCCATCGAGACCCCGCGACACTCGCCTGGTCTGCCGAACCGCGACTCGAGCCCCCACCGCGTGAGCCGCTGCCGACCAAGGTGCCCCCGTGGTGGCGCATGCAGCACAAGGCCGCGATGTTCTACAACGGCAGTGGCCGTGGCGACCATGTGCGCTACATGATGATGAAGTCCCTCGTCTGTACCGACGACATCGGGGAGGCGGCCGAGATCGCGGAGTGGTTCAGGGACGTCCGCGCCTACATCGCGAGTTTGGAGCCGCCCGCCTATCCCTTTCCTGTGGACGAAGAACTGGCCGCACAAGGCGAAAAGGTCTTCGCCGGAACCTGCGCCGGTTGCCACGGCAGCTACGGTGCCGACCGGGCGTACCCGAATCTGCTGATCGATCTCGAGGTCGTGGGAACCGACCCCGCCTACGCGCGCCAGGCGGTCGAGTCGGAACGCTTCGTCCGCTGGTTCAACCGTTCCTTCTACGGTCAGGGGGCCGAGGCGATGCCTGCACTGGGCTACGTGGCGCCGCCGCTCGACGCCGTATGGGCCACAGCGCCGTATCTGCACAACGGCTCGATTCCGAGCATCGCGGCACTGCTCGACAGTACGCAGCGCCCGACCTATTGGCAGATGGACACGGAACCGCGGCAGTACGATCCCGACACCCTGGGCTGGCGTTTCGAGGCACTGGAATTCGGCAAGGAAGCGGTCGAGGATTTGCAGCGCGCGAAACGGATCTACGACACCACGCGTCATGGCTACGGCAATCAGGGGCATCAGTTCGGCGATGCCCTCGGCGAGCAGGAGCGGAGCGCGCTCGTGGAATACCTGAAGACCCTCTGAACCGCGCCGATGCAACGACCACGGGCGCCCCAAGTCATACCCGACGTATCCGACTGGAGCGTCTGCAACCTGATTGGCTTTCCTGGAGGAACCCCGAAATGCGGCGCTTGATCCTGGTTTGCATGATCCTGCTTGCCGCCACACCGGTGGCGGCGACGGAATTGCAGATCGCCGTCGCCGCCAACTTCACGGCGACGCTGGATCGTCTCGCGGAGGTCTACGGTCGGGAGAACGGAGTCCGTTTCGCGGTCAGCAGCGGTTCATCGGGAAAACACTTTGCCCAGATCCGTCAGGGGGCGCCCTTCGACCTCTTCTTCTCCGCCGATGATCGGCGGACCGCGGATCTGATCGCCAGCGGCCATGCGGTGGCCGACAGCAGGTTCGTCTATGCCGAAGGCGTATTGGCGCTGTGGAGCCCGGATGCTGAACGAATCCCGGCGGATGGAGCGGCCTATCTGAAGCGCGGGGATTACCGGCGCGTCGCAATGGCGAATCCACGTGTGGCCCCCTATGGCGCCGCCGCCGAGGCGGTCATGCGAGCGCTCGGTATCGAGCTTGAGGCGGGACGGATCGTGACCGGGCAGAGCATCGGTCAGGCCTTCAATTTCGTGACGACGGGGAACGCGCAGATCGGTTTCCTCGCGTTGTCCCAGGTCATCACACACGAGCGACAGCACGGGGCCGGTTCACGCTGGGTTCCAGCCCCCGAGAGCTATCCGCCGATCGTGCAGGAGGCGGTGCTGTTGGCCGCTGCGCGAAATCCGGAGGCCGCGCGTGCGTTTCTCGATTGGGTCCGGACCAGTGACGCGGCCCGGGGGATCATCAAATCGGACGGCTACCGGCTGTGAAGGCCGTGCCGGATCGCACACCCTAGGACTCGGAGGCCATGCTGCCCGATTGGATCAGCCCGCAGGACATGGCCGCCCTGTGGCTCACGCTGAAACTGGCTGCGGTGACGACGGTGGTCCTGTTGATCCTGGGAACGCCGCTCGCGCTCTGGCTGGCGCGCACGCGGTCGCGCTTCAAGCTCGCGGTGGAGTCTGTGGTGGCCCTTCCGCTGGTGCTGCCGCCCACGGTGCTCGGTTTCTACCTGCTGCTCCTGCTGGGATCCCAGGGGCCGATCCAGGCCATGGGAGGGCCCGCGCTGGCCTTCACGTTCACGGGTCTCGTGATCGGTTCGGTGTTCTACTCCCTGCCGTTCGTGGTGCAACCGCTGCAGAACGCATTCGCGGGCATCGGCACCGGAACCCTGGAGGCAGCGGCCTGCCTGCGGGCAGGGCCGTGGGATCGCTTCTTCACGGTGGTCGTCCCACTGTCGCGACGCGGGTTCCTCACCGCGATTACGCTGGGTTTCGCCCACACGGTCGGCGAGTTCGGGGTGGTGCTGATGATCGGGGGCAACATCCCTGGAGAGACGCAGGTTGTGTCGATCGCGATCTACGATCACGTTGAAGCGGTGGACTATGCCTCCGCCCATGTGCTCTCGGGACTGCTGCTCGCGCTCTCGTTCGTGATGCTGTTCACGCTCTACACGGTCAACGGGCGCATCAAGATGGTGATGCCGTGAGGAAGGCTCCACCGTGACGATCGAACTGCAGTTTGACCTGGAGCGCCCCGGCTTTCGCCTGAGGTTGGATGCCGAGGTCCCCGGGCGCGGCGTGACGGCTCTGTTCGGGCGCTCGGGCTGCGGCAAGACCACGCTGCTGCGATGCGTGGCCGGGCTCGAACCCTCGGCTCGGGGCCGGCTGGTGATCAACGGGGAGATCTGGCAGGACGCAACCCGGTTCATTCCGGCGCACCAGCGGCCGCTGGGATACGTGTTTCAGGAGGGGCAGCTGTTTCCGCACCTGTCCGTACAGGGCAACCTGATGTACGGCTACCGCAGGATCCCCGAAGCCCAACGGATGGTGCAGCCGGATGACGTCGCCAGATTGCTGGGCCTGGAAACGTTGTTGCAGCGTCGGGTGACCGAGATCTCCGGCGGGCAGCGGCAGCGCGTGGCCATGGGTCGAGCCCTGCTCACCAGTCCGCGGGTGTTGCTGATGGACGAGCCGCTCGCCGCGCTGGACGCGATCAGCAAGGCCGAGATTCTGCCTTACCTGGAACGCCTGCACGACGAACTGTCCATTCCCGTCCTCTACGTGAGCCACGCGCTCGACGAGGTGACCCGGCTGGCGGACCACATGCTGTTCATCGAAGGCGGGGTCGTCCGTGCGGCGGGCGCGTTGCATGAGTTGATTACGCGCGGGGATCTGCCGCTCGCGCATGCCGAGGGGGCGGCGGCCGTGATCGAGGCGAGGGTCACCGGTCATGATGACCGGCATCACCTGACCGAACTCGAATTCGAGGGCGGTTCGCTCTTGATCTCGCGGGCGGATCTTCAACGTTCGTCGCGCGTGCGTGTGCGCATCATGGCGCGCGACGTCGCGATCAACCTGACGCGACCCCGGGATTCGAGCGTGCTGAACTGCCTGCAGGCACGGGTGCTGGACGTCTCGGACGATCCTCATCCCGGGCATGTGCTGGTCCGGCTTGCCGTCGGGGAGGCGACGCTGCTGTCTCGCATCACGAGACGCTCGCTCGAACACCTCGCATTGCAGCCCGGGGGCCGCGTGTACGCGCTGATCAAGAGCGTGGCCATTACCTGAAGCCGTGGCGTCCTTCCGGCACCGTGTGGCCGTCACGGTGACGGTGCCACCAGAACCTTCACGCCAGCGGCCAGCAGCGACTGTTGCAGATGGGCCGGTGGTGGCTGATCCGTGATCAGCTCATCGATCTCCGTCAGGGGACCGACGACCTCGAGGCGAGGGCGTCGGAACTTGCTGTGGTCCGCAAGGAGGATGACTTTGCGCGTGTGGGAGAACATGACCCGCTTGACGGCCGCGACGTCACTATCCACCTCGGTAGGCCCTTCCGGAGCCAGAGCCCCGCAACTCGAAAAGCACCAATCCGCATGGAAGCGGCGCAGAAACTCCGTGGTTTCACTGCCGTAGTTGGCCCCCTCGGTGGCCTGGTAGAAGCCGCTGGCCATGATGATCCTGAACGTGCTGTTGTAGGCGAGGGCGCTGGCGACGGCAAAGCTGTTGGTGATGATCTGCAGATTGTGCCGCTCCAGCGCCAGGCGTTCCGCCAGATGCACACACGTCGCGCTGGAGTCGACCATCAGCACGTCGTTGTCGCGAACCCGCCTGGCTGCCATGGCCGCCATCCGCTTCCGTTCTTCCATCAGCAGACTGGCCCTTTGGCTGAATGCCGGTTCTCGACCCGTGCGCATCGATGTGGCGCCGCCGTAGGTCCTTTCGACCAGATCCGCGTCGGCCATGGCGTCGATGTCCCGCCGGGCCGTCTCGGTCGATACCCCGAAGATGGTCGCCAGTTCGGAAATGAGGACCAGCGGTTTCCGTTCCAGCATCGACTGGATGATGGTCCACCGCTGTTCCCGGTTGGGGCGGAGTCCCCTGGTGTCATTGGACATGCTGACGCACCCCGTTTTCAGTCCGGAAGTCCCGGAAACTTTACCCGAAGTTTCCTTTTACGGCGGAGCCGCTTCGGGAGCAAACCCGCGGGTACGCCCCGGGTGGGGGAGCGTCCATGGGCTTTACGATGCACCGCACCAAAATGTGGCGAGTACCAACTTTAATGCACCATGAAGCAACTTGCGTACGCGGCAGCCGGCGGCGCTTCTTGATCGCCTGAAGAAATAAAAAAACTCGCACAAACAGAAGGATGAAACGATTCCGGAAAAAAGAGGCCGGGTTGGCCTGCGCTTTGCATCTGTGGCAATAACCGCATTTCAGGGTTCGTAGTCCCAGACTTCCACGCACGGAGATCCGCCATGCCTCACGCCCCGTTTAGTCGTCGCAGGTTCCTTCAAAGCGCAGCTGCGCTCGCCACAGGCGTAGCCCTCTCACCGGCCTCGATGGTTTCGGCACAGGCCTCCCGGGCCGGTGAACTCAACCTTCTGGTTTGGGAGGGCTACAACTCGCCGAACGTACTCGACCCCTTTCGGCGGGAGTTCTCCGCGCGCGTTTCCGCTTCCACGGTGATTTCCGACCCCGACGCGGTGAACCGACTTCGCGCCGGGGAAACACGGGTCTGGGACATCATCAACCTGAACAATCCGTGGGCCCGGCAGCACATGCATCCCGAGGGTCTCATCGTTCCGCTCGATCAGGAGCGCTTTCGTGGCTATTACGACGAGATGCTCCCCGAGTTCCAGTGGCCCCACGAGTGGTCGATGAGTCTCGATGGCGAGCATCTGGTCGGATTGCCGCAGCGCTTCGGCCCGTTCTCCTTTGTCGTGAACACCGACAAGGTGTCCAGGGCGACCGCCGAGGACCAGGGCTTCAACGTGTTCATGGATCCCTCGATGAAGGGGAAATACGGGATTCTCACGTGGTCCGACTGGAACATCTTCCATATGTGTCTGACAGCGGGTTTCACACCCTTCCGCAAGCACACGCCGGAGGAGATGGAAGAGTTCCGCAAGGTCGCCGAATACCTGTTCCAGAACGCACGGCTCCTCAGCGACGATCACCTGCAGATGAATCAGGCCCTGATCACCGGCACCATCGATGCGTACTTCACCGGGGGCACCTATACCGCCTCGGTCGCGCGCTACGAGGGGTTCGACAACATCCGCGCAATCACGCCCAACTCCGGTCCGATCGACGGCAAGGGCGGCATCGTGTGGATCGAAATCACCTCCCTCGTCAACAACCCGAATCCGACGCCTCTGGCCACTTCGTTCCTTGAATACATCATGCGTCCGGATGTCTCGTACGAGGTCGCGATGGCTGACGGTTCCTACAACCCCGTTGCCCAGATGGGTACCCCGTCGGTCATGGAGAAGTTCAGCGCCAAGGATCTCGATGCCATCCAGTTTGATTCGCTGGAAGAGGAACTGTCGAGGTGCGTGCCGTTCCAGATCAATCCGGATTATGCCGAGATGCTGGAAATCTACACCGCGGCGCGACGCACTCGATAACCCATGGGCACAGCGGCGGTATCCCGGCAGTGCCGGGCAAGGCCGCCGCTGATTCGTGGGCCACGAGCATGTACTTCGGGCTGCGGTGCCACGAGGCCTGCTCGACGGCCCGTCAACCCCGCAGGAAACGGACTGACCATGAGGCATGAGTGGTGATGGCGCCAATTCTTGAACTTGTCGACGTGCACAAGATGTTCGGGGACTTTGTCGCCCTTGAGCGCATCAATCTCGAGATTCACGACGGTGAGTTCGTGACCATCGTGGGCCCGTCCGGAAGTGGCAAGACCACGCTCATACGGATGCTCGTGGGCATGGATCAGCCCACCACCGGCAACATCCTGCTACGGGGCGAGCGGATCAATGAAATCCACGCGAACCAGCGCCCCACGTGCATGGTGTTCCAGTCTCTGGCCCTGTTTCCACACCGCAGTGTCGGCGAAAACATCGAGTTCCCATTGAAGATCCGGGCGGTGCCAAAGGCCAGTCGCCGTGCCCGGGCGATGGAACTGCTCAAACAGCTGCATCTGCCGGAGAGCTTCTATCACAAGGGGATTCACCAGTGTTCCGGCGGCGAGCGCCAGCGCGTCGCCCTGGCCCGGGCGCTTGCGTTTGATCCGGAGATCCTGTTTTTCGACGAACCGCTCTCGGCACTCGACTACCGTCTGCGCAAGACGCTGGAGAAAGAGTTGAAGGCGATCCAGCGCAGCACCGGCAAGACCTTCGTGTACATCACCCACTCCATCGAGGAGGCGATGGTGATGAGCGACCGCATTGCCATACTGCGCAGCGGGCGCATGGTTCAGGTGGGTACGCCGGATGAAATCTACCACCGGCCACGCGACGCCTTCGTCGCCCAGTTCATGGGCGAAATCAACCGTTTTTCAGTGCAGAAGGCGTCGGACGGAACCCTGACCGACACCGACACCGGTGTGCGCTACCAGGCGCCCACCCGCGTGGCGGATGCGGACGGAACGGCGCTGATGATCCGCCCGGAACAGATCCGCCTTCTGCCGGAGGGCGAACACATGGATAACGTGCTTTCCGGCGTGCTGACGCAATCCTACAGTCTCGGTTCGCGCACTCAGTATCAGGTATCGGTGGACGGACGCACCGTTCTGGTCGAGTTGCTCGGGCGCGCGAACGCCGGGGTCGGAGATGCCGTTCGCATCGGCTGGCCTGCCGACTCCGCCATGCTTCTGAAAGCCTGAGGACTCCTACGGTGCGCGCCTGGCTGCTGTCCCTTCGATCGCGACTCTCATCCATGTTTCCGGATCCCGTGGCGCCGGACGTGTCGCCGCCACCCTTGGCCACGCGCCTCTGGCAGCGGGCGCCGGGACCCCTGCTGGCGATGCCCGTGCTCGTGCTGCTCCTGGTCGGATTCCTTGCCCCGCTGATCCTCGTGGTGACCTACAGCTTCATGCCCCCCCACACGTTCAGTCTCACGCAGGCGCCGACACTGGACAATTACCGGAACGTGTTCAGCAGCACCTACTACGTTTCCTTTGGCTGGTCGGTGCTGCTGGCCGCGCTGACGACGGTGCTTCTGCTCCTCGTCAGCTGGCCGATTGCGTATGGTCTGACGCGCAGTTTCAGCAAACCCATGGTGCTGACGCTCCTTCTGGTCCTGCCGCTGTTCATCTCCGAGAACGTCCGCCTGTTCGGTTGGGTTCTGACCCTGTCCAACCACGGCGTTCTGGACGGAACCGCGCGCGCGCTGTTCGACGTCGAGCTGCCCATGCCGCTGTACAACATTCCCATCGTTCTTTTCGGCATGGCCTTCATCTTCCTGCCATTCATGCTGTTTCCGATGGCTCTCGGGATCTCGATGATTCCAGAGAGCTGCCGGGAAGCCGCCTACGATCTGGGTGCCACGCGGCTCCAGGTTCTGCGTGAGGTGGAAATCCCGCTGGCCATGCCGGGTATCGCCATCGGCTCGCTGCTGACCTTCGTCCTCGCGCTCGGATCGATTTCCGAAGCGAAACTGCTGGGCGGACAGTCGATCATCATGATCGCCCACGAGATCGAGACGGCGTTCACCTACGCGCAGAACTGGCCGCTCGGAGCCGCTCTGGCCACGCTGCTGATCCTTCTGACGGCGGCCATGGTCATCGCCCTGCTGGCCCGTCTGGATATGGAGCGGCTGTTGGGCCGCGGGCGCTGAGGAGGCACTGCCGATGTCACTGCAAAGCATCAATCGAGCAGAGCGCAGAAACCGCCGCCTGATGAAACTGTGGGCGGGCGTGATCCTCGTTTTCCTCTACCTGCCGATCATCGCGGTCTTCATCGCATCATTTTCGAACCTCCGGTTCTTCGTGTTTCCGTTTCAGGAATGGTCGATACGCTGGTACCGCGCGGTTCTCAGTTCGCTGGAGATCCAGCAGTACCTTCAGAATTCGCTGCTGGTCGCCGGCGCCGTCACCATCATCTCGGTGATCCTGGCGGTTTTCGGGGCGCTGGCGTTCGCGCGCTATCCGTGGCGCGGACGCGGCGTCTACCAGCGCGTGCTTCTGCTCCCCATCTTTTTTCCGCAAGCCGTGCTGGGACTCGCGATCCTGATGTGGCTGTCCTGGCTCGGTATTACGCCCGGATGGAAAACGGCGGTGTTCGCCCATCTGGTCTGGATCGTCCCCATCGTCACGCTGATCATCTCGATCCGAATTTACGGTTTCGACCCGTCCCTCGAAGAGGCGGCCTACGATCTCGGCGCGAGCCGCCGCCAGGTCTTTCTGGACGTGACGCTGCCGCTTCTGTGGCCGGGAATATTCTCCGGCGCGCTCTTCGCCTTTCTGCTTTCCTGGGGGAATTTCCCACTCTCGGTGTACACATCGGGCGTCGATCAGACGGTGCCTGAATGGATGTATTCCCGAATGGTGGCGGGCTACACGCCACAGGTTCCGGCCCTGGGCGCGTTGACCGTCATCGTCGCCATCTTCCTGCTCTTCGGCGCCTATGCGCTGAGCCGGTGGTGGCAACGACGTCAGGCTCGAAACGGCAATGATCAGTGAATAGGGGCGGCCGGAAGGTGGCCCGGGAAACGCGAGGATGAAGACATGTCGACAGTAGTAACGGACCGCACGGTGCTGATCACGGGCGCGAGCAAGGGCATCGGGCGTGGCATCGCCCGTGTCCTTGGGCAACACGGCGCGCGGGTCGCGGTGGTGTCGCGGTCCATCGCGGGATCGGAGGCGGTGGCGGAGGAAATCCGCGAAGCCGGGGGCACGGCACTGCCGCTCGCGGCGGACGTCAGCGACCTGGCGTCCATGCACGACGCAGCCAAGGCAACGCAGCAGGCCTTCGGCGGGATCGATGTCCTCTGCGCGAACGCGGGGGTGTTCCCCTCGGCGGACCTCGGAGAGATCACCGAACAGGAGTGGGACACGGTGATGAACACCAATCTCAAGGGCACGCTGTTTTCGGTGCAGGCCTGTCTTCCGGCCCTGCGTGCAAGCGAGGCGCCGAGGATCGTGCTCACCTCGTCGATTACGGGCCCGATCACCGGGTACCCCGGCTGGGCCCATTACGGCGCGAGCAAGGCCGGGCAGCTCGGCTTTCTGCGCACGGCCGCCATCGAACTCGCCAGGGACGGGATCACGGTCAATGCCGTATTGCCCGGGAACATTCTCACCGAAGGACTCGAAGGGTTGGGCGAGGACTACCTGCGCAAAATGGCCTCGACGATTCCGATGCAGAGGCTGGGTACGGTGGAGGACATCGCGCACGGCGTGCTTTATTTCGCATCGCCGCAGGCGGCGTATGTCACCGGGCAGACACTGGTCATCGATGGCGGACAGGTGTTGCCGGAGTAGTTCATCGGCGCACAGGAATTCAGATGGCGATCCATCGCTACCATGCTGCCGGGCGCTCGTGGCATTTCGCCAGCCTGCGGGAGTTGCTGGCCAAGGCCAGCCCGCTTCGTTCCGGCGATCAACTTGCGGGTGTCGCGGCGGAGAGCGCCGAAGAACGGGTCGTCGCGCAGCTGACGCTGGCCGAGGTGCCGCTGGCACACTTTCTCGAAGAGTTGGTCATCCCCTATGAGGAGGACGAAGTCAGTCGGCTGATCGTCGACACGCATCAGGCGGAGGCTTTCGCAGCGGTTTCGGATTTGACTGTGGGAGGCTTCCGCGACTGGCTGCTCGATACGGCCGTGACCGACACCGCGTTGTCTGCGCTCGCACCCGGGCTTACGCCGGAGATGGTGGCCGCGGTGTCGAAGATCATGCGCTTGCAGGATCTGGTGCTGGTGGCTTCGAAATGCCGGGTGAAGACCGCGTTTCGCAACACCATCGGGCTGTCGGGACGGCTGGCGACGCGGCTGCAGCCAAACCACCCGGTCGACGATTTGACCGGAATCTCGGCCAGTATTCTGGACGGCCTGATGTACGGCAGTGGCGACGCGGTGATCGGGATCAATCCCGCGACAGACAACGTGGAGACCGTGGCGCGCCTGCTCTGGATGCTCGATGAAATCATTCAGGCCCACGCAATTCCTACTCAGGGTTGCGTATTGACCCACGTCACCACGGCAATCGAAGTGATGGCACGCGGAGTTCCCGTGGACCTGGTGTTCCAGTCGATCGCCGGGACCGAAGCCGCGAACCGCGGTTTTGGCGTCGACCTTGCGCTGCTCCACGAGGCGCGTGCGGCGGCACTCGAACTCGAGCGCGGAGTTGTGGGCTCCCAGGTGATGTATTTCGAGACGGGGCAGGGAAGCGCCCTTTCCGCCAATGCCCATCATGGCGTCGATCAGCAGACCTGCGAGGCGCGGGCCTACGCCGTGGCACGGGCATTGGATCCACTGCTGGTGAACACCGTGGTCGGGTTTATTGGGCCCGAGTATCTGTACGACGGCAAACAGATCATCCGGGCGGGGCTCGAGGACCATTTCTGCGGCAAGCTTCTCGGACTGCCGATGGGATGCGACATCTGCTACACGAATCACGCGGAAGCCGATCAGGACGATATGGATCTCCTGCTCACCGCACTGGCGACGGCAGGTTGCACGTACATCATGGGCATACCGGGTTCGGACGACATCATGCTCAATTACCAGAGCACGTCGTTCCACGATGCGCGATTCGTGCGCCAGTTGCTCGGCCTGCGTCCCGCTCCCGAGTTCGAAGCGTGGCTGCGGGGCTTCGGCGTCACCGACGATGACGGAAGGCTCGCGGGGAACGGACGCCTGCCCGAAAGGGTGAGACAACGGTTAAGCGGGAGCCTCGGACCATGAACGATTCCGTCCGGCACAAGGCCGCGCCCCTTCCAGGTCCTTCCCGAGTCGATGACGAGTGGAGCCCACTGCGTGCGTTCACCGATGCGCGTATCGCTCTCGGTCGTGCCGGCGAGAGTCTGCCCACGCGCGCGCACCTGGAATTCCAGCTCGCGCATGCGCGAGCGCGCGACGCCGTACACCTGGCGCTGGATGAAAGCCGGCTGAAGGTCGAACTGGGCAAGCGCTTTCCGACTGTGGTGGACGTTTGCAGCGCCGCCCCGGACCGTTTGAGTTACCTGCGCCGTCCGGACCTCGGTCGCTGCATCGACCCCGCCGCGCAGCACCGCCTCGAGATGCTGGCGGCGCCACCGAGCGATGTGGTGATCATCGTGGGTGACGGGTTGTCGGCACGCGCGGTCAACGATCATGCGCTGGCGTTCGTCGATGCACTGCAGGAGGAACTGTCCGGCTGGAGTGTCGGACCCTGCGTGCTGGTCCGCCATGCCCGGGTGGCGATCACCGATCCGATTGGCATGGCACTGAACGCCCGGATCGGGGTGATGATTCTTGGCGAGCGGCCGGGGCTGAGCGCAGCGGACAGTCTGGGGATCTATGTCACCTGGCAGCCGAAACCCGGCCGTACCGATGCCGAGCGGAACTGCATTTCCAACGTGCGGCCTGGAGGCCAGTCGCCTGCGGCCGCGGCGCATCGGTTGGGCTATCTGCTGCGCGAGATGCGGCGCCAGGGCATGGGGGGCATCGCTGTGAAGGATCAGTCACGGGTGATCGACGGTTCCGTCGCTTCGGTCGGTACACAGCCCGGCCTCCTGCTCGGATGGGACTGAAAGCCACCCGGAGCCCCAGGAGCCGGGCCGTGAGGATCAACCGATCGCAGCGGACATTCATCCCTCGATGCCGGGGGGCTGGCGCCTTGAAAGCGGTGCCGAATCGACAACCGACGGAGGCGGAAGCCGAGACATGAGTGCGATGTACCATGAGACTTTTCTTGAGAGGTTGCGCCTGGGTGCGGCGGGTCTGGTGCACGAATGGGGGCTGTCCGGGAAGACGAGCGTGCGGTTGCTCGAGATTTCGGAGAACGCGACCTTCCGCGCGGACGATCCGGATGCGGCGGAAACCGTCGTGCTCAGGGTCCATCGTCCGGGGTACCGGACGGTTGCGGAGATCGAATCCGAACTGGCGTGGATACAGGCCCTGCGCGCGGATGGCATCGTGAATACTCCCAAGCCACTCGAATGCTCGGGTGGCGGCCATATCGCCACCTTTCCGACCGAGGAGGGCCTGCGCGAGGTGGTGGCGTTCGAGTTCATGAGCGGCAGGCAGCCGTCGGCCGCGGATGATCTCGTACAGGGTTTTCATGAACTGGGCGCTTTGAGTGCCCGGCTGCATGGTCATGCGCGGAAATGGGTGCGGCCGCAAGGGTTCACGCGCAAATCGTGGAATTTCGCGACGACCATCGGTGACACCCCGCTCTGGGGCGATTGGCGCGCCGGACTGGGGCTTTCCACGGAGGGTCGCAGGGTCCTGGAGGAAACCGCCGGCCTTCTCGAGGCGATCATCGCGGAGTACGGCACCGACCCGAACCGATTCGGACTCATCCATGCCGACTTGCGGTTGGCCAACCTGCTGGTGGATGGTGAACGGATCGCGGTCATCGATTTCGATGATTGTGGTTTCGGGTGGTTCGGTTTCGATTTTGCGGCCGCGGTCAGTTTTATCGAGGAAGATCCCCGGATTCCCGAACTGATGGCGTCCTGGGTCGACGGCTACCGGACGGTCGCCCCCATGGCTGAGGCCGATCGAGCGATGTTGCCGGTGTTCGTGATGCTGCGCCGACTCCAGCTCACCGCCTGGGTGGCCAGTCACTCCGAGACGCCGACGGCCCAGAGTATGGGTGTGGCCTTCACCGAAGGCACCGTCCGGCTCGCACGGGAATTCCTGTCCCGGATGATCGTTGGGGAGCGCAGAGCATGACGATGAAACCGCGCCAGATTCTGGACATGAATGCGTTCGATCCGAAGAGCGTCCCGCTGCCCGAAGATGGTTTGCTCGCGCGTCGGCAACGCAACTTCGGGGCCGTCTCGGTCCTTTTCTACCGGCGTCCGCTGGAACTCCGCACGGGCAGTGGCTGCTGGGTCGAGGCAGCGGACGGAACCCGCTACCTGGATTTCTACAACAATGTGCCTTCGGTGGGGCATGGTCATCCGCACGTGCGCGCCGCAGTCGCGCGCCAATGGGAGGCGATCAACATCAACAGCCGCTATCTGCATCCGTTGACGGAGCAGTACCTGGAGCGTCTGAAAGGAACCCTGCCATCGGATATCGACAACGTGGTCATGAGCTGTTCGGGCTCGGAAGCCAACGATCTGGCATTGCGTGTCGCGCAGCGGGTCAGTGGTGGCACTGGATTCGTGGTGACGGAAACCGCCTATCACGGGAATACCGCGGCTGTCACGGCCATTTCGCCCGCGAGTTTCAAGCAGGAGACCGCGCTGCCGGCTCATGTGCAGGCGATACCGGCGCCGGGTACCGCGGCATACGGTGATGACGTTGCCGGTGGATTTGCGGCAGCCGTGGACCAGGCGATCGAACGGTTGCGAAGCGCCGGTCACGAGCCGGCAGCCCTGATCTGCGACTCCGTGTTCTCATCCGACGGGGTCTTCACCGATCCGGCCGGATTTCTGGCTCCGGCAGTACAGAAAATGCGCGCGCAGGGCGGACTCTACATCGCGGACGAGGTACAGCCGGGGTTCGCCCGCACCGGAGAGGCGTTCTGGGGTTTCGCCCGTCACGGTGTCGCTCCTGACATCGTGACCATGGGCAAGCCGATGGGCAACGGGTATCCGATGGCGGGCCTGGCGACGCGCGCCAGTTTGCTCGAAGCGCTGTGCGAGGACGTCGGTTATTTCAATACGTTCGGAGGGACGCCGGTTGCGGCAGCGGCGGGCCTCGCGGTGCTCGAAGTGATCGAGGAGGAGGGATTGCAAGGCAATGCCCTGAGGGTCGGAAACCATTTGCTGCAACGCCTGAAAGACCTGGCGGAACACGATGGACGCGTCGCGGTGCCTCGTGGGGTTGGCCTGTTTCTCGGTCTCGATATCCGTGACCCCGCGGATGGCAGCCCCGCACCTGAACGTGCCGCCGACCTGATCAATGCGCTGCAGGCGAGGGGGGTTCTGATCGGGGCGGCCGGGCAGTTTGGACACACCCTCAAACTGCGGCCACCGTTATGCGTGACGCTCGAGGAAGCCGACCTCTTCGTCGAGCGCTTCGTGCAGGCTCTGGCTGCGGTGGAATGACCGGGGCTTTCGAGCCGTGAGCTTCTCCGTTAGCCTGATCGGCCCGAATGCCGATCATGACGAGGACGAGATGCGGACCGAGATCCTGCTGGAACCCGGCAGCCTGGCCGAAGCCGTGGATGCGCGTACCCGGCAGGCACTCGCGGACGGGAATCTGGTACCGATCGAGACCGAGCAGGAGCAAATCACCGATGCCGGGGTACGTTTCCTGGTCCGGGTGGTCGCGAGCCTGAAGGGCAAGGAAAGCGACAGGCGGCTGCGCGCGGGCGGCGGGAGTCGTTCGGCCGACCCCTTCCTGCCCCCGGAGCCTGAACTCACCGTTGCCGAGGTATCGATCCGGCACCTTGCCGTGCTCAACAAGTTCAGCGTGCTGGATCGCCACCTGCTGATCATTACCCGTGCCTTCGAGCACCAGGAGACTCTCCTCACCCCCGAGGACCTGCGGGCCTTGTTCGCCTGCATGGCCGAGTATCCCTCGCTCGGGTTCTATAACGGCGGGACGATCGCCGGGGCCAGCCAGTCGCACAAGCATCTGCAGCTCGTACCCCTGCCGTTCGATCCGGACGGGCCGTTGATCCCGATCGAGCCCCTGCTCGATCGCGGGCGGTGCGGCAGCGTCGGGTGCTGCCCCGGCCTGCCGTTCGCGCATGCTTTCGCCCGGTTCGACCGGCCAGTTGCCGTAGCGCCGATGCAGGCCGCTGAGCAGGCGACCGACCTCTACCCCGAGCTTCTCGCCGCGGTCGGGATTGAAGGGGTCGAGGTGGACGGTGCGGTGCACCAGTCCGCCCCCTACAATCTTCTGGTCGCCGATGACTGGATGCTCGTGGTACCCAGGGTGGAGGAGCTGTTCCGTGGGGTCTCGGTCAACGCTCTCGCTTTCGCCGGCTCGCTCTTCGTCAAGGATCGCGAGCAGCTCGACGCGATCCAGGCGGCTGGACCGCTGCATGTGCTGCGGGCGGTTACCGGGCCCGCACGGGGAGACATCTGAACCGCAGTGGTCGCTGACTCAGTACACGCGTGGGTCATGCGAAAAACGGGGGATCCGATTGCTGCGCCGGCCACGCTGGCGCGGTGTTGGGCAAGCTTGAAATAGCGTGGCTCTTCGTGCGCTTGCCCGCCTCGCTACGGCGCGCCTGGCTATACGCCATGGGCACCGAGCTTTCCGCATGGCCCTCTAGAGATTGAACAGCCCGACGACGCCAATGACGATCAGGTAGATGGCGACGATATAGCTGAGCAGCCGGGGCACGATCAGGATGGCGATGCCCGCAACCAACGAGACGATGGGAACAAGTTCGAGCTGAAGCGTCATGGTTCTGTTTCCTTGCGTTGGAAGACGGGATCAGGCTAACAGACGCGTGCGCTGGCAGGAAGCGATCGCGTTCGCGCTCGCGCCGCTCGGGCTCCCGACCCCGGTATCGCCGTGTCTCGAGCCAGGCGGGAGGCGGGCCCCCAATCGCGCCCTCGCCGTCCTATACTCCAAACAGACGGAGCACAGCCATGTCGTATGAACTGGAAATCGCCGAGCCGATCGATGTCGGTGTTCGTCGGATCGCCAATGAGCTGATCGACGATGCGATCACCCGTATCGAGGCGCCGGATCGCGATCGCCACACGGTCGTTCACGAGGTCCGCAAGGACTGCAAGAAGCTGCGCGGACTGCTACGCCTGATTCGTCCTCGGGTGCCGGCGCTGTACAAGGCCGAAAACAAGCATTTTCGGGACGCGGCCGCGTCGCTGTCGGGGATTCGCGACGCCGAGGCGGCGATCGAGTCCTATGATGCCCTGCTCAAGGTGTTCGACGGCCATGTGGACCGACGGGGCCTGGCGCCGGCGCGGCGGGCGCTCACGCTGTACAGGCAGCGCATGTCCCAGGACGTGGCCGATCTTGACGCGCGTCTGGACGCCTTCGGCGAACGCATGCGTGAAGCCCGCAAACGCGTGGCGGACTGGGATCTGCCGGCCGACGACCCGAATCACGGGAAACGCGGCTTCGGACTGCTGGAAGGCGGTTTGGCCAAGACCTACAAGCGGGGTCGCAAGGCCATGAGCGTCGCCTGCGAGGACCCCGGTGTCGAAACCTTCCATGAATGGCGCAAGCGGGCCAAATATCTGCGCTATCACCTGCGGCTGCTGCGGCCGGTCTGGCCGCGGCTGCTCAAGCGTACCCGCAGCGAGGTCAAGACGCTGGGGGACCTGCTCGGCGAAGATCACGATCTGGCGGTGCTGGAAGAGGTGTTGACGGTCGCGCTGAGTGACACGGCCAGCCAAGGGCGGCTGGACGTGTTGAAGGCCCTGATGCGTCAACGTAGCCTGCAGCTTCGTGACCAGGCCCTTTGGTTGGGTCGGCGCAGCCATGCCGAAAAGCCCCGGGCATTCCGCAAGCGCATCGGCCGCTACTGGGACGCGGCACGCGATCAGCACAGAGCCGCCAGGGCCTGCCCGTAAACAGCGAGCCGAGGACCCGCGATGCCGTATGAACGCAATGCAGATCTCCCCGAACAGGTGCGTGAGAACCTGCCGGAGAAGGCCCGGAACATTTATCGAAAAGCGTTTAACAACGCTTGGGATGAATATGAAAAACCGAAGGATCGCCGAGGCGACGCCTCGCGCGAGGAGACGGCGCATCGCGTGGCCTGGGCGGCGGTGAAGGCGTCGTACGAGAAAAAAGGGGAGCGCTGGGTCCAGAAGGACTGAGCCTGAAGACGGCGCTTCCGTACCATGAGGGGCGCGGCGATGCTCCGTGCTCTACCGGTCCGACCTTCCCCCTTCAGATCGGGGTGGCTTCACCATGCCAGACGACCCGCAGCGACACGGGCAGGGTACTCGATCGGGGATGCGTTTTCCCGGGCATGGTCCGGATTCCGCCGTTCAGCTCGTTTCTTCGGTGTGCGTCGATGCATCCCTTTCGTTGGATGAGGGGATCCCGGATTGCAGCTGCTCCCGGATACGCCGGATGTCACGCCAGAATTCCAGTTTGGCGATGAGTACTTCAGCGAAGAGGTAGGCGCCGAAGAGGACGAAGCCACCCGCCGCGAGGCCGGCGATGGGCCATAGCAGCGCCGTGACCACGGCGAGCCCGTAGGTCGCGGGCTCGACCACGCCCGCGCGCAGGTCCAGCCAGGTCAGGGCCGCCTCCGCGGCGGGATCCGCCGCGACCAGGGACGCGATCGAGAATGCGAGGGAGCTGAGCACGAACAGGATGGCGATCAATTCCCCCAGCAGGCGCGCGCACAGGGCCGTACAGGTCAGGACCGGATAGTCGTGCGCGACCAGGGTTCCCAGCATGCCCGCGCGACGCCAGAGCAGCCAGAACCAGGAGGCGATCGCCACTGCGAAGAGGATCTGCAGCAGGATGACGGCGGCAAGCGGCCAGGGAAGGGGGGGTGTCTGCCAATCGATGACCCAGTAGGTCGCCGATATCAGCACGCCGCCCACGAGGATCATCACCGCGAGGACCCGGAGCCCGGCGCCGGCGAGGCGCTGGATCGGGATCGTCTGATCACGCATCAGCATGCTGTTCTGATCCGTCGAATCCTTTTTCGTCGCGGTCACAAGCGGTCCATTCGTTCAGGATGGATGGCGACAGCCCGCTGACCGATCGCCCGGAAAGGATCCTCCCTTTGGGCGAGGCGCCGGAAGAGGTTGCCAAGGGTCCAGCGGTCCGGGCGCAGGCGATGGTCCAGTTCATCCCATTCGAGCGGGGCCGCGACCGGGGCGCCGGCCAGCGTCCGCAGGGAATAGGGGGCGATGGTCGTCTGACCGTAGGCATTACGAAGGTAATCGAGGAACACCCGGTCCTTCCGCGCCTTCTTGCGCTGTTCCACCGTCAGCCGGTCGGGGTGTCTTGCCGCCAGTTCCTCGGCCAGTTGCCGCGCGAAGTCCCTCGCCTCGTCAAAGTTCGCCGATCGGTCCAGGGGAACCAGCACGTGCAGCCCCCGGGAACCGGTGCTCATCAGGAAACTCGGCATCTCCATGGTATCGAAGGCCCGGCGCAGGATCCCCGCCGCCCAGCGGACCTGACCGAAATCATCGCTCGAAGGATCGAGATCGAAGATCAGGCGATCGGGGTGCCCGGGGCGATCGACGCGTGAGAGTCCCACGTGCAGGGCGATGGCCGCCTGATCGGCGATGTACAACAGGGTCGCGAGGTCTTGTACCGCCAGGTAGTCGACCGTCTTCCCTTCGGCCGGCAGGCTCGCCCGGGCGATCCATTCCGGGAAATGATCGGGCACGTTCTTCTGGAAAAAGCAGTCATCGATCCCGTCGGGGCAGCGCTGCAGGCTCACGGGCCGCCCCTCCAGATGGGGCAGCAGGGTGTCGGCGATCCGCCGATAGTAATCGACCACCCGACCCTTGGTAATGGCAGCGTTGCCGCGGTGGGAGGGGAACAGGGGCTTGTCGGGACGCTTGACCGTGATGGTGTGCCGACCGGCCCTGATCCTGCGTTCATCCGCGCCCATCGCTACGTGTCCTCCCGCACCACATCCTGCGGTTTCTTATCCCGTCTGAGGCCGAGAAACCGTGGATGGCGTAAGCGGCCGTCTCTGGTCCATTCGGTGAATCCCACTTCGCCCACCAACTCGGGGTCGATGAAGTGTATTCCTTCCTCGGGAACCTCGTCCGCGAAGGGCGATTCCTCCCGCCGCAGTGCGTTCATGCGCTCGCGCAGGTCCTGGAGCATGCGGTCGTCGAAGCCCGTGCCCACCTTGCCCGCATAACGCAGGCGTTCTCCCTCGTAATAGCCGAGCAACAGGGCCCCGAATCCCTCGCGGCTGCCCTTGGGATCGGTGAAGCCGCCAATGACCATCTCCTGCCCTCGGGTGCATTTGAACTTGAGCCATTTGCGCGACCGAGTGTGTTGATAGCGCGCGTTCGCATCCTTGGCGATCAGTCCCTCCCAGCCCTTTTCGCAGGCCTCGCGCAGGAGCGCCTTCCCGTCACGGTTGCGATGGGGCAGAAGGCGCAGGGGATCTTCGAACTGCAGGGCCTCGCGCAGCAACTGCTTGCGCTGGCGCAACGGGAGGGCGGTCACGGCGAAGCCGTCGAGATTGAGGATGTCGAACAAGTAGAAGAACACGGCGATCCGGCTCGCGCGCGCCTGCTCGGCATCATTGACCTGCATGCGCTGCTGCAATCGGGAGAACGATGTCAGTGAGCCCTCGAAGGCAACGACCTCCCCGTCGACCGCGAATCTTTCCGTCTGTTGCTGGCCCAGCGCATCAATCAGTTCGGGATAGGTGTCGCCGGCGTCCTTGTCGTTGCGTGTCAACAGACGGACACGGTCGCGATCCTTGATCGCAAGGATCCGTTCCCCGTCCAGCTTCCGCTCGTACAGCCAGTCGGGGTCTGCAAACGGCTCGTGGGTGAGCGTTGCCTTCATCAGGTCGCTACCGGCGGGCATGTCCGCCCGCTGGACCCGCTTTCTGAGGTCCCCGTCGAGTTTCTTCACCCAGGCCGGTTCCATCAGGATTCCTCCGCCGCGACCTGCTTGAGCGTGCGCCCGCTCTTGACCGACTTCGGTTCCGTGTTCACGGGGTTTCGGCGGCGGTCCGCCTCGTCGTCGTCCATCTTGATCAGCAACCAGTTGCCGTCGCTGCCTCCGGTGCGATGGAGGGCGTACCCGCCCCGGATCTTTTCGCCGTCAAGCCACGCCAGCAGGTGGCCCTGTTCGAGGGCCTCCTTGGCGGATCGTGTCCTTCCGTCCTTTTCGGTGATGTTGGTCCAGGTGCCGCGATCCCAGATCAGGACCGTGCCGGCGCCATACTGGCCCTCGGGAATCCTGCCCTCGAAGTCGGCGTAATCCAGCGGGTGGTCCTCTGTGGCGATCGCCATACGCTTGTCACCGGGGTCCGTTGAAGGCCCCTTGGGCACGCTCCATGACTTGAGGACGCCGTCGATCTCGAGCCTCAGATCGAAGTGGTGGGAGGAGGCGTCATGTTCCTGGATGACGAAGATGGATTTTGCCCCCGGATCAGCGTCCGATTCCCGGCCGCGCGGCTCGCCGGTCTTGCGAAAGTCGCGTTTATCGCGGTATTGGTTCAGGCTCATTGGCGCGTATCCTCCCTGTGTTCCGGGTCCCGTGCCGGGCCGGACGCGGTTCCGAATACGTGGAAGTAGAGGCTCGGGATCAGGATCAGCGTGAGCACCGTGGCGACAACGACGCCGCTGACCAGGGTCAGCCCGAGGGGCTTCAGCGCCGGTTCGAAGATCAGGGCGCCGCTGCCGAATGCGACCGTCCCGGCGGTGAGGAGGATGGGCCGGGTACGCAGTGCGCCCGCACTGATCAGGGCGTCCTGGATCCCCATGCCGCTTTCGATGCGCTGCTGGGCGAAGTCCACCAGGAGCACTGCATTGCGTACCACGATTCCGGCCAGTGCGATGATGCCCAGGACGCCGAGACCGGCGATGTCCAGCCCCATTGCCCAGTGGGCCGGGATCACCCCGATGAAGACCAGCGGGATGGGCATCATGATCAGCAGGGGAATGACATACGAACCGAACCAGGCCGCCAGCAGCGTATAGATCACCAAGAGCACGCCGACGCCGGCCAGGGCCAGGTCACGATAGACCTCCTGGGTCATCTGCCACTCGCCGCCCCAGAACAGCGTGGTGGGCGACCCGCTTTCGGGTGGGCTGAGCCAGCGGATATCGGGCGGTTCGATGTCCTGATCCTGCAATGCCGCAACAATGTCGCGCTGGACCGACACGGGCTGGCTGAGATCACGGTTGATCGCGGCGGCGACGTAGACGACCGGGAGCTGGTTCTGGCGGTGGCGATGCGGGGCGCTCTCGCCCGCGTCGAGATCCAGGACGGCGCGCAGTGGTACCGGTTCGCCCGCCTCGTTCTGGATATACAGGCCCGCGAGGTCCTCGTGCCATTGTCGTTCCCCCTCGGGCAGCCGCACGACCACCGGCACCGGGCGACGTTCCCGGGGCAGGTCGAGCCCGGTTGCGGTGCGGCCGGTGAGGGCCATTTGCACCGCGGCAGCCGCGCGGGCGGGCAGAACGCCCTGCGCCGAGGCTCGGGTCTGATCGACCGTCAGACGGAGTTCGGGAGCGGGAGGCTTGGGAAATCGTTCGATGCCATGGGCGGCTTCATGCTTCTCGAGAAGTCCTGCAATCGTGTCGGCCACAGCCCGCTGGCGCTCGGGGTCCGGGCCATGGATTTCGGCCTGCAGGCCGTTGTCGTTGGAGGGTCCGGAGGGAATGTGGCGGATCCAGGCCTGCCCCGCAAAGGGCAACAACAGGGCCGGAAGCTCGTCTGCCAGTTCGCGGCCGATCTGGTAGCTCAGCCGCGCCCGCTCGTGTTCAGGGGGCAACAACACATACAAGGTGGCACGATGCGAGGAGGCGCTTGGCAGATCGGGTGGTCCTGGCCTCGGCATCAACAGCGGACCGTCGGTACCGGCGAACACGGTGTAGGCCTCGATCTCCGGGTATTGACGCAATGTCCGGCCCACGGATGCACTCGCCTGCAGGGTGTTCTCCAGTGGACTGCCAGGTGGCAGCTCGATCTCGACCACGAAGACCTCACGATCGAGAAAGGGCACCAGTGTCAGTTGCACCGCCCGGAAGGCGACCATCGCGATGCTCCCCACCAGCAGGGCTACAAGGGCGGCATAGAGGCTCCAGCGGACCCACGCATGGCGGAAGAAGGGCTGCAGCAGCCACCGGTACGAATCTGCCAGTGGCCCCGTCGGCATCCGCGCCGAGCCCTGGCCTGCGGCCGGGCCCTGGCCGGGTGCCTCGGCCTGCGCATCGTGGCGGTCCTGGCCCTTTCCCCGTCGAGGTACGCGGAGCAGACGGTACGCGACAAAGGGCGTGACGGTGAGGGCAATGGTGAGTGAAAACAGGATGGCCAGCGAGGCACCAACGGGGATGGCGCGTGTGTATTGGCCCATTTCGCCCGAAATGAATGCAGTGGGCAGGAGCGTGGCGACGATCAGAAACACGGCCAGGATGGTGGGGTTACCGACCTCGTCCACCGCGCGGATCACCCGTTCGCGACTGCGTTCGCCGGCCTCCTGGAAGTGTCGGCGGATGTTTTCCATGATGATGACGGTGTCGTCGGCGACCAGACCGATGGCCAGGATCATCGCGGCGATGGAAACCGGATTGAGGCTGAAGCCCATCCAGAGGTAGGCAAACGGCACGATCGACAGGATGGCGGGGATCAGCAGCGAGACCCCGGCCGCCGCGCGCCACCCGAGTCCGATCAGGATGATGATCACCACCACCACCGTGGCGATGAAGAAATTCTCCAGTACACTCATCACCGTCTCGGTGGCGGCCCGACCGGCGTCGTACGCGATGCTCACCTGCACTTCCGCGGGGATCATCTGCGGCCTCAATGCCTCGATACGCTCCAGCGTGCGGGCGGTGACCGCGCTGATGTTGCGGTTGGGGATGCTGGTCACCGCGAGACTGACGGCCGCCACCTCGGTCTGCTGACCGCGTTGCCAGTGGATGCTGTAGGACTCGTCGGGGGCGGGCCCGTCGATCACGTCCGCGACGTCGGAGAGATGGATGACGCCCGTCGGGCCAACGCCCACCTGAATGCGCTCGACGTCAGCAACGGAGGCCGGCCAGGCACCGACGCGAACCTGACGGGTACGGTCGCCACGCAGCGGTTCAGCCGGAAGACGCAGGCTGGCGGCTTCGATCGACTCGAAGAGTTGGACCAGACCGACGCCGTGTGCAGCCAGGTCGGGCAGGCGGGGCAGCACCTGGAGTTCGCGCGGCTGACCTCCATGCACCGTGACCGCCCGTACGCCGTCGACCGATTCCAGGCGCGCGCCCAGTTCCGTGCCCAGGCGCCGTAACTCATAGCCGCCCAATTCGGCGCTTGAAAGCGTGAGCATCAGCCCGGTGAACAGTTCCTCGCCTACCGTACGGATCGACTCGCGTTCGGTACCCGGCGGCAGCCTGCTCCGGTTCCGTTCCATGAGTTCCCTGAGCTCGGCATAGGCCGTTGCATCGCTGATGCCGGCCGCGAACTCGACCTCGATCAGGGCTGCGTCGTCCGAGGCAACCGTGTTCACCTCGACAACGCGTTCGAGTTGCCCGGCCCAACTGCCCACCGGTCTGGCCACCAGTTCGTCCACCCGTTCCACGCCGGCGCCGGGAAACGGAATCGTGATCAGCGCCGTTGGCACATCGATGTCCGGTCGATCCTCGCGCGGGGCCATGGTCAGTCCGTAGGCACCCATGACCAGGGCAGCCAGGACGATCAGCGGGACCAGCGGCGAGTCGATCAGACGATCGGCCAGACGGCCGGCAAAGCCCGGTCTGTCCATCAGTCGCGCACCGCATCGTCCACGGTGACGGGTTGGTTGTCGCTGAGATCATCCAGCCGATCGCCGACCACGACCCGTTCACCACCGGACAGGCCGCGTTCCACGTCCACCCGGCCGGGCGCGTCCCGTGCTCCGGCAGTCAGCACAATCCAGCGCAGCCGGGCCCTGAGTTGGCCCTCGGTATCGGGTTCGACCACGAACACGCCGTCCATCTGGCCGCGCCGGACCAACGCGGCCTCGGGTATCGAGACACGCGTTCGTGACGCGTCAGCGGTGGGGATGGCGATCTCGGCCACCATGCCGGGTTCCAGTTCAGGAGGTGGATCGGTGATCGTCAGGCGCAGGCGCAGGCCGACACCGGTCTCCTCGAGGGCCGGGAGCACCGCCTGCACACGCCCCTCCACGGTGCCGTCGATGCCGACGAAATCCATCGGCAGCGCCTGCCCGTCACGGACCTGCATGGCGCTGGCGGCATCGACTCCCGCATCGACCCGGAGTTGGCTGCGATCCTCGAAGATCACCAGGGGAGGGCCGGGCGCCACGAAGCTGCCTTCCTCAGCGAGGATCTCGCTGACGACGCCGGTAAAGGGCGCCCGGAGGGTGGCATAGTCGAGATTGATCTCGGCGGCGGCCAGTTCGGCTTCCGCCTGCTGCAGCAGCCCCCGCGCCTGTTCCGCCTTGACCTCGGCCTCCTCCATGCGAACGCGGGCCACGAGTTCCTGTTCGTACAGCCGTCGGAAGCGGCCTTCATTCTGCGCGGCCTGTTCCCATGCGGCGTGGGCCGCATTGCGTTGCAGGCGCGCCGCGGTGCGTGCCGCCTCCAGATCCCGAGCGTCAACGCGCAGTATGGGCTGATCCGCCGCCACGCGGTCCCCCGCCTCGACCAGGACCGATTCGACCGTTCCGGCCTGCCGCGTACCCATCTGTGCGCGCCGATCCGGCTGCACCACTCCGGCCACGCGCACCACCGGCTGGTGTTCCCGGGTTTCCGCCAGGGCCACTGTCACGTCGAGGGTGGGGAGCTTTTCAATCTCGTTCGGGGTGTCGCCGCACCCGGGGAGGAGCAGGGCGGTCGCCGTCACAAGAACAAACCACCATGGCAACGGGAGAGTCATTGCGGGAATGTCCCCGGGCTGTCCGTTTCGATCGCCAGGTGATAGCGCTGGGCGGCAACCAGTGCGTTGAACCGGGCATTGATTTCTCGTGTGACGGCACTCAGTTCTTCCGCCTGGGATTGAAGGAGACTGGTCATATCGTCGAGTCCCTCGGCGTAGCGGGCCTCTGTAAGCGCCAGTGCCGCTTCGGCGTCCTCGACCCCGCTGACTGCCCGTTTCCATCCCAACCGCTCGGCCTCCCATTCGGCACGTGCCTCCTGGATTTCGCCACGTGCGAGCCGTCGGAGGGCGTGGAGCTCAGCGCGCGCCTCGTCTTCAGCGGCTCGGGCCTCACCGATGGCACCGACCTGGCTGAAACCGGCAAATGGTGTCCAGCGGAGGTTCACGCCTACAAGCCAACCGCTCTCCGCGACAGACAGTGGCTGGTCTGTTTCGACATTCTGGTAGCGCAGCAACAGGTTGACGTCTGGAACGTAGGCGGAACGGGATCGCTGAACGCCGTAGCGGGCGGCGCTCAACGCTTCCTCGAGTGCCCGGACGTCGCTGCGACGCGCCAGCATCTCGGCTTCGGATGGGGCTGGCGGGAGCGAGCGGGGCGGTTCCGGCACTGGATCGGCGAGTTGCACCCCGCCGGCGTCCTCGATGCCGAGCACCTGCCGCAGACGGGTGTACGCCGCGACGACGCGACTCTCGGCCGTGGCGACCCGGGCCTCCATTTCCAGTACTCGTGACCGCGCACGAAGGACATCCACCGGGGGAATCAGGCCCTCTTCGAAGCCCGCTTCGGCCTGGCGCAAGGCGCGCTCGGCAGTTGTCAGGCCCCGCTGTTCCGCCGTCACCCGGCTTTCGGCGGTTTGCGCACCGAAGTAGGTCTCGATGACCGCGAGTGTGACTTCATCCTGGGTGCGCCGCAGCACCATACGCGCTGCGTCGGCCTGCCGTTCTGCCTGCCGCCTTGCGTTCCAGGCACTGACATTGATCAGCGGCTGGACCATCTGAATGGAGGCGACCCGGGCCTCGACCGGGTTGAAGTCCCGCCGGATGAGCAGGGGAGGGAGGCCGGGCTCCAGCATGGGGGTGTCGTCGAGTAGCGAGGTGTCCAGACGCAGGTAGGTGGTGTCGACGCTGACCGTCGGAAGAACGCCCTGCAGGGTCTGCTGTTGCACCGCTTCGGCGCGCGCGATGCGTGCCCGGTTGATCAGCAGTTCCGGGTTCTCCGCTCGCGCGAGATCCAGGGCGTCCTCCAGAGACAGCCTGCCGTATGCCAGCGGGTCGGCAGCCGTGCTGGCTGGTAGTAGAACGGTCGCCAGGCCAAGCGCAGCAAGGACAATTGGCAAGAGATACTTGGTCACAACCTCCCCAGCGGGCTGGATGAGCCTCCCAGGGCTTGGGTCCGGGCAGAAACCCCAGTCGACCTCTTAAGCATAGGCCATTTCACGCATGGCCCACTAGTCGCTACCGGTCCTAGCCGCCGGTCGGTCGCCACCCATGTGCTTGTAATTCAGAGGGATGCGACCGAGATCGGCGGGCTTTTCCGCCACCGCCGGAATTCTGGCGTTCACGGTGAGCACGGTTCCGGAACTCCTGATCCCTGAGACGCCACGCCAAGTGGCCGGTGCCACACCCGGGTCCGGCTCAGAATGGCTTGGTGTAGCCATCGGAGAGGGACGGACCCGCGAGGGCTGGAACGTCTCCCTTCAGACGCGAGAGCCGGTCGGTGTTGCGATCGAGATCCTGCAACGCCCGGCGGAAGTAGGGCCGCAGTGCGCCGTTCAGGTGAGCCTTCGCGTTCCTTGCCGGGATGTCCTTCAACCGGCAGAACAGCGCCAGTGCGTAGGCGATCTCGGCCCGCCCCAGAAACCCCGGGCGCTCCGTGACCGGGCCCTGGCAGGAGCCGCAGGAGTTCACCCGTATATTGAATGCCGTGTTCGCGAGCATGATCCCAAAGCCCATGAAGACCCCGAGCAATTCGGTCACGTGTCCCCAGTTCTCCTCGCCCGCTGGCGCGGGTTCCGATGCCGAGGCCGCAAGATGGTGAGCGAATTCCATGGCGTAACTTGCGATCAGGGCTTCCGGGTTGCCGACCAGTTCCGGGGTCGAGCGGAACAGCGCCGTTGCTCCGCCGGGCGTGGTTGTGACCCCGGCGTCACCCCGTGCTCGCTTTGGTGTGGGCGGCGCCTGCGGCGGGT
>JAABSC010000010.1 GCA_011390565.1 Thioalkalivibrio paradoxus | reverse complement strand
CCTGCGTCAGTGAACGCAAAATCGTCTGCGGCGGCGCCGTCAAGACTGAAACCGGTGAAAGTAACGGTCTTGTTATTCCCGACACTCGCGTTGTTGAAATTTGCCGTTCCGCCATCTACAAGGCTAACGTCAATCTCGCCAAAGTCCCCTCGCAAGCCAACCAGGGTCGCCGTCGTCGTACCATCGAATACCTTGTCTTCCACCTCCGGGTATACCCACATGATTTCGTCTGGGGCGCTACCGATAAAATTGCCCGCGAACACGCCTGTACCCACGTTGTAGGAGGTCGGGTTGTAATAAATGGTAGCTGGAGCGTTCGTGTTTGTAATCGAGCTGGATATCGACACTGTGCCGCTACCGCTACCCGGGCCGGTACCGTTTAAACCCGCCAGCAAAGTCAGGCCACGGGGCAACCCAAGAGATTGATTGGGATCCGTGCTTCCGTTCGTCACCGTCATGGCGCCCGTAATATTGACATCGTTTCCGGCGCACATGGCGATATTTCCGTCGGTCGCCGTCATCGTACCGCTCATATTTATATTTCGTACAGCGCCAAGAAGAATGCTTCCTCGGGTTGTGGTAATGGAAGCCGCCGAACTTACATTCACATCCCGGCCGCAGCAAACCACGAGGTTCCCTTCCGTAGCGGTGATATCAGCGTTCACGTTTACATCGTTTTCCGCGAGCAAGGTCAACGTCGTTTCCGGTCCGGACGTCGTCCACTCTATCGCATCGTTTACGATGATATTTCCGTCGCCCTCACGAGATCCCTCTGTGTTTCGTATCGTTACACTCGTCGTCACCAATGTTGCCGATAGAGTGCTCCCGGCAATATCATCACCTTCTGCCGAGCCGATGGTGTAATCGGGGGGATCAATCAGCCACATGCCGGTTTTTCCTGTTTCCGACTGCGTCGTGACGAAAACACTGTCAGCGACCTTCACCTTCGCCGCAGATGTTTCAATGAACCCGCCGTCGCCGCCGCTGGGTGCCGAGGCGTCCAGCGTCCCCGCCACGTTGACCGTGCCGCGTTCCATATCCCCCATCAGCATGATCGTGCCGTTGCGATTCTCGATCGTCCGTGCCTGAACCACGCCGGTATTGTTGACCGCACCCTGCAACGCCTGGCCTGCAGCCTGGGTGGACATCAGGACGAACCCGCCATCGGCTGCAATATTGCCGGAGTTTTCAACCAGCGCATTCGCCATGCCCTGATCCAGCGTCACGTTGAGCAGTCCGTCGCCAGCCAGATCGAGCGTCACGGCGTTACCCGCGGCTAGCGCTATCGTTCCCAGCTTCGCCGACAGCACGCCGTCGTTGCTGACATTGGCGCCGAGCATGGCGATGTAGCCGCCATCGGCGGCGGTGATGGCTCCCCGGTTCACCACGGACCCGTCTCCCGCGCCCGAGAACCGGTAACGCCCGGCCATGAAATCCGAATCGGAGAGGCCCAGCGTCGATGCGACAAGCCCACCGACATTGACCTGGGCGTCCGTGCCGAACAGCACACCGTTGGGATTCAGCAGAAAGACCTGGCCGTTGGCCGACAGGCTGCCCATGATCTCCGAAGGGTTGGATCCCGTAACGCGGTTCAATGCGATCGAGCTGCTGCCCGGTTGGATGAATTCGACCGAGTTACCCGAGCCGATGCTGAAGCTGTTCCAGTTGATCGCCGTTCTGGCGGTGTCCTGGGTGATGGTCATCTGGCCCGCAATGCTATCGTTGATCGTCGCGGTACCCGCCGAAACAACCCCGCCCTGAGGCTGAGCCTGGGCAGTTGAACCCAGGGTCGCGAACAAAGCGAGGGTCATCGCCTGAACGATATAGCGCAATCGCCAGGTCGGGACTTCTGCGCCGACCGATCGCCTGACACCGCTTTTCTCGATTTTCGTCCACATGGGCGGTAACCGGCGACCGCGGCTGCTCGGGACACACAGATATTTGCGGTTCATGTTGTCACTCCACGCATCGTTGTCATGTTTTCAATCGCCATGCTGCTATCACTCACCCGGTTCAGAAATATTTGATGGCGTGCAACCACCATTGACCGGAGGGGTTATCCGGAATCGAGGTCACCGGCTCGCTACCGAGTCGCTCCGCGTACGTGACACTCAACCTGTAGTTGCCGTAATCCTCCCAGATGAGCCCTGCGCCCGCGCCGCGCAAATTCCTGTGATTGTCTTCGTCGGTCCAGGGGTCCTTGTTGATGGTGCCCCTTCCGTAATCATAAAAACCCAACACATGCAACTGGCCAGGGCTCGTATCGAAAAACCTCAGACGCTTGCGCAATTCGAGGTGAACGATGTGCGCCTCGTCCATAAAGCCTTCGCCCACCGGGTATCCGCGCACTGCATACGGGCCGCCCATGCCGATTTTCTCGGAGCTGTCCAGATTGCCCGAGGCAAACTGTCCGTTGATCGAAGCGAGAAAAGAGACCGTTTCCGTCAGACTCTGCGTGCGCGCCAGTTCATATTGGATTTTTGAAAAACCACCGTCGGTCCGGGCCGTCTGCTGATCGAACGCCAGCGCCTCCGGCGTAATGATGTCGACGTCACCGGAATACCCAATGACGGAGTAGCTGGTCCAACCACCGGCACCCAGTTGGTCCCGGTGGTTGCCGGCGACACCCAGGCTTCCGACCCGAACCTTCCTTTCCGTAATCGTCGACGTCGCATCGACGCGATCATCAAACCGCTTGTCGTCGTATCCCCCCAGCAGGTAGAGATTGGTGTTGCGCGAACGGATCAGGGGATAGCTGCCATAAAGGCCGACGATTCGCGCCGTGCCGTGGGCATCCAGAACACTGAGTTCCTTGCCGAGTTCGTAGTCCAACGCGGTGTAGGAAATGCCGACATTCCCCTTTCCCAGGGGGATCTGATACGTGGCGCGTCCATATTGCATTCCCGAACCCGACGTCAATCCACGCAGGGATGCGACGTCGCCGTTGCCGGTCACATTGTTGAAATTGACCGTGCCGCCGATACGGTTCTGACCGGTGTAATAGCTTCCGGCGTTATCCGCTTCGACACTGCCGGTCACGCGGCGCCCCGGCGTCACGGAGACGATCAGATCGGATTCGCCCACCGCCGCTCCGGGCGCCAGGGTGGAACTCACGACCACGCCGGGAACATCCGACAGAAGCAGTAGCCGCCTTTCGAGAGGCTGCAGGGCGATCGTGTCGCCGCTCTCCAGCCCATCGAGAATGGTCCGCACGCGTCGGTCGGAAAGACCCGATTCGTTGCGCAGTGTGATATCGCCGAAATGGCCTTCGAGTACGGCGATCGTGACGGCGCCGTCCACGATTTCCTGGGCGGGAATGTAGGCCTGAGCAACGAAAAAGCCGCGTTCCTGATAGTAGGCAGAAATTCTCGCCGCCAGGACCTGAAGATCGGCAAGCGACAGCTCCCGTCCCGGAACAAACTCCGTGGCTGCGAGCAGTTCGTCTTCGGTGAACAAGGTATGACCGGTCACATGCAGCGAGTTGACGAGCAGTCGCACGTCGCTCGGGGCAGGCGCTTCGGGGGAACTGCGTTCTTGAAAACGGAACTCCGGGGGCGGGGGCTCGATGGACGGACCCGGTCTGATCTGCTGAAGCTGACCCCCCGCGTCCGGCAGATTCTGCTGGGCGATCGCGCTCGTGCTCAACATCAGCGCCCCGGAAAGAATACAAAGTCTGGCTATCAACATAGCGCCCTCGACAAAGTAGTGTGTGGTGATGACATATCGTTTCGACTACTCCTGCAGTCGAACCCACCGACTTCAGCAGCTCATGCTTGCGTCCCTTGCGATGAGTCGCGAAAGCTTCCCGAGATTCGAGTTGTCGTTGGAAAAGGATATGAATCGGGAGAAAGCATTTCCGTGCGCTACCGAACACAAGCCACCGTTTCTCCGACACATTCAGCCCATCGTGTGCCCGACCATTCCCAAGCGACGGGCGCGCGCCCGCGAAAGCAGGGCCCACCCCTGCCCCGCCGTCCCGCGCAGGGTCGACGTGCTGGGAGGCGCGCTGTCATACGTTGCTTACCGCACATACGGAATCGCGCTCACACGAAATAATTGGTCGGGGAATCCATGCTCAACAGTGGGGGACCAGACCGCGTGAACGCTTCCCGCAAACCCGATACCGACACGTCCGTAAGCGGCTCGCCCCGAAAGGCGCCGACCGGCATCGTCGGCTTCGATCACATCACTCGGGGGGGGCTCCCGCGCGGACGCACCACGTTGCTGCTGGGCGGACCGGGCTCGGGCAAGACCCTCTTCGCGCTCGAGTTCCTCGTGCACGGCCTGCGCGAAATGAAGGAACCCGGCATTTTCGTTGCCTTCGAAGAGCACTCGAAGCGCATTCGCGCGAACGTGGAAAGCTTCGGCTGGAATCTCCCCGAGCTGGAAGGAAAGCTCTCTTTCGTTGATGCGCAGCCGGCGGCCGATCTGATCCAGTCGGGTGACTTCGATCTCGGGGGCATGCTGGCCGCATTGCAGGCACTGATCGAGTCGACCGGAGCGCGGCGCATCGTCTTCGACGCCCTCGATGTCCTGCTTGCACTGCTCGCCGACCCGACCGCCAGGCGCACGGAGATCTATCGACTGCACGACTGGCTGCTCGCGCGCGAGCTGACCGCAATCATCACCGCAAAGGCGGCCGGCGACGAGATTTCCGCCATCGGCCGCGAGCCCCTCGCGTTCATGCAGTTCATGGTGGACTGTGGGGTGACGCTGAACCACAAGGTGGTGCTGGGCGTGTCGCAGCGCAGCCTGCGGGTTCAGAAGTACCGGGGAACGAGCTTCGACGAGAACGAGTCGCCGTTCATCATCGGCAGACGTGGATTCGAGGTCGAAGTCGCACGGCCGCTCGAGCGCGGCTCGCTCGAAATCAGCGACGAGCGCGTCTCCAGCGGTGTGCAGCGACTCGATACCATGTTGGACGGTGGGTACTACCGCGGCGCGACCATAATGATCGAGGGCTCTCCAGGTACCGCCAAGACCACGTTGTGCGGCGCCTTCGCACAAGCCGCGTGCAAGCGCCGCGAGCGCACGCTGTTCGCGACCTTCGATTCCGATGCCAACGAGGTCATCCGCAACCTCGCCTCGGTCGGGATTCGCCTCGCGCGCTACGTTAAGAGCGGGCAGCTGCGCATGGCGTCCGTGCGCATCACCAACGGGAATGCGGAGATCTACTTCGCGAATATCCTGGCGCTCGCGAAGGAGCACAAGGCACGCTGCCTGGTGATCGACCCGGTGTCGGCCTGGCACAATCCCGGGGACTCGATGAGCGCCAACAGCGTGGCCGAGCGGCTCATCAACTGGTCGAAGGCCGAGGGCATCACGCTGCTGTGCAGCAGTCTGCTCAACGAGACCTCCACTCCCCCCGAAGGCAGCACCGCACGGCAGATTTCCACGCTCGCCGATACCTCGATCCATCTGAGCGACGTGGTGCAGGCGGGAGAACGCAACCGCGGGCTGTCGATCATCAAGTCACGCGGTACGGATCACTCAAACCAGGTGCGCGAACTGATCCTCAGCGACGAGGGCGTGACTCTTGCAGACACCTACAGCCTGGGAGGACAGGTGCTCATGGGTACGCTGCGCTGGCAGAAGGAAAGCGGCGAGCATGCGGCGGCAGGTATGGCAGACGCTGCGGAAAAACTCAAGCGCGTAAAAATCGAAGCCGAGGTGGCAGAGCTTGAGGTGCAGCTGAGGGCGCTGGGCGTGGAACTCGAGGCCAAGAGGGTCGAGAAAGCGCTGCTTGCGCGGACGAACGTCGAGCGCAAAAGCAGTCTCGTGACCAAGCACTCGCGCCTGGACGAGTTGCGCGGCGCCGATCCCGGCGGAGCCAGAAAGAAACAGGACAAGCCGTGATGGAGCGCGAAAAATTCACTTTCCGGCTCTATGTGGCCGGTCACGCGTCGAACTCGGCGCGGGCTACGTCCAACCTCGGCGCGCTCTGTCGGGAATATCTGGAGGGTCGACATACGATCGAGGTTGTGGACGTATTCCGCGAGCCTCAGCGGGCGCTGGCCGATGGTATTTTCATGACGCCGACATTGATCAAACTCGGCCCGCTGCCGGCTCCCGTGCGGATCGTGGGATCCCTGAGCGAGAGGGTGCTGCTGATACAGGCTCTCGGACTGCCCGGCGAGCCCGAATGAAGCGTTCCACGAAAGGGACTGCGCAAGAGGAAATCTCCGCGCTCATTGCCACGCTGCACGAGACCGGGCAGCGCCTGGAGTGGCTCACCAAGGGCGAGGTGGACTCGGTGAGCGACGCCGACGGCAGGCCCTTCCTGCTCCTCAGCGCACAGGAGCGGCTGCGCCACATCGAGGTGACGAAGCAGGCCGCCGTGCTCAACGCGCTTCCGGCTCACATTGTCCTGCTCGACGCCCAGGGCGTCATTGTTTCCGTGAACGAGGCGTGGCGCCATTTCGGCGACGACAATGCCGGACAGCCCCCGGGCTATGAAGTCGGCGTCGACTACCTCGCGGTTTGCGACCGGGCGCGTGGAAAGGACTCTGCCGAAGCACACGAGGCCGCCGCCGGCATCCGCGCGGTGCTCGCGGGCGAGAAGAAGCAGTTCATGCTCGAATACCCCTGCAACGCCCCGACCGAGAAACGCTGGTTCCTGATGAGCGTCGCGCCGTTAGCCGGCGAGCGCGTGAACGGCGCGGTCGTGATGCACATCGACATCTCGGAAAAAAGGCGTGCAGAAGAGACCCTGCGCATCAGCGAGGCGCGCTTCCGCGAGATGGCCGAGAACATCCGCGACGTGTTCTTTCTGCGCGACAGCAAAGGCCGCATCCTGTACGTGAGCCCCGCCTACGCGGAGATCTGGGGCCGCAGCTGCGAGAGCCTGTACGCCGATCCGGACTCGTGGGCCAACACCCTGTACCCCGAGGACCGTGCCACGACGCTGAAGAACACGCAGGACGGGTTGCGGACGGGCACGTTCGAACTGGAATACCGAATTCTGCGCCCGGATGGGTCGATCCGCTGGATCGAGTCCCGCAACTTCCCGGTGCGCGACGCCACCGGCCGCATCGTTCGTATCGCCGGAGTCGCCACCGACATCACCGCGCGCAAACGCGCCGAACTCCATATCCTGCGCCTGAACCGGGTAAACGCGGTGTTAAGCCAGGTCAACGGCCTGATTGTACGCGCGCGCAACCGCGACCAGCTGTTCAAGGAAGCCTGCCGCATCGCCGTCGAGGCCGGCGGATTCCGCCTGGCGTGGATCGGCCTTGCCGATCTCACTTCCATGAAGCTTGAGCCGGCTGCCTCGGCGGGGACCGAACAGCTTCTCGTCGATGTCAAAGCGCGCATGACGCTTCAGGACGACGCGCCGAACGGTTACGAGCCCTCCGCAGTCGCGGTGCGCGAACGCACGGCTGTCGTGGTCAACGACGTCGCCAACGACTCGCGGATCCTCGACAAGCGTGCTCATCTCGAGCAGGGAATCCGCTCGCTCGTCAGCCTGCCGTTGATCATCGACGATGCGGTGGTCGGCGTGCTCGGCCTGTATGCGCGTGAAACCGACTTCTTCGACGAGGGGGAACTGAAGCTTCTGCACGAACTGGCCGACGACATCGCGTTCGCGATCGACCATATCGGCAAGCGGGACCAGCTCGACGCACTCGCGTACTACGATCCGCTCACCGGGCTGGCGAACCGAACCCTGTTCATCGAGCGCGTGATGCAGCACATGAAGGTCGCCGAAACCGCCGGGCATTCGCTCGCGATCTTTCTGATGGACCTCGAGCATTTCAAGAACTTCAATGACAGCTTCGGCCGCCGGGCCGGCGACGCGTTATTGCGGCACGTGGCCGAGCGACTCACCCACTTCACCGGGGACGCCCGTCTGCTCGCGCGGGTGGGGGCGGACCAGTTCGCGGTCGTGCTGCCCGAAATACGGACCAAGGAGGACATGACGCTGCGGCTCGAGAGGCTGGTGGCAGTCTTCGATAACCAATCGTTCCAACTGCAGGAAAACGTCTATCGTGTCGCCGCCAAGGCCGGCATCGCGCTGTTTCCCGAGGACGGCAAGGAAGCCGAGGTCCTGTTCCGAAACGCCGAGGCGGCGCTCAAGAATGCCAAGACCGGTGGCGACCGCTACCTGTTCTATTCGCGGAAGATGACCGAAGCCGTGGCCGGCAAACTGATCCTGGAGAGCCAGTTGCGCCAGGCGATCGACCGTGAGGAGTTTGTGCTGCACTACCAGCCCAAAGTGAGCTTCACGAACGGCACGCTCGTGGGTGTCGAGGCGCTGATCCGCTGGAACGATCCGCGTACCGGGCAGGTGCCGCCGAACCGGTTCATCCCGCTTCTGGAGGAGACCGGGCTCATCCTCGCGGCGGGACGCTGGGCGCTGAACAAGGCGATTGCGGATCACCTGCGCTGGTGCGACTCGGGCCTGCCTGCGGTACGCGTCGCGGTGAACGTATCGGCGCTGCAACTGCGCAGCATCGGGTTCATCGCCGAGCTCGAGGAAGCGCTCAGCGTCGATGTTCGCGCTGCGGCAGGCCTTGAGCTGGAACTCACCGAGAGCCTGATCATGGCGGACGTGGAACAGACCATCGCCACCCTGCGGGCGGTACGGGCCATGGGCGTGACGATCGCAATCGACGACTTTGGCACCGGCTTCTCGTCGCTCAGTTACCTGGCGAAGCTGCCGGTCGACACGCTGAAGATCGATCTATCGTTCGTCCGGGCGATGACGCACTCCTCCCAGGGACAGGCGCTGGTGACGACCATCATCACCCT
This sequence comes from Thioalkalivibrio paradoxus, assembly GCA_011390565.1. Lineage (GTDB taxonomy): Bacteria > Pseudomonadota > Gammaproteobacteria > Ectothiorhodospirales > Ectothiorhodospiraceae > Thioalkalivibrio > Thioalkalivibrio paradoxus_A. The sequence continues at coordinate 59,838 of JAABSC010000010.1, read as the reverse complement.
GGCGCATGCGCTCAATCTCAACGTGGTGGCGGAGGGCGTCGAAACGGAGGAGCAGTCGCGACTTCTGCGCCTGCTGGGCTGCGACGAGATGCAGGGTTACCTCTTCAGCAAGCCGTTGCCGGTCGAGACCTTCGAATCCCGTTTCCTCGTGCCCGGGGTTCCGGTGGCCGACCCGTCCCGGGCGGGGACACGAGGTCAATCCGCGGAACAATAGCCCAAACGTGCTTTCCTGCCCGGACGGGCGTTGGACGCAATGGATGCACGGTGCGCGGGACCCGTCGCGTGGGGTCCGAAGGCTCGGGTGTACGGACGGTCGGTGTTGCCGAACCCGGTACTTTGGTATGCTGCGTTGCAACATGGCCGGCTAGCGCAAATACCGCCTCGTCCTGGACACGCCAGCGCACACACCGGCCGTGCATCACCCATCCAACCAACTGACTCAGCCCCCGGGATCCCCATGACTGTCAGCCGCGCCGCAAACACCGATCCCTCCTACGACATCCTGCGTTCCGACTACCTGCACCTGCGGGCGATTTTCACGCCGCGGTCCATCGCCCTCATCGGGGCCACCGACCGGCCCGGAAGCGTTGGCCGCACCCTGCTCTGGAACCTGCTCAGCCACCCCTTCGGCGGTACCGTTTACCCGGTGAACGCCAGGAAGCGCAGCGTACTCGGCATCCGGGCCTACCCGTCCATCGCGGAGGTCCCGGACACGGTGGATCTCGTGATCGTGGCGACGCCCGCTCCCACCGTACCCGGCGTGATCCGTGAATGTGTCGCCAATGGCGTACGGGGCGCGATCGTGATCTCGGCGGGCTTTCGCGAGATCGGTCCCGACGGCGTCGCCCTGGAAGACGAGATCCGCCAGGCCCTGCACAACAGTGCGATGCGCTTGATCGGGCCGAACTGCCTGGGCGTGATGAGCCCTCGCACCGGATTGAACGCGACCTTCGCCGGCGTGATGGCGCAACCGGGCCATGTCGCATTCATCAGCCAGAGCGGCGCGATTGGCACCGCCGTGCTGGACTGGAGCCGCCGCGAGAACGTGGGTTTCAGCAACTTCGCGTCGATCGGCTCCATGCTGGATGTGAACTGGGGCGATCTCATCTACTACCTGGGCGATGATCCGCACACCCGCAGCATCGTCATCTACATGGAAAGCATCGGGGATGCGCGCCAGTTTCTGTCCGCGGCCCGCGAGGTGGCCTTGACGAAGCCGATCATCGTCATCAAGGCCGGCCGAACCGAGGCCGCCGCCAAGGCCGCCGCCTCCCATACCGGCTCGCTCGCCGGGAGCGATCGTGTGCTCGATGCCGCGTTCCGCCGTTGCGGCGTCCTGCGCGTCGATTCCCTCGCGGAAATGTTCGACGTGGCGGAAGTCCTCGCCAAACAGGTCCATCTGCCCCAGGGTCCGCGCCTGACGATCCTGACCAATGCTGGCGGACCCGGCGTCCTGAGTACGGACACGCTGATCCAGGGCGGAGGCGAACTGACCCCGCTGCACGAAGACACGGTCAGCGCATTGAACGAGGTGCTGCCGCCACACTGGAGTCATGGCAACCCCATCGACATCCTCGGCGACGCGGACCCGGAGCGGTATGCGCTGGCCTTCGAGCGTGCAGCGGCAGACCCGAATTCCGATGGCATGCTCGTGATCCTGACTCCGCAGGCCATGACCGATCCGACCCGAACGGCAGAGCTGATCAAGTGCGAGGCCGAAGGATTGAAAAAGCCCGTGCTCGCCAGCTGGATGGGGGGCGCCGAGGTTTATCCCGGCACCAGTATCCTGAACCAGGGTTGCATCCCCACCTACGCGCAACCCGATGCCGCAGCACACCTGTTCAACCTGATGTGGCGCCATCACTGCAACCTGCAGGCCCTCTATGAGACGCCCACCCTTGCGATGGGCCGGAAAGAAAACGGTGTGGCCCAGGCGGGCGTGCGCCAGTTGCTGGGAGCGGCACGACGGACCGGGCGGACGCTGCTCACCGAGTTCGAGTCCAAGGCACTGCTCCAGGCGTATGGCATCCCGGTGGTCGAGACACGCCTTGCCACAACCGCCGAAGACGCGGTGCGGGAAGCCGAGGCCATCGGCTACCCGGTGGTGGTGAAGCTGCACTCGGAGACCCTGACCCACAAGACCGACGTGGGCGGCGTGCGCCTGAACCTGACGCACGCCGGGGCGGTTGCCGAGGCCTTTGCCGGAATTCAGGCATCCGTCTCCGAGCGGGCCGGTGCGCATCATTTTCAGGGCGTGACCGTGCAACCCATGGTGGACCGCGACGAAAGCTACGAGCTGATACTGGGCAGCAGCCCGGACAGCCAGTTCGGGCCGGTGCTGCTGTTCGGCGCGGGCGGCCAGATGGTGGAGGTGCTGCGCGACACCGCGGTGGCCCTGCCACCCCTGACCACGACCCTGGCGCGCAGGTTGATGGAACAGACGCGCATCCACGAGGCCCTCAAGGGCGTACGCGGGCGTCCCGCGGTCGATCTGACCCAACTCGAAAACCTGCTGGTGCGCTTCAGTCAACTGATCGTCGAGCACCCGGAGATCCGCGAACTCGACATCAACCCGCTTCTTGCCACGCCGGGCAACGGGGATGCGGGCACGGGCACGTTCAACGCCCTGGATGCACGCGTGGTGCTGTACGGCACCGACTACGACCTCACCGGTTTGCCGGCGCCGGCGATCCGACCGTATCCGGCCCAGTACGTGTCCGAATGGACGCTGCACGATGGGCGGACGGTCACGATACGACCGATCCGGCCCGAGGATGAGCCTCTGATCGTCAGTTTCCACCAGACGCTCTCGGAACGCAGTGTCTATCTCCGCTATTTCCAGATCATGCAGATGGGCCAGCGGGTCGCGCACGAAAGACTCAGGCGCATCTGCTTCACGGACTATGACCGCGAGATGGCCCTGGTGGTGGACTATCGGGACCCCACTGATGGACAACATCGAATCCTCGGCGTCGGACGCTGGAGTCGGCTGCACGACAGCAGCCACGCGGAATTCTCGATGCTGATCAACGATGCGGATCAGCGGCAGGGGATCGGGACCGAACTGCTCAGACGTCTCACGGACATCGCACGGGAAGAGGGAATCGTGCGCATCACGGCCGAGATTCTCTTCGAGAACGAGGGCATGCAGCGTGTTTGCCGCAAGGTGGGCTTCCACCTGGAACCGCCGGAAGACGGTTCGGTTTTGGTTGAAATACTGCTCCGAGATCGTCGCACCGAGGATCGGGATGAACTCCGCGTCGGGAACGCGTAGACAGGAGAGAGGGATGGATTCGTGGCTTCGCCACTCACCCCTTCGGGGAGGCAGCCCAAACCGTCACGAGAGAGGGATGGATTCGCGGCTTCGCCGCTCACCCCTGCGGGGCGCCAGCGGAGCTGGCGTCCTACTCCGGCGCTGCGCGCCGGAGTAGTCGAACCATCGTGTTGGATTATCGAGGGTTCGAATCGTCCTTCATCAGTCATGAAAAAGGGGCCCTTGAGGGCCCCTTTTTCATGACTGGCGGAGAGAGAGGGATTCGAACCCTCGATGGGCTTTTGACCCATACTCCCTTAGCAGGGGAGCGCCTTCGACCACTCGGCCATCTCTCCGAACAGGGTCGGAAGGATACGGGGTTGGGCTGAAAATGGGAAGGCCCGGTTGCGCCCCAAATGCCGCGGAGCGTCAGCTTCCGGACGCCTTGGGCTCGTCGGCTTCAACCCCGCCGTCCGAATGATTTTCGCGCTGAATCCGCTCGTAGATTTCCTCGCGGTGCACGGCCACATCCTGCGGGGCGTTGATACCGATACGCACCTGGTTTCCCTTGACCCCGAGAACCGTCACGGAAATCTGCTCGCCAATCATCAGGGTTTCGCCCACGCGCCGAGTCAAAATGAGCATGCTCTTCTCCACACTGCCTGTGTCGGACGGTATCGGTCGCCCGGTTGCCGTTACCTGTGCATTGTTACCAGTCTCAGGATTGACCTGCAGGTTCCCGCTCAAGTTCAAAGGCATCATGGAGGGCACGGACGCCCAGCTCGAGGTATTTTTCGTCCACCACGACGGAGATCTTGATCTCGGAGGTGGAAATCATGCGGATATTGATCGACTCGCGCGCCAGGGTTTCGAACATGCGACTGGCGATTCCGGCATGCGATCGCATCCCCACGCCCACCACCGAGATCTTGGCGATCTGGGTATCCCCCGCGACCTTCCGGGCGCCGAGGGTTGAAGACACCCGCCCCAGCACCTCCATCGCCTTCTCGTAATCGTTCTTGTTGACGGTAAAGGTGAAATCGGTGGTGTTGTCCGCCCCGATGTTCTGCACGATCATGTCGACTTCGATGTTGGCGTCCGCGATGGGCCCCAGAATGGCGTAGGCCACCCCCGGCTGGTCCGGCACACCCTGGATCGTCAGCTGCGCTTCGTTCTGATTGAACGCGATTCCTGCCACCAAAGCCTGCTCCACGCGCTCTTCCTCCGTTGTGATGAGCGTCCCGGGGCCCTCCTCGAACGAGGAGAGCACCCGAAGCGGTACGTTGTATTTTCCGGCGAACTCCACCGATCGGATCTGCAGCACCTTGGACCCGAGGCTGGCCATTTCCAGCATTTCCTCGAAGGTGATGCGCTCGAGACGGCGGGCCTGTTTCACCACCCGCGGATCGGTCGTATAAACGCCGTCGACATCGGTGTAGATGCGGCACTCGTCGGCCTTCAACGCGGCTGCCAGTGCCACGGCCGTGGTATCCGAGCCGCCTCGGCCGAGAGTCGTGATCGCCCCTTCTTCGTCGATGCCCTGAAAACCCGCCACGACGACCGCCCGCCCGGCATTCAGGTCCGAACGAATGCGATGGTCATCGATGCTCCGGATGCGGGCCTTGTTGTGCGCGCTGTCAGTGACGATGCTGACCTGCCCGCCCGTGTACGAGCGCGCCGGGCATCCTCGCGCCTCCAGGGCCATGGACAGCAAAGCGATGGTGACCTGCTCACCGGTCGAGAGCAGCACGTCCAGTTCGCGGCCCTCGGCACGCGTCTGGATCGCCCGCGCCAGTCCGAGGAGGCGGTCGGTTTCACCGCTCATCGCGGAGACAACCACCACCACCGCGTGTCCTTCGCCACGCAGGCGCAGCACGCGATCGGCCACATTCTGGATGCGGTCCGTCGTACCCACCGAGGTTCCGCCGAATTTCAGTACCAGCAAAGACATGGGGGCTCCCTATGCTCCCGGAGGCTGCAGATGGTCGAACAGTGTATTCAAAGATTTCATATTGGCGTACGGACCGGAAGCAAGGCGCGAGCGCTTGCGCCGAAACAGATGCGCGATCAGCCCGGGATACGCTCCCGGACCCAGCCCTCCACGGAGTCCAGCGCGGACGGCAGCGCTTCGGGGTTCTGCCCGCCGGCCATGGCCATGTCCGGCCGACCACCGCCCTTGCCGCCGACCTGGGCGGCGACGAATCCCACCAGGTCACCGGCCTGCAACCGCTGCGTCACGTCCTTCGTCACCCCGGCGACCAGACTCACCTTGCCTTCGGGTGTGGCGGTGCCCAGTACGACCACGGCGGCGCCCAGCTTCTGCTTGAGCTGGTCCACCATTTCACGCAGCGCTTTCGGCTCGACACCGTCCACCCGAGCCGCGAGGACTCTGATCCCACCGATGTCCACGGCCTGGCTTGCGAGATCGGTCCCGGCCTGGCTCGCCAGGCGGCTGCGCAACGCCTCGAGTTCCTTCTCCAGCTCCCGGTTACGTTCGAGGACGGCCTGAACCTTGTCCGCCGCCTCGCCCCGGCTGCCGCGCACGAGTTCCGCAACGCGTTCCAGCGCTTCGAGCTGCCGATCCACCCATGCCTGGGCCACGGTCCCGGTCACGGCCTCGATACGTCGCACCCCGGCCGCGACACCGCCCTCCGAAACGATGCGGAAGGACCCGATGTCTCCGGTGCGCGCCACGTGCGTACCGCCGCAGAGTTCGACGGACGAACCGATCTGAAGCACCCGGACACGGTCACCGTATTTCTCGCCAAAGAGTGCCACCGCCCCGGAAGCGAGGGCACTCTCGATATCCATCAACTGCGTGTCGGTCGCCTGGTTGGCCAGGATTTCCGCGTTCACCTGCGCCTCGATCGTGCGCAGCTGTTCGGGCGTCACGGGCTCGAAATGAGCGAAGTCGAAGCGCAACCGCTCGGCATCGACCAGCGATCCCTTCTGCTGGATATGGCTGCCCAGATGGTCGCGCAGGGCCTTGTGAAGAAGATGCGTCGCGGAATGGTGCCTGCGGATCGCGTCGCGTCGAGGGCCGGTCACGGACGCCTGGAGTGCGGCGCCGAGAACGATGCGTCCCGCGCGGACCTGTCCGAGGTGCAGATGGGCCGATTCCTGCTTGCGCGTGTCGCGCACGTCGAAGCGTATTCCGGAAGCGCTCAGCGAACCGACGTCACCCACCTGTCCGCCCGACTCCGCGTAGAACGGGCTGCGGTCCAGCACGATGACGCCTTCCTCGCCCAGCTCCAGCGCTTCGACCGGCTGCCCCTCGCGCAACAGCGCCACAACGCGCCCTTCGCCATCGAGGCCGTCGTATCCGGTGAACTCGGTGCTTACGTTGAGGCGTTCCGTCCCGGCGGTGTCCATGCTGAAGTGGCTCGCCGCGCGTGCGCGATTGCGCTGCTCGTCCATCGCGCTCTCGAACCCCTCGAGGTCCAGCTTGAGGCCGCGTTCCCGGGCGATGTCCCCGGTCAGGTCGACGGGAAACCCGTAGGTGTCGTAGAGCAGGAAGATGGTCTCGCCGGGAATCGTCGATCCCTGCAGCTTGCCGAGGTCCTCTTCGAGAATGCGGATACCCTTTTCGAGCGTCTCCTGAAACTTGATCTCTTCCTTGCGCAGGATGGACTGCAGGTTTTCGGTCGCCGCCACGAGTTCCGGATAGGCCTCCCCCATCACATCGGCCAGCGCCGGGATGAGCCGGTACAGAAAGGCGTCGTCACGGCCGAGCTTGTGCCCATGCCGCGCGGCCCGACGGATCACGCGCCGCAGCACGTAGCCCCGACCCTCATTGCTCGGCAACACGCCGTCGAGGATGAGGAAGGCGATGGAGCGGATGTGGTCGGCAATCACGCGCAGGGAAGCGGATTCGAGATCCTTCGTGCCCACGATCTCGGCGGCGGCCCGGATCAGATCCCGGAACAGGTCGATGTCGTAGTTCGAGTGCACGCCCTGCAGCACCGCCGCGAGACGCTCAAGCCCCATTCCGGTGTCGACCGAGGGATGCGGCAACGGGTGCAACGTGCCCGCCGCATCCCGGTCGTACTGCATGAACACGAGATTCCAGATCTCGATGTAGCGATCGCCGTCTTCCTCGGGCGTGCCGGGCAGCCCGCCGGAGACGCCGGGGCCATGGTCGTAGAAGATCTCGGTGCTGGGCCCGCAGGGGCCGGTGTCGCCCATCTGCCAGAAGTTGTCCGAACCGCCCCCCGGCTTGTCGCCGATGCGCAGCACCCGCTCCGGCGCCACGCCGATTTCCTCGACCCAGACCCTGTGGGCCTCTTCATCGGTGGCATAGACCGTCACCCAGAGGCGGTCGACCGGAATCCCGATGGTTTCGGTAAGAAACTCCCAGGCGTAAGCGATGGCTTCGTTCTTGAAATAATCCCCGAAGCTGAAGTTGCCGAGCATCTCGAAAAAGGTGTGATGCCGGGCGGTGTAGCCCACGTTCTCGAGGTCGTTGTGCTTGCCGCCGGCGCGCACGCAGCGCTGGCTGCTGACCGCGCGGGTATAGGCGCGTTTTTCGCGACCGAGAAACACGTCCTTGAACTGCACCATCCCCGAATTGGTGAACAGAAGCGTTGGATCGTTGCCCGGCACGAGCGGGCTCGACGGCACTTCGGCATGCCCGTGACGGACAAAAAAGTCGAGGAAACTCCGGCGGATGTCGGCGCTCTTCATGGGGGTCCGATACATGTGTTGCGAATACGCACAGGGTACCACGCAAATGCAACACTTGCTCGAATTTCAACCCTCGACATCCTCTCTTTCCGGGCTTCCGGAAAGGGCCGCGCGAGCGGCCGCGGGCGGGAATCCGCGTTGGGTCAGGTAGCGCAGAACGCGCTGTCTCGCCGCCGGTTGATCGGGTAGCGTGCCGAAGTGGCGATGGGCCTGCGCCGCGGCCAGAGCCCGCCAATCCGCATCCAGCACTTCCAGCGCCCGCCCGATCAGCTCGGCGCCCAGTTCGTGCTGGCGCAGTTCCGCCCGGATCCGCAATTCGCCGTAGCCCTGGGACACCCGGTGGCGCGCGAGGGACTCCGCGAACCGGGTCTCGCTCAAGTACCCCTGTTCACGGAGCTGGTCGAGACCCGGGTGGATCGTCTCCGGGAGAAAGCCGCGCTGCTCCAGCTTCCGGCGCAGTTCCAGCGGGCTGTGCTCGCGCCTTGCCAGGAGGCGCAGCGCGGCATCGTAGGCCGCCCGCGGATCATCCTTCGGCGCTTTCAGTCTCGTTCCGCGCATGCTGACGCGCCGGCAGGAAACGCTCGCGCAGCGATTTCTCGATCTCCGCCGCCATTTCGGTGTGTTCCTTCAGGAATTGCCGGGCATTCTCCTTGCCCTGCCCGATGCGCTCGCCGTTGTAGCTGTACCAGGCCCCGGACTTGTCGATCAGTCCTTCCTTGACACCGAGTTCGATGACTTCGCCGAGGCGCGAGATCCCCTCGCCGTACAGGATCTCGAACAAGGCCTCCTTGAACGGCGGCGCCATCTTGTTCTTGACCACCTTGACGCGGGTCTCGTTGCCGATCACCTCGTCGCCGCGCTTGATGGCACCGATGCGCCGGATATCCATGCGTACCGATGCGTAGAACTTGAGCGCGTTCCCCCCGGTAGTGGTTTCGGGGCTGCCGAACATCACGCCGATCTTCATGCGAATCTGGTTGATGAAGATCACCAAAGTGTTTGATCGCTTGATGTTTGCGGTCAGCTTCCGCAGTGCCTGGGACATCAGGCGCGCCTGCAGCCCGACGTGGGCGTCGCCCATCTCGCCCTCGATTTCCGCCTTCGGCGTCAGCGCCGCCACCGAGTCGACCACGACCACGTCCACCGCTCCGCTGCGCACCAGCATGTCGGCGATCTCGAGGGCCTGCTCACCGGTATCCGGCTGGGAGATCAACAGTTCGTCGACATTGACGCCGAGCTTCTGCGCATAGCCGGGATCGAGTGCGTGTTCGGCGTCGATGAACGCCGCCGTCCCACCGGCCTTCTGGGCCTCGGCCACGACGTGCAGCGTCAGGGTCGTCTTGCCCGAGGACTCGGGACCGTAGATCTCGACGACACGACCGCGCGGGACACCGCCGATACCGAGGGCCACGTCGAGGGCCAGTGATCCGGTGGAGATCACTTCGACGTCCCGCACCGCGGTCCCATCGCCCATCCGCATCACGGCGCCCTTGCCGAACTGCCGTTCGATCTGCCCCAGTGCAGCGGTGAGCGCCTTCTTGCGATTCTCGTCCACGCGATCCTCCTTTTCCTTGGTGAGTTCGGTCGTTCCAACGGGGCCGGAGTATCCCATAACCCGGATTTGCATCCAAAGCATCCTCGCGGCCTGCATCCCTAATCCCCCGCCGCGTGGACCCCGGATCAGGTCCGGGGTGACGGTTTGGGGACGCCCCACCACGTCATCGGATCAGGTCCGGGGTGACGGTTTGGGGACGCCCCACCACGTCATCCCGGCCGGAGCGAAGCGCAGAGCCGGGATCCATGGGCGTTGGCAATGGAAAACACGAGCCACGGAAGAACGCGGACAGGACATCGAACAAACTTCTGTTTCCGTGTGTTTCCGTGGCTGGTTCTTCACGCTACCGATTCGGCTCCGAGGCGTATTCGAGCAGCTGGTGCAGCGACCACAGGGCCGCCGCGGCCCGGACCTCCCCCCGTCCACCGGGAAAGACCCGGGACGCCGTCCGTGGATCCCGACCGCGGCGCATCCATCCGAACCATACCAGTCCCACCGGCTTATCGGGCGTGCCGCCCTCCGGTCCCGCAATCCCGGTCACGGACAACGCAAAATCGGCCGCGCAGCGCTCCAGAGCCCCGGCGCACATCGCGGCGGCCACCGGCGCGCTCACCGCCCCCCAGCGTTCGAGCAGCCCGGCTTCCACACCCAGGAGCCCCGTCTTCGAGGCATTGCTGTACGTCACCCAGCCGCATTCGAACCAGCCGGAGCTGCCGGGCACGTCGGTCAGCCTTGCGGCAATGCCGCCCCCGGTGCAGGATTCCGCGGTACACAGCCGCTGGCCGCGGCCCCGCAGCTGGGTCGCGAGTGCCTGGATGGTGTCCTCGATCCCGACCGGATTCGAAGGATTCATCGCCGCCCTCCCCGAATGCGCCGTGCATGCCGGCGAACCCCGCTACAATCCCACCGCATCCGCCCGACTTCAACCGAAACGCTCACCCAAGCGACGATACGCCTCACGTGACCAGCCAAGATCCATTCGAGGGACACACGCCCATGATGCGGCAGTACCTGCGCATCAAGGCGGAGTACCCGGACACCCTCCTGCTCTACCGCATGGGCGATTTCTACGAGCTGTTCCACGAGGACGCAAAGCGGGCCGCGGAGCTGCTGGACATCACCCTCACCCACCGAGGCGAGTCCGCGGGCCAGCCGATTCCCATGGCCGGCATTCCCGTCCACACCATGGAGACCTACCTCGCGCGACTGTTGAAGAAAGGGGTCTCGGCGGCGGTCTGCGAACAGACCGGGGAGGTTGGCGCTGGCAAGGGCCCGGTGCAGCGCGAGGTGGTTCGGGTGGTCACCCCCGGTACGGTCTCCGAGGAGGCCCTGCTCGAAGCCCGGCGGGCCAACCTGATCGTCGCGATCTGCCCGGGAGTCGCCGACCGGGGACGTGCGCCGGCAGGGTTGGGCATTCTCGAATTCGCCAGCGGCCGCTTCAGCGTCCTCGAGGTCGCCGACCGGGCGGAACTCCAGGCCGAACTCGCGCGGCTCGATCCGGTGGAACTGCTGGTGCCCGAGAGCCTGTCCGGCACCCTTCCGGGCAGCCAGGGCCTTCCCGAATGGCATTTCGATCCGGTCTCCGCCCGCCGGATCCTGACCGAACATTTCCGGACCCGTGATCTCTCCGGTTTCGGCTGCGACGATCTGACGCTGGGTCTCGCGGCTGCCGGGGCCCTGCTCGCCTACGTTCAGAGCCGCTATCGCGGGAACCTCGGACACCTCACGGGCCTCAGTCGCGAGTCCCGCGCGGGCACCCTGCAACTCGATGCCGTGACCCGACAGAATCTGGAGCTGAACCGAACCCTCTCCGGCGAACGGAACGGAAGCCTGCTCGCGCTGCTCGACCGCACCCACACGGCGATGGGCTCCCGCCTGCTCGCACGCTGGCTGAATCAGCCCCTGCGCGACCGCGACGGAATACGGGCCCGGCAGGGCTCGATCCGCGAACTGCTGGAAACGGGCCTGCACGGCATTGTGCACCGCCAACTTTCCGGGCTGGCCGATTGCGAGCGCATCACCAGCCGCATTGCCCTCGGCACCGCCCGTCCACGCGATCTGGTGGCCCTGCTGCAGGGGCTGCAGAAGCTTCCGGCGCTGGCCGAGACGCTCGCCACCGGGCTTTCCCCATCACCGCTGGCATCGCTTCGGGAACGCCTGCAGCCGCGCGGAGAACTGTCCGACCTGCTGGCCGGAGCGCTGGAGGAATTGCCACCACTGCGTCTCAGTGACGGTGGCGTGATCCGGGCCGGTTTCAACCCGGAGCTGGACCGCCTGCGGGGCCTCGAGACCGATGCCGAGGGCTTCCTGCGTGACCTGGAAGCGCGCGAACGCGAAGCCACCGGACTGTCGCAGCTGAAGGTGGCCTACAACCGCGTGCACGGCTACTACATCGAGGTGTCGCGCAGCCAATCGGAGCGGGTTCCCGCTCGGTTCGTCCGCCGGCAAACGCTGAAAAATACCGAGCGCTACACCACCGAGGCGTTGAAGCAATTCGAGGACGAGATCCTGTCCGCGCGGGATCGCGCGCTGACGCTGGAACGCGAACTGTTCGAAGCGCTGCTGGACGAGTTGCGCGAAGCGCTGGCCACCCTGCGGGAGTTCTCCGATGCCGCGGCGGAACTCGACGTGTACTGCACGCTTGCGGACCATGCCGAACGCCGCGACTGGACCTGTCCGAACCTGGTCGAGGAAGCGGGCATCCGGATCGAAGCGGGCCGTCACCCGGTGGTCGAAGCGGCGCAGGAACAGGCGTTCGTCCCGAACGATCTGCACCTCGACCCCGAGTCGCGCCGGCTGCTGGTGATCACGGGTCCGAACATGGGCGGCAAATCCACGTACATGCGCCAGGCCGCCCTGATCGTGATCCTCGCCTGCATGGGCAGCTTCGTGCCGGCGCGCTCGGCAAGCATCGGCCCCGTGGATCGCATCTTCACCCGCATCGGGGCTTCCGATGACCTGGCGTCGGGGCGTTCGACGTTCATGGTGGAGATGACCGAAGCCGCGAACATCCTGCACAACGCCGGCGCGGACAGCCTGGTCCTGATGGACGAGATCGGACGCGGCACCAGCACCTTCGACGGCCTCGCGCTGGCCCTCGCCTGCGCCGAGCGCCTTGCCCGGCATAACCGCTCGATGACGCTGTTTGCCACCCACTATTTCGAACTCACCGCGCTGGCGGAACGCGAACACGGGGTCGCCAACGTGCACACCGACGCGATCGAACACCGCGATACGGTCGTGTTCCTGCACCAGATCCAGGAGGGTCCGGCCAACCAGAGCTACGGACTGCATGTCGCGGCGCTGGCCGGCGTTCCGGCGCCGGTGCTGAAACTCGCCCGCCGGCACCTCGGCGAACTCGAGGCGCGCGCGCTCGCGGCCGGGGAACCACCGCAGCTCCCGCTGTTCGGCGCGCCTTCCCGCGCGGATGACAACCGCGACGACGACGCGCTGCGTGAGGCATTGCGGGCTCTGGACCTCGACCACCTGACGCCCCGGGAAGCCCTCGACACCCTGTATCGACTGCGCGAGGAGTTTTCCTGACCTCGCCCGCGTGGGACGGGGGACGCCTTTTCCGTCAACGTCCGCGGGTGTTCGCACTCTTGCGTGCCTCTGCGGTTACTATTTCGCCGTTCTATTCAGCGTTCGTTACCCGAAACGGAGAACCCCATGACCTACGTCGTCCTGGACAACTGCATCAAGTGCAAATACACCGACTGCGTCGAAGTCTGCCCGGTGGACTGTTTTCACGAAGGCCCCAACTTCCTGGTGATCGACCCCGAGGAATGCATCGACTGCACCCTTTGTGAGCCGGAATGTCCGGCCGAAGCCATCGTGCCCGAAGACGACGTGCCCGAAGGACAGGAAGTGTTCATCGAACTGAACGCGGAGCTGTCACGCAGCTGGCCGGTGATCACTGCGCGCAAGGATCCGCCCCCGGATGCCGAGGAATGGGATGGCAAGCCGGACAAGCTGCAATACCTGGAGCGCTGAGAGCCGGACCGAAACAGCGGTTCAGGGAGACGTCACCGGTTCGTCGAGTGCGAACCGGTGACCCTGAACCAGGCAAAAGCCCAACCATTTGAACAGAAAGCGGTTGTGGCGCCAGCGACAGGTCAGGCCGGGCACCCCGGCCACCGCATCCAGCGTGATGTCCTCACCCCGGCGCCGGCAATGCCGCCCCACCACCTCCGCCTGACGCGCGTCATGGAACATCCGGATCATCAGATCCGGCTGGCGTCTCACGCCGCTCTCGGTCGCAAAAGCGTAGGTCAGGTGCAGACGGGTGGTGTACGGGGTGCGCTCGAGCACCGTCAGATGCAGATCGGACGCGCCCGGAACCTTCGAGACCCACACGCCCTCCACCCGGTCCAGATCCGGACAGAGGCGGCGCAGCCGCAGGTAATTGGTCTCGTACAATTCCATCAACGCGGCGAAGTCCGCGCCACGCGAGGAAAGCAGTCCGACACCTGGGTATCCGGGAAACATGGACGCGAGTGTACTGTGTCAACGCCCCGGAACGACACAGATTCCCTGATCCGAGTCCGGGCAAGCCGCCGCGCCGCGAGAGCGACAGCCCATCCCGTTTTCTGCTACCTTCGGCGTACCGTCCCCAGCCTCCCCAGCCGCCCAGGAACGCGAATCTCAATATGGACATCAGCGTCGTCGCGACCCACCCGTTCAACGATCAGAAACCCGGCACCTCGGGTCTGCGCAAGCAGGTCAGCCACTTCCGCAGCAGCCATTATCTCGAGAATTTCGTCCAGAGCATCTTCGACACCCAGACGCCGTTGCGTGGCGCGGAGCTGATCCTGGGCGGCGATGGCCGTTTCTTCAATCGCGAGGCGGTCCAGGTCATCCTGCGTATGGCCGCCGCCAACGACATCCGCAAGGTCACCGTCGGCCTGGGCGGGATTCTCTCGACCCCGGCGGCCAGCCACCTGATCCGCAAGCGCGGCGCGGCGGGCGGGATCGTATTGTCGGCGAGCCACAATCCCGGTGGGCCCAACGGTGATTTCGGCATCAAGTTCAACGTGGCCAACGGCGGCCCGGCACCCGAATCGGTGACCAACGCGATCCATGCGCGCAGCCTCGAGATCACCGAATACCGGATCGCGCGCGCCGAACATGTCGACATCGACCATGGCGGCACCAGCACGCTCGGAGACATGGCGGTCGAAATCGTGGACCCGGTGGCGGACTACGCGGATTTGATGGAATCGCTGTTCGATTTCGACGCCATGCGCACCCTGCTTCAGTCGGGGGCGTTCACCATGCGTTTCGACTCGATGCACGCCGTGACCGGCCCCTATGCGCAGGAAATCCTCGAGCACCGGCTCGGCGCTGCCGCGGGAACGGTGATGCGCCCGGAGCCCCTCGCGGATTTCGGTGGCCAGCATCCGGACCCGAACCTGACCCATGCACGCGAACTCGGTGAAGTGATGTTCGGCCGCGACGCACCGGATTTCGGCGCAGCCTCGGACGGCGACGGGGATCGCAACATGATTCTGGGCCGAGGATTCTTCGTCAGCCCCAGTGACAGCCTGGCCGTGCTGGCCTCGAACGCGCACCTCATCCCCGCCTACCGCGACGGGCTCAAGGGCGTCGCCCGCAGCATGCCGACAAGCCAGGCGGTGGATGCCGTCGCCGTGGCGCTGGGGATTCCCTGTTACGAGACCCCGACCGGCTGGAAGTTCTTCGGCAACCTGCTCGACGATGGTCGCATCACACTCTGTGGCGAGGAGAGTTTCGGGACCAGCTCCGATCACGTCCGGGAAAAGGACGGTCTGTGGGCCGTGCTTTTCTGGCTCAACCTGCTGGCGGTACGCAGACAATCCGTCGAGGAGATCCTGCGTGATCACTGGATCCGGTTCGGTCGGCACTACTACACCCGGCACGACTACGAGGAAATCGACAGCTCGGCGGCGAACGCGTTGATGGATCGCCTGCACTCGATGCTGCCGGATCTTCAGGGTCGCGATTTCGGCTCCATGAAAGTGAAGGCGGCCGACGATTTCAGCTATACCGACCCGGTGGATGGCGGCGTCAGCTCCGGGCAGGGTCTGCGCATCCTTTTCGAGGATGGCGCCCGCGTGGTGTTTCGGCTGTCCGGCACGGGGACCCAGGGCGCAACGCTGCGGGTCTACATCGAACGTCACGAGACCGCACCGGACCGCCTCGATCAGGACCCCCAGGCAGCGCTGGCCGCGCTGATCGAACTCGCGGAAGACCTCGCGGAGATCCGGACACGCACGCAGAAAGAGAGGCCCGACGTCGTCACCTGAAGCCGCCGGCGCGCCGTCCCGACAGGGAACACGCTGGCATCGGAATTCAGAACGTGTTCGCCACGCGCTCCACACCCGGGGCGCGCGAGCGGACGAGCCGCTCGACCACGTTACGCAGGTCCAGGGTCGAACGCGGACAGCCGACGCAGGCACCCTTGAGACGTACCTGTACCGTCCGGCCCTCCAGACCCACGTATTCGATGTCGCCACCATCCTGCATCAGGATCCGGCGCGCCTCCTCGACCGCCTGGCGCACGGCATCCTCGTCGATCGGCCCCTCGGCCGGCTGATCTTCCGCCTTTCGGTGCGCGAAGGTCTGGGCACGATCGAGGCGCAACGCCAGCTCGGGATCCACCTCCTCGATGGCGTCGAGTTCGTCCTCGGTGTAGACATGATCCGGGTCGTCACTCAACAGGTGTTCGACCTCAGGCAGGTTCCGGGGGCTGTGCATCCGGGGGACTCCCACGTGGTTTGAGCGCGTCAGTGTAGCAATGCCGGAATTCATGGCGGCTCGAAGACGCGTGACCCACCCGGATTTGGGCTCGTGTTCCGGGGACCAGCGCAGACGGACCCGCAGACGCCGGAAATCCCGTGGGTCCATCCGCCACCAGGGCAGCCAGAGCACCTGCAGCGCGCCGGAGTCCTCGAACCGGCACACAAGCACGACCCATCGCAGACTCACGCGGGTATCCGGCATCACCCGAATCCCGAAACGCTGTTCGTGACGCAGGCCTTCGCGGGTCGCGAGCCACCAACGCCCCTCGAGATCGCAGCCCAGCCAGTCCCAGTGGGGAGCCCGACGGCTCCAGGTCCAACCCGCGGCGGCTACGGCGAGAAGCGGCACGATGGCGCCCGGAAGCACGAAACCGGAGCGCAGCACAACGACGGTTACCGCGAAGACCGTTGCGCAGAGCGCCACAACCGCCAGCGCGGGCAGGATCCGGTCAGTCTTCAGCGCCAGCCGCAACGGCGGCGCGGATGAGGGGAACAACCCGGGCTATCCCCGCATCGACCGTCGACTGGCGCTCCAGCACGAGGTCCAGCAGCAGGTTGTCCGGGTAGCCGAGCAGGCGCTCGAAGGCATCGCGACCCTCCTGGTCGAGTTGATCGTATCCATGATCCAGAAATCCCTTCAGCAGGAGATCATTCTCCAGCATGCCGCGCCGGCAGCGCCAGCGGGTCTGCGTGTCCGGCTTCACAGCGAGCGCTTGATCATCGTCCGGCGGATATCGCCGATCGCCTTCGCCGGATTGAGGCCCTTGGGACAGACCTGCGTGCAGTTCATGATGCTGTGACAGCGGTACAGGCGATAGGCATCGTCCAGGCGCTCAAGGCGCCGTTCCGTGTCCTGATCGCGGCTGTCCTCGATGAAGCGCGCCGCCTGCAGCAGCGCGGCGGGTCCGAGGAAGCGTTCCGGGTTCCACCAGTACGAGGGGCACGAGGCCGAACAGCAGCCGCACAGGATGCACTCGTACAGGCCGTCCAGCCGTTCCCGATCCGCCGGACTCTGCAGATTTTCGACCTCGGGCTCCGGCGTGTCGTTGACCAGCCAGGGCTCGGCCTCCCGGTATTGCCGGTAGAAGTTGTCCATGTCGACGATCAGGTCGCGGATCACGGGCATGCCGGGAAACGGGCGCAGCACGATCGGCGTCTTCAATTTCGACAGCGGGGTAATGCAGGCCAGCCCGTTGCTGCCATTGATGTTCATGCCATCGCTGCCGCAGACGCCGTGCTGACAGGAACGCCGGAATCCGAGGCTGTCGTCCTGTTCCTTCAACAGGATCAGGGCATCGAGCAGCATCATCCCGGGTTCGACCATCGCGTCGTCGAGGGTGAACGCCTGCATCCGCGGCTCGCGGTCAGTGTCGGGGTTGAATCGGTAGATCGAGAATTCCATGCAGCGTGTCCTCAAGCTCGAGCCGGTAGCGATCAGTACACCCGTTTCTTCGGTGGGAACGATTCGACGGTCAGCGGTTGCGTGCGCACCGGCTTGTAGTCGAGCGCGTCGTCCTGCAGCGAATACAGGGAATGTTTCAGCCAGCGTTCGTCATCCCGCTCCGTGAAATCCACGCGACTGTGCGCTCCGCGACTTTCTTCCCGACCCAGTGCCGAGTGCATCGTGGCGATGGCGCAGTCCCAGAGATTCTCCAGCTCGAGCGCCTCGACGCGCGCCGTATTGAAGGTCTGGGTATGGTCGCGGATCACCGCCTGGTCGATCCGTTCGCGCAAGGTCTGCAGTTTGGCCACCCCCTCGCGCATGACCTCGGCGGTACGGAACACGCCGCAGTGATCCTCCATGACCTTGCGCAGCTCGCGCCGCAGCGGCTCCACCGCCTCGCCCTCGCCCTCGCGATCCCAGCGTGCGAGCCGCTCCAAAGCCCGATCCACCGAATCCTGGGGCAAGGCCCGGTGATGCGGGTTCTCCCCCAGGTATTCGAGAATGTGATTGGCCGCGGCACGCCCGAACACCAGGATGTCGAGCAGCGAATTTCCGCCCAGGCGGTTGGCCCCGTGCACCGACACACAAGCCGCCTCCCCCGCCGCGTACAGGCCCGGCACGGGGTCCTCCGGCGTGTCCTTCACCGGGACCACCACCTGCCCGTCGCGGTTCGTGGGAATGCCGCCCATGCTGTAGTGACAGGTGGGAAATACCGGGATCGGCTGCTCGATCGGATCGAGCCCCAGGAACGTCAGCGTCATCTCCCGGATTCCGGGAAGCTTCTTCATGATGGTGTCGGCGCCGAGGTGGCGCAGGTCGAGCAGCGCGTGGTCCTTGTTCCTGCCGCAGCCGCGACCCTCCCGGATCTCGACCGCGATGGCCCGGCTGACCACGTCGCGCGAGGCCAGATCCTTGACCTTGGGAGCGTAGCGCTCCATGAAGCGTTCACCTTCACCGTTGATCAGGAACCCGCCCTCGCCGCGTGCACCCTCGGTGATCAGCATGCCGCGTCCGGCGATGCCGGTCGGGTGGAACTGCACGAACTCCATGTCTTCGAGCGGAACCCCGGCGCGCAGCGCCATCGCCATGCCGTCGCCCGTGTTGCTCAGCGCGTTCGTGTTGGTGCGGAAGATCTGCCCGGCACCGCCGGTGGCGATGAGCGTGGTCTTGGCTTCGATCACGATCGGCTTCCCGGTGAGGATCTCGAAAGCCACCACGCCCAACACGTATCCCTGGTCGTCCTTGATCAGGTCGACCGCGAAATACTCGTCGAAGAAGTGGGTGCGCGCGCGCAGGTTCTGCTGGTACAGCGAGTGCAGGATCGCGTGCCCGGTGCGGTCCGCCGCGGCACAGGTGCGCGCGGCCTGGTCCTGCCCGAAATTCTGGCTCTGGCCGCCGAACGCACGCTGGTAGATCGTCCCGTTGTCGAGACGCGAGAACGGGACGCCGAAATGCTCGAGTTCGTAGACCACCTTGGGCGCGGCCCGGCACATGTATTCGATCGCGTCCTGGTCGCCGAGATAATCCGAACCCTTGATGGTGTCGAACATGTGCCAGTGCCAGGAGTCGGGCAGCACGTTGGCCAGGGCCGCGTTCACACCGCCCTGCGCCGCCACGGTATGCGACCGGGTCGGAAACACCTTGGAGACCACGGCCACGCGGGCGTCGGCGTTCGAGAGTTGCAGGGCCGCGCGCAGCCCGGCGCCGCCCGCCCCGATGATCAGCGCGTCGAATTTCCGTACCGTGATGTTCATTGCAGTGCCGCCTCGATCAGGATCCAGAAGCCCCAGAGGGCCAGCAGAAGAAAGCCACCGCCGGCGAGCACCAGCACCAGGAGCCGGAGCGAAGCCGGCCGCAGATAGTCCAGGATCACATCACGCAGGCCGATCCAGGCGTGCAGCAGCAGGAGCAGCAGGAACAGGGCCGTGGCGAGCCACACCACGGGCTGGGTGACCAGCGCATGCCACGCCGCGTGATCGGCGGGGGGACGCGCGAGCAGCCAGGCCACCGCGAGAAAAACATAAAGACCCGCGTAGACCGCGGTCACCCGTTGCAGCAGCCATGCGCGCTGTCCGCTCAGGAGACTCACAGGAACAGCACCCAGAGCAGCACGGCAGAGACGACACCCGCCGCCAGGCTCGCCCACGCCGTGTCCCTCGAGCCCTGGCGCGTTTCGCCGATTCCGATCTCGAGCAGCAGGAAGCGGATACCCACGAAGAAGTGATGCATCAGCAGCCAGAACCAGCCCAGCAGCAGCACCCGTCCCAGCGGGTGTCCCAGTGCGGTGCTGGCTTGCGCATAGCCGTCCGGCCCGGACAGGGACAACCCGAACAACCACAGCACCAGAGGGATCGAAACGATCAACAGAACACCCGTCACGCGATGCAGAATCGAGACCAGTGCATTGATGGGCAGGCGGATCCTGCGCAGGTCGAGAAAGACGGGGCGGACCTCGCTGGTCATGCATTCCTCCTGATCATCATGGGTGTTCCGAGGCCATCTGACACCCGCTGAAAGGTTCGTCTACTATGGAGCCGAACTGGTTCCACAGTATAGTCACTCCGCAGGGGAGCACGTGATGCGCGAAGACTGGAAGAAACACCTGATCGACCACGGCGCCGAATTCGAGGGCGACCATCTGCGGGACTATGGGAACGATGACCGGGAACGCAGCATGGCGGTCAACGGCGACGTGATCTGCGATCTTTCGCACCGCGGATTGCTGGAAATACGTGGAAACGACGCCCAATCCTTTCTCCAGGGACAGCTGGGCAACGACGTGCGCGAGGTCTCGGCGACGCAGTCGCAGCTCTCCAGCTATGCCAATCCGAAAGGACGCGCCTACGCGGTCTTCAGGGTACTGATGGACCGGGACGCCTACCTGCTGGACACGACTGCCGAGCGCGCGGAGGTCGTGCGCAAGCGCCTGAGCATGTTCGTCCTGCGCGCCCAGGTGCTGATCGAGAACGCCGAGGATTCGCGCATCCGGTTCGGGGTGTCCGGACCCAACGCCGAGCGGCACCTGACGGAAGCGCTGGGGGGCTACCCGGAGGCCGTGAACGACGTGATGTCCCACGGGGGCGTATCGGTTGTCCGCGTACCCACGATGACCCATCCGCGTTTCGAGATTTTCGGCGAGATCGATGCCTGCATCCCGCTATGGAACGATTTCAACGTCCACTGCGCGCCGGTAGGGCCCGAGGGTTGGCGTTTGCTGGACATCATCGCCGGGGTACCGGTGATCTATCCCGAGACCAGCGAAGCCTTCGTTCCACAAATGGTCAACCTGCACGCGCTCAACGGCATCAGCTTCAACAAGGGCTGTTACCCGGGGCAGGAGGTGGTCGCGCGCATGCACTACCTCGGCAAATTGAAACGCCGCATGTTCCGGCTCGCCATCGAGGGACAGGAACGCCCTCTTCCGGGCAGCCCGGTCTTTCGGGAAGGCGGCGATGCCGGCCAGCCTGATGGCGAGATCGTCGATGCGACGCTGCACCCCGACGCCCTCTGGGCCGCCACTGCCGTGCTGCAGACCTCGGCGGCGGATTCCACCCTGCGCTGGGGCGCCGTCAACGGACCGGTCGCCCACCTGATCCCGTTACCCTATCCCGTGCCCGAGGGAGCCTGAACGCCATGCGGTTTCTGTTCTTCTTCGTCGTTCTGATCATTCTGGCGCTGTGGGCCGCCTATTTCAGCCGGCCCGGCAACCGCAGGCTCTCGAATACGCTGTACATCATTGCTGGCGTACTCTCGCTGTTGTTCCTCATCGGCTATCTGCGCCTCGACGGCTATTTCTGACGGCTTCCGTCCTGCCGGGGAACGCGAGAGACCTCGTCGCACGCAGGACGCGAAAAGCCCGTCCATCCGCACCAACTCAATGACACATTCGGACCAATCTGATGACACCCTCTTCGGTAAAGGACATCCGTAACGTTGCCCTGATGGGCCATGCCGGCTCCGGCAAGACCACCCTGCTCGAGGCCCTGCTCGCGGCCGCCGGCGAAATCAAAAACCCGGGACAGGTCGAGCGCGGCGACACGCTGAGCGATCAGGATCCGCTCGAAAAGTCGATGGGGCACTCGCTCAACACCACGCCCGCGCACCTGGAATGGGCCGGTCACTGGATCAACCTGCTCGACACCCCGGGACTTCCGGACCTCACCGGCCGGGCCCTGCTCTCCCTGCCGGCGGTGGAAACCGCAGCGGTGGTGATCAATGCCAGCGCCGGGATCGAGGCCGTCACCCGCCGGGCGATGGAGGCCGCGGCCGACAAGTGCCGCATGATCGTGGTCAATCGCATCGATGCCGAGTCTCCGGACCTGACCGCGCTGATGCAATCCATCACCGACAGCTTCGGACCGGAGTGTCTGCCCATCAACCTGCCCACCCCGGACGGCGGTCAGGTCGTGGACTGTTTCTTCGAACCGGACACCGGTGTTTCCACCGCGTTCTCGAGCGTCGAGAGTGCACACGATGCCATCGTCGACCAGGTGGTCGAACTCGACGAAGCCCTGATGGAACGGTATCTCGAGCAGGGCCAGTCGCTGAGTCCCGAACAGCTGCACGACCCGTTCGAGGCGGCCCTGCGGGAAGGTCATCTGATCCCGGTCTGCTTCGTCTCCGCACGCACCGGAGCCGGCATCCGCGAACTGCTCGACATCCTCGGTCGGCTGATGCCGGATCCAACCGAGGGCAACCCCCCGCACTTCGTGAAGGGTGAAGGTTCGAAGGCCCAGCCGGTGACGGTCCAGCCGGACCCCGACCAGCACGTGATCGCCCACGTCTTTCAGGTTCAGAACGATCCCTTCCGCGGACGCATCGCGCTGTTCCGCATCCACCAGGGCACGGTGACACCGAACACCCAGTTGTTGATCGGCGACGCCCGCAAGCCGTTCAAGGTGACGCACCTGTTCCGCATGCAGGGACGCCAGCAGAACGAGACGGCGCGCGGTGTGCCCGGCGACATCTGCGCGGTCGCGCGCGTCGATGAACTCCACCGCGACGCCGTGCTGCACGACTCCCACGACGAGGACTATTTTCACCTCGTGCCGCCGCCCTTTCCCAAGCCGGTTTACGGACTGGCGATGGTGGCGCGCAAGCACGGGGACGAACAGAAGCTCTCAGAGGCGCTCGCGCGCATGTTCGATGAGGACCCCTGTCTCGAAGTCGGCTTCGAGCCCCAGACCCGGCAGACCGTCGTGCGCGGCCTCGGCGAGCAACACCTCAAGGTTTTGCTTGACGAGCTTGGAAGCCGCTGGAACCTGCATCTGGATACCTCCAAGCCGGCCGTGCCCTACCGTGAAACGGTCACTCGCGGCGCCGAGGGCCGCTACCGGCACAAGAAGCAGAGCGGCGGCTCCGGTCAGTTCGGCGAGGTCGCGCTGCGGGTCGATCCGCTGCCGCGGGGTGCGGGGTTCGAATTCCACGACGAAGTCAAGGGCGGCACGATTCCCGGCAACTTCATGCCCGCCGTGCACAAGGGCGTGTTGCAGGCCCTGGAGGACGGGGCGCTGGCGGGTTTCCCGATCCAGGACCTGCGCGTCACCGTGCTCGACGGCAAGCACCATGCAGTGGATTCCAACGAGATCTCCTTCTCGACCGCCGCCAGGCAGGCCGTGCTGGAAGCCGCTCGGGCAGCGGCCCCGGTCGTCCTTGAACCGCTGGTGCAGGTCAGCGTAAAGGCCAGCGAGGACAACTTCGGCCAGATCAGCGCCGAATTCTCCGGCCGCCGGGGCCGGGTCACGGGCACGGACAGCCCCGCGCCGGGATGGACGGAAATCCATGCCCTGGTGCCGCTGGCCGAGATGGATGGCTTCGAGGCCCGCCTGAAATCCATCTGCGCCGGCGACAGCGAATTCGTGGTCAGCGCCGCCGACTATGAACCCGCGCCACCCGATGTACAGACCCACCTCGTTCGCAGCTACCACGAGCGGCACGAGACCCACTGA
The DNA here is from genome assembly GCA_011390565.1 of Thioalkalivibrio paradoxus. Classification (GTDB taxonomy): domain Bacteria; phylum Pseudomonadota; class Gammaproteobacteria; order Ectothiorhodospirales; family Ectothiorhodospiraceae; genus Thioalkalivibrio; species Thioalkalivibrio paradoxus_A. Next base: position 36,176 of record JAABSC010000010.1, on the reverse strand, counting down.
CCCGCGGACACCCCGAACCGGGGTCAGACCCCACACGAAAACGGGGTCAGACCCCGGTTGGAGCCTGGGGTCAGACCCCGGTTTCGTCGGTTTGGGGTCCGGCGATCAGGGCACGCAGATCGGGGATTGCGGCGATCCCGGATGAGGGCCGACGGTCTCGGGGCTCAGACGGCTCCCGGTGTAGCCAGAGCGCGTCGATACCTGCGGCGTGCGCTCCCTCGACATCCTCTTCCCGGGAATCACCGACGTGCAGGGCAGCCCGTGCATCCAGGTCCAGCCGACGCAGGACCAGCGCAAAGATCCCGGCGTCCGGCTTGGCCGCGCCGGCCTCGGCCGCATAGGTGATGGTATCGACCCGCTTGCTCAGGCCCAGGCCTTCACAGACGGGCAGCAGACGGGCATCGAAGTTCGAGACGATCGCCAGTCGCAAGCCGCGCCGCCGCAGTTCCCGAAGCACGCCCGGAACCTCCGGAAAGAGTTCCCAGGCGTCGGCGCGTGCGAACATGGCGTACACCGTGTCGAAAAAGGGGTCGAAGTCGAGCGGCCCGAAATCCTGCATCACCCGCCGCACCAGCTGCCGCCACCAACGCCGATCCTCGGCCTCGTTGTGGGCGAGATCGCCGGGCCGGTAGCGGGGACGCGGCATCGCCGGGAACTGCGTGTGGAAGCCCTGCTCGATGCGCTGCGCGAGATCGGGGCACGGGGAGAGTCCATGGGCCAGCGCTGCGTCCGCATAGACCGCGCCCACCGGAGTCCGCAATCGAAACAGGGTTCCCGCCGCGTCGAACAGGACCGCGCGGTGGCGGTCAGTCGCGACCGCTGTGTCCACGGACGGGCCGACGCGGCTCCTCACCGCCCTTCTCCCGGCGCATCCGGGCGGTATTCTTTTCCGGGTCGCTGAACAGGAAACGCCCGGCGAGCACACAGCCCTTCATGCCCGGCTCGCACGTGCGGCCCAGTACGTGTTGGCACTCCCCGCGGACTTCATGAGGACAACCCCAACCGCTCATCGCGCATCCACCTCCGAATTCCGACGCATCCCCACTATATCACTGCCCCCTGATGGACCGGTCGCTTCAGGATTCGGGGCGAAGGTGGGGGAACAGCAGGACGTCGCGGATCGACGGCGAGTCGGTCAGCAGCATCACCAGCCGATCGATCCCGATGCCCTCGCCCGCAGTCGGCGGCAGGCCATACTCCAGCGCCCGGATGTAGTCGGCGTCGTAATGCATCGCCTCGAGGTCGCCGGCCTCCTTGTCCTCGACCTGCGCCCGGAAGCGCTCGGCCTGATCCTCGGGGTCGTTGAGCTCCGAGAAACCATTGGCGATCTCGCGCCCGCCGACGAAGAACTCGAAGCGGTCCGTCACGAAGGGATCCGCATCGCTGCGCCGCGCCAGCGGCGAAACCTCGGTCGGGTACCCGGTGATGAACGTCGGGTGGCGCAGCCGGGTCTCCACGGTCTTCTCGAACACCTCGAGCCAGAGCTTGCCCCGTCCGTATCCGGGCTTGACCGGAATCTCCAGCCGCGCGCAGTGCCCCCGCATCGCGTCGACGTCCTCGAGGTCGGCCTCGGAGATGTCGTCATTGAACGCCCGGATCGCCTCGCGCACGCTCATCCGGGCAAACGGGGAGCCGAAATCGTGCGTCTCGCCCTGGTACTCGATCTCCGTGGTGCCGAGCACGTCGCGGCAGAGACCCCGCATCAGTTCTTCGGTACGGTCCATCAACTCGTGATGGGTCACGAACGCCTCGTAGAATTCGAGCATCGTGAATTCGGGGTTGTGCCGGGTGGAGAGCCCCTCGTTGCGGAAATTCCGGTTGATCTCGAACACCTTTTCGAACCCGCCCACCACCAGCCGCTTCAGGTACAGCTCGGGCGCGATGCGCAGGTAGAGGTCCATGTCGAGGGCATTGTGGTGCGTGATGAACGGCCGCGCGGTGGCACCGCCCGGAATCGCCTGCATCATCGGGGTCTCGACTTCGAGGAAGCCGGCCGTCGTGAAATATTCGCGGATGTACTGGATGATCCGGGTCCGCGTGCGGAACAGGTCCCGGGTTTCCGTCGAGGTGATCAGGTCGACATAGCGCTGACGGTAGCGGGTCTCCTGGTCCGCGAGCCCGTGAAACTTCTCCGGCAGCGGTCGCAGGCTCTTGGTCAGCAGACGCAGTTCGGACACCTGGATCGACAGTTCCCCGGTCCGGGTCCTGAACAATGTGCCGCGTGCGCCCAGCACGTCCCCCAGGTCCCACTGCCTGAACGCGGCGTACACGCCGTCCGGCAAGGCATCGCGCTGCACGAACAGCTGGATGTCCCCGGACAGGTCGCGCAGGCTTGCAAAGCTCGCCTTGCCCATGACCCGCTTGGCCAGCATGCGTCCGGCCACCACCACCTCGATCCCGGCCGCCTGCAGCGTCTCGGGTTCGGCATCGTCGTGCTGCGCGTGCAGGTCCGCGGCGAGGCTGTCGCGCCGGAAGTCATTCGGGAAGGCCGGCCCTTCGGCGCGCAGGGCCTGCAGTTTTTCCCGGCGCTGCGCGATCAGCTTGTTCTCATCGACCGTGCGATCCCCTTCCGCGTGCGAGTCAGGGTTCATCACAGTCCACTCTTCAGGCTGGCTTCGATGAAGGGGTCGAGATCGCCATCCAGGACGCCCTGCGTATTACCCACTTCAACTCCAGTTCTCAAATCCTTGATTCTGGATTGATCCAGTACGTAGGAACGAATCTGGCTGCCCCAGCCGATGTCGGATTTCGTATCCTCCACCGCCTGTTTTTCGGCATTGCGCTTCTGCATTTCCATTTCGTAGAGCTTCGCCTTCAGCTGCTTCATCGCCGTGTCCCGGTTCTTGTGCTGGGACCGGTCGTTCTGGCACGCCACGACAATGCCCGAAGGCATGTGCGTGATACGGATCGCCGACTCGGTCCGGTTCACGTGCTGTCCACCGGCGCCGCTCGCGCGATAGGTATCGACCTTGAGGTCGGCCGGATTGATCTCGATCTCGAAGGAGTCGTCGACTTCCGGCGACACGAAAACCGCCGCAAACGAGGTATGCCGGCGGTTTCCGGAATCGAAGGGCGACTTGCGGACCAGTCGATGCACCCCGATCTCGGTGCGCAGCCAGCCGAACGCGTACTCGCCCTCGAATTTCACGGTCGCACTCTTGATGCCCGCGACCTCCCCTTCCGACAGTTCGATGATCTCGGTCCTGAACCCGCGACGCTCGCCCCAGCGCAGGTACATGCGCAGCAGGATCTCCGCCCAGTCCTGAGCCTCGGTACCACCGGAACCCGCCTGTATATCGACAAAAGCATTCGCGGGATCCATCTCCCCGGAGAACATGCGCCGGAACTCGAGCTTCTCGACCTCCGTGTTCAATTGGTCGATATCGCTGACCACTGCGGCGACCGTGTCCGCGTCGTCGTCAGCCTCGGCCATCTCCAGCAACTCCTGGCTGTCGTCGAGTTTGCCTTCGATGCTGCGGATGTTCAGCACCACCGCCTCGAGCTGGGACCGCTCCTTGCCTAGGGCCTGGGCGCGCTCGGGGTCATTCCAAACATCGGGCACTTCCAGCTCGCGCTGCACTTCCTCCAGCCGTTCCTCTCGGGCAGCGAAGTCAAAGATACCCCCTGAGGCCATCCAGACGGCCTCGCAGGTCGGCGATCAGCGAATAGTGCGGGTTCAGTTCCATGGCAATCGATCCGGGCGGAAAAGCCGAGCAGTATAGCAAGCCAGACCCGGCGGGTCAGAACTCCCGTGTACACATGATTCAGGCCCGAGCCGGGACCAGGCCACGCGCCCGGATCCAGAATCGGCGCCAGTCCCGACGGTTGAGGCGCAACCGCGCCACACCCGGATCGTGCACCACCAGTGCAAGCGAGGGGTCGCGGCGCACGCGCGCGATCCGCTTCTCCAGCACGTCGTCGGAAAGCGATTGCAGAAGCCCCGCGAACCGGTCCGACGACCGCGCAGACAGGAAGACGTCGAGTACGGTGAAGTCGGCATCCGGGTCGAGCGGATCGGCGGACCAGGTCACCTGCACCTGTTCCGCAAGCCAACGCGCGAGCAACCCCCCTCCCGCCACGTGCCGCACGGTCGGCGCCTCGCTGGGCAGCCCCGGAGACCAGAGCCAGAGTCCCTGCACCGGAGCCTGACCCGCCGCGACGCGTGACCGGTTGACGGCATGATCGAACCAGGCCATCTGGAGGTTGTTGGCGAGCACCTGCAAGCGGCGATAGACCGGGCTGTCCAGCCGCAGCGCCTGCATCGAATGCCCCAGCCCCACGGAAGGCGGAACCCCCTCCCAGCGCCCCTCACCCGCCATGACCAGCAGGTGCAGACCCGGAAACCGCTCCTCAGGGGCCGCACCGGCCAAATCCAGTTCGGGGCGAGCGGCCTCCCAAAGAGCTTCGATCTCTCCCGCGTCGAGGTCCTCCACCCGCGTGGCGACAAGGTCTGTCATGCCAGGCGCGAGGCTCACCGGAACCGCCAGCCATCGGCGTTCGCCCGCGGTCGGCTGACGGAAACCCAACGCGTGTGCGAGTTCGGTTTCCCATCCGGTGTCGACGGTCGGTTCGGCGCGTGCCCGGCCCGCGATCCGCGCCAGTGTGCGCGGCAGCGGCACCTCCGGAGCCTGCGCGCTGGACCTCCAGAGGCCGGGGACCAGTACCTGAATCGCCCGGGTCACGGTTCCGAGCGCTCTCTCCTCGAGATCGGGGGTTCAGCCCCCGGGCCGCCCTCATCGGTATAGGGATAGCGGGTATGCCCGTAGCGCAGGATCAGGATCGCCACCGTGATCAGCAGAATCCCCAGCGAAACCGCCAGCATCTCCCAGAAATCCATCGCCTTCATGTCGATGATGATGTAACGGGCCAGGGCCACGATTGCGATGTACAGCGGCAGACGCACCGGCAGGCGGCCGGATTTCAGGTAGATCCCGACCATGGCCAGGACTTCGAGGAAAATGAACAGCAGCAGCAGGTCGGCAAGCGTGACCTCCCGGTTCCCGACCATGAACGCGATCTCCTGCAGGATCGCGATCACGGTAGCCACCGCAATCACGGCGAGTACGGCGACTTCGGTGAATTGCAGCGCCCGGTGACCCAGTTTTTCAGCTTTCATCATCCGTGGTGGCTCCCCGCTCACAGCGACTCGCTCGGAAACGATACGTACGGATTCTAGCGCCCCTTGGCCCCGGGCCGTCGAGTTTTCCGGGCCGCCCCGGAACCGGAACCTCGACGCGACGGGCTCGCCGGCGCCGGAACCCGCAACCCAGCGGCATCATACAACGCCCGGACTTCCATGGGCTCCAGGTCCCGAAAACGACCACTGCGCAGACCGCGACCCAACTCGACCGGTCCGTAGCGCACCCGGATCAGCCGGCTCACGGTTACGCCGGCCGCTTCCCACAGCCGCCGCACGAGCCGGTTACGGCCCTCGCCGACGGTGACATGGAACCAGTGGTTGGCACCCTCGCCGCCCGCGGCCCGCAGGGTGTCGAAATGAGCCGGCCCATCCTCCAGTTCGACGTCGCGAAGCAGGCCTTCCTGCACCTCTGTCGGAATCTCGCCCAGAACGCGTACCGCGTATTCACGCACCAGCCCCGTGGACGGGTGCATCAACGCGTGCGCCAGTGCACCATCGGTGGTGAACAACAGCAGGCCGGACGTATTGAGATCCAGACGCCCCACGGACACCCAACGCTGCCCGCGCAGGCGGGGCAACGCGGCAAACACGCTGGGGCGACCTTCCGGATCGGAGCGGCTGCAGATTTCGCCTTCCGGCTTGTGATACGCGATCCAGCGATGGGAACGCTCGCCTCCGGCCACCGGGCGCCCCCGAACGCGGATGACGTCCGTCGGCTCCACCTGGTCCCCCAGTTGCGCAACCCGGCCGTTGACCTGCACTTCTCCACGCGAGATCCACGCTTCGATCTCGCGCCGCGAACCCAAGCCACGGGACGCCAGGTATTTCTGTAACCGCTCCGCCATTTCAAGGCTCGCCAAGGCTGTCTATCATCCCCGCGACGATACACGAAAAGGACCGCTCCATGACTGCCGCAACCACACCGCTCCGGATTGCCGTGCTGACCGTTTCCGACAGTCGCAGCCTCGCCGAGGATCGCTCGGGCGACGCTCTGGCCGAACGGCTGGCCGCCGCCGGCCACGCGCTGGCGGATCGACAGCTGGTTCGCGACGATCTCTACGCCATCCGGGCCACGGTCTCGGCCTGGATCGCCGATCCCGGCATCGACTGCATTCTCACCACAGGAGGTACGGGGATCACCGGGCGGGACGGAACACCCGAGGCCATCAGCCCGTTACTTGACAAGGAAATCAGCGGTTTCGGGGAGCTTTTTCGACAGCTTTCCTACGAAGAAATCGGGACTTCCAGCCTGCAGTCCCGGGCCCTGTCCGGTGTCGCCAACGGTACCTTCATCTTCGTGCTGCCGGGTTCACGCAACGCCTGCGAAACCGCCTGGAACCGCATCATTGTCACGCAACTCGACGCGGGGACCCGTCCCTGCAACCTGACGATGCTGATGCCGCGGCTGAAGGAGTGACCCCCCTTCACTCCCTTGATTCCTCGTCCTGCCCGAACCATACCTCGCAGCCACGCAGGATCAGCACGCCCAGCGTAAGGATGAAGATCGCCCCCACCAGCACGACGATCTTGGTGTTCTCCATGTACTTGACGTCGACGACGAGCACGCGGGTCAGGGCCGTGATGGCGATGTAGACGAGAAACCGGACGGAGAGGCGGTTGCTTTTGAAATAGATCGCGACCATCGCCGCAAGCTCGATCAGGAGGAAAAGCATCAGCACATCGCCGAGATCCGGGCCGCCGGCGCCGACGAACTTTCCGATCTCGATGATGGTCGCCCAGAGAATCGAGAACCCCGCCACGAACAGGATGCCGAGTTTGAATGTCTCGGCCATCTTCAGGCCGACCCGTTTGCTCAGCTCAAAGGCCTTTTCCGACATCCGCTGCTGATCCTCCGTGCATGGGGCCATGGCGAGACCCGGATACACGGGTCGTACGGTGCATGCCCGGGCCGTGCGCCCAGACTCCGCCGGATCGGACAACCCGGCGGCTCCCGGACAACTATAGATCAGGATTCAGATTTTGCCCGTGCCGCGCGGGGGTCCTGACTCGGGACACGAGTGGACCATGCGGGGAGTTCGATGACGATGGAGCACAGCCAGAACTGCCGAAGCAAGGCGGGCAAGTGCCGGAACCACCACCCTGTTTCAAACGGGCCCAACGCAGCACCGGCGCTTCCGGCGAAGCGAGCGGGTACCGGCACTTTCGGCATGGCCCACGAACGGCATCGGTTTACTGCAGCGTCGGGTGCTCCGCAGTCTCGTCGGAAGACGCGCCATCCGCGGCGCCGCCGGAAGGCCCTTCGTCACTATCCGCCTCCACGGGCGGATCGACCAGCTCCCGCAACGCATCCAGCGGTGGAAGCTCATCGAGCCGCGACAGACCGAGGTCGTCCAGAAAGGTCCGGGTGGTCGCGTAGAGCGCGGGACGCCCGGGAACCTCCTTGTGCCCCACCACATGCACCCATTCCCGTTCGAGGATGTTGCGCATGATCTGTGTACTGACCGCCACCCCCCGGATGTCCTCGATTTCCGCCCGGGTGACCGGCTGCCGGTAGGCGATGATCGCCAGTGTTTCCAGCAGCGCACGAGAGAGCCGCGGCGGCCGCTCCGGAAGGGACGCCTGCACATGCGACGAAAAACGCTGCCGGACCCGGAAGCGGAAGCCACTCGCGGAACGCACCAGTTCCAGCGAACGGTCCCGATAGTGTTCGGCCAGACGCTGCAGCGCCGCCTCGACCTCTCCGTGGCCGACGCCCTCCATACCCGTGCAGGCCGCGACGAGATCCTGCATCCGCAGGGGCTCGGAGGCGGCGAACAGCACGGCTTCCAACACCAGCTCCAGGCCGTCCAGACCGGGCGTGTCCGTTTCCGTGTGTTCCCGTTCGTCCCGCTCGGTCATGCGTCTTCCCCTGTACGCCGGCGCCGGACCTGAATCGGCCCGTAAGGGTCCCCCTGGCCCCACTCCAGTAATCCTGCCTTGCTCAGCTCGAGCACGGCAAGAAACGAGACCACCACACCGGGGCGGCCCTCGACGCCCGTCAGCAGGCTCGTGAATTCCACGAACGCGTCGTGTTCCAGCTTCTCCAGGATGCGTGCCATGCGTTCGCGCACCGACAATGCCTCGGAGCTGATCTGATGATGGCTGCGCAGCGTGGCCCTGCGGAGAACTCCCACCAGTGCCTCGAGCAGTTCCTCCAGTTCGGGCGCGGGCGGCGGGGGGGCCTCCAGGGCGTCCCGGGAGGCCTGCGCGTGGAAGACATCACGGTCCATCCGCGGCATCGCTTCCAGACGCTCCGCGGCCGTCTTGAAACGCTCGTACTCCTGCAGCTGGCGGATCAGCGCGAGGCGCGGGTCCTCGTCGGAATCCTCGCTCGCGGCCGAGGGCCGCGGCAGCAGCATGCGTGACTTGATCTCGGCCAGCAGCGCCGCCATGACCAGATATTCACCGGCAAGCTCCAGCCGCAACGCCTGCATGACCTCGATGTAGGCCATGTACTGACGGGTGATTTCGGCGATCGGGATCGCGAGAATATCGAGGTTCTGGCGCCGGATCAGGTACAGCAGCAGGTCCAGCGGTCCCTCGAAGGATTCGAGGAACACTTCGAGTGCATCGGGAGGAATGTAGAGATCCGCGGGCAGCTCACCCAAGGGCGACCCGTTCACGCGGCAGGCCCAATCGGCCTCGACCGCGCTCTCCGGATCCGGCGTCTCGACCGCGGCCGTCATGCCCGGATCTCCCCGGGCCCTCGCGCGGACCGGTCTCCGAACCCGGTACGGCGTCGCATCAACGCAGGTAATCCAGGCCCATCGCGCGGCGGACCTCGTCCAGCGTTTCCCGGGCTTCCTCCCGCGCCGCCTCCGAACCTTCGCTCACGATACTGCGCACCAGAGCAGGATCCGCCGCGTACTCGCGCGCGCGTTCCTGGATGGGTCCCAGTTCCGCCAGTACCGCCTCGATCAACGGCCGCTTGCAATCGATGCAGCCGATGCCCGCCGAACGGCAACCCGCGGCCAGTTCCTCCCGTGTCGATGCCGGGGTGTAGACCTCGTGCAAAGCCCACACGGGGCACTTGGACGGATCCCCGGGGTCGGTGCGCCGGACCCGGGCCGGGTCGGTCGGCATGGTGCGGATCTGCTGATCCACCTGGGCCGGTTCCGAACGCAGGCTGATCGCATTGTTGTAGCTCTTCGACATCTTGCGACCGTCGAGACCGGGCATTTTCGCCATCGGCGTCAACATCGGCTGCGGTTCGGGCAGGATGATCTTGGCGCCGCCCTCAAGATACCCAAACAGCCGTTCACGATCGCCAAGGGAGAGGTTCTGCTGCGAATCCAGCATCACCCGGGCCACCGCCAACGCCTCGTCGTCGCCCTGTTCCTGGAACCGCTTGCGCAGGTCTCGATAGCGGCGGGCCGTCTTCTTGCCCATCTTGTCGATCGCCAACTCCGCCTTTTCGACGAAGCCGGGCTCTCGACCATAGAGATGATTGAAGCGCCGCGCGATTTCCCGGGTCACCTCCAGATGCGCCACCTGGTCTTCGCCCACCGGCACCAGGCCCGCGCGGTAGGCCAGCACGTCGGCACTCTGCAGAACCGGGTATCCCAGGAAGCCATAGGTCGCGAGGTCACGCTCACGCAGCTGCTCCTGCTGATCCTTGTACGTCGGTACGCGCTCGAGCCAGCCCAGGGGCGTGATCATCGACAGCAGCAGATGCAGCTCCGCGTGCTCCGGGACGCGCGACTGCACGAACAGTGTGGATGCGCTGGGGCTGACCCCGGCCGCGAGCCAGTCGATGACCATATCCGTCACGTGCTGTCCCAGATCCCCGGGCGATTCGTAGTGCGTGGTCAGCGCATGCCAGTCCGCGACGAAGAAGAAGCACTCGTAGCTGTGCTGCAGTTCCACCCAGTTCTTCAGGACGCCATGGTAATGACCGAGGTGCAGACGCCCGGTGGGGCGCATGCCGGAAAGCACGCGCTGATTCGCTCCCTGATGACTGCTCACGAAAAGATCCCTATGCCGTTCATGTCATGAATGCGGGCGCCATTAAAACATGCCCCCGCCGATCGCGAATACCGTCGCCAGCCAGAGCAGCGTGCGGTCTTCGCCATTGATATACAGACGCCCGTCCTCCAGCCGCAGACGCGTCTGGAGACCATCGCTGGATTCCAACACCCAGCCTTCGGACAGCGCATGCTCCAGCCACTGTTCGAAGACATCCCCCGCCCCTTCCTCGAGAAGTCCCGAAGCCCGAAAAAGGGACTCAAGCTCGGCCATCGCCTCGCGCCCCGTTTCGATTTCAAGGCCCAGAACAATCGCCTCGAGGGGCCGCGTATCCAGAAGCTCGCGATCGTTTTTCAGCGCAAGATCCGCCGCGACGCTCAGGCGCCGTCCGGAATCCGGATTCAGGTGCATCCCCGCCTGGAACAGAGGATCGCCCGCGGCCATCTCTTTCAGCGTTTCGAATGCAATGCCCCAGGCGAGCCCCGAGCGGGCTTCGAGCGGGACATCCTCCAGGCGCAGTCCTTCAAGGTTCTGCATCAGAGTCAGCAGCGCCCCCCGACTCAGGCGCAGCGCGCTGAGATGCACATCGATCGCCTGCAGTGCAATCGGCGGCGCGTCGATCGTCCCGACCTTGAGTCGAAACACGCTGTCGAGCCGCTCATGCGCCGAATTCTGCCATGCCGCCACCCAGAGGGAACGCATGGCAAGCCGCTCGCTCTCCCCTTCTCGCAGGCGAACCTCCTCCGCGCCCAGGCTGAGATCGTAATCAGGCAGCGTCACGTAATCGCCCCCGGGTCCGGGGTGCACCAGCAGACCGTAGTGGGCCCCGTCGACCTCCAACACCCGTGCACCGTCCGAGATCGAAATCCTGGGCGTGTCGAAACTGAGCACGATGCGCTCGCGCGTGTAGGCCAACCCGCCGCGGCCGTCCGCCAGATCCAGAATGCTGACCGTGTCGGTCGCGCCGGTGTCCATGGGCCACTGCAGGCTGAACGGACGGGTCTGCAGCCGCACGTTCACCCCGCCGCCGAGCCCGACCCAGCTCTCCGCGTTCGGCTGCGCCCGGAGCAGCGCCTCGCGCAGACCGGGAGGAGTCTCCTCGTTCACGTGAACGTCCACGAGACGTGTCTCCAGTTCGGCACCCAGAATCCGATGCCGCACGCGGTGCTGCAGCTCGAGCCTGACCTCGATGTCCCCGTCGCGGACTTCCAGAAAACTGCCCGCGTCCGCGCTGTAGTGCGTGCGCTCGTAGTGCTGCGGCAGATGCTGCACCCAGAGTTCCCCGACCTGCACGCTCTGGGGCTCCTGCATCGCCTGCTCCACCTGCACGCCAACGTAGATCGGCCACGCCGCGAGTGGCGCGAGGATCAGGGGCAAGGCCATCAGAATCTTGCGCACTGCCATTCTCCGGAACGTCCGCAGCCCGCGCCCTACGGACGCATGCCGGGCAATCCAATCACGGTGCCGATGGATTCGGAAACCACCGAGTATACGGGGCCGATGATGGCCCCCAGCACACCGGTGACCAGCAGGACCAGAAGGATCGGCAGACCGTACGGCTCGATCCGGTCGAAACGCGTCGAGATCCGCGCGGGGAGCAGTCCGCTCACCACCCGTCCACCGTCCAGCGGCGGCAGCGGCAACAGGTTCAGGACCATCAAGAGCACATTGATCGCGATCCCGGCGATGCCCATGTACACCATTGCCTGACTGAAAGCATGGTCCCAGGACAGGCCGAGCTTGATCAGCAGCGCCCAACCGATCGCCATCAGCAGATTGGCCAGTGGACCCGCCACCGCCACGACCGCCATATCGCGCTGCGGATGCTTGAGATTTCGGGTATTGATCGGCACCGGTTTGGCCCAGCCGAACACGAAAGCGGGAGCCGGAGTGAGAGCCGTGATCAGCAGCAGGCCAAGCGGCACCGCCACGGTACCCACCGGATCGATGTGTTTGAACGGATTGAGCGTGAGGCGCCCCAGCATCGCCGCCGTGGTATCACCAAGCGCCCGCGCCACGTAGCCGTGGGCCGCCTCGTGCACGGTGATCGCGAACAGTACCGGGAGTGCCCAGATGGCAACGGTCTGGATCAGGGATTCCATCGGCGCAGTATACCCAACCCCCGGACCCACCCGGCATATCCCCGGAAAACAGGCCGGGCGGCGCATCCTGCCCGGATTCAGTGGCCCATCCAGGCCATGGGCCGATCCAGACCAGGGGTCAATCGAGGAACGAAACGGGACCGCGTCCGTGGCGCACGACCTCGGGTACCGGCCCCGTGAGATCGATCACGGTCGTGGCTTCCAGGGTGCCCGCGCCGCTATCGACGATGGCATCGACCTGTTTGCCGAGCCGCTCGCTGATTTCCCAGGGTTCGCTGAGCGGATAGGCATCGCCCGGAAGATGCAGGGTCGCCGACATCAACGGCGCCCCGAGTTCATCCAGCACGGCCTGGACCACCCGGTTGTCCGGCACACGCAGGCCCACGGTTCGGCGCTTGGCGTGCTGCAGTCTCCGGGGCACCTCGCGCGTCGCGGGCAGAATGAAGGTGTAGGGGCCCGGTGTCAGCGTCTTCATCAGGCGAAACGCCGTATTGTCGACCTTCGCGTACACACCCAGTTCGGAGAGATCGCGGCAGAGCAGGGTGAGGTGGTGGCTCTCGTCCAGCTGACGCAGGCGCCGTATCCGCTCCGAACCGGCCTTGTCCCCGATCTGGCAGGCGAGCGCGTAACAGGCGTCCGTGGGCAACACGAGTACCGCCCCCTGGTCGAGGTGACGCAACACCTGCTGCACCAGACGGGGCTGGGGGTTTTCGGGATGTATGGTGAGAACTGTCATCGCGCGCTACAACGCTGCCGCAGGCATTCCTGGAATCGCAAGTCTACGCTAACCATCCTGGCCCCGTGCCACCCCTGACGATGAACAGGCGAGCCACGGAAACACACGGAAGTCACGGAGAAGACTGTGTCTTTCAATAATTTTCAGTGACTTCAGTGTGTTTCCGTGGCTGTATTTTCAAGCTGATCAACATCCGGGAACGGTCCCTGAAGCGGCGCATGTATACTACGCGCAATCGATTCGTGCTTCACGATTTCATTCCCCTGGTACAGGCCCCTGCCGAAGGAAACTCAGATGCTCTACGCGATCGAGGGTCTCGATGTCCCTGACAGCCTGGAACGACGCAAGAGCGTTCGCCCCGAACACCTGGCCCGTCTCGAGGCGCTGCGCGATACCGGCCGTCTCGTGCTTGCCGGCCCCTTTCCCGCGATCGACAGCCCGGATCCCGGTGCGTCCGGCTTCTCGGGAAGCCTGATCATCGCCGAATTCCCCTCGCTGGCCGAAGCCCGCGCATGGGCCGATGCGGACCCCTATGTCGGGGCCGGCGTGTACCGTGAGGTCACGGTACGGCCGTTCAAACGCGTGCTGCCCTGAGTCTCACCGCCCGACACACTCCCACCGCTCCATTTCGTTCCCGGAGAGCCCCATGAATCCTCGTTTTGCCGCACCCCTGCTTGCACTGGCCCTCATCGCGCTGGCCGGCTGCGACCGCGCCGCCCCCCCGGAGCCCGCAGCCGCCGTCTCCGACCCCGATGTCCTGGCCCTCGTGAACGGACAGGCCATCACCCAGTCGGATGTGTTTTCCTACGCCGGCCTCGCGGCGGGAACGGGCACCGCGGGCACCGAAGGCGCGCTCGACGAGCTGATCAACCTCGAACTCCTGCGGCAACGCGCGCTGGCCCTTGGAATCGACCAGGAGCCCGAGATTCGCATGCTCCTGCGCAACATCGAGACCAACCTGCTGGCCTCACAGGTCATCGAACGCAAGGCCCAGGAAGTCGAGTTCACGGAGGCGGAACTCGAGGCCGAGTACCAGTCCCAGATCGGCGGCTTCGAACCGACCGAGTACCGCGCGCGTCATATCCTGGTCGAGAGCGAGGGCGAGGCCTCGGCACTGGCTGCGGAATTGATCGAGGGCGCCGATTTCGCCACCCTCGCCGGCGAACATTCACTGGACGGATCCGCGGCCCGCGGGGGCGATCTCGGGTGGTTCGTGCCAGCCCAGATGGTACCGGCGTTCTCAGCGGCGGCCACGGCCCTGCAACCGGGAGAGTTCACCCGGGAACCCGTGCGCTCGGAGTTCGGCTGGCACCTGATCCTTCTCGAAGACACACGCGAGATCGATCCCCCCGCCCTGCAGGACGTCCGGACACAGCTCGAAGACATCCTCGAGGCGCGCGCGCTGCAGGCCTACATGGACGAACTGCGCGCCGCCGCGCAGATCGAGATCCCGGAGCGACCCGGCCAGTAACGTCCCGCGGCCGCACGCGCACCGCGCAGTCACTCCGAGGCCAGCAGCTCGCGCAATCCGTCCTCGTCCAGGATTGGAACGCCGAGCGCTTCGGCCCGGGCCAGTTTGGACCCCGGGTTCTCGCCGGCGATCACCGCGGATGTCTGTTTCGAGACGCTGCCCGTAACCCTGGCCCCGAGCGCCTGGAGGCGTGCCCCCGCCTCTTCGCGCGTCATCGCGCTCAGCGCCCCGGTCAATACGTAGGTGCGACCGGCGAGAGGCGGGTCCGCCGCTTGATTGGCCTCGGGCGGGGGCCAGTGCACGCCGGCCGCCAGGAGCGCCTCGATAACCTCGCGGTTGTGAGGCTCATCGAAGAAATGGGCGATATGCTTCGCGACGACCGGCCCCACGTCCCGGATGGCCTCGAGCGTTTCCTCGGAGGCCTGCATCAGGGGCTCCAGATCCCCGAAGTGCTCGGCCAGCGAACGCGCCGTCACCTCGCCCACCTCACGGATTCCGAGCGCGTGGATGAAACGCGCCAGCGTGGTTTCCCGAGCCCGGCGGAGCGCGTCTTCCAGATTCTGCGCCGATTTCGGCCCGATGCGCTCGAAGCCCTCCAGGCGCTCGGCGTTCAGCCCGAAGAGTTCGGAAGGGTTGTTCACGGCACCGGTCGTGACGAGCTGTTCGATCAGCCGCTCGCCGAAACCCTCGATGTCCAGAGCCTTGCGGGAGACAAAGTGCCGCAGCGCCTCGCGGCGTTGTGCCGGACAGACCAGGCCGCCCGTACACCGCGCCACCGCCTTGCCCTCTTCCTGCTCGACGTGGGATCCGCATTCGGGGCAAACGGAGGGCAACTCGATGGTCTGGGTCTCGGGCATGCGCTCCCCACCTGCACGCCCCACGACTTCCGGAATCACATCCCCGGCCCTGCGCACAATCACGCGATCACCGATCCGGATGCCCTTGCGTTCGATTTCGTCCATGTTGTGCAGGGTGGCGTTGCTGACCATGACCCCGCCAACCAGCACGGGGTCCAGGCGCGCGACCGGCGTCAACGCCCCGGTCCGGCCGACCTGGAAATCGACGGACAGCAGCAGGGTCGTGCGTTCCTCCGCGGGAAATTTCTGCGCCAGTGCCCAGCGTGGCGCCCGTGCCACGAAACCCATGCGCTGCTGGGCCTCCCGGCTATTCACCTTGAACACGACGCCGTCGATGTCGTAGGGCAACCGCGTCCGGCGTTCGGCCATCGCCCGATGGTAGGCAAACGCACCGTCCGCTCCCAGCACCCGCGCCCGCTCCGGGCAGACCGGGATGCCCATCCCGGCGAACCAGTCCAGGACGGCCGATTGGGTATGCGGCAGCACGTGTTCAGCGGTCCAGCCAAGACCGTAGGCAAAAAAGCTGAGCGGTCGCCGGGCCGTCACGGCCGGGTCGAGTTGCCGCAGACTGCCCGCGGCGGCGTTGCGCGGATTCATGAACCCGCGCTCACCGGATTCGAGCAGCCCTTCGTTCAGACGCAGGAAATCCGGACGCCGCATGAACACCTCGCCGCGCACCTCGAGTTCCTCGGGCCAGTCGGACCCGCTCAGGGACAACGGAACCGAACGCACCGTGCGCACGTTTCCGGTGACGTCCTCGCCGGTCTCCCCGTCCCCCCGGGTGGCGGCGCGCACCAGCTGACCGTTTCGGTACAGCAGGCTGATCGCGAGGCCGTCGAGTTTCGGCTCGGCCATGTAGTCGATCTCGCCCTGGATCTCCAGACGCTCCCGGACCCGTCGGTCGAACGCCCGCAGATCCTCCTCGGCGAAACCGTTGTTCAGCGACAGCATCGGCAGCCGATGACGCACCTCGGGGAAGCCACTGGCGAGCGCTCCGCCCACGCGCTGCGTCGGCGAGTCCGGGACGATCAACTCCGGGTGGCGGGATTCGAGTTGCTTCAGCTCGGCCAACAGCTCGTCGTATTCCGCGTCGCTGATCTCGGGATCGTCGAGGACGTAATAGCGCCGGTCGTGGTAGGTGATCTGTTCCCGCAGCTCCGCGGCTCGTCGTGCCGAATCGGCAGCGATTCCGCTCACCGGTCGGCGTTCCTGCGCAGAAGGTCCGGCCGGTGGTGCAACAGCCACTGGTTCATCTCCTCGCGCATGTGGGCCAGCGTCTGGTTCGTGGCAGTCGACTGCTGCGCATCCAGAATGCTGCCGCCGAGATCCCGCGCCAGTACGTGACTGGTCTCGAGCAGAGCCTCGAAACCCTTGTGCGGCTGCTCGCACGCATGAACCTGGAAGAACAGCGTGATCCCGGGAGTCATCAGGTCGGCGAGGTCTTCCTCGCTCAGGGTTCCCGGCGCAACCATGTTGGCCACACTGAACAGGATCTCTCCGTTGGGTGCCGCATCCGCGTGATAGTGGTAAATCGACATCTCACCCGGCTCCAGGCCGGCCCGCTTGAGCGCGGCGCGCAGCGAGACGCCGGTAAAGGGCCGGTTGCGCGGCGCCACTACGTGCAGGATCAGGATTTTTTCCTTCCCCCCGCGTGACGCCAGCGGGTTGCGTCCGACCACCCGCGGTTCGGATACGTCGTCGAAGTCGAATTCCGCCTGTGGTCTCGGATCCGGGCGCACGGTCTCTTTCGGCCCGTGATTTCCGCTCGTCCCCGGCGTGGGCGCGGGTTTGCGCTCCCGAGGGGGGGCGCTGATCGGCGGCAGTTGTCCGGGATCCGGCTCGGCCCCGCTCACCGGCCGCGGCTGCGGAGTCGACCTCACCGGCCCGGCACCGTCTCGTGGCACCCGCCGCACCGGCGACACGTCGTCGTCCAGGTCCAGGGGGCTCAGGCTCTCGCCGGAAGCCCCCATGCCGGGCTCGATCCGGTCTTCCTCCCGGTGGGCGCGAATATGCACGTCATTCTCGTCCCAATTCTCGGGCTCAGCCTCCCAGGCCTGGCGCCGGGCACGAGTACGCACGCGATGGGCGACCCAGATCCCGGCCACAAGAATGATTCCCAGAAGCAACAGACTGATGCGCAGCCAATCCACAAACAGCCTCCCTCGTTCGTTCAGGCTTCGGCCAGCTCGACCGCAGCGTCGATATCCACGCTGACCAGGCGGGACACGCCGGGTTCATGCATGGTGACCCCAATCAACTGCTCGGCCATCGCCATGGTCGTTTTGTTGTGCGTAATGAAGATGAACTGAATCCGCTCCGCCATCTCCTCGAGCAGCGCGCAGAACCGGCCCACGTTTGCTTCGTCCAGAGGTGCGTCGACTTCGTCCAGCATACAGAATGGCGCCGGATTCAACTCGAAGATTGCAAACACAAGCGCCGCGGCGGTGAGTGCCTTCTCTCCGCCGGACATCAGATGAATCGTCGAAAGCCGCTTCCCGGGCGGCCGCGCCATGATCGCGACCCCCGTGTCCAGCAGGTCTTCACCGGTGAGTTCCAACCGCGCCTCGCCACCACCGAACAACCGCCGGAACTTGTGTGCCAACCCTTCGTTCACCCGGTCGTAGGTGTTCTGGAACAGCGCACGCGTCTCCTTGTCGATCCGGTGCATCGCCTGTTCCAGCGTTTCCAGTGCCGTGACCAGGTCCTCGTGCTGCTCCTTGAGGTAGCGGCTGCGCTCGACCAGATCCCGAGCCTCGTCGATCGCCGCGAGGTTGATCGGCCCCAATCGCTCGATACGCCGGTCGAGACCCGCGATCTCCTGCTCCCAGGCCGCCATCGAGGCGTCGTCGGGAAGCGCCTCGGCAAGCTCGGCCGGAGCAAATCCCGTCTCCCGCAACTGTGCCACCAGCTGTTCTTCCTGAACCCCCAGCTCGCGCAGGTGGAGACGGCGCTCCTCGCAACGGGAACGTCTTTGCTCCACCTTTTCCTGCACTTCCCGCAATTGCCCACCGAGCGCGCGCAGAGCCGAATCACAGGCGTCCACCGCATTGCGGGAAGCGGCCAGCGCCGCATCCGCATTCTGCCGACTCGCGAGCTGTGCCTGCAGCTCCCGCCTCCAGCCGTCCAGGGGCGCAAGCCGCCCGGCCCGGGCTGTCTCCAGTTGCGCCAGGCGTTCACGGTCCTGTATTCCCTGCTGTTCCAGGCGGTCGAGGTGGCCCTGCTCGATCGCGACCCGGTGCCGGACTTCCTGTAATGCCAAGCGAGCGGCGGACGCGTGTTCACGGGCTTTCTGGACTTCCATCCGGGCGGCTTCCTGCCGCTCCCGAGCCGACCGGCCACGCGCCTCGAGCGTGGAGCTGTCCCGGTTCAGTTCCTCGAACCTCGCCAGCGCGGTATTGCGCTCGGACAGCGCCGCATCCCGCTGCACCTCCGCCTGTACCATCTGTTCCTCCAGCTCGGCGATCTCCCGGGCCAGGCGGCGGCGCTGCTCCTCGGTCTGGCGGGACCGCTCGCGCAGGCGCTGGACCTGTCCGTCGAGGCGGGCGACTTCGCGCTGGCTCTCACGCAACGCGGATTCCAGTGCATCGAGTTCGGTTTCCAGAAGACCGACACGCTCGCGCCGGGCCCCGATCGAAGCGGCGTGTTTTTCACCGCGCCGTCGCAAGTCGGCCGCCTCCTGCTCCAGTGCGCGTTCCAGACGCAGCCGT
This sequence comes from Thioalkalivibrio paradoxus, assembly GCA_011390565.1. Taxonomy (GTDB): domain Bacteria; phylum Pseudomonadota; class Gammaproteobacteria; order Ectothiorhodospirales; family Ectothiorhodospiraceae; genus Thioalkalivibrio; species Thioalkalivibrio paradoxus_A. Next base: position 17,198 of record JAABSC010000010.1, on the reverse strand, counting down.
TCGACGACGCCTTCCACCTGCCGGTCCACGGTGCGGTGACAGAGCCAACCCGGTCCGAGCCAGCTGCCGTCCTGCGTCACCACGCTCTCACCCCGGCCACAGGTCCGCAGACGCGCCTGCGCTTCGTCCCGTGAACCCGCACAGTAAACGCGCGCCAGGTGCTCGCGCAGCGCATCCGGCCCGCTCAGCCGCGAAGCCAGCGATTCCGGGCTGAATGCCTGCACTCCTGCGTCGGGATCCAGTGCGCGGAACCCCGCGCCCGGAAGATCCTCGGGTACCTCCGAGAGCGGCATCATCACGGCCTCGAACCAGGATCCCAGTACGACTTCGACCGCAGCCTCCCAACCCGCCTCGACCTCGATCTGCGCCGCCACGCGCCGGGCCGGATCGATACCCCGTGCGCGCGCCCAGGTCTCGAACTTTTCCCGATCCCGGTCCTGGTCCAGTCCGGGAAGGATTTTCAGCGAAGCCAGCCGCCCGGCGATTTCCCGCGCCTTGCGCTCGGCCGCGTGCGCGGCTTCCTGCTCCACCTGCGCTTCCTCCCGGAGCTGGGCCAGTTCGGCCCGGAGGGCGCTGCGCCTCTCCTGCAACTGCTCCTGCCCCCGCACAGCCACGCCCAGCGCCTGCTCGGCCTCGGTGGTTTCCGTGTCCCCATGCTCGGGCGGCAACCGCTCCTGTTCCTCGAGCAAGCGTTCGTGACGCTGCCGCGACTGCTGCAGCAGCTGATCGGCGTGATCCATCCGGGTTCGCGCCAGCTGCGCGTTCTGCTGCGGTTCCGCCAACGCTCGATGCCAGTCCGAATGCGCTTCGCGCGCGGCGTTCAACTCCTGTTCCGCGGCCTCGAGTTCGCGCTCCGAGAGTTCCAGCGCCTTTGCTGCGGCCGCGCTGCCTTCCTCGTGGGTGGCAATCGCGTCCTGTACCGTCTGGACCCGTCCCGCAGCCTCCGTGGCCGCCCGTTCGGATTCCCGCATGCGTGCTTCCAACTGCGTCTGCTCGCGGGACTCGCGCTCCAACTCCGCTTCCGCGTGCCGGATCGACTGTTCAAGCCGAGAAACGCTGCCGGAGATCTCGTAGAAACCCGCCTGGGCCGTCTGCAGTTCCTGTTCGAGATCCACGCGCTGCGCGCGCAGCGTTTCGGTTTCCGTTTCCTGGTGCTGAGCCCGTGCCTGCACCTCGGCGAGGGCGGTTTCCGCGTCGGCCAGCTGCCGGCGTTCGGCTTCGACCCGCGAGTCGAGTTCACCCAGTCGCAGAAGCAGCAACTCCGCCCGGCGCTGACGGCGCAACGCCGCCAGTTCCTGGTAGCGCTCGGCGGTTTCGGCCTGCCGGGTCAGTTTCGCGGCCTGGCGATCCACTTCTTCGCGCACGTCGTCGAGCCGCTCGAGGTTTTCCCGTGTGTGGCGGATCCGGGTCTCGGTCTCGCGTCGCCGCTCCTTGTACTTGGAGATGCCCGCCGCCTCTTCGAGGTAGACGCGCAGTTCTTCCGGGCGCGCCTCGATCAGCCGCGAGATCATGCCCTGCTCGATGATCGCGTAGCTGCGGGGCCCGAGACCCGTCCCGAGAAAGAGATCGGTTACGTCGCGCCGACGCGCACGCTGGCCGTTCAGGTAGTACTTCGACTGGCCGTCCCGGGTCAGCGCCCGGCGCACGGAAATTTCCGCGAAACTGCTGTATTCGCCGCCGAGACGGCCCTCGCTGTTGTCGAAGAACAACTCGATGCTGGCCTGTCCCACGGGCTTGCGGGTGGAGGAACCGCTGAAGATCACGTCCTCACTGGAGTCGCCGCGCAGGTGCTTGGCCGAGGATTCCCCCATCACCCAGCGCACCGCATCGATGGTGTTGGACTTGCCGCAGCCGTTCGGACCCACGATCCCGACCCGGTTCCCCGGCAGCACCAGGGTCGTCGGATCGACGAACGATTTGAATCCGGCCAGTTTGATGCGGGAAAGTCGCACGGGTGGGTGGGGTCCGGTGAGCGCAAAGGGTAGAATCTTACATGGTTCGGCCCATGGCCCGAAAACACTTCCGCTCAAGGACGCCTCGATGCCCAGTCAGCCCAGCAAGATCCTGGACACCTTCCCCAACCCGCAACCGGACCGCGACTTCACGATTCACATCCGGATCCCTGAATTCAGCTGCCTCTGTCCGGCTACCGGGCAACCCGATTTCGCGGAACTGCATCTGCAATACGTCCCCGACGGGGCCTGCGTGGAACTGAAATCGCTGAAGAACTACATCTGGTCCTATCGCAATGAAGGGGCCTATCACGAGGCCGTGACCAACCGGATCCTCGGCGACCTGGTGGCCGCGGTGAGCCCGCGTTTCATGCGCCTGACGGCCGATTTCAACGTGCGCGGCGGCATCTACACCCAGGTCGTGGCCGAACACCGCGCCGACGGCTGGACACCGGCGCCCCCGGTCGATCTGCCCCCGCCGATGCGCGGCTGAGACCGGCGCCACCACGGCCAACCCGCCCATGGTCCGCCGATTCATCGGCATCGACCTCGGAACCTCGGGGCTGCGCCTGGTCGTTCTGGATACGAACGGCGCCTGCGCACTGCAACTCCGGCGCCCCTGGCCCGAGGGACGCGAACAGAGCCCGCAGACCTGGCTCGAAGCCGTGCGCAGCCTGTTGCGGACGGTATCCGAACAGGTCCCCAGCGAGCCTGTCGCCCTCGCGGTGGACGGCACCTCGGGCTCCCTGCTGCTCCTCGATGCCGCGGGAATACCCGTCGCTCCGGCGTTGATGTACGACGATGCCCGGGCCCTCCACGAAGCCGCGCGGCTGAAAGTGATCGCCCCGCGCGACAGTGCCGCGCACGGCGCCACGTCCTCGGCCGCCAAGCTCCTCTGGTTGCGGGCGCAGGGCGCGCTCTCGGGCGCTTCGCGGGTGCTGCACCAGGCCGAGTGGATCGCCGCGCAGCTGCGCGGTGAGTTCAGCCACGGTGACGAGAACAACGCGCTGAAACTCGGCTACGACCCCGTGGCTGGAGGCTGGCCGGCGTGGTGGCGCGCGGAACTCGGCGAGCATGCCCGGCTGCTGCCCGAGATCGTCGCGACGGGCACTCCACTCGGACGTATCGATTCCGCATGGGCCGCCGATACGGGCCTGCACCCCGAAAGCCAGGTGGTCGCCGGTACCACCGACAGCATTGCCGGCTTTCTCGCCACCGGGGTGACCGACACGCGCACCGGTGTCACCAGCCTGGGGAGCACCCTGGTCCTGAAACAACTGTGTGATCGACCGCTGTTCGATCCGGAGAGCGGTGTCTACAGCCATCGGGTGCTGGGCCACTGGCTGGTCGGTGGCGCGTCCAACTGCGGCGGCGCGGTGCTCGCAAAGCACTTTTCGCCGGAGCTGCTCGATCAACTCAGCGCACGGATCGACCCGCAGACAGACTCCGGGCTCGACTACTATCCGCTGCCGGGGCCCGGTGAGCGTTTTCCGGTCACCGACCCCGCGTACGTGCCCCGGCTCGATCCCCGGCCGGCTGACGATGCCCATTTTCTACACGGGATGCTGGAGGGAATGGCGCGCATCGAGGCAGCCGGCTATCGACGACTGGCGCAACTCGGCACAGCACCTGTGGACCGGATCGTCACCGTCGGTGGTGGCGCGCGGAACATGGCGTGGACCGCCATCCGCTCGCGACTGAACGGTGTCCCCATCGCCAACGCACCACACGAAGAAGCGGCCTGGGGCGCCGCGTTGCTGGCGATGCACGCCTTTGGGGCAACACCTTACTAACATCGCGCGTGGAGTCACCCCAAACTAAAAAAACACGAGCCACGGAAGAACACGGAAGAACGCGGACAAGACATTGAATAAAATTCTGTTTCCGTGTTCTTCCGTGCCTTAATTTTCCGGCTGACCGTCTCGGCGTCTCAGGCGTGGCCGACCTGCACCCGCTCGTGACGGGCCTCGGGCAGCGCACTCAGTGCCTGGTTGGTGAGGTCCCGCGCCAGGCGATGAGTGAGTTCGGGATCGGCGGGAATCAATTCCGTGCGTACCGCCAGCGCCATCGCCAATGCCTGCAGCAGGTCTCCGTTCTGGGTATCGCCGAGCAGACCGACCTCATGGTTCAGCACGTGCAGGATGCGATCCAGCAACTGATGCACCCGTGTCGCCGAGCCCGTCTGGTCGTGCAGCGGAAAATCGAAGGAGATGGCGTCGCCGGTGGGAGACTGGTAGCGGTACGGCAGATGATTCATGTTCTATCCCCGTGGATAACGGATGAAGGATTTCAGACGGCCTCGGGCATCCGGGCCATCAGCATGTAATTGATGCCCTCGTATCGGCTCAGGCGCATGCGGCGGGTCAGAGGATTCACCGCGACCCCGGAGCGCGCGACGATTCGACCGCCGGCAGCCTCCAGCGGCCGGACGAGTTCCGACGGACGCACGAAACGTCGCCACTGATGGGTTCCGCGCGGCAGCAGCCGGAAGATGTACTCCGCGCCAACGATCCCGGCCACGAACGAAGCCAGCGTCCGGTTCAGCGTCGCCAGCACCACGAACCCGCCGGGGCGCGCCATGCCCAGGCTGCGCTGCAGGAAGGCCTGCGCATCCACCACGTGCTCGATGACCTCCATGTTCAGGACCACGTCAAAGGGCATCTCGTCGAGATCCTCGAGCGCCACCTGCCGATAGCTTACGTCCAGCGCCTGCCCGGCCGCATGGTCTTGCGCGATCGTGATGTTGCGTGGCGTAACGTCGATTCCGAGCACGTGGGCGCCGTGCCGCGCGATGCTCTCCGACAGAATCCCGCCCCCGCAGCCGATATCCAGCACCCGCAGACCTTCCAGCGGTTTCGGCGCGTCCGGATCGCGCCCGAGTTCACGTGCCAGCTGCCGCACGATCCAGTCGGTGCGTACCCGATTCAGTACGTGCAATGGCCAGAACGGCCCCGCTTCATCCCACCAGGCCGCGGCCAGCCGCTGGTAGCGCGCCACCTCGTCTGGATCGACACTTGGCGCCTGAATCCCTTCCGGTTCGGACATCGCGCTCGCACCCCCGCTGAATAATCCTTTTCGGCCCGTCTTGGGCATGTTAGTTCAGCCCGGCTGCCATTTCGGGCATGGCCCCCTCGTTGACTCTGGCAGAATGAAACGATGAGACGCCCACGTTCCCGGAAGCGCGCCCGGTCGGCCCGACGCAGGCAAGGTCCTTCCCGCGTGCGGCGATGGGCCGGTCGTCTCCTGTCGGCCCTGGCGCTCGCCCTGGCGTTCCTGCTCCTTCTCGTGCTGCTCCTGCGCTGGGTGAACCCGCCGTATTCGATGTACATGCTGAGCAATGCCTCGGGCCCGCTCGGATCGTCCCTGTACCGGTTCTGGCAACCGATCGACGCCTTGCCACCCCACATACTCCTGGCCGTGATCGCCGCCGAGGATCAGCAGTTTCCATTGCACCGGGGTTTCGACTGGCGCTCCATCCGCCAGGCGGTCGACGCGCATCGGCGCGGCGAACGTCTGCGCGGCGCCAGCACGATCACCCAGCAGACCGCGAAGAACGTGTTTCTCTGGCACGGGCGCAGCCTGTTCCGAAAATCATTGGAGGCGGGATTCACTGTGGCGATCGAGACCCTCTGGCCGAAACATCGCATCCTTGAGGTCTACCTCAATATTGCCGAGTGGGGCCCCGGCATCTTCGGCATCGAAGCCGCTTCGCGTTCCCATTTCGGCATACCGGCCCGACAACTGAGCCGTGAACAGGCGGCTCTGCTCGCGGCCGTGTTGCCGAACCCGCTCGGGTATTCCCCGACCCGCCCCTCGGAAACCGTTCGGGGGCGTGCCCGGTGGATCGAGCAGCAGATGGCGCAGCTCGGTGAGGGCTGGCTGGATCCGCTCGAGCTGCCCGCGCGGAAAGAGCCCGGGTGGTCAGCCCAGCCAGCGAGCCGCTAGACTGGTCGTGCGGGTCGGCCGGGCTCTTCACAGCGCGCCGAACCCTGAATGCCGCGAATCGATGGAGAACGACATGTCCCGACAGCCGCACCCGGGATGGGTGCCCTTGCTCCGGCACGCACTCGCCTGGATCCTGCTGATCGCCTGCTCCACCGCGATGGCGGCCACGGTCCAGGCACAGGAAACCGACACCGTACAGGCCCTGATTTCCGCACTGGAAGATCCCGAGAGCCGGGCCCGACTGCTCGAAGCGCTGCGCGCCGCCTCGGCCGAGGATGCCACGGCCGAGTCCGCCGAGCCGCCTGTTCCGTCGCTTCCAAACCGTATTGCCCAACTCACCCAGGAGATCGCCGAAGGCTTCGTGGCCGAACTGCAGGAGTTGCAGGCGATCGGGCAGGACGTGATGGCAGCCCTGCGGTCCGCCGACTGGAACGTCGCCGGTCTCGCCGCCCTCGATCTCCTCATTCTGATCGTCGTGACCGTCGGGCTCTTCCTGCTGCTGCGCCGGCTGGCGCGACCCGTGTTCGCCGTACTCGACGGCTGGGTGCTGAAATCCCAACGCGGTCTTGCCCTGCTCCGCACCGTTCCCGCGATTCTGCTGGCGGCCGCCGCGGACCTGCTGGTGGTGGTGCTGGCCTGGCTTGCGGGATACGCCCTTGCGCTGTTCGCGTTCGGCGACACCGGCACGATGCTGACCCGCCATGCCCTGTTCCTGAACGCGTTCCTGATGATCGAAGTCACCAAGGCATTGGTGCGGATCCTGTTCGCGAGCCGCTACACGGGCCTGCGCGTGCTGCCCATGGCAGGTGAAGAAGCGGCGTACTGGAACGCCTGGATCAGCCGACTGGTGGGTTTCATCGGCTACGGCCTGCTGCTGGCGACACCCATCGTCAAAACCGAGATCTCCCCCGCAGCCGGCCGTACACTGGGTTTGCTGGTGATGCTGGTCGCCTTCAGTTACGCGGTCGCCATCATCCTGCAGAACCGCGCGCGGGTGTGCCAGCGGATCCAGGCCTACGGAGACCAGAGTTCGCTGTCTTTCATGCGCTTCAGTGTCTCGATCCTCGCGCGCACCTGGCACTGGCTGGCCCTGCTCTACTTCGGCGCGTTGGCTTTGGTCAGCGTCACCCGGCCGGAAGACGCGCTGCCGTTCATGGCCATCGCCACCGGGCAGAGCCTGGCGGCGATTCTCGTCGGGTTCTTTGTCGCGGCCGTGCTCACGCAGTTCATCAGCCGGCGCATCCGCCTGCCCGCGGAAACACGGGAGAATTTTCCGAAGCTCGAGGAACGGCTGAACGCCTACATTCCCACCGCGCTGAAGGTGATGCGGGCGGTCATCCTGGTGCTCGTACTGGCGGTGATCGCCGATGCCTGGGGTCTGTTCAATCTGGGCGGCTGGCTGCAATCCGACCACGGCTCGGCTCTGCTGACAAAAACGCTGTCCGTCGCGATGATTCTCGGGATCACGTTACTGTTCTGGCTGGTCGCGGCCAGCTGGATCGAACACCGGCTCACTCCCCGGAGCGGTCGCGTCGCGCCGAGCGCGCGCGCAACCACCCTGCTCACGATCTTCCGCAATGCCCTGGCGATCGCACTCACGGTGATGGCCGCGATGATCGTGCTGGCCGAGATCGGCATCAATATCGGGCCGTTGCTGGCGGGTGCCGGCGTGCTGGGCCTGGCGATCGGCTTCGGCGCGCAGACGCTGGTCCAGGACATCATCACGGGGGTTTTCATCCAGTTCGAAAACGCCATCAACACAGGCGAAGTCGTTCAGGTGGCCGGGGTCACCGGCACGGTCGAGAAGTTGACGATCCGCTCACTGGGGTTGCGCGACCTCTCGGGCACCTTCCATGTCATCCCGTTCTCGTCCGTGACCACGGTCTCCAACTTCACCCGCGATTTCAGCTACCACCTGGCCGAATATGGCGTGGCTTACCGGGAGGACACCGACGAAGTCGTCCAGCGCCTGTCCGAGGCCTTCGAGGAACTGCGCTCGCATCCGGATCACGGTCCGAACATCGTCGGCGATCTCGAAGTGCACGGGGTCACCGCACTCGCGGACAGCTCCGTGAACGTGCGTGTGCGCATCAAGACGCTGCCCGGCGCGCAATGGGGCATCGGGCGCGCCTACAACCGGCTGGTGAAACGTCACTTCGACGCAGCCGGCATCGAGATCCCCTTCCCGCACATGACCCTGTACTTCGGCGAGGACAAGAAGGGCGATGCGCCGCCCGCGCATGTCCAGTTGCTGCAGTCGACGGCCGGGCCCGGGCCGGCGCCCGCACCCGCGCCCGGGACGGCACACACAACACCCGAACCGCCGCTGAAGACCCGGAACATGCATGATCCCGACGCGGCCGATGAAACCTGAGCGCCGGACATCACGCGGGATTCGGGTGGAAAACGGCAGGCGACGGACCGAGGCCGTACAGTAGCGCGATGGCACGCCTGCTCATCCTGCTGATTCCGCTCATCTTCCTGGTCACGTATGGCCCGGGCTGGTGGGTGCGCCGGACGATGCAGAAATACAGCCAGCCGGCCGACCGCTACCAGGGCACCGGCGGAGAACTTGCCCGACACCTGCTGAACGAGCGCGGGTTGCGCGACGTCGCCGTGGAGGCCACCGAGCAGGGCGATCACTACGACCCCGAAGCCCGGGCCGTACGCCTCTCGGAAGGCAATTACAACAGCTGTTCGCTGACCGCGATCACTGTAGCCGCGCACGAAGTGGGACATGCCATCCAGCATGCGGAGGGCTACACGCCCCTGCGCCTGCGCGGCGAACTGGTGCGCTGGGCCTCCGGGGGTCAGCGTCTCGGCGCGTTCATGATGCTGGCGATCCCGGTGATCACCATCATCACCCGCCACCCCGCCCCGGGGATGATGTTCCTGCTTGCGGGATTGTTGTCGATGGGATTGGCCGCGATCGTGCACTTCGTCACGCTGCCGACGGAACTCGATGCCAGCTTCGGCCGTGCCCTGCCCATCCTGCGCGACGGCGGCTACCTGTACGAAACCGATTACCGGCACGCGCACCGCATTCTGAAGGCCGCGGCCTACACCTATGTCGCGCAGTCGCTGATGAGCCTGCTCAACATCTGGGCCTGGCTGCGCTTCCTGCGCCGCTGAGGCGTGAGCGTCATTCCCAGCGCTGCGGCACGCGTTCGATGCGTTCGGTGTCGTAGCCGCGCTCGGCCAGGAACGCGAGAATCTTCTGGTAGTCCTCTTCGGGGATCTCCGGCTCGCGCGCCATGATCCACACGTAGTCGCGCTTGCTCCGCCCGATCACCGTCTGGTTGTAGTCCTCGTCCAGATAGATGACCAGGAACTCGGCCTTGAAGGGCCACACGAAGCGCATCCCCCACTCGGCGTTGTCCTCGCTGCGCACGAATCCGCGTGGGGTGTAGCGCTTCTCCGGACCGTCGAAGGCATCCTTGCGGAAGGTGAACACCGTCGACACGGTGCCGTCCGCATTCAGGCTGTAGCTCTCCACCGCGTTGTGCGCGCCCCGCTCGATGAACGTGGGGATGTTGCCGATGACGTACCAGTCCCCCATGAAGCGCTCGAGATCGACATAATCGACCGTCGGCATTGGCGGATGGCTGCTGCAGCCCGCCACCGCCATCGAAAACAGCGAGGCCAGGGCGATCGTGCGCAATGGGTTTCGTGGCATGGTGTCACCGTCGCAGGAGGAATGTAGCTGCGACCGTCGAAACGAAACGAAATTCCATCGATCCACTGGAAGAAGGTCGTCGAGATGTCCACCACGCGGCGGCGACGAACCCTGCGCCCGGAACCGATCGGCTTCCACCCGGTCAATGAGGGTTGCGAAAGGGGGACACATGCAGACACTGATCGACTGGGCGGAACGTGGGCGCGTTCCCGATCCGCTGCTCCGGTTCGGCATCCGGCAACTGCTCCGGAAGCGCCTGCGCGACACGCGCGGCAATGTCGAATCCCAATGGGAACGTCGCGAGGCACTGGTCGAAGCCATGCGCTCGGCTCCGGTCGCCTTGTCCACCGACGTCGCCAACGAACAGCACTACGAGGTGCCGGCGGCGTATTTCCACCAGTGCCTCGGCGCTCATCTCAAGTATTCCTGCTGCCAGTGGGATCCGGATGTCGACGATCTCGACACCGCGGAAGCGCGCATGCTGGAACTCACGTGCACCCGAGCCGGCCTCGCGGACGGCCAGCGCATCCTCGAGCTTGGCTGCGGCTGGGGTTCACTGTCCCTGTGGATGGCCGAGCACTACCCCAACAGCGAGATCGTCTCGGTCTCCAACTCGCACTCGCAGCGCGCGTTCATCGAGCAGCGACGGGACGAGCGCGGCCTCGCCAACCTGCGCATCGTAACCACCGACATGAACGACTTCGCGCCCGAGTCGCCAGGGTTCGACCGCATGGTTTCGATCGAGATGTTCGAGCACATGCGCAACTGGGAAGAACTCCTGCGGCGCGCGTCCTCCTGGCTCGTGCCGGGCGGCCGCCTGTTCATCCACGTGTTCTGCCACCGTGACCAGGCCTACTTTTTCGAAAGCGAAGGCGCGGACAACTGGATGGGCCGGTATTTCTTCCGCGACGGCCTGATGCCCGCCGATGATCTCGCCCGGCACTTTCAGCGCGACCTGCGGGTGCTGCGGCAGTGGCGGGTGAACGGTCGTCACTACGAGCGCACCTGCAACGAATGGCTGAAACGCCAGGACGCCGCCCGCGAACCCATCCTGCGCCTGTTCGAACAGACCTATGGCGCCGACGCCGGGCTCTGGTTCCAGCGCTGGCGCATGTTCTACATGGCCTGCGCCGAACTCTTCGGCTTCAACGATGGCAACGAGTGGTTCGTATCCCACGTCCTGTTCGAGCGACCCATGGCCGTCGGCAACCCCCAGGCTTCACATTAGGCTCCAAGGATCGAGGACCGCGCCATGACCGTATACCTGTTGGGATTCCTTGCCGCGATCGCGCTGATGAGCCTGGTCTGGAGTTTCAGCGTGCCGCTTCGGGACGCGAGCCTCGTCGACCGCTTCTGGGGCATCGGTTTCATCGTCATCGCGCTGGCCTGGTGGTGGCTCTCGGGCATGCCGGCCGTCGCCTGGGTCATGCTGATACCGGTGCTTCTCTGGGGCCTGCGCCTGTCGGCACACATCACCTGGCGCAACTGGGGTCACGGCGAAGACGCCCGTTACACCGCCATGCGCGAGGACCGTTCCGACTTCGCCTTCGCCGTGCGCAGCCTGGTCACCATTTTCTGGCTGCAGGGAGCCCTGGTCGGCGTGATTGCCCTGCCGATGTTCGCGAGCGTGCGCGGCGGCGAACCGATCTGGGCGCTGGTCTGGCTGGGTTGGGCGGTCTGGCTGTTCGGCTTCCTCTACGAAAGCATCGGCGACTGGCAGCTTGCGCGGTTCAAGGCGGACCCGGCCCATCGCGGGCAGGTGATGGACCGCGGCCTCTGGCGGTACAGCCGCCACCCGAACTATTTTGGCGAAATCGTGCTCTGGATCGGCTACGGGTTGATCGGCCTCGCCTTCGGGGGCTGGTGGGCTTTGCCCAGTGTCGCGCTGATGATTTTCCTGATCCTTCGGGTTTCCGGGGTCACGCTGCTGGATCGCCACATGAGCGAATCGCGCCCGGGCTATCGGGAATACGCCGCGCGCACCAACACGCTGATCCCTGGTCCGCCCCGGCGCTGACCGACATCCTCCACTTCACTCGCTCGCGCGAGGCGCTACAATGCGCGCATGCGACTCGAGATCAGCAGTTCCCGAACGCCCATGCGCGACCGCGCCAGTGGAACAGGATCGAGGTGACGCCTTGACGCCCCAATCCGCGCTCGCCCCGAAGCTTTCCGCAACCCCAGCCCTGAACGGTGACAGCCATCGGTGCCTCCCCAGCCATGCCGCGTGATGCGGTGAACGCCCCGTCCGGAGCCCTGCAGGCCATCGAATTCAAGGGCCGCATGATGCTCGTCTCCATCCTGCGCGTGAATTCGGCCGACCCATCCGCGCTGGGGGAAGCCCTCACGGCGCGGATGGCCGAGGCCCCGGATCTGATGCAGGACATGCCGTTGATCGTCGATTTCGACGCCGTTGCATCGTTGCCCGCCGCCGACCTCATGGTGGCACTCGAGCGTATTCGCGGCCACGGGTTCAAGGTCATGGGCCTGCACAAGGGAAATGCGGTACTGGACATGGTGGCCGAGGCCAGCGGTCTGCCGACCCTGGTGCTCGGCGGCAAAGGCGGAGCCGAAGCGGCGCCCCGCCCCCGCCCGGCGCAACCGGCACCGGAACCCGAAAAGCCCCGGGAGGCCGTACCGGCGGTACACACCGCCACCCGCATCGTCGAACAGCCGGTGCGCTCGGGGCAACAGATTTACGCCCGTGGCGGCGACCTGATCGTGCTGGGCGCGGTGTCGGCGGGCGCCGAAGTCCTCGCCGACGGGCACATTCACATCCACGGCACCCTGCGCGGGCGCGCGCTGGCCGGCGTGCGCGGGCTCGAGAGCGCGCGGATCTTCTGCCGCCGGCTCGACGCGGAGCTGGTTTCCATTGCCGGGCATTACCGCATCGCCGAGGACATCCTCGACCGCGAGCGGGGCGAGAACCGCCTGGTGACCCTCGCCGGCGAAACCATTCAAATCACTGAAATCTAGGCGAACCCTTTCGCTTTTTCAAGGAGATACAGGCGATATGGCACGTGTTGTCGTAATTACATCGGGCAAGGGGGGCGTCGGCAAGACGACGACCTCGGCCGCCCTTGCCACGGGCCTTGCGCTTCAGGGTCACAAGACAGCCGTGATCGATTTCGACGTGGGGCTGCGCAACCTCGACCTGATCATGGGGTGCGAGCGTCGCGTGGTCTACGACTTCGTCAACGTGATCAACGGCGACGCGAACCTGCGCCAGGCGTTGATCAAGGACAAGCGCGCCGACAACCTTTTCATCCTTCCCGCGTCGCAGACGCGTGACAAGGACGCATTGACCACCGAGGGTGTCGAGAAGGTGCTCACCGAACTCGCGGAAGAGTTCGAATACATCGTCTGCGACAGCCCGGCCGGTATCGAGCGCGGTGCGCTGATGGCCGCCTACTTCGCGGACGAGGCCATCGTCGTGACCAACCCCGAAGTCTCCAGCGTACGCGATTCCGACCGCATGCTCGGCATCCTGGCCAGCAAGACCCGCAAGGCGGAACAGGGAGAAGGCGCCATCCCCGCCCGACTCCTGCTGACGCGCTACTCGCCGACCCGCGTCGACAAGGGCGAGATGCTGAGCGTCGAAGACGTGCAGGAAATCCTGTCGATCGACCTGCTCGGGGTCATCCCGGAATCACAGGCGGTACTGAACGCTTCCAACTCGGGCGTGCCGGTGGTGCATGAAGACGGTTCCGAAGCGGGTCAGGCCTATCTCGACGCGGTCGCGCGTTTCCTCGGTGAGGATCGTCCGCACCGCTTCCTCGTCAACGAGAAAAAAGGCTTCTTCGGACGCCTTTTCGGGGGGTAATCGCGATGGGTTTTCTCGATCTCTTCCGCTCGTCCAAGCCCAAGTCGGCTTCGCTCGCCAAGGAACGCCTGCAGGTGATCGTCACCCGCGAGCGGGCGCACCGCTCCGGTCCCGACTACCTGCCCAAGCTGCACCAGGACATCCTCGCGGTGATCCGCAAGTACGTCCAGGTGGGCGACGACGCGGTACAGATGAATCTCGAACGCGAAGGCAACCGCGAGATTCTCGAACTCAACATCGTCCTGCCGGAAAAGGGCTGACGCGGTAGCAGCGCAGGCCGCCCGAAGAATCCCTTACCGGAGTTCGCGCGGGTCGCGTTGAACCGACCCTGCCGGGTTTGCAACGTGCGGGCGGTCCCCATCCGGGGATCCGTACGCGCCGCCGCCCGGGGTTTCGAGCAGCAGTGCATCGCCGGGAAGCATCTCGCGCCGGTCGCAGGCGTCCAGAACCTCGACCGCCCCGCCGGCGCGTTCCACGACCGTCCGGCCCGGTTGGCCGCAACCGCCTCCCGCCAGCCCGAACGGCGGCACCCGGCGCCGGTTGGCCAGGATCACGACGTCCATCGGCTCCAGGAAGCGCAGACGCCGGACCACGCCATCGCCGCCGTTGCATCGCCCGCGCCCGCCCGAGCCCCGCCGCACCGCAAAGTCTTCCACCCGCACCGGAAAGCGCGTTTCCAGCACTTCCGGGTCGGTGAGGCGCGAATTGGTCATGTGCGTCTGCACGGCATCGGTTCCCGCGAAATCCGGCCCCGCCCCTGACCCGCCACAGACCGTCTCGTAGTACTGATAGCGGTCGTTGCCGAAGGTGAGATTGTTCATCGTGCCCTGCGCCGCGGCCAGCGCCCCGAGCGCTCCGTACAACGCATCGGTGATGACCTGCGACGTCTCGACGTTGCCTGCGACGACCGCCGCCGGCGCGTGCGGATCGAGCATGCAGCCGGGCGGGATCACGAGTTCCAGCGGATCGAGGCAGCCCTCGTTCAGGGGGATGTCGTCGTCGATCAGGGTGCGGAACACGTACAGCACCGCGGCACGGGCGATCGCCGCCGGCGCGTTGAAATTGTCGGCGCGCAGGCCACTCGTCCCGCTGAAATCCACCCGGATCCGCTCCTGCTCGGGATCCAGCTCCACCCGCACGCAGACCACCGCGCCGTTGTCCATCGCGTAGCGAAACGCACCCGGCCGAAGGCGGGGAATCAATGCGCGAACCGCCGCGGCGGCGTTCTGCTGCACGTGGCGCATGTAGGCTTGGACGGTATCGACCCCGAACAGCGCCACCATATGCCCGAGTTCCGCCACGCCGCGCGCGTTGGCCGCCACCTGCGCGTGCAGGTCGGCCAGGTTCTGCTCCGGGTTGCGCGCCGGCCAGCGACCGCTCATCAGCCGTTCCAGCACCTCGCGGGTCTGGAACACGCCGGCCTGCACCAGGCGCATCGGCTCGATGAGCACGCCCTCCTCCGCCACACGGGTCGAGAACGCGGGCATGGAACCGGGCGTCATCCCGCCGATGTCGGCGTGATGGCCGCGGGACGCGACATGGAACAGGATCTCGCGCCCATCCTGCGCGAACACCGGCGTGATCACGGTGATGTCCGGCAGATGGGTACCGCCGGCGTAGGGATCGTTCAGCACGAACACGTCCCCGGGGGCGATGCCCCGGCCGAAACGCCCCAGCACGGCCTGCACGCTGGCGCTCATCGAGCCCAGGTGCACGGGCATGTGCGGCGCGTTCGCGACCAGCCCGCCGTGCGCGTCGAAAAGGGCGCAGGAGAAATCCAGCCGCTCCTTGATGTTCACCGAGTGCGCGGTGTTCTGCAGCGTGTAGCCCATCTGCTCGGCGATGGCCATGAACCGGCTGTTGAACACCTCCAGCAGCCCGGGATCGCAGTCGGCGCCAATGCGCTCGCGCGCCGGCAGCGCCCGCACCCGGCGCAGAAGCAGCACGTCCTCGGCGCGCACCTCCGCCTGCCAGCCCGGCTCGACGACGACGGTGCCATTGGCCTCGATCAGGATCGCGGGGCCGGCCACCCGGTGCCCGAACCGCAGCGATTCGCGCCGGTACAGCGGCACCCGGCACGCGTGGCCAGCAAATACCGCCTCGACGTGTTCCAGCGGCTCGGGATCCCGCAGCACCGCATCCACCTCGGGTTCCGCTAGCGGCGCGGCTTCGCGCCCGCCGGCGACGGCCTCGACCGCGCAGGTGGCCGCCACCAGCGGCCGGTCCTCGAGCAGAAAGCCGAACCGCTCGCGGTATTGCTCCCGAAACGCCGCTTCCATCTCCGGCACCGGCCCGAACGGCACCGCCAGCGCGGTATCGGAACCCTGGTACCGGAGATGCACGGTCGCCGTCACGTCCACCCCGGCCGAGCCCAGCCCCTGTTCCTCCAGCTCCGCGAGCGCCGCCGCGCGCAGTGTAGCGACGCACTGCTCGAGCGTCGTTGCCACGGGCGGTTCACCGGGAAGCGTGGCCAGCGGCCGCTCCACACTCTGCTCGCGCAACGCCCGCACCTCGGCGATGCCCATGCCGTAGGCGGAGAGCACGCCGGCGAGCGGATGCAACACCACCTCG
Source organism: Thioalkalivibrio paradoxus (assembly GCA_011390565.1). Taxonomy (GTDB): domain Bacteria; phylum Pseudomonadota; class Gammaproteobacteria; order Ectothiorhodospirales; family Ectothiorhodospiraceae; genus Thioalkalivibrio; species Thioalkalivibrio paradoxus_A. The sequence continues at coordinate 1,231 of JAABSC010000010.1, read as the reverse complement.
CGCATGTTCAGCGCATCGGCCACTCCGCAGGCGTGCTGGCCGCCGGCACCCCCGAAACACACCAGCGCATAGCCCGCGACGTCGTGTCCGCGCTGCACCGAGATCGTCTTGATCGCCTGCGCCATGTGCTCCACCGCAATGCGCAGGAAACGCTCGGCCAGCCCCGCTGGAGTCGGTGCTGCCGCGCCGGACGCCGCGATTTCGCCGACCAACGTGGTGAACTCCTCGACCACCCGGGCCCGGTCCAGCGGCTGATCCTGACCCGGCCCGAACACCGCGGGAAAGTGGTCCGGCTGCAGACGCCCCAGCATCACGTTGCAGTCGGTCACCGTGAGCGGACCGCCGCGCCGGTAGCTCGCGGGCCCGGGATCGGCCCCCGCCGACTCCGGCCCGACCCGCAGCCGCTGACCGTCGAAGCGGCAGATCGAGCCCCCGCCGGCCGCGACGGTGTGAATGTCCAGCATCGGCGCCCGCAGCCGCACCCCGGCCACCTGGGTCTCGTACACGCGTTCCAGCGCGCCCGCGTAGTGCGCGACATCGGTGGACGTGCCGCCCATGTCGAAGGCGATGATCCGTTCGAACCCAGCCCGCCGCGCCACCTCGCGCGCACCCACGATCCCGCCCGCCGGACCGGACAGGATCGCGTCCTTCCCCTGAAACAGCGCCGCGTCGGTCAACCCACCGTTCGACTGCATGAACTGCAGCCGCACGCCGCCCAACGCGCCGCTCACTCGCTCCACGTACCGGCGCAGGATCGGCGACAGGTAGGCATCGACAACGGTGGTGTCTCCGCGCCCCACGAGCTTGATCAGCGGGCTCGTCTCGTGGCTCACCGACACCTGCGGAAACCCCAGTTCCCGGGCCAGCGCCGCAACCGCGCGCTCGTGCGCGGGATAGCGGTAGCCGTGCACGCAGACGATGGCCACCGCCCGCAGCCCCTGCGCGAATGCGCGCTCCAGGCGCGGCCTCAGATCTTCCAGATCGGGCGCGACCAGCACCGTCCCGTCCGCCGCGACGCGCTCGTCGACCTCTTCCACCCGCGCGTACAGCAACTCCGGAAGCACGATCCGCCGCGCGAAGATCTCAGGCCGCGCCTGGTAGCCGATGCGCAGCGCATCCCGAAACCCACGCGTGATCACCAGCAACGTCGGCTCGCCCTTCCGTTCCAGCAGCGCATTGGTCGCCACCGTGGTACCCATTTTCACGACATCGATCGCCCCCGCGGGGATCA